>NZ_JACWZY010000010.1 GCF_014699005.1 Spirosoma profusum
AGCCTGCGCAAAGCGGTCGAGCGCATTCTAAGTCAGGTCGGTCAAGAATACACCATTACTTTTGCTTAACCCCTTAAGATACTTCCTTCGTCAGCATGACAAAACAATCATTTATGAGTAACTTAATCGAAAATCACTCACTCTTTGATTGATGAATTCCCTTAAAAAATTGCCGGATTTCGTCGGCCAGTGCCTGAGGCTGCTCCATAGCGGCAAAGTGGCCACCCGATGATATTTCATTCCACCGTTCTATGGTAAAATAACGCTCAACCAGCTCTCTGGGCGGAGCGCTAATATCCTTAGGAAAGAACGTAAATCCGGCAGGCACAGCCGTTTTTTTGCCCGTTTTATCGAACGGATTATACTTGATAAGTGGGTTGTATGTAGCGGCCATGATCGATTTGATGGCTTCATAATACAGCCGCATTGACGAGTTACTGGTTCGCGTAACCCAATAGATTGTGAGATTTGTCAGCAACTCGTCCTTCGTAAAGGCATTTTCCAAATTCCCGCCATTATCGCTCCAGGCATAAAATTTTTCGATAAGCCATGCCGCCAGACCAGCCGGCGAATCAGTCAGACTATACGCCAAACTCTGGGGCTTGGTAGCCTGAATCATCGAGTAAGCGCCTTCGGTTCGTTGCCATTTCTGTATTTTTTCAAAGAATTTCTTCTCAGCGTCGCTGGCATCATCGGGCTGTTCGAGGGTATGGTGAAACGGCAAATCTGTCAGATGGATAGCGTGGAGATGGTCATCATGATAAAGCGCCAGTTGTTCGGTGATACTGCCTCCCCAATCTCCACCATGCGCAAAAAATTCGTCATAACCCAATTCATCGACCATCAACCTGGCGAACAGATCAGCCATTTTTTTCGGGTCCATCCCTTCCTCTGCGGGAATACCGGAGAAGCCATAGCCCGGCATAGACGGCACTACGACATCAAACGAAAATCCCTCTTCATCGGCTTCTGTGAGTAACGGAATTAGTTTATGAAACCGGAAGAAGCTATCGGGGTAACCGTGAATCAATAACAGCGGAAAAGACGTTTTCCCTTTGCCTTTCTGGTGGATGAAATGAATACCGATATCGTCAATTTCTGTCTTGAAATGAGCAAACGTATTCAAATACGCTTCCTGTTTGAGCCAGTCGAATTGCTGCTGCCAATACGTGCAGAGTTCCTGCAAATAGGCTTCGTTGGTACCCATCTCCCATTTTTCATTCGCTATCTGATCGGGCCAGCGGGTTTTCGCCAGTCTTGACCGTAAATCGGCCAGCGTACTCTCATCGACGCTGATTGTGAAGGGATGTATCATTTCAGTCTGTTGACAGGATCGGTCCTAAAACCAATCGTAACAAATAGCTACCTACCTGAAATGTAAAGCCCGAATCGCCTATGAATGTTTTGTTTCAGAGTAAAGCAAACAGGACTTTTAGTGCGGTAAAAGCAACTGTTCCTAAAATAAACGAGACGGCATAATAGTAGAAGGATTTATCGTTGAAATAGCTCGGGCCTACCCACGAACAGACGGTGGGTGATTCACGCACGTAATATACCTGCAACGACTGACCAACTTTTAATTGCTCTATGTCGGTCGTGGCATCTACTTCTTCCTCATAAACTGTACCGTCGACGTCAAAAACAATCGTCGGAAAAAGCTTGACCGCACCATTCGTTCGTTTTTCGCGAATGCGACTAATGCGCCCCTGGGCGAATGCGCCAATGCGCATCATTTCTTTATAGAGTTCAGATGACGCCCGACCAAGGGTAAAGGCATAATGGGCTCCATAACCGGCTAAAATCAGGATAAAAATCGTATCGATGGCGTTCATGATTTCTGACTGTTTCTGTTGAATTGAATAGGACAAAATTGACAGTCAGCAGGCCGGGACACAATCTGGGAAACCCTAGAAATCGACTACAGGGAAACCTTTGAAATAGCGTATAGGAAAACCCTGATTAGTTACCTTTCATGAAAAATCCCGAACAACCAAAGGCTATTCGGGATAAGAAAGGATGGTGGATAACAAACGGAACTGACTTATTTAGCTGCTGTAAATTTCAGCTCAAGGGTTTCTCCCGTACTGGGATCTTCCTCGTTCAGGTTGAAGATGATGTTGTCGCCGTCGGCATCGGCTACCTGTTCGCCATCAACGTAGAGACCGTAAACCTTTCCGCGTTTTTTCACTTCTACGTTATCGATATCAATGGAAGCATCCTGCGAGCCCGTGGCTTTCAGCGTTAAGGTCATCGTTACGTTATCTTCTGACGTAGCATCCAGACTAACCGTTCCTGAAATGGTTTTTCCCGACTGGGTTAACGGCAATTTGGGCAGGTCGATTTCGTCGGTGCCGGCTGCGTAGCGAAACGAACTTAGTTTATAATTACCAGCTACTACGTCGGCCGCATTCTCTGGCTCGATATCGGTTTCACTTTTTTTGCAGGCGGTAAAGGTCAGCGCAACGAATAAGAAAAGAAGGATCGTTTTCATGGCTTTTAGTTGTTTGCGAGGTGATTTCCGTCAATCACCGAGGCAAAACTACCCGCCGTTTCAAGTCTCATCAATACCGCATTTGTATGATTTTTAAGGAGCAGTATCAAAGAGCGAAAGAATGAAAGAGTGAAAGCCATCCGGATGCTTCTCTGCCGGATGGCTTTCACTCTTTCATTCTTTCGCTCTTTATCTACGTCCCAAGTACTTATTCACCGCTTCCACCTTCGAGTGGACCTGGAGCTTTTCATAGATGTTGAAGATGTGTTTTCGCACCGTAGTGGGGCTGACGAATAGCTCTTCCGCTACTTCTTTGTGACTGTGGCCTTTCGACAGGCGGTCGAGAATTTCGCGTTCGCGGGGGGTCAGTACGTCCAGTTCGGTTGGAGTGGAGCGATTGACGTGGAACGAACCCGCAATTTTACGGGCAATGGTACTACTCATGGGAGCGCCCCCTTCGTGCAGTTCGGTGATGGCTTCGAGGAGTTTATGGGGCGGGCTGCGCTTCAGAATATACGAATTCGCACCCGCTTTGAGCGCTTCAAAAACAGTTTCATCTTCGTCATACATCGTACACATCATGAACTGAGTATCAGGACATCTTGGCTTGAGATGCCGTACGCAGTCGATACCATTCATGCCAGGGAGGTCGATATCCATTAACACTACGTCGACGCAGTGACCGGGCAGATAGTCGAGAGCCGCTTCGGCCGTCTCGAACGTAGCCTGACAGAAAAAGCCATCGGCACCGTCGACCAGAATAGCCAGCGATTGCCGAATAGGCTCTTTATCTTCAACAATAGCAACGGTTATGGAGGTTTTCATCTGGCAATATTCACCGTTTTTTTTGGGGAAAGCTATACTACGTTTGCAGTATTTTGGGGGCCGATACGGGTGGGTAGGGATAGGTGATTTTCACGGAAGTACCGGCCGATGAGGACAAAATTTCATAACATCCGCCTGATTCTTCGATACGTTGCTGCATATTGCCCAACCCGTTACGTAACGCTGTCTTCTCGTTGGGCGTAAAACCTCGTCCGTTGTCTTGTACCTCAATGAATAAATGGTCGGCGTCGGGGCGGATGGTCAGGTGAACTTCGCTGGCGTGGGCGTGTTTCACTACGTTGTTCAGCGATTCTTTCACCGTCAGAAAAACGTTACGTCGGTCGGCGCCACGTATCGCAATTTCGCGGGGAGATTCTGTTACGTCGGTTTTCAACGTAACGGACGTATTTTCGATGAACTCACTGGCGTAAGCGCGGGTGTATGCAATCAACCCATTGAGGCTGTCATTTTTGGTGTTCAACGACCAGATAATCTCATTCATAGACGTCACCATCTCCGACGAAATGCTGGAAATTTTTTCCACTTCAGGGGTCGTTTTATCGCCCATCTTCGTTTTCGCCACCTCGCTCAACAACCCGATGGCCGTCAACGAAGCCCCCAGATCGTCGTGCATCTCTTTGGCGATACGTCGGCGCTCTTTTTGCTGGCCTTCCAGTTCCGACTGCACCACCGCCAGTTCGCGCTGGCGTTCGGCAGCCAGCAAAGCCTCGTCGGCGGTACGTTGGCGCTGTCGGTAGTAGAGGTACGCAAATACCAACCCTCCTCCCACCCCAACAATGACCAGACCGGCAATCAGCAAATAAAGATTCTGGCGTTTTTGTTTTTCCTGAAGCTGATCGATACTTAGCTGTTTTTGAGCTAGTTGCTCACGAGATTCGGCCTGTTTCAGTTTCACTTCGTAGTCCTGAAGCAAACTTTTTGTTTCCTGATTATTCAGCGAATCATCAACGCCAATGTATTTATCCAGCCAATTGGCAGCAGCTTTGAAGTTGCCCAAACCCTGATTGGCGATGGCGTATTCGCGGTAAATATTCCGAAATTCGGTTAAGCCGGCCTTGTTTTTTACTGCAATGGAATGCGACTCATCCAGCAGTTTTTTGGCGGCTGCAAATTGCCTCATCTGACTTCGGGTTTGGGCTAATGTCATCAGCACCTCAAGTTCGTGCCGCGTGTTGCCTAACTGTCTGCTGAAACGTAGCGCTTCATTTCGATAATAAAGGGCCGAGTCGTAGCGGGCCGCCAGCGAGTGTTCGAATCCGATATTGTTATACAGATTGATCATAAAGTCGAGGTCGTTTTTGGGATCAATCCATTGTTTTGCTTTCAAATAATTGGCCATCGTTTCGCGACTTTTTCCCATGTCGCTATATACGACAGCCAGGCTGAAATAATCGGTGGCAATTGCCCGCCGGTCGGCCTTATCTACCGTCAGGGTGGTATCGAACGCAAGCGCTTTTCGGTAATGTTCCAGTGCCTTTTCACGCATCTTCTGCTTATTATAGATGTATCCAAGGTTCTGATTCACAACCGCTACGTTGCGCGGGCTTCCGTCTAGCTGCATGTAGCGGGCAGCCTGCTGGTAATTGGGAATGGCTTCCTGAAACCGCCCCATAAACAACGCCGTGTTGGCCACGGCAAAATAGCTAAGCCCCAGATGCCGCTTTATCGTATCCTGTTTAGCTTTCTCAACGGCAGCCAGCGCCACCTTTCGGGCTTCATCGTGCCGTCCCAGGTTATTAAGCTGGTACGCCATAAGCCGTACACTCTCAAAATAGCCTTTGGTAAAATTGATTTTCTGAGAGAAACTGTACGCTTTCTGGTAATTATTCAGCGCCTTGATCGGTGCACTTGTCTCAATTGATTCTCCTTTTTTAAGGAGGTCCATTACGTAGCTGGTATCGGTCGGGTTGGGCACCGACTGCGCGTAACTAACGACCCTGAATAGAGTCAGTGCAAGTCCTAAACAAAGTTGTTTTACCAGCGAAAGCATCAAGTTAAGCTGTTACGTTTCTAACAAAGATAAACGAAACGTTGTAATCGCTACGTGTGTGGTAACACTTGCTGATTTACAGTTTAAATCGGCTTGATAAACGAAATTGTCCGCTCTACTTCTTCAAAACCTACGCCTTTATGAAAAGCTTCTCCCAACGTATTGTCCAGTAATACGTCGGACGCCAGTTCCTTACTTCCCTGTTCTCTTGCCCACTCCTCAGCCTGTCGGATGAGCGCCCGCCCTACGCCCTGCTGCTGAGAAACTGGCGCTACGTAGATACCTTCCAAAAAAGCGACCGGTGTTTGAGAAGCGCCCGGTACATAATCCACCCGCAGTGACAGATTCATAAAGCCAATTGCTACTCCCTGATTGTCACGAACAATGAAGGCTTCCTGTTTCGGAGATTGATAAATTTCGTTCAGCACTTCAGCCATTTCAGCCTCGGTCGTGTCGGGCCAAAGCGCCAGGGCCATTTGTTGCCAGTCCTTAAAATCCGGTTCATTTATTTTTGTGATACGCATACGTATTGAGTTTAATCAGTCACTATTTTTACTTCAAAAGAAACATTCAGTATAATCGACGTATGAAAAATTTCTTTCTCTTATTTTCTCTTACGCTAACGACAGGTATTGCTACGTTCGCTCAGCAGCAGGAGTTGTCGATTTCGCCCATTGGATTTGCCTTACCCAGAAACCAGCTTCTTCAGTACGAACGCTACGTTGACAAGCAGCAAAGTCTAACCTTTTCATTAAGCTACAACGAAAATCTGCGTAATAGTTTGTTTTTCAACCCGCCCCGCACGGAACGCTTCCAAAACGTGCGAATGGCGGCTGGTTACCGCTACTACGTTCCGGGTCTGGGTATTGGCGATGAACTGACCCTGTTTGGCTCGGTGCGTGCTATTGTTGATTATTCAGCGTTGCGGCTTGCTTATGATACACGCAATCCTGTTTCGGCAGATTCGCTACGTGCCGCCGGTTTTTCCCTGGCCCCCGAACTGCTGTTTGGTGCAAAAGCAACTTTCCTGAAACGCGTTACGTTGACTGGGTCCCTTGGTGGGCAGTACCTGTTCAAGCTGTTTCCAACCAGCCAAATCACGCAAAATCAGAACTACTGGAATTCGTTTTACTGGACTAACGACAATCAGGACGCACAATTCAAGCGTAACGTTGTCACACATTACCGTCAGGGCTGGTATCCATCGATTCAGGTTACAGTGGGTGTGGTGTTGGGGAAGAGTCGGTAGTTGAGGAAGACCCCGACAGGCTCCGGCTGTCGGTTGTAACTACTCAATTAGTTGGGCCAGCGACCACAACATCGGACGGCACGGGCCGGGGCCTATATCCTACTTTATCAACGGCAACGTAACGATGAAATCGTTGGCAGTTTCTTCTACTTTGGGCGTCTGCTGGCCCAACAACTGATACTTCGACAAAATATTCAGCAGCCCTTTTTGCGTGGAATTGACCCGGTTTGTGGCTTTTCGCTGTAACGTATTGCTGACGATCAGGCATCCGTCTTCAGTTGTCGTGAGTCGAATCCGTAACGGTTGTTCGGCTGATACGATGTTGTGTTTCACGGCATTTTCGACCAGCAATTGAAGTGTCAGTGGGGGCAGTTTGTACTGGAGAAACGGATCGTCGATATTTTTTATCAGGTCGATACCGGCACCGTAACGGGTTTTGAGCAGATGGTAGTACGAATCGATAAAGGCCAGTTCGGTTTGCAGGGTCGTGAGTTCGTGATCGTTGGTACGTAGCAGATACCGGTACACACTCGACATTTCATCCACAAAACGCTCAGCTTTAGCCGGTTCAGAGGCAATGAGCGACGATAACGTATTGAGGCTATTGAACAGAAAATGCGGGTTGAGCTGCGCCTGAAGCGCCATCATCTGCACCGCCGACATTTGCTGCTGGAGTTTTTCGGTAACCAGTTCCGATTCGAGATGCTGGCGCTGGTGCTGTTCGCGTTCGCGGGCGAGTCGCTGTTCCATCGTGGCGCTTCGGATCGCACTTCGGCGCTGGCGATATCCCAAAAGCAACGTAAAGCAGATGAGTTCGGCCAGAATTCCCAGTTCGAAGAATGTCAGTGGGGCCGATAAAAAGAAATCCGAATTATCCAGTGCAAACCCAAGTCTGGTCAGGACCATCGACACAATACCACCTGCCAGAATAAACGCCGACCCAATTGCAACGTAGCGGGGCACCACCCCTCTCAGCTGGCCGATTTGCCAGACGCCATAACCCGCAATTCCTACCATAAGCAGCCGCATAGACGTATGAGCCGTATCGTAAACGGAACCATACCACTTATCTGCGGCAAAACACAATGCCCACATCAGCACTATATAGGCCAGAATAACTCCTTTTGTAATCCTGAATAAGCGAAAAAGCCCCGGCAGTCGAGTGCGAAGCTGAATTAGCGCATCGGCAAAATCGAAGTAAATAAAATAGGCGAGCATGGGAGCCGCCACCCGGACGAAATACCACGTATTATTTGATACATATTGGTTGATTTCATCGACGCGCAGGCCAAAATATACCAGCCAGGACAGCATATACAGCGTATAAAGTCCATAAAGACGCTCGCGGTAAATGCTCCACTGCACGATGTTCAGCAAGAGGATAGCACTGACCATCCCTGTGAACAGCAGATTCCAGGTGGCAAATGTCATGAAGTGTTTGTCTCAGTTAGGTAAAAATGGTCTAAAAATCGGAATTCTCCGGGTGGCGTGTCAATCGTTAAGCCGATGAATTGGTATAAGTTGGTTATGAACCGTCATAAAGTGAGGGTGAACCGTATGTTGTTTTAAGACGTAGCACCGGGCGTTTTGTTTCGAATTAGTTGTGACACAGAGATGCACAGAGGTGTTGTTATTTTTCTCTGTGCATCTCTGTGTCACAACCCTTTAAGCAAATCTGGTTAATTCTCAGCGATTTCACGTATTTTCGTTTCTTCATTCCTCTGAACCAACTACTAATTCGTTCATGACCTACGAAGCCTGGTCCCCGCTTTTTCTGGGAATGGCGCTGGCCCTGCTGATTGCCAATCTGGTGCAGTGGTTCATGTACCGCGAACGTATTTACGGCCTGTATACGATTTACATTCTCATCTGGGCTGTTTATTTCACCATCAATCACTTCAATCTGCCTAAAAACCTCAGCAACTTCTATAAAGTCCTGCTGTCGTATTCGGGTTACATATTGTATCTGGAACTTGCCCGGATTTTTCTCGACCTCAGCGACCGGCCTCGATTTCGACGCTGGATCACGCGGGTTCAGGGGCTGCTGGTGCTTTATATCGTTACGAAGACGTACATTTATCTGTTTACCGATCTCTGGAAAAGCCCCATCCATGACCTTCTGATTCATCCGGTACGATTTGCCCTGATGACGGTTGGCGGCTACGTCGTTTTTTCGTTCTATCGTTCCAAAGATACCGTTGCCCGATTCTTTGTAGCTGGCACGGCGTCGTTGCTCATCAACCATCTCATTACAACCATATTACTAATTCGCTCGCCGATTTACAGTCAGCAAATGCCGTTTTGGGAGCACCCTGATTTGTTTGTGCAGACAGGTGTTGTGCTCGATCTGATTTTCTTTGGGCTGGGCATTACGCACCGGCATCGGCGCGAAGCGGTTCGGAAGGTAGCGGTTGAAGGGCAGCTCGCTACTGAACGGGAACAACGCCAACGCGAACATCTCGAAGCTGATTTGCAGATGGAACGCCTGAAACAGGAGAAAACCGAAGTGCAGATGCGGGCGCTGCAAAGCCAGATCAATCCGCATTTTCTGTTTAATAGCCTCAATACGTTGTCGTCGCTCATCGATGAAAGTCCGCGTCAGGCGGGTGAGTTTGTCGATGAACTATCGAGCGTTTATCGGTATTTGCTACGTGCTAATCGAGCCACCGATACGTCTGAACGCGACCGGGAAGGAGATCTGACCACCGTCAGTCTTGAACTCGATTTTATTCAATCGTATTTCCATTTGCTACGTACGCGCCACGGCGCGGCCATTCGTCTGGAAGTAGACGTACCGCCTGACCATGCCGACGCGCTACTTCCTCCGCTGACGCTGCAATTGCTGGTAGAGAATGCTGTAAAACACAATATTGCTTTACCGGCTCAGCCGCTAACCATCCGCATACGTAGCACTGACGATAGTAATTTAGTCGTTGAAAATACGCTGCAACGTAAAACGCTACGTGTCGAATCGACGGGAATCGGCCTGGCGAATATCACCGCGAAATACCGCATCCTGAACCAGCAGGAACCGACAATTGAAGAAGTGGATGGCTGGTTCCGTATTACGTTGCCTTTACTGGAGCCCAAAAGTTTGTTGACTACAACGTAACGTTCACACTCCGTTTGAAGCCCCATAACGAGTGTTTTTGTCATGCTGAGGCACGAAGCATCTTAATTTATCCCTACAAGCGTGCAAGAAAACCTTAAGATGCTTCGTGCCTCAGCATGACAAAAACGTCAACTTGGTATTGGCGTCGTCACCTCACTTTCCGGTTGAATCGTCACCTCTTCGTTGTAGAGACAGAGCGTTATCGATTCCTTCGAGAAATTATGGATCGTTACGTTCTGCTGCGTCGTTATTACGTCCAGCAATGCACCCCGGAATCGAATTTTGAACGAAAACGATTGCCAGTTTTCCGGACAGTAGGGACGTAGCACTAGCTGGTAGTTAATCGATTGTGGAATTGGCGGCAAAATGACCCATTCGGTCTTATTTTCTTTGCGCGCCTTTTTGACGATTTCCTTCTGCTCTTTGGGCAATTCCAAACCAACCCGCATACCACCGAACCCTTTCACCACCGCCAGCCACGTACCAGCCATCGACGTAATGTGGCAGCCGTCTTCGGTATCGTTGTTGTAATCATCGAGGTCGAGCCGGGCGGTGCGGAGGTACATTTCGTAGGCTTTTTCTTTCATTCCTAAACTGGATGCCAGAATTGAATGTACACAGGGTGATAGCGACGATTCATGCACCGTCATTGGCTCGTAGAAGTCGAAATTCTTTCGGACAAAATCGTGCCCGTGCTCGTGTTCGAAGAAATAAAGTCCCTGCAATACGTCGGCCTGTTTGATGAAGCACGACCGCAGAATCCGGTCCCACGACCAGTTCTGATTGATCGGGCGCTGCCCTTTCGGAATGTCTGAAACCGGCATCAGTTCTTTATCCAGAAAGCCGTCCTGTTGCAGATAAACCTGACGTTCTTCGTCAAAAGGGAAATGCATAGTATCAACAATATGTGTCGCTTTCTCAATCTCTTTCTCTTCCCGAAAATGAATCCGGTCGATCAGATCGGCGTATTTCTCCTGGTCGAGAATCTTCACTTTATTGACTGCTTCGATGGTGTAACGTAGCGTCCAGGCGGCAATGTAGTTGGTGTACCAGTTGTTATTGACGTTGTTTTCGTACTCATTCGGCCCCGTTACGCCCAACATTACGTACTTCTCTTTCTTCGTCGACCAGTTGACGCGCTGGCTCCAGAACCGGCTGATGGCAATGAGGACTTCCAGCCCATAATCGACCAGATACTGCTCATCGCCGGTGTAGCGAACGTAGTCGAAAATGGCGTAGGCGATGGCTCCGTTCCGGTGAATTTCCTCGAATGTAATTTCCCACTCGTTGTGGCACTCTTCCCCATTCATGGTCACCATCGGGTAGAGCGCAGCGCCCGCCCGGAAGCCCAGTTTCTGCGCATTCTCAATGGCTTTACCAAGTTGTTTATAGCGGTAAATCAGCAGGTTACGCGCCACCTTCTGATCAGCCGTAGATAGGTAGAAAGGCAGGCAATAAGCTTCGGTGTCCCAGTACGTACTACCGCCGTATTTCTCGCCGGTAAACCCTTTGGGGCCGATGTTCAGTCGTTCATCTTCACCTGTGTACGTCTGGTTCAACTGGAAAATATTGAACCGGATTCCTTGTTGAGCTGCTACGTCGCCCTCAATCACGATGTCGTTCGTTTTCCACTTATCGGCCCAGGCCTGCTTCTGTTCGAACAGCATTTTGTCGAAACCTTTGCGACTGATACGTTGGATGTACTTGTGGGCTTCCTTTATCAACGTATCAGAATCGTAATTCAGCGACGACAGATTAACGCCATATTTATAGATGACCGTTTCCTGGCCCTCCCGACAGTCGAGCGTAATGCGATTCGCTACGTATTTCTCGTATTTGATCGGCTGCGACTGGTAGTCAACTTTCTCCCCCCCCTGCTCAATTTCCACGCACATGCCCGTTGCTACGTGGAAGCCAGTTTTACGAGTGCGTAATTCAATATACGCTTCACCATAGGCCGTTTCCTTACGTACCTCATCCCAGAACGTTTCGTCGTAATTGGCATCTCGGTTTCGGACGGCCCCGTCGATGTAGGGCGTAATGGTGATTTTTGCGTCGAAATTCAGCGGTTTGATGGCGTAACGTATCGCCCCGGATTCGTCGTCAACGATGGAATAGAACCGTTTGGCATTGACTTCCACCTCTTTTCCACTCTTCAAACGAGCCACAAACTGGCGTTCGAGATAGCCTTCCTGCATGTTGAGCACGCGCCGAAAATTACGTACTTCGCAGGTATTCAAGTCGAGGGTTTCGTATTCAATATCGATGTCGATGCCAATCCAGTTGGCGGCATTCAGGACTTTGGCAAAGTATTCGGGGTACCCATTTTTCCACCAGCCAACGCGGGTTTTGTCGGGGTAGTATACGCCGGCAACGTAGTGACCCAACATGGTTTTCCCGGAGAATTTTTCTTCAAATGATCCGCGTCCGCCCAGTCGGCCATTACCGATGGACATTACGCTTTCGGTTATCTCATTGTAGTCACGGTGGAAACTTTCTTCAACTATATTCCAGGGGTCCTGCGTCAGGTAATGTTTCATTAATAGGTTATGAATGTTGCGCGAATTTAATCCGAACAGCGAGTAGTTTGCACACCTGCGAGTAGATACGTAGTACGCAATTACGTCGTTCTGTCGATTCGTTATCTCTATTGAGACGCGCTACGTTACGGTCAGTTACAAAAAGAGGCTTTAGAAAACCATAATGAACAATACCGACCGTCATGGGAAGTTACTACGTTCGTCAATCTATAAAATGTATGAGACATAATTAAATAGACAGAGATAACACATTAAATATAGGATTTCCTGTACCCAAAATATAGGCTTACCTCGATTTTAGAACAGGAACCTCTGCCCCAATTTTGCCATACGTATCACTTAATCCAGTTATCACGTATGGAAACACATCCAACACTTGTTTTTGGGGCTGACTTTACAATTATAGTATTACTACTCTTGGCTGTGGGTAGCTATTTTGTTTATCAGGGTTATCAAACCCTATCATTTTTTTTCGAACTGGGCCGACGGGGGGAATCGACCAAAGGACGCGTAATCGGCTTAAACCGAAGTATCTCTTTTAATGGCACAAATAATGTTGAATATATCAATCCTCTGTTTTCGTACTGGATAGATGGGCAATTGTATGAAGTAGAAGGCGATCTGCTGCTTTTTGAGAGCTTTGCCATCGGTCAGGAGATGCCTATAAGGTTTCTGCCCGAAAACCCGAAAAAATTCACGTATCGAAAAACGAGTTTAACTGGTATCGGATCGCTGCTGATGGGTTTATCCCTAGTGGCACTTGCCGTATGGTTACTAGTAAAGTAAAGATACTGGAAAGTTGATCGTTTCAGAATGTACGTTCCTATTGCTACACATAAAAAGACCTCTTTTCTGGCTTTGACATTATGATGTTCAAAGCAAAAGAGGTCTTTTAAACCTTCCCTGGAAATTGGGGTGATATATATGTAGGCAACTCTGTTTATCAGGCTTTAAAACGGAGCCGAACGGTATGAACCTGTTGGACAAATTCGCTCAAATCGGTCTGATATCCTTCAACTTTGGCACCAGTTAATTGGCGGGTTATTTCGCTATTAAGCTGTTCGTTATGGCTAAAAACCGCAACCTGGCAAATCTCACTGCTTGAATTTACCCGGAATTGCACGACCACAATTCCTCCCTTTTGCGTTGGTTTGAGCGCATCCGGATACGATACATATTTGCCTACCTGTTGCTCAAGGGTTGCCTTTGCCACTTTCGGTTTGTGTGGCGCAGCGTAGGCCTGCGTTGCCAGGAAGCCTACCAGCATAAGAAGGGCGAAACTCTTTTTCATGACTTCAAACGGATTTAACTAATGAACTAAAATGCTCCTGGTCCAAACTCACCGGGAGTTTGGACCAGTTAATATTAAGCAAATATTATGTCAATATTAATTTTATGTTATAGTTTTTTATTTTGATTTAGTTAGCGGTATTATAGATATTCTCCAAATAAATAACCAAATCAGTCAATACATTCGGATTTTTGTTAGTTTATAACTAAAATCTACTTTTAGAAGATTCCAAACAGCGCTGTTTTAGACTATTATTTTCCAATCCAATGTTAAGCAAATGTTAACAAAATCTATTTACTACGTAACAAATGAAAAGCCCCAACCAGATAGGAAGGGGCTTTTCATTTCAAATGACTTCGTCCGAATTATTTTTAACTCAATGATTTATGGTATTTTTCACTTCTTTTCCTGCAATACCTGTTTCATCAATCGTTCCAATTCCTCGATCCGGGCCTTTTGCTGCTGTAATTCCTGTTGCCTTGCTTTATCCGCTTTCTCCAGTTGAATAGTATACAAGGTTAATTCCTCTACTTTTTCCAGCAACGTAGCATTCATCTTCACCAGATCAACGCCTTCCTTCACTACGTCGGTCGCCGAGGGTACGTTGGGTAAATGACCATGTACACCAACGTAGCGTTCTACCTCACTCAGAGAGGGCAACTGATACGTTGGGGCAAAAACCTTATCGCTCCACTGGTTCACGTTGTCGATACGTAGCCGATGGCGGGCCAGCACCGTTTCGCCCACTTCGTTAACGGTCAGAAACTGGTCGGTGGTGCCGTTAAACAGGGGGTTCGATAAGTGAGCGAATTTGATTCTGCCGTTGTTACGTAGGTTGATGGTGCCGCGCACATCCAGGGGAAATTGAGGGGAATTGGTACCGATGCCCACGGCAATGCTGGTGTTGTTCGGATCGCCCAGCACGATGGCATTGCTTAAAGCCACACTCGCATTAGTACCGATGGCGACCGCATTCTGGAGCGCACCGCTGACGGGTTGGGCGTTGTAGCCCACCATGGTGTTGTTGCTGCCAGTGGTGTTATTTTTCCCGGCATCAATCCCAAAAAAGGCATTGTTATTGCTATTACTGCTGGAGCCCGCATTTTTGCCAAAAAACGCGTTTCTACTCCCCAGCGTATTGTTGATGCCTGCTCCTGCTCCTACAAAGGCATTATCGTTACCCGTTTCGTTTTTCTGGCCGGCATCATTACCCATAAATGTATTGGACCCACCCGTAGTGGTGAAAAAACCCGCCTGATTGCCCACAAAGACGTTAAACGTGCCATTGTTGTTGTGCCCCGCCTGATAGCCCAGAAACGTATTGTTGGTTCCTGTTGAGTTGTATAAACCCGCCAGTGAGCCCACAAAGACATTATAACGTCCAGTCGTGTTGCTATTACCTGCTTGATAGCCCAGAAAAGCATTATCGAATCCTTCCGTGTTTTTGTTGCCCGTCTGATAGCCCACAAACGTATTTTCAGCTCCCGACATGGTTATATTACCGGCACCTATACCTACAATGACATTCTTCCCCCCCGGCGTGGCCGAGATCGGTGCGGTGGCTACGTAGTTGTTTTGCGCCAGTAGTGGAGTGCTCAGCAGAAGGGCGAGCAGAATGCTGGAAAGTGATTTCATTGATTTCGTAATTAAATGCCTGTTTCTCAAAGTTAATGAATAGCCAGCAAGTTATAGTATTGCTTTACTTTTCGGTTTCTGTTGATTTGTTCGTGCCAGGTGAAGGAGTAAATATGCAAAAAGCCCCTGTCTCTTTAAAAGAAGCCAGGAGCCCTGTTCACATTTGTTACTTTTATCCGTAAACATAAAACTATAGTAAATCTAACCTTCCCGTTATTAATCGTTAAGTAAGGGTCCGACTGCTTATTACCGCTTGTCAGTTCGGGTTGTTGAGGTTGTCAGTTCACCGCTTAAATTGGTCACTTCACCTTCTTTTTTGGCCTACAGGCTTATGGGCAGCGTTATCTTTAGGGCATTTCATCGGTTCATGGCTATGAATCAGCTAATCAGAGAAGATCATTCCGGCGAACGATTACAGCACGAAATCGACAAGATTCTCCTGCGGGCTTCGGTGGTGACGGGCCAGTTTATGGGATTGATTTCGCTGCTGTTTTTTGAGGCCATCGACGACCGGCCAGAACCGAAAGTGGCCTGGTTTTCGTTCGGGATGGCGTTTCTGTTCACGATGCTGATCTGGATGTTCAACATCTATATCAACAATCGTCGAGGGTTATCCTTTGTGTATCAATTCATTAATCCCGACTATGAATTCATTATCCGGGTCCTGATCTGCCTGCTCATCAGCGAGGGCATGATTCGTATCTGGACGGTACTGGATGTGTTCTATCAGATGGAAAATACGGGAACCAGCAATTTTCCGGCGGTGCTTCAGGTACGGGGGCTGCTCATTGTGGCGTTCTCGCTACTTACTACGTGGGGTATCGAAAAAGCATTAGCGCAACAACAGGCTATGGGGCTCATAACCAGACTAAAAGAAGAAAATTTTCAGGCGAAGTACGAGGTACTCAAGCAGCAGATCAACCCACACTTTCTGTTCAATTCCCTCAATATTCTGAAGGGCATGATACGTACCGGAAACGAAGATGCCGAAGAATACCTGATTAAACTGGCCGATGTATACCGATATATTCTGCAAAGCAACGCCAAACAGGACGTAGCGATGTCGGATGAACTGCTGCTGCTTGAGTCGTACCACTTCATGTTGAAAAACCGTTTCCGTGATGCCATCGACCTCACCATTACGTTGTCGCCCGAAACGCGTCGGTCAGTGCTGCCTCCGCTGACGTTTCAGATGCTGATGGAAAACTGCGTGAAACATAACGTACTGACGCAGAGCCGAAAACTCTATGTCAGCGTAACCGAACAGGATGGTATAGTGGCCTTTCGAAATAACCTGCAACTCAAACAGTCGCTGCAATCGAGCACCCACGTTGGGCTGGAAAATCTGACCCGACGCTACGAACATTTGTGCGGCACACCATTACGTATTGAACAGGACGAACAGTTTTTTACGGTTTATTTACCCATAATTCCGCCCGACCATGACCGTGCTTATTCTTGAAGATGAGGCCATTACCGCCGAAGAACTGCAACATTACATTACGTCCATCGATCCGAACGTAACGGTGCTGGCATCACTGGAAACCATCGAAGAGGCCGTTGATTTCCTGAAAACGCATGAAAGCCCCGACCTGATTTTCTCCGACATACAGCTCGCCGACGGACTGAGTTTCGAGGTATTTGAACAGGCTCCGGTACGTTGCCCGGTCATTTTCTGTACGGCGTTCGATGAGTACGCTATCCAGGCTTTCTCGACGAACGGTATCGACTACGTACTGAAACCATTCGACCGGAAAGCAATAGAAGGAAGTCTAAACAAATTCCACGCGCTGCAAACGTACTTCCAGCGCGATACGCCCGCCCTCGCAAAACCCGACCTGAACGAACCACTGCAACGGCTCATCGAGCAGCTACGTCCCAGCCGACGTTCGAGTTTTCTGGTCAATTACCGGGGCAAATATTTTCCGGTTTCGGTGGCCGACATTGCGTATTTCTATACCGAAAACGACGTAGTATGGCTCTATAAATCGTCAGGCGAGAAATTCGCCCTCGAATACAACCTCGACCAACTCGAATCCCTCCTCGACCCGAGCCAGTTTTTCCGGGCCAACCGGCAATACATCATTCGCTACGACGCCATCCGCGAATTTGAGTCGTATTTCAACCGCAAGCTCGCCGTCCGGCTCCATTTGCCCACTTCAGAGCCCATCATCATCAGCAAAGCCAAAGCCAGCGAATTCATGCACTGGCTGGAGCAGCGTTGATGCTTCTTTAGCTAAGCAAATTAGCTAGCAAGGCCGCTTCATAGGCGGCTTTTTCCGTTTCATCGGGTCTATGGTTTGGGTTCGGGGCTGCCGATTCCAGTTTTGTTGTGTCGTACGTGAACGAGATACCTTTCACGACATACGGCGGGCAGTTTGACCGTAACAACGCCTTTCTGCATCTAACTTCCTCTTTTACATACTAACAACAAAAACGACGAACAACTATGCGTTTACGTGTCCTCTTTATCGCTGCTGTTGGGCTGGGGTCAGCTCATGGTGCGCTGGCTCAGAATATGAACTACGTAGCAACAAACCCTTCGGCAAGCTCGCCGGGCTCGTACAATACCATTGTCGGTATTGCTGCGGGCGGTAGAAATTCCACCACTGGCTGGTCGAACGTGTTTATGGGCAATTACGCTGGTTTTGAAAACATAAGTGGTGAAAATAACGTGTTTTCAGGTGCCAAAGCGGGATACGCTAACAGAACAGGCAGCCGTAATGTAATCGTTGGCGAAGAATCAGGGTACGCAGCCAATGGTTTCGATAACACCTTTATTGGCTTTGCTACAGGCTATTTTACGTCGGGCAGCAACAACGTTATCATGGGTAGCCGGGCAGGGATTGAAACCCGCGGAGGCAGCAATAACGTCTTTTTGGGTCGTTACGCGGGCGGTGCCAATCGCGAAGGCAGCAATAACATATACATCGGTCTTGAGGCTGGTTACAACAATAATAATGGCCATGAGAACGTATTCCTGGGCTTTCAGGCGGGTTACATTACCCAGGCAACTGCGAATATGTTTCTGGGCTTCAAGTCGGGCTATGCCAACACATCGGGTCAGTATAACGCGTTTATGGGCTACCAGGCGGGCATGTCGAATACCTCGGGCAGTGGCAACGTGTTTGCTGGTACCCGATCCGGTATGAACAACGTTACTGGTACGGATAACACGTTTCTGGGCAACAATGCCGACGCGCTTTCACGGGTGGTAAGTCTGACGAACGCAACGGCAATCGGAGCCAACGCCCGCGTAGCTACCAGCAACGCTATTGTGCTGGGCGACACTACGAAAAACACGAAAGTAGGGGTTGGCGTAACGGCTCCGGCCTTTCCGCTAGACGTGCGCGGTACCATCAACATCCGAAATAAAGGGTCGCTGAAGTTCGCCCAGCGGGTACAATTGCAGAGCGACGAAACGGAGTACCTCGTATTGACAGCGGGTGAACAGGGCCAGAGTGGATTGCGACTGGCAAATTTATCCAACAACGTATCAGCGGAAACGGCCAGCCGATTGCTCAGCGTAGACGATCAGGGTCGAGTGGGCCTGTATCGGCCGGTGGTCAGTGCTGATCAGGTGCGGCTACAGGCCAGTATCGCAAACCCGTGGGCCGACTATGTATTCTCACCAACGTATCAACTAGCTCCGTTACGTGAAGTTGCCGATTTTGTGCATACAAATCAGCATTTGCCGGGTTTGCCCAGCGCAGCCGAGGTTACTAAGGAGGGAATTGATTTAGCTACGCTGAACACCAAATTGCTGGAAAAAGTAGAAGAACTGACGTTGTACCTGATTGAGCAACAGAAGCAGAATACGGCTCAACAAGACGAATTAACCGAACTACGCCAGCAGATCAACGAATTACGTAAGCGGTGAATGATGCAATCCGAATTATTGTAAGGATATGAACAGCGATCCTGTTTAAAGTTTTACTGAATATCGATTTTGTCATGCTTCGTTCCCGCTTCGGCGGCCCGGTCAGCATGACAAAATCGCTCATTTTTGACTTTTTCTTAAAAGTCTAAACAGGTTCAACGTAGCACAATCCACTTACCGATTTGCCAAAACAGCCCATATCGGTGTCCATTGGATGTCTGGATAGCGGTTGTTGTCGAGCGAATCCAGTTTGGGCGCACCACCAAGCATATCACGCAAGTATTGCATTCCCTGCCAGGGCGGGAAAACTTCATTCGGCTGTGGTGATACCGTACGCATCGCTTTAATCATGGTGTTCAATACCCCTAAGCCACCCAGACGTAGCAAACTGAACTTTTCACCCGTTGCTTTTTGGGCTGCTTCCTGTACATCACGAATGCTTGCCACCTGACCAGCAATACGTAAATAACGTGGCGTCGACGTATCAAGGGCGGCAGCAGCCGTAAACTCAGCCGTATTCTGCAGGGTGGTAAAGTCCATCAACTGATCGGCGTTGCCCCAGTACATGATCTGATTCAGTTTAAACAGGATGACGGGTGCCTGACCAGTCAGCAAATCAGTGAACATTCCGTTCAGAATCGATGTAGCACCAATAGGCGCTTTATCCAGACGCTCATTAAACGTCCGACGTAAATCCAGATTTCTATTTTTTCCTTTGGGCAAAGAGCGGTAATCGATACAATAATCAGACGGAATAAACCGGGGAACGGCCGCGTCTATGGCTGCCTTAAGCAGTCGGGTTTGGCTTTCCACGATCACCTCCCGCAATCCTGACAAAGCAGAAACGACACACGTACCACCCTGGCAGGCCTGCGCCAACGACGTAGCATTGCTGAAATCTACCTCAACAACCGATACTCCTTGCTGACGTAACGCGCTAATTGCCTGATCGTTGCTTCCCCGACGTATCAGTACCGTTACGTTAGCACCCTGCTTACGTAGTTCATGGGCGATACGTTGTCCGAGATTCCCAGTGGCACCTGCCAGTATAATTGAATGTTGAGCAGGGTTTGTACTGTTCGTCGGTTGTGATTCTGAAATGGATTCCATACATGAAGGATTGCTCCTCAATAGACGTAGTGTTTACCGACATTGTTTTATAGGCTTCCATTTCCATGTCTCGCTGAGAGGCCAGCCGCCTGAATGGAGTAACTTTGGGTTTGCGTTTAAGGCTTGACAAAAGCAGATTTTCGTTACGTTTTGTTAGCTTCGCGCTGGACAATTATAAATACTATTATGAAAATTAAACTTGTATTAGTTCAATTATTTCTCGGCCTATGTTTTTCAACATTCGCGCAACAAAATCAAGCTCCGAAATCCGAAAATAAAGCGAATGTTGCCGAAAAAGGATTGATCAAGGTATCTGTTTTGTACCCTTATGCAGAAGGCAAAACGTTTGATATGGATTACTACGAAAAAAGCCATATGCCATATGTAGCCGGTTTGTTAGGGTCTAATTTGGTACGTTATACGATAGAAAAAGGGATTTCAAGTGGAATTCCCAACTCTCCATTACCATTTATGGCTATTGGAAGTTTTTATGTTAAAAGCCTAAGCGATTATCAGGCTGCTATCACCCCAAATAGAGAGGCTATAAGAGCAGATTTCCCAAAGTACACTAACATCAGTCCTACCATACTGGTTAGTGAGGTGGTAAAGTAATTTGTCAGCTTATCAGAAACGTCTCGACCGGGCCAATTGGCGTTTGTCTTTCGGCGTTGTTCTCACAGACGTAGCACCATAGCCCCCGTAGCCTGATCGGTTTCTCGAATTAACTGGTTAGGGTGTACGGTTATCGTTATTTCGACAGAACCGGTGCCCACTTCCAGCCCCAGAATGTGTCCGCCGAAAGCTTTAAAATCTTTGCCTGTAACTACGCCGTGTACGTGCATAGCAGGTTTACCGTCTTTCCAGGCGATGCTGCCCGTCATACTGGCCAGTTCCATATCGCGCATGGCTTTAGGCTCGTAGTCTTTCTTTTTGGCATTCCAGAATCCAAATGTTGGGTGGACAAAACCAAAGCCGGTCAGGCTGGCGCTCGGAATTTTCTCGGTAAGCGTCAACTGCTCCAGCTCAGTCAGTACGTTGTCGCCCTGACGTAGCACCATTACGTATCCGGTGGGCGTTTTGATGTATTTGGCAGGCTGCTGGGCCTGTACGGATAAAAAAGAGAGGCAGCAAAGAGCTGTCACGAGGAAAAAGAATATCGTATTCATAACTGTCGCTGAGTAAATCAATAGCTTGTAAACACAAATCAGCCAGAATCTTCCTGATTCTGGCTGAATATCTAGTGTATGGAGACCTGTCTATAAGGTTTAAAAACAGTGTGTTTGTCATGCTGATCGGGCCGCCTAACAATATTGACTACTCCAAAGCATCAATTTAACCCTCTGCTTCTGTCAGTTTAACCTTCCAATTTGTCCGCTTCGCCTAGTTAAGCCCCGCTCGCCGTAGTATCACCCTCTACTTTTGGTGCATCGGTCAACGATCAATCGCCAACAAGATATGAAACGTGTATTCATCGGGCTTTTTTTGCTACTATCCCGCAGCCCAGCCTTCTGCCAAACTCCCGCTGATACGCTCCGGCTTACGCTTCCCCAGGCCGAAGACCAGTTTCGCCAACATAATCTGTCGTTGCTGGCTACGAGACTGGGAATCAATGAATATCAGGGTTATGAGAACCAGTCGAAACAACGTAACAACCCATCGATTTACATCGAACAGATGCCGTATAACCGGCAAACCCGCGAGTTTATGCCTGTAAAACAGGGCAATTCTGAACAGCTCATTCAGGTGCAGCAACTGCTTTTGCTGGCGGGCAAACGTAACAAACAGCTCGCGCTGGCCACTACCAACACCAAACTGGCCGCCGACCGTTTCGACGATCTGGTACGTACACTTTCGTCGCAGCTACGTTCGACATTTTATGATCTGTATTATCAACAAAAAGCGCTGGCGATTTACGAGCAGGAAATCAATACGTTAAGCCAGACGGTAGGGCTTTACCAGCAGCAATACGACAAAGGCAACGTACCACTCAAAGACCTGACCCGTCTTAAAGCCTACTTGTTTAACCTGTCGACCGAACGGCAACAACGCCAGGCGCAAGTCACTGACGATCAAACCACATTGGCTGTATTACTCAATACAGCACCCGAACAACCCATAAATGCTACGCTGACAGATGCCGAGGTCAACCAACAACGCGACCTCGGCAGGCTGTCGCTCGATAGTCTGATAACCCTTGCCGAACGGAATCGCCCTGACCTCCGTGGCTACCGCGATCAGACAATCGCCGAGCGCCAAAATCTGTCTCTGCAGAAAGCAATGGCCGTTCCCGACCTGACTTTACAAGGAACGTACGACCGAAACGCGGGCTACATTCCCAATTATTTTGGAGTAGGTGTAGGCATCTCACTACCCTTTTTCAACCGCAATCAGGGTAATATTCAGGCGGCAAATGTGCGCATTCAGAGCAGCCAGCAGGTGGCGTCGGCGTATCAGCTTCAGGTGGAAGGTGAACTTCAGCGGTCACTGACAAAAGCGCGGCAGGCCGACCAGTTATACCGCACATTCGACCAACGTTTCAACAGTGATTTCGGCCGACTTATCGACGGCGTTACGTTGAACTACCGCAAACAAAACATCGACGTAGTGGAATTTCTGGACTTTCTGGATTCCTACAAAACATCTCAGATTCAGTTTATTCAACTCCAAAACGACCGGACTCAACGGCTTGAAGACCTCCGTCTTGCTGTCGGTGCCAATCCATTCGCCAACTAAGTTTCTCAAGCTCAATTGTTTTGCCAATACACAATGAAAACGTATCCATTCCCCCGCACCAGTTGGCTCTTACTTCCAGTCGCCGTACTAACTGCTACGTTGCTGACCAACTGCCAACCCGACGCTTCGGCCAGCAATACGCCGGACAGTACCAGTAAACAGGTCGATTTGCTGGCTACTGCTACGTTCGATACGGCAAAACTTGTGCCCGTAACCAACGAGATGAACCTGACCGGAAAAGTGACCTTCAATCAGGACAAAGTGGTGAAGGTGTTTCCGCTGGTTGGCGGCCATATCGAAAACGTCAAAGCTGACCTCGGTGACTACGTGAAGGCAGGACAGGAACTGGCAATTATCCGCTCGGGCGAAATGGCCGATCTGGAACAGCAATCCATTGCGGCACGCGGCCAACTGGCTATCGCCCAGAAAAACAACCAGGTCACTGAAGACATGGTGAAAAGCGGCCTCTCGTCGCAACGCGATCTGGTTTCATCGCGGGAGCAGTTGCAGGCGGCCAAAGGCGAGATGAATCGCATCAACGAACGACGTAGCATTCTGGGTGGTCGTGGTTCGTCGGTCTACGTAGTGAAAGCCCCTGTCAGCGGATTTGTGGTCGAGAAAAGCGCGGCAACGGGTATGGAAATCCGCTCCGACGATCCCGAAAATCTGTTCACCATCTCGAACCTCGATCACGTTTGGGTAATTGCCAACGTGTATGAATCCGACGTAGCACACGTTCACGAAGGCGATCTGGCCCATATCACTACGTTAGCTTATCCAGATCAGGTGTATCAGGGACGTATCGACAAGGTTTTCAACGTATTAGACCCAGACAGCAAGACCGAGAAAGTACGTATTACGTTGGTAAACCCAACCAAAGGCACCGACAACATTGCCCTCAAACCGGAGATGTTTGCCAACGTGAGTGTGCAATACGCAGGTCGTGACCGACGTACCGCCATCCCCGCCAAATCCATTGTTTTTGCCGATAACCGGAATTACGTAGTGGTTGCCGATGCCAAAAATCGTCCTGTCGTTCGCGAAATAGACCCTTTCAAAACGATAGGTACTACTACGTATCTCAATGGCGGCATACAACCCGGCGAACGTGTCGTCACGCAAAATCAACTCCTGATTTTCAAGGCACTAAATAATTAAAGAGTGAAAGAATGAAAGAGCGAAAAGGCTGACGCGAGCTATTTTCTACGAATGCACTCTTTGGATCTTTCATTCTTTCGCTCTTTAAATCCGCTCATTCACCCTTTCGCTCTTTGCCATGAACAAGTTCATCAAAAGCATTCTGACTTTCTCACTGAAGAACCGGTTCTTCATCTTTTTTCTGACGGCACTGGCCATTATCGCCGGTATCATCAGCTACCAGAATACGCCTATCGAAGCGTTTCCCGACGTAACGAATACACGGATCACGATCATTACGCAGTGGCCCGGACGGTCGGCGGAAGAGGTTGAGAAATTTGTGACCATTCCGGTTGAAATCGGGCTGAATTCGGCGCAGAAAAAAACGGACGTTCGCTCTACTACGTTGTTCGGTCTGTCGGTCGTAAACGTCATGTTCGATGATGGCGTCGATGACAGTTTTGCCCGCCAGCAGATCAACAACCTGCTTCCCGGCGTTGAACTTCCCGACGGTGTAAAGCCTGATGTTCAGCCACCTTATGGCCCAACCGGCGAGATTTTCCGATACACGCTGGAGTCGCCAACGCGCACCGTTCGCGAACTTAAAACGATTCAGGATTGGGTGCTCGACCGCCAGTTCAAGAGCGTACCGGGTGTAGCCGACGTAGTGAGTTTCGGTGGCGAAGCCAAAACCTACGAAATCTCAGTTGACCCGCGTCGGCTGGCCGATTACAACATTACCCCGCTCGAACTGTATCAGGCTGTTGCCAACTCCAACGTCAATGTGGGTGGTGATGTCATCGAGAAAAACGCCGAAGCCTACGTAGTACGCGGCATCGGTTTACTACGTAACCAGCGTGATATTGAGAACATTATCGTCAAAAACGTGAAGGGTACGCCCATCATGGTACGTAACGTAGCGCAGGTATCCGAATCAGCGTTGCCCCGTCTAGGACAAGCCGGTCGCGACAAGCAGAACGACGTCGTGGAAGGCGTAGTGGTGATGCGGAAAGGCGAAAATCCAATGGAAGTGATCGAGCTGGTAAAAGACAAAATCAACCAGCTGAACACCAGCATTTTACCGTCAGACGTAAAAATCAATACGTTCTATAATCGCGAAACGCTGGTCCATTTTGCGACGCATACCGTTACGCATAATCTGCTCGAAGGTATCATTTTCGTAACAACCATCGTGTTCCTGTTCATGGCTGACTGGCGTACTACGTTGGCGGTGTCCATCGTGATTCCGCTGGCCTTATTATTCGCCTTTATCTGCCTGCGACTCAAGGGAATGTCGGCCAATTTGTTGTCGATGGGTGCCATTGACTTCGGGATTATCGTCGACGGAGCCGTGGTGATGGTGGAGGGTATTTTCGTAGCTCTTGATGCAAAAGCACATCACGAAGGCATGGAACGGTTCAACAAGTCGGCCAAACTGGGACTGCTACGTTCGACGGGTACGGAAATGGGAAAAGCGATTTTCTTCTCCAAAGCCATCATCATTACGTGTCTGATTCCGATTTTCTCGTTCCAGAAAGTCGAAGGTAAAATGTTCTCGCCCCTGGCCTGGACACTTGGTTTCGCTCTGCTTGGTGCCCTGCTGTTCACACTGACGCTGGTACCCGTAATCGCAAGCATGCTCCTCAACAAAAACGTACGTGAAAAACACAATCCGTTTGTTACGTTTATTACGAACAGTGCGATGCGGGCGTTCTCGTTCACGTTCGCCCGCAAACGTGCCAGCTTGTTATTAACGGCTCTCCTGGTGGTGGTTGGTTTGTCGGGTTTCAATTTATTAGGTACTGAGTTTTTACCCGAACTCAACGAAGGTTCGATTTATGTGCGGGCGTCGTTACCCATGAGTATTTCGCTGCCCGAATCGATTCGGTTGACGCAACAAATGCGTAAAGTGTTTCAGCAATTCCCCGAAGTGAAAGGGGTTATCTCGCAAACCGGCCGCCCGAACGACGGCACTGACCCAACGGGATTCTACAACGTTGAGTTTCTGGTCGATATCTACCCGAAAGAGGAGTGGAAAAGTGGACTTTCCAAAGAGCAACTGGTGGCTCAAATGCAGGATAAGTTGAAAGTTTTCCCCGGTATCGACTTTGGGTTTTCGCAGCCAATCATGGACAACGTAGCGGAAGCGGTTTCGGGGGTGAAAGGTTCTATTGCCGTCAAGATTTACGGTAACGACCTGCCAACGCTGGTCAAGAAAGCGGACGAAGTAGAGAAACAACTCGCAACGGTACGTGGCATTGAAGATCTGGGCGTCATAAAAAACATCGGTCAGCCCGAAATGCGGATTGAGTTGGACGAATACAAACTGGCTTTGTATGGCGTCAATAAGGCTGATGCCCAGGCAGTTATTGAAATGGCGATTGGTGGCAAAGCGGCTACGCAGATTTACGAAGGGGAACGCAAATTTGACCTCCGTATCCGCTACGAACCCAGTTTCCGACGTACCGAAACCGAAATCGGCAACCTGATGGTGCCAACCCAAACGGGCACGCAGATTCCCATCAAGGAAATTGCCAAACTTTACACGCAAACTGGCCCAATCCTGATTTTCCGCGAAGGCAACCAACGTTTTTCGGCTGTAAAGTTTTCAGTACGTGGTCGCGACATGGGTAGCGCCATTGCCGAAGCTCAGCAAAAAGTGTCGTCGGCGGTTACGTTTCCTTCGGGTTACACGGTCAAATGGGCGGGTGATTTTGAGAATCAGCAACGCGCCACCAAACGGCTTGGCCAGATGGTTCCAGTGAGCCTGGTAATGATTTTCGTAATTCTGTTCGTGCTGTTCGGAAACGCCAAAGATGCTGGGCTAGTGCTCGTTAACGTACCGTTCGCCATCATCGGCGGTATTGCAGCCCTGCTCGTTACGCACGTCAACTTCAGCATTTCGGCGGGGATTGGATTCATCGCCCTATTCGGTATCTGTATCCAGAACGGCGTTATTCTGATTTCGGTCTTCAAGAAAAACCTGAAGAATCAGATGCCGTTAGCACAGGCCATTTACGAAGGTGTGTTGTCGCGAGTACGTCCGGTGGTGATGACGGCCATGATGGCGGCCATCGGTCTGATTCCGGCCGCCGTCTCAACCGGCATTGGTTCAGAAACATCGAAACCACTGGCGATTGTGGTCATCGGCGGACTCATCACCGCTACGTTGCTGACACTGTTCATTTTCCCGCTGGTTTTCTACGCCTTCTACCGTCCGGGAGCTCGTGAACGGAAGGCCATGAAGAAAGCGCTGGTAGAACAGGTTTAAAGAGCGAAAGAGTGAAGGAGTGAAACCGGCAGGTATTTTCGCTCATTCACTCTTTCACTCTTTGATAAGCTCAGCCTTTACACGTAGCGCCTGTTTTATGTGCCGTTCGGTATGCGCAAGCAGCATCCGGAAGGCATCTCCCAGCCTGATCTTGAGCCAATTGCCGAGCAACGTCATTACTTTATCTGTATTCCAATCAAGGTAAACGGCCTTGTCCAGCAAGGAACGTAGTAATGTTTGCAGGTCCAGAAACTGGCTCATTACGTCGGCAGGAACGAGTTCGCTGGCGGGTCTGGGACGTATCATTCCGGGTGCGGGCAGCTTGATTTTCACCTGCGGATCAACAGCGAAAAGTATTGCCTTCCCGACCCAGTCACTATGTATTGGCTGGTCGGTGGGCTGGGTTTGCACGAGGCCAAGTTTATCGACCTTGTGCTGAATGTTACGTATATAGAAGCGTTCTGCCAGATTCAGGTGCTGCAAACATTCGATAATGCTCCAACGTTCGGGCGCGGGTTTCCACCGGAGTTGTTCATCGGTGAGTGGCGCAAACTCCTGTTCAACCGTTTTCAGAACAGCCGTCAATCGGGTTTGTAAATCGAGCGCCGTTTCGAGTTTCTGCATGAAATCAGAAGTTGATTTTGTTACTGAGCCTGTAAATACGCCTGCCTGAACTGTTCGACATCGCGTTTGGTATTGAGATCAATGGCGCCAGCTTCGAACGGAACTTCCGAGCAATCGTCGCGGTGGCGCACAATCACCCATTGAAGCCCTTTATCGCCCTGTAACTGCAAAATTTCGGTGATATACGTGCGGTAAAAAAGAGCCGGTACGCCAATCTGCGTTCCATATCGACAAGCCACAATTCCTTTCTCTTCGTCTTTCCAAACATCGAACATGTGCTGAAGCAAACCCAGCGACACAATTGGTTGGTCGATGTGCAGAATCAGGACGGCATCAATGTCCTTGTGCGTCAGGTACAAAGCTGCGAGCCCGGTTTTCAGTGAACCCGCCTGCCCGCTCGGCCAGGTCGGATTATCGACAAGCGTAATCGGTAAGCCCGCCAGTTCAGGTGCAATCTGGTTGCGGTTAGCCCCCAATACAACCACTACGGGGCCACGTTGCAAAGCCAGCGCACTCTCGGTGGTTCGCCGAATGAGCGTTTGCCCTTTATACGTTAATAGCTGCTTTACGTCTCCCCCCATGCGCGACGAATCGCCCGCAGCTAATACAATCGTTCCAATTTTCAAGACAATAGTTTTTTGTTTGAAGATAGCAAATAAAGAGCGAAAGCGTGAATGAGTGAAACCGGGCCGCCGGAGCGAATATCGCTTCGCTCCGGCGGCCCGGTTTCACTCATTCACGCTTTCGCTCTTTAAAAATTTCTCTCGGATAGCCTACTTCTACGAGCGATAATCCTTCTGCCGGAGCTGCTCGTCCGGCGCGTTTGCGGTCGCGGGCCTGAATAATCTGCTCGAAGTCGTTTACACTTAACCGCTCCTGCCCTACTGCCAGCAACGTACCGACAATGGCACGTACCATCCCGTGCAGAAATCGATTGGCCTGGATGTGAAAGCCTAAATCGCCGTTCGATCCCACTTCCCACTCTGCCCGGTCGATGCGGCAGTTAAAGGTTTTAACATCGGTTTTTACTTTACTAAAACTCTCAAAGTCAGTGTGATTAAACAATAGTGAAGCGGCTTCATTCATCCGTGCTACGTCGAGCGGCAAGGTAAACAGATACGTCAATCCCTCCCGAAACGGGTCTTTCCGCCGACTGATATGATATTGGTAATATCGATACGTAGCAGTGTAGCGGGCATGATCGTCGGCACGTA
This sequence comes from Spirosoma profusum, assembly GCF_014699005.1. GTDB lineage: Bacteria > Bacteroidota > Bacteroidia > Cytophagales > Spirosomataceae > Spirosoma > Spirosoma profusum. The sequence continues at coordinate 29,124 of NZ_JACWZY010000010.1, forward strand.
CCGGAAAGCAGTCGTATACAGCAATATCCTTCGGAATCAGACTGTTAACTGAACGTAGCAAATGAGCCGGTAACGCTACGTCGGTTTCAAAATGCGCGAATTGCTCAGCCGCGTGTACACCTGCATCGGTTCGGCCACTGCCTACAATGGCAATCGGCCGACGTAGCACGGTTGTCAAAGCCGTTTCAAGGACTTCCTGTACGCTTAGTCCGTTGGGTTGTCGCTGCCAGCCATGATAATTCGTCCCTCGATACGCCAGTTGAAGAAAATAACGCATAGTGGCGGTAAAGGTACAAAGCAGCTAATAGTACAAGCTGTTTTATCTCGAATACTACGCAGCAAAAACAGCATACGCTGTGATTATCAGGCAATTATGGCCTCCTATCAAAGCCCTGTCAAAAAGAGGAAGGTATTTTACATTCAGCTACAATCTATCTACTTCAAACTTCAGATCGTCAATCAGTTGACGTAGTCGGTCGGTGCTGGGCGGTACGGGCGGTAATTCCTGGCTGACAAAGGCGCTTACTTCCCAAACTTCCAGTACGTCTTTTAAAGATACTTCGCGATTTGGTACGTCGGTTCGGTCGGCAGTAAGTAAGAGCACTCCTCTGGTTTTCACCTGATTATATACTCGACGGCAGCAGATGATAGCTCCATTCGGATGATTCAGCATCAGGACATACACTTTGCCATCAAGAATATCGAACCAGTTCCGAATAAACTTTCCGACGAGTAACGCCCCCGGAAACGTAAAATCATCGCCAGCCTCAAAAGCCCGATATTGACCTTCGGTCAGGTTTGGCAGATGCATAGCTGGCAGTTGATAAATGAAGTCATTCTGTTGATGACGTTGCCGATACGTAGCAAACTGCGCCTGCATCACCACCGGAATGCTGGGCCCCATCGCCTGTGCCGGCGGTGTCGACTTAGTCGTTACGCCCGGCTCTTCATAGACATTATTAAATGTCAGTAGGTCGGCTGGACGGGCCGGATTCGACGTAGCAGCCGGATTTCCGCCCCAACGATCACCAGTGGGTGTAAATAACGATTCAGTATCTGGTTTATCCTGTCGCAGCCAATCAGCCGTTTTTGCCGTATTGGTGGGCTGATTGCTCGTCGGCCGCTCCGGACGAACGGGCGACGTAATAACGGGTGGTGTAGGTATTGGATGTTCGTTTGTGCGACGTACTTCCTCCTGAGGTCGGTAAAATTTGTTCAGTACCGACGAGAGCGGTTGCGGTTCGGGTTGGGGTAGTCCAGGTTGCGCAAAAATATCCGGAAAGTCAGGGTGCTGAAACGGGTCATCGTCGGAAGTTAATTTCCCATCCGAGCGGATGGCTGGCCCTGAATCCAGGCGCGTATTGTACGTATCGGCTGCTTTTTGGCCCAGCGGAATACTAAGATTCGGGGTTTCACGAATTTTGCGCAGATCTTGCCGCGTTAGCAATTCAACAGTGGTGTTGAATGCTTTAGCAATCGCCTGCATATTCTGCTGATTTGGGTTAGCACGGCCCTCTTCATAAGCACCTAATAAAGAACGTTTTATATTTATTTTTCGGGAGAATTGCTCCTGCGTTAACCCATTTAGCTTACGCAGGTAGCGGATGTTATCACTGACGAGCGTCATCCGGTTGGGGTTTACTAAAGTTTCAGCTAAGATAACGATTCATGGATTAAATCCACAAACACCACTTTTTTGTATTTTTAGCATAAATTATTGCCTTACATGACCATCCTTCAGCCCCCGGCGAACCTACGTAGTGAATTACAGGCTGTTTTCGATGCACAGCATCAAAATGCCCCTTTAATGGCTCTGACCACGGCCCCCGAACGTATTGAACGCATTCGACGGATTCAGCAGTGGCTGACGAGTAATGAAACGGCGATTCAGCAGGCCATGTACGACGATTTCCGGCGGCCTCCGGTTGAGGTACTGGTGGGCGATCTCATTCCGATATACAGTGAAATCAGGCATACAATTCGGCATCTCAAGAGTTGGATGAAACCCCAGCGCGTTCCCACGTCGCTCGCGTTGGCCGGTACCCGAAGTTACATTCATCACGAGCCCAAAGGTAACGTATTGATTATTAGCCCCTGGAATTACCCACTGGCACTGGCAATACGTCCGTTGGTGCTGGCAATAGCCGCTGGTAACGTAGCGATGCTGAAGCCCTCGGAACTGACACCTCACACGTCGGGCCTGCTGAAACGAATGTTGACGGAATTATTTCCTACTAACGAAGTGACTGTTTTTGAGGGCGATGCCACCGTTTCTGAAGCCTTACTCGAACTGCCTTTCAACCATATATATTTTACCGGAAGTCCGGCGGTTGGGCGTCTGGTGATGACCGCTGCGGCTAAGCATCTGGCATCTGTTACGTTGGAATTGGGCGGAAAATCGCCTGCGTTCGTCGATGAATCAGCAAATTTGAAACAGGCGGCCGAACAGATCGCTTGGGGGAAATACTTCAATAACGGACAAACCTGTATTGCGCCAGATTATTTACTGGTACACGAAGCTGTAAGAAAGCCTTTTCTGGAGTCATTACAGGAACGTCTACAGAAGATGTATCAACCTGATAACAAACCAGTTGAATTTTCCGACAGCTACGCCCGTATCGTCAACAGACGCCACTTCGAGCGTCTAAAAATGCTGCTTGACGATGCTACGTCGAAAGGAGCAGTTGTTACGTTCGGCGGTCAGCTCAACCCTGACCAGAATTTCATTGAACCCACAGTTCTGGAGAACGTAACGCCGAATATGCGAGTCATGCAGGAAGAAATTTTCGGCCCTCTGTTGCCTATATTAACGTATCAGACACTCGACGAAGCGATACGTATCGTCAATCAGGGCGAAAAACCGCTGGCGCTCTACATCCACAGCCGAAACCAAAAACACACGCAATACATACTGGATCATACGTCGGCGGGCGATACGGTGGTGAATGATACGTTACTACAATTCGGCAATATGGAAATTCCGTTTGGGGGCGTCAACAACAGTGGTATCGGCAAATCGAACGGATTTTTCGGTTTTCAGGAATTTTCCAACCAGCGGGGAGTCATGCACCGCGACTTAGGTACCATCAAATTCCTTTACCCGCCCTACACTGACACAGTAAAGAAGATCGCTCAATTTATTGCAAAATATCTGTAAACGTAGCGTTTCATAAGCCGACTTTATGTGGCAGAGCCAAATTGGCTCATAGCTTAAAATGCTTCTTTTGTCGGTGTTTGCCTCCGACCTATCGACTCGATTTGTAAATTCCCTTGAAAAAATAGTGATTAGCCGGTCAAATAATAATCCTGGTTAAGCTTCCTGTACACTAATTTTTGTCATGCTGACGAAGGAAGCATCTTAACTTTCATCATTTGAGTACCAGGAATCTTTAAGATCCTTCCTTCGTCAGCATGACAAAAAATACGATGCAGAATACTCTAAACTGTTTATAGTTCAGTACTCACTAACCGAGAATGAAAACTCTGATTCACTCATTTTTACTACTACTGGTATGCATTGGTGCTGCCTTTGCCAATACGTCTATCGATAATTTACAAGTTGATTATCAACCTACTCCGCTGGGAATTGACCAGACGAACCCGCACTTTTCGTGGCAGATGAAAGCGCTGGATGCCAAACGGGGTTACGCGCAGATAGCCTATCAGTTAATCGTAACTGACGCCCAAAAGCACGTAGTATGGGATTCGAAAAAGGTGAATTCCGGGATTTCACATGCTATCGAGTATGCCGGACAGGCTTTGCAACCAACCACGCGCTACGTTTGGAACGTAACAGTTTGGGATAATACAGGCAAGTCGTCAACCAATAGTTCCTGGTTCGAAACGGGGTTGATGAATCCTACGATTGCAGCCTGGTCGGGGGCCAAATGGATTGGCGGGGGCAGTGATGAACTGGTTTTTTATTCGCACTACGTATCGGTTTATAAAATTCAGTATAACGTTCAATTAGATCAGGCAAGTCGTTCGACCAAAGCCGCCTTTGTTTTCGGCGCCAACGACCGCCGGTTGATGAACAGCGATTTAAACTTAGAGGGCATGAAAAATGAACAGAATCAGAGTTATATCGCCTTCGAATTGGACATATCGTCGGTAAGCGATTCGCCGGATGGACTCGCAAAAATCAACATTTACCGGGTTGGCTACGCGAAAAATGACAAAGCTGATGTACCATTTAAAACCCTCACCATTCCGCAAACATTAATTAACAATGCCAACAAATACGAAAAACACACGATTGTTGCCGAGTGTAATTTTGGCTTGTTCGAGTTATTTGTAAATGGCAATCAGGAGGCCAATAAACTGAAGGAAAAAACCGACGCGCCACCCTCCCGTTTCGGCCCACGCGGCTTCAATCTCAATCCGGCGGGCAGCGGTAACAACTTCATCAGTTTTCCGATGGTCGCCGATATTGGATTTAAAGTCGGGCCAAATCAGACGGCGCATTTTTCGCAGGTCGAAATCCGAAATTATCGGTTTCCGTCCAATTTATTATTCTTCGAAAATTCAACTAAATCAGCTTACAACGGCATTTTTAAGTCGCCGAATTTGGCCGTTGACAACGGTCGATATACCCTCAAAGGCGAATCGCTGGTTATCGCAGACCCGAGCCGGAATGCTGCGCCCATGCTACGTACTACGTTCGCTACGTCGGCAAAACCCATTGCCAAAGCCCGTTTATACGTAACGGCACGCGGTATTTATGAAATGTACCTGAACGGCAACCGCGTCAGCAACGATTATTTCAACCCCGGTCTGACGCAGTACAACAAACACCACATGTACCAGACCTACGACGTAACAACTGCGCTGAAATCGGGACAGAAAAACGCCATCGGAGCTTGGTTGAGTGAAGGCTGGTGGAGCGGCAATATTACGTTCAGTGGCGAAAACTGGAACTACTTCGGCGATCGTCAATCGCTGCTGAGCAAGCTCGTTGTTACGTATGCGGATGGTTCTGAACAAGTTGTTACGTCTACACCCCGCGAATGGAAACTGTTTACGGATGGTCCGGTACGTTACGGTTCCTTTTTTCAGGGTGAAGTGTATGACGCGACGAAAGAAGCGCTGGTGAAAAACTGGTCGATGCCTACTTATTCCGATGCAGGGTGGAAATCCACCGTCGAGGTGCCGCTGGAGGGTACAGCCTATGCAGGCACCTTCACCAATCCGTTCGGGCAAAAATCAACCATGGATTATTCTGGCTTCAAACTCATCGGGCAAATGGGCGAAAATGCCAGTCTGGTGAAGACGCTACCGGCTCAGAACGTAACGCAGGTTCGGCCCAACGTATTCGTTTATGACATGGGGCAGAATATGGTAGGTTTTCCGCAGATACGGATCAAAAACGGTAAAAAAGGGCAAGTCGTTACATTGCGATACGCCGAAATGAAATATCCGGACTTGGCTGAATATAAGGTGAATACAGGTATGGTCATGATGGAAAATATTCGGGCGGCCCTCGCTCATGATACGTATATTTTGAAAGGTGGCGACGAAACCATTCAACCGCGCTTCACTTTTCATGGCTATCGCTACGTTGAACTGACCGGGATTGGCCAATCTGTTCCTGTAACTGACGTAAAAGGACTCGTTATCAGCTCAATAACAAATCTGACCTCTCACTACGAAACCTCGAACGCGCTGGTCAACAAGCTCTGGCAAAACATTACGTGGTCGCTACGTAGTAACTTCCTTTCTATCCCCACCGACACCCCGGCACGTAACGAACGAATGGGCTGGAGCGGAGATATTTCCGTGTTTTCGAGAAGTGCTACGTACCTCACCAACGCCGATTTATTTCTCAGAAGACACCTGCTGGCCATGCGCGATGTGCAGGCCGAAAATGGACGCTTTACCGACGTAGCACCGATGGGTGGTGGTTTTGGCGGGACGCTCTGGGGTAGTGCCGGTATCGTGGTGGCCTGGGAGACGTATCGGCAATACGGTGACGTAGCATTATTGAGCGAACACTACGATGCCATGAAACGCTACGTTCAGTTTCTGGAAACCAAAGTTGACAAAGCAACCGGCGTCCTGAACGAAGGCCCGCTCGGCGACTGGCTGAGCCCGGAAAATGGTAAAAACGATAATACGTTGTTCTGGATGGCTTACTTCGCCTACGATCTGGACATGATGAGCAAGATAGCAACGGTACTTGGGAAATCAGAGGAAGCCACTCAGTTCACCAAACGCCGGGATGAGATAAAAACGGCCTGGAATGAAATTTATGTTGACAAAACGACGCACAAAACCGTAAAATCGGGTGTAAAAACGGGTTTTATGGGGCCACCAAATCAGCAGGATCAGGCGCAGAAATCGGATAAGGGACAGGTGATTGACACGCAGGCTTCGTATGCTATTCCGCTGGCGTTGGGCCTGTTCAATGAAGAGAATAAACCTTTTGCCATTCAATTCTTAAATGCCGCAATTGAGCGTCCGAACAAAGATGACGAGGGTATAGAACGTCCATCTTACTCCTTGATGACAGGCTTTATCGGCACCGCATCTATCATCGAAGCACTTTCCGAAAACGGAAGTACGACTAATGCGTATCGGCTTTTGCAGCAGCAGGATTATCCGTCGTGGCTTTATTCGGTGGTCAACGGCGCTACGTCCATTTGGGAACGCTTGAATTCATATACTGTTGAGAAGGGATTTGGCGGCAACAATAGCATGAATTCCTTTAATCACTATTCTTTTGGGGCCGTAGCGGCCTGGATGTATAACTATTCATTGGGTATTCAACGCCACCCGCAGCAGGCGGCTTTTAAGGAAATTGTCCTCAAACCTACCCCCGATCCCACTCACAAAATAACCTACGCCAAAGGGTATTATGATTCCATTTATGGACGTATCAATAGTGAGTGGAAATCAGAAGGAAATCAATGGACGTACAAAACCAGCTTGCCAGCGAACACGACTGCTACGTTATATTTACCCGTCAGGAGTATTAATCAAATTAAAGAGAACGGAAAATCAATTTCCCAATTGCCGGGGGTCCGTCAAGTTGATAATCAGGTGCTTATTCCTTTAGGTTCGGGCAGCTATTCGTTTACAATCAGTAATTAAATCTGCGTAAGCGGGGTGTACGTCGTCAGATGAAAGTGGACAAAAAGGGTGGAAAGGGACGAGACAATTCAGTAATCACATCGGCGACCTGGTTGTTTCACCTAAATCACCTTAGTAATGTCTAATTCAACTAAAAAGTCCTCTCAGAGCCGATCAAAAACGGCTCAATCAACTTCAAGTTCCTCAGAGCGCAAACCGACCCTATTGATTATCAAAGACATCCAGCCGCACCGGCGGCCTGGCTATTTCAAGATCAAAGGCTGGGGCTGTTATTATCTCTCAACAGTGCTGGATGACTACCGCTCCGGCGGCCCGGTCGCGATATATTTTAGCGTGGGAACTGTGCCCCTGTATGCAGGCTACAGACGTTGAGCGAAGGGTGCAAGTAGCTCTAAAAGCCAGTAGTTTGACGGCTGATCAACGACCTCGCATGTTCTCGGACAATGGTTCAGCTTTTGTGTCTCGCTATCTGAAAGGGGAAAGCATAGAACATATTCGCAGTTCGCCGTTTCATCCGATGACTCAAGAAAAAATTGAGCGGTATCACCGGTCAATGAAAAATGTGCTGTTACTGGAACACTACTATAGTCCCGATGAATTGAGGACGCGCCTAACGGAGTGGGTAGATTACTACAACCGCGCGGGCGGCCCCGCACCAACGCTATCATGACCGGGGCGCCGGAGCGATCACTTGAGAATGTACGTCCCGCCGATGCATACTGGGGTCGCCAATAGCAAATCGTAGCTGAACGGCAAAAAATCAAGCGACTAACGATGGCCCAACGACGGAAAAGTGGCCCACCGCTGTGGTCATATTTTTCAGCGAGTTCAAAGTGCTTAAAAGTACATCTTCTGTTTTACCTCCATCTGTCCACTTTCGGTTGACGATATACAAATAGTAGAATAAGGACAGGGAGAAGATATCTCACAGTTTTAGCGCATTTGCAACCAAAGCGAATCGATGGTTACATTTACTCCAAAGAGGTTTACCTAATGGCATAAAAAGCCCGCCGAAGTGAGTCAGTGGGCTGTTATGTGTCTGGAAAGGAATTTTCTTTCAAGTTCAAATATTGATCGGGGTTTAACTCTATAGCCCCACCATTTTGACAAACGAATAGATTTAAACCGGCTCAACGCTACAACTTTGGGCACGTGTTATTATTGCAGGGGAGGAAAGCCAATGGGTTATTGGTTAAATAGCCTGTTGTCGCGCTTATCATCGAAACACTTGTACAGGGTCAGATCTACATCATTAAACTTCTTAATAATTCTATAGCCATTAAAGTACTGCCTTTTTAGGTCTAAACTTTTATTTATGTACAAGTCAAAGGTCAACTTCCAGATTGGTGAGGTAGCGATGGCAAAAACATGACCTAGTAATTCAAATTCCAAACAACCGTATTCAGCTAACAAATAGTCTAAGTGATAATTTGATGGATCGATACAAAGCTTGGGGTGAGTAATTAAATCGTCTGAAATAAATAACATACCAACACTACGTTCAAAATGCAAAACAGGATAATCGCTAAGGTCGTACCGGGCAAATGCTCTTATAAAATCAAACTTACTATTATGCCCATCACCCATCTGCCTTTCAGTCTCCTCAAGGAATACCTTATTTAGTTGTCTGGTGATTATTTCTTGAAAGTGGGAGCGAAAGCTATACGCTGGTTTTAGTCTAAATGTTATTGGTTTGCTCTTGAAGTTTACATCAAAAAAGATTGACTTATAACGACCAGCAGCATGGCCCCTCCCTATTGGAGTGCCGTTATTAAGAATCCTAAACTTGGACAAATTCAATGACTCCTTGAGGATAGTTTTCCACTCTGCGGGTTCCCAAAATAAGAATTACATGAATCGCATACAATTGGGCATATCTGTCGACCACCTAAAGATTGTGGAATAGTATGTACATCTCTATTAAATGTTACCCTGGGTTCCTTCTGATTAGACCAAATGCATTTTTTTATGCCTTTATCGATTTCATTGCTGCTCAATCCTGCTTAGCGTTGTTATGCCTACAACTTCTAATTAAACAGTGTTGTATGCAAATACGTATGCAAACAAAAAACCGCCAACATTGCTGAAGGCGGCTTTTTGTTTATATGTATCTGTCAATCAATGAGCCAGTGGAGGGATTCGAACCCCCGACGCGCTTGCGCATCCTGATTACAAATCAGGCGGAATCGACCGCTATCCGACACTGGCAATCCTCAATCCAGAGCTGAATTGTGGTGCAAAACTAACAATTTTAAGCGTCACGTGCAAAGCAATTTTCAATTTTGTCCTACGCGTAACGGACTTTTTCGTGAAAGTTATGCCTGTGCTACTCGCAACTGATGCCGTAGGTCGGCCAGTTGCTTTTCGGCGTCGGCGATTTTCTTGTCAATATCAGCACGGAGTTTGTCAGCGTTTTTAGAACGGGCAAAAAATTCGATGTTGTTCCGATACGTAGCAATGTCGTTTTCAATAGCTGTGATACGTCGGCGGATGTCGCTTTCCCGCTTATTATCTCCTCCATCGCGATAGCCACCACCACGATTCGAATCCCGTCCGCCACGGATGGCTTCTGCTTCACTTTGCAGCATAATCCGCTCTTTGTCTTTCGCTGGAATTTTACCCGTAGCGCCAACCAATGCATTCACTGCATTGATATATCGCTTTTGGGTCGACTGCATATCTTTCTTCGGTACGAAGCCAATGGTGTTCCACTCCTTCTTGAATTCATTCAGTTGAGAGAGGTCGGCGTTAGCCGTCGCGGCAGCTTCAATACGTTCGATCAGAGCAATCTTCCGCGCTAAATTCTCTTCAAACTCACGCTCTGTTTCCTGATTTTTCGACCGTTTTTTATCGAAGAAAGCATCACAGGCAGCTTTGAAACGGTCGAAAATACTGTTCTTTTGTTTCTCTGGAACCTGACCAATATTTTTCCACTGCTTCTGTAGCTCAATCACCGTCTGCGTAATTTCAGGCGACTCCTGTCCAGCGGCCAAAATGGCTTCGACCTGCTCGCAAAGCTGAACTTTTGCCCGCAGATTTTCTTCGCGCTTGCTTTCCAGTTGACGGAAAAACTCCCCTTTATTGTGGAAGAACGTTTTTAGAGCGGCCCAGAATTTCTTGCTTAATTCTTTGCCTTCCTCACGCGGCATTGGCCCCTTAATGGCGTTCCAGCGATCCTGCAGCCCCATAACCACTTTTGTGCGGTCGTTCCAGTCGTTAATGCTGTTCGACGTAAAAGATGTCAGCGGTACTAATTCTTCATAAATTGCCGACTTTTCTTCATACAACTGCGCCGACTCTTTCCGCTGCTCGTTGGTCTGGTCACGACGTTTATCATACAGTACGTCCAGAGCCACTTTCATACGACCCCATAGCACTTCCTGCTCAGCTTTAGGAGCTGGTCCAATGTGCTTATATTCCTCGAACAGAGCGTTCGCTTCGTCAATTGTTTGGCGGGTCACAGCCGTTTCTTCCACGGCTTTTGCCATCGCTTCAACTTTCTCGATGACTTCTGATTTGAGCGTAGCATTACGTTTACGGTCGAGTTCTTTTAACTCAAAGTAAATATTACGGTTGCTGTAATAACGGTCGACCAGGGCGTGATACGTGGCCCACAACGTAGCATTATGCGGGGAATTCATGTTTCCGGCCGCTTTCCACTCGTCCTGAATTTTCTTGAACTCGTTCCAACTTACTTTCGGATCGCCAGCGTTGTTTTCTTCGTTTTCAACGAGTTCGCGCAGGCGCGTCAGCAATTCTGTTTTTGCGGCAAAGTTGTTATCCTTTGCCTTGTCCAGATTCTGGAAATACGTATTTTTCTGACTTTTGATTTGCTTGTACAACTCGTCGAACCGTTGTACCAAATCGTCATACTTATATTCAAAACCTTCCTCGGCGCCAGTTTCTGCCACGTACGTTTGTAAGGCAGCTTCCCGTTCAGCCCGTTTCATCTGATCAAACAAGGGCTTAACTTCTTTAAGCACCTGATCGGCCTTTTTGAAATCGCTGGGGTTTACGCTTGTCGCGCTGATAACTGCCATCTGAGTTTCGAGCAGATTTACAAAATCCTGTTTCGAAAACTGGCTATAATCAGTAACTGGCTGAGACGAATGCTCTGTTTCTTCTTCCGGTTCCGGTACAGTTGCGTAGTGCGCCGTTATGTCTTCGCTCATAAACGGTTCTGTCTCGGTTTCAGTAGCAACAGGCGTTTCTTCCGCAACGGGTTCAGCCGAAGTTTCAGCCGTGGGCTCTTCAGCGACCGAAGGCGTGGGGGCCGCTTCAGTTACAGGCTCATCAGCAGTTTCCGCCACAGGTTCATTGGTGGCTGCTACGTCGTCAGATGAGGTAGCGTTTGGTGAAGCCGTTTCCTCGCTTTCTGCTATATGTACAGGCACGTCGGCATCAGCTGAAATAGTCGGCACGTCTACCGACGTAGCAGACGGTTCAGCACTTTCTGCCGATGCAACGGGTCCGCTATCCGTCTCTGAAACTATATTGTCCGTTTCTGAAACCACTTCGGGAGTTACTGGTACGTCTTCGTTCGCAACGGGGGCAGACTCAGTCAAATTGGTTGTTGTTTCGGATAATACGGGTGCTATTTCTGTAACACCTGTAGCCTCTGCTGGTTCGGCAGAGAGCGTAGACGTAGCGTCCGCCGGTTCGGGCGTAGCTTCTGCACTCTCGGCTTCTGATTCGCCGGGCGTGGCCGCAACGAGCTCTTCTGCTTCAGAGGGGGTAAGGGATTCGGGAGTATTCACTGCCAGCGCATCGGTTGCCTGATTCGTGGTTTCCGACTGCTGGTTAATTTCCTGTTCTTGGTTTGCCATGTTGGGAACGTACCGATTACTTTTGCAAAAGTACGATTATATACGGATTTTCTTGTAGCAGCGTCAGTGAAAAGGCGATAAATAGAGCATTCCTAATGTCCTCAGACATCAGTCATTTACGTAACGAATATACACTGGCAGGCTTAGATGTCGCCGATGTGCTCCCCGACCCTATTGCCCAGTTCCAAAACTGGTTCGATGCGGCAGTCCAGGCAAAGGTTCCTGAACCGAATGCTATGCATCTCAACACTGTAACACCAGAAGGTCGGCCCGATGGACGTATTGTGCTTCTAAAAGGCGTTTCAGAAGCGGGTTTCGTCTTTTTTACCAATTACGAAAGTCGAAAAGGGCAGGAATTAATTGCCCATCCTTTTGCCAGTCTTACCTTCTTTTACCCCGACCTGGAACGTCAGATTCGAGTGGAAGGCCGGGGCGAAAAAGTAAGTTCGGAAGAGTCTGATACGTATTTTAATAGCCGCCCCCGCGGAAGTCAAATTGGCGCCTGGGCATCGCACCAAAGTTCGGTAATTCCGAATCGGGACGTATTGGAAATCCGTCAGCACGAACTCGAAACTCAATTTGCGAACCAAACCATCCCTCGTCCAACGTATTGGGGCGGTTTTCGAATCGTACCCGACGTAGTGGAATTCTGGCAGGGACGGCCCAGCCGCCTGCACGACCGGATTCGATACCGGAAAGAAGGGGAAAGTTGGGTGATTGAGCGTCTGTCTCCGTAAATAATGAGCGAAAGAGTGAATGAGTGAAAGAGCGGGGCTGTCGGATGGTATTCGCTCCGCTCCGGCAGCCCCGCTCTTTCACTCATTCACTCTTTCGCTCATTGAAGTAAAACCAACGGATTGATTACTTTTAACGTCGAACTCCCTTTTCCTTCTTTTCTATGACGGGCAGTAAAGCCAGGTCTCCTCAGGCCGTATCGAATCGCACGCTGTTTAGTGTCATTTCGGCTTCATCGGTCGGGACGCTCATTGAGTGGTACGACTTCTACATTTTTGGCAGTCTGGCCGCCATTCTTTCCTCGCAGTTTTTTCCGAAAGACAATCCAACAGCCGCCCTCTTATCGACGCTTGCTACGTTTGCCGCTGGGTTTGTGGTACGTCCCTTTGGCGCACTGGTATTCGGGCGACTTGGCGATTTGGTGGGCCGGAAATATACGTTTCTGGTAACGCTGGTGCTGATGGGCGGCTCTACGTTTGCCATCGGCCTGATTCCGGGTTATGCTACCATTGGCTTCTGGGCACCACTGTTGGTGCTTCTCCTTCGGCTCGTTCAGGGTCTTGCTCTCGGTGGTGAGTATGGCGGAGCCGCTACGTACGTAGCAGAGTACGCGCCCGAAGGCCGACGAGGGTACTACACAAGTTTCATTCAGACTACCGCTACGTTAGGTTTGTTCGTTTCGTTGGGTGTGATTCTGATTACGCGTGAAACATTAGGCGTTGATACATTTTCGGACTGGGGCTGGCGGGTGCCGTTTTTACTGTCGATTCTGCTGGTTGCCGTTTCCATCGTGATACGTCTGCGGATGGCCGAATCGCCCCTTTTCTCGAAACTGAAGTCGGAAGGGAAAGTCTCGAAAAATCCACTCGCCGAAAGTTTTGGGAAGAAACAGAATCTCAAAATGGTTTTGCTGGCTCTGTTCGGAGCTACAGCCGGTCAGGGTGTTATCTGGTATACGGGGCAGTTTTACGCACTGTCATTCATCCAGAAAGCCTGCAATATTGAGTTTGTGCAGTCGAATATGATTGTAGCCATTGCACTGCTGGCCGCTACTCCCCTTTTTGTCGTTTTTGGCGGATTATCGGACCGCATCGGTCGGAAGTCGATTATGCTGGCGGGGATGTTGTTGGGCATCGTTACGTATCGCCCGATTTACGACAAGATGTACAGCCTTACCGATTTGTCGAAACAACAGGAAGTTGTTGACGCCCGCACCATTGATCGGAAACAAGTAAAACTGGGCAATGGCGATACACAAATAACAACAACGACGACTCATATCTACACCGATGGTCTGATCGCCAAAGACGTTGAAAAAACCGCTACGTCCGCCAAACCTGAATTGACCAAATCCGTTACGTTACCGGACGGCAGTTTCTGGCTGATGGTGCTGCTGGTGTTTGTGCAGGTTGTATACGTAACGATGGTCTACGGGCCAATTGCCGCCTTTCTGGTTGAGTTATTCCCGACGCGCATTCGCTATACGTCTATGTCGCTGCCTTACCATATCGGCAACGGCATTTTTGGTGGATTAACCCCGTTTATAGCGACAGCCCTGGTTGCTACAGCTACCAAAGCCAATCAGGCCGTACCGGGTTCGGTCGCGAAGCCCTACCTCGAAGGATTGTGGTATCCTATTTTGGTAGCGAGTATCTGTTTTATCATTGGCATTTTGTATCTGAATAACAAGAAATACACCACGGCAGACGATTAATATCTGAGCCAGGCTCCGGCTTGACTCGTGTAAAATTTCGCTACGGCCAAGCTGTAGCCTGGCCTATACAAGAAATGGAACTTCTAAAAAAATACCTCGGCGTAGTTTGGATTTTACTCGGTGTCTACGTCGGTTACGACCGGATTACGGATAGTCTGACAAAAATTGGCAGTCCCCAACTGGAAGATCGTGTTTTCGGATGGGTGGTTCTGCTGGTGCTCACTCCTATCGTTGTCGGCGGACTGATTTTGTTCGGGAAATATGCACTGGATGGCGAATATGATTCGTAACACCGTTGGATCAACGCTATGTTGGTTAGTCGTTTTTCTGCTAACCGTTTTTTCGCAACCTGGGAACGTAGCGTTTGGGCAATTGCCATTCCCGGCTAATGTTAAGCGCGTTCTGTTTTTGGGGAATAGTATTACGTATGCCGGAAAGTACGTAACGGCTATCGAAACGTACTACGTAATGCACTATCCAAACCAACCAATTGAATTTATTAACGTTGGGTTGCCGAGCGAAACCGTTTCGGGACTTTCCGAAGAAGGGCACGCCGACGGGAAGTTTCCCCGCCCTGATCTACACGAACGACTGGACCGAATTCTGACGCAGACAAAACCCGATTTGGTGTTTGCCTGCTACGGCATGAACGACGGGATTTATTTACCCTTCGATGAAAGTAGATTCGCGAAATTCAAAGAAGGAATCCAGTGGCTGCACGATGAAGTAGTAAAAACGGGAGCCAATCTTATCCACGTCACCCCACCTGATTATGACGAATTGAAGGGCGGCAAAGTCGGTTATGCCGCCGTCCTCGACCGCTACGCTGACTGGTTGCTGGAGCAGAAAACGGTCAAGCAATGGAACGTAGTGGATATTCATTACCCCATGAAAAAGTTGCTGGAAGCACACCGAAAAGTAGATGCTACGTTCGGTATTTCTGCTTTTGCACTGGCCGAGGATGGTGTTCACCCTGGCGACGTGGGCCATTGGGTTATGGCTAAGAGTATATTGCTTGGTCTGGGCGAAAAGAACGTAGCACCCGCTACCGATCTGAAATCATCGATTGCGTCAATTCCAAATTCGGCACAAATCAGTAAGCTCATCGCCGAGCGACAAGATCTCATGAAAGACGCCTGGTTGACCGCGACTGGCCATAAACGTCCCGGCATGACTACTGGAATACCCCTTCTCGAAGCGCAGACAAAAGCCGCCGACATGGAAAAACAAATCCGAACGTTGTTGAAGTAAGGTTGTCATTTATGGTCAGTGATTGTCATTTATAGTCATTAATGGTCAGGTTTAAAACCAGTTCTGAGCCATTTATGACCATAAGTGACTACTACGTTTCAATGACTAATCATAACCATAAATGACAACATACTTTTACCTTTACGGTCTTATTCGTTTTTATCCTTTTACGACTCATGCGTATCCGAACCTTTGACGAATACCAGACAGCTTATCAGAAAAGTGTCGACGACCCGGAAGCTTTCTGGGCCGAAGTTGCTCAGAATTTCCAGTGGCGCAAACCCTGGACCAAAACCCTTCAATGGAATTTTACCGACCCCGACGTAAAGTGGTTTGTGGGTGGTAAACTTAATATTACCGAGAACTGTCTCGACCGGCATCTGGCCGAACGTGGTGACCAACCGGCCATCATCTGGGAGCCCAACGACCCCAATGAAGCGGGTGTTACGTTGACTTACAAAATGCTCCACGACCAGGTTTGCCGCTTTGCCAACGTATTGAAACGCAACGGCGTCGTGAAAGGCGACCGGGTTTGTATTTATATGCCGATGGTGCCCGAACTGGCCATTGCGGTGCTGGCCTGTGCCCGCATCGGGGCGGTTCATTCGGTGGTTTTTGGTGGTTTCTCAGCACAAAGTATTGCCGATCGGATTAACGACGCCCAGTGCAAAGTGGTCGTTACGGCCGATGGTGCGTATCGCGGGAATAAAGAAATAGGACTAAAAAGCACTGTGGATGACGCACTTATCGGCTGCCCCAGTGTGCAGAAAGTAATTGTGATGACCCGTACCCGCACACCAGTTTCGATGCTGAAGGGCCGCGATGTGTGGTGGGAACAGGAACTGAAACAGGTTACCGCCGATTGCCCCGCCGAAGAAATGGACGCCGAAGATATGCTGTTCATTCTGTACACATCCGGCTCAACGGGCAAACCTAAAGGAGTAGTACATACCTGTGGTGGGTATATGGTTTACACGACCTACACCTTCCAGAACGTATTTCAATATGAACCGGGTCAGATTTTCTTCTGCACGGCCGATATTGGCTGGATTACCGGGCATAGTTATATCGTTTATGGTCCACTGGCATCGGGTGCTACGTCAATGATTTTCGAAGGTGTACCGACGTACCCCGATTGCGGTCGGTTCTGGGATATTGTCGATAAATACAAGGTCAATATTCTGTATACAGCCCCAACCGCTATCCGTTCGTTAATGGGTTTTGGTTTGGAGAAAGTCGAGAATCACGATCTGAGCAGCCTGCAAGTGTTAGGCTCTGTAGGTGAACCAATTAACGAAGAAGCCTGGTATTGGTATAACGACCATATCGGCAAAAATCGCTGCCCCATTGTCGATACGTGGTGGCAGACGGAAACCGGCGGTACGTTGATTTCGCCCCTGGCGGGCATTACTAAAACCAAACCGACCTACGCTACGTTGCCACTACCCGGTGTTCAGCCGGTACTTGTCGATGAAAACGGGAAGGAGATTGAAGGTAACGGCGTCAGCGGCAACCTCTGCATGAAGTTTCCATGGCCGGGCATACTACGTACTACGTATGGTGATCACGAACGCTGTCGCCAGACGTATTTCGCTACGTATCCGGGCCTGTATTTCACGGGCGATGGCTGCCTGCGCGACAAAGACGGATACTACCGCATTACGGGCCGCGTCGATGACGTCCTAAACGTATCGGGCCACCGCATCGGCACTGCCGAAGTCGAAAATGCGATCAATATGCACACGGGCGTAGTGGAAAGCGCCGTGGTTGGTTACCCGCACGACATTAAGGGACAAGGAATTTATGCCTACGTTATTACTGAAAGTGGAGCCAGCAGTCATGACGAAGACCTGACCAAACGCGATATTCTGGCTACGGTAAGCCGCATCATCGGCCCCATCGCCAAACCCGACAAGATTCAGTTTGTAACGGGTTTACCGAAAACACGCTCAGGCAAAATCATGCGCCGAATTCTCCGAAAAATTGCTGAAGGCGACACCAGTAACTTAGGCGACACCACTACGTTGCTCGACCCGGCGGTTGTGGATGATATTAAGGCGGGGGCGATATAAGCATTTTTGTCATGCTGAGGTACGAAGCATCTTAAGATTTCCTGGTTTATATGTTGTAAAATCTTAAGATGCTTCGTACCTCAGCATGACAAATAATCTTCTTTTACGTTTGTCTCTACAATGGCCTAAAACAGAACCTCACTATCGCTTCGCCGGAATAATAGCGGACGTAGCCAGCCGAGCACCCGTTACGTTGGGAGTGGAACCGGCCGAATCGAGCAATGGCTTCTGCGACAGGAAAAATGCGTTTTCAAAAGACAGCGATTCACTTTTTACGCCGATAAAAGTTGCTTTTGTATCAAAGAAGGCTTCCTTAAAACTGGCTTCTTTCAACGTAGCATTACTGAAATCGACGGCGTTTCGGAACCGGCAATTATCAAAAATATTTCGACCTGTACTTTGCGCGTAATTGAACGTCAGTTGTCCGTCGGTGGTGCACATTGAGAAATCCAGATTACTTCTGAAGTCGCCCAGATTGAAACGCGCATCTCCTGCAAAAACTGCACTCTGAAAGTAAACCACGCCTGCCCAGATCGTTTTCCAGAAACTGGCCATCTTCGCGAAATGCGCGGTCTGAAAGCGAACCTCCCGCGTAAACATGGCTCCGTCGAAGTATGTTTCAGAACCAAAACGAGCGCCTTCAAACGTTACGTTCCGGTTAAACTGACTGTTGGCAAACGAGCTGATGCCCCGTACCGAAATCGATTGGAAACTGGTTTCGCCATTGAATTTGCTGTTCAAAAACGTCAGATTCTTTCCAAAATCGCAGAGAATGGTCTGACCGTTACGTTGGTTGAATGCCGTTACTTTTCCCGTAAATACGCAGTTTTTGAAATAAACCGACGATTCAATCGCTACGCTACGTATCGTTTCGGTTTGTGGGTACGTAGCGAGCGTAGTAAAATCCAGATCACCTTCAATCGTTTTGTTTTCAATAAAAACTGGCTCCTGATTGCCCAATTTTTCCAGTATGCTACGTGCCGTGATCGGTTTGGTATCGGTTGCCGTGGCCGTACAGCCCAGGCAACCGATACAAAGCGTCAGCATTGCAACCAGATTACTTAGATTTAACCGCTTGAAGCGATTGAGTTGCTTGACTTTGTACATATTGTTTTACTTTCTGAGCCAGTGCACCACTTTTCTTTTGCTGACGAATGAAATTGAAAATCTCCTGGGGAGCATACGCATTTTGATGGTCCGCATTAACAGCCGTAGTAAACTGCTTACGGGCTTTTTCAGGACTTTTGATGGTCAGTTTATTTTTGAACGAGAACGCCACACCCGCCTGTTCGTAGCCTTCACGAGCTGCATATCCGTTCTTGAATTTGATCGGCCGATCAGTTGTGTAGAAGTAGTTATCTTCTTCATCGAATTCATCGAACGTATCGTCGGCGTCGACCATCAGCACCAGGTAATACGAACCACTCAGATTTGACGGCGTTTTATACGTAGCACGTACGCCATCGTCGGTTCCAAACAATACGTCCGACAGGCTGCTATACGCCGGAATGCTTATGTTCAGTTCACAGTTTCCATTCGCACAACTATACTTGTTAGACTGCAGATTTTTGTTTGAATAGGTGTGCTGAAACAATACGCCATAATCATTTGCATTCCGGGCATTGTAGTAGATGTAGTACGCTGTCCAGGGCGTTTTGGGCGTAGCGTCGGCAGTACCGTCGTTGTAGATATTGAACTCAACAGCTCTGGACGATGGCGAACCAGTCGACTCATAATCAGACGCATCTGAATTAACCCAGGCCACTAAATCAACACCTTTTGTTGTCGGATTCGGCTGTGGTTGTGGGTCATCGTTCGGCTTAACTGCGGTTTCGCTCATCACGAACAATTCTTTCCCGCCGTCTTTCAGGGGAATTAGAAATGTGTTGAGCATGAAATTGTAATCGATCCAGATGAATCCCTTGCTGCCCCAAGTCGTTCCCCAGGAGTTGATGACTTTGAAAGCACCATTGGGCCCTTTTTTGTCGTCGTAACCTATGATGGTCAGCGCGTGACCTGCGTGCATACCCACTTTATCGTAGGTTGTATTCGACGACAGTACGTTGTCGCTGTTCCAGGTCATAAAATTATCGGCGAGTTCGGCGCCAATTACGACGGGCACTTTATTGACCAACTGCTGTTTGACGGCTGTAACCGTCGGGTCGATCAGGCGGTACGCTTTAATTTTATGTTTAGCCGCTTCAGTATCCCAGCTGGCCGACGCAGTCGCTTTGCTGCAATCGCCTAAATCGGTATACGGTGAAACGGCTAACGTAGCACCTCCCCGTGCCATAAGCACATCCATAATGGGTTCAAAATTTGTCCCATTACAATCCGCACCTTTATCTTTTGGATCAAGGGCCGTAAACAAATCACGCGGGCTGATCTGGTAGGAAGGACTGCTCAATTGAGCGGCCGTATAGCCTTTAGCAACGCCTTCGATAGCCGTTTTTGCGTAATAACCCGTTGCCCAGACTGCACAAGTGCCATAAGGCCCCTGATTGCCGACGGGTGGTAAATACTGAGTCAGATCAAACGAAGCAGGCAGGTTGTCTGCGCTAACAGCACCAAATTTAATGGCATACGGGGCGTCAGTCAGGTCTTCTTTCTGCGAAAATAAACCCAGCGAATAACCGGTTGTGTTAATAGGCTTGTCCCCTGGATTGGGAAGCTGATCTTCTACCTTTTTACAGCCGAGTAACAGTGCGGCTACAGCGGTTGCAGTCAAAATTCGTGTGGTGTTCATAAAGTATTTTGAATGTTGTTTAAAAAAGAGAATGGAACGTCGGTGCATCGGCCTCTTGCCGACGAACGACGTCACGAAATTGGGGTGCTACGTTCCGGGGAGAAATAACATTTCGCTTCAACTGCTCAAAACAGATACTGAATTGGACAATTTGAGCTATGAACTATTGTGGGAAAAATGGAGAGGTGGGCGTAAATCAGCCCATTTGAGAATATGCAGACGTAGCAGACGTTACGTCAGAAATAAAAACGGCTGACTGTGACTAGGACACAATCAGCCGCCAAAAGCAGTACGTTACGTTGATTTAAATTAGCTATTTACTTCACTTTTACAATCTCCCCAAAATAGTTCATAAACACCAGATAGTCAGACTTCTTCTCACCAACAGGATCAATCAGCCGAACGGTAATGGTAACGTAGCGCTGGCCGTTGAAAGTTGGTTTATACGTAGCATTTTGCAGGACAGAACGCGCAATCAGTTCGTCATTTTTGGAGAAATAGGCGATGTCGTCTTTAGCCAGTGTTCGTTTGAACACGCGACTTCCCGATTTTTTCACCGCGAGTATTGTCGCCGTATTATTGAAATAACAACCTTTTTCGGTCGACGTAGCGCTGGTATCCTGGTCGAGCGTCAGCGTGAATTTCATCGGTTTAGCCGACTCCTGATATTCATTGGATTTCCCCAATTTATCAGCCTTCAAGATGGATTGGCAGTTTTTGGGTTTGGGTGCCGCCACTACCGTCGAATCGGTGGTAGCCGACGTAGTGTTTTCTTCTTTTTTTTCACTCTTTCCACAAGCAGCGAGCAGGCCAACCGCCAGAACAAATACGTATGCGTTTTTCATGCGGTAAAGTTCGCATTTATCCGGAAAAGGTATCATCAAAGAAACACAAAGGTTTCACTACGTCTGCCAATGAATTTGTTCGTGTAATTTTCAGGATTAATCACGGCCAATTGACCCAAATCCAACAGTTTGGTGTTGTACTAAAGGAGTCATTCCTGCTTACTACTACCAAAAATTCTACTAACAACAAACGTATGCAACTTCTTTACAGCTACTTACGGCGCTATTGGGGCCTGTTAGCCCTCGCCCTGCTGCTAGCCGCCGTCAACCAGATTTTCTCCCTCCTCGACCCCTACATTTTTCGTAAAATTATCGACCAATACGTAGTGAAACCCGATGGTTCGCTACGTCCGCTGAGCTTCTGGGCTTTTCTGCAAAATGGTGCAGGTCTGCTGATTTTGCAGGCACTTGGCGTGGCGATGGTGAGCCGAATCGCCAAAAATTTTCAGGATTACTACGTCAATGTGATTACCCAGCGGCTGGGCGCTCAACTCTACACCGACGGCCTTCGTCACTCGCTCGACCTTCCGTATCAGGTGTTTGAAGACCAGCGTTCGGGCGAAACGTTGGGAAAACTACAGAAGGTACGTACCGACGTAGAGAAATTAATCCAGTCGTTTGTCAACGTATTGTTTACGTCGGTGGTCGGTATTGTGTTTGTGATGTGGTATGCCGCTACGGTCTATTGGCCCATCGCTCCGGCTTATTTTCTAACCATTCCGCTACTGGGTTTTGTCAGCTCGCTGCTCAGTAAAAAAATTAAGACCGTTCAGAAAACCATCGTCGCCGAAACTACTGCGCTGGCGGGTTCTACGACCGAAAGTCTACGTAATATTGAGCTGGTGAAAAGTCTCGGACTGGCTCAACAGGAAACAGAACGACTAAATGCTACAACTGAGAAAATTCTGAAGCTCGAACTCAAGAAAGTCCGTTACATCCGGTCGTTGTCGTTTGTACAGGGTACGTTTGTGAATCTGCTACGTAACGCTATCATGCTGTTGATGCTGTTTCTGGTGGTACGAGAACAGATAACGGTGGGCGAATTTTTCTCGCTCTTTATTTATTCGTTTGCCATTTTCGGGCCGCTTCAGGAACTAGGTAACATCATCAATATATATCGGGAAACGGAAGCGTCACTGGCGAATTTCCAGCAGATTCTGAACACCCCCCGCGATGTAAAACCGGCCCAGCCGCAATCTGTTGCTACGTTGAAAACGCTGGCTTTCGACGATGTTCATTTCAAACATCTCACTGCCGAAAAACCCGCCCTCGACGGTATTTCATTCGATGCACAGGTTGGCGAAACCATTGCGTTTGTCGGCCCTAGTGGATCAGGGAAAACGACGCTGGTGAAGTTACTCGTTGGCTTATATAAACCTCTAAGTGGCCAGATTTTGTACAATAGCATTCCTGGCTCAGATGTAAACCTGGATGAACTGCGTGAACAAATCGGTTTCGTAACGCAGGATACTCAGCTTTTTGCTGGAACGATTCGGGAAAACCTGCGTTTCGTGGCTCCTGACGCCACCGATGAAGAATGTCTGAGAGCCCTGCATCAGGCTGCGGCTGATACGTTACTGAGACGTGCTCCACAGGGACTCGATACGGTCATTGGCGAAGGTGGCGTAAAAGTGTCTGGTGGTGAAAAACAGCGACTCAGTATTGCCAGAGCCCTTCTCCGCAAACCGGCCTTGCTGGTGTTTGATGAAGCCACGTCGGCGCTGGATTCCCTTACCGAAGAGGAGATTGGACGTACTGTTCGCCAGTTATCGGGCTCACGTCAGCACATCACCATTCTGATTGCCCACCGACTAAGCACTATCCTCCACGCCGACCGGATTTTCGTGCTGGAGCAGGGTCAGGTTGTCGAACAGGGCCGTCATGAGGAATTACTCGACCAGAAAGGGCTCTACTACGCTATGTGGCGTCAGCAAATCGGCGAACGTAAAGAATTGGCAGTGGTTTAAATAGTGTAGCAAGTAAAAAGAAGGTAGCTACGCTGTTAATACAGTAGGAGTAGCAGTTATATGATTCCATAATTCCTCCATAGGTGCCATTTCACAAAGCGCAAATGATAGCTGCCCATTAAATAAAGCGTATCTTTACTGCATGAGCGAACTAACGTATACATCTATTCCTGATACATCAGATAACAACTACTGGGAATCCAGGACCACCGACCGCAGCACAACCTTTATTCCAAAGGATAAAGAACTACATCAGGAGCTAAAGCGCAAGGCTTGGGCTGTTATTCAGGCATCGCTGACCAAGAGGAATAGAAAAGGTTAATAATACCAGGCCGTCACAAGGGAGTGATGGAATCATCTTATACAGTACTCATTGAGCGCAATACAGCCCCATAACGCCATGGTTTGCCAAAATCAATGGTCTATTAATTGCATGTATGGGTGTCAAAAATAGTTAACTTCCTACCAGTGTTGTTCTGGCAATGATTTAAGCCCCTTTCATCCGATTGGGGCTTTTTTGATACACGCTACTTGCACCAGTTAGTTAAACGAATGGTCAGTAAACTGATTATCAGCCAGATTCAACATTAAGATTGATTATGCTTTTAGTAGCGAACATATGTTTTCATCCTTTGTACCCGCCCCAGCAGCCCGGTCAGGATGATAAAATAGCCCAAATCAACCATCCGTTATTCACGTTAATCATACGCCTGAACTCTCAAATCTGATTTCCATGTGAAAGTCCTACACATAAAAACTTTTTCTCAAAATATTTGGTTGATATATCAACTAAGCAATACATTTGCACCATGATTACGGACAAAGAAACAGAGCTGCGTGGAAAAATTTCGGAACGGATGGGCAAGTTGTCCATTTTTACGATCAACCACGTTGGCCATCTGATGGGTAAAAAGGCGAATCGCGAATTGATTCGGTCTGGCTTTAAACTTCAGATTGAGCAGTTACCGATTCTGTTTACGGTTTACTTTTCGGGCACCGATTTACCGTCACAGCAGGAAATTGCAAACCTCATCCAGAAAGACAAATCGGGCATACAGCGCTCTATACGCACGTTAGAACGGGATGGCTACCTACGTATCGTTGCGGATGAGATCGACCGACGCAAGAATCTGATTCAGCTTACACCTGCTGGCAAAATGGTAGTTGAGAAAATCATTGAAGAAGCCGAAAAGATCGATAAGCAGGTAACTGATCAACTGAGCGCCGAAGAACTGCATACATTCATGACAACACTACGTAAAATTTCATCGCTACTGGGTGAGTAGCATTTTTTTAACTAATTAGTTGATATATCTACAGTAGACACATCAACTTTATTTCACTTATGAAACATAAAATTGCACTGGGTTTATTTTTGATACTGGCTCAAAGCAGCTGGGCCCAGTCGACAAACGGCTTTCGATTAAAGGATTGCATCGATTACGGCCTCCAGCATTTTGGAACGGTACGTATCGCGCAGTATCAGGTTCAAAATGCGAACGAGCAGGCTCGTCAGGCTTTGGGACAGTACCTGCCCCAGGTTTCGGGAACGGGAACCGCGACCGATAATTTAAAGCTTCAACAGAGCATTATTCCGGCTGGGTTGTTCAGTCCAGAACCACGGGTACTGATTATCGGGCAGAAATATCAGATAAACGTAGCAGCACAGGCTAGTCAAACCATTTATGACCGGTCGCTGCTGCTGGGGCTTAAAGCGGCTAAACCGAATCAGCAACTCGCGGAACTGAATACCCGCCAGACCCGCGAAGATATTATTTACAATATCGCCAGCAATTATTACCAGGTTTTCATTACCCAACAGCAAATTGCTCTCCTACGCGACAACCTTCAGCGGACGCAGCAGGTACTGAATATCCTGAAGTTGCAGCGGGACAATGGCGTCATTCAACCGGTCGATTATACCCGTACGGAAGTCAATTACAACAGTACACAGTCACAACTCACGTTGGCCGAGAATGACTATAATCTGGCGCTGAACCGACTCAAATATCAGATGGGTTTGTCGCAGGAAGAAAATCTGGTTTTATCGGATTCCGCACTGGTCAAGCAGCTTCCTACAATTGAACAAGCTTCGTTCGATGCTCAAAATCTGGTTTCGTTCCAGCAAGCCGCTACGAATTTGGACCTACAACGCCTGCAACTGAAGCGGATTCAGGCCGGTTACCTGCCAACGGTAAGTCTCACAGCCAACTATGGAACGCTCAATCTGGGCGCTCAGGAACTGAATCAGGTGTTCGACCGATTTGCTGGTTTTGGTAGCATTGGTTTGCGTTTCAACATACCAATTTTCGATGGTCTGCAACGCGACGCGCAGATAAAACAGCAACGGCTCACCGTACTGACGCAGGAAGAACAACAGCGCCTGAACGTAGCAGCTTACCGGCTTCAGTTCAATAACGCCCAGTCGCAAATTCAGAAAGTACAAACGAACGTAGTAAACGGCGACCGAAACGTTAAGCTGGCTCAGGAGGTTTATAACATTACTACACTGCAATATAAACAGGGTGTTAAATCGCTGACCGATCTGGTCAACGCCGATACGTCGTACCGCCAATCCCAATCCGATTACATCAATTCCCTCATTAATCTGTATCAGGCCCGCCTTGATCTGGAACAATCGAAGGGAACACTACTTACATTCTATAATCAACTTTAACCGGGCCGCCGGAGCGGTCGCTAGCAGGCTATACAACTGAAAGCCATGAAAAAGACAACACTTATTATCCTTACGTCCGCTGTGGCCATCATTGCACTGATTGGCTTCCGGCTGGTGTCGAATAAAGAAAAGATTGATGCCCAGAAAAAGCCGGTCGTCAACACCAACGTAGCAATTCCGGTAACGACCATACAGGTCGAAGAAACCGCTGTGAGTCAGCAGCTTGTCAAAACGGGCAATCTGATTCCGTTCCGTGAAGCCAATATTACGGCAACTACGGCCGGCAAGGTGACGAAGGTCAATTTTAACCTGGGTACGTCGGTTCGTCAGGGTCAGACGCTGGTTGAACTGGATAATCACCTGAAAGAACTTTCGCTACAGGCTATGCAACTGAACATTGATAAGCTGAAGAAAGACGTAACGCGCTACAACACGTTGCTGGCGGGAAACGCTACCACGGAGATCCAGGTCAACGAAACGAAGTACAACTACGAAAACGCTGTTAATCAGGCCGAACAGATTCAGAAGCAGATTCAGGATGCGAACGTAAAAGCACCGATCGGCGGGCAAATAGTTCAGAAAGCCATCGAACCGGGCGTGTACATTACGGTCGGTAGTACGTTAGGCAAAGTGCTGGACGTATCACGGCTGAAAGTGAACGTACTGGTCAACGAAAGCGATGTGTATCAGCTACGTAACGGACAATCGGTACGGGTTATGGCGGACGTATTTCCAGGACGGGCGATCAATGGGCAGATTTCGTATATCGCCCCACAAGGTACCGACGAGCACAATTACCCGGTTGAAATTACCATCAACAATGGCAGTGGTCTGAAAGCCGGTACGTTCGTAAACGTCGATTTCTCGCAGAAATCGAACCAGAAAACGTTGCAGATTCCACGTATCGCGCTGGTCGAAAGTATCAAAAATCCGTATGTCTACGTAGTAGAAAACAACGTAGTACATCAACGTAAACTCTCGGTCGGCCGCGATTTTGGCGATACCATCGAAGTAATAGGCGGTTTATCGGCTGGCGACGTAGTAGTTACGACCGGCCAACTGAACCTCAGCGAAGGCAAACCTGTGCAAATCACAAAATAAAGAGTGAAAGAGCGAAAGAATGAAAGAGCGAATATCTCGCGTCAGCCATTCACTCTTTCGCTCATTCACTCTTTCACTCATTAAAGTCATGTCAATAACCGAAATAGCCATTAAACGGCCGTTACTGGTAACGACCATATTTACCGTACTGATTTTGTTCGGTGTGCTCAGCTACCAGCAATTATCGTACAACCTGTTGCCAAAATTTGAAGCCAACGTCATCAGCGTTGCCACTACGTATCGGGGCGCGTCGGCCGACGAGGTTGAAACTAACGTAACGAAACGTATCGAGGACGCACTGTCGTCGCTGGAAGGCCTCGACCGGATGACGGCAACCTCACGAGAAGGAGCCTCTATCGTGATTATTCAATTGAAAAATGGGGTCGACGTAACGCTGGCACAACAGGACGCGCAACGCAAACTCGAGCAGATTATCAACCTCTTGCCCGATGATGTTGACCGTCCGATTCTTAACAAGTTTTCGACGGATGAACTGCCGGTGCTACGTATGGGCGTAACGGCGAACCTATCGCCGACCAAACTCTATGATCTGATTGATGATGATCTGAAACCGCAGCTTTCGAACGTAGCGGGCGTTGGTCAGGTAAACGTAATTGGCGGCAGCGAACGTCAGATTCAGGTAAATGTCAACACCGAAAAACTACGTGGTTACGGCATTTCGGTTGGTCAGGTAGCGCAGGCTATCAATGCGGCTAACACTAGTTATCCGGCTGGTCAGGTAGAAACGCGGGAATCGCAGTATTCCATCCGATTTGATGCGTCGGTCGAAACGACCAATCGGTTACGTAGTCTGGTAATCGCCCGTCGGACAGACGGTAGCCAGGTACTACTGAAAGACGTAGCGGAAGTGGTCGATGCCACGGCGAAACCAACGGCCATCAACCACATCAACGCGCTGCCTTCCATTGGTGTACAGATCCAGAAACAGTCCGACGCCAACGCCGTATCGGTGAGTGAACTGGTCCGGGCACGTATCGCTACGCTAGAAAAACAGCATAGTGATGTCAAACTCAAATTCAACATTGCTGCCGATCAGTCGACCTATACGCTGGCTTCGGCACACGCGGTTGTTGACGATTTGTTTCTGGCCGTACTGATTGTGTCGGTGGTGATGCTGCTGTTTTTGCACAGCTTCCGCTCATCGCTGTTCGTGCTGGTGGCGCTGCCATCGTCTATGATTCCAACGTTTGTCTTGATGTACGTATCGGGTTTCTCGCTGAACCTGATGACGTTGATGGCGCTTTCCTTAGTAGTTGGGATTCTGGTCGATGACTCGATTGTGGTATTGGAAAACATCAACCGCCACCTCGAAATGGGGAAAGATCGCGTCAAGGCTTCGCTGGATGGACGTAGTGAAATTGGCTTTACGGCGCTGGCCATTACGTTGGTCGACGTAGTGGTATTCGTACCGCTTGCCATGACCGGCGGCCTGATTGGGAACATCCTGCGCGAATTCTCGCTGGTGGTTGTGTTCTCTACGTTAATGAGTCTGGTTGTATCCTTTACGCTGACGCCTTTGCTGGTATCTCGCTTCGGCAAGCAGGAACCGCTGAATCCCAACTCGTTATGGGGCCGGCTGAATCTGGGTTTCGAGCGGATACTGGATCGTATTACAGCGGCTTACGGCCAAATTCTGGAAAGTGTACTGGGGCATAAACGCTGGATTTTCCTGGCTGTACTTGCTTTATTGATCGGCTCGATTGCTTTAGTACCGACCGGATTTATCGGTGCGGCTTTCATGCCGCAAAGCGATCAGGGCGAGATGAGTGTGCAATTGGAACTGGCTCCTACGGCATCTATTTACCAGTCTAATGCTGTTTCGCAACGGGCTGAGCAGATCATCATGAAACACCCGGAAGTAGCGAACGTGTTCACCAACGTTGGCTACACCAGCAGTGGTATCGCTACGTCGTCGAACAGCAACATTGTTGATTTGAACGTAAAGCTGGTTGATAAGAAGGAACGTAGCGTTTCGACAGAAGATTTTGGTCAGCTCCTGAAACGCGACGTGGGTCAGATTCCAGGCGTGAAAGTAACGGTTAGTCCGGTTGGGATTGTGGGTGCCTCGCAGGCTCCGATCCAGATTGCCGTAAAAGGGACCAATATGACGACCATTCGTCAGGCGGCTAATCAGATTAAAGATGTCGTTACGTCGGTTCCGGGCACGCAGGACGTTAAGTTTTCGGTAAAGGATCCGAAACCCGAAGTCACCGTGAGCCTTGACCGCGAAAAAATGGCGCAGTTGGGCATCAGTGCATCTGACGTAGGGATTGCGTTACAGAATGCCTTTCGGGGAAATGATTTGTCGAAGTTCAAACAGAACGGTAACGAATACGATATTCTGGTAAGCCTTGACCAATTCGACCGCACAAACCCGCAGGATGTCAGCAGGTTAACGTTCGTTAACAATCAGGGTCAAACGTTCGAACTGTCGCAGTTTGCCAAAGTTCAGGAACAAACCGGCGAAAGTGTGCTGGAACGTATCGACCGTCTTTCGTCAATTACGATTAACTCGCAGGTTATTGGTCGCCCGGTCGGTACGGTTGGTGGTGATATTCAGGCGAAAGTGGCGCAACTTAAACTGCCGGAAGGCATTTCAGTTCAGTATTTAGGCCAGTTGCAACAGCAATCCGATGCCTTCGGGAGTCTGGGTCTGGCACTGGGTATCGCTATTCTGCTGGTGTATTTCATCATGGTGGCGCTCTACGAAAGTGTCGTTTACCCATTCGTGGTACTATTCTCGATTCCAGTAGCCTTGATTGGTGCCTTGCTGGCGCTGGCGCTGACGATGCAAAGCCTGACGGTATTCTCGATTGTGGGTATGATTATGCTATTGGGTCTGGTAGCTAAAAACGCCATCCTGATTGTCGACTTCGCCAATCAGCTCAAAGCCGAAGGTCACGACGTTGTTCACGCCCTGATCGAAGCTGGTAAAGAACGGTTACGCCCCATTCTGATGACAACGCTGGCGATGGTGTTCGGGATGTTGCCGCTTGCGTTAGCCAGCGGTTCCGGTGCCGAAACCAAAAACGGCATGGCCTGGGTTATCATTGGCGGGTTGACCTCCTCCCTCCTCCTGACGCTTTTGGTTGTACCTTCTGTGTATCTGGTCATTGACCGAATCATGGCTCGGTTCACCAAGAAACCAGTAACGCCGAAGAAGCCACAGGAGTTGGAAGTCGCCAAAGCGATTAGCTAACGAAACACGAATTATAGGTAGTTCATTTTTGTCATCCTGACGCAGGAAGGATCTCAAGGTTTCCCAGCACTCTATTGAGGAAACTTTAAGATCCTTCCTGCGTCAGGATGACAAAAAACTTGCAACAAAACTCTATTAATCAATTATTTACCCAATCGACTATTCATTACGCAAAACTAACGTAGCAATTCCGCAGGTAGCTTCGTGATTTTCTCAACCTGAAGATTCCGATAAAATACCTCGGCCCCTTCCGACTGAATCTGAATTTTACCTTTAGTAAGTGGCTCAACCTGCCCATTTACCAAGTGGCGCGTGTTCGTTAACACCATATTCACCTTGCCGTTAATAACGTGCAGAGCCGTTCCTCCAAAACAATATAAATCTATGGTATTCCACTCGCCCGACGTTTTTTCATTGTCCAACCCCTTCAGGCATGTGCGGCCATTCGTTGTTTTGTCCTGGAACGTAACAGGTGTACCGCCAGCCTGATAAACGTATTTCCCTTTTTCATTCTGTCGAGCGGGTATATCGGCTACTACGTCCATAACACCCCAATAGTCTCCAGTGTCGCCTTCCTGAATCTGAAATTCAAACGATTCCATCCAGAGCATTTTCGTACCGTTAGGTCCAACACAATGGTACAATAAACCGCTGTCACGAGGTTGATCAAGTTTAGGAGCCCATTTCTGTTTTCCCCATTTGAATTCCAGCCGCAGGTGGTAATTTTCAAATTCGGCCAACGTATTGATGCCGCCAAAAGTCTCCCCGGAAATCCGAAGGGCAGGCTTTCCATCTTCCGTAACGACCGAAAAAACCTGATTTGGATCTTTGTTCAAACCGATGGGAGGCAGCTGTTTATTTTTCTGGTCAGGTCGGTCGAGGTACGTTTCCCAACCAGTCAGGTCTTTCCCGTTAAAAAGCGACTGCCATTTATCGTCTTTGGGCACCAACGGTTCAACAACATAGGCCTGCGAAAACAGTCCGAAGCAACTAATTAAAAGAAGTAGTTTCATAAACTTTTCGGGTGATTACTACGCACTACGTACCTGTCTGTTACGTAGTATCAGGCAGGTATCGTTCAAATAGGTAAAGATTTTGCCTCTACTTTAATACCCGGAAAGCCTTTAGTCAGCCCCTTCTACTAGTACTAAATTCCTGTTAGCAACTAACTGTACTGTACTCTTTTAATTAAAAAAAATAAAAAAATCGTACAACTATTGTTTTATTTAAACGATTAAGCTTACATTTGAACCATCACTTCTTCGACCGCACCAAATCCACCATTCTTATAAGCCAATCGAGCCATCATACTACGTATGAGCCAGAAAAAAGTATCGATTAAGGATATTGCTCAGCAGGCGGGCGTTTCCACAGCGCTGGTGTCTTACGTATTGAATGGTAAAGAAAAGGAGAGTCGGGTTGGGCAGGAAATTGCCTTAAAAATCAGACAGATTGCGAGGGAGCTGAATTACCAGCCCAGCTATCTGGCCAAGAGTTTACGTAGCGGAAAAACACAGACAATCGGTCTGATCATTGCGGATATATCGAACCCTTTTTTCGCCAATATCGCTCGCATTGTTGAGGACGAAGCCAAGAAAATTGGGTACACGGTGATTATTGGAAGTTCGGACGAAACGGCTGATAAATCGCGGGATTTAATCGATGTGTTTCTGAACCGGCAGGTCGATGGATTCATCATCGTATCAGCCGAAGCTTCTGATGAACAGATTTATTACCTGAAGGATAAGAACGTATCATTTGTCTTGCTGGACCGCCATTTTCCGGAAATACCAACCGATTTTGTTTCACTCAATAATTATAAAGCCGCCCTCGACGCTGGTTTACATCTGCTCGAAAATGGCTATAAACACATTGGATTAATTGCCTATAAATCAGGCCTGTTCCACATGAAGGAACGGATTCGCGGCTATCGGAAAGCGTTGGAACAGCATAACGTTACGTTTCGCCCCGAATGGCTAATTGAAGTAGGGTTTGATACGATTGAACAGGAAGTGAAAGCGGGTATTAATGCGATGCTGGCTTCCGATGCTCCGATTGATGCGCTGATTTTCGCTACGTATCGATTGGCCATCAGCGGACTGAAATACATAAACGAATTAGGTTTGAAAGTGCCTGATGATCTGGCCATTGTCAGTTTCGGGCAGGCCGAGGCCTTTGATTTATACTATTGCCCGATAACGTATCTGCAACAGCCTATGGACGATTTAGGAAAAATGGCGGTAAGTGTGCTGGCAAACAAACTAAAGCACCCGCAGGAACCACAAAAGCAGGTTTTGATGGAGGCACAGTTGATTGCCCGCGATTCGTCGCGGAGAAAAGTACCGAAATCGTAGC
The DNA here is from genome assembly GCF_014699005.1 of Spirosoma profusum. Lineage (GTDB taxonomy): Bacteria > Bacteroidota > Bacteroidia > Cytophagales > Spirosomataceae > Spirosoma > Spirosoma profusum. The sequence continues at coordinate 61,722 of NZ_JACWZY010000010.1, forward strand.
AAGTCATTATTTAGCTTGTTGCTTAATCGTTTAAACAACCCTTTTTCTGCTTTAAATTTTCGACAACCACATGCAACGGAGAAATTTTCTAAAGTCAGCTATGCTTGGCTCAACAGCAGTGTTGGCGGGTGTACCTTTTTTTGATACGCAAGCGGCTATTCCTAAACTTAAGATTACAAAAATTCGGTATTACGCAGCTCCGGGATATAATAAACCCCTCTTCAATCAGGCCAGAGGCATTGTCGAGATCGAAACTGACGGTGGTATTATCGGCATCGGCGAGGGCGGCTCCAAGGATATGGTTGAGCAACTGGCTCAGATGATGATTGGCGAAAATCCGTTCCGCATCGAACACATCTGGCAGAATCTTTACCGGGGCATGTTTTATCCGCCAGGCCGCGAAAAATTACACGCTCAGGGCGCACTCGACATGGCCCTGTGGGATCTTAAAGGCAAAGCGCTTGGCGTGCCCGTTTACGAACTGCTGGGTGGTGCTACCCGCGACTACGTCGAATGTTACGCCACCGGTTTCCGTGCTTCCAAAGCCAAAACCGAAGAAGAACGTGCCCGCGACTGCATCGAAGCGGGCTTGCGGTCGTACCGGATTGGGCCAACCGGCGGTAATGGGACCGATCCGTTCGATTTTTATGACAACGCGAAGAAAACCATTGAGTTCTGCAAACGTATCGACGCAGCGGTTGGCGGAGGTGGCAAATGGGCCATCGACCTGCACACCCGCTTTGATACCACCGAAGGCGTCAAAATCTGCAAGGCGCTCGAAAATCTGGAGCCGTACTTCGTCGAAGACATCGTTCGTTCCGAAAACCCGGACGTTTATAAAACGGTACGTCAGATGACCAACGTACCGATTGCCGTCGGCGAGCAATTCGGCGACCGCTGGGATAGTAATACGTTCATCGAGCAGCATCTGATTGATTACACGCGCTTTACGTTGCCCAATACGGGCGGAATCTCGGAATTCAAAAAGCTGGCATCCATGTGCGAAACGCACTACGTCGGTATGATTCCGCACTTCACTGGTCCACTCGCGACTGCTACATTGGTGCATGTGCTGGGTTCCAGCAGTCCCATGCGCTGCCTGATGGAACTGGGCGGTGGCGAACCCGAACGCCCGGCCTACTTCAACGAGGATTTTGTCAACTTCAAAAACGGCAAGCTATACCTCAATCCAGAACCAGGTTTAGGCGTGAAGTTCGACCCGAAGAAAGCTACGTTTCTCTTCGAAGTAAAAGAAAATACGAAGTTCCCGCACCCAATTCTGAAAGCGCCCGACGGGTCAATTCACAATTGGTAGATCATTGCTTGATAAAAGAGAAAAGGCGTGGTTAGAAAATGTTGTAAACAAACAAAAGCTATTCCTATCCCTTAATCGTTTCTACCGCCTTTCTCTTTTATCAAATCTGTTGCCGCTTTTTCTAGTGCCCATTTAATAACTCTTACAATTCCTAAATCATGAAAAAACATCTAATGCTGCTCGTGTTATTGCTGTTGCTGGGCCATGGTTATGGCTTCGCGCAGAATAACCGGGTAACCGGTAAGGTAACCGGTGCTAACGACCAGGGATTACCCGGCGTAAACGTAGTAGTTGGCGGTACGTCGACCGGAACCACCACCGATGCCGATGGAAATTATGCCATCAATGCACCGGCCAACGCGTCGCTGATTTTCTCGTACATCAGCTACATCAGCCAGACCATTCAGGTCAACAATCGCTCAGTGCTTAATGTAAAGTTGATCGAAGATGCCAAAGCCATTGATGAGGTGGTCGTTACCGCACTCGGTATCAAACGGGAAGCTAAAACGCTGGGTTACGCTACGGCTACAGTCAACTCGGAACAGATTACAGTAAACCGCACCAACAACTTTGTGAGTGGTTTACAGGGAAAAATGGCTGGAGTAAACATCACGACGATGGGTTCCGGTCCTGCCGGAACGGCGAAGATTCGGATTCGCGGTCAGTCGTCGTTTAGTGGTCAGAACAACCCGCTGATTGTTGTGAACGGCGTTCCTATCGACAATTCCAACTATTCGCTTGGGGGTGATTATGGTACCCGCGCCATGAACAATTCCGACGGTGGCGATGGGTTAAGCAGTATCAACCCCGACGATATCGAAACCATGACCGTATTGAAAGGTGGTACGGCAGCAGCCCTCTACGGTTCACGCGCGAAAGACGGCGTTGTGATGATTACCACCAAAAGCCGGGGCGCGGGCAAAGGATTTGGTGTTACGTACAACACAAACTTCACCACCGAAACGGCCCTGGATTTCACTGATTTCCAATATGAATACGGACAGGGCGAGGGCGGTTTGCGTCCTACTTCGCGTGACCCGACTTCGGGTGTTTGGAGCTTTGGTGAGAAATTTCAGCCGGGCATGACTCAAGTGCTTTTCGACAACGAAACCTGGCCGTATGAGCCGGTTCGCAACCGCGTGAAGCAATTCTATCGTACTGGAACCAACTTCACCAATACCGTAACGGTGTCCAACAACGGGCAGAACGGCGGTTTCAGTCTTTCGTTCAGCAATACCGACAATAAGGGTATCATGGACAACAACACCTTCAATCGGAAGGTGATCAACCTGGGTTTTTCGCAGAATATCAATAGCCGGCTGACGGCTTCGGGAAACATCAACTACTCGAAGGAAAATAACGTCAACCCGCCCCAGTTGAATGCGCAGGATTTCTCGGTATCGACAGTGATTTTCACGCTGGCGAACTCCATGCCATTCCAGGCGCTACGTGATAACCAGGTCCAGCCCAACGGCGATGAGTTTGTGTTCTCGCGCTTCCTGGTACGTAACAATCCGTACTATTCGATGAATTATCACTTCGAAAACATCCTGCGCGACCGGATTTTCGGAAACCTTGCTCTTCGCTACCAACTGACCGACTGGCTGTACATTCAGGGACGTATCGCGCAGGATTACTACATTCGGAATCAGGATTATAACATCCCGAATGGCTATGCGCCCATCGCTAAAGCGCCAACCGGCTACGTAAATGGTTCGTACACGCAGGACGTACGTCAGAATACCGAACGCAACCTCGACTTCATTCTGGGTGGAAATAAAACGTTTGGCAAGATTGGCGTCGACATAACGCTGGGTGGAAATGCCCGCTACGCCCGCAACGATTACAACAGCGTAACAGTGCAGGATTTCGTGCAACCAGGCTTATACACGGTAGCCAACGGACGGGTTAAAAACCCAATCTATGCGTTGTCGGAGAAAAAAATCAACTCACTGTTCGGTTCTGCTACGTTGTCGTACAACGATTACCTGTTCCTGACCGCAACGGCACGTAACGACTGGTTCTCAACGCTGGCCGAAACGAACCGGAGCATTCTGTACCCATCCGTTACGGGTAGTTTCGTGTTCTCACAAGCCTTCCCCAAACTGCCGGAATGGATCTCCTTCGGTAAAATTCGTGCGGCCTACGCGCAAGTCGGTTCTGACAACGTAGCGCCTTATTCGAACGCGCTTTACTATCAGGTCGACAACAACTCGTTCCCGAATCCAGCAGGGCAACTCGTGCCGGTCGGTGGTATCAACGCATCGACAGTTCCGAACAAAAATCTGCGTCCGCTACGTATCCAGGAAGCCGAAGTTGGTCTGGAACTGAAACTGTTCAATAACAAAGTTGGCGTAGATTTTACGTATTACCACAAAACCACCAACGACCAGATTCTGGCGGCTCAGGTTTCGGATGCTTCGTCGTATACCAACAAATTGATTAACGTAGGACGTAGCATGAACCAGGGACTTGAAATCGCTCTGAATTTCTCGCCAGTTGTTACAAACAACTTCCGATGGGATTTCAATGCCAACGTATCGTACAATACCTCGAAAGTGCTGCAACTGGGTCTGTCTCCGAACGATACGGTAATTACAGTTAGTGGTGGCAGCGGCCGGGTATTGAATCAGGTGGTAGGCAAACCTATTGGCCAACTCTATACGTTCATGTATCTACGTGATGCTCAGGGCCGTAAAGTATACGACGCGAACAGCGGCATGCCACTACGTAACAATACGTTGGTAAACGTTGGCAACGCGCTGCCTACCTACTTTGGAGGGATTACCAATACGTTCACGTTCAAAGGCATTTCGATATCGGCGTTGATCGACTTCAAACTGGGTCACAAACTGATTTCCGGCCGTAACATCAACTACCTGCGCCACGGGCTCTCGAAACGGACGTTACCGGGTCGCGATGTGGGTTATGTAATTGGCGACGGCGTGAATCCAAACGGCGAAATCAACAAAACGCGTGCTGCCGTTCAGCCTTTCTACGAATCGCTCAACCCGCTGGGTATCCACGAAGATTTCGTGAACAACGCTGGTTTCTGGAAACTGCGCCAGATCACGATTGGCTACGATTTCACCAAACTGCTGCCTGAGAGTCTGTTTATCAAGGGTATCAAACTGAGCGCTGTAGCCAACAACGTACTGGTTATCAAGAAGTGGACCGAAAACATGGACCCAGAAGAAGCGATGGTGTCGTCGGATAACTCAGTTGGTCTTGATTTCTGGCCTGGTCTTCCCCCAACGCGTACGATGGGCTTCAACCTTAATGTTCGATTCTAAATAAGTTTTCTGTTTACAGTATACAGTTTTCTGTTACGCGTAGCGGTCCTGCTTTAGCCACAGAAAACTGTAAACGGAAAACAGTAAACTCAAAATAACAAACTCATGAAAAAACATCTCAAATATATCCTCACGCTAACGCTCTCACTGGGTTTGCTGACGAGTTGCGATAAGGGATTTACGGAGGTCAATACCAACAAGGTTGACCCTACGTCGCTGGCAGCGTCGATGGTACTAAATAAGGCCATCATCAATACCAGTTACCTCGACGGATTTGGTACGTTGGGCATGCTGACTTACAACTTTGGTATTGTGCAACAGATTATTACGCCGTATGGTAGCTCGCTTTCTGGGGCTAACTATGATCAGGTGAATAACAGTAATACGCCGTTAGTCTGGCAGAATTTCTACCGGAACGTAGTGAAACAGCTCGTGTCGGTAATAGACCAAACCAAATCCGATCCGCTGCAAATCAATACGTATCAGGGTGCCCGCATCTGGCGCGCTTACGTGTTCATGATTCTGACCGATACGTATGGTGATGTTCCCTATTCAGAAGCGGGACAGGGGTATACGACTGAAATCATTACGCCTAAATACGACGCGCAACAGGACATCTATAAGGATCTGCTGAAGGAACTGGACGAGGCTTCGGCCGCGCTGACCACCGCTCAACCCGCCGTTGTAACAGACATTCTGTACGGGGGCGACGTAGCGAAATGGAAAAAACTGGGTTACTCGCTCATGCTACGTGCCGCCATGCGTCTGACCAAAGTAGACCCGGCAATGGCTGAATCCTACGTGAAGAAAGCTGTAGCTGGTGGCGTACTCCAATCTAATGCCGACAACTCGACACTTCGTCATACGTCTCTGTATAACAACTACGTTGCCAATCACTTACAAGCTCGCGAGAAAACCAATTTCTACCTGGCCGCTCCCTTCGTCGATTACCTGAAAGCCAACAACGATCCTCGTCTGCCCATTTTCGCAGTACGTTACGTGGGTGCCAAAGGTGGTCAGGAACAGGTTGTAGGACGGGCGTCATCGGACCCGGCGGTTCAGATTGGGATGCCGATGGGCTATAACGACGTATCGATTTCTACTACGTTTGCGGCCAACAAAGTTGTGAGTTTGTGGGATTATACGCAGGTCAACCTCAATACGGTTTTGAAACTGGATTCGCCTGAGTTCCACGTTACGTATGCGCAAACCTTGCTCCTGCTGGCCGAAGCAGCCACCAGAGGTTGGGTAACGGGCACAGCGGCTGACTATTACACAAGAGGTATACGGGCGAATCTGGAGCAAATGGCTTCCTACGGTACAACCATCCCTGAAGCCACTATCAAAGCGTATCTGGATGCGCATCCGTACAATGCAGCCAATGGGCTTGACTTGATCAATACGCAATACTGGGTCGCCAGTTTCCTGGATGGCAACGAAGCGTGGGCCAATTTCCGACGTAGCGGTTTCCCCGCCCTGAAGAAAAATCCATATCCGGGTTCCGAGGTCAAAGGCGACTTTATTCGTCGACTGCCTTACCCTGATAGTGAGATCATTGTCAACTCTGGCAAAATGAATGAAGCCATTACCCGCCAGGGCCCAAACACGCTCGATACACGTATCTGGTGGGATAAGAAGTAGATTTTTCGATGACAGGATTTACAAGAAGGTAGCGTCTTCGTCTGCATGACAAAATCGCTCTTGTAAATTCTGTCAAAATTGTCATTTAAATCACTCAACTCATTACCGTTTCTTTTATGAATAAACTTGATCAGAGCCGTCGCGAAACATTGAAAATGCTTGGTTTTGGCTCGTCTGCCGGAGTCCTTGGCCTCTTCGGTGGGCCCTCTACCGCCGAAGCCCGTGAACAACAGGGGACTCCACGCTACGCCGTTGGTTTGGCTCCCGTTAAAATCAAGAGCGTGAAGGCCATTGCTACGGCTCCGCAAGGCTCTAACCTGATTGTTGTGAAAGTAGAAACCACCGAGCCGGGTCTCTACGGGCTGGGTTGCGCTACGTTCACCCAACGCGCTGCGGCTGTTGTGGTAGCGATCAATACGTATCTGAATGAGTTCTGTGTTGGCAAAGACGTCGACCAGATCGAAGACATGTGGCAGGGTGCCTATGTGAGTTCCTACTGGCGGAATGGCCCTGTACTAAATAATGCGCTCAGTGGACTGGATCAGGCCCTGTGGGACATCAAAGGTAAACGAGCTAACATGCCTGTCTACCAACTACTTGGCGGCAAAGTGCGTTTTGCCATTCCCTGCTACACACACGCAGGCGGCAACACGCCCGAAGCCGCTGCCGATAGCGTGAAGAAATTCATGGCTGAAGGTTTCAAATACATCCGCATTCAACAGGGTGGCTACGGAGCCGTAGGTGCTACTGCTGATCAGCCTGATTTTAAAGTGGCCAATTTTGGTGGTCCAACCGACAACTACATGAACGAGCGGTTGTACCTGAAATCGGTGCCGAAAATGTTCGAGGTGGTTCGGAAAGAGTGTGGCGATGAAATTGAACTCCTGCACGACATCCACGAGCGGGTGCAGCCGATTGATGCGATCAACATGATTAAAAAGGTGGAAGAATACCGGCCTTTCTTCATCGAAGACCCCTTCTCGCCCGAAAACATGAAGTGGTTCGCGCAATTACGTCAGGCAACATCAGTGCCGATTGCGATGGGCGAGTTGTTCAATAACATCAACGAGTTTAAGGAGCCGATGGTGAACCAGTGGTTCGATTTTATCCGGATTCACGTATCGCAGATTGGTGGTATTACACCGGCTATGAAAGTGGCTCGTTTGGGCGAGTGGTTCAACATACGCACCGCCTGGCACGGCCCCGGCGACGTATCACCGGTGGGTCACGCAGCACACGCCCACATCGACCTCGCCGTCTGGAATTTTGGTATCCAGGAAGCGGTCCAGTTTTCGGACAAGATGAAGGAAGTATTTAGCGGTTGCCCAACTATGAACAAGGGTTATATGTCGGTGAATGAGGTGCCTGGTCTTGGTGTGGATATTAACGAGAAAGAAGCGGCCAAATATCCAATCGGCACGAAATCGAACTGGCAGGTACGGAAAATGGACGGCACACTGATTCGTCCATAAGCATCCCTGTAGCGTTAGGATAGACTCATACTAGCTCTGTCCTAACGTTACATCATTCTCCCTGTATTTTTTTATCCGAGAGCTTAAACGATTAAACGACCCAAATCTTCCAATAAACTTTTATGAAAAACTCGTCTAAGTCGTCTGGCGTCTCCCGGCGTTCGGCCATACAGTCCGTTCTTGGGGTGGCTGGCCTGAGCACGATGGTTCTGCCCGAAACATCCTACGCCAGTAATCCGGCACCCTTCCAGGATTACAGCAAGGTGAAGATCACCAAACTGGAAACTTTTCTGGTAAAACCCCGCTGGATTTTTCTAAAAATTCATACTGACGTTGGGGTTCACGGTCTGGGTGAGCCACTACTCGAGGGCCGCGCGCTGACTATCCAGACGGCCATCAAAGAGCTCGAACCATATCTGATCGGGAAAGATCCGCGACGGGTGGTACATCACTGGCAGGCCATTTATCGCCACGCGTTTTACCGAGGAGGGCCCATTCTGACGAGCGCCTTAAGCGGCATCGACCATGCGTTGTGGGACATTAAAGGCAAACTCCTGAACGTACCGGTTTACGAACTGTTCGGCGGCCCCACCCGCGACCGGGTGCGCGTTTACGGACGAGCCAGTAATGCCGAAGACATGAAAAAACGGAAAGCGGAAGGATACACGGTCATCAAGACGGGCGTGGCGAAAAAAAATCCGTCTGATTTTGTTGAGAACCCCAAATTTATCAAATACGCCATCGACAATTTCGCGTCGCTACGTGAAGCTGGTGGCGATGACATGGATATTGCTATCGACTTCCACGGAGCCATTCCCCCACAAACGTCCAAGCTGCTGATCAAGGAGTTAGAGCCTTATAAACCGATGTTTGTGGAGGAACCTGTTCAGGCACAGAACGTAGATATTCTGGCTGACATTGCGCGTGGAACGCATCTGCCCATTGCTGCCGGCGAACGGATTTTTACGAAATGGGGATTCCGTGAACTGCTGGAAAAACGGGCTGTCAGCATCGTCCAACCCGATCTCTGCCACGCTGGAGGTATCACTGAGGGACGTATCATTGCAGGCATGGCCGAAGCGTACTACGTTCCGGTAGCTCCTCACAATCCAATGGGTCCTATCTCATTAGCAGCAGGGCTTCATCTGGCGGCCAGTATACCCAATTTTCTGGTGCAGGAGCAGGTTACGCTGGGTGATGGCTACATCAAGAATCCCTTCAAACTGCAAAAAGACGGCACCGTGATGATTCCGCAAGGCCCAGGCTTGGGCATCGAACTTGACGAGGCTCTAATGAAAGACAAAATCGGTCACGACTGGAAAAACCCAGAATCTTATAATGCCCTCGACGGCTCCGTAGTCGACTGGTAGTCAGAACCGGGATTTAGCAGATTTAAGGATTCTCTGGATTTTGCTTTCCAACGAAAACGCTTCTTCGAAGCGAAAAACAAAATCCAGAAAATCCTTAAATCTGCTAAATCCTGGTTCAAAATACAGGTTCAGAAAATCCATTCATCAGCTCAATCCCGGAACAGAAAATCTTTTCAATAAACCCAAGTACAAATGAAAAACTATCTAAAACTTTTCCTGCTGGCATGGCTGCTAAGTTCGAGCGTGGCCTTTGCCCAGAGTAACCGGATTACCGGAAGGGTAACCGGGCCCGATAATCAGGGGCTTCCTGGTGTGAACGTTCAGGTGAATGGCACGACAACCGGTACGTCGACGGATGCGTCGGGGAATTACGCGGTGAATGCGGCCAACAATGCTACGTTGGTCTTTTCGAACATTGGCTATACGAGCCAGACGGTTGCCATCAATGGACGTAGCGAGATTAACGTACAACTGGTTGAGGATTTGAAAACGCTGAATGAGGTGGTGGTCGTGGGGTACGGTACGCAGCGGAAAACTGACGTAACGGGCGCTCTGACGGCGATTTCGAATAAAGAGTTTGCCCAACAGCCAGTTACCCGATTAGATCAGGTATTGCAGGGTCGCGCGGCCGGTGTGCAGGTAACGCAAACCAACGGCGCACCCGGTGGTGATGCGCGTATCCGTATTCGCGGAGCCAACTCCGTGTTGGGCAATAATGACCCGCTCTACGTAGTGGACGGCTTTGTGGGCGCCAACTTCAACTTCGTCAACCCCAGTGATATTGAGACGATTCAGGTCTTGAAAGATGCCGCTTCTACGTCAATTTACGGAAGCCGGGGTGCAAATGGTGTCGTGATTATCACCACCAAAAAAGGTTCTAAAGGGCTTAAAGTCAACTACGAAGGGCAATTCAGTACGTCGGAAAACATCAAACGTTACGACGTATTGCCAGCCGGTGAATTTGCCGAAATCGTAAATGCGCGGGCTACTGCAGTTGGCTCTGGTTTACCTTTCACGACCGATCAGATTGCGCAGTTCAAGCAAAACGGCGGTACCGATTGGCAAAGTCTGGTTTTCCGGAAAGGAAGCGGCCAACAGCATCAGATTACAGTTTCGGGCGGAAATGATAAAACGACGTTCCTGGTTTCGGGTAACTACCTGAATCAGAATGGGATTGTTAATAACAGCGGTTTCAAACGGTACATTCTACGTACCAATTTGAATACCCAGATCAACGACAAACTCTCGTTCCGGCTGAATTTTTGGGGTACACGTTCGCAAAACCACAACACGCTCGATGGTGGCGCTATCGTTCAGGCGCTGGCCTGGGCACCAACAACACCCGCTTACGGCACAGATGGTCAACCAACGTTTACGGACCCAATCGGGTCGGTTTATCGCAATCCGCTGGATTATCTATACGATCAGTCGGTCGATCAGAACCGGACCGGCCTCAACCTCATTGGCGGTTTGAATTATAAGCTTCCGATCAAGGGACTATCGCTCGATTTACAGTACGCGGTCAACTTCCTGAATGCTCAAAACCTAAACCTGAACGGCAAACGGCTATCGAACAACAACCCAACGGCCAGCCGCTTCTCAGCCGAACAGTTTACGTTGCAAAACACGAACACACTGAACTACGACCTTAAAGTTGGTGATCACTCAATCAACGCCGTGGCCGTGTTGGAAACGCAACAGTTTACCGATCAGAACTTTACGGCCAGTGCAGCGGGACTTCGTTTCCCTCAGTTGGGCTACGACAACATCGGTGGTAATACGGCCGCTACCGTAGCATCTGGTTTTCAGAAATGGACGCTTTTATCGCTACTCGGACGGGTAAACTACGGTTACAAAGACAAATACCTCGTTACAGCTGCCGTTCGGCGCGATGGTTCGTCGAAGTTTGGCCCCGCTAACCGATATAGCGTATTCCCATCGGTAGCCCTCGGCTGGCGTTTGTCGGAAGAAGAGTTTATCAAGAATCTGAACGTATTCAGCAATCTGAAACTGCGTGGGAGCTGGGGTATGACTGGTAGTCAGGCCATTAACCCGTATGCTACGTTATCGACTTATAGCACCATCGTTTCAGCCTTCAACAACACGGCGGCTACGGCGGGTGTAATCCTGGGCAATCCCGGAAACCCTGATCTGAAATGGGAAACCACAAAACAGGTCGACGTAGGTTTGGAGATGGAATTCCTGAATGGCCGGATACGTATCGAAGCCGATTATTTCAAGAAAAATACGACCGATCTGCTTCTCAACGTAGCAATTCCAAGCTATGCGGGTGGTGGTACGCAGGCACGTAACGTCGGTGAAATTGAGAACAAAGGCTTTGAGTTTTCGATTGGCGCTACGCCCTTCGACAAAGGCGGATTCCGTTGGGAAACAAACCTCAACTATTCGACACTCCAAAACCGAGTTATCAGTCTGGGCGGTCTGCCAAGGCTTGGTCAGGGAACGGGCGTAGGTGCTGGTATGTCGACTACGAACGAATTTATGCTGATTCCGGGCGAGCCACTGGGTTCGTACTGGGGCCTACAATACCTCGGCACCTGGAAACCAAACGAAGCGGATCAGGCTGCCAGACAGGGGCGTGTACCGGGCGACCCACACTATCAGGACCTTAACGGCGACAATGCTATTACGACTGATGACTTCCAGATTATCGGACGGGCTTTCCCCAAAGGAACGGCTGGCTGGAACAACACCTTTACGTATAAAGGCTTTACGTTAAACGTATTCTTCAATGGCGTATTCGGCGTCGATAAACTGAACTACACACGGGCAGCCGCTTTGTCGGGCTCGGGCGACGCGCGGCAGTTCATTCTGTCGGAAATCCGGGATTACTACCGTCCGGGTAACGAAACCTCCGACGTACCGGCCTTCACGAAAACGTATCAGCCGTTCACCCAATCGAGCCGGTTCCTGGAAGATGGCGGCTTCGTACGGCTGAAAAACGTTAGTCTTTCGTATAACGTACCAACCGGTTTCATTAATAACAAAGCGAACATCCGGGTATTTGCCAGCGCCACGAACCTGTTTACAATCACGAAATACAAAGGGCCAGACCCAGAATCGGCTCGTGTTGGTTCGGGTACCGATACAGCCATTGGTATCGATTACGGTTCTTATCCAAACGCCAAACAGTACACACTGGGCATCAATCTGGGCTTCTAAAAACTGAACGATCATGAAAAAATTAGTTATAGTAGCCTTGGCGGCAACGCTTACCGTCGGCTGCAAAAGTTACCTCGAAGAAAACACAACCGGATTGCTGTACGGCGGAAACGTACTCTCCACGCAGGACGGTCTTGAATCAGCGCTGACCGGCGCCTACCGGGGCCTGGGCAACCAGTGGACATATGGTTTTCTGCATCCGTCGGCCACAGCCGCTACCATCGGCAGCGACGACGTAACGACGCATCCGGCCAGCAACAAAGCCGACTGGCGCGAATTCGATCAGTTCAACGTATCGACTACGAACCAGCGTTCAGGGGCCGTTTATACGGGCTGTTACAAAGCCATTCAGGGTGCTAACAACGTAATTAACAATTACCAGAAAACGGTTGGCACCAAAGCCACTATCGACATCATTGCGGGTGAAGCTTATTTCATTCGCGGGTTTTCGTACTACTGGTTAACTCGCTTTTACGGAAGCATTCCTTTGGTTTTAGTGGGCGAATATTCGTCTGATCTGCTGACGATCAAGAAGTCGACGCCGGCCGAAGTGTATGCGCTGATTGTGGACGATTTGAAGAAAGCTGAAACCATGCTTCCCAATACCCGGCGCGATCCGGGTCGGCCTAACGCGGGTTCGGCCAAGGCGTTTCTAGCCGATGTGTACCTGACGATGGCAGGTTGGCCGCTGAAATTAACTGCCAACTATGATCTGGCCGCTGCCAAAGCGAAAGAGGTGATCGACAACCGCGCTACGTATGGTTTTCAACTGATGCCAACGTTTGCTGCCGTTTTCGAAAACGATCCGGCGGTGGCTATGATTCCGGAATCGGTTTTCCAGATTGGCGGCTTTACGGGCGGAAGCGGCACAGCCAACGCTACGTATGGCAACACGACGATGCCCGGCGAAGAAGGCGGTTGGGACGATATGTTTGCCGAACTGAATTTCTTCCGTGATTTTCCGGCTGGGCCACGTAAAGATGCTACGTTCCGCACCGAATTTGGCTTGGGTACCACCAAAACTCCTTGGGACAAAAGCCTGACCCGGCACCCTTATTACCAAAAATGGTACATCAAAGGCAACGTTGTTACGTCCAGTATTTCGCTACCGTCGGTCATGATGCGTTACCCGCATGTATTGACCGTTTACGCCGAAGCCAAAGCGCGGGGTACGGGCGGACCTGATCAGGCTGCTTATGATGCGCTGAATGCGGTACGTTTACGCGGTCGGGCAGCGGGCACGAAAGCTCTTTCGCCAGCTGATGGCCTGACAGCCACTCAGTTTGCTGATGAGGTTGTTCAGGAACGTGCCTGGGAATTTGCCTGTGAGCGCACGCGCTGGTTCGATCTGATACGTCTCGAACGGGTAGAAGCTGCTAATGCCGCCAAAAGCCCCGACGATTTGCAGCCAATCAAACCCATCACCAAGGCAAATTATTGGTTCCCATTACCTTACACCGATACGTCGATCAATCCGAATTTGAACTAGGCCGGAATTGAGGTGAAAGTAGATTCTATGGGTTCGTTTGTCTATACTGTTAATCTTAGATGTAATAAATCCATAGAATCTTAACTAAACGTATCATGACGATGCTGAAAAGAACACTCATTGCTATTCCCGTACTATTGGGCTTTGGTAGTGCAACCCTACCACTAGCCGATTTCCCACAAGCCGACCTGTCGAATGGAGTTATCCAGACTACGTTATACCTGCCCGATGCCAGTCAGGGGTATTATCAGGGAACGCGCTTCGATTGGGCGGGTTCGTTCAAGAATCTGGATTACAAAGGCCATAGTTTTGTCGAGCCTTGGTTCGAGAACTACGATCCGAAACTGCACGACGCCATCAGCGGTCCTGCCGAGGAGTTTGTCCCACTGGGATATGCTGAAGCGCAACCGGCTGGTACGTTCGTAAAAATCGGCGTGGGCGTGCTACGTAAACCCGACGAGAAACCGTATGCTTTCTCCAAGTATTACGAAATCGCGAACCCCGGCGAGTGGGCGATAAAGAAGTCGAGAGATCAGGTTGATTTCAGCCACAAACTGAACGACGCTACGTCGGGCTATGGCTACGTGTACCAGAAAACGGTGAAACTCACGAAAGACAAACCCGAACTGGTGCTGGAACACCGCCTGAAAAACACGGGCAAGCTACCCATCGAAACCAGTACGTATAACCACAACTTTTTCATCATCGACAAACAACCCACCGGCCCCACCGTGAATGTGCAGTTTCCGTTCGAGGTGAAAGGCGAGGGTAAAGGGTTTGGCACTACGATTGTTGCGCAGGGAAATAAGTTGGCGTATTCACGCGATCTGGACAAAAAAGAACAGGTGTACAGCGCTGGCTTACAGGGCTTCGGTGCTACGTCGGCAGATTATGACATACGTATCGAAAATCAGAAAACGGGTGCTGGCGTACGCATCAGGGGCGATAAACCGCTCGAAAAATTGGTATACTGGGCCTGTTCCACTACGTCCTGCCCGGAACCATACATCCGTTTGTCTGCTGCGCCCGGTCAGGAAATAAGCTGGACGATAACGTATGAATTTTATACGAAAACGCCCTAGTAGCATTCGCAATTGATCACTCATGTTAGAATCTTTTCCTAAAACCTAACATCGCTTACGAATTCATGAATTCGCTCTTAAAAGTCTGTTTTGGCCTGCTTGCGCTGGGGCTTTACTGGCCGCTACGTTGGGAGAAATCAGTCGTTACTACGTATCAGGCTGACCAACCCAGCAGTGACTGGCCAACTTATGGCGGCAACAACGCGGGTAATCGGTACTCCCCGCTGACGCAGATCAACACGCAGAACGTGAAGAATCTGCAACTGGCATGGACCTACGAAACCGGCGATAATACCAAGCCCGATCAGCGCGGCAATGACATTCAGTGTCAGCCAATTGTGATTAAAGGGGTCCTGTACGGTACGTCGCCACGCATGAAATTATTTGCCGTGGAGGCCGCTACGGGTAAGCAACTCTGGCAGTTCGACCCGTTTTCCGAACCTGGAAAACGGCCCCGGTTTCATCCGCTACGTGGCGTTGTGTATTGGGAAGATGGCGCCGATAAACGACTTCTTTACTCCGTCGGGTCAAGCCTATATGCCATTGATGCCCAGACCGGTAAACCCGTAACAAGTTTCGGAACCAACGGCGAAGTTGATCTGCATGAAGGGCTGGGCGACAAAGAAACCATTGGCCACGACGTAGCAACGCTGTCGATACGTAGCACCACGCCCGGCGTGATTTATAAAGACTTACTGGTTATGGGTTCTAGCGTATCGGAGGGGGGGGATGCGCCACCGGGCTACATTCGGGCGTTTAACGTACGCACAGGCAAGCTGGCGTGGGTGTTTCATACGATTCCGCTTCCCGGCGAATACGGTTACGAAACCTGGGGCAAGGATTCCTATAAAAAGTTAGGTGGGGCCAATTGCTGGGCGGGTATGGTTATCGATGAAAAACGAGGCATCGTATACGCAAGTACAGGCTCGGCATCCGTCGATTTTTACGGTGGAGCGCGTCCGGGACAAAATCTGTTTGCAAACTGTGTAATTGCCATTAATGCCCAAACCGGCAAGCGCGTCTGGCATTTCCAAACCGTCCACCACGACCTTTGGGACCGCGATTTGCCCTGCCCGCCCAACTTAATTCGGGTAAAACACAACGGCAAGATGGTCGATGCTGTAGCGCAGGCCACCAAAGATGGCTACGTGTTTGTCTTTGATCGCGATACGGGTAAACCGCTTTTTCCGGTGAAGGAAGTGCCGGTGCCAACCATTCCGGCCCTACCCGGCGAAAAACCCTGGCCAACACAACCCGTCCCGACCAAACCGGCTCCGTTCTGCCTGCAAGAATTAACTGAATCGACCATCACCAGCCGCACACCCGAAGCCCGCGCCTACGTACTGGAGCGCTATCGCAACAGTCGACATGGGAGTAAGTACCTGCCGCCCAGCGAAGAAGGAAGCTTATTTTTTGCTATTGGCGGTGGGGCTGAATGGGGCGGTACTGCCGCCGACCCGAGTGGGATTTTCTACGTAAACTCGAACAACATGTTGTGGTGGCTGAAAATGCGTGACGTACGGGAAAGTCAGGGTGTTGCCATGACGCGCGGTACGGGACTATTCAACACGAATTGTTCGATATGCCACAGCCTGAGCGAAAAAAGCAAGTCGAAACCGGTAGCAAATGCTGCCAGCCAGGCCTACCCTGATCTGACCGATGTGGGTAGTCGGTTATCAGCTGAGCAGATTCAGAATTTGCTGGCAACTGGGCGCGGACGGATGCCGTCGTTTGCTCATTTGTCGAAAGAAGACCGGGATGCCATCGTTAATTTTCTCCTAAAAAAAGAGAAGCCAGCAACGCCTTCGAATGCGCCTGCGGTCGTCGATGTGCACACATCAGGCTCAACAGCCGCTACGTCGAAAAATGCTGATTTTCCGTACTCACCACCTTTTTTAAACAATGGGAATATACAGTTCCGCGATCAGGATAATTACCCGGCGCTCAAGACGCCCTGGGGAACACTGAATGCCATCGACCTGAATACTGGCAATTTTGTATGGCAGGTGCCGCTGGGCGAATACCCCGATTTGATGAAACAGGGCCTTCCGCCAACCGGCACCGAGAATCACGGCGGGCCAGTCGTAACGGCGGGCGGACTTGTTTTCATTGCCGCTACGTATGACGAGAAACTGCGCGCTTTCGACCGGAAAACAGGCAAAATTGTCTGGGAATATAAATTACCGGCGGGTGGTTTTGCGACGCCCATTACGTATATGATCGATGGTCGGCAGTACGTAGTGATTGCCTGTGGAGGAACCCGCTACAATTTGAAATCAGGAGGGTCGTATGTAGCCTTTTCTTTACCACAAACGTCTAATTAACATGAAGTTACGACCATAGTTCTTTGTCATGCTGACGAAGCCGGGCCGTCGGAGCGGAAGTATCTTAATGTTTCCAAACTAGACAGCAATGAATCTTTGTCATGCTTCCGCTCCGGCGGCCCGGCTTCGTCAGCATGACAAAAACCCGGTCCAGAATACTCTGAACTATTAGCACTTGAGTTCTTAATATCCATTAATTCTTAACCTATAAACTGATGGTCAATTTTTTATTGTGTTGTGACTGGGGCACTTCATTCTTTCGACTTCGATTGATGAATGCCTCTGACTATCAGAGTCTGGGTGAAATTCACTCGCAAACGGGTATTGCCGGTACGTTTACCGGCTGGCAAACCAGAGGAGCATCGCGAGGCATCGCCCGTGACCATTTTTTTCGTCAGGAATTGAAAAAACAGATTGATCGACTTGCCGAAAAAGTGGCTATGCCTTTGGATGGCATTCCTGTCGTTATCTCCGGTATGGCTTCCTCATCGATTGGCATGGAAGAACTCCCGTATGCTACGTTGCCCTTCGCGGTAGATGGTAGTCAGGCCAGTGTGCGGCATTTCGATGCCCAGGCTGATTTTCCACACGAAATCATGCTGATTTCAGGCGTAAGCAGCGATCAGGACGTAATGCGGGGCGAAGAAACTCAACTCGTCGGCCTAATTGCTTTACTCCAGTTATCGGGCGACAAACCGCAGGAAGCTATCTGCATTTTTCCGGGTACACACTCCAAACACATGGCTATCCAAGGTGACCAGTTGGTTGGTTTCGATACGTATATGACTGGCGAACTGTTCAGCCTTATGGCGCAGCAAAGCATTTTAAAAGACTCAGTCGATACGTCCCTCCTCGCTCACCTCACCGATAGTGACAAAGAAGCATTCCGGCGGGGAGTAAGGCGATCTGGTACGTCACCCATTCTGAATAGTCTGTTCACCATTCGTACGAATCAGCTTTTCGATAAGCTGACTAAGAAGCAGAATGCTTTGTACTTGAGTGGCTTGCTGATCGGTACCGAACTCAATCCGTTGCTTCAACAGGATAATTGGTCGCTGGTACTTTGCAGCGGTAGTAACCTGTCCATTTTTTATGAACTGGCGCTCGCCGAACTGAATCTCCTGCACCGCACCATCACCATTCCACCTGATATCATTGACCTGGTAGCCAGCATCGGGCAAATCAATTTATTCCAGAACCAGACCGCGAAAGTGACAGCGAAATGAATTCAGCCCCTTTTTCATGGGAATTATTTACCCAAATGCCCATTGTCGGTATCATCCGTAACGTAGTAGTAGCTGATATTCAGCAGATTCTCCCTATTTACCGGGAAGCTGGCCTGACGACTATCGAAATAACCATGAATACGCCCGGCGCCGAACAGGTCATTCAGTACGCTCGTGAACACTATTCAGAAGGACTGAACATTGGCGCGGGCACTGTTTGCACCACGGATGATTTGACGAAAGCCCTTGATGCCGGTGCGCAGTTCATCGTTACGCCCATTCTCGATAAAAAGGTAATTAAAACTTGTGTGAAGGCTAACGTACCGATTTTCCCGGGCGCGTTAACGCCTTCCGAAGTCTACAAAGCCTGGAAACTAGGAGCCTCAATGGTAAAAGTTTTTCCGACGACGGCATTAGGACCCGGCTACATCAAAGATTTGAAAGCACCGCTGAACCAAATAAAACTGGTGCCTACAGGCGGAGTCGATCTGAAAAATATGGATGATTTCCTGAAAGCTGGTGCTGATGGACTGGGTATCGGAAGCCACCTGTTCGACAAAACACTCATTGCCAAAAAAGACTGGGCTGGTTTAAAAACACACTTTCAGGAATTTGCCCAACAGTTACGTAGTAGTTGAGTAATGTAGTTGGCCCCGACAGGCTCCGGCTGTCGGAACCGCCGGATGGATTTTAGTGCCCGATTAGCTGCTATCGCGACTCTGACAGCCAGAGCCTGTCAGGGCCTTTTATTACTTAAACCCGTACCGTTTTGAAAATTCGTAATTACCGCTGGGTCATCGTTGTACTGCTGTTTCTGGCAACCACCATCAATTACCTTGACCGCCAGATTATTGGCTTATTAAAACCAATTCTGGAAGTCGAATTTGGCTGGAGCGAAACCGATTTTGCCCGCATTGTGATGGCGTTTCAGGCGGCCTATGCGGCTGGACTGTTGTTGCTGGGCTGGTTTATCGACAAAGTCGGCACGAAGGTCGGTTACTCGATTACCATTATTTTCTGGAGCGTGGCCGGTATGCTTCATGCGGTCGCCCGCAGTGCAATTGGTTTTGGGATTGCCCGTGTTGGTCTGGGATTGGGGGAAGCCGGAAACTACCCAGCGGCCGTAAAAACCGTAGCCGAGTGGTTTCCGAAAAAAGAACGGGCGCTAGCAACGGGCCTTTTCAATGCTGGGACTAGTGTCGGTGTGGTAGCGGCTCTGCTGATCGTTCCCTGGATTTTAAGTAATTACGGGTGGCAGGAAGTTTTCTGGATAACAGGCGCGCTGGGCTTCGTATGGCTGATTTTCTGGATCATTTTTTACGACGTACCAACTCGGCAAAAACGTTTGACGAGCGAAGAATACACGTACATCACTAGTGGTCAGGAAACCGAGCCCGAAGTCAAAACCAGTGTCAATTGGTTCAAACTATTCACGTTACCGCAAACCTGGGCACTCATCACTGGCAAAGGGCTTATCGACCCGATTTACTGGTTTTTTCTGTTCTGGCTCCCTTCCTATTTCTCGTCCATGTTCAAGCTCGATTTAAAAAAACCCAGCGTCGAACTTATGCTGATTTACCTGGCGACCACCGTCGGCAGCATTGGTGGAGGCTATCTGTCGTCCTTGCTCATCAAACGCGGCTGGCCAACATTGAAAGCCCGCAAAACGGTATTGTTTGCTTTTGCGGTAATTGAGTTATCGGTCATTCTGATTCAGTTTGTTACGGATGTCTGGGTTGCCGTTGGGCTAATTAGTCTGGCTGTGGCCGTTCACCAGGCCTGGGCTACTAACGTGTTTACAATGGCTTCCGATTTATTTCCCAAACAGGCCGTTAGTTCGGCTGCGGGTATTGCCGGGATGGCTGGTGCCGTCGGTGGAATCTTCTTCCCGATGCTGGTGGGTAGCCTACTCGATTCCTACAAAGCCGCCGGGAATCTGGGCGGAGGCTACAACATCCTGTTCACCATCTGCGGATTTACTTACCTCACCGCCTGGATAATTATTCATCTATTAACTCGCAAACCCAAACTGGTTGATATCAGCGAGATTACGTAGGCAAGTATAGAACCTTTAAACTGTTCTGTATGAGCCATTTTTGTCATGCTGAGGCATGAAGCATCTTAAAGCACCCAAACAAGCGAGTAATGAAACGTTAAGATGCTTCGTGCCTCAGCATGACAAAAACACTCGTTATGAGACTATTGCCAAAAGTATAATACTACTTTCAGATAGCTAGTTTAAAATGGTATAAATAGACTCATAGTTATATTTGTAGTTCAACCTGCTATCAGGTCGTTTTCGGATTATGGTTCAAATACGTCATCTCACGGCTTACCTCGAAGCTTTCGCCCCTCTTGCTTATCAGGAATCTTATGACAATGCCGGACTAATTGTCGGCGATCCGAACGAGGAAATCAAAGGAGTTTTGATTTCACTCGACGCCACTGAAACCGTTATTGATGAGGCTATTGCCAAGGGCTGTAACGTAGTGGTGGCTCACCATCCGATTGTATTCAAAGGACTGAAAAAGCTGAACGGCAAAACCTACGTAGAACGTACCGTTATCAAAGCTATCAAAAACAACGTAGCGATTTACGCGGCCCACACCAATCTGGACAACGTAGCGGGTGGTGTAAATTTCAAGATTGCCGAGAAATTGAATCTTCAGAACGTACGGGTGCTGGCACCGAAAACACAGGTGTTAAGCAAACTCGTTACGTTCGTTCCGGTGGCCGATACACAGCGCGTATTGGATGCCCTTTACGCAGCCGGTGCCGGTCAGATTGGCGACTATAAAAATTGCAGTTTTCGAGTAAATGGCACTGGTACGTATCAACCCGGCGAAGGAGCCAATCCAGCCATCGGTGAAGTAGGTGAATATCACGAAGAGCCTGAAAATCGTATCGAAGTTATTATTCCGACGTATCAGCAAAACAACGTACTGGCCGCTCTCCGGCAGACGCACCCTTATGAAGAAGTAGCGTACTACCTCACTGCGTTAGACAATCAGAATCAGGAAGTTGGCTCGGGTGCAGTGGGCGAATTGGCAGAACCTCTGGAAAATAGCCAATGGCTTTCCTATCTGAAAGAAAGCATGCAATTGAACCTGATTCGGTACACCGCCTTACCCGACCGGCCAATTAAACGCGTGGCTGTGTGCGGGGGCGTCGGCAGTTTTTTACTACCGGATGCCATGCGCGCTGGAGCCGATGTGTTTGTAACAGCCGACTACAAATACCACGAGTTTTTCGATGCCGACGGACGCATTTGTATCTGCGATATTGGTCATTATGAGAGCGAAGTCTTTACGAAAGAGCTTTTTCATCAGCATTTGGCAAAAAAATTCACTACTTTTGCGGTAATTTTATCAGTAACGGACACGAATCCGGTCCGTTACTTCATATAGCACTAACAATTCTCCGAATGGAACTTACGATTGCGCAAAAATTAGACGCTCTTCTGAAACTGCAATCCATTGATTCTCAATTAGACGAACTAATAAAAATTCGCGGAGGCCTTCCCGAAGAAGTCCGCGACCTGGAAGACGATATAGCTGGCTTTGAAACACGGATTGGCAAATTTCAGGGCGAAATCAAGTCTCTGGAAGAAGACATCGAACGCAATCGTGTAGCTAAAAAAGACGCCGAAAAGCTGATTACCAAGTACAAAGATCAGCAGATGAACGTGCGGAATAACCGCGAGTTCGACGCGATTTCGAAAGAAATTGAACTGCAATCACTTGAAATCGAACTGGTTGAAAAACGGGCTAACGAAGCTTCGTTCCGGGTTCGGGGCAAGGAAGATGAAATCAAATCGACGCAGGCAGCACTTAACGAACGGAAAGAAGACCTGAAAGCGAAAAAGCAGGAACTCGATCAGATTACGTCGGAAAGTCAGGAAGAAGAGAAAGAGTTTATCAAACAGCGGGAGGAGCAGGCTAATACCATCGAACCCCGTTTGTTGAATTCGTATAACAAAATTCGCGGTAATGCACTCAACGGTCTGGCCGTTGTAATGGTGAAGCGCGGAGCCTGTGGCGGTTGCTTCAACGTAGTGCCCCCACAGCGTCAGGCTGATATTAAAGACAAAAAGAAAATCATTGTCTGCGAGCATTGCGGCCGGATTTTCGCCGATGTCGAAGGTGTCCCCGAACCAGCTCCGGTTGGCCGTGGTCGGTAAGAAACATATTACGTATGAGGTGTATCTTCAAAAAAGCACCGGGCTGCAACCCGGTGCTTTTGTTTATACTATGGCTGGCTCCATTATTGGTTTCCGCGCAGGATTTTGCCTGGACACCGGGGTTACTACGTGCTTATACAGGCCTGCAAAAACTGAAAATACAGCCTGCCCAACAAACCTTGTCAGTTGAACCGACGGGCAATGGCGTTCGTATTTTTCTTGACAATTACGTCGATATGCTCACACTCGTTACGTCCGATGATGACAAGGCGTTTGCCAGCCTGAGCGAACGGGAAGACGAGCGGCTCGACGCACTCAAAGCACTAGACGATACGTCGCCCTGGAAACGGGTTTTACTAGCCGAAGTCCGACTTCACTGGGCATTTGCCAAACTGAAATTCGGCAAGGAAATCGGCGCCAGTTGGGACGTTATCCGCGCCTATAAACTCCTGGCTGAGAATCAAAAACGTTTTCCGGATTTTCTACCTACCTACAAATCGCTGGGTACGCTTCACGTAATGATTGGTTCTGTTCCAGATAATTACACCTGGGTAGCGCGACTGCTTGGGCTACATGGAAGCGTGAGTCAGGGTCAGCAGGAATTGCTACGTGCACAGAAGGACGCTACGTTCGGACTCGAATCCCGCCTGATTGATTTGATGGTACGTGCCTACGTATTGAATTTTGCCGATGCTGATAGTCATTCATTACAAAGGCTTGTGCAAGATCATCCCGACAATCTGCTGCTTCATTTCTTCGGAGCTACCATCGAACAGAAAAACGGACATAGTGAACAGGCTCTCAGCTACTTAACCAAACGCCCGACTGGTAATACGTATCAATCGTTGCCCATTGTCGATAATATTCTGGGCGATATTTATCTGCAAAAAGGTGAGTACGTAACGGCAACGACGCATTTTCAGCATTTTCTGACCAATTATAAAGGCCGAAATTTCCTGAAAGACACGTATTACAAGCTCTTCCTCTGTCAATGGTTAGCCAATCAGGCCGATGCGCAGTCCAGGCCTTATCTCCAGAAAGTGCTGAGTTCGGGACGTACTACGGTTGAGTCAGATAAAGCCGCCCAGAAATTTGCCGAAGCTTATCTGAAACGAGGGGCTTCTCTAAATCAGAAAGTGCTGATGCGGGCACGACTAGCTTCCGACGGTGGTTTTACTGATAGTGCTCTTACGTACCTGCGTCCATACACCGAAGCGAAATTCCCGGAAATCGTTGAAAAAGCAGAATACAATTACCGGATGGGACGTATCTACCAACGTAGAAACGATCCCGATGCCGCCATACCATACCTGAATCGTGCCCTCAACTTTAGTGAACCGGGCCAATTGTCTTTTGGTGCTACGTCGGCCTTACAACTGGGCTACATCTACCAGAAAAAGAACGACCGAACTCGCGCCCGGTCGTTCTTTCAGAAAGCACTCAGCTTCAAGCACCACGAGTACAAAAACAGCGTAGATAATAAAGCGCGAGCGGGATTGAGCGGATTGTAGAGACAGGGCATGCCCTGTCTCATGACCGGAAGGTTCTAGTGGCTGGATGGTTTATTGCTGACGCCTAGGAGACAGGGCATGCCCCCGCAACGGCGGACCGGTCTCTACGATAGCGCAGCAACACCCGGCAACGTCTTCCCTTCCATGTATTCAAGCAGGGCACCACCACCGGTTGATACGTAGCTGACACGGTCGCCGTAGCCAGCCTGGTTAATGGCTGATGCCGAATCGCCACCACCGATGAGCGAGAATGCACCATTTTCTTCGGTGGCTTTCACAACGGCTTCAGCAATGGCGTCGGTTCCTTTTGCGAAGTTTTCGAACTCGAACACGCCCATAGGACCATTCCAGAGAATCGTTTTCGATTGCAGTACTACGTCCGTAAACAACTTGATGGATTCGGGGCCAATATCAAGCCCTTCCCAGCCGTCAGGAATCTCTCCCGTCTTAACAATCTGCTGGTTAGCGTCGTTCGAGAAACTATCAGCGCAGACGTTATCGAGCGGCATGTAAATTTTTACGCCTTTACCTTCTGCTTTTTTCAGCAACTCAAGCGCCAGGTCCTGTTTGTCAGCTTCGAGCAGCGATTTTCCAATTTGTCCACCCTGTGCTTTCGTAAACGTGTAGGTCATTCCGCCACCGATGATGAGGTTGTCGACCTTGTCGAGCAGTTTTTCGATAATCAGGATTTTGTCGGAGATTTTAGCGCCACCCATAATGGCGGTAAAAGGACGCTCGGCACTTTCCAGTATCTTTTTGGCATTGTCGAGTTCGGCCTGCATGACGTAACCAGCTACGCGGTCATCGAAGAATTGACCCATAACCGCTGTGCTGGCGTGAGCGCGGTGAGCGGTTCCGAAAGCGTCATTTACCCAGACATCGCCCAGTTTGGCCAGTTTTTCGGCAAACGCTACGTCGCCTTTTTCTTCTTCTTTGTAGAAACGTAGATTTTCGAGCAGAAGGATTTCGCCGGGTTGCAGGCTGGAGGCTAAATCAGTCGCCGACTGGCCAATGCAGTCGTCTGCAAATTTTATCTCCCGGCCAAACGCTTCGTTGAGCGCAGGCAACAGGTGTTTCAGCGAATATTTTTCTTCGGGACCACCCTTCGGCCGACCCAGGTGCGACATCAGAATAGCTGACCCGCCATCATTCACGATTTTCATGACGGTTGGGATGGTGGCTTTGATGCGGGTATCGTCGGTAATGTTGTATTCTTTATCGAGTGGTACGTTGAAGTCAACCCGAACGAGGGCTTTTTTTTGGGCGAAATTGTAGGAATCTACGGTTTTCATGCGACTACGTTTGGTCGTTGGTTTGCGGGGCCAAACTTAGCGGTTTTTCATCAGACGGAGGCTGTAAGACGAATCAAAGTTTAGAACATTCCAGCAACGTAGTGTCTATTCTTTTGCGATACGTAAAGCCGAGAATCGGGCAATATGATCGAAATCGGCATCACGATGCAAAATAGGCATGTCATAAAAAATGGCGTAGTGAGCAATCAGGCAGTCATTAGGCTTTCGGATCGTGACACCTTTTTTACGCAGCACCCGATATAATTCAGCCGCGCCAATAGCGGCTTCCACGAGATCAAGTTTCAAAAATGCTAAAGACAGCAAGTTTTTCTTTACTTGATTAAATAGTGAATCTTCATGAACACCCTGTAATACCTCTTGTATGATGGTAGACGTCACGTAAATGTTCAAATCGGAATAATAAAGGTACTTTTTTAGAAGTCGAACCTGAGTAGTGTCCTGTTGTCGAATGTAATCGATCCAAACAGAGGTATCAATAAGAGTGGGCTCCATTTACTTTTGCATTCTCATTTGTTCGAGATCGCCCTCCCAGTGAACCTTACCTGGCCATTCTAAAATCTGTTTACGATTGAGCATTTTAATATAATTTTCTAATGCCCGTTCAACAACTTCTTTTTTCGTTTTTGCCTGACTGAGTTCCATTGCTTCCTGAAGTAGCTCGTCATTTATATCAATATTCGTTCGCATGGCCGATTCCCAGTTTATACACAAAAATAATCAATTTTATACACATCAGTACTTTCCTTCGCTCCCACCCCCACCGAAATTGCCGCCACCAAAACGAAGGTCATTTTTAGGTGATTGTTGAGCAACTCCGGTAGCGTGGACTGCGGCAACGGTCGCTACGTTGGTCAGAAATTCGTTGGGAGAATCTTCGTCAGGTGCGTCGGTGAAACCGTGTTTTGGTTTCTGCAAATAGCGAATTCCAGCCACGGCAATGCCAATCAGGATTAGTCCACCGATAGTTAATGCTACGTTGAGTGGCACTAGTGCTACGTATTCATGCAACGTAACGACAGCAGCAATGAGGCCCATCGTTCCCAGAATAATCAGCATCCGGTTCCGCTTCTTCAGACCCTCCCCGAGATAAATACCCGGAATCAGAAAGGTCAGTATCCAGAACAGACTTGACAGCGAAATTTCGGGCGCTCCCACCAATCCGCTGTTACGTAGTTGTGGTCCCAAAAGTAAGCCGTTCAGTTCACGTATTACAAAATAATTACTACTTGCCGCCAGCATAATCAAAGCTATCCACTGCGCCAGGTTCAGCGGATCGACGTAGTACGTCTCTTTCGGATAGCGACGAAAGTACTGTCTGACAGTTAGATACAATCCTCCCGAAACTGCCATCATAATGAACGGCATCGCATCCTTCCCCCAGTCATATTTCAGCAGACTATCGAACAGAGCGGAATAGAAAACGGCCAATGTAAAGAAGGCAATCAACGTATCGCCATAGTACCAGAGTATAAGCAGCAGCAGCGGCAACGTAGCAAAACAGTGGGTGGCAACAGACCACTCTTCGGGCAAAAGCTGATTCAGACCGAACGCCAGAAAACCAGCCAACGTAGCGGCAAAGGCGTTATCGATACCATTTCGGTAAAGCAATCGCCGGTTAATTAGTAATTGGCCGATTATGCCCGTACCAATACCGGCTACAATATTGAAAATGGCGTAGCCATATTTACTTTTAATATCGTTCCAGAAAACGCTGGCAGGCAACATGTAACAGGCTAAAATGGCTACGGTCGTGAACAGAAACAGGCCAATTTCAATGAAGCCGTTTGTCTGTCTAAACTCCACCGGATATTCTTTCTGCACACGAGTCACCTGATCGTCAGATAACAAGCCTTGCCGATGCCATCGCTCGGCCTGCTCGACAATTGAGCGATTATAAATCCATTGTTCGTTATAAGCTTTCATGGAAAAGTCAGCGTGTGCTACGTTATCGAATCACGATTTTCCGCGTTTCGGTAATTGAGTCATCAGGTAATAAACTACACCAATACCTGTGATGATGAAATACCAGTAGTAGGCTCCATCGTCTTCGGGGTGGACGTACTCAATAAATAGGTACGTAATAGCGATATAACCGTATACTACGCTCATCAGCAGAAACAAAAAGGATTTTTCCCGGCGGGCGTAGCGATCGAGAGCGATGCAGGCTACGGCTATTGCGATAGCAAAAGGTATCCATATTTCATTAAAATTAAAGAGTCCGCCCAACAGGGCCACCATGAGCAGATTACCCGCGATGGTCAGGTACGTATACGTGAAATGCGGCTTGATACGTCGGCGCTCCAGCCAGAAAGCCGTCCCAAGCAAAATAAGTGCTAAACCAATGGCAGAAAAGACGGTTCGCTGATCAAAAAAGTTGGTTTTAAAATACAGCTCAAGCGGCCTCACCGTTACACCTACCCATGAAATCAGGGCCGTAAGCGCCATTCCTAATACACCCCGATGGTCGAAACGGTAGGACAGGGGCAAAAACAACAAAGCGGGCAGCAGGGTTACCAGTCCGTAGCGCGTGCCGAATACGTTATATGCATACTGTGCGTAGCCTTCCAGTGTCAGAAAAAGCAGACAGCCCAGAATCAGCGCGTAATCGCCGAACGTCGACCGGCTTTTCGTTTCTGAGGGCGTCCAATCGGGCCGGTTTCGCCAGGCGAAATAAAAGCATCCGGCACAGGCTACGGCGATGGCAACCAGCAAAGCACCGTGGCCAATTTGGTCGAAATTATCATAGACGAGCAACCCCACACCACCACTAAATAGCAGGATTCCGATGTAGAGTATGGATCGAAGTTCCCAGTGCAATGAGAACGGCTTTTTCTGCTCAATTTCAGCAATTTGACCCTGCTGTTTCGCGTCTAAAATTCCTTGTTTATGAAGCTCGTTTAATACGTCGTTTGGGGACATAAACGGTTGTTTTTTTGTTCATTAAGTATGGTCGGACGACAGAAAGTTATACTTACTCCTCGCTATTATCTCGACAATTTCCGCTACGTGCTGGATTTTGTAAAACGGCTGTACGGTGGCTTGTTAAACGAGGCCGAATGGGATTTTGTGCGCCGATTCGAATCGCTGAGTCTCGATGCACAATGCCTGTACGTACGATTCAGTAATCGCAAAGGACTCTTTTTTCGGATTAACAAACTACAATATAACGAAATAACTGACTTACCGGCAGCCGTCGATACGTTGATCGCTACTGGCTTTATTGATCCGCTATCACCCCGTCACGAAGCCTTTGGCAACGACGCGCTGAGCGTATTTACAAAGCCCGAACTTCTTGAGTTACTGCCGCTGGAGCCCGAAGAAATCAGGCCCCTCGCCAAAGAGAAAAAAGAAGGCGTCGTGAAATATGCGTTGCAGGAGCTTGATTTTGGCGAAGTCGTTACGTCGCTGACTACCCACGAAACGGTTGTGAAGATGAATTTCGAGGCCGAAAGTATGATGGTGAAATACCTGTTTTTCGGCAATCGGGGTGCCAACATGACTGAGTTTGTGATACGCGATCTGGGAATGGTCAATTTCGAACGATACGACGATAGTAAGCTAACGGCTCGTTTTCGGTCTCGCAAGGAGGTGGAAGATAAACTGCTCATTTCGCTTACCAGCGAAGAGTTTTACGACTTGAAAGAAGGCGATACGCCCCCTTCAGACATTTACAATTGGTTCCTGAACTGGAACGAAACCCGCCCCGAACTAACCGAAATTGCTATTCCGGGTTATCAGAAATTGGTTTGTCGGGTTGGTGGTTACCTCGAACGGCAGAAATTACCTGAACAGGCACTGTCTGTTTATGAACTTTCTGACCGCGTTCCGGCCCGCGAACGGCGTGTACGATTGCTGTTCCGAAACGGTTCGATAGACGAAGCGCTCGCCCTCTGCGACGAAATTGCGCTCAACCCGCTGAATGCTGAAGAGCGGTATTTCGCCAACGATTTTCGGGATAAAATTCTGAGTGTGGGAGAGAAAAAGCGTCCCCGAAAAGCTACTACGCGATTTCTGTCTGATGCCGAAAGCGTCAACATTCCGGCGGCTTACCGACACCATGTCGAAGCTGGGGTTATGAATTATTACCTGGAACATGACTTCGATGCGGCTTTTACCGAAAATTATCCCTGGCGGGGCCTTTTCGGGCTGGTTTTCTGGGATATTATCTACGACGCCAACGTATCGGCCATTCACCATCCGCTGCAACGGGCTCCGTCCGATTTTTACCTGCCCGACTTTTACCTCAAGCGCGAAGATCTGCTCAAAAAACGACTGGCCGAACTCACCAATAAAGACGACTGGCGACGACACACCGGGCGTATGTTCAACGCGAAGTATGGTATCACCAACGTGCTGGTCGACTGGTCGGATGAATTACTGACGCTGGTGCAACGTATCATCGACTTATTAGATGTAGAGCAGTTGAGGCTCATTCTGTTAGAAATTTCCCGCAACCTGCGTGAGCATACACGCGGTTTCCCCGATCTTCTGATCTGGAACGAACAAGGCAGGTATGAGTTTGTAGAAGTCAAATCACCCACCGATCATCTGGGGCCACAACAACTGCACTGGCTGGAATTTTTCCAGACCATCGGCGTCCACGGCAAAGTGGTTCGGGTAATTTGGGAGTTGTGAGAGGTGGAACTAAACTACTACGTATCACTTTCTACGTCATAGCAAGTGATACGTAGCAGAACCTAATTGATACAATTCAATGCCTTCCCGGAAAACCATTTTTGCCATTATCGGCAGCGCCAGTAAAAACTCATCGAATCTAAAGCTGGTCAACCGAATTGCGGACGTAGCAAAACATGATCTCGACATTATCATTTTCGACCGATTATCTGAATTGCCGCCCTTTAATCCTGAACAGTCAGTCAGTAACGTACCAGAGTCCATTACACAATTCAGAGCCGCTATTCAGGACGCAGACGGCCTGTTAATCTGTACGCCCGAATACATTTTCAGCATGCCAAGCGGTTTGAAAAATGCCATTGAGTGGTGCGTCGCGAGCACTGTTTTTTCCGGAAAGCCGATTGGCCTTATCACGGCATCAGCCAGTGGTCAGATGGGGCACGAAGAGCTGAAAATAATTATAAAAACCGTCGAAACTGTTTTCACAGAAGATACTACGTTATTGATACAGGGCATAAAAGGAAAAATAGATGTAGCGGGTGCAATCACCGATGCTGACACACAAAACAAACTAATCCATTTTATCGACGCTTTCGTCAATCTGGTCCAAACGCATTCATCAGCAACGTAGCACGGCAGTGGTTGCAGACATCTTCTACGTTCTCTACGCTACGTTAAGTAGTCTCCGAAAAAGAAGGAAAAGTTTTCTGACGCTTACCACGGATCAAAGTCAGCTTTGTTGGTGATTTTGAAAACCCGGCTGTAGGTGCCCCGGATATAGCGAACCTGATAGCGATGGCCGGACATATGGGTAACCTGGGTTTGAAATAGGTTGGAAATAGGTACTTCCACCCTACCAACAAATACCACTTTTTTCGACAGTATCTCGGGAGCCAGCGCTTTAACAACAGCTGTTGACCGAGTACGTGCCGCATCGAAACGTGTTCGAATAGCCTCCATCGTGGGTTCCTGAACCGACATCGGTTTTTTATCAGTCAGATATCGGCCCTTATTTTCAATGGCATCGGCCATCCACTCTTCGAACCAGCACAGATGACCTACTACCCAACGTACCGAATTTGATTCGGGGTTCGGTTTCCAGTCGGCTTCTTTTTCGGTAATACCTTTCAGGTTACCCCACAAAGATTTGTATTGATAATCCGTCATATCTTGCAACAAGCGGACTTCATTCAGGGAAAACTCATCGCCCTGCACGGCAGACGAAAATTCCGGCATTAGAAAAGGCAGGATGGCCGGTGCATTTGCACTCTGACTTAGAAAGGTACGTCGTGAAAGTGTTTTCATGAAGCCAGGTTTTATATGGGTGAAACGTAGTAAATCAGTACGTAAACATCTTGTCGCTGTCAGTTGCGAGCCTGACCAGCACAGTCGGCATAGCAAACTCGGCCGGTTTTCCGGCAATCTCAGCGTCACTTAATCCCCTCGCCTTCGACGACATCCCCGACAGGTAGAACTTGCCCCCTGCTTTCACAATGGCGTCGTAATGGTCACGAAGTTTACCCGTTCCCAGCCCAACCACTTTATCTAATTCGCTATCCTTGAGCAACGTAACGGCATCGCCCGCCAGAAATAGTGCAACGGTATGTCCCTCGTCGGTAGCCGTTTTGGCTACCAGAAATGCCAGTGCCGCCTTAGTGGGGTTGTCGGGGCCGCAGGTAACATGAATCAGGAATTTCATCTTTTTTTGAGTTGATTGAGCATGAGAAATCGTTCCTGCCAGTAGCAAAAAACTGGCAAGCAGCATTTGTTTAATACGTATCATGGTGGAATTTGGCTTATTTATGCGTCGTGAATTAAGGGTTTGATTTGTTCGGCCATTTCAGGCGTAATGGTCACCTGATGGGCGTCTTGTGCATGTTGCGCAGCTAATTGCAGCACTTCGGCTTCGGTTTCAGCCTTGACAATACCAGGGCAATCGAAGCCCACATCTTTGCAACGTAGTTCTTTCATGATTGTGTTTGGTTTGGGATAATAAGTAGGAATTACCTGTTTCGATGCTAAGACTTTCTGGATGGATTACCTATCCTGAATTAGCATCGAAGAACAAAGGCTTTTTATAAAAGACTCATAATCACAAAGGAAACCTTCTTTTATCCGTTTTCAATAGCCTGTAAACGGAACTTCAGACATAGTTACTGAACGGTAGCCTTTTTAAGTATTTATACGCCATTACCTGCTGGCTGCAGGGTTCATTATTTTAGGTAACAAACGCCCCGTCGAACGCATATAAACTCGATATGGCTCCCCGAAGGCATCAAGCATCATCTGCTCTTCATGATTCACTCGCCCCAGATACATCGCCCAGAACCAAATAAATGGAGGTACACCAATAAACCAGTTCGCAGAAAGTAGTAACGTACCAATAGCCGCCAATAAAAAAGAGAGGTACATGGGGTGACGGATATAGCGGTATATGCCCCGAATAATCAGCACATGGTTTTCCTGGATGTGCAGTTGCCCAGTCCAGTTGCGGCCCAACGCCTGATGTGACAACACCAGAACAACTACACCCAGTAGGGAAACACCAAAACCAACCCATCTGATCCAGTTAGGTAAATAGAAACCAGCAAAGTCGAGCCAGGTCGTTAACGCGTAAAAAATAGGGATAATGAACAGCAACGTACCAATACGGTACATGAGTAACTCCCGGTCGATATTCACTGACTTTACCAGCTTCCCCGCAGGATTCTTCCGTACGACGTATTGCCGGATAAGCTGACCGGGAACGAAACACACCATAAACAGAATGCGAAATACAAATTCCTGGTTCATAAGTTCATTTTGGTTAAACGTATCAAAATGCGTATCAGGCCGCTACGTCTGTTCCCTGTCTTAGAAGCATGCCCGACCAAACCGTTAGTACAACGGAAATAAAGACGGTTACCCAGGCGATTGGCGTCTCAACTTTATTGATAATAGCCAATGAATGTACAATAACTAAAGCCAGATCAGACAGGAGTATAAGTACAATCATTGCCCGACGCCCCAAAGAGGGTTCAGCCCCTCGACCATACCAGCAGGCCACTGCAAACGCGATAAGTAACGTACCATAACCCTGTGCCACAAGCTTTGCCCCCGGATTTATCCAGGAAGGGTCAGTCAAGTATTGATTGCCGATATAATCCGGAAAAAATGCGAGTGTTACTCCAAATGATAAACAAATGAGAGATACGGTTGAGAAGAGGTTTTTAATGTTCACGATTTGGCTTCAGGGGTTTAAGGTTAGATGCAAGTCGATAAAACAATGAGTATGGTATTGGCATAGAAATGGAAAGCTTAGTTTATTGAGTCAGCTCGCTATTGGTTGCCTTTACTTAACATCAGCAAAGACAACCAATAGCATAAATTGAATGCGAGCAGTAGCCCAATACTGGTCAATCAGGCAGATTGTAGGCCCGCTTCACAGCCGCATAATCCTTGTAATCAATGTTAGCCTGACGCCCACCGGGTGTACTGCCGTTCACAATAACGATGCGGTATTGGGGGGCATCCTTCGCCATATCCCGGTAGAACTGGGCGTTCTTACCAATAAAATCAGCAACGGCAACCTGTTTTTGAGCCTGATCTAACTGATTGGTAAAAAAATACATATATAAATGAAGGTTATTGACTCCTATATCATCGCTATTCACGTAATAGCCGATGAAATCGTTATATTGATTGGTAGCCCGCCCTGGGATTTTTATTGATCCATTTGCGCTTGTCGACTGAATTCGTTCGACCAACTTAAATTCGGCACTCCCACTATCATACTGTAATTGAGTGTATTTCCAGTATACATACACAATCGACTTATTAATAACATCAGCCGTTAACAGTGGACTAACTCTGTTGTTATCATTACCAATAATGGTCTGGAGATTATCCGGGAAGCGATAATAATAACTACTAAAATCAGGGGCTTTCCAGGCAGTGTATACTACGTTAGCGTTCCCGGCAGGCCCTTGTGGACCAGTTGGCCCCGCCACACCACTCACCCCCTGCGGGCCAGTTGCGCCCGCCACACCACTTACCCCTTGCGGACCCGTTGCACCGGCGGCCCCCGTTGGCCCGGCAGGGCCTTGTGGACCGACCGGCCCTTCTGGCCCTTTACACGATACAACAATCAAACATAATAGAGCTAATAAACCTGTACTGATCTGGAATAGAAGCGGAACACGCGTTTTCATGATGGTGAAAAATTAAATGTGAATAGAAAAAATAAACGTAACTAAACTGATCGGATATGACCAGATTGCCAGGTGAATACGTAACAGACGTTTTCATGGTAGCGAAAAGATCACCGGACAAATGCTTTAATAGGGCCTTTTCTGAATCGTTTTCATTGTTTTTAGTGTGAATTGTTTTTGAATGAGTTGGTGTGATTAGCAGCGGAAAGCTCACTTCTTAATTCCTGTACAAACTTCCCCTCGAAACACAAAACAGGCTTTTGGTTTTGCGCCAGGCTTGTTTGCCAGTTAGACAATCTTGTTTGTCGACCGCGGATCGATAGGCAAAGGTGGCCGGAAAACTCAGCTGGGGGCAATACCACAAAAGGGGTATTTTTAACTATGACGCCAGGAAATATCTTTGGCTACGTAAATCTATCTCCATGACAAAGTGCCTGATTTTCGGTTGTTTGTGGTTTTCTGCGCTTGTGGGTCGGTCGCAGGCGGTTGAGCCTATACGAATTGGTAACGAGTCAGACTGGTCGCTATGTAATCACCTTGAGCTAGTCAAAACGGCTTTGTGGCTTACACCAGCACAAGCCTTTGCGGTCGCCCAGAAAACGCCCACCACCCGTCTTACCGAACGCCATCTTAATCTTGGTATTGAGCCCAACTACGTATGGCTTTATTTCAGGCTACAGAACAGCGAAGCCACCAAAACAGTCTTTTTCTTATTAGATCGTATTGATATACACCGTGTTCAGTGCTTCCGCCGACGTAACGGGCAGATCGATACATTAGCGCTTACGGGCGACGCGTTACCGTTTCAGAGCCGTCCCGTTAAGATCAATTATTTTGCCATACCGATCCCGTTGAAATCGGGCGAGCAATCCGAAATCATGATTCTCCTGGATAAGCGGAATGAGTTTATTTCAGGGAACGTAGCACTATACTCATCCGAAAAATTTTTACAGACCCTTCGGCTTGATTCGGCACTAGTGGCTTTTTTTCTCGGAATGGCCGGGTTTATCTTCCTGTTCAACTTCCTCTTGTGGTTTTCCCTTAAGGATTCGGTGCATCTTTTCTTTATGGCGCACCTAACCTGTAATACACTTTATGTGCTCAGTAGTCTTGGTTACGGATTTGAGTTTATATGGCCTGAATTGCTTTTCAGTAATTCGCTTATAATGGTCATGTTATCAGCGCTTTGGGCCAGCACCAACCTGTTTCTGATGAAGCGGTTTTTGGGACTTAATCCGTCAACGAGCCGATACTCAACGGCAACGACCTGGTTAGCGTGGTATATCTTGATTATTTCGTTTGGAGGGTGTACCATTTCTCTGTTTCAGCAACAGGATCTGCCGGTTTGTGTCCTTCAACTTGGCGAATTTTTGCTCATTACCTGGATAATCGCCAACGTAGTGCTGCTGGTGGCTGTTTTCACAGAACAAATTCGTAAGCGAAACGAAGCCGCTTATATATACGTAACAGCCCTCAGTTTCACGATTCTCGGTACGTTCATCTATGCACTAACCCTTTTGAACGTAGTGAATGCGGGGCATTTTACCACGAACTGGCTGTTACCAGGATTTTTGTTAGAGCAGATTACGCTCGCTTTTGGGTTAACGATACGTTACAATCGCTTCCAACGACAGAATCTGAACCTCCAGCTGACACTCGCTCAGGAACGTAATCAGACCACTACGCAGGTTATCAATGCGCAGGAAGTTGAGCGCCGACGTCTGGCTGCCGATCTGCATGACGATCTCGGCGGCACCCTGGCCACGCTCCGGCGCAGTTTGGGTGCGCTTCGCCAGCAGCTACATGATACGTTGGCCATTAATGCGCTCGACCAGCTTGAGCCACTGGTCCAAAAAAGTACGCATGATCTCCGGCGTATCGCCCATAATCTGATGCCGCCCGAATTTGACCGGCTGGGTCTGCGTCATGCGCTCGATCAGTTAGTACAGAGCCAGCCAATGCAACCGACTCAATTTTCATTTGTTGTAGCCGGACAGGAACGGCGGTTTTCGTTAGAGATTGAATTGAATCTGTATCGAATCGTTTCAGAACTGGTGCAGAACATTCATAAACATGCCGAGGCCCGACGAGCAGCCGTACAGTTGCTTTATTATGAAGATTACCTATCCGTTATGGTTGAAGACGATGGGCTGGGTAGCCGGGTAACAAAAAACAGCGAAACAGGGGCAGGTCTTGGACTGAAAAATAGTAGCTTACGGGCCGAATACATCGGAGCACAGCTACGTAGGGACGTAACAGAAGCCGGTACGTTGGTCGTGCTCGATGTGCCCTACGTAACAACGTCTTATGGAGCCTTCTCCCCCATCCCGCCTACTTCTGATTGACGACCATCGGCTATTCAACGACGGGCTGAAAAGTCTGCTCGACGCCCAAACCGACCTGACCGTCTGCGGGCAGGTTTTCACGGCCGCTGACGCCCTGGCTGCTGTTCATCGATTAGCTCCTCAGTTGGTGCTGTTAGACGTTAATTTGCAAGGGGTCAGTGGTATCGATCTTGGGTCTCAATTGATTCATAATTTCGCAGGTTTATATGTGATACTCCTGACTATGTACAACCAGCCTAAACTTCTGGACGAGGCACGGCGGGCGGGCCTGCATGGCTACCTGCTCAAAGATGCCACCACCGATTTACTATTGAAGGGCATACGTACTGTGTTGAACGGAGGTAAATTCTTTGCGCTGAACGAATCGGGACATTTTATCGACCGTTTTGGCGACGACTTTGCCCGTCGCCTGAGCCTGACTTTCCGGGAAGTCGAAATTATCCGGCTCATTTGTCAGGGATTAAGCAGTGAGCAGATTGCGGATCAATTGACTTTGAGTGTGGAAACCATCAAAACCCACCGGAAGAATATCCACTTTAAACTAGGCATCAGCAAAGTGGCCGATCTGATTCAATTTGCCATTAAACAAGGTTTATAACGACGTAGCAGTAGTCGCCACCACTACGTTATTTTTGGTAGATTAACCTCGTCAGGAATGAGCAGGCAACGTAACAACAAACGTAGTACCCTTGCCCTCCTGACTCTCCACCCACATCTCGCCACCATGCCCCTTAGTGATAATGTCATAACTCAGTGACAGCCCCAACCCCGTTCCCTGACCAGTTGGCTTGGTGGTGAAAAACGGTTGAAACACCTTTCCTTGAATACCCACCGGAATACCCATGCCGTTGTCCTTCACCCGCAACTCCACCTGTTTGCCTTGCTGATACGTACTCACCACAATAACGGGCTTATATTCCTGGGACGTAGCACTACGTTCGGTAAGTTCACGTTGGTGCAGCGCGTAGAAAGCGTTATTGAACAGATTCAGCAGTACCCGACCAATATCGCCCACCACCACGTCTACCAAAGGCAAATCGGCCGCAAAGTCGGTTTGCAACGTAGCGGTGAAGTCGTTGTGCTTCACCCGAAAGCCATGATAAGCCAGCTTCAAATATTCATCCGCCAGCGCATTCAGGTCAGTATGTTGTCGTACATCAGAGCTGGGTCTGGAATGTTCGAGCATGGCTCTAACGATGCTGGAGGCACGTTGGCCGTTCTGAGCAATGAGCTGCATATTCTGCCGCAGGTCAGCGGCCAGCTCCTGGGCGAGCGGTTTGTCCTCGTCGGCAACGCTTTGATGGAGTTCGTCGGCCAACTCGACAGAGACTTCAGCGAAGTTGTTAACGAAATTGAGGGGATTCTGGATTTCGTGGGCGATGCCAGCGGTAAGTTCACCTAGGGAGGCCAGTTTTTCTTTCTGGATGAGTTGATTCTGAGTGGTTTTGAGTTGGGTCAGCGTTCGATGGATTTGGTCGTTTTGCTGATTTAAGAGAACGTTGGCTTTTTGCTTTTGCCGATTACCCCGGTAAAGAATGAACGCAATGATCAAAATGGCAGCCAAGCCCGCCAGCATAGCATACATTCTAAGTTTATTTTGGCTCTGAATTCGCTCTTTTTCTAATTCTTCCAGTCGAAGTTGATCATCAAACGTAATATTTAGTACCTGCCTGAGTTTTTCATTTTCATTATTAGCTAAGCTATCTTTCAAAGGCGTTACTTTATCCAGATAATAGAAAGCACTATCAATACTTTTTTGTTTTTTATATGTTAAATAGAATGACATATAGGCAATTAATATCCCCGTTTGTAAATGCAGATCATTATATATAGACAAGCCTTGTCTTGTATAATAAATACTCGAATCAATCTGTCCAACATTCCTATACATAGTAGCAAAACCCAAATAGGTTTCTCCTATGTTTTGAAAGTTCCGCTGGTACTTACTGATACGTAACGCCTGCTGATAATAATTTTTCGATAAACTGTAATTACTTTTTTTATTATAAATCTCACCGATTGAAGATAAGATTCCTCCTTTATATTTAGTATAATCTGATACGTCAGCAAAATGCAGCGCCTTTTTTTCAAAAAGAAGTGCAGAATCTAACTTATTTTTTCTAAAATAGACTCGGCCTATATTCATAGCACTTACTGATAAGGCGAGATTATCCTGTACACTACTTGCATAGCTATATATTTGATTAAGAAGCAGTAACTGTTTATCAAGATTACCAATAGCACCGTTTAAAATAGCTAAATTATTCAATAACCCTGATAGAAATCGTAAACGAGTCTTTTTAGGGCTTTCATTTTTTAACAAACCCCATATATTTTTTTCAGTATCAACATTTTCCAATATTAACTGTGCTTTCAAAAAATATTTTATTGCAGTTGGATAGTTTTCCTTTTTATAGTAAACATACCCAATATGACTCAGAGCCAAGCCTTCCCAAAAAAGTTGCTTCATTTTTTTTGCTAATTGTAGTTGTAGTTGACCATAATATATAGCACTATCTCTATTAATCTCTGCATGATAAAAGCCAAGCCTTCTGTAGGCATCCATACGTAACGTATCATTGTTCGCCTGATGTCGTCGTACATTCAAGCTATCGAATGACATTTTTTGCATTTCGACATAATCAAAATTTTTCTGCGCTATTGATAATTTAGGCAAAATCAGAAGCAGATTAAGGACAAAAAAGAGTCGCATTTGGTATAAATCAGTTAATTGGTATTAGCATAATAAACGTAGTGCCCTGCCCTTCCTGACTCTCCACCCACATCTCTCCTCCATGTCCTTTGGTGATGATGTCATAACTCAGCGACAACCCCAAACCCGTTCCCTGTCCCGTCGGTTTGGTGGTGAAAAAAGGCTGAAATACCTTCCCCTGAATCGCAACCGGGATACCTAGCCCGTTGTCCATAACTCGCAACTCCACCTGTTTGCCTTGTTTACGCGTACTTACTTCAATAGCAGGAGCATACTCCCCCGACGATGACGCAGCACTAGGTTCCCCAATCACACGCTGATGGAGGGCATAGAAAGCGTTGTTGAACAGGTTCAACAGCACCCGGCCCATGTCGCCCACCACTACGTCTATCATTGGTAAATCCATTGCCATATCCGTTTTCAACGTAGCAGTAAAGCCGTCATGCTTGGCCCGAAAACCATGATAGGCCAGCTTCAGATATTCCTCCACCAACGTAGCAAGATCGGTCAGATGGCGTTCACCGGTTGAGCTGCTGGAGTGTTCGAGCATGGCCCGCACGATGCTGGAAGCCCGCTGACCATTCTGAGCAATGAGTTGCATGTTCTGGCGCAGATCACCGGCCAACTCCTGACTAAGGGGCTTGTCCTCGTCTTCGACGCTCTGGTGGAGTTCATCGGCCAGTTCGACGGAGACTTCAGCGAAGTTGTTGACGAAGTTGAGGGGATTCTGAATCTCGTGGGCGATGCCAGCGGTAAGTTCGCCCAGGCTGGCCAGCTTTTCTTTCTGGATGAGTTGATTCTGAGTGGTTTTGAGATTGGTCAGCGATTGGTTTAGTTGAGCGGTACGTTCATTGACCTGCTGTTCGAGAGTTTCATTTTGACTAGCCAGAATCTGCTGCTTTTCGGTGGATAGCTGTTGAACCTCAACGAGTTTTTGGGCCAGGCTGCGACTGTTGAATGAAGCTTCCAGAGCCAGATAGATGGAAATGGAAACGGGTAGGCTTAAATAACCAATATTAAAGGCTAGGTGGCCATACATCCAGGCTGGACCAGCCGGCAAAATTTTAAATAAAATGGATGCCCAAAGCGAATAGAATACAATAAAAAGTATGCATCCCCAAACGATAATTGTAGCGCCCCGTTGCTTACGTCGAGCACTCAGAAACGTTACACGAGCACATTCTGTCATGGTTAAAAAGCCAAGCAGATTAATCCCCCAATTGTAGCTGTTGTGATACTGGATAAATAGGAGTATTATACTTATGAACCAATAAATTAGTAGAGTCCAATAGATAATCCCTTTGCGCTGATTAAATATGGTGTAAACTGCTGTCAGAAAAAAGATACCAGCTATCACGTAAAGAAGACTTCCGGCAATAAGAAATCCCATTTTGGAGCTTGCACTTTGGGCATAATAGTAAACAAGGGCCAACAAAATCGAATTGCCAGCGAAACTAACGGTTGATAGAAAAAAATATAGATTTGACTTACTTGACTTGTCGAAATAAAATAAGGCTAAGTGAGTAATAGCGAGCAGTAAGAAAAAGCCAAATTTAAAATAGTCGAGCGGGGCACGGACGTCATTTCGCCGAAAGAAATTGATGTTTGTGGAATCGGTTATTAGAAGCGACAGTGCTTTATTCTTTTGTCCGACAAATTCGATGTAGGGTATATTCTTTTGAATAGCAAACCGTACGGCTAGTACCTGCTCTCCCGCGTTACGAATAGGTGTACCTAAAAAAGTACCAATAGGCGTAGATGCTGCCCTTACCTCTC
Organism: Spirosoma profusum; assembly: GCF_014699005.1. Classification (GTDB taxonomy): domain Bacteria; phylum Bacteroidota; class Bacteroidia; order Cytophagales; family Spirosomataceae; genus Spirosoma; species Spirosoma profusum. The sequence goes on from NZ_JACWZY010000010.1 coordinate 102,780, forward strand.
CGTTTTCATCGCTTATTTCACCAAAACGCCCAAGCAGGCGTCCATTCAAATAAATTTCGGAAGCACCGTTCTGCTCTACCAGCATAGCCAGCGATTTAGTAGTCGTTACACTATCTACTCTAAATCGAATTCGTAACCAGCCTACGTTGGTTTTCCAGAACTGAGGTATGTCCATGAGGTCCTGAGTTGGGTCAATAGATTCCCAGGCTGAATCATTAAAATCTGGTCTCGCCCAATTGGGATTGTCGCCCGATTGCCATTTCCACCCTTTATCGAGCGATAAGCCCGGTGGGGGAATAAAATTAGGAGACGCTTGCCCCCAGCATTCCGAAATCGTTAGGCTAAAGAGCAGCAGGAACAGGTATAGCCGATTTATCATAGTATCAGGAAAACGTAGTGAAAGACATAACTGATTATAAGCCAATAAATTCCGATGGCGTTTGTCGAAATACTTCTTTAAATGCAGTCGAAAAATTGGCCGGATGTTCAAAACCAACCATATAGGCCGTTTCAGAAACCGGGTGTCCGGCACGTAGCAACTCGGTGGCCCGCTGAAGTCGGTACAGCCGAATGAATCGCGCTGGACTTACGCCTGCCAACGTAGTAAGTTTGCGAGTCAGTGTACGAAGACTCATGGCTACGGCTTCGGCCAGCAACTCAGCCCGGAACGTCGAATCATCCAGATGATTCTCCACAATGCCATTCAGTTTGGCCAGAAATACATCCTGCGCCGTTGGGGTATGCGTTTCGTCCGCCGGAGAGGACGTAGCAAGGGTATCGCCAAATTGCTTTTGGTAATAGCCACGTAATTTTTGCTGGCGAGTAATAAGGTTACGAAGTCGAAGTCGAAGTTCCTGTAAGTCAAATGGTTTGGTCAGATAATCGTCGGCCCCTTTCTCCAGTCCCTCCCGACGGCTCTCAACGGCGGTCCGGGCCGTCAGAAGAATGATAGCAATGTGGTCAGTACCTGGATCCTGCTTCAGGAAATCGGTCAATTGATAGCCATCCATTTCGGGCATCATTACGTCCGAAACGACAATATCAGGCAACTCCTGTCTCGCTATTTCCAATCCACTACGTCCATTGGTGGCAGTAAGAATATGATATTGGTCGGCCAACGATTCCTTCATGAACGTAAGCAGCTCCGTATTGTCTTCGACCAGCAAAATCACCGGCTGGCCGGAATCCGCAAATGGCAACTGCGCGGTTCCAGCAGGCGCAAAAACCACGTCAAAGGGAGTAGGCTCAAGCGGAATGTGCGTAGACGTAGTAGGTGCTACGTTATCGGACACAGACCGAATTGGAATTTTGGCCGTAAACGTAGTACCAACGCCCAGCACGCTGACCACCGTCAACTGCCCACCAAGTCGACGGGCTAATTCATAAGCCAGCGCTAGCCCAATGCCCGATCCTTCATACGCCCGTGTCAGGGACGTATCGGCCTGATAAAACCGGTCAAAAATATGAGGCAGGTGTTCATCGGCAATCCCGATACCTGTGTCAGTGACGGTCAATGTCAATTCAGATGGGCCAATCTGGCTATTCACCTTGATCTGGCCCCCTTCTGGCGTAAATTTTACGGCATTCGACAGCAGGTTTGTCAGAATTTTTTGCCATTTGTCGGTATCGAACAGACTTTCATGCTCCAGTACGTTCGCCAAAAAGGTCAACATCAGCCCTTTCTGTTCGACAAAATGCTGAAAGGAATCGACCACCTGCGCCAGAAAAGCCACTACGTCGCCCCGCGATTCCACAATCGGCAGGCTGTCGGATTCGAGTCGGGCTAGGTCGAGAAGTTGGTTGATCAAGTGCAGAAGCTGATGGGCATTCCGGCGAACGGTAAGCAGATTGCGTCGGATCGTTCCCTGATACTGACTCTCCTGAAGCATAGCCTCCACCGGGGAGATGATCAGCGACAGGGGCGTTCGAAATTCATGCGTGATGTTGTCGAAAAAGCGGGCTTTGAGATCGGCCACGGCTTTGGCACGTATCGATTCCCGTAGCTGACTGACATGACGTACCGTTTTTTCAATCGTCAATTCCAAGTCCTTGAAATTGATGGGTTTCATCACGAAATCAAATGCACCCCGGTTCATAGCAGCCCGCACATTGTCCATATCGCCATACGCCGACACCATGACCGCCTGTGTAACCGGCACCAGATCGTGCAGCTGCGCCAGCACAGCCAGACCGCTCATATCGGGCATGTTGATATCGAGCAGCAATACGTCGATATCCGGCTCCTGATGAATAACCGTCAGGGCTTCCTGTCCGCTGGTGGCAAACAGAAACGCATACTCGCCCGCCTGAATACGATGCCGGAAGCGTTGTTTCATCAGCAGTTGAATACTTACTTCGTCATCGACCACCAAAATCTTTGTCGTCATGGCGTGTGGATAAGGTTGGGTCAGCTGCCGGTGAATTCGGCTAACTTTTGTTTGAGGAAGGTAAAATCAATGGGTTTGGTCAGAAAATCATCAGCCCCATACCGTTGCGCCTGTTCCCGGTTATTGCTATCCCCATAAGCGGTGAGCATCACAACGGTAGGCGGCCGCTGGGGATGTGTACCCCGAATGCGACGTAGCAGTTCCAGACCACTCATACCCGGCATATTGATGTCGGACAGGATCAGAATAACGCCCGAATCTTCCAGCTTGACCAGAGCCTCTTCACCCGACTGAGCAAACGTCAGGCTGATTTCTCCCCGACTGATTTCGTGCCGGAATCGCTGCATAAACAGGGGCTGAATCTGTGTTTCGTCATCGACTACTAATATTTTCATCACTATTGTTTACTTGATAGAGGGTGGACAAATAATAGATAGAAATCTACTGGTAATTAGCCGGTTGCAATATGGGATTATATCCGTGAAGTGGCTTATTCGTTTCGGCCAAAATCCTTTTCGAGTTGGTCATTTGGTAAAAGAAAAACCTCCCGAAAACTTACGCTGTCGGGAGGTTTAATGAAGAGACCGTTTAGACTTTCGGACGCAACCTCAAAATGCGTGATTTTGTCATGCTGAGGAACGAAGCATCTTAAGGGTTCCTGCCAAAAGAGTGAGGATATTTTAAGATGCTTCGTTCCTCAGCATGACAAAAACAGCGTCGCAAGTTTGCACTTCACTACGTAGTGGCCTGCGCTTCTACAACAGCAATGGCTACCATGTTTACAATCTCCCGTTCCGACGAACCCAATTGTAGTACGTAGACGGGCTTCCGCATTCCAAGCAGAATTGGCCCTATTACGTCGAAACCGGCGGCTCGTGGGCCGGCAGCTTCGCGCATGAGGTTGTAGGCAATGTTAGCTGCCGATAAGTTCGGGAAAATCAACGTATTGGCCCCTTCATCAACCAGTTTGCTGAGCGGATAATTCTGACGTAGCAGATCGACGTTAAACGCCAGGTGCGCCTGCATTGACCCATCCACAATCATGTCGGGGTGTTTGGCCTGTAGCATTTCGGCCGCCAGCAGCATCTTGTCGGCATCTTCACCACTGGCACTACCAAAATTGGAGTATGTTACCAGGGCGATACGTGGCTTGATATTAAAACGCTCGACGGCGCGGGCGGTCAGTTCAGTAATCTCGACAATCTCCTCGGCCGTCGGGTTCATGTTGACCGTCGTATCGGAGAAAAACAGCGGTCCGCGATTGGTCAGCAGAATATACATCCCGGCTACCTTCCGCACACCCGGCTCTTTGCCAATCACTTGCAGCGCGGGGCGAATGGTATCGGGGTAGTTGTGCGTCAATCCCGAAATCAGTGCGTCGGCCTGACCTGTTTCGACCATCATCGCCCCAAAGTGGGTGCGCGACAACATCCGTTTGCGGGCGTCGGCTGCGGTAAGTCCTTTCCGATGTCGTTTTTTGTAGAGCAATTCACCGAACTGCTCAATCAATTCCTGTTCTTTCCGGGGTGTAATGATGGGAACATCATGTAAATCCAGGTTATTGTGAGCAATCATTTCCTGGATAACCGAACTTTCGCCCAACAGAATAGGATGCGCAATGCCACCATCTCTTACTTGCTGAGCCGCTTTCAGCACTTTCAGGTTTTCAGCATCGGCAAAAACAACCCGCTTTGGATTGGTGCGTGCCTTGTTGTTAATGACCCGCGATATACGTGTATCCTGCCCCAACCGCCGGGCGAGCTGGCTTTCGTAGGCTTCCCAGTCGGTGATGGGTTGTTTCGCCACGCCCGATTCCATAGCGGCTTTCGCCACCGCTGGAGCTACCGTTTCAAGCAGTCGGGGATCAACGGGTTTCGGAATGATGTAGCCTTTGCCGTAGAGCAAATTGTCGGTTCCGTAGGCCATATTCACCAGATCAGGAACGGGCTTTTTCGCCATGTCGGCCAACGCGTGAACGGCCGCCAATTTCATGGCTTCGTTGATTTCGGTGGCCCGCACGTCCAAAGCTCCCCGGAAAATGTACGGAAAACCCAGTACGTTGTTGACCTGATTTGGATAGTCGGAACGGCCTGTCGCCATGATTACGTCGGGCCGGGCAGACGTAGCATCTTCGTAACTGATTTCGGGCGTCGGATTGGCCATCGCGAACACAATCGGATTTTCGGCCATCGAACGTACCATATCCTGACTTACCGTATTTCCTTTCGATAACCCAATAAATACGTCGGCGCCAACAAAGGCTTCTTCCAACGTATTGAGGTCGCGTTTGGTAGCGAACAGGCTTTTTCGTTCATCAAGGTCGGTACGGTCGGCACGTATCACGCCTTTGCTGTCGCACATCACTACGTTGTCGACGTTCGCGCCGAGTGATACGTAGAGCTTGGTGCACGAAATCGCCGACGCGCCCGCCCCGTTGACCAGAATTTTGGCGTCTTCAATTTTTTTACCCACAATGTCGAGCGCATTAAGCAGCGCAGCCGCCGAAATAATGGCCGTGCCGTGCTGGTCGTCGTGCATGATCGGAATGTTCAGCTCCTTTTTCAGACGCTCTTCAATGGCGAAACATTCAGGTGCTTTGATATCCTCCAGATTGACCCCGCCAAAAGTTGGCTCCAGAATCTTCACCATACGCACAAATTCATCGACGTCTTTGGTATCGAGTTCAATATCAAACACATCGATGTCGGCGTAAATCTTGAAAAGCAACCCTTTCCCCTCCATCACGGGTTTGCTGGCTTCGGGCCCAATATCGCCTAATCCCAGTACGGCAGTACCATTGCTGATAACCGCCACCAGATTGCCTTTGGCCGTGTATTTATACACATCTTCGCGATTTTCGGCGATGGCTAAACAAGGTTCTGCCACGCCCGGCGAGTAAGCCAGCGACAAATCAGTCTGGGTACTATATTCTTTTGTGGGAATGACTTCCAGTTTACCGGGACGCCCTTTGGCATGATACGCAAGCGCGTCTTCACGGCGGATTTTTTGTTGCATGAAACAGGAAAAGGTTGTGGGTTATTGCACTTATAATCAATCAAGTACTTCCCACACCTGAGCCATTAAATGAATCATCTGAACGGATAAGAGAATCATTCCAGTATGAATCAGCGTACGGCGGGTGGGTCTCAAAAGTACAATAAATAATACCCGCAGCCCTATTTTTTTCAGAAAACAAAGTGTCTACTTGTTCGATGGAGTAGACAAAAGACGTTGTTACGTTATTCAGAATCCGGATAAAATGTAGGCCAAACGTAGCAGTTATCTGACAGTAATCGAATCGTTTTTGTCATGCTGAGGCACGAAGCATCTTAAAATATCTTCACTCTTAGGTTAGGAAACATTAAGATGCTTCCGCTCCGGCGGCCCGGCTTCGTCAGCATGACAAAAACGCTCATTTACGAGCTTATGCCTGAAAATTTAACCCTTTCGTCAGTCCGTTTTCAGGATTCGTACCGATTGCGTCTGTTCATTAGCCGTGGCACGTAGTACCAGCGACCCAGGCGGCAAATGGCTCAGGTCGAACGTAACACGTTCGGCAGTAGCGGGGTTGTTAATCTGGCGCAGATCGAGTAATTGGCCCTGCGTCGTTACGAGTTGTAGAGTAAGCGGTTTTCCGGCAGTTCCACTGACAGAAACCGTAGCTGACTCACGAACTGGATTTTTCAATACCGATACCAGCAATTTCGGTTCAGATTCGTCAGTGACGGATTCGCGTAGGTAAGGGCAATACGTACAGGGAGCATATTTATAAAGTTCCATTCCCGAACTGCCATCCCACGCCCAGAAAAACACGCTGCTGCCCATCCCAATAAATCCTGCTGCACCAGACGTAGCGTTTGGGTTGATTTCTTTCAGCATGGTCGTACCTGCCGACGTACCATCCGACTTCCAGGGCTCGCGACAGTAAAAAAATAACCGATTGCCGATTGCCGTAAAGGCGTTCATGGCTACACTGGCACTACCCGGCGTTACGTCTTTCACCAACGTAGTACCCGCCGACGTACCGTCCGACATCCAGAGTTCAGTACCATAAGCAGCGGTTGTAGCCGCAAAAAATACCTTGTTGTTCACCGCCGTCATGTATATAGGAAACGAAGTCCCCGTTGGATGAATGTTCTTGATCAGCACCGTACCAGCGTCCGTACCGTCCGTCTTCCAGAGTTCGACATCTCCGCCTACATGAGCCCGGAAATACAGCTGTCCGTTCATTACCGCGTAACCGGCTGGCTGGGCGCTACCACTCCCAGGCACCAGATCTTTCACCATCACCGTCCCGGCCGACGTACCATCCGACTTCCAGAGTTCGGTGCCATTCACACCATTGTTTGCGCCAAAGTAGAGCAGCCCGTTCATGACGGTCAATTCAAAAATACTGCTTTCGCCGTTGGATGGATTCAGGTCTTTCACCAGTTGCGTTCCCGCCGACGTACCATCTGATTTCCATAGCTCTATACCAGTAACGCCATCGTCAGCCACGAAATACGCAGTACTGCCGATTACCTGCATCTTACGGTTATACACGGGTAGGGAATTGCCGGTAGGATTAATGTCTTTCAGCATAACTGTTCCTGCCGACGTACCATCCGATTTCCAGAACTCCTGTCCGTTGACACCATTATCGGCGGCAAAAAACAACGTACCATTTACGTTGGTCATCCGCGTTGGGTTCGAACTTCCCGACGGGTTAATATCTTTGACCAATACGGTTCCGGCGGCCGTTCCGTCTGTTTTATACAGCTCCCGGCCCGCTGGTCCCGTGGCCGCGAAAAACACCGTTCCGTTGACAGTGGTTAACCAATCGGGGGTAGATGAACCAGACGTATTGATGTTTTTGAGCAGAATAGTATTAGCTGCTGTGCCATCCGATTTCCAGAGTTCGGCACCGTTTGCGCTCGTTTCGGCGGCAAAAACCAGTGTTCCGCCAATAACGGCCGCCGTAGCGCCATCGCCCGATACGTAGGAACTCTCAGAACCGGCGTAAATGTCTTTTACGCGTGATACGTAGTACGGAACAGGTAAAAACTGAGCCGTGGCCGGTAACGTAGCGCCCATCAGCAACCATACGAGAGTAGTTTTCCACGTTTTCATAATTAGCTAGAGTAATACGTAACCGATGCATAAATTAAGTGGTTAAACGTAGTGATTATCAGCTATTTTAGAAAGAACTTTTGAGTTTACGGTTACGTAACAACGTATTAATTATCACCTGGTTATGCCACTACGTCGAATTGTTTTTTTAGGGCTTGCAAGTCTCTCATTTGCTTTATTTCTTACCGCGATGTTATCAGAACAGAAACCGCCCGAAACCTTATCTTTCGCCGACAACGGCCGAATCCCGAACAGCAAATACCCGCTCCTGCTCTACCGAAAAGCGTTTTCAGAAACGGGCGGAGCCGGTGCTACGTGGCTGGAAGAACGATTTGCCGCCAACAATTGGACGAATTCCTGGCGAAATGGCGTTTTTACGTATCATCATTACCACAGCATCACGCATGAAGTACTGGGCGTTTACAGCGGTTTTGCTACGTTGCAACTAGGCGGTGAACAAGGTAAAAAAGTGAACGTAGCGGCAGGAGACATCATCGTGATTCCGGCGGGGGTTGGTCATAAAAAACTGGAATCATCATCCGATTTTGGCGTAGTCGGCGCATACCCGGATGGCCGCGATTATGACCTGCTACGTGGCGAATCCGGCGAACGGCCACAAGCCGATAAGAACATAGCCAACGTACCAATTCCCAAAACCGACCCATTGCAAGGGAAGTCGGGCGGGTTAGTGACTTTGTGGCACTAATTCTGTTACCGATTCTACTTACTTTGCGGTAAAATAGACCTGAATTTTGAATTATGGAGTACAGACAATTGGGAGCATCGGGACTCAAGGTACCGGTGCTGAGTTTTGGAACCGCTACGTTTGGGGGCGGCACAAAATTTTTTAAGGCCTGGGGAACTACCCAAACCGATGAAGCTACGAGACTAGTCGATATTTGCCTCGATGCAGGCGTCAATCTGTTCGATACGGCAGATGTGTATTCAGATGGTCTGTCGGAAGAAATTCTGGGGAAAGCGCTGGTCGGCAAACGCGATAAAGCCCTCATTTCGACCAAGGCTACGTTTACGTTTGGCGAAGGCCCCAATAACCAGGGTTCATCGAGGTTTCATCTGCTACGTCAATGCGAAAGCAGCCTTAAACGGCTTCAAACCGATTATATCGACATTTACCACATGCACGGTTTCGACGGCGTAACACCCATCGAAGAAACGCTACGTACACTCGACGATCTGGTGCAAAGCGGCAAAGTGCGCTACGTTGCCTGTTCGAATTTTTCAGGTTGGCACCTCATGAAGTCGCTGGCAATTTCCGAGAAATACGGCTGGAATCGCTACGTAGCGCATCAGGTATATTATTCATTGGCGAACCGGGAATACGAATGGGAACTAATGCCGTTAGGTATCGACCAACGCGTTGGTGCGCTGGTCTGGAGCCCGTTGGCGGGTGGTCGACTGGGTGGTAAATACGGACGTAACAAACCGGCTCCAACTGAAGGCCGTGTCGTTGAAGGAGGTAGCCCTGTACCACAGGCGGTCGTGCCTGAAGAAACGTTTTTCAACATTACTGATACGTTGGAGGAATTGGCCAACGAGACCGGAAAATCGATAGCACAGGTCGCTATTAACTGGGTGCTGCAACGCCCTACCGTTTCGAGTATCGTGATAGGCGCACGTAACGAAGAGCAATTGACGCAAAATCTTGAAGCCGTTGGCTGGAATCTGACAACCGAACAGCTTCAGAAACTGGATGCTGCCAGCGACGTACCACCTATTTACCCGTACTGGCACCAGCGGCAGAATCTAACGCTGAATCCACCACCAACTTTTTATTGAAAGGATTTTTAGTGTGATCAGATGCTTAAATCTGACCACACTAAAACACAATACGTATCAACAGAAAACTGTAAACTCCCCCCATGATTGCGTTCAAACGGGTAGACCACTTTCTTATCTGCATTCCCATCGGTGCTACGTCTGATGCCCGTGCTTTTTATACCGACGTACTGGAACTGCCTGAAATTCCGGGTAATCACCCCGACGGAGCTATGTGGTTTCAGCTAGGCGACATTGAGTTACACATTCGCGAAGAAGCGGGCGGTAATTTTTCAAAGCGGCATCCCGCATTCGAAATCACTAACTTAACTGTGGCACGACAATCGTTAGAACAAAAAGGTATCGCTATTGAGTATTCGTCGGTTATCGACGGACGCGATCGGTTTTTCTTCCGGGATCCGTTCGGCAACCGGTTTGAGCTACTCGAATACGCGCACTAATTTATTAACCCATTTTAACGTAGTGAAAAACCCTTGAATACCGACTCTGTAATAACCAGCGACTTATTTGACCTGCTCGCCAAAGCAACCCGCGATGCCGTCTGGAACTGGGATCTAGAAACGAATACCGTCTGGTGGAATGAAGGTTTCTTTACTCTGTTTGGTCATAATCACAACCGTCCGACGAGTGGACCTGAGTCCTGGTATGAGCGCATTCATCCCGACGATCAACAGCGTGTTCTGAAGTCAATCCATGAGATCATCGACAGCGGTGGAGCCAACTGGAGTGACGAATACCGGTTCAGCCGGGTTGATGGAACCTACGCCACGGTTTTCGACCGGGGTTACGTGTTGCATCGCGACGGAAAGGCCGTGCGGATGGTTGGCGCCATGCAGGACATCTCCGAACGGGTTGCCTTGCAGAAAGCACGCGATGAGAGTGAAGCACGGCTGCGATTCGCCCTCCAATCAGCGCAATTAGGCACCTGGGATTTAGATCCAAAATCGGGCGTGGTAAGTTGGGATGCCCGATGTCAGGAACTGGTAGGTTTACGTCACGAAGATTCAATTTCGTATAACCAAAGTCTGGATTTCATTCATCCGGAAGATAAAGACCGGGTCAATAATGCTGTACAATGGGCACTAAATATCAAATCTGGCGGAAGTTACGATATGCGTTTCCGGACCATCGGCGTAAACGATGGACAACTGCGCTGGGTACGTTTTATTGGACAAACTCACTTCGATGAGCATGGCCAGGCGCACCGTTTTTCGGGAGTAGCGCAGGATATTACCACTGAAGTTGAAGCTCGCGAGAAAACCGATTTGTCGGAACAACAGGCAAGAATGGCCCTGGAAGGTTCAGGAGCAGGCTCGTTTTCAGTCGATTTGGATACCGACGACCTCGTATACTCGCCTACCCTGGCCCGCATCATGACAGGGGAAGCAAAAACGGGACTAACCCGAAACACCCTTGTCGACTACGTTCACCCCGACGATCGCGCCATACGCAATAAAGCTTATAAAGATGGGGCACGTAACGGTATCATCAGTTATGAAGTTCGGTTTATCTGGGGCGATGGCTCGCATCACTGGATTAAAGTACTTGGACAGTACATCTTCAATACGGCCGGAAAAGCCGTTTCATTTTCGGGCATTGCTCTCGACATTACCGATCAGAAAGAAAAAAATCGAGCCCTCCGGGAGATGGAAGAGCGCTTTTCCATTGCCTTTGCCAATACGTCGGTCGGGATGGCTTTTACGGATCGACAGGCCAATTTTTCGCTGGTCAATGAAGCTTACACGCTTTTGCTGGGTTATTCGGCCGAAGAACTTCGCTCGCTAAATAGCATTCAACTAACTCACCCCGACGATCGGGCGTACAACCATAAACTATTTAAGGAAGTTGCCCAGGGGAAACGTGCTTTCTTCAATCTGGTTAAACGGTACATCTGCAAAGACGGAACGTATCGTTGGGTGCAAATGAACGTAACGCGCCTGGACGATTCGCAGAATGAAGCCGAGGGCATGGTTATTATTTCGTACGATATTACGGAACGTATTGAAGCCGAAGCCAAACTGCGGGCTACTGAAGAACGGTTCCGTAACATGGTCATGCAGGCGCCAGTGGCCATAAGCGTTATGGACGGACGTAGCATGAACGTCGAAATGGCCAATACGGCCATGCTGGCGATATGGGGAAAAGATCCATCCATCATCGGACTGCCGCTTATTGAAGCACTACCCGAACTGAAGGGACAGGGTTTCATCGAATTAATGGAAAGTGTTTATGATTCAGGCATTTCTCATTATGGTACCGAAACCCTCGCCCGCTTACATCGAAACGGGCAATTGGAAGATGGATATTTCAATTTTGTTTACGCTCCTTTACGCGACGATGGCGAAATTACCGGCGTTATGGTCGTTGCCACCGAGGTAACTACCCAGGTTGCCGCCAAAACTGCTTTGCAGAAGAGCGAACAGCGATTCCGTGACCTGATTGCCGAAGCTCCCGTTGCTACCGCCATCTACCGGGGCCAGGACCTCATTATTGAAATGCCGAACGAGGCCATGCTCAAGTTATGGGGTAAGAATAAATCGATTATTGGAAAGCCCTTGCACAAAGCTATCCCTGAACTGAAAGGCCAACCGTTTCTCCAACTTCTCGATGAAGTATATACGACTGGAGTTGCCTACCACACGCAGGAGGCACGAGCCGATTTAGTGGTTGACGGTAAGCTGGGTACGTATTATTTCAATTTCACCTACAAGCCTTTGACAAATGCGGATGGCCAGGTGTACGCTATCCTGAATATGGCCGTCGACGTAACGGAACAGGTACTTATCCGAAAAGAAATTGAGGAACTGGCCACCAGTCTGGAACAACAGATACAGGCCCGAACGGAACAGTTGACGGCCTCGAACCACGACCTCCGTCGCTCGAACGAGAATCTGGAGAAGTTTGCCTACATCGCCAGCCACGATTTGCAGGAGCCGTTACGTAAGATTCAGTCGTTTGGCGATATTCTGAAGAGCCAGTACGTAGAGCAGTTGGGCGAAGGAATTTCGTATCTGGAACGGATGCAGATGGCTGCCAGCCGTATGTCGTTGTTAATTAAAGACTTACTGACATTTTCCCGGATTTCGGTACGTCAGGAAACAGCGGCTCCCGTCCCACTCAATCAGGTTGTTGCCGACGTCATAGACAATCTGGAAGTGGTCATCGCACAGTCGAATGCACGTATTGAGTTTGAGCAACTTCCGACTGTAACGGGCGATGAGTCGCAACTGCGGCAGTTATTTCAAAACCTGTTGAGCAATGCACTTAAATTTCAGAAACCTGGCCTGGTTCCGCATATCCAGATTAAAGTGAACCAGGTACCTACAACGGAGCTACCTGCCGCCATAAAGCCTGCGCGATACAGTGCAACGTATCACTGCATTCGAGTCACCGATAACGGGATTGGTTTTGACGAAAAATACGTCGACCGCATCTTTCAGGTGTTCCAGCGTCTGCACGGACGTACCGAATACGCGGGTACGGGAATAGGACTGGCTATTTGTGAGAAAGTCGTTTCCAACCACGGCGGAGCCATCACCGCATTCAGCAACCCCGGCGAAGGTGCTACGTTCGTCATCTATCTACCGGCATAAAAGTCAATAGTCGTCAGTCTTTAGGAATAGTCAGGTAAGTCAAGTCTGAAACTTACTACGTCTGATTATTCCTAAAAACTGATGACTATTGACTGATGGCTATTTCCCCGTTGCCTGTTTGATGGCTGCTGTCTCGGCGGGGTCGACGGGCGTTCCGTTCTGTTTGAACACTTCGTGGAACCAGACGGCAGGCTCGCGGCCGTTTACGTAAGGTTTCTGCCAACTATCCCAGGGTAAGAACGTCTGAGTTTTTCCAGCTACAAAACCCCAGTTAATCATGCCCACTTTTGCCTTTTTGGCAATGGGCAGGTGCGTCTGGAATTTACTGTTGACGCCACGTGCCATATACTCCGTGCAAATAACCGGACGGCCCATTTTCTGGAGAATGGGGATGATTTTTTCAAGATCCTGGGTGGTGGAGTACTGGTGAAACGTAATGATGTCGGAGTTTTCAAACTGAACCTTCTCCATAGCCGTCCACTTGGCCGGATTACTCCAGTCGTGTGTGCCATTGAAAATCCAGGGGGCAGAGGTCAATGGTTGCGTAGCACCGGCCGCCCGCGCCCACTGAAATACCTGCGGCAGGAGTTTGGTTGCGAGAGCAATTTTCTGATCTTTCGGCAGTTCCGTTTTCAGATGATTCTGACCATAGCTATTGTCATTGCCGTTATCGGGTTCGTTCCACATATCCCAGGCCAGAATCCGGTTATCGTTTTTAAATGCACCCACAACCCCTTTTACATAAGCTTCAAGCCGTTTGTATTGGGCTGGATCAGCCAGCGCATCGGCACCAGGGCTTTGGAGCCAGCCCGAATTGTGAATACCAGGCTGTGGAGCCCGTTGTTTCCCTAATTTCGGATGCGGATCCCAGCAAGAATCGAATAATACCAGCATGGGTTTGATTTTATGCCTGGCGCACAAACCCAAAAACTGATCGAGCCGTTTGGTAAAACCGGCGGAATCTTTCCAGAGCAAATCGTGCAGAAACACGCGCATGGTATTCATGCCCAGACCTTCGGCTAGCGCCAGTTCTTTATCGATGGTGGCCGGGTCGAAACTTGCTGCCTGAAACATTTCAAGCTCATTGATAGCATTGGCTGGTATGTAATTGGAACCTACCAGAAACGGTTGTTTAGCATACCAGGCATTGGCTTTGGCCGCCGACCAACGCCCAGGTTCGCTTTGCTGCGCCAGCGATAACGTAGCACTAAAAAGAAGAATAAAAACAAATAATCGCTTCATAAGAAAATGAATAATGGAGAATGGATTAAGGAACAATATAGAATGAACAACGTAAATGAGGGTGCAAGTTAATCAACTGTCAATTACTCATTTTACTACTATTCATTCTTTGATTATGAACCCGAAGGCACTGGCATCGGTGTTTTAGCAACTGGCCGACCAAAATTGGGGGAGCCGTCGGCATTCCACGTAAAAGGCTGGATATGAGGTGCCCGTTTATTTCCACAGCCATCTTTCTCCGATGGATTGGCGTGGTAAATCATCCAGTCCTGTTTACCATCGGCGGAGCGAAAAAATCCACCATGCCCTGGCGCCCAAACCCCGTTTTCGGCCGATTGTGTAAAAACGGGCTGCTGGCTTTTAGTCCAGTTAGCCGGATCGAGCAGGTCGCCCTGACCTTTATACGTCAGCAGTCCCAGGCAATAGTCGAGCCAGCAGGCATTGGCCGAGTACACCAAAAACAGTTTGTTGTCGTGGACCAGAAATTCGGGGCCTTCGTTGACGTATATTTTAGGAACCTCGCCATTTTTCTGCCACTCCTGCGGTACATCGCCGTGTCGTTCCCAGGGCAAATCAGGTTGAGAAAGCTTAACACGGTCGCCGTCGATGGTCCAGGGATTTTTCAGGCGGGCGATGTAAATATCCTGCCGCCCATTGGTAGGGCCTTCCCACCCCGACCAGGCCGCGTATAATTGCCCGTTAAAATCGACTACCGACATATCGATTTCCCAATGGTCGCCTTTATCGCCAATTTTCCCTTTCATCGTCCATTCGCCCTGCATCGGGTCGGGCGACGTATTTTCAATGACCCAAACGCGGTGAGTGAGATTATTGAGTGAATCGGCGGAGAAATAGACGTACCAGCGATTATTGAAAAAATGAATCTCGGGCGCCCATAAGTCGCGGGAGTAGGCTTTGCCGGGAGGTGGCGTATAGATTATTTTACTCTCAGCCGTACTAAGCTCTGCTACGTTGCGGGTTTTCCAGAGAGTAAGATTCCGGCCCGTTGTGTTCATGTAATAATACCAGCCATCTTTCTGAATCACCCAGGGGTCGGGACCGGAGTTTTTGATGGGATTGGTAAAGGTGCGCTGGCCAATTGCCAACTGGCTCATCAGGCATATACTGAAAAGCAGTGATACGCCAAACTGGCTTTTAAAGAAAGGAAAGGTCATAGGGAAATAATACGTAGTTGGTAGGTAAAGACCGAAACATACGTTTTTACCCCCTCGCCGATTTAGAATAATGTATGAGCTATGATGTATGATGTATTACTCACTACACACATCATACAGTATATAGCATACCTCATTCATTAACGTTCCCGCAGTCACCGTCGGTGCAGTGCCCGTAAAACACCAACGAGTGCGAATCGACCTGAAACTGCATCGATTGCCCTACGTTCGTTTTAATCAGGTGTAGCCGGGGGTCGCAGAATTCGGTAACGCGGTGGCAAACTGTGCAAACCAAGTGGGCATGTTGCTGTCGTCCAAGCGATTTCTCGTAACGACTTCTGACTTTATCATTGTCGCCAAACTGATGTCGACTGACCAAACCGCATTCTACCAGTACCTCTAACGTATTATAAACCGTGGCCCGGCTCACCGGATACGATTTCTGGTGCATGGCCTGATACAAATCTTCGGCGTCGAAATGGTCGTTTCGCGAATATACTTCTTCCAGAATGGCGAATCGTTCCGAGGAACGACGTAACCCTCTGGCCAGCAGCATTTCTTCTAATTTGGCGCGGGCGGTGGCTAAAAGTAAATTTGACTCCTGCATACGTACTGAAGTTTGTCAGAAAGGAACTAGTTAACAACTAGTTCCTTTACTCTTTCTCTACTAACCTATGATTACCTGGTGAAGTTCGTTTAGTCGAGCTGCAGATAGGCTTCCTGCAAGGCCAGACTGAGTTCGTTGAATTCCTGAAGTGTTATCTGAAAATTTTCGCTTTGAAATCCTGTTCAGACGCACGTATCCCAAAGGTCGAATAGTCTGACCCGATAAAGAACAGTCCACGCGTTCGAAAGCCCGCTCAGCAACGTAGCGATATCCTGTTGACTCAGTTTAAGTTGCCTGCCTTTAAAAGGAATCTCAATAAGCCCGCAGGCATTCTGAAGATTATAACTGAGAGTCTGGGAATATGTCGATGGCTTATTCATTACGTTGTGAAAAGGTTATGGGTTAGGCTAACGATTTGTCGATGAAGGTGTTGCCAGAATTTGCTCCACTTCCCGCAGCAGATAAGCTTCATCCAGCATTTGGGTTAGCTCATTTATTTCTGAGTCAGCGAAAAGTATGAAATAATTTGGCATCGGTGTTTTGAGAAGCCACTCTTTTCCGTGCGACGTAAAAAAAGAGTTCATGGCAGTACGTTCCAGCATTATCTGCCGGTAGCAATTGAACTCCTCTTCCGATAAAATAAACAGAGAATTTTTGTACGCTACGTTGTACGACTGACAGCCCGCACAATAACCAATGTATCCATTGTCGGTTTGAGAAAGAGATTTTAAGTGGTGTTTATGTTCCATAACAACCTCTCTTATTTAGACTAATTTTAAACAAAAGTAGAATGAAAATTCTCACGTGCAAACCTTATTAGTATCTTTTACGGAAAAAATATTGGAGCGTATTGATTATCAATGAGTAAAGACATTCTAAATTTCTCCTGGAAGAAGACACAACTTTGTCAGCCAAAACCAAGTCTAATTAGTTTACTTTTAACTTAAACGTAGTACGCGCTCCACCTCTTTCTGATACAATCGGCCGATGGGTAATTCCTGTTGCCCCACCTCCACATGACGGGGTGTGTAGGTACCAACCTGGGCCACAGCGACGATAAATGACCGATGTATCCGCACAAACTGGTCGTCCGGGAGCATGGTTTCTAACGTACTAATGGACTGCTTTACAAGTAAGGGCTTACTAGTGGTGGTCACAATACGAACATAGTCTTTCAGACTTTCAATATAAAGGATGTCATTGATGAGGATTTTCACCAGTTTGCGTTCAGCCCGAAAAAATAGAAACCCTCCTTCTGTAGAGCGAACGGACTGTTTTTCAGCAGGCTGGGGAAGAGCTGTTCCGGCGGTCGCCTTCAACACTTTCGCGACAGCCCGTAAAAATCGGTCGAATGGAATTGGTTTCAGCAGGTAATCAACAACATCTAACTCATACCCATCGAGCGCATATTCACGATAAGCCGTTGTAATAATAACTGGAGGTGGATTACGTAGCGTTCGCAGGAAATCGGTTCCTAACAGTCTAGGCATCGTTACGTCCAGAAACATCAGATCGATGGGTTGCTGCTGAAGGACTTGAAAGGCCTGTAAAGCATTTTCACATCGAGCCGCTACGGTCAGCCTGTCCATAGATTCAATGTAATGTTCCAGCAAATCCAGGGCCGGAGGCTCGTCGTCAACGATCAGGCATCGTAGTTTCATGATTTATTGGAGAGAGCGGTTTTACAACTGAATCCGATTTATCATCAATTCCTAAGGGCAAGGTCATTACAACGATAAAAGCATCTTCCTCTGACTGAATCTGAAGGTGATACGTATCGGTATAGTGAAAATAAAGTTGTTTCTGAATATCAGCAAGTTGTTTTGAGTTATTGGCTGCTAGAACAGGTTGGCCATGAATTACTTTCAGCGTCAGGTGCGTTTCGCCAATGGCCAGATCAATACTTATCCAGGCAGGTTCGTCAGGAGGTCGTGACGTCAGATCGCTGGGTAAGTGCTGAACTGCATTTTCGACGAGTAAAAGGAGCAGCAGCGGGGGAATGGTCCAGTCGGCAGGATTTCCCCGAATAGCCAGCGAGATTTCCACTGTATTCGGGTGCATGATACGTTGCAGATAAACGTATTTTTCAATAACATCGGTTTCCGAGGCAAGTGGTACGTGTTTTACGCGGCTTTCATAAAGAATGTACCGCAAAAAATAAGCTAAATTCAGAGTGACTTCGGGCGCTTGTCTATCGTGTTGACGGGTCAGTGTATAAAGCGTTTTAAGTGTTCCAAACAGTAAATCGGGGTTGAGTTGTAATTTAAGCAAGGCCAGTTCCTGTATCAGTTTTTCGCGCTCAAGCCGCTGACTTTCTGCTACGTTCTGTCGCCATTGCCGGAAGAGTTTCAGACAAACAAATATCCCTGCTGTCAGATACGTTGCCCGATAATCGGCGCCGGGAAATGCTGAGTTAAAGAGCCAGTTATCGGGCTGAAAAGCTATTTTTTGGGGCAACCAGTACGTTAGAACGTAGAACACTACGTAGCTCAGCAGATCGTACAGAAACCAAGAGATTAAATTGAGCAGGAATAAACCTAGCCCAAACTGGATGAGTTTCCCGCCAAATACGAGGGGTAGCACTCGATAAGCCAACAGATACGTATACACCAGGAATGTTGGCAGGCTTGCAAAAAGCAGGCTGCCGAAGGGTGGAATCCAGTTGCAGAAACAAAAACCGGGATTGACCAGTATCATTACCCCGAAAAACAAAACGATACCTGCCCAAAACAGCAGATGTCGTATGAGTCGGTTGGTGCGAAGTTGAACAGCCATTAGTAGTCGATGGTCTGTAACGTAGACCGATTCCACTCAGGTCGCAGAAGAATCGTCAATTCTACCACAAATCGTTCGGCTTCGGGCCGGATGATTAACGTATGTGTGTTTGGATAGAGCAACTCCAGCCGCTTTCTGGCGTTAGTTAACCCCAGGCCGCTGTAATCGTCGGAAATTGCCTGTTTATCCCGGCTATTTTCAAGCCTGAAAGTTAGTTGATTGTCAGTTAGTTTTATTACAAATTCAATATGTGCTGAACCGATTTGTTTGGCAGAACCGTGTTTAAAAGCGTTTTCGACAAAGGGAATAAGCAGCAGTGGAGCAATGGACGTACTTCCCATTTCGCCCTGTATGGTGATTGAAACTGTTAACCGCGACCCATAGCGCAGCTTTTCGAGGTCAATATAATTACGTAGAAAATCTATTTCCTTTGCCAGCAATACAGTCGGTACGTTGCATTCATGAATCATATAGTGTAGCAATCCTGATAATTTCAGCACCATGTCGGGCGCCAGTGGCGACTGCCTGAGCGTTAGCGAATAGAGATTGTTGAGGGTATTGAATAAAAAATGCGGATGAATTTGTGCTTTCAAAACCTGCAATTCTACAGTTAATGTTTCGCGAATTAATCGCTGATTTGCCTGCTCCCGCTGATACCAGAACCGGTATAGCTTAACCCCCACCGCAACACCGACAACAACTAATCCAATAATCCAGGCCCCGAGCGTAAAAATTTCATGATACGTAGGAAACAGAGCCAGTTTACCCGTTCGAAATGGAATCAGCACAAACGCCCGGTAGAGATAGGTAAATATCCAGCCACCTATCAGGTAGATAAGCAAACGATAAACGAACGGGCGATATTGATTCTGCAAAATTGGCGTCAATACCCAATACAAAGCTGCATAGACCAGTATCATGTTATACGGTAAAAAGAGGTAGGTAGTCTGTACATTCTCCCAAAACCGGCTTATAGACATACTATGAGCAACTGACAGCCCTGTATTTACAGTTAGCCAAAACAGCAAATGACGTCCCAGCCAGTTAGGAGTCAGGTTTTTCAATTCTACAGATAGCCCATTCATTTCATTGAGAAATTTAGACTAAAAGGTAATTGGGTTTTTATAAATAGACTACTCACTATCAGACTTTTGGCCGAATCTTCTATATCCGATGATGCTCACTGTTCGTCGTCGATGAATGGCATTCGTTTGTTTTTTTCGGGAGTATGTGCCTACTAACTGGAGACCCGTCGATTAATTAAGCAGGTTATGCGGAAGAAGCCCAATTTTCAGTAATTATTCTAAATGTTCATACTGTCCAGAAAGAATACTTAACTCATGTTGGTTATGAATAAATACTTACTTCTGCTGTGCTTGCCCCCGCTAGCTGGTCTGGCGCAAAGCAATTATGTATCTACTGGACCTAGTGTAGGCTCTCCGGGTGGTTTTAATACGTTGGTTGGTCTCCAGGCAGGTAACGGTATCACCGCCACTGGTACTGGAAATGTATTTACAGGATACCAGGCAGGTTTTTCGAACACTATCGGTACTAACAATGTGTATTCAGGTCTGGGCGCTGGGTATAATATCGCAACTGGTAGTCAGAACGTACTGCTGGGTCATCAGGCAGGAGTTGGCTCAGGCAATTATTCCGATGGGGTGGCAATAGGTTTTCAAGCAGGCAAAAACAATCAGATCAGTGGAAACGTATTTGTGGGTTCACAGGCAGGATTTAATAATACGTCCGGGAGCCAAAATTCATTCGTGGGATATCAGGCGGGTTATTCTACGTTAACAGGTTTCGGGAATGTCTTTATTGGCAATGGAGCAGGCTATTCCAATACGATAGGGCAACAAAATACGATGCTGGGAAGCACAGCTGGCTATAATAATACACTGGGCAACTTCAATGTGTTTCTGGGAAATAATGCGGGGAACGGTAATAAAGATGGTACGTTTAACGTGTTCACAGGCATGAGTGCCGGTTCCTTCAATACCAGTGGCAGCTATAATGTATTTCTGGGTGGTTACGCAGGAGGTAAAAATACAACGGGCACCAACAATACCTTCACTGGATTTAATACTGGGTTTAATAATACAGGGGACTTTAATGTCTTTATGGGCAGTGCTGCCGGATACGGTAACATCAGTGGTACGTACAACGTATTTGTGGGCGGACTAGCGGGCAAAAACAATACAACGGGTACGTATAATACGTTTCTGGGAGGAGCCGCTGGGCAAAATAATACCACTGGAGAAAGTAACGTCTTTATTGGCCAAGTCGCGGGGTTTAATAATAATGGAAGCAATAATCTGTTTGCTGGTGTCTTCTCTGGTATTGCCAATACTAGTGGTAGTAACAACTCTTTTCTTGGCTATAAGGCTGGCTTTCAGAATACTACTGGTGGCAACAACGTTTTCCTGGGTTATCAGGCGGGTTACACGAATTCTACTGGTATCAGCAACTTATTCATGGGTTCTTATGCCGGTGCCAGTAGTACCGGCAGCTACAACCTGTTCATCGGCAACTCTTCAGGGCAGCAAACGACCTCGGGTGCGGGCAACACCTTCATTGGCAATGGTTCGGGCTATGGCAATACCACGGGTCAGAACAATACCTATATCGGCAATGGGGCGGGTTTTACGGGTAATGCTTCTGGCCAGAGCAACACCTTCATTGGCCAGAATGCAGGGGTCTCATCGGGGGCCGTGGTTAATAACTCGACCGCCATCGGAGTGGCTGCCCAAGTTTCAGCGGACAATTCGATTGTGTTGGGGGCTCCCAATCCACTCTGGAAAGTGGGCATCGGCAACACCGCCCCCGGTAATAAGCTGGAGATTACGCATGGCACGTCTGGTCAATCAGGTCTGCGCTTCACCAACCTGAAGAGCTCGAACGCTGCTTCGTTGACTAACCAAACCAAAGTCCTGTCCGTCAATGAGAATGGAGATGTCATTTTGGTCAGTACCAATGGTTCGACTCGTGAAGGGGTAAACGAGTCGCTGTGGCAACGTAACGGTACGTTCCTGCAAAGCACTCAAAATGATGCCGTGGTTATCGGTATCAACGTAGCACGCAGACCCGCAGGTTACAAGCTATTTGTTGAAGAGGGCATTCTAACCGAAAAAGTAAAGGTGGCGGTCAAAAATACATCGGAATGGAGTGATTACGTATTTGCGCCTAACTACACGCTGAAGAGCTTACCGGAAGTAGAATACTACATTAAAAAGCACGGGCATCTACCGGGAATTCCATCGGCACAGGAGATGGTGGAGAAAGGGAATAACCTCCATCAGACCGATGCTACGTTACTAACGAAGATTGAAGAGCTGACGCTCTACGTAATTGATCTGAAAAAAGACAACGTGCGACTACATCGTGAAAATCAACAGATTAAGCGCAAGCTGACTCACATCCGACGTTAAGAAGACGTTTTCCCTAAAGTGCGCAAAACTTGCATAAGCCGCTTCGGATAATGCACAAAAAAGCCCTTCCTTGAGCTAGGAAAGGCTTTTTTACACAAAACCTTACTTATGACTTTTTCGTGGTTTTCTTCGTAGTCGAAGAGGACTTTTTTGTAGTTGTTTTTGCACCACCATCAAGGGAGTTGATCCAGTGGGCCAGTTTCATCGCGTCTTCTTTTGGAACCTGTGTCATAGGGGCCATTGGAGGATAACCCGGCCAGTGCGATGGCTCAGGCTTATAAATCAACTCTACAATCTTCTCATCACTATATTTTTTCTTTGCTACGTCGGCATAAGCTGGTCCTACGAGCCGCTGGTTAGGGCGGTGGCAGGCAATACACGTATGTTTCGTCATCAGGGCATTCATATCAGCCGGAATATCGGCGGGTGCCTGAGCGTTAGCGTCGAACGAAGCTGCGACAAGCGCAGCCGCAGCGATGAGAATGCCAAATGGTTTTTTCATGTGATTAGGTAATCGATAAATTAACAAACAATTGAATGAGCGATTAGTAGGTAAGCCGCGCAAAAATATATGGTTTCAGACGATAACCCAATTTTAGCTTCGGTTTTTCCTATTAAACTAAACATTAGATAATTATTGTTAGAAAACGTTTAAAATTTGTAAAAAAACGTTTCATGCAACCTCTCGACCGCTTCTCTGGCCATGCCGATCTCTACGCACAATACCGCATCGATTACCCGGCTGATCTATATGCGTTTATTCTTTCCAATACGTCCGGACGGCAAATTGCGTGGGATTGTGCGACGGGGAACGGGCAGGTAGCAGGCGCTCTGACTGAGCACTTTAACCAGGTAGAAGCAACTGATATCAGCGAAAAACAACTACTACTCGCCGTTCAGCAACCCAACATTCATTATCAGCTAAGTCCGGCCGAGCAAACTCCATTTGCTGATGCTACGTTCGATTTAATCACCGTAGCACAGGCGCTACACTGGTTCGACCTTACTGCTTTTCATCAGGAAGTCAGGCGAGTTGCCAAACCCGGTGCTACGCTTGCTGAATGGGGTTATGGTCTGGTTCAGCTCGGTACAGACCTCGACCCACTGATACTGGATTTTTATCGAAATCGCATTGGCCCTTACTGGGACCCACAACGCAAGTATATCGATACGGCTTATGCTACGTTACCTTTTCCTTTCCACAACCCACAACGGGCAACGTTTACCGCCAAACGTAGCTGGTCGCTGGAGCGATTTTTAAATTATTTGCGAACCTGGTCGGCGGTACGTCAGTACATCCACGAAAACGAAACTGACCCCGTTATCGGGCTGGGCGAAGAAATGAAATCACTTTGGGGTGCTGACGAACATGAGATGCATTTCCCGATTTTTTTACGGTTAGGCCACGTTTGAAGCTGAAGTACGTTTACTCTATTTTCAGGGCTTAATAATGAATATGTTGGCTGAGGGCGTTCCATATACTAACCGGCCATTTCCTTCTAATCGCAGACTTTTTATTTCCGTATTATAGGTGGAGATGTTTACTTGATGACCTGTCTTGATGATCACATGGTCCTGAACCGTAGGGGTTCGTCCACAATTCCAGGTTGCCGTATCGTACCAGTTTCCCGATGTTACACTCCAGCATCTGTCGCCGGGGGTAATAATAATATCATCGAGCCTTAACTGATCCCGCGTTCCTGAGGTGCCAACGCCCGTGTAATAATATTGCCAGGCCAGTTGAATATAAGGCTGGTTCAGTAACGGCGCAGGAAGATCAACAGGCCCAATTATACTGCTGTGGTTTGCTGTTTCGCTACGTACATATTCGACGATCTGGTCCGATGCATCGAGCAAGTCCTGAAATGGACCAGTGTTGCCGATCCGGTAACGCAGCCGAATCCTGTATTGACGCGATCCAGGGGTAACCGTGCCGCCTACCCACTGAACAGTCGCTTTGGAAACGCCAGTTGTTTTAAGTGCTAACACAGCTGCTCCTAGCAAGGTACCTACGTAACCAGGATTACTGCCTCCAGTATTGATGAACGAAAGTCCATTAGCTTCCATTCCATTGATACGAGTACTGCTATTGAGATTATAAGCCCCTTTAACTGTATCGGCACGGGCAAAACTGGCCGACAAGGGAGGGTCTGCCTGATTCATGCTTACCAAATGCATATGAGCCGGGTACGTACCCGCTGGCGCACTTGCCGACCAAGAATCAAACCGATATTCACCATTACTAAGTACATGTGGGGTTGGCGGATCTGAATAATCAATTTCGAAAACGGCTACCAGCTTACGATTAAAGAATGGGGTATAGCTATAAGCCGTATCCGTAGAAATCGTCACACCTGCATCTTGCCAGCCTGTAAACACAAAACCTGCTTTCGCTTTAGCTACAAGCCGGATAGGATTACCCTGAAAATAAATGCCTTTCCAAGGATAAGGAGTAGCCGATACACCAACCGTAGTGGGAAGTATGTCGATGGTATTTACCTTAACATAACCTGCCGCTGTACTGGATACATCAACGGTCAGACTGTTCGTGCCAGATACGTTAAGCTGGCTTAATATGTGGTTACGAGCAGAGGTAGGGCGTTCTCTCAAAAAATTTCGAATCTCATCGAGATTAGCTATCCACGACGTTACTGTAGTTCCTGTAATCCACCGATGATAATGCTCTGTAATGTAGGGCTGATAGGCCTGTTGCATCGTATTCAACAAAGCAATGGTACGTGTGCTGTCGAACGTAGTATTTAGAAGGTCAGCGAAGCGATTAATGAAATATGTTCTATAACTCGGTAAGGCTAATAATTTTGGGAGAAAAAGATTAAGTGGCGATTGCATAGCCCACTCAAGAGTATTTCTTGAAGAGCCACCCAAAAAACCCAGCGACAAATCCATATCTTTCATCATCCAGCGAAAGCGGCCATCATGCCCCTTCGGCGCATTCGGCAAGTAGGAGCTGGTCCGTTTCCGCCAGCACATCATATTGTTTTGCGGCCAGTCGACATTACTGAGAAATATTTCACTAATCTGATAGTCCGTGAAATTCTCAATATCCATTTGCGAACTCATATAACTATAACTGACCGGTTCGTTCAAGTTACAATAATCGACCAGGGAGAAATAACGCGTTAAATCACCCTCATCAGCTTTATAACCAAAGGCAATGGAAACGATGTCAACACTGTCAGTATCTACATCATAATTCCGATTTAGGTAATATTTATCATAGCGTTCGTTCAGCGTGTAAACGCCATGAAACTCGCCATTCATAAAAATTATACCGGGTCGGTTAGCCTGCGTATCGAATGGCAGATGCTGAACAATTGTTTGGGCGTACGGATCAGGAATATTACTATAATGCCAGAGATTTCCGCCACTACGTAACAATAATCGATTATAGAACTGGTTATTGGGTCGATTACTAAAGAAGGGATATCTAAACTCTGCGTTGCTATAAAGACGTAAACTCTTTGGCGGAATCATTCGCGAACAGCCTCCGTGAATACGCAGACCTACTTCCTGATTGATAACGGCATTATCACCCAGAAAAAACTCTACGTTACCTGGTCGCTGCCAGGCATCGCCCTCATTGGAATAATTACCGATCCCATTTGAGTACTCACCATCTCCACCACACTGCACGTCCATATCAGGGTTAGCTGTCCGCCAATTATCGAATGCAGCACCTGCCGTGAAGATTCCTGTATTATAGTCAAATAGGTTGCGTTCGCTGGTGGCTACCGACACAACAGGAATAGTATATCGTTGAGATCCATTGGGGGTAACAAAATACGTTTGCGTAACAATGTCACTAGCAAGTTCTCCCTCCTTGTAGGCAACTGCCCGTACTACTGTTCCCTTGAAAACAGGCGAAACAGGAAAGTAGTTAACCGTAAAAAAATAGCTGGACGCTTTCGTTGAAATCCTATTGGCATCATTCGTTCGGTCGCGAATAAGTATAGGCCCTGAGTAGGTGTACGTCAGCGACGAATCGGTCAGGAAACTACCAAATGGCTGCCCAGGAAACTCGGGAAAGCTGTTTTTATACTGGAAAGTAGCACCTGTCAAATTGGTAGGATCAGGCTCCGAACCATCAAGTGTGTAGTAAATCGTTACACCAGGGTCGTTTGACGTAATCGTCAGATTAAAACTGTCGGCGTAAAAACCACCATTTTGGGAGAAAGTAGGCGCATTTAGCACTACAGGATAGCCCGTTCTACCATTATTCGAGGCACCGGGACTGATATTCGTAACTGACGGGGTGTTTTTGAAGAAAATCCAGTCTTCGGATCCGTCCGGCTGCCGTCCCCAGGAGACATCCGACCGTTGTGGCCCAAAAATTACCTGGTTAACCACGGTTGTGGCCGGGCTAAACAGGCCAATAGCTTCTCCATCAGCAGAGAGTTTAAAACCAACATGTAGTGGCCCTCTGCTTAGAGCTTCACTGGCCCATAATACAATGTACCCGTTCGCAGGGATGATAGTCTGTGGAGATCCGGTCGGTATTCTATACTTTGTGGGATTTGTAAGGTTGTCAGTAACATAATAGCCGCCTATATCAACCGTAGTAGATGCAGGATTATAAATCTCAAACCAACCTTCGTAGCTCCCCGACGAATCGGCAAGTGTAGTACCGTTGGAGGCCATAATTTCATTAATGTAAAGCTGCTGGCCCCGAACGGATAAACTAACAAAATAGAATAAACAAAATAAATGCAGTAGATACAGTTTCTTCATGAGCCCTCGGGCAATGAAAACGATGACGGATTAATAAAAAGAGTTGAGTAAACGCCTGTATAAGAGAAGAAT
Source organism: Spirosoma profusum (assembly GCF_014699005.1). Taxonomy (GTDB): domain Bacteria; phylum Bacteroidota; class Bacteroidia; order Cytophagales; family Spirosomataceae; genus Spirosoma; species Spirosoma profusum. Next base: position 129,714 of record NZ_JACWZY010000010.1, read on the forward strand.
AAAACTAATAATTGACCTTATAAAACGGTTTTTTAGCTTATCGTCAAATTACGCAAGTAGTACAGGCAAGGAGAGCAATTGATTACAAAATTACACCATTTTCAGGCTTGCCCAATACGATATTATTATTTTTTCAAGAAATAGCTTACATAATCATATAATTAAAATACAATTTTATGTAATTGTTATTTATTCTATACCTCATAAACGTATTTAACTCAAAATCGAACTACCAACGTAGCGAAAGAGTTCGAAAACGTAAACTTATACGAATATAATAATTCATCTACTCTCTACCCTTTTAACTCAATCACCTGACCCTCCTGACAACGTAGGACGCGGGCGGGGTATTTATTGAGCAAATCGTAGTTGTGCGTAGCCATCAGAACGGCAGTGCCCGCATTATTAATGGCTTGAAAAACCTGCATGATCTGATCAGATACAACGGGGTCGAGGTTGCCCGTTGGTTCGTCGGCAATAAGAATCTGTGGCTCATTGAGCATGGCGCGGGCAACTACTACGCGTTGTTGTTCCCCTCCCGACAGTTGATGGGGCATTTTCTTCTGAGCCGTTCCCAAACCAACCTGCATCAATACGTCGGCGATGCGGTTATTCATGTCCTGCTTTTTCCAGCCGGTGGCTTTAAGAACAAACTTCAGATTGTCTTCGACGGAGCGGTCGAAAAAAAGTTGAAAATCCTGAAAAACGATACCGATTTTCCGACGTAGCTGTGGAATATCGCGAGGCTTGAGCGTTTGAAGGGGATAGCCTGCTACCTGTCCCTGTCCATTCTGAAGCCAGAGGTCAGCGTAGAGCGTTTTGAGTAACGATGTCTTACCGCTTCCCGTTCGACCAATGAGGTAAGCAAAATCGCCTTTATTGATTTGAAACGATACGTCGCCTAAAATCAGCTTGGTACCCTGATAAATATCAGCGTGGTTTAGGATTAGAACGGGCTCAGAGGAAAACATGGGTGGGTTAATCGTTAGTATTAAGTCGCTAGTCGTCAGTCAATAGTCGTTAGGAAGGACGTTCCTAACGACTGATGACTAACGACTAGCGACTAAAAACTGATATTTATTTTTTCACCGGGAGGGCTGCTTTTTCGTGATCGGCCAGGAACTTAGCTAGTCCACTGTCAGTCAGTGGGTGATTCAAAAGGGCTTTGATAACGCTCAGCGGACTTGTCATTACGTCGGCACCGATTTCAGCACATTGAATAATATGCATCGGGTGACGTACCGAAGCAGCCAGTACTTCAGTTGTATAACCGTAATTGGTATAGATGGTAACAATTTGTTCAATCAGGGCCATACCGTCGGTCGAAATGTCATCCAGCCGACCAACAAAGGGCGATACGTACGTAGCACCTGCTTTAGCCGCCAGCAACGCCTGTCCGGCCGAAAACACCAGTGTACAGTTCGTGCGAATGCCCTTTTCGGAGAAGTATTTAATGGCTTTTACTCCGTCGCCAGTCATGGGTACTTTCACAACGATATTTTCGTCGAGTTCGGCCAGTTCTTCGCCTTCTTTAATCATCTCGTCGAATTTTACGGAGATGACCTCTGCACTCACGTCATTTTTAACGATTTCGCAGATTTGTTTATAGTGGCGCATCACATTGTCTTTGCCCGTAATACCTTCCTTCGCCATCAGCGATGGATTGGTGGTGACACCATCGAGAATTCCCATTTCCTGGGCTTCACGTATGTCGGCCAGATTAGCCGTATCGATGAAAAATTTCATGTTAATTAGAAGTTAATTTATTGAGTCAATCTGTCGGTACGTTGTAACTAGTTATAGTATAAGCCACACGGTGAAAAATATACCCACACCGATATTTGCTACGTTATCGGGAGCGGCTCACCAACGAGGTTAGTACCGTTTTGAATTTTACAAATGTGAATGTACGTTTCTTTCCCGGTTTGTGCCTTGTACTGTTTCGTAACCTGTTCTGAGAACGTATCAAGTGCGTTCTCACGAACCAGATTAATAGTACAGCCCCCAAAACCTCCACCCATCATGCGGGCTCCCAGTACGCCCGGTTGCTGACGAGCAATTTCAACCAGCAAATCCAGTTCAGGACAGCTCACTTCATACCAGTTACTTAGCCCTTCATGTGAGCCATACATGAGTTGGCCGAAAGCCGCTACGTTGCCCGATTCAAGGGCTGCAACTCCGCTGAGCAGTCGTTCGTTTTCCTGTACTACGTAAGCGCAACGGCGGTAAATTAATGGGTCAGTGTCACGCAGGTGCTTGTCGAGCATTGTCGTCGTTACGTCGCGCAGGCTTTCAATTTCCGGGTAGTAAGTTTGCAGAAATCGAACACCCGATTCGCATTCAGCCCGGCGGGTGTTGTATTCGGAAGTCACCAGCGAATGTTTCACCCGCGAATCGCAGAGTACAATGCTGATGCCATCCATACGTAACGGCGCGTACGTATAATCGAGTGAGCGACAGTCGAGTTTTATTACGTTGTCGGCTTTCCCCATCATGCTGGCAAACATGTCCATAATACCGACTTTGGCCCCAACAAAATCATTTTCAGCCCGCTGCGATAGTCTTACCAGGTCAATTCGGTCCAGGTTCAGATCAAACAATTCGTTCAGGGCGAAACCGACGGCGTTTTCCAGGGCTGCCGATGATGATAGCCCCGAGCCCATCGGAATCGTACCGCCGAAAACACAGTTGAAACCTCCAATGGCATAACCCGCCAGCTTAAACTGAGCGACCACACCCAGCAGATAATCGGCCCACGTATTGGTAGGCAACAGATTGGAAAGAACGCCCTGATACGTTTGGTTAAGGTCGTTCGCGACAAAATGGAGCTTCTTATCGGCACGGGGGCCAATAGCCAGATAAATGGCTTTGTCGATAGCGGCTGGCAGTACAAATCCATTGTTATAATCGGTGTGTTCGCCAATGAGATTGACGCGGCCAGGAGAGCAGATGAGCAACGGATCTGCCTGAAACGTATCCCGAAAAACAGACGTTAGCTGAGTCAGTAGGTTCATAGCGGGTTCAGCAAATTTAGCGGACGCTGCAACGGCATTGCCACTAAATAATCGTAGCCAAAGGACTGGAAAACAGGCTGAGTAGAAACAAAAAATGGCAAACCAATGTCTCACCGCTACAACCACCTACCCTTGCTTCGGTCAAGACCTGGGGGATTCAGCAGGAGCTGGTAGCACCGATTTGCCGATGCAAACTTACACAATTCCTGATTAAACGACCAAATTTCACGCATACCTTTGCCGAAAAATCAATTCACGATGTTTAAAGAGCGAAAGAGTGAAAGAGCAAGTATAAAGAGTGAAAGAGTGAAAGAACGAACGAGTGAAATGCCTACCGGATGGCTTTCGCACTTTTACTCTTTCACTCTTTCCCTCTTTATACTTGCCTGTAGTTCAGCTGATAAGGACGTTGAATTAGGGCGTGCTTACGTAAAAGAAGGAAAATTTCGTGATGCTATTCAGACGCTGAACCGAGCCATTGAAGCAGACGACGATAATGTGGAAGCGTTCATTACGCGGGGTGTCGCTTATTTTGAGCTGAAAGAATACGCCAACGCCAGCCTCGATTACGAACAGGCCATTAAAATTGACCCGAATTTTTACCGACCTTATTACAATCGGGGCCTGCTCAAGGTGGCACAAAATGATTTAACAGGAGCTCTGAAGGATTACTCTGACGCCATTCGATTAGCCCCCGATACCAGTCAACGTATCACGGCCGAACTATTTCTGAATCGGGGACAGTTATTTGCTACGCAGGGCCAGATTCAGCCTGCCCTCAGCGATTTTTCGCAGGCCATTACGTTAGATTCTCGAAATGCACTGGCTTTGTACAATCGGGGAAACCTGCGTTTCCAGCAGAAAGACCTGGCGGGTGCTACGTCTGATTTTCAGCAGGCTGCCCAGGCCGATCCTCGGTTTGGGAAAGCTTTTTACGGACTGGGTATCGCTCAGATTTTGCAGGATCAGCGTGAGCAAGGTTGTCTGAATCTGAAACAGGCCCAAAAGCTAGGTTATGCCGATGCCGCAAACGCTGTAACGGAATATTGTAATTGAGTCGTAAGTCAATAATCATTAGTCTACAGTGGTTAATGATTATTGACTTACGACTACTCACTGCTGACTCATTATGCTTAAATTACTTGCTATCATTTTCGGGCTGCTGTTTATTTTGTTTGCGGCCTTTCAATATAACGATCCCGACCCGGAAGTCTGGATTCCGATTTATGGCATGGCAGCTGTTGCCTGTTTTATGGCCTATGCCGGTGTTGGTCGCTGGTGGTTTTTTACGGCTATGGCCGTGATGTATATCGTAGCTGCTGTGTATCAATGGCCTCCGCAGTTTGAGGGGTTTCTGTTTAGCGAGATGGGGATGCGTAGCATGAATATAGAAATGGCGCGTGAAGCCGGTGGCCTGGCTATTTGTGCGCTTGTCATGATCATACTGGCGTTTTTGGTACGTCGTCAACCGCTACGTCGATGAAACTGGTTGAATGTCCCCGAGATGCTATGCAGGGCTTGGCTCATTTTGTGCCAACCGCGCTCAAGATCGAGTACCTGAATACGCTCCTGCAAGTCGGATTTGATACGCTTGATTTCGGAAGTTTTGTTTCGCCCAAAGCCATTCCACAAATGCGCGACACAGCGGACGTACTGGCTGGACTGAACGTAGCAGCTACCAAAACCCGACTGCTGGCAATCGTAGCTAATGTTCGCGGGGCTGAGCAGGCCGTTACGTATGAACCGATTCGTTACGTTGGTTTTCCGTTATCAGTATCTGAAACGTTTCAGCAACGTAACACCAACAAGGCTATCGCTCAGGCGTTTACCGACGTAGCAGCAATTCAGGAATTATGTCAAAGGAAACGGAAAGAACTAGTAGTCTACCTTTCGATGGGCTTTGGCAATCCATACGGTGATACGTATAGCCCCGAACTGGTCCGCGATTTTACAGCACAACTTGTACAGATGGGCGTGGGCATCATCTCGCCTTCCGACACCATCGGTACGTCGACACCCGAAGCGATCGAAACGCTCTTCAGGCATCTGATTTCTGAATTTCCGACTATTGAGTTTGGCGCCCATCTCCACGCCCGACCTGGCGAAGCTCCAGACAAAGTTCGAGCAGCTTTGCGTGCTGGCGTTCAGCGAATAGACGGCGCACTACGTGGTTTTGGCGGTTGTCCCATGGCGGCTGACGAACTCACTGGCAATCTCCCCACCGAAGAAATCATCCAAACCCTAACCGCGTCTGGCATCTCCCTGGTGATCAATAAAGAAGCCCTCCAGAAAGCTATGACCCTGTCGGCTGGGGTATTTTAGGGCATAGGGTACGTAGTAGGGAGAGCTTTTACCCTCTGCCCCATGCTACATGAACATCGCCTGAATTTCTTCTTTTACGCTTTTAATAGCGTCGGCGGTGGGCAGTTTGTCTTTCTGGATGATACGTTCGAAAATCCGTTTCGAGAGTTCGAGCGCGGGAGCGTCGGGGCGCGTGTCGCCGGACGCCTGGTTGATGAGCGTCATCACTTCGTTCATAGCCCCCTGAATCTGATCCCAAACGGCCTGACTCATATACACCTGCTGCGACAAATTGTGGTTGTATTCTTCGCGAATTTCCTGAAGCAGACGTTGTTGAAGTTCGAGCACGGTAGTCGAACTTCCACCGAGTCGAAGCAATAAATTATTGGGGCTGATACGTTCCAGAAACAAAACCATCCGTTCATACGCCTGCAAACGTATTGGAACTACCGACTCGGTATAACGTCCCTGTACGTCGTAGCGATGCCGGTCGGCTTCCCGCTCCAGCAATAATTTGACAGTCAGATACATGCCATAGAGCACTAAACCGGCGGGTACGAGCAGTTTAAGGAAATCACTGATAAGGTCCATGCAGGAAACAAATTTATTAAGCGGAAAAAAGTAACTTTGATAAAGACAACATCAATTAACTACGTGTTAAATGAATAATGGATAATGATTAGAGCGCCCTTCAATCAGTATGCATTCGGGGCCGCCCGTGCGGTTCATTATCCATTATTCATTGATCATTTAACCATGCTCCAACTCGATAATCCCGTTCGTGTTCGACCGGAAGCACGCCAACAAATTCTGGAAACTTTACAAGCCAATAAAATCCCTGACGACTACGGATTACGTATTGGTGTACGGGGCGGAGGCTGTGGTTCATCCTGGTTATTAGGGTTCGACCTGCCCAGCTCCGCCGACGAAGTGTATAACGTAGAAGATGTACGCGTCATTATCGACCGGAAGCATTTACTCTACGTACTGGGTGCCGAAATCGGCTATGAGACGGGTGGCTTCACCATTGAAAAAGCTGGCGAAAATCAGCTATAAATGATCGTTATTCAGTACGTCGTATGAATACCAGTGGCTACGAAATACCGGCTGGAAGCTAAAAACTTGGCATGATTTTAGGGTAGTTTTTAGAGACGACAATACACCCGTTAGTGAAACGTATCGTAGAACATATTTTCCTGTTGCTGGCTGTTGTGTTTCTTAGCATGTCAGGCCTGTATTACTCGCTGCTGGAACAGAGCTCCCCTGGTGCCACCGATGAGCAATACATTTTTTCGGTTCAGCAGCGGGTAAAGGAAGAAATGCAGGTCAGCAGCAACGAGCTGGCCAAAGTGGTAGCTATCCTGAAAACCAAACCCAATCCTACGTTTTCCGAACTACGTATCGATGCCCGCTATCCGTATTTTGTTTTCCGCAACAAACAACTCGAATACTGGTCCGACCATCGCTTCATTCCCGATTATGCACGTATCGAAGCTATCACCAATCCGAAACTGATTGATGTTGAGCAGAGTCGCTATATCGTTAGTCACCAGCGTGTTCGCTCCGGGAACGATCAGGTAGACGTATTTTCGCTGGTAAACGTGTATCGGTATTACCATTCCAATAATACTTACCTGAAGTCGGGTTATAATCCTAATTTGTTCAGTCAAGATCCACAGGATGTTGTTTCAGAGCGACAAAAGGATTTTCAGGCCATTTATGACAATTCGTCGGCTTTTCTATTTTCGGTGATACCGCCCGTTGTAGATGCCTATCGCAACCAGAATACGCCGACCAACACAGTCATTCTGGCAACCGGCGGGATTCTGTTTCTGGGAATCTATCTCATACAGCTGATGCTTCGACTGATGCGGAAGCGTCAGTACGAATGGGGTTTTCTTTGTCTGGCAGGCTATTTACTGATACTTCGGGCGGTCATGCTCTATTTCAGCGTACCATTCCTGTTTTATGATATCGACCTGTTCAATCCAAAATATTATGCCTCGTCGGTACTGGTGCCCTCACTAGGCGATTTGCTGGTGAATACTGTCTTCGTAGTTATTCTGGCATTTTATTGGGTTCGACATTATTATCGGTCGCGGTCGTACATGGCGCTGCTGCACCTTCCCTCCTGGGTGCAATTAGTGCTCTCTGTAGGCTGTATTGTGCTCAGTTACACGGTTTTTTCGCTTTGTTACAGTGAGCTAAACAACATTTACGAGAAGTCGCAGTTTACGCTCGACATTACCCTAAGCATCCATTTTTCATTTCTGAAAATTGTGTGCTTAGTGGTATTCATTACCATTTCCTTCATTTATTTTCTGATTACCCACGTACTGGCCAGCCTGTTTCTGCGCTTCAATCGCAATAAGCCTATTCTGATCGGTTTATCACTTATTCTGGCTGGAACCATTCTGAGTGCTGGGGTTTGGCTTGCTATTGGCGGGTCGCTGGACAGCGTTTTTCTGCTGAACGGGTTTTATCTGGTGCTTATTTATATTTCTGAGCTTCCAAGAAGTCTTTATTCATTTCGCTATAAAACATCATCTTACTTGTTTCTGGCGGCTCTGATTTGTGCCGTTATGACTTCTTACGTTGTCTATAAGCAGGAAATCAGGAAACAATTAGTACATAAACAGGAATTTGCTACGCAGCTTCTGGCCGAAAACGACCAGTTGGGCGAATTTCTGATGAGTAAAGCGCAGGAGTTGATTCAAAAGGATGCCGATATCAGCCGTTCGCTGAAAATCGATACGTTGTTCGTTCGCGAACGTATTCAGCACCGGGTCAAAAACATACATCTGGATAAATATTTTGACAAGTACGATATCGACGTATTATCGTTCCAGGCAAATGGGCTTCCGCTTGATATCAGTCCCAACGCAGTACCGCTCGCTACGTTGACCAGTCGCTATCGTCAGGCGGCCTACAAAACAGCTTACCCAGGCATTTATTTCGTTAACGAAGTAGGGAACGAGTTCGTTAAGCAATATCTCTGTTTTATTGGTATTCCGTCGAATAGACCCGCTTTAACTCCAGGTGGCAGTCAGTCAGTTAGCCCTCCGGATACGGTTGGGTATGTAGTGCTTGACCTTCGACTACGTAATGAACTGCCCAAAAGTGTGTATCCTGAATTACTGGTCGACACTAAATTCACCCAAAATCCTGATATTCAGAATTATAGCTATGCGCTCTTCAGCGGGCCAAAGCTGGGCGGACAGTCGTTGGGAGAATTACAACCCAGGAAGATTTATGGCACAGGCAGTTACAATTACGATCGTAAATTTAACCTGGGCATCTTAACGAATCCAGCCTTGTTTACGACCGGCCTGACGAGTAATGGCTATCAGCACGTAGCACAGCGCGGTCAGGACGGACGTATCGTGGTGGTATCGTCAGAAGCTTATCCATTCAAGAATATATTTTCCAACTTCTCATTCCTGTATCTCCTGCTGGTGGTAACGGTTATTGTAGTTATCATTGGTTACGCCATTAAATACTTTTTCTCGCAGTACGGCATCAATTATTCGACCAAAATTCAGATGCTGCTGAATTTTGCTTTCTTTCTGCCGCTGGCGCTGGTCATCCTGCTTATTTCGAAAGATATTAGCTCTAATTACATTGATAATCAACGTAGTACATACATAAGTAATACACGTAACATTGCCACTAACTTTCTGACGTATCTGGATGAACACCTTACTCTGAAGAAACGTAGTAAGGCGTCGATGGAGGAAGAATTGGCCAAAATTGCGCGCGATGCCGACCTCGATATTAATCTGTTCGATACCAAAGGTCACCTGTACACATCGACCCGGCCGCTGATTTACGAAAGTGGTTACCTTTCTAAACAGATCAATCCAGAAGCTTTCATCCACATTATCGAGGATAAAGAAAGTGAACGTTTGCTCGATGAATCGCTGGGAAATAAGCAGTATCGGACGGCTTACGTGGCTGTTAAAACCTACGATGGACGTTTATTGGGTGTGCTCAGCATTCCATATTTCTACGCCCAGCCCGAACTCGACCGTCAGATTATCGAAGTGACGGCGTCAGCACTGAGCGTTTTCTCGATTCTGTTCCTCATTTTCCTGGTTCTGTCTTACATCGCGCTGCATTTTCTGATAAAGCCGTTGAAACTACTGACGCAGAAAATCAGGAAAACCAATCTGGAACACAGAAACGAGCCTCTCCCCTGGCGGACAGATGACGAAATTGGTCTGCTGATTCGGGCGTATAACCGGATGCTGGTGAAGCTGGAAGAAAATAAACAGGCGCTCGCTCAGACCGAAAAACAATCGGCCTGGCAGGAAATGGCCAAACAGGTGGCACACGAAATCAAAAATCCGCTGACGCCCATGAAGTTAACGTTGCAGCATCTGCAACGAACGCTGCCTAATCAGAGCAATTCAGCGAATGGCAATAATGATCCCGCACGACGTATCATTCTTCGGACATTTGACTCGCTGCTCGACCAGATCGATACGTTGAGTGATATTGCTACGTCGTTTTCTGATTTTGCCAAGATGCCACTTCCCAAGCGGGAAACGTTTGAGGTAACGGCGGTACTCAACAAAACCGCTGATCTTTACGCCGATAACCCGCGCCTGACGCTACGTCGGCAAATTGCAAAAGGGCCTATCCTGACCACTGGCGATCGGCAGATGATTGGACGTATCATCACCAACCTGATTGTCAATGCCATTCAGTCGGTGCCACCGAGCCGCAAACCTGTTATTGAGTTGAAGCTATTCATCAATAATGATGACGTACAGATTGAAATTCACGACAACGGGGCTGGTATTCCTGAAGCCATTCAGGGAAAAGTTTTCCTGCCAAATTTCAGCACCAAACAGGAAGGTTCTGGATTAGGACTGGCTATTGCCAAACGGGGCGTAGAACACGCTGGTGGCACGATCTGGTTCGAAACCGTTGAAGGAGTTGGTACGTCGTTTTTTATATCGTTGCCGCTCGAAAAAGTCGCCGAAGCCTCTGTTAGCAAACCGGTTAATTATTAGTATTCTGTGAGGGCAGATTTAAGAACCTGCCCTCACAAAAAGGATTTTCTAGCTATTCAATTGTTACGTGTTTCCAATTCTCTCCTGACCGAATCCGATTAAGCTGCGTGTGCGTGATGCCAAATTGCTTGGCTATCATCTTCAATCGATTCTTATCATTCTGAAGTAGTTTTTTGATCATCTTCACCTTGCTCTCAGTTAATTTATAATTACGGGTTTGACGGGGTAACTGACGATTTTTGAGGTTAGGATTATTCCGGTTGTGTTCGATCATTTCGTCCTTTGTCACCCAGCGCAGATTTTGAAAGTAATTATTCTGCTTGTTATAGTCGAGGTGAATCACAAAAAGCTGATCGGGTTGGTCGCGCTTAATAAAATGTTCAGCTACGAGTTTATGAACGTATCGATTCAGCGTTTTTCCAGCTGAACGAATATTCAGTGAACGATACCCCTGAATCACAGACCCTTTAATGAGCGTACTGCTCGGCTTACTACCGGGCTGGGTCGACGCTACGTTCTGAAAGCTGCGCAACCTGCCGTAATTTGAGACTTCATAATGGGGTGGATTTGGTACATTATCAAATAGAATAGGCACCCAGTGCTCATTCCAAAAACTCTGGTTTCCTTTGGTTTCCATGAACGCAGCAGTTATACGTATATTTTTCTTATGGGCAGCAAAACTATAGGGAGGTAAGAGCTTAACAATTTTAGACTGAAATGGTTATGGGATTTTTCCATCATTTTTTTTGAACAATTTCACTCCCCCATATCCGACATTTCATATACGCAATTTCAGTTGGAGCCATGTACTGATGGTTTGTCTATGAAACCGCAAGGCCCTCGGAATGGTTATAGAAAGGGCAGGAAAATGCAAACATGCTGTCTGCCAGTTTTATGAATACCAATAGTAAGAAAACGTTAGTAATGGGCGCCACCGAAAATCCGGGGCGATATGCGTATCTGGCCGCTAATAGTCTGTTACGTCATGGACACCCGATTGAGCTGGTCGGCCTGAAAAAAGGGCAAATTCAGGGTCAAAACATCCAGACCGGGCACCCCCAGCTCGATGACATTGACACCGTGACCATGTACGTTGGTCCTCGCAACCAGACTGATTTATATGATTACGTTAAAAGTCTCAAACCCCGCCGGGTTATTTTCAATCCGGGCGCTGAAAACCCTGAATTTGAGCGGCAGCTCCGGGAGGAAGGTATCGAACCTATCGAAGCCTGTACGCTTGTTATGCTTTCAATTGGAACGTATTGATTGAGTGACCAATCGTAACGTAGCGCAGTCTCTGTATCGACCGATACTAATTTTCATGCTTCGTCCTTTTCTGTTTACCGTTTTTTTAGCAATTGTATTTTTTGTAGCCAAACAATATTTTGCCGCGTTCTGGTTGCACCCGGGCTGGAAAATATTACTGGTCTTTTTTGGCTCTGTATCGATACTCACACAACGGCTGGTAGAGACTGGTTTACAAGGAGATCGATCCCGATTCATTCCTTTGTACCTGGCAGCCACCGTGGCTCGGATGATATTGGGATTGGCCTTTGTTGGTTTTTTCCTGTTCCGCCATATCGAGCAACGACGTACGTTCATTTTGGACTTTCTTGTACTATATATATGTTACGCAGGCTTTGAGATTTGGACGCTTACTCGTAACTTGCGACGCGATTCGTAAAAACGATCTGTCACATCATATGATGCGTTCTGGGATTAATAGAATTTTATTGGTAGTAGCTCTCATTCTGAGCTCATTAGTTGGCGTTCGTGCGCAGGAGCACGAACACAGTGGAGAACCACACACAGAACATGCCGGAGACGAAGCGGCTAAAAAAGGAAAATTTGATGTGGGTAGCATGATTATGCATCACATTAAAGATGACCACGGCTGGGAATTCGCTCACGGTGTTACGTTGCCACTTCCGGTTATTCTTTATTCGAGCGACCGGAGCCTTGAAGTTTTCTCTTCATCACGGCTGGCACACGGCGAAGTGTACAATGGCTACAAAAATGAACACGGTAAAATTCATCGTGTCCATGAAGGCGGTGAAGCAAGTCATGAAGCTAAAGTTTATGACTTTTCGATCACCAAGAACGTAGCATCGCTGTTGTTGAGTGCAGCCATTATGTTGTTGGTGTTTTCGGCTGTAAGCAGCGGTTACGCAAAAAACAAAGGCAAAGCACCAAAAGGGATTCAATCGTTTCTGGAGCCAATTATCCTGTTCGTGCGCGACGAAATTGCCAAACCCAGCATTGGGCCGAAATACACGAAGTATCTGCCCTACCTGCTGACACTGTTCTTTTTCATCCTGACGAACAACCTGCTCGGTCTGCTGCCGGGAGCCGCTAACCTGACAGGCAATATTGCCGTTACATTAGTACTGGCCGTTATTACGTTCCTGATTGTTACGTTCAGTGGAAATAAGCATTACTGGATGCACATCCTTAAACCAACAGGCGTTCCAGTTGCCTTGCTGCCGATCATGATTCCGGTTGAGATTGTAGGTGTGTTCATGAAGCCGATCTCGCTCATGGTTCGGTTGTTTGCCAACATCACTGCCGGTCACATTATCATTCTAAGTTTGTTGGGTCTGATTTTCATGGCTAACGCTCTTGGTGGATCTGGTACGAGCCTGGCCATTAGCCCAGTCGTGATATTTTTTACCCTGTTTTTGAATATGATCGAACTGCTGGTTGCTTTCCTTCAGGCGTTCATTTTCACCCTACTAACTGCTATGTACATTGGCAGCGCGGTGGAGGAACACCACGAAGCCGACCACGGTATCGGTTACGAAGGCGCGGAAGCGCACTAAAAATAGTGGTCAGTTAACAGTCGATAGTCTAGAGTGGCTAATGACTTATGACTGACGACCGCACCGGCGGCCCGGTATCAACTAATACGCAATCTTTTGTTTCACTAATAAATCTGTTTGAGTTTTATGTTATCCATGTTATTTGCTCTGCTGTTAGAAGCTACTGGTAGTGTTTCGGTTATGGGTGCCGCTGTTGGCGCTGGTCTGGCCGCTATCGGTGCTGGTCTTGGTATCGGTCGGATTGGTGGTAGTGCTATGGAAGGGATTGCCCGTCAGCCAGAAGCGGCTGGTCGTATCCAAACCGCTATGCTGATCATCGCGGCTCTTATCGAAGCCGTGGCTCTGTTCGCAGCCGTTATTTGTCTGCTGGTGGCTACAGCCTAAGCAGCGACTCAAAAAAGAGTAGGCTGGTTGCATTAGGCGCTGGCTCCACTACTCGCCCGTTTTCAGAATGTTGTTTGCCCGTTTGGGGTTGCCGGTGGGCAAACAACTTCTAACAAAAGATTGAAAAAGAGTTTGATATACGATTTATGAACGATGATTTATAAGCGTATATCGTGAAGTGAAGTCGTTAGTCAAACATCGAAAATCGTAAATCCATGGATTTGCTTACTCCCGATCTTGGTCTTTTATTCTGGCAGGTAATTGTTTTCCTCGGCCTGTTTTTTATCCTGCGCGCGTTCGCCTGGAAACCTATCACAGATAGCCTGAATGAGCGCGAAAACAACATTCAAAGTGCACTAGATCTGGCCGAAAAAACCCGGCTGGAAATGACGGCTCTCAAAGCTGACAATGAAAAACTGCTGGCTCAGGCACGTTCAGAGCGTGAAGCTATTTTGCGTGGTGCTAAAGAAACTGCCGACAAAATGCTTGCTGATTCGCGTGATAAAGCAGAGTCAGAAGGCAAGCGGATACTGGAACAGGCCCGCGAGTCGATGCAGAACGAGCGTCAGGCACTGGTGCAGCAGATGAAAAAAGAAGTTGTTACGTTGTCGCTCGATATTGCAGAGAAAGTACTACGTAAAGAACTGAGCGACAAAACCGCGCAGGAAAAACTGGTTACGGATTTAGTAACTAACTCAAATCTCAACTAATCGATTATGGCCGTTGCTACAGTAGCCGCTCGTTACGCCAAATCGCTGTTGGATTTGGCACAGGAAAAGGGCATCACGGAGAAGCTATATCAGGATATGCAGTTTTTCAAAAGAACAGTGGAGCAAAGCCGACCGCTGTTGCTGATGCTGAAGAACCCAATTGTCCGGGCTGAAAAGAAAAGTGCCATTATCAAAGCCGTTTTTACCAGCCACGTTGATCCGGTAACGATGTCATTCTTTCAGATTATTTCGCGAAAGAACCGCGAAGGGATTATGGACGAAATTGCCAATCAATTTATCAGTCAGTATGATCGGTTGAAAGGTGTTGAGCGGGCAACCGTTATTACAACTGTACCGCTAACCGATGCGTTACGTAAGAAATTTAAAGCAGCGGTGGCTAAAACAACCGCTGCAAAGCTGGTCGAACTGGAGGAAAAAATTGACAATCGTCTGATTGGAGGGTACGTACTACGTATCGGCGATCAGCAAATTGACGGATCTATCCGTAGCCAACTAAACGATTTACGTCTGAAGTTTCTGAACTAAAATCGATACGTTTCTTTATTCAAAAAAGCCGCTTGCTACGTAGTAAGCGGCTTTTTTATACAATTGAGTCTGGGCCAAGTTCCAGCTTGTCACAAACATATCAATACCACTTCTCGTAACCGTCACTTGGTTTCCAGTCAGATTTAGGCTCAAAATGCTTCCACAAGATAGCCGCTACGTTCCGCAGCAGCGTAAAACCTTCATTACTACGTTGCCAGCTCGCGTCTTTCTGATTTTTGGTCATAACGCAATACACGTATGCACCGTGGGGAGCCTCCACAAGCACCACTTCGGAACGTGATTGGTCTACCGCACCGTTTTTAGTAGCCACTTTTACGTTGGGCGGAATCTGCGACAATCCATGACTGTCCCAATACTGTCGTCCCAGGTTTCTATACATTTCTTCACTGGCATCGGGACTAATCGCCCGCCCTTCCCGAATGTATGCAAGTAGTTCAGCCAGTTCGCGGGGCGTTGTTTGTCCCCAACCGTAACGAGTCCGGTTTTCCTGCCGACCGGGCGTGCGCGAATTAACGCGAGTCTGGTGAAATCCGTTAGCCTCGAGCCAATTATTGATAGCAGAACCACCACCCGCCAACGCCTGACACCACAAACTGCCCGTGTTGTCGCTGACAGTTTCCATAAGCATAACCACCTGACTGAGCGGCATTTTGGCCCCGTTTTTCAATGAACCAACAATCCCATCGTCGTAGTGTAGCGAATCGCTGTACGTCAACTCCTGCTGATACGTTAGGTCGCCCTGCTGAATCTTCGCAAACAGACCGCATTGAATGGGAATTTTGATGGTGCTGGCCGTCGGAAAAAGTGTATCAGCATTAATAACCACGCCTTTTCCTGTCCGGAGATTTCGCACGTAAACGCCCGCATCGCCCTGAAAGCCATCCAGTGCCGCTCGAAGGGTACGCTCCAATTTGACGTCGTTACGTAGCTGGGGTGTTGCTGACGTCTGACCTAGAACGGAACTTGTTGAGATGAAGATTGCTAAAAGAAGTAGAGCAAAAGGCATTATGTCTGAATCGGTTTAACTAATTTAAAGTGAGTTTTTGTAAAGGCTTCCCGCTCATAAAAACGGACGGTATCAGCGCGTTTCTGATTCGTAGTGACTTCCAGATTGACAAAGTTTTCCTGAATAGCTAACGTAGTAAGTGCCTCCACAAGTTGATGCCCAATACGCTGGTTGCGAACGTCGGGCCGGACGAATAGCTCCTGGATTTCGCCAACTTTTCCTACGTGATGCAGTAGTTGCTGCACATGGCAACTGACAAATCCCACTACCTCACCCGCCAGTTCGGCAACGAGATAATGAACCGACGTACTAGTTAGATTATGGTTAAAAACTTGTTGAAAAGCGATGAGGTCAAAGCGGGTTTCTTCAAGCATACATAGAAAGTCATAGATGATTGCTACGTCGCTCTGAGTGGCTTCCCGGATAAGCACGGCATTGGATAGCGAAACAGGCATTCGTTTGTGAGCGTTACCGATTGAAGAAGCCTTCGTCTAATAATCCTGTAATTTATCAGACTCAAAAATGTGTTTACCCGTAAGTCCTTGCTGTATTGTGATTAGCATAGCGTTAGCCACTTTCTCGGCTTCTATACCTTTGTACTTATCAGGAATCAGTGGATTGAACAACCGCATAAAACCAGCTCCAATACGTTCGCCTAAGCGGCTTTCTGAACGATTACCCAACAGAAGTGATGGTCGAAAAATGAGTAAATTAGGGTAATTCAGGGCAGTCAGATCACGCTCAACTTCACCTTTTACCTTGTTATAGTAAATCGAAGAGTTAGGATCGGCACCCAGCGCCGTAACGATGGCAAACTGACGAGCGCCACTAGCTAATCCCAGCCGGGCAATATCAAGTGGATACTGATAATCTACTTTTCGGAAGGCCGCTTTCGAGCCTGCTTTTTTCATGGTCGTGCCCAGACAACAGAATATATCGTCGGCCTGAGTGAGCAGTCCGTTAGGATGATCGAAGTCAAAAACGATTTCCTGTAAACGTGGGTGTTGCCAATTCAGCGATTTGCGTACTAAAACTTTCACTTTTTCATAAAAGGGAGCATCAACAAGACGGTGAGTGAGTATGTCGCCAATCAGGCCCGTTGCGCCTACTACCAGCGCGGTTTTATGCATAGGTACAGTCATGACGAGAAATAATTTCTGCTAATTTAGTCGCTTCATCCATTTCGGATGATCTATCCACCTAAAACCTATTTTATGCGTCTCCTACTTTTTTGTTTTTTCGTTGCGGCCTCGCTGAGTATCGCTTTTCGTCCCAAAGACGACGATTTTATCAAACAGTTGCTTGAGCGCCTGCAAGCCTATAATCGGCAACGCCCTACTGAAAAGGTTTATGTTCACACCGATCGTGACGTATATCTGACCGGCGAAACGATCTGGCTAAAAGGGTCTCTTTTTAATGGAAATACTCATGATGCCGATACGTCAAGTAAAGTTCTCTACGTCGATCTGGTAGACCTGGCGGCCAAACGTACCCGATTACGGATGCAGTTGCGGACGACGAATAGTTACGCGCCCGGCCAGCTCAGCCTACCCGATACGTTGCCATCCGGTACGTATCAGCTTCGGGCCTATACGAATTATATGAAGAATTTCCCGGACACTTATTTTTTCACTAAAACGCTTACTATACTACGTCCAGACGAAACTTCTGATAAAGGAAAACGTAGTGCTACTACGTCTAATGCAAAGCTTGATGTTCAGTTTTTACCCGAAGGCGGTCAGTTGGTAGCCGGTCTTGAGGGTAGGGTTGCCTTTAAAGCGATTGACGGCAACGGACAGGGCGTGTCGGTAAGGGGGTTTGTATTGAACAGCCAGAAAGATACCGTAAGTGGCTTTTCAAGCCGCTATTTAGGTATGGGCTTTTTTACGTTTAAACCCGAACCGGCGCAAACTTACACTGCCTTTATTCAAACAAATAAAGGGCAATTTGTATCCTACGCTATGCCCACCGCACAGGCGCAGGGTATAACGATGCAGGTTGATAATCTGTCTAATAAAGAGAATGTGATTGTCTATGTTATTCACAATAAATCGGCTGCGGATGCGGGTGCTACGTTAACACTGGTCGCACAGACGCGGGGGCAGGTTGTGAGTGCCGCTAAAATACCAATTGCAAAAAAAATGTCGGCGCTACGTTTGCCAAAGAAAGAGTTTCCCGAAGGAATCGCGCAGATTACCATTTTCGACGAAACCAATAAGCCAGCTGCCGAACGACTGGTTTTTATCAATAATAATGAACAGTTACGCGTTCAAATAGCGCCTACTAAAACTGTTTACAAAAACCGCGAACAGGTTAATCTCGACATTAGTACAACCGACGCTGATGGCAAACCGGTTTCGACGAACCTCTCGCTGGCAGCCGTTGATACGCGATTATCGCCCGAAACTGATTCGAACGGGACTACTATCGTTTCGCATCTGTTACTTTCTTCTGACCTGACGGGTAACATCGAGCAGCCTGATTATTATTTTAATCCGACGCATACCGATCGCTGGATACAACTGGATTTACTACTGATGACACAAGGCTGGCGTCGCTTCGCATGGTCAAACGTATTGACAGGCAACGTACCACCTGTTAAATATCCAGTTGAAGAAGGACTCTCGCTCACAGGGCGCGTAGTACGTCCGAATCAGAAAGATGTTGGCGGAAAAGTCGCGTTGACATTTGTGTTATCAAGGCGCGACAGCACGCGGTCTTTTCTAATGGGCGAGACGGATGAAGCCGGGAACTATGGAGCTTACGGCCTGGACTTTTCCGACACAACCACCGTTTTCATTCAGGGTGTGAAAGGGTCAAACAACCGAAATCTCGTCATTTCCCTCGATCAGTTGGTAGCTCCTCCCCTAACCCTCTTACGAGTACCTTTTAACCCTTTGGAAGTCAGCAGAGATGAGTATGGCGAGTTTATCAGACGAGCCAAAGAATATCAGGAAATTGAACGGCAGATTCGTCAAAATAGAGAGGTACTGCTCCAAGCTGTTACGGTGAAGGCGAAAAAGCAGGAACCCACCGACTCCCGAAAAATCTACGGCCGAGCCGATGCGACCGTGAAATTTGATGCCATGAATACAGCCGGACGGCTAACGATTCTGGACGTAATTCAGGGGCGGGTAGCGGGCGTGCAGGTCACCGGTACCGGCATGAGTGCCCGCGTACAAATTCGCGGAGCTGCAAATTTCAGCGGCCCAGTTGAACCGCTATTTGTTATCGACGGAATGCCTACCGACCTTCAGGGCGCGATGAGTATATCCGTGCAGGACGTCGATCAGGTCGATATTTTAAAAGGAGCATCGGCAGCCATTTACGGCTCACGGGCATCAGGGGGCGTTATTTCGATTCTAACCAAACGCGGTGATTCTTCCTATGACTACTCGAAGGACTTAGCACCCGGTACGTTGGTAGCGAAGTTACCGGGGTTTACAGCTGTCCGTGAGTTTTACGCACCCCAGTACAACGTAACCAAGCCTGAACATGTGCGCCCCGATTATCGGACAACACTGTTTTGGTCGCCACTAATTCAGACCAATGCTGAGGGAAAAGCCAACGTATCATTTTTTACATCGGATTCTAAAACTACCATTCGCCTTCAGGCCGAAGGTGCTACGTTAAATGGGATGCCTGGTGTGGGACGTAGTACGTTGCGGGTAGACTAAAAAAAAATCCCCGGAAACGTAGCATTTCTGGGGATTTGAAAAGTTTTAGCAACGTGTTAGACAGTTGGCTGAATCTTCATGTTGATCGGGTCCCAACCAACAATTTTCTTCTGGAAGTAGCTCATATTTCCACACTGAGTTGGACCACACGCCCGTAGTCCGAACGTAGCGTCTTCGATGTTTGGGGCGCCGGTACGTATCGAATTGAAGAAATTAACGAAGTGTTCGTAACGGTCGCCTTTGTAATCGGCAGGGAAAGCGTATTTAAACTCCTTAGGCCCAACCAGTTCAGGCTTTTGTGGATATAGTTTATTGTATTCGGCGATGTACGCATCTTTCTGGTCTTTCGGGAAATTCCCAACCGACATACCGGGTGCTTTCGGGAATTTGTTCCGATGTACCGTCAGGCTATCCATCCCAATCGACAGATCGCCTTCTGTACCGACCAGACGGACTAAATAATTACCTCCTCCCCCATCGACGAAGTTAGAACGCGTAGTCAGGTTGAATTCTGGGTGCTCGGCCGTCTTCGGATAATCGTAGATACTTAATTGAATATCAGGCACATCACGCCCATCTTTCCAGTAACGTAGTCCACCGGTTGAATAGACGCGGGTTGGACCTTTCGAGCCTGTGATGCAGTGTAGCGACGTCAGCAGGTGAACGTATAAATCACCAGCGATACCCGTACCGTAGTCGGTGTAATTGCGCCAGCGGAAGAAACGTAGCGGGTCCCAGGCGCGTTTTGGTGCCGAACCCAGGTACGTATCCCAATCGACGGTTTGCGGAGACGCATCGAGAGGAACCGAGTATTGCCAGGCTCCCTGTGCGCTGTGTCGGTCGTAGATGGCTTCTACAAACACGAGTTCGCCAATGTCGCCGGCTTTCAGAAGTTCGCGGGCTTTGGCAATGAGCAGCGAACTGGCAAACTGGCTGCCTACCTGAAACACTTTTCCGGTTTCCTTCGCCACTTTAATCAACGTATGGCCATCCTCAACTTTCTGCACCATCGGCTTTTCGCAATAGACGTGCTTGCCTTTGTGCATCGCGTCGGACGAGATTTTTTCGTGCCAATGATCGGTGGTTCCGTTGATGATGGCGTCGACATCACTACGTTCCAGAAGCTCGCGGTAGTCTTTCGTAACGGGCAGGCTATCCCCCCAAAGTTCTTTTGCCCGACGCAAACGACCATCGTAAAGGTCGCAGGCTGCAACCATTTCAACGCCTTCAACCATCAGCGCGGTCTGCATGTCACCTATGCCCATTCCACCAGTTCCGATGAGAGCCATCCGTACCTTATCGTTGGCCGCCGTGCTGCTATGACTACGTACCAGATTGAGGTATTGTGGGATAACGGTTGTGTTTGATGCTGTTTCGGCCAGGGCGGCAGGTGCCGTAGCTGCGGCCGTTCCGGCCAGACCAAGCGTTTTCAGAAACGACCGCCGGGAAGAATTGTTAGCGTTTTCCGGTGACGTTGCCTGTTTTTTATTTTTCATGTACGACTAAGATTGGGAAGAAAAAAATCCAATAAAAATAAGAGAATTTGACCAAAGTCGTAGCTAAAAATCACCGAAGTTCTAAATCAAAGTCCGGACGTAGCGTACTACGTTGAACCTGCTTAAACTTTTGATGATACGTTAAATTCATGCGCTTTTGTCATTCTGAGGGACGAAGAATCTTAACGTATCATTAACTGAGGATTTGGATACGTTAAGATTCCTCGTTCTTTAAAATGACAAAAAATTACTGGAATCTTTAACTAATCCGCCACCCAGCGAAAGGTTTTACAGTTGCGCAATTGGGGCTACCGTCTTTACCCGTTCCCGGAACCTGCGTTACTAGCATTTGACCGGGGTTTTCACCCAGTTGATGAATCATTTCCCAGCTTATACCCGTTAACGGTATTTTCAGCCGCCGACTCCATTCTGTATCATGCTGGCCCGCAGTCTTACCAATATCAAGGTAAACAAACCGACTGTCGGGTGGCCCCTGAACAAATGGCCCTAGCAAAACGGGCGATTCTTTATTGAATGAATCACTTTTCACCCGGGCCGTACACGTAAACGACAAATCGGCTCCGGCGGAACGTTGCGTCTGGATGGTTTCGTAGGCATTTCCGCTCCCTTTCTGAAGGCCAAAATCGACGCCCGGTGTCGGTTTCTCCAATACAATTTGCAGACGTAATTCCTGTTCCATTCTATTTCTTCTTTTTAGCCTGCTTTTTGATCAATTCCTGCTCCTGATTCTTTTGGGCACCGTGCTGCACTATTTTAGTAATAAGTTGAGCAGGAATCGGTTGGTTAACCGGAAGATGGATGGCCGATTTTGTCTGGCTATATTTACTCAGTTCATCCTTAAAAGCAGCGATAAAACCGGGCGGTACGTAGAGACCGTAATGATTTTTGTTGGCCGCAAACCACACAAGCTTCCCATGATATCGATATCCCGGCATTTGGTAACTAATTAATTCCTCTACGTCGGGAATGGCCTGCTTAATGATCTGCCTGATTTCCGTTAATCCAGCACGCATTGATTCGGGTTGCAAGGCAATATATTCGTCAACAGTGGCAAATTGTTTTTTAGTCGAGTTGTCCATTAGGTATGATTGTGTTTTTATTTTGAATGGTGACGGATGACGTATCACTACGTTACCCGTCCACACTACGTTAAAAGTCAACTTCTATACGCTTTTCCTCATTAGCTGCGTATTACCCTTAATTCCTGACACTATTTATGAAAACCAAACTTTTACTGATATCCGGCTGGCTGACTACCGCGCTGAGTCCGGCTTTTGCACAGACATCTCCTCTACCCACCATTGGTCAGGTGGTACGTGCCGATCCTCGTCTGGATAAACTGATTCTGCCCGATACAAAAATTGAAGTACTTGCCGACGGTTTTATGTGGACCGAAGGACCAGTCTGGGTGAAAAGTGAGGCTTTTTTGCTCTTCTCCGACATTCCACAAAACACTATTTACAAGTGGACTGACAAGGAAGGTGTGACAACTTTTTTGAAACCTTCTGGCTATACAGGCGTCGGTACGTATGGCGACGAACCGGGTTCTAACGGACTGGCAATCGACAAGCAGGGACGACTCATTTCCTGCGAACACGGCGATCGACGTATCACGGCCATGCCCGTCAACGGCGGTGGTGGCAAACGTACACTGGCTGATAACTTCAACGGTAAACGATTCAACAGCCCTAACGACGTAGCGGTACATTCTAACGGAAGCTACTACTTCACCGACCCGCCTTATGGCATGCCGAAAAAGGAAAAAGATCCGGGACGCGAAACGGATGGCTACGGTGTTTACCGGATCGCCCCTGAACGTAACGGTGTAGCGGGAGCCGTCTCGATTGTTGTCAGCGACTTAAGCCGACCCAACGGCATTGCCCTTTCGCCCGACGAGAAAACGTTATTCGTCGCCCAATCAGACCCACTACGCCCGGTTGTGATGGCTTACCCAATTCAGGCCGATGGTTCCGTCGGAAAAGGACGTATCGTTTTTGGGCCAGAGAATATGAAAAAGCAGGGTCTGGAAGGCGGATTCGATGGCATGAAAGTTGACCGTGATGGTAATCTGTGGGTTACGGGCAGCGGGGGTGTATTGGTACTGGCACCTACACAGGGAACGGGTCCTTACGATTTTCTGGGACACATTAAAATCGGAGCAGCCACCGCCAACTGCGCCTGGGGCGACGATGGAACCGTGCTGTACATCACCGCCGATATGTACCTCTGCCGAATCCGAACAACCGCCAAAGGATGGTGATATTCAATGAATAATGAATAATGTAGAATGAATAATGGATAATGTAGGCCGGATATATTCGCTGAGCTACATTATCCATTATTCATTCTACATTATTCATTAACTTTGTTATCTTGATTGAAAGGAATTAATTCTCATGTTAGAGAATCGGAAGTGGGTTATAATTGGAGTTTTCTGCCTCGTCGGGCTGACGTATCTGGCCCGACTATTTTACTTGCAGGTTTTAGATGATACGTATTCGCTGGGAGCGTCGAAAAACTCCATTAAGCGGGTTGTCGAAATTCCGTATCGAGGGCAGATTTATGACCGGAACAATCAGTTAATTGTCTATAATACACCGGTTTACGATTTATACGTAACGCCCAAACAGGTGAAGATTCCTGATACGTCGGCTTTCTGCCGGATGATGGACATTACCCGCGCTGACTTCGACAGCATTATGGGTATAGCGGTGAACTACTCACCCGTGAAACCGTCTCTGTTTTTGCGACAACTTTCTAAAGAAGATTTTGCCCGAATTCAGGATGCGCTGGTCGATTACCGGGGTTTTGAACCGATCATTAGCTCCATGCGAACGTACCCGGCCCATACGATGGCGAATGCGCTGGGCTACGTGAGCGAAATTAGCAAAAAACAGCTTGAAGATCAGGACATTATGTATTATCGCCAGGGCGATTACATCGGGCATAATGGTCTGGAAGAGGAGTACGAAGAACAACTTCGGGGCAAGCGGGGCGTAAAGTTCATGATGCAGAACGTTCGTGGCGTTAACAAGGGCTCCTGGAAAAATGGCGCTTTCGATACGTTAGCCGTAGCCGGGCAAAACCTCATTACGGGTATCGACGTAGAGGTGCAGAAATACGCCGATACGTTAATGCAGAACAAAGTAGGAGCCGTGCTGGCTGTTGAGCCATCGACCGGCGAAATTCTGGTTTCTGTCTCAGCGCCAACCTACGACCCTAATATGCTGTCGAGTCGGTTTTTCTCGAAAAACTATCGGGCATTGATAAAAAATCCTTATAAGCCCCTCATTAACAGACCAGTGATGGCGAGTTATCGACCGGGTTCTACGTTCAAGCTGATTCAGGCGTTGATCGCCCAGCAGCAGGGATCGCTTTTTACCAATACGTACTACGGACATGGCGGGTCGCCGATGCGGTGCCACTGCCGGGGTGGAAACGATTTGCGGGGAGCAGTCCAGAATTCCTGTAACCCGTACTTCTACAACGTTTTCCGGAAATTCATCTACCACAACGGCGAACATAATACGTTCAAAGCATCGGCCATTGGTTTGCACGAATGGCATAATATGGTCGAGAAGTTCGGCATGGCTGACCGGCTTGGCATTGATTTACCCAGCGAACTGAAAGGCAATCTCCCCACTCCAGAATATTATGACAAAGCCTATCGGGGCGCGTTACGTTGGAAATTCTCGAACGTGTATTCTTTGAGTATCGGCGAGGGCGAGTTGCTCATCAGCCCGATGAAACTGGTGAATCTGGCCGCTACTATCGCCAACCGGGGCTGGTACATCACCCCGCATTATATCAAGGGGTTTGGTAAGGCAGGAACAGGTGTCCCGAATCAGTACCATCAGCATCATGAGACAGGAATTGATTACAAGTACTACTTACCGGTGATTGATGGAATGCGGAGGGCAGTATTGGCAGGAACGGTAACTCCTCTGGTCAATACAACAAATATTGAGTTGTGCGGAAAAAGTGGTACGTCGCAAAACGCCAAATACGGACATAAATACGACCACTCGATTTTCATTGGTTTCGCCCCAATGAATAACCCTAAGATCGCGGTTGCAGTGTTCGTCGAAAACGCCGGTTGGGGTGGTAAGGCGGCTGCATCGGTAGCTGCGCTGGTTGCTGAACGTTACCTGAAACGTAAAACCGAGGCCCTTGTACTCGATGCTCAGGTAAAAGCATCTAATTACTTACCGCCAGCCAGTGCACTTATTGCACCGAAACCCAAAAAGCCCGCTCCGAAGGATACGACGCAGAAACCAGCTAAACCTTTGATGGCAACCCGTCCTAAATCGATTACAGGAACGGGCATTTCAGGAAACTAAATTGCTAAATCAATGTAATTTTTGTCATGCTGAGGTACGAAGCATGACAAAAATTACATTCGAATGACGCCCTATAAAATACGTCATACATCATAAATCACTACGTCTTTGGCTCGCAGAAACGACCCGTTTTCCCAAAACATCGACTGGCTCACACTCCTGCTTTATTTCTGCTGCGTAGGTATGGGCTGGCTCAATGTGTATGCCGCTGTGTATAGTCCAGAAGCGCACACCAGCCTGTTCGACCTGTCGACCAACGCCGGTAAGCAGCTTATGTGGATTGGCACTACGTTGTTGCTGATTATCTGTATTCTGGTTATCAACCACACGGTTTTCGATACGTTCGCCTTTATTTTTTACGGCTTCATGATTTTGATGCTGGTTTTGGTACTATTTCTAGGAAGCAACATCAACGGATCGCGGTCGTGGTTTAAGTTTGGTTCTTTTACGATTCAGCCCGCCGAGTTTGCCAAAGTCGCTACAGCGCTGGCCCTCGCCAAATATCTGGACGTACCGGGCATCAATCTGTCGAAACAGAAAGATTTACTCTGGGTCGGAGGCATTATTCTGCTGCCCTGTATCCTGATTATTGCGTCCAACGAAACGGGTTCTACGCTGGTCTTCGCTTCGTTCGTGATCATGCTCTACCGCGAAGGACTACCCAGTTGGATTCCCGCTCTGGGCATCACGGCGGCTGCGTTATTCATTGTGGCCCTGGTCTTTCCCAAGCTGTATATTTTTCTCGGCGTTGTGGCACTGCTGGGATTGATTATTCTCATCATGCCACGCCATAACCGTTCCGTAACCAATCTGATTGGCATCGGCGTACTTGGAATCGGCATGATGATTTTCGTGACAGGCGTTGATTTTTTTGTAAACGGCGTATTGCAGAAACACCAGCGCAACCGTATCAAAGTGCTCGTCGACCCAACTATCGACCCGCTTGGCGTGGGCTGGAACGTAACGCAGGCCAAAATTGCGATCGGCTCTGGTCGGCTTCAGGGGAAAGGTTTTCTGGAAGGGACGCAAACCAAATTCGACTTCGTACCCGAACAAAGTACCGACTTCATTTTCTGTACCATCGGTGAAGAACACGGTTTTATTGGTGGGCTGGTGGTGATTGCGCTCTTTGTCGGGTTGCTGTCACGCATTGTTATTCTGGCGGAAAAACAACGTACCAAATTTGCCAGGGTGTACGGCTATTGCGTGGCGGGAATCATCTTTTTCCACGTAATGGTCAACATTGGAATGACCATCGGCCTGATGCCCGTTATCGGAATTCCGCTGCCGTTTTTCAGTTATGGCGGTTCGTCGCTCTGGTCGTTCTCGATTCTGCTTTTTATTTTCCTCAAACTCGACTCCCGACGTACCGCTCTAGCCCGGCGGTAAGAATCTGCTCTGGAACGTAGTAGAAAAATTTCGCTGTAGCATACTGTCTTACGTCGGTATGTGGAGCGAATATCATTTCTTAATTTTTCTGTATTCCAACGGGCTCATCTGATGCTCTTTTTTAAACGTATTCGAGAAATGGCTAGCATCGGTAAAACCTAGAAAACGGGCTATTTCATTGATGTTTTTAGTGGAATGGAGTAGCAGTTTGCGGGCGGCTTCCATCTTATACTTTATCAGATGCCGGTGGACCGTAATGCCCGTTTGTTCCTTAACCAGGCTATTGATATAGTTTGGAGACAGATTGAACGTATCACCTACCTGCCGCAAGTCCGTCGTAGTCGATTGATAAATGCTGTTGTAGAGATAAGACAGAATATCCGTTACTTTTTGCGCATGAATGCTTCGGGTATTCACAGCATTTTCGCCCACATTTCTAAAAATAATAGTGAGCATCACCTGTAGCAATTGTGGGAGATTATCGTGCTGCCAATCCGGTGTTTTTGCATACTCATGCTGCATTATTTTCAGCAACATAAACATGTGTGACGTATCATCTGGATTTGTTACGCAATTGCTGTAGGGTATTCTCCTGAAGTCATACTGCGTTTTGAGAATTTCTGGATTCATGTTTGTCGCAGAGCTATTGCTTTTACTAAAGTTCAGGAATTTTATATACGCAAAAACTGCCCTGGTCTTAATCGTGTAATAATGAGCATCATCGGGCTGGATAAACAGAATATCGCCTTTTTTAAACGGCTCTGATATATCATTGATATGGTGCAGGCCAGTGCCCTCTTCGACAAAGACTAACTCGTAGTGATTGTGCCGATGGACAGGATGTTTCCAGAGCGTGCTTTCGACCGTAAACAAGTGAATTGGCCTACGGGTATTGGTCCGGTGCATGAGTCGTTGTTTTTTGCAAAAGTTCTCATTTTTTCTACAAAAAACACCGAAGAATAGCTATCAATTTTGCATCAGTAATTTACTTAAAAATGCAAAAGCTATGTTACAGTCATTTTTTGTTCGCTTCAATCAGCTCTCATTTTCAGCGCTGTTACTACGTATAACGATGGTGGTGATCTTATTTCCACATGGTTCTAATTTAATGCTGGGATGGTTTGGTGGTAAAGGATTTACGCAGTCGGTAGAAGGGCTTTCATCGGGCGCAGGCTTACCTTATTTTATAGCCGTATTAGTGGTTATGCTGCAATTTTTCGGATCGCTCGCCTTAGGATTCGGGTTGCTTACCCGCTATTTCGCCTTTGCAACCATGGTCTTATTTATCGGAATGATTCCATATCATACGGAATACGGCTTTTTTATGAACTGGTTTGGAAAGCAGCAGGGAGAGGGATTCGAATATCATTTACTGGTATTGGGTATTTGTGCCGCTTTAGTAGTGTCCGGCGCTGGTCAGTGGAGTGTGGATGGATTTTTACAAAAGAAAAAGTGGGCATTCAATTAGTTAATGTTTGCGAACTAGGATAGTGTTTCACAAAAAACAGCCGGTTTGATCACTTGATCAAACCGGCTGTTTTAGTATAAATTAGCTGTCTATTAACGTTCCTTGATGACTCGGACGGTTTGCTGCTGATTGAGCGTACTCACCTGCAACAGCAGTGATCCGGCAGGAACTCCTCCCAAAGACAATCGTTGTTGTTCTACGTACCCAGCTATCTCAACTGTCTTGGTACTCAGGAGTCGGCCTGTTACGTCTGTCAACTGGAACTGTAGCGGCTGACCTTCAGCCCCGCGTACTTCCACACCGACTTCAGAGCCCTGCACCGGATTACCTAACACCGTTACCTGTAAGGCCGATACGTTCTCGTTAACGCCTTCCCGTGCACCCTGGCCCGGCTCGACGCCATATACCCGCTGACTTCCTAAGTAGATTACCACCCGATTGTTCTCACCCATCGGATTGGTGCCATTCTGATAGGAGTGGTCGTTGCTCTGGCTAAAGTTGCTCCAATCTGCCTTGGCAATCCGGTACTGAATGTTTCCAGTACTGCTCAAGGGATACAACTTACCGATATTCACAAAACTCAGCTCCAGATACGTATCGGCGTTGGCCAGCGGTGGACTAGGTTTAACAAAACGGCCCTTGACATTCCCGTTGCCTAACACAGCATAATCCACATAGAAGTTGAGCGTCTGATTACCTTCCAACGTAAAGTAATACCGTACTTTCACATCGCTATAATTGACCGCTACGTTGCCTTCGTTACGTATTTGCAGAAACGTACCAATGCTGTTCGTCGTGACACTGTTCTTGTTCTCCGTAAACGACTTCAGGCTCTGAACGGTTGATACGCCCAACGGTTCAGTACCCCAAACCAGGTTGCCATTTCGGTAAGCGGTGATACGTGTATTCGCCAGATAGCCACTGTTATTGGCAAAAGAGTAATCGTCGCTCTCGCTGAAATTGGTCCAGTCCTGCTTGGCGATACTAGTCTGAATCTGGCCGGAGTTCTGTCCTGTTCCCAGATTACCGGCCGTCGCCAGGAAGCTATACTCGACGTAACCCAAAGCACCCTGACGAGGCTGTGGCAACTCGACATACTTCATCTTCACCTTATCGGTACCCAGTTGAGCGTAGTAAACCGATAAGTTGGTCATAGGCGAAAACTGCTCCGCTGTAAACCAATAACGCACGGTTATCTCGCTGTACGAAATGGGCGTTGATCCGTCATTCTGAAGCTGGAGGTTGGGTTTTACGGTGCTGTTCTGCAGCTGGTTATAATCAGCGTTCTGATGCAGTACTTTCAGGCCAGCGGTCACCGTCTGAATAGCCATTGTTACCGAAGCAGCCGGACTGGTGCAGGTACCCAACTTGCAGGTGGCCGATAACGTATAGCTACCCGGTTGCGTGAAGGTATAAATGCTTCCATTTGCCTGACCATTACCGCCCTGCGTCTGCCAGTTGATCGTACCCGAACAGCCAATTGCCGTTACCGATATTGGTTGATTCACAGTCGTCTGAGCACTGGCCTGTAGGGTTGGTGCCGTTAAATTATTGCTGCTACTGACTACCCGACTAGCTATAGCGGTGCAACCGTTAACCCCTGTCAACGTAACGGAATACGTAGTCGCTGACGTAGCACTGATGATTTGAGTAGTAGCCCCTGTACTCCAACGATATGTTCCACTACCCACCGCCGATAAGCTTACCGCCGAAGTGGAACAACTCAACGTAGCAGTAGCAGGATTTATGCTCACCGTAGGATCGGTTTTGTTCTGACTCACGGTAACAGTAGCCACCGCCTGACAGCCATTAGGAGCTTTCAAGGCCACCGTATAATCTCCGGTCAGGCTCACCGAAATAGATCGGGTAGTAGCGCCCGTACTCCAGAGCACCGTTCCCGTACCGACCACCGACAGACTCACCGACGGGCTGGCACAGGTAAGCGTTGCCGAATTAGGCGTAATGCTCACGACTGGCGCATTTTTATCCTGACCCACAACTATAGATGTCATAGACGAACAGCCATTGGATGAGGTCAGTGTCACCGAATACGTAGCGGCTGTGGTTACCGAGATGACCGACGACGTAGCGCCGGTGCTCCACTTATACGTACCAGTGCCCACCACACTCAGGCTCACCGATGACGTAGCACAGGTTAACGTAGTACCGGCCGGAGCGCTGATACTTACAGAAGGTGCGCCCCCGCCCTGAATAACTGTCTGGCTAGCCGTAGCTGTGCAACCGTTAGCTGCCGTCAACGTAACAGAATACGGTCCTGCCGAAGTCACCGAGATAGCCGACGTAGTGGCGCCGGTACTCCACAGATACGTTCCTGTACCCACCGCACTCAAGCTTACGGATGGGATGGAGCAGGTCAACGTAGCAGAGTTAGGTGTAATACTCACTGTAGGGACGTCTGCATTCTGTCCAATACTAACGTTGGCTATACTCGTACAACCGTTCTCCGCCGTTAGCGTCACAGAATACGTATTGGCAATACTAACCGAAATAGACTGAGTAGTAGCGCCCGTACTCCACTTATACGCACCACTACCAACTGCCAACAAACTTGCTGTTGGGCTTGCACAAGTCAACGTAGTTGAGCTAGACGTAATGCTTATGGAAGGAACTGATAGGTTCTGCTCGATGGTGATACTATCCGTTGCTACACATCCGCTGGCTCCCGTTAGGGTTACGGAATACGTAGCAGCTACGCTCACCGAAATGCTCGGCGTACTATCACCCGTACTCCACAGATACGTACCATTTCCCACTGCCGACAAGCTTGCTGTTGGGCTGGCGCAGGTCAACGTAGCAGAGCTGGGGACAATGCTCAGGGAAGGGGTTGATACGTTCTGTTCAACCGTAGAGCTGGCCGTGGCCGTACAACCATTAGCGCCCGTCAGTATGACGGAATACGTTCCGGCAGTGTCCACAGAAATGACAGACGTACTATCGCCCGTACTCCACAGATACGATCCCTCTCCTACCGCACTCAAACTTACGGTCGGACTAGCGCAGGTTAACGTAGCACCGGTCGGCGGGTTGATGCTCACTGTGGGCGCAGCAATATCCTGTCCGATGGTGGTACTGGTAACTGCCGTACACCCGTTGTAGCCTGTGAGC
Source organism: Spirosoma profusum (assembly GCF_014699005.1). Lineage (GTDB taxonomy): Bacteria > Bacteroidota > Bacteroidia > Cytophagales > Spirosomataceae > Spirosoma > Spirosoma profusum. Next base: position 161,050 of record NZ_JACWZY010000010.1, read on the forward strand.
GTGAGGGAATAAGTGCCTGCCTGAGAGACGGTGACTCTTCCTACACCGATTACTATTCCACCTGGACCATCTAAACGTAGCGTATCCACACTAATCCCCGTTAGCGTTACCAACGTTTGGGCGCAGGTGAGTATACCGTTGTTGGTGGCTATCAAATCAGTCGAAGGGGCGGCATAGTCCTCCGTTATGGTTGCTACATCGGTAACCGATTGTCCGCTCGACACGCTCAACGTAACGGTATAGTCGCCTACCTTAGTCACTACAGCCGTCTTACTAGGACCACTGCTGATGATGCCGTCGGGGCCTTTAAATATATATGTACCAGTCGTTGTCTGGCTGCTGAAAGCCGTTAACGTAACAGAATTGGTCGAACAGTTCAGCGCTCCACTATACGTCAAACCTACTGACAATGAAGTGTCAATAATCGCGTTACACAATGAACCATTACAATCATCGGCTGCGATACGTACTCCGGGTGAACCCGACGATCGTTTTTTTGCAGCAAAGAGAGCGCTATAATACCCAGGGCGGGTAAGTCGCTGCAGACTGTCAACTATTTGCTTGATTCGCTGAACCGGTGTTACGGCTCTGGTTGTCGTTGCCCGATGGCTGGAAACTAAGCCTGGAGGACTCAGTTGTGCCAGGGCAGACAACGTAAACAAGCAAACGATAAACAGTCCGAGCAAAGCAGTATGAAAAAAATATCTCATGGCCTTGTCGGTTAGCAGATGAATAAGGCCAGGCTTATTGTTCGTACGTGAAAGCAACCTTACCGATGTTTTTAAGCTGGCTCCATTCGATAGGGCGCCTTGGGGTTAGCGTACGGTCTACTATCGCAACCTCACCGTAATTGATTGTAAATGTTTCAGCAATTCCCGGGCAACCATTTTCACAGACCTCAGCCGCACTTGTAGAGTAGCCGCTTATAAAGGCCGTGCCTATATAAAGATCATAGAGCACATCTCCAGCAGCATTCTTATAGCTGAATCTAATCCGTGAAAAATGAGCTCCACTCATGATTGCGTACTGAAAAGCATTACTGGCCTTATCCGCAGATTTAGTCACTGTTAGCGGTTGAAACGCTACTCTACCGCCCCCACTGCCACCCGTTCCGGATCCGATGGTTGATTGATTTAGTATTGAATTCTGTAGGCTGGTGATCTTAAAAGTGCCTGCCGTTGTAGCAGTACTACCTGTAGCAGGTGTAATTTCCATATAGATCCCCGCACCCTGGCCCTGGGCGAATGATGCGCTGGCAACGAAGAAGAGCAATAAAGCGAGAAAGGATGTAAACGTGGTTTTCATGAGTTTTGTGATTGTTTAAAGAGTTGGTTTTGAAAAAAATTATGGGTAAAAGTTGTGGAGCAAAATTGACGGATAAAGGCTATTAGCAGTGAGCTCAAATGTCTCTAATGTGGCTACGCATGTCGCATCTTTAAAGAAACAGTTGGAAATGAACATTTCATCAATAGATAATCATGACCTGTGAAAGTTTGTAGTAGGGTCGTTGATTGACACTGTAAAATTGGTCTTTACGACCGCTTCGGAACTAACACGATTGAACCATTTCTACCTCATTTGAACCATTTTAGTGTAGTTGATCCGGATTGCAAGTCAAAATCCGGTTTTTCTGGTTAGTGAAGTTTCACTTTAATTAGAATTACGGGCAGCTATTTTTTGTCATCCTGACGCAGGAAGCATCCTAAGGCTTCCTGAATAAAGTGCCAGGAAACAGTAAGATCCTTCCTTCGTCAGGAAGACAAAAAATCTGATAAGCATCACGTAGGTTGGGGCCGACCAAACCTAATTCCCCCCCAACCGCAATCGACTGGCCGGATCAAAGATTAGTCGGCCCGTCGGGGCGTAAATGATCCGCATAGCCTGTCCTTGATAACCGTTGGTCAACGTAACAGGGTGATTAATCGTCACGACATCCGTGAGGAGTGGTACCCGTCCACACGACCACGTACTGGCATCGCTCCAACTACCGGCCTTAATACTATACATAGTTGCACAGCCACCCGGATTCACCACACTCAACGGAAGAAGGGTCGAAACAGAACCACCTGCCGCGTCGGTGGCGGTCACGGTCACGCTGTAGAACGAAATAGTCGTGGCCGATACAGTACCCATAATTGTGGCCGGAGCCACAAAACTCAGACCCGCCGGTAAGCCCAGCACCGATAGGCTCAGGCTGTTGGGTGTTTCAGCGTCGGTGAAGGTGTTGGTCGGAATCGTATAGCTGAACGCCTGCCCCACCGTAGCTGACTGAGGAGGAATGGTGTTCTCCACCCGTGGGTTTCCGTTAGCACAATTCGCTAGCCAGTTATAGCTGAACGTTGCCTCACCCGGAGTTCCCTGCTGACTGGCCCTGAACACAATCACCGGATTATCCGTAAACACGTTCAACTGATAAGGCTCATTGATGGTGATCGTGGTGGCCTCATTGACCACTGAGAGACTGAGGGGCTGTCCATTGGTCGCTTCAAAGCTGACCCTGAAGTTGATCCGCCGTTCAAAGTAACTGATGTGATTACAGTCGAGCATGGTTACGCCCGTGATAGCGAAACTGCGGGGTTGCACAGTTATCGTAAATGTTGTCGAAACGGACAGCCCACCGGGATCGGTAGCCACCACCGTTACAGTGAAGGGCGAACCTACCGTGGCGGAAGGTGTACCGGTAATGGTGTTAGGCGAAACGAAACTTAAACCAGCGGGTAAACCCAGCACTGATAAGGTGAGACTGTTTGGCGTTTCGGCGTCGGTGAACGTAGTGGCTGGAATCGTGTAGCTAAACGCATCGGCCAACGTAGCAGATTCGGGCGGAATAGCATTAGCCAGCGTAGGAGCGCAATTCTGATACGTAATGGTGGCACTAGCGGTGGACGAACAGCCATTGGCGCCTGTCAGCGTCACCGAATACGTAGCGGCCGACGTAGCACTGATGGAGGACGTAGTAGCCCCCGTACTCCACCGATACGTACCACTGCCAACCGCCGACAAGCTTACTGAGGACGTTGTACAGGTCAACGTAGCACTGGCCGGGGAAATCGTTAGCGAAGGTGGAGTCTGATCCTGACTAACGCTGGCACTGGTAGTAGACGAACAGCCATTGGCTCCGGTGAGCGTAACCGAATACGTAGCAGCTACACTGACGGAAATGACAGGCGTTGTGTCTCCTGTACTCCACCGATACGTACCATTGCCCACCGCACTCAAACTTGCGCCTGGAGTAGCGCAGGTTAACGTAGCGCTCGATGGTGAAATACTAAGTAAGGGTGATGTGGTATCTTGAGATAAGGTGGTGGTAGACGAAGCGGAACAGCCGTTTGCCGCCGTTAACGTAACGGAATATGTATCAGCGGTGGAGACGCTAATAGTTGGTGTGGTAGCGCCGGTGCTCCAGCGATAATTCCCTGTACCAATCGCTGAAAGACTTACCACTGGAGTCGCGCAGGTCAACGTAGCGCTGGCCGGGGAAATCGTTAGCGAAGGTGGAGTCTGATCCTGACTAACGCTGGCACTGGTAGTAGACGAACAGCCATTGGCTCCGGTGAGCGTAACCGAATACGTATCAGCTACACTGACGGAAATGACAGGCGTAGTAGCTCCAGTGCTCCACCGATACGTACCACTGCCCACCGCGCTTAGGTTTACCACGGGCGTCGTGCAGGTTAACGTAGCACTGCTGGGTGAAATACTTACCAGTGGCGAACTAATATTTTGCCCCACGGCCACGGTAGTGCTGCTGGTACAGCCTACACCTGACGTAGTGACAGTCACCGAGTAGGTGCCCATCGCATTAACTACAGCAGTGCCGGACGTAGCATTCTGGCTCATAATACCCGCTGTTGTGGAGCCGGGGCCACTGAACACGTAGCTGGTTCCCCCGCTCGCCGTCAACGTAACGCTGGTCTGAGCACAGGTGAGCGTGCCACTGCTGACGAGACTGGCCGTGGGCAGAGCATTAACCGTTAGACTAAAAGCACTGGAGGTCAGACTGCTGACCGAATTGGATACCACAACCCGATACGTCCCCTCATCGCTGGCTTGTACATTGGTCAGGCTGAGGGTGGGCGACTGCTGGGCTACTCCTAGTGATACGTTATTCTTGTACCACTGGTAAGCCCGTGCATTACCCGACACTCCCACCGAGGTGGAAACCGGCGTGCCGATACAGACCGCCGACGAACTGGCGGGCGGTTGCGTAATCATCAACGGAACACAACCGTCCTGAACTTCATTCTGGGAATTACAGCCCGTTGCGTTGTTTCGAATGGTAGCTGAGCCCGGACGATCAGTCAGGAATTGGCAGATAGGCTCAATGGCACAGACGCTCAGTTGCGGATTGCCGTCAATGGTAAGGGACCCACCTATACTGGTCAGGCTACTCAATCCACTAAGGCTGGTCAGAACAGAATTACTTTGAATACGTAACGTATTAGAAATACGGGGAATATTATTGAGTCCATTCAGATTAGGCAGTTGGCCATTACCTGTAATAATAAGATCAGTAATCGCACTCCTCACGTTGATTAGGGAGAAGAGGCTGGTCAGCATAGAGTTGTTTGCAATATTTAATTCTTCACCAACATGGGTAAGCTGATTAAGTCCGGTCATATTGGGCAGTTGGTTATTACCTGTGATGATCAGATCAGCTCCTACACTGGTCAGGCTATTCAACCCACCAAGACTGGTCAGGGCAGAGTTGCTCTCGATGCGTAAAGCAATAGGCGTACGGGTAATTCCACTGAGTCCATTCAGATTAGGTAGTTGGTTGTTACCTGTGATTTTCAGGTTAGTACCTATACTGGTCAGGCTGTTTAAACTACTGACACTGGTCAGCGCACCGTTGCTATTAATATTTAACTCCCCACCAATACGGCTAAGCTGGCCAAGCCCGTTCAGATTAGGCAGTTGGGGATTATCTCCGATGTTCAGATTGTTACTTATACTGGTCAGGCTACTCAACCCACTGACGCTGGTCAGAACAGAATTATTCTGGATACGTGAATCCCTGCCAATACGGGTAAGCTGGCTGAGTCCGGTCAGATTGGGCAGTTGGGGATTACCTGAGAGGTTCAGATCATTGCCTATACTGGTTAGGCTGCTCAGCCCACTAATGCTCGTCAGAACATTGTTATTCTGAATGCGTAAATCACCGCCCGTACGGATGAGCTGACTGAGTCCGTTCAGATTAGGCAGTTGGTCATCATCTATGATTTGAAAATGATTACCCGTACTGGTCAGGCTACTCAATCCACTGACGCTGGTCAGAACAGGATTATTCTCAATACGTAAATCTCCGCCGGTACTGATAAACTTACTAAGCCCGTTCAGATTGGGTAATTGGTTATTATATCTGATGTACAGTTCATTACCCGTACCAGTCAGATTGCTCAACCCACTAATGCTCGTCAATACAGGATTATCCTCAATGCGTAAACCACCTCCTACATAAGTAAGCTGACTGAGCGCCGACAGATTGGTAATATCTGTCCCCGATATGATTAAGTTACCGGCTAGGGTTGTGCATCCTGATGCAGGGAAATCATTCACCTGTTGCTGGGTACTTAACGTGAAATTTATGCACTGAGCCGTAGCCACTGAGGACTGGAGAAGGAGCGAGATCCAGAGCAGAAGTTGGGTAAGTGCTAAGGAAAAATGAATGGGCCGAAGGCCGATTAATAGAAGTTGTGTTTTCATAGCTGAATAGTTGAGAGGAGTCTTGAATACATCTTGGGTAAACAGTCAAGGCAGGAGGTCCGGCCCTCTTGGGAAACGCGATAGGTAGGCGCATACAGACTTAGGTTTGGGCTGGTGGCGAAACAGGTAGTTTGTTTTCGAGTGTACTGATTTACTGATGCCATTGCGCGCCGTAAAATTCCGATCTAAATCCCTCCAGAAACTAACACGATTGAACCATTTCTAGCTCATTTGAACCATTTTGACTCTATTTACCCTAGAAACCCCCTTGGATAACAGGAAATAGGGTTGTAGTTTCGGGTCTGTGTTGCCATAAAAAAACCATGACGCGAATCAGTCGATTTGTGCTTTTTCTGCTGACGACGGTAGGGCTCCATACGAGGGTGCTACAAGCGCAGCAGTTCATGCTGCCGCCCCCTTCCCGGCAGGTAACGCAAATGCCGATAGTTACGCCATTTAGTGGACAGCCGACCGATGAACAGCAAATGCTGATCTGGCTGTCAGGCAATGGCATTCCTCTTTCTTATGATGGGCAGCGATTTCTGAATTTTGACGCCAGCAAGCCTGATCGTTATCGACTCTTTCAACGGCATCCCCAAAGCCGGCTTTGGATTATTCGGGAACGTGCGAACAAGCCTAAAGAATTACTCTATGCCGACTCCACTACCCGGCAACTCGTAAATCTGCCTGATACGTTACAATTGGTACGTGTTTATCTTCGTTCGCAGGGCATTGAAGACCTGTATCTGGGACGCCAGGGAAAACTCTGGATTCGCCTGTCCGATCAACGGCTGCTGGGCGTAAATCCTCGTACGCTGGCCGTTGAGCAAGTGCTCGAGCTGGAGTCGTCTACCGTATTGGAAGAAGCCCCCGACGGTCGGCTCTGGTTTGGTACACCAACGGGTCTAAACGTGATCGATCCACGCACCGGACAACGATGGCGTTATGACTACGATCCGGAAAAGACGGCGCATTTAAGTAGCGGTAAAATCATTACAAAAATTCGTGTCCGCGATAATGGCGACGTATTGCTGGGCCTGATCAACGAAATCCATATCCTGACGCCTAGAACGGGTGTAATACGTAAAATCAAACTTCCGTTGCCTACCGCAACAGCTCAGTTGTGGACAGCTGCATTTATACCGGATCGGTATGGAAATGATTATTTTTCGGTTGGCCTGATGGTGTGTCGTATCACCACGAAGGGACAGTTGGAACGTATCAACTTTGCCTATCCTGCCGAAAAAATAATTGCCGTATATATTCCTCAGGACAAAGAAGGGTTATCGGATCGGATGTGGGTAAGAGTGGTGACCAATCGGCTCGATTTATACGATCTGAAAAAGCTGAAGTCCATTTCATCGTTCAATGTGCTGGATGTGATTATCAACGGAAACCGGCTCATCGAAAACGAAGAAACGCAGGATACCCGATTTCAGCGGGACTCAACGGGATACCCCACGATTCGGATCAAAGAAGGAGATTTTGTGCAGATCCGTTTTTCGCCCTTCGCCGAATACAGACAGGTCTTATTTCGCTACAAACTGGAGGGGTATAGCTCCCAATGGACAACCTATTTCGACCTGTTCGGGATAGGCACTTATCAACTGGAGGCAGGAACGTATCAGTTTCTGCTGAATTGGGAAACGCCCAGCGGCTGGCAAAAACAACCGGCCAGCCTACGTATCGATGTGCAGCCAGTTATCTGGAAAACTGCCTGGTTTCGGACAATCGTTCTGCTTATTGTGACAGGGATTGGCTATTGGCTGACACGTAGCATTATCCGACGGCGAAAACTGCGGCAGGAACTGGCTCGTCGGGAGTTTGAAGCCGCTACGCTACGTCAGATGGATGAACTGAAAAGCCAGTTCTTTGCGAACGTAACGCACGAATTTCGAACCCCGCTGACCATCATCCTGAATGCGACCGAACAATTGGCGGATGAATCGCTGGCTTCTAAAAGAGCTACCGACCGGCTTGGCGCAATTCGGTACAATGCGCACCAACTGCTGCGGCTCATCAACGAAACCCTTGATATGGCCAAACTCGATGCGGGCAAACTGGATCGTCGCGAATTGCTTGGCGAGCCGCTGACCTTTATCCAGCAAATGGTCAATCAGTTTCAGGGATTGGCTCAACAGAAGCATATCAGGCTGGAATGTCACAGGCAACTAAACTCCGAACTCTACCTTTTCGACCAGGAAAAGCTGGAGAAAATTGTCTATAACCTGCTCTCTAACGCTGTAAAGTTCACCCCCTCAGACGGCTCCATTCGGGTAGAAAGCCTGGTAACAGCCGAAAAACGGCTGGTAATTCAGGTAGCTGATACAGGAATTGGCATACCGGCCAATCAGTTGGAACGTGTTTTCGACCGGTTTCATCAGGTAGATTTGTCTTCTACCCGAGCATATTCGGGTACGGGAATTGGGCTGGCGCTGGTAAAAGAATTAACTGAATGGCTGGGTGGCTGTGTCACTGTTGATAGTACTGCTGGTAAAGGCAGCCTTTTCACGGTCGAGATTCCATTGAATACGTATCAGTCAACGGAATCGATCAGTCAGCAGGGAGAACCAATAGAACTTACCTTCAGCAAGGAAGTCCATAATGACGGAAAAGCCATTGCTACGTCGGAAGTTGCTACGTTGCCCAAAAATGGCAGCAACTCACAAAATGAAAATCGTCGGCTGGTTCTGGTAGTCGAGGATAACGCTGATCTGCGCCAGTACGTAGTGGATTACTTAGCTAATACGTATCGAATTATCGTGGCTGAAAACGGAAGATTGGGTTTTGAGATGGCGCAGGAAAAAGTCCCCGATTTGATTATCAGCGACGTAATGATGCCCGAAATGGACGGTTATACATTGGTCGAACGCCTGAAAGCCGACGACTGTACAAGCCACATTCCCGTCATATTACTGACCGCGAAATCATCCTACGATAGCCGACTGAAAGGGCTGGGCATTGGGGCCGATGACTACATTGGCAAGCCGTTTAATCTGGAAGAACTGGCGCTACGTATCGGCAACTGTTTAAAGACCCGTGAAAATTGGCAGCGTTGGCTAGCCAATCGAACCGAATCTGTTGACTTACCGAAAGAAGATACTCCCCTTCTGGACAAGGAAGACCGGTTTTTGGCTCGAATCCGGCAGGCGGTATTGGATCATCTGGAAAATCAGGCCCTGGATGTCGACTGGCTGGCTACGCAGGCAAACATGAGTCGCACCCAACTTAATCGCAAATTGTCGGCACTTACCGCGCTGAGCCCGAATCGTTTTATTCACCGGGTCCGACTGGAGAAAGCGGCCGAATTATTACAAACTGGCGATTTGAACGTAACACAGGTAGCTTATGCAGTTGGTTATAGTTCGCCGTCTCATTTCAGCAAAGTGTTCCGGGAGCATTTTGGCTACCTTCCTGCCGAACTGAGAGTATAGACGCAGACTTATTCGACCAGCGAAGTACGTAATGCTACGTTACGTAGTAACACCCCAATGCAGTTTACTCTGCTATCGTGCTACGTAGTTCCTGTTGACAATGAGCGCAATAGGCAAGCCCACGAACACCATAATGATGACTATACCAATCCAGGCTTTACTCAGGTCAAAGGGTTGAGCGGGTAACTTACTCAGTGGAATCACCACCCGGTTCATAATCAGCCAGACGAAAATGCCGTAGAGTAATCCAACAATAACTGGTTGATTAATGTATTGACGAATGGCAGGAAAAATCAGAAAGAAAAAACCGGCAAAGGTCAGCGCAATGAAAAAATGGAAGACCAGCCCCCAAACGACCATAGGCGTTCCGCCTGTAAGTGCCTCCTGACCAAATGCTGCACTCGCTACGTAGGACCAGACTGCCAGTGGGTTCTTGCCGCCCCGGATCATGAGCATAGTCATTGCTGCAAGGGCGTCGAGTACGCCAGCAGTCAGTCCTGCCGAAATGATTGTACGTAATGCTTTTGATCGGGTATAAGTTGTTGACGGGGCCATAATATCGTTTATTGTCAAGAAGTTAAGGATATATATACGTCGTGAAGATAAGATTATTTTAGCTTTCAGTTATTGAGCCTTTGCTGTTTGGCGCTCGGTCTGTCAACTACGTATGCAAAAACAAAACCCGGACTCAAAAGAGATTCCGGGTTTCTTAAACTAAACTCAACAGGTTGGTAGCAAATCATTGGTTATAAGTACTTTCAAAAAGAGCAGCCAGTTTATCACGCGATCGTTTCAGGCGCATTTTAATGGCACTTTCTTTAATTTGATAGTGATCACTTAGCTCAGCTATTGATAAATTTTGTTCGTATTTCAATTTAAGAAGCTGTACTTCTTCTACTGGTAACTGCCCTAATACAGAGTCTAAGAGATGTAGTTGGTCGCTGGCAGACTCCTGATTGTCAGTCCCTTCTATATTATCAGCCAGTTCGTAGGTTAACGTTTCGGAAGGGAGCCGCTTATTTAATCGTATTTGATCCAGGCAGTAATTATGCGTAATTGAATAAATCCAGGTTGCCACCGTCGATTTATTCTCAAATTTATCCATTTTCGAAAACACCTTGACAAATATATCCTGGGTATAGTCCTGAGCTACATCAGAATCTTTGGTCATCGTCAGGCATTTCTGATAGACTTTGCTAACATACTGACTATATAGCGACTCAAAAGAGTCTATACTCGTTGGCACTTTACTCCGCTTTCTGGAGAGTGTAGTTTTTAACATGAGTGTAGTGTACGATGGTTAGTCAGGATAGTTACGGAAACAAAGATATTACAGATTTATGAGTATACACATAGTGACATTTACTCAAGTCAAGCTATCATTTATACTTGATTACGAATATATTAAAGAAAATGTTGTTTATACACGCAATTTTGAACTTTTACTGTATAAAACTATTGCTTAAAGGGTTATTTTTAATATATTTTTGAGTCTTTTCAAGAACATAAATTTTAAAAATATTTATTATATGGTAGTAAATTCTGCAAAAAAGTACGGTTGTCTAAATCGATTCTGACTCCTTAACTCAACATAGGCTATTATGAAGCAGGTATCCATACTATTGCATCTATAAGATGAACCAGCCACTTTGGCGTATACCGATACGTTGCGTTACCAGGCCTTATCAAAAGGAGGTAAATCACTACTAAAAACGGGAAATAACCCGTTTTGGGTGCCAGAAACGGGACGTATGTTTGGCTCAGCTATGTGGCTTACCTGGTTGTCAGTATAGTATACGTACTGTAACCCGCGCTTGATTTTGTCCAATTTGTTCACCAATGCCTGTATACATTACGTTGTCGCAGAACTGTTCAAACTTTCTCAAATAGACATAATCGTTTGAGTCATTCCAAAACAAAATTCAGCTATTCCACCTTCGAATTAAATTTTCATTCAATAATTTTTCCACCTTTAACTAATAAACAATCATGGCTAACCCCGCTTGTGAGTCAGATGCTGCTGTGCCTTATCCATTTGGTGGCTGTTTACTCGCTGAGGAGACATATCTGAAAGAAGGTATCTGCAGATGGTTAAACGTTTTCCAAGACAATCCAGCATTTACGCTTTTTTTCGACTTTGATAAAGATTTAATTAAAGAGACACTTGATATAGAAGGTTGCAAAGGGATTCGAATATTTCCGGTAATCGATAAAGGTGGCAAAATGAATGTAATGATCGTTGCGAAAAATACCGAAAATAATGAAATAACGAATGCAGAAGGAAAGATAACTCATATAGACTGCTGCGGGCAGAACGGTGAGTCGAGATTCTACAATGAGAAAGTTAAAGATAAATGTGAATAATGTTTCACCGTGCTCCCGAATGAACTCATTCGAGAGCACGGATATTATGTTACGTGAATGGTAGTAAAAACGTTGGAGAATATTTTTATGGGCCTGTATTATGGCAGCTTACTAGGCGCTATATACTGTTCCGTAACCTTTAAAAATAATCATTCAAAAGCCTTTCAAAAGTTATGGATATATCTGATACTTACATTAATCGTAGAGATGTATACCCACTATGAGAATAAAACAGGCGGTAAATTTCTTCACGTTTATGTAATGCTTGCCCCGTTTGAGTATTTTTTTATTTCGCAATTATATTTAGAGAAGTTTAAGGATAAATTTCTAAAAAATTTTATTGTATTTACGCTTATAGCTTATACAATTTTATGTGCGTTTCTTCTAATAGATTTTAAAAATAGTAATCATTATTTTGCATTTAACTTACGAGGTATTTTAATTATTATCCTAACGTTAATCTATTTTAAAGTGCTTTACCAAAAAGATGAATTATTAGCATTATCGAATCAACCGTTATTCTGGCTAAGCATTGGCAATTTTATATTCTGGCCAGGCATTTTTTTTGTCATGGGTTTTACGTCAATTCTTGTCAATATCGATAAAGAACTAAATGCCAAATTATTTCTATTAAATCCATTACTTAATGCGTTTTATTACGGTACGTTCATTGCCGGATTCTTATGCAACAGGACACCCAAAAAATAGTAATTATCGTACTTTTGGGTACACTGCTCTTCATGGTTCAGGGTGGCTTTATTATATTTTACCTGCTTTTCTTCAAACGAAAACAACGCACAAACCAACAGGAGCAAATAGCCATTCGCGCTACGTATGAACGTGAAATTCTGCAATCGCAGATGGAGGTAAGGAATCAGACTTCACAGTATATCGGTGAGGAACTCCACGATAATATTGGCCAACTTCTAACCATTGTGCGACTAAATCTGGGTATATTGGAAGAATCGGATTTAAGGGACGATTATAAACAGACAGTTAAAGACACTAATGAAACACTAGGCACCGCAATCAACGATTTGAGAGCCATCTCTAAAAGTTTAGATAGCGACTCAATTAAAGATTTCGGCCTTCAGAATGGCTTAGCCAATGAAGTGTTACGTATCCAAAAAACTGGAAAATATCAGATCGAATTAAAGAATAATGGTCATTCTTTTTCACTGGGTTTTCAAATCGAAATCGTCCTGTTTAGAATCTGTCAGGAAATTCTCAATAATGCGCTCAAGCATTCAGGAGCCTCGCACATTACCATTCAACTTAGTTACGAACCTGACCTTTTTCAGTTAAGCATTGTCGATAATGGAAAAGGATTTGACTATGCAGGCATAATGAGTGATGTAGATGAAAAACGGGGGTCAGGCCTTCGAAACATTAATCGAAGAGTGAATCTCCTGGATGGGCAAGTCGTATTTCGTTCTAATGCCGGAGCAGGTACTTCCATTATTATTACGTTACCAATTTCGTCAGATTCGTCTAAACATGGCTACGGCACCAATTAATAAAAACATGAAAAAAATTAGCTTAGCCATTGTCGATAACCACCAGTTGGTTGCGCAGGCGTTATCTAAATTGTTAGCTCGATTCGATGAATACTCGGTCTTGTTCGAAGCAGCAAATGGCAAAGAAATGATTAACTACGTTCAGGCGGGGCGTATTCCTGATATCGTTCTGCTTGATGTTAATATGCCCGAAATGAACGGTTTTGAAACGGCCACCTGGTTAAAAAATAATGTGCCTACAACAAAAATATTGGCCTTATCGGTGAATGATAAAGTGGAATCGATTATTGGTATGTTGCGAAACGGGGCCACCGGTTATTTATTAAAAGATAGTCGGCCATCCGCGATTAAAGCAGCGCTGGACGATCTGGTCGAGAAAGGGTATCATTACACTGATTTTGTCGCGAATTGTCTTGTAAAAAACTTGCAGTTGGAAGAATCAGGAGTTCTCTAGAAAATTAATTGTCTGATTTGCTTTGAACGTACGTGTATATAAATCGAAGGGGCAAACCAGTTGGTTTGCCCCTTCGATTTATACTTTATCAAACGACTTCAATAGCTATTTGGTATCCCAGAAAAGCTTGGTTGTCAATTTATCAGTTGCCCGAATTGCTTCATAATTGGCCGTGTTGTAGGTAATTTCATTACCCGGAACGGTCCATTTTACAGGCGGAAGCGTTTGGTTGTTAGCATTATCCGTCTGGAAACTCAGCACTGGATAATCCAGTCGGCGGAGGTCGGCCCAGTTTTCATAGGGCTGAGTCAGGTTATAATGCAGCCATTTCTGCGTGGCAATTAACTTCAGCTTATCTGCCGACGTGGTCGCACTGCTCCAGCTTACTCCTTTTCCTGCTACGTATGCCGTAACGGAAGCTGCCGTTGCAGGAGTGGGTTTCGTTGAAGTAACCCCTGTAGCGTTGGTAAGAGCCAGAATGTCATTATAGAACTGAACCGACTGCGAAATGGCCGTTTCATAAGCCGTTTTTGCCGACGCATCATTACCGGTGCGCAAATAGTACTCTGCTTTAATCAGATTCATTTGCGCAGCATTGATAATTATGCCTGGGAAAAACTGATTATGACTAAAAGTCCACCGGTTGTAGATAGCTATCCGCCCCGCGTTATACAAAGAGGTCTGAGTTGCTTCGGGTGTCGTAGGGTCAATGCCAAGGTATTCACCGGCGGCATTAGCTCCTGGTTCGAAGATAACCTTCAGGCGCGGGTCGTTATTGGTTTTCATGTTGTCAATAATTGCTTTGCCAGCCGTATTGCCAAACCAGTTGCCATCCGACGCAATTCCATCCTTAAACCCTTTCGAGTTGATGTCCGTATTGAGATCAAATACGTTAACCTGAATATTCTGGGCGTTGGTTTCCACAATTGGATACGTAGTAGGATTACCCAGAATTTCAGCGATTTCCGTATTCGAGCGGCTCTGAAAACTGCTTACGTCAGATACCCGATTCAGCATCCGGACACGTAGTGAATTACAGTACCGTTTCCAGGCAGCCAAATCGCCCTTATTTATATAGTCCTGCGTTTGGAATGATTTCTGATAGCCCGCAATCAACGTAATACCGTTGAGTTCAGTGGCGATACTCTTCAAATCATCAAGCATGAACGTATAGATAGACTCCGGCGTATCGAATTTCGCATTGGCAGCAACGTAGTCACCATTTTTAGAACTCAACGTACCAGCTTCAGTGAACGGAATGGCGCCAAATAGATCGACCATTTTCTGGGTTTGATCGTACACGTAAATGGCAGCGGCCAGCATAAAAATTCGACGATCTTTCTGCTCAGTAGCCGGTTTCGACGCATTTATTTTTTGCAGTTCCCGATACTGCGCCATCATGTCGTAATACGCATACCAAAGATCTTCCACGCCCGACGAACCCGGAACGTACTGACCCGACTCATTGATCCAGCCCGTTGCCTGATTATAATGGTTCAGTGAGGTACGTAACGTAACAAAATAATGGCGATAGCCCGGTAATACGTAGTCACGATTGGCATAGAAAATACCCGTAAACTGCTTCTCGATGGTCGTTTCAGCAATCTTAGCCGGATCAGGATACGCTTCTGTGAACTCCGATTCTTTACAGGAAATGTTTCCCAACAGAAGTCCGCCTAAAAGCAGGAAAGTTATTTTTTTCATAGTTATGATGTCGTTAAGATTAGAAACTGCCACGTAGCATTACCCCCATTGTGCGGAAGGCCGGGCCGTTACCAGCATTATTGATGTTTTCGTACCAGCGCGTACTTGCATTCGTCTGTTCAGCATCCAGGTCTTTAATGCTCCGGTACAGGAAGAACAGGTTCCGCCCAAACACCGACAGGGTCAGATTCTGAAGGCCGACTTTACGGGTCAGGTTGCCAGGCAGTTGGTAACCCAGCGATAACTCCCGCATTTTGATGTACGTATTTTCTTTCACGTACAATTCATAGCGGGCATTACCGTACTGAGGGCCACCCCAGTTATACGTAGCGTTATAGTATACGGCTTGAGAAATCACATTGGAATTGGCTTCACCAGTAGCCAGCACACCGTTCATCAGCATACCGTCGTTGTAAACTACTTCGCCGTTGGGGCCAGCCGCTCCCGTTGTCTGAACGCCTTTTCCGCTTGCGTTAATGTAATAGCTGAGGCCGCCATGTTCTTTATCCATCGCGTTAAGGCTCTCTTCGGTCAGGCCGCGCGAGGTCAGCCAGTTGATACCCGTTGGCATAATGTGACCGCCAATCCGGAAATCTGTAACGATATCCAGCGAGAATCCTTTGTACCGCAAGCTATTCAACAGGCCACCGGTCAATTTCGGCATAGCGTTGCCAGCCTTAATCCAGTTATTAGCATCCAACTGATAAAGTCCATTGGGACCTACTACGTTCTGTCCATTCGCATTTTTCAGGATACCGTGTACGTAGATATCGCCCATCGGCTGCCCAACTATCGAACGTATCTGAGCGGCATTACCGTCCAGATCAGAGTGTAGCAGTTCGGTTGAGTTGTTAGCCAGTTTTTCAACTTTGTTTATGTTTCTGGCCAGATTCAGGGTCAGATCCCAGTTTAATCCATTCGGAGACTGTGCTTTTATGGGCGATACGTTCAGGGCCAGTTCTAAACCCTGATTCCGCAACGTACCGATGTTAGCCAGAATCGAGCGGGCACCCGAGCTGGCAGCAATCGTTAACGGCAGAATCTGGTCAACGATTTGGGCGTTGTAATACGAAATGTCGACACTTAAACGATCTCTGAAGAACCGAGTTTCCAGACCGAACTCGAATTCGCGCTTCTGCTCCGGACGAATTTTATCGTTGCCATAGCTGCTGCTGATGGTCGTGTACAATACCGAACTTCCGCCCGTCTGCTGAAGGCTCAGGTTACCCTGGGTATAGGCATTATTGGCCCGGTAAATTTCTGGATAGTTACCCACTACGCCCCACGACGCCCGCAACTTAGCGTAGCTGACAAACGCAGGAAGTTTCAGTAAATCACCGAATACAAAACCCGAATTGACCGACGGATAATAGAACGTATTGTTACCCGGCGCCAACGTAGAAGTCCGGTCGCGACGTAGCGTTCCTTCAACAAATAAGATGTTTTTGTAATCGAAGTTCAACGTACCAAACAAAGCATCACGTATCAGACGAATACGGGAATTGCTACCCCTGGCTGTGTTTACTGAAGCCGATATATCGAAGAAATTCTCGGTGCTCAGTCCACCATCCGTGTTACGTGTCACCAGCGTATTCAATTCTTTCCGAGCTGTATAACCAACAGATGCCGTGAGCTTTACGTCCTCAGTCAGTGGCTGGTCGTAGGTAAGAATGGCATCGCCATACGTATTGTTGTACTGGTTATTCGACATGGAGAAACTGCCTGAATAACCGAACACCAGCGGAGTGGCGCTACGTTGCTTGTCTTCAAGCCGTTCAGAAGTTAAGTCGGCGGCAATCCGGCCTCTAAGTTTCAGATTATCCAGAATATCCCAGTGCTGCGTGAGGCTCGAAATAACCCGGTTGCTGTATTCATCATAGGTGTTGGCGCGGGTGTTCCAGATATAATCACCAATGTCGGTTTTAAAACCATTCCGAATAATGTTCTCGTTCGGCGTAAGGCTTTGGTTAGTTCCCGTCACAAACTTGTAGCCCTGGCTGGTCTGGTATTTATTGAAGTACCAGTCAGCCGCTTCGAAACGGTTCATCATCCCCGTAAAATTGTTGATCATCCGATCAACTTTGAAGGGGCGATTGTGCGTGTACTGATTGATATAATTAACCATCAGATCCGTACGCAACTTTTTACTCGTCGAAAAGCTGGCGTTCAGGTTCATGATGTTCTTTTCATTTTTTGCCGCATAGCTAATCATCCCGTTATCCTGACGGGTGTAGGAAAAACGGATGTTCGAATTTTCAGAAGCTTTTGAAACGGCCAGGTTAATGTTCGACGTACTGGCGCTCTGAAACAGATCAGCGTAGCTGTTGCCCGATGGTGAATACGGCCGGATAACACCGTCGAACGCCATAACCGGCTGTCCATCGAATTTTGGCCCGAAGTTGACCGTAGCGTTCAGCAGACCGCGCGTATCGCCTTTGCCGTCGCCGTTGGTATCATAGGAAATAAAGCCGTTGGCATCCTGCCCGCCATTCGAGTAATTGAGCATATAGCCAGGTCCGCGCACGTTCTGGTAGCGCGGCAGGTACGCAATTTTGTCGACGTTATAACTAGCGCTGAAGTCGACGCCGAATCCTTTCTTACCTTTTCCGCTTTTGGTGGTTACCAGCACAACGCCATTCACGGCCTCCGACCCGTAAAGAGCTGCTGCCGACGCTCCTTTTAGGATAGAAATATTTTCAATATCAGCTGGATTCAAATCCAGTAAGCCATTTCCCCTAATACGTTGGTCGCCCCAGTAATCGCCGTTTCTGGCTTCGCCATTCCGGATTGGCACACCATCCATCACGATCAGTGGCTGCGTATTTCCGGTTATGGAGGCAAATCCGCGAATATTAATACTTACGCCACTGGTAGCACCGCCGGGCGTAGCATTAATGGTAACGCCCGGTGCTTTTCCGTACAGAGCAGTTGCGAAGTTTGTATTTGCCGTTTTAACGAGTTGATCGCTCTTCACCACCGACGTAGCATAGCCAATAGCCCGTTGCTCTTTAGTTATGCCAAGCGCCGTAACGACTACCTCATCAAGGGCATTTTCGTTCTGCTCCAACGTAACATCGATTACCGATTTGTTTTGAATTGCTACTTCAGCCGATTTGTAACCGATAAAGGAGTAAACCAGCGTTTTGGTCCCGGGAGCCGCAATACTATACCGTCCGTCGGCGTCAGTTATCGTACCGGTGTTGGTACCTTTCACAACAATTGACACACCCGGCAATGATTGCCCGTCATTACTTGCTGTGACTCTACCCGAAATCGTCTGCGCGAATGCGGGCGTGGCTAGCACCAGGAAAATGGCAACAAGCCTGAGTAGATTTTTTAGCATACAGAAAGGATTAAGAAAATTTTAAAATTTAACGTTGTTACAATATTAATATTATTTTAATTAATCAGCACTCAAATTAAAATATTTAATAAACTGATTAATGCTATGTTGCTCATTTGATCGAGCGAGGTACTGGTCTTGCCAACAAATCAAGAATAGCGTAATGGTATATAGAGTGATTATCGACTTTAACTTCTGTGGTGCCTTAAGTACTATGCTCGTTACGAAACAAACCTACGGAAACAGGCACAATATATAATTGTTGATTTATTATAAAAACTTTTTAGGTAACAGTATGAGATGAAAGAGTGAATTAATCTGATATTTGCCATAAAATTTTACCAGCCATACAATATTAATAATTTTTTTTACAAATTAATCATATTTAAATGTTTCTTTTTTGAAAGTAGTGGCTATTCTTAAAATGTATGGATATTCATTACGCAAGTAGTTCAATACGTATGCTTACTTTGGAAAATATGTCTTTTCTCACCATTACATTGTCTCCTCGTTAACTTTCCTAACTTAATTCGGATGAATCCTGCCATCGAAGAAGAATTACCTATCCTGCAGTCCGTTGTAGATTACAAGAAGCGGCAAAAGCAGCAAACAATTTTAGCCCATCTGTATTCTGAGGGCACCTGTACACTGGCTCAACTCGCTCGTATTCTGCACAGTAGCGTCCCTTCCGTAACAAGTCTTGTTGAAGAATTAACCGCTGAAGGCTGGGTCACGCCCATTGGTACAGCCACTGGCAGCAATGGCCGACGCCCTGTCCTGTTTGGCCTCAACACGAAACAGAATTATATAGCTGTGCTGGACATAAGCACACACGATACTAAAATCCTGTTGATGAATATCCAGCGCGAGGTCGTCTTTCAGGGTAATTATGATCTGCGGCTGGCCGATAATCCTGTGTTTATGGCTTCATTAATGCAGTATTATACGGAAGCAATAGACCAATCGGGCCTAAAGGACAGTCAGTTGATTGCGGTGGGTGTTTCGATGCCAGGCCTGATTGACGCTCGCCGGGGGCAGAATTTAACGTATAAAAACCTCAATCAGACGAATAAACCGCTCAAGCAATGGCTATCGGAGCAGTTTGGAAAGCCGGTTTATGTGATTAATGATACCAAAGCTACTGTGCTGGGTGAGAGTCGGTTTGGCGGTGGACAGGGTAAAAAACAGGTGCTGGCAATTAACATCGATTGGGGTGTTGGTCTGGGCATCGTCGTTAACGGCGAAGTGTTTAAAGGCGCAAGCGGTTTTGCCGGTGAACTTGGTCATATTCAGGTCGATCCGGAAGGCGAATTGTGTTACTGCGGCAAAATCGGCTGTTTGAATACCATTACGTCGGCTTCGGCACTAGTACGTCGGGTGCAGCGCGACATTCTGGCCGGACAGGTTTCTAAACTCGCTACGTTCAAGGATCGCGTTGACCAGATCGATATTGACGAAATCATCAACGCGGCCCATTACGGCGATTCGTATGCCATTGATATTCTACACGAGACAGGTTTCCAGCTTGGCAAAGGGTTGGCAATCGCCATAAGTCTGTTTAATCCCGAAGTGATTATTGTCGACGGCGTATTGACGCGGGCCGCAGCGTTCATCCTGAACACCATTGAACAGGCGATCAGCAAGTATTGCCTGAGCGATTTTCGAAACGATATGACTATTGAACTCACGCAGCTAAATGGCACGGCCAAGTGGCTGGGTACGCATGCTTACGTAATGGAAGATATTTTCGCGAACTATTGACCAACCTATGCGGTGGCTGGCTAGTTTTTGCGGTGAGGCTACTGTTGTCATTTAGCCCGCATGAACCCTACATACTACGTCCAAATTCTCCAGACCCGGCAACCTACGTACCCTCATTTCTCTGGGTCCCAAATGCCCGAATTGCTGGAAAACCACCCATCGAGTATAGGAAATGGCGAATCGGTATCGGGTGTAGACACAGTTTGAAGCTATCTATCTGACCGTAACTGTTACGTTGGCAGAAGTAAAAGCGTAAGCTGCGTTCTCTGAATGTAAAACCTCCGATACAACCATCATTATGAAACAAATACTATTCCTTTTATTTCTTGGAGTTTTAGCTTACCCAACTCAGGCTCAGTCAGTTTATTCGTTTTCTGCTGGTTTAGGCATTGGTCCCTGCCACCACTACGGCCGCGAGGCACTTTATACCGATCAACTAGCTTATCTGCTGTACCAGAATAAATTGCAGACACCCACCGAAGGCCGTCCGCTATCTGAAAATTCGCCCAAAGACGTTACGTGGCAGGCAATTAGTACTGATAAAGACCGGAAGTTTCGAGGTCGTTCGTTCAATAACGGCTATCTCTACCTTACCTACGATGCAAACCGGGAGCAGGCGGCTATTCTGCACATCACCGGCCACAATATGGTGTATGTGAATGGCGCCCCGCACGCGGGTGACCCATACGCCAGCGGATGGCTTCATATTCCCATCTCGCTCAAAAAAGGACGTAACGAATTTTACGTGCGCACATCGGCCTTCTCGCGTTATCAGGGGTTAATGGCCGAATTGATTTTCCCCGAAAAACCCGTCAGTCTGAATATTGATGACCCAACCTTACCGAACGTAGTGCTTGGAAATCAGGCCGAGCCGTTGTGGGGAGCCATTGTTGTGGTGAATACTACGTCCAAACCTTTAATCGGTCTGCAAATTCAGAGTCAGTTGGCGGGGAATAACCTAGTTACGAACGTACCAACGGTGCCACCACTGACAACCCGTAAAGTTGGTTTTCAAATCAACGTAGCAGGTGTTCAGCAGAAGGGAGATATTAAAGCGCAACTACGTCTGCTACAGAGTACTAAACCACTCGATGAAAAAGAGATTAGTTTATCGGTCGTTGATCCGCTAGGGCACCAGGACCATACGTTTATCAGCCAGCTCGATGGCAGTGTTCAGTATTACGGGGTTGCTCCTCAGCAAAAACCGGATGGCAATGCCCCTGCCCTATTTCTGTCAGTACATGGCGCTGGTGTCGAAGCGGGTGGACAAGCCCGTGCTTATCAGCCCAAAGATTGGGGAGTGTTGGTAGCACCGACAAACCGCAGACCCCGCGGCTTCAATTGGGAAGATTGGGGACGGTTAGATGCACTGGAAGTGTTCGACATTGCGAAAAAACGCTATAAGCCTGACCCACAACGTATTTACTTAACCGGCCACTCGATGGGTGGACATGGTACGTGGTATCTGGGTGCTACGTTGCCCGGCAACTGGGCTGCCATTGCCCCTTGTGCCGGTTATCCTACTCTGGCCGACTATGGCTCACACGACGGTAAAATTCCGACGCAGGGTGGTTCGACAGTCGAAAACATTCTGCTACGTGCCAGCAATCCCAGCAACGTAGTGAAGTTGGCAAATAATTACAAACCGCTGGGTATCTACGTATTGCATGGCGACGCCGACCTAACGGTTTCGGTTGAATACGCCCGTCAGATGCGTAAATTGCTTGGTACGTTCCATCCCGATTTTTCATATTACGAATACCCCGGCGGATCACACTGGTACGGCAGCGAAAGCGTAGACTGGAAACCCTTATTCGACTATTTTCAGGCACACCGCATCCAGGCCGACAGTGCAGCAAACTCCATCGATTTCACTACGTCTAATCCGGCCATTTCATCGACGATACGATGGGTAGGTATTGAGCAGCAGCAACAGCCGTTGCAGTTGAGCCGGGTGCAGCTAAAGCGAAATAAGAAAGCGAAAACCATTACCGGAAAAACCGAAAATATAAGTTTATTGACCGTTGGTCTGCACGATTTCCAACCGGGCGAAACCGTCACCATCACGCTTGATAGTACAAAGTCAATCAGCCATACGGTGAAAGGTTCTGCTGATAAATTGTATCTCGCTCGGAAAAATGGCTGGGAAGTCGGCACCAAACCGGCCCTGACACAGAAAGGGCCGCACCGAAGTGGTACGTTCAAGGAGCCGTTTGCCAACCGAATGGTATTCGTGTATGGTACGTCGGGAACCGCTGACGAAAACAACTGGGCTTATAACAAAGCACGTTACGATGCCGAAACCTGGTATTATCGAGGTAATGGAGCTGTTGACATGGTAACGGATAAAGAATTTCTGGCAGGCCAATACGTCGACCGGGGCGTAATTCTTTACGGAAACTCAACCACCAACCGGGCCTGGAGCAAACTGCTCGCCAACTGTCCCATTCAGGCAAGCCGCGACGTATTGACAATCGGCAGCGACCGCCATATGGGCAGCAATATTGGTGCTTACTTTGTCTGGCCCCGCCCCGACAGTCCTACTGCCTCTGTCGCTGTTATCACCGGAACTGGTTTGACTGGACTGAAAGCCACCGACGCCAATCAGTATTTCGCGGGGGGCAGCGGTTTTCCTGACTTCATGATTTTCGACGTATCGATGCTTCAGGACGGCGTAAAAGGCATCCGGCAAGCTGGCTTTTTCGACAACAACTGGGCGCTCTCGAACGAACAAACGGCCAGCCAGACGACCGTTCCTTGATTCTAACGTTACTTTTTGTCATCCTGACGAAGGAAGGATCTTAATGTTTCCCTACCAGAGCACCAAGAAGCCTTAAGATCCTTCCTTCGTCAGGATGACAAAAAGTAACGTTAATTCTACTGCAGAAACGTAACATTATCAACGTAGCAAAACACAAAGCGCACAACCCTGGAGCCGTGCGCTTTATAAAAGCCTAAAAATTTATTCGTTACGTTACCTTGCCTTGAGATAGGCGAACGGAATAATCATTTCTTCGAGCGAAACGCCCCCGTGCTGGAACGTATTGCGGTAATGATTAACGTAGTAATTGTAATTATTTGGATACGCGAAGAAGTAATCTTCCAACGTAAATACGTAGGCCGTCGATACGTGTGGTTTGGGCAGGAATAACCGCTCTGGTTTGCGTCCGACAAACAAATGATCGTCATCGAAACCGAGATTTTTGCCTTGTTTGTAGCGCAGGTTCGTATTCGTTTCGCGGTAACCAACAATTTTAGCTGGCTTCTGCACCCGAATCATCCCGTGGTCGGTTGTTACGATAAGCCGTCCGCCTTTGGCAGCAATCTTCTGAACGAATTCCAGTAGGGGCGAATGCAGGAACCACGACCGTGTAATCGACCGATACGCCGATTCATCGGGAGCCAATTCCTTAATCATGGCCATGTCGGTGCGGGCGTGCGAAAGCATATCCACAAAGTTGTAAACCACGATATTCAACTGATTCTGCATCAGGTTGTTGAAGTTATCGACCAGCGATTTCCCCTGATTCACATTCAGAATTTTGTGGTACGACATCTTGATATTCAGGCGGCTTTGCTCCAATTGCCGACGCATGAATTCGTCTTCGTGGTTGTTAAGTCCTTCGTCCTCGTTATCATCGTTGACCCACAAATCAGGGTGTTTGCGTTCCATTTCGCTCGGCATCATGCCTGAAAAAATGGCGTTCCGGGCGAAACCCGTTGTGGTTGGCAGAATCGAATAGTACGATGATTCTTCTTCCAGCGTAAAATAATCGGCCAGCAGCGGCTCAATCACTTTCCACTGGTCGTAACGCAGGTTATCGATAAGAATAAAAAACAGTGGCCCCGAATTACCACCCTGATCCAGCAGCGGGAACACTTTTTTGCGCATCAGTTGGTGCGACATCACCGGGCTGCTAGCTTTCGGATCGTTGAGCCAGTCTTCGTAATTGTCGATCACGAACTTGCAGAACTCCGAATTAGCTTCGCTTTTCTGCATGTTCATAACTTCCACCATGCTTTTATCCTGCGAGCTGTCGAGTTCTAACTCCCAATAAATGAGCTTTTTATAAACGTCTGTCCATTCATCAAAATCCATGCGGTCGTTGTATTGCATGGAGATATTCCGAAAATCCTGCTGATAACCGATGTTGGTACGTTCGGTCACGAGCCGTTTGTTATCCAGAATTTTCTTGACCGACAGCAAAATCTGATTCGGGTTGAGTGGTTTAATCAGATAATCCGCGATTTTGGAACCGATGGCTTCTTCCATAATATGTTCCTCTTCGCTTTTGGTAATCATGACCACCGGCAGGTTTGGCCGCATCTGCTTAATCTGCGAAAGCGTTTCAAGGCCAGTCATGCCGGGCATCATTTCATCCAGAAACACGACGTCGTAATTGGCCTGCTCCACCTGATCAAGTGCATCGGCTCCGCTATTAACCGACGTAACGTCGTAGCCTTTGTTTTTCAGGAAAAGAATGTGTGGTTTCAGCAGGTCAATCTCATCGTCGGCCCAAAGTATCGAATAGTTTTGCATGCGTTCAACGGGGTTTATTCACTAAATGAATGGTCGATTTATAAGCCGCCATCCGTTATTTGTTTAACTTCAAACGACCGGTTCTGTTCAGGTGGTTCAGAATTAAGGTTTTTTAACAAGCCGTAATTCAGCGGTTTACCTTTGCTCAGAGCGTATCACACGTTCCAAATCGTCGGGCGTATCGATACCCAAACTCTCCAGATCAGTAACGACTGTACGTATCCGATACCCGTTTTCCAACCAGCGCAATTGTTCCAGACTTTCAGCCCGTTCCAACGACGAAGGCGGTAACTGCGTGATAAGTGCCAATACGTCAGCACGGTAGGCATAGAGGCCAATGTGCCGGTAATATCGGTGCTGCTCAAGCCAGTTTTCGGGCAACTGCCCACGTAGATACGGAATCGGGTGGCGACTAAAATACAACGCTTCATTCGACGTATTGACCACCACTTTAGGGGAGTTTGGATTGAAGAGCGTTTCTACGTCGTCGATAGTTTTTATAAGTGTGGCTAGTTCCGTTGCACCGTCCAGTACTGAGGTTAGCAAATCAATCTGGCGAGGCTTAATATATGGCTCATCTCCCTGAATATTAACCACATAATCGGGCGACATATCTAACAAATCTACTGCTTCCTGACAACGGTCGGTGCCGCTTTGGTGATGCACCGAAGTCATAACTACCTCTCCTCCAAAGTCTGCTACGTGTGACCGAATACGTTCATCGTCAGTAGCCACCACAACACGGCTCAGCGAGCGAGCCTGCGTAGCCTGCTCTACAACGCGTTGGATCATACTTTTGCCGTCAATGCTTACCAAAGCTTTCGCCGGAAATCGTGTCGATGCGTAGCGGGCGGGAATAATTCCAAGAATAGTCAATATTGTTACTGGTTGAATTTTATGGGATAAAACTGGTAATGATAGTTGCTCACTCATTAGATAACGCGCTACGTTGGCATTTCGATAAATGAAATGTATTCAGGAAATACATATTGCCGGAATAAACCTCAAAACGTGCCTGTAATCTAAACGGAAACTATCCTATGGACCGTTTGTGAAAAATCCGCTGTAAATTACGTTAATTTTACGTCGATGGCCGTTTTATGAGCAAGCTGTTCTGAAGCCGGAACAGGCATCATGCCAGTACTTTCGGCTGACTATCAACCCATGAAAAAGAATTTCGCGTACACCGTTTTTTGTTTAGTAACCGGCCTTATTTTCCTTCACCACACGCAGGCTCATCCGCTTTTAACGTATCGGAATACCTTCGACTCCGTTGGTGTCGAGAAAAAAGATGGCAAACGCTTCATCCTGCACCGCGTCGATGAAGGCCAGACGTTATTCGCCATTTCCCGAAAATACAAACGTTCGGTTGCAGAAATAAAAGCCGCGAATCCGAACCTGAAAGATGCGGTGAAGTACGATCAGCTGATACGGATTCCCGTACCGGATGGGGCGCTTAGCCGCAAGGAAGAAAAAGCGATGGATAAAGCCATCCGCAAGCAGGAAAAAGAAGAAAAGAAAGCAGCCAAAGCCGCTACAAAATCTGAGGATAAAAAAAATCAGAAAAGCGAAGCTCTCGACCAATCCGGCATCCACGTAGTAGAAGCTCGTCAGACGCTTTACAGCCTGGCCAATCGCTACGGCGTGTCGCAGGCCGACATCCGCAAATGGAACAACCTGTCTGGCAATAACGTATTGATCGGTCAGGCGCTTATTGTTTCCGAAAAAGCGTATCTTGATCTCACGCCCGCTTCACAGGTGGCGGCCGCCAATAACGCAAAGCCAGCTAAAAAATCCACTACAAATACCCCAACTACTACGTCTCCGCCAGCCCAACGTCCTGCCGAGCAACGTAGCAGCAAACCCCGCCGTGATACGCGTGACACGGCAATAACTAGTCGCCCAACAGCTCCCAATAGCCAGACAGCCAGCGATAAACCCGCCGAAGAAATAGAAAAGCCCAGTCCTGGCAATGATGCGCCCATGCCCACGCAGGGTCGACGTATTTCAGACAGTGGCGTAGCCGAAATGATCAGCAGCAATGATCATTCGAATAAGTTTCTGGCGCTTCATCGGAGTGCTCCGGTTGGTGCCCTGGTGAACGTACGTAACGAGTTTAATAATCAGAGCCTTTGGGTAAAAGTGATTGGTCGATTACCGAATACAGGCGTGAACGACAAGATTCTTATTAAGTTATCGACGCAGGCTTTCGCGAAACTTTCGCCCGAGGATAAGCGTTTTCGGGCTGAGGTCAGTTACATGGTCCGCTAGTAAATCACGTATGGAAAAGGAAACCAAAGAAGAACGTATCGCACGTCGGCACCGCGAGCGCGATGAGCAGATGAAATCGACGCCAGGCTACGTTACGTTCAGCATTATGTTCACGCTTGCTTATCCGTTCATTGCCGTATTCACGTTCATCATGTCGACGGTATTATCCATATTCTCAGGTATTTCGCGGGCAATGGCGTGGGTCGTTAGCGGAGGACGTAGTAAGTGATGAATGATGAACTAGTACGAATAAACAAGTTTGTTTCCATCAGGGATTTTTTAGATGCAAAGGCCGATCAGTACAATCGGCCTTCGTTTATTGAGCGCGATCCGATCAGTATTCCGCATCGCTTCAGCCGGAAACAGGACATCGAAATTATGGGATTCTGGGCGGCAGTACTGGCGTGGGGGCAACGGCCTGTCATTCTGAGAAAAACGAGCGAACTGGTCGACCTCATGGACGGCACTCCCTACGACTTTATCCGCTATCATGAAGAAAGCGATTTGAAGCGATTTCTGGCGTTCAAACACCGCACGTTCAACGCTACCGACGCGCTTTATTTTCTGCATTTTTTCCGGCATTATTATGGGGAAAACGAATCACTGGAAGATGCTTTTCTGACGGATGCTACGTCGGATACGGTCGAAGCATCGCTCATTACGTTCCATGACCGTTTTTGCGGGCTGACCGATTTCTTCCCCGAACGTACGCGCAAACACATCGCTACGCCCGCCCGAAATGCTACGTGCAAGCGATTGCTGATGTTCTTGCGCTGGATGGTACGTAGTGACAATCGGGGCGTTGATTTTGGCTTGTGGACACGCCTGAAACCAAGCCAGTTAGTTATACCGATTGACGTTCATGTGAACCGCGTATCCCGGCAACTCGGTTTGCTGACTCGTCCACAAACTGACTGGAAAGCTGCCATTGAATTGACCGAAATGCTACGTCAGTTTGACCCCATCGACCCGGTACGTTACGATTTCGCGCTGTTTGGCTTGGGGGTTGAAGGCGAGTTGTAGTTTAAGGTTGTGACAAAATCATCTATTAAATGGGTATTCATTGATCCAGTGGAAGCCCCGATTCACGAGCAGAAAGTTGCCTATTTGTTGTTTCTGCAATCGGGCATAAATCGAATCCTGATTGATACGTCCTCGAAGAATTATTGAATTGGTATCAGGCCGGAGATACGTCAGATGATGCTTGTGAGCAGTGTCAAATCGGACGTAGAGCACCGCTTTCGACGTAGCAGAATCGGGTTCAAACTGATAGCGACGCAGCGTATCATTGGCAAATCGGATGGAGAGTGTAGGAGCACCTTTATATCCCGATATAATCACCTGTCGCCAGCGAGTACTATCTGCCACCAGCGAATCGCCATTCACCGCAAACCGGTCGATCCGGTACAAGCCATTCAGAGGTGGTTCAGAAGCTGTATCTCCATAATTTTTCTTTGTGTAATAACTTATCTGAACAGTACCCCAAAGCGAATATAAAATCACTAATGTTTTGACAATAAGTCGGCCAATACGTTGCTGCCGCTCGGGAAAAAATGGGGTTAATTTTCGGTTCGGCACCGGGCGATTAAGTATAAACAAATCGACGAGTCGACCAGCGTCGGGGGCTAGTAGGAACAGCGTTATCGCCAATAAATGCGATGAGAATAATTTGACCGGGATGTCGTAGAAGAAGTTCATTGCTACGATGTTTCCAATCACACCAATCAGCATCAAACACCCCAGCATGATGGTACGTCGAAACAGAAGCAATGCCCCACCAACCACTTCCCCCATTCCCGTAAATATGTTGTAACCCGTCGAATAGCCCATAAACGCCCAGGCTAGCCCCATCGGCGACGATTCGCCATAGGGTTCCATCAGTCGGCTCAGGTTGGGAAATGGGAACTGCGTCTTGAAAACCTTGGCAAAACCATAGCTAAACATTGTAAACGCCAGGTAATAGCGAAGCAGTACGAAAAGCCAGTATAACGCGACATTGTAATTCGGTCGGCGTCGGTCTAGTATCGTCAAGATAATAGTCGTAATCAGGGCCAGAACAGCCAGGCACAGTACGTAAACGTAATTGTACGTTGTGTCACCGCTACCATTCGGAAATACCGTAATTTCATACGGCAAATGCAGGATTGTTTTGCCTACCCAGGGAACAATCAGATGCCACAAATTGGTATAAAATTCCAAACCCAGTCCTGGCACAATACTGATGGGAAATGGGAATGTATATAAGACAAAATAGGCACAAAAAAACCGGAACGCTATCTTGTGACCTACCGACCAGATTGGTGATTCAACAAGCGTATTCTGCATAAGGAAGGTTTAGCATAAGGAATTGGAAATATAGGGTCAATACCTCAAGGACCGATTGAATTATGCATACTTTAAATTGTATTCAAAAATTTTAACAAACAATAATAGAGCAGAACCGATTACAATTATGTGTTTTAGTCATTTATCAGGAGTGCCAGAAGACGTAACTTATTGTTACTGAAGCAACTTTCTCGCGCTCATTGACAGATGGCATACTCCCTACCAGCTCCTTTAAGATATGCCCTTTCAGATTACAACACAGCCGTTCGGCCCGCTCCCAACTGGTGCTGCCCCGCTTACTGAATACATCCTCGAACATACCGAAACCGGCGAATTCATTACGGTGATTCCCGAATACGGGGCCGTACTTCGGCGGCTGGTGCTACGTAAAGGTCCAAATCTGTTTGCCTTGCTGAAAGCGCCCGAGTCGCCCCAGGCATTGCTTTCCGACGAAGGTTACGCCAGCGCTCTACTATACCCGTTTCCAAGCCGGATTCATCACGGCATTTACCACTTTGAAGGCGAAGATTACGCGCTGAAAATGAACGAAGTTCACCGCGACAACGCGATTCATGGATTCGTTCACGGACGTCCTTTTTCGGTAATTGAGCAGGACGTAACCGATACGTATGCGCGGATAACCATGCGCTACGACCATGCTGGCGATACGATTGGCTATCCATTTCCGTTTGCGCTAACTGTTACGTATGAGTTGATTCAGGGAAACGTATTGCTTTACGGTAGTAATCCCGCTGGCGACAAAATGTGCGCGCTTCGAGTTAGTTATTCTGTCGAAAATACGGGGACGTCCCGCAGCCCGATGGCTTTTGGCTGGCATCCCTATTTTATGTTCACCGAAGATCGTGAAGACTCCGCCGAATCGGTCGACAACATGATTATCTCGCTACCCGGCCGAACGCCAATT
Organism: Spirosoma profusum; assembly: GCF_014699005.1. Taxonomy (GTDB): domain Bacteria; phylum Bacteroidota; class Bacteroidia; order Cytophagales; family Spirosomataceae; genus Spirosoma; species Spirosoma profusum. The sequence continues at coordinate 191,394 of NZ_JACWZY010000010.1, forward strand.
GTTCTGGACGAGAAAATGATTCCGACAGGCGAAAAATCGTTTGAGGAAGCCGCTACGTTGCCGTTACGTGAGGTTCAACTGGATACAGCGTTTCGAATCGAACCAACGGGCGTCCACCCAAATGGCGAGTCATACGCCGAAACCATTCTGACATCCATGAAAACGGGGGTTCGATTAATTGTTGGGCAGCAAACCGGTCAAGGTAAATTCAATTATCTGGTCTGTTACACGCCCACTCGACGTAACAACATCGCCATCGAACCGCTTACGGCCAACGTCGATGCATTCAATAATGGGCAAGGGTTAACGATTCTGGAGCCTTGGGAAACAACGTCAGGAACCATCTGGGTACGACTGGATTAGATAGGTAAATGGCGCTACGTAGGTTCCTTTAGAACGTAACGGTTTCAAGTACCATTCCCGAAATATTCATGAACGTAACGCGGCTTCTTACTCTGATTTGTGTTTTTCTAATTCACTACGTTGTTCAGGCTCAGTCATCCCCTCCCCGGCTCATTGTCAGGGGCGATGATATGGGTTACTCGCACGCGGGGAACGAAGCCCTACTGAAATGTCACAAAGAAGGCGTCGAAACCTCGATTGAAGTGCTTGTGCCTTCGCCCTGGTTTCCGGAGGCTGTTACGTTGCTGGAGCAAATCCCAAACGCGGATGTTGGTCTTCACTTGACATTAACCAGCGAATGGGACAATATAAAATGGCGTCCTTTGTCGGACTGCCCCAGCCTGCGCGACGCTGATGGCTATTTCTACCCGATGCTGTATCCGAATAAAAATTATCCGAAGCGGTCGGTGGTTGAAAATGACTGGAAACTGGCTGATGTAGAAAAGGAATTTCGCGCGCAAATCGAGCTGGCGCTTAAGAAAATCCCTCGAATCAGCCATTTTTCGGGCCACATGGGCTGTACTTCGTTCGACAACGATGTAAAGGCACTGGTTAAAAAGTTGGCGCTGGAATACAAGGTTCCGTTCTACGACACCAACCTTCAGGATGCGGGCGTCAGTCGGGCCAGCTACGTCGGTGCGCACGTAACGTCTCAGGAAAAAATAGACAGTTTCATTAAGATGCTCGAAAGTCTTGAATCCGGCAAAACGTATCTATTTGTCGATCACCCCGGTCTTGATACGTCCGAAGTACAGGCCATTCATCACATTGGTTATGAGAACGTAGCACAGGATCGGCAGGGCGTAACCGATGCGTGGACCAATGCGCGTGTGAAAGTGGTGATAAAAGAAAAAGGGATTCAGCTAATTGGCTATAACCAACTGCAAACCAAGTAGCGATTTTCTGCTACGTTAACGTGAATACTAGCGTCAGCAACGCACTGTAAACGACAGAATTAATTCATTAATCCCATTACGTTACTACATCGAATAGCGTTTAGGCAAGGATCGGAACTTAATGTTTCGATACGAAACTTCGCTACCCCAATCCTGCAAACCGATACGTCCGTAGAAACGCCCTTTGCTGATGGGTGCGTTTTTTAGTTTGCTCGACGCGATACGTTGCTTCCAGTCGTCGCTGGTCAGGTCGTGCTCCTGAATCATCGTACCATTTAGCCAGACAGTCAGTTTATTATTCCTGACTTTACAATGTACCTGATTCCACTCACCTACAGGCTGTAGTTGGCGAACCCTCGCTGTAGCCACGCAGAACAGGTCGCCCGCACGATGTTTATTTTCGGCAGTTCCCTGATAAATGGCATCGTCCAGTACCTGAATTTCGAGGCCAGTATCGTAGCTATTTTTATACTGCGACTCTTCCTGCACAAACAGAAAGATGCCGCTGTTAGCGAATTTGCTGATTTTCCATTCGACTTTTAACTCAAAATCGCCGGTAAATACGGCATCAGTCATTAAATCGCCCCCGTTTTCAGATTTATTACCAACCCGATTAGGTCCTTCCAGTTTCAACGTACCCTGCTCAACTTTCCAGGCTTTTGCTACGTCCTTACTGCCATAGGAGTGCCAGCCCGAAACGTCATGTCCATTAAAAAGGAGTTTCCAGCCTCTTTTCTTTTCCTCTGACGACAATGTATTTACTGTTTGTGACCACACATTCGCACAGGTAAGGCTGAAGAATAAACCCAGCGAAAGCATTGTGTGCGTCATTACCTTTTCAGTAGATTGGTAGGTTTTCATAAACTAATGGATAGTATAAACCAGATGGTTCAACCAGGCTAACAGAAACGCCAGAAATTGTATTGACTGAACTGGTCAATGCATTTTACTGAACTTTCGATCCGCCATTTTCTTTTCGACATCAATAGCCTTATCCTGTAGAAATTTAAGGTCTATTGCATTAGAAAGCGGTTTATTCGCTCATCCTCCTCACTAATATAAGGCAAATTTTTGTGCCTGCCGTAGCCTCATTTTCAGCTTTCAACGTACTGATTTGGGAATTCTACTTAATACACTATGCATGCACAGACCGACTACTTAAGCAACGTAAACTCACCGTTCAGAACAGGAATTGATACGGGTAATATCGGGCACTATTTTAGTCTGGTAAGTGCCCATTTTGCTACGTTAGGGAATAATACTTATTGCGGTTGGACAAAAAATTTTCCATTCGGTCGAAAAAATTATACCACAATTTTCCGAAAGCTTATTTCTCGCCAATATCGACAGGAGAGAAACCCTGACAGTGGCCCAAAACACGTACTATGAGCGATAACCTATTCTTTTCGTTGACAGGAATAAATAAGCCTGATCTATTTTTTGACCCGTATATATTTTTCAATAATTATTCGGTCGATAGCCAGCTTCTCAACTTTTTCGACGCCCTTCTGCACTAACGTATCACCGTCAAAGCTGACTACAAACTGAAACCTGTGATTCTCCCAGGCTTTATCAACAAAGTAGTCCAGATTTTCGGTGTAGTTGCTATCAACCAGCGAATACGTACCGCCACCACCCGTAAACTCATTGGCCGACGTAGTATCTTTCTCCGGCCGTATTTTATGGTTAAGAAATGCGAAATGAGTTTCGTTAATGATTTTGATCATTTTGTGGCTGGCGTCGAATGTAGAGAACGTAGTATCTCCTTCTATTGTCGTTGCCGACACTAGTTCCCAGGTTCCGATTATTGGTACGTTGGTCTGTTTCGTCTGACAACCGGCTAACCCAACTATAGCCACCAGCAGTATACGTAACGTTTTGATTTTCATTGCTTCAGTTTCCCGTAACTATTCTTATAGATTTTGCCTTCTTTAGGATGCGTAAACTTTATAGCCGACCACATTTCGTTAATACTCAGCGTTTTGCTTTCAACCAGGCCATATTCATAGCCGATTTCGATTACTTTGGTTAAAGTCAGATCGGTTCCATTCTTCCCGCCTTTCGGCCAGGATACCCAAAGTGTACCTGTTGCCTTGAGATGATTTTTGAGCGTAGCAAACTGCTCGTGCATTTCCTGCTGATACGTTACAAAGAAATGAATGTAATCGAACGTACCCTCAAGGGTTGATTGACGATCAAGAACTGGTAACTCAATGACTTTTAGGGCTTCCTCAGGCGCATTCATGAAGAAAGCACGCGCTTCTGCTTTGATACCCATTTTAGCTGCGACTGACTTCACGATACGTATCGATACTTATTTGTTTGTGTTTAAATCAATAAAGGAAAATCCGTTGGCAACTACTTTAAACCTCACAACTCGAACGTAATGCCCTGATCCAGTGGCATGGTGGTGCCGTAATTAATAGTATTGGTTTGCCGGCGCATATAAGCTTTCCAGGCATCGGAGCCTGATTCGCGACCGCCACCCGTTTCTTTTTCGCCCCCAAAAGCCCCGCCGATTTCGGCTCCCGACGTACCAATGTTTACGTTGGCAATGCCACAATCGGAGCCAATGGTCGATAAAAATCGTTCGGCTTCACGTATGTTCAGCGTAAAAATAGCCGACGATAATCCCTGCGGAACAGCGTTTTGCTGCCTGATCGCGTCTTCTAACGTACTGTATTTGAGTAGATAAAGAATTGGGGCAAAGGTTTCTCGTTGCACCACTGGCCACTCATTTTTGGCTTCGGCAATGCACGGACGAACGTAGCAACCCGACTCAAATCCTAATCCATCGAGTATGCCCGGTTCTATCAAAAATTGCCCACCCAATTCGCGTATTTCCTGAACCGTCTGCTGGTAACTGGTTACGGCTGCTCTGTCAATCAACGGCCCTACGTGATACGTCTCATCGAGCGGGCTGCCGATACGTAGTTGCGCATACGCCTTTTTGAGCCGGTTTTTCACATCGCCGTAAATGCTTTCCTGCACAATGATACGCCGGGTAGTTGTACAGCGCTGTCCGGCTGTGCCCACCGCCCCAAACACAATGGCCGGAATCGCCAGATCCAGATCGGCGTGTTCCGAAACGATGATGGCATTATTGCCGCCCAATTCCAGTAAGGTTTTTCCCAGTCGTCCTGCTACAGTTTCGGCCACGGATTTACCCATGCGCGTACTTCCCGTAGCCGATACAAGTGCAATACGTGGGTCGCGCGCCAGCCATTCACCCGCTTCACCTCCGCCGGTAATTAGGCACGAAACGCCTTCTGGTACGTCGTTGTTACGTAGCACGTCGCCAATAATCTGCTGACAGGCCAGTGCCGTCAGGGGTGTTTTTTCGGAAGGTTTCCAGACGCATACGTTGCCGCAAACCCAGGCGATCATGGCGTTCCAGGACCAGACCGCCACCGGAAAGTTAAAGGCCGAAATAATACCGATGACCCCAAGCGGATGCCATTGCTCCAGCATTCGATGCGCCGGGCGTTCGGACTGCATGGTCAACCCATACAGCTGCCGCGACTGACCGACGCCAAAATCGCAGATGTCGATGATTTCCTGAACTTCTCCCAGCCCTTCCTGAAGCGATTTGCCCATTTCATAACTCACCAACGTACCAAGTTCGCGCTTATACCGCCGGAATTGTTCGCCCATTTGCCGCACAATTTCGCCCCGACGTGGCGCAGGTACCAGTCGCCATTCAGCAAAAGCGGCCTGCGCCGTTTCCACAACCTTGTCGTAATCTGAACGAGTTGATACGTGAACACGGGCAATTAGCTGTCCATCAGCGGGCGAGTACGAATCGAGTACGTTCAGGTTTTTCCGGGTTTCATCATGCCAGAAATGTAAGCCCGTACTGGTTCCGGGTTTCACAGGTTGTGTAGGAAGCGGAAGAATCGACTGCATAAAGCGTAATTGGTTTGTTGACAGAAGGCAAATCTACCGGCAAGCGGCAAACAATTATGTTACTGTTCAAAAACTTTTTACTTAGAAACAGGTTAAAACGTACACAATCATTGTCATATTCTAATACAGAACGTTATGAAAATCAAGGAAACTTTGGGTCTTTTTGTCGTTGGCGTCGCGCTGGGTATTACCAGCAGTTGGGCCCAATCGACACCTAGTACGCCAACTGGAGTCGCTACGTCGACGACGTATCCGCAGGGGGCGGTTGCTCCGGATTCGATGTCAGAAAAAGTATCACGTAGCCAGAAAAAGGCCATGCGCGAAAATCGCCGGATGATGAAGCAAAACGCCCGTCAGAACCGTACAAACACGAATACGTCGGTGCAGGATGCTGAGTATAAGCAAAGTTCGGCCAGTGATGGTACGTCCATTAACAACAGTAATACAACGAATTACAACAGTAACAACGTAACGAATGCCCCAACCGGTGCGGGTAGTAATCCGAATACGCAACGTACGATGAGCAACACAACCGATTCGACAAAAAAGAATAGCTCATCGACACCGCCTAAACCATAGGCTGACTCACTTCGGATTGCCAAAGCGTTTCAAGGATTGCGTGACAGATCATGAATATATCTGCTCCAAATCTCTGGAACGCTTTAGTATTCGGCCCAGTCAAATACGTACTCTAACGCTTTATCAGTATACGTTTTTAAAATTCTCTCTATATTTGACTCACTTAATACCCTCTGTGTGAAACGTCAGTCTTCCTTAGTCTCAGAAGATGTCCTGATTGAAAAACTCGCCCGGCGCGACAAGCAGGCTTTTCAATGGCTTTACGACCAATACTCGCCCGCACTCTATGGTGTGGTGCTCCGTATTGTACGTGAAGAAGAACAGGCGCAGGACCTTTTACAGGATATTTTCGTTAAAATCTGGAAAAGCCTCGACGCCTACGATGCCAGCAAAGGCCGTTTATTTACCTGGTTGCTCAATATAGCTCGCAATACAGCGATCGATTCGCTACGTGCCCGCAAAACCCAACCCTCCGGAGCAATCCGAACTGACGACGAGAACGTACATATTGTTGATCGTCAGCATAACACGGAGCAACCTAATCCTGAACATATTGGAATTCGGGAAGTTGTGGATCAACTCAGACCCGACCGGAAGCAATTAATCGATCTGGTGTATTTCGGCGGATATACGCACGAGGAGGCTGCCGATGAATTAAAGCTTCCGCTCGGTACAGTGAAGACAAGGGTTAGGGCTGCCTTGCAGGAGTTAAAGCAATTATTCAAGTCATGAACGTAACAGAGTACATAGAATCAGGCATCTTAGAATCTTACGTAATGGGCGCCGTCAGCGACCAGGAGCGACGTGAGGTACAGTGTCTATCCTCTATATATCCTGAAATAAAAGCAGAACTCGATCAGCTCTCGGAGGCTTTCGAGCAATATGCGCTGGCTTACAGTGTAGAACCACCAGTGTCCATTAAAACCAAATTACTGAACGAATTGGATTTTAACGAGCAATCGGAAGAAACCGTTGTTCGCCCATTACCGGTTGATCGTCCATTTATTTCGAGTTTTCGTGCCACCTGGATCGTAGCAGCGTCGGTAGGATTATTTTTGCTGCTATTTTCGCTATTCCTTCTATCCGAACTACGTACCAACCAGAAAACGCTGGCTTCGATGCGTGAATCGAATACCAAGTTGCAGGGAGATATTCAGGAGTTGCGCGAAGAGCAATCGCAAAACGATCAGATGCTTGCTTTACTACGTCAGCCTGGCACTCGAACAATAGCACTACGTGGCAACGAGAAAGCGCCTGATGGTAACATGCTGGTTTTCTGGAATAGGCAGACTCATGAGGTGGCTATTCAGGTACAATCTTTGCCAACATTACCACCCGACAAACAGTACCAGCTCTGGTCGCTGGTGGGTGGCAAACCGGTGGATGCGGGTGTCTTTGATCCGACAAATGGTAATCAGTTACTACAACGCCTGAATCGTTCTATAACCCAGGCCGACGCTTTTGCTGTAACTGTCGAAAAACGCGGAGGTAGCCCCTCGCCTACCCTCACAACGCTACTCGCTATGACACCCGTCAATAGCTGAACGAGCTCCCCTTTTTTGGTGTTAATTAAGTGGGCATGTATTGCTACATACCCTATTTTGATTGTGGTTTAAAATTGGAATTTTCCGCGATTTCACAAATCCAGACGTACGCTGAAAACGTATATTTATATAAACCTTATAACCATGAAATACGCTTCATTAATTGTCTTAATAGTCTGTTTGTTACCAGGCTTTTCATTTCTCAACGCCTGGTCGGGGCAACCGTTTAACCAGGTAATTGCCAAAGCGCTGATTGATGATAAACCACCCCGCCGGGTCGTTAAGTCAAATGCTGAATGGAAAAAAATCCTCACGCCCGACCAATACGCTGTGTTACGTGAACACGGCACGGAGCGAGCTGGTACCAGCCCATTGAACGACATTCACGAGCATGGTACGTTCTATTGTGCAGCCTGCCACAATCCGCTGTTTTCGTATGATACCAAATTTAATTCGGGAACGGGTTGGCCAAGTTTCTTCGCACCGATTGCCAAAAACGCAGTAAAAGAAGAATCGGATAAATCGTACGGGATGATACGTACCGAAGTTCTTTGCAGTGTTTGCGACGGCCACCTGGGACACGTTTTCAACGATGGCCCTAAACCGACCGGCCTGCGTTATTGTATGAATGGCGTTGCTATGACGTTTGAGAAGAAATAGATTGTATTAAAACAAGAAGAGGAGGCTGAAAAGGCACTAGAAATAGTCTTTTTCAGCCTCCTCTTCTTGTTTTTCCCCTTTTCAGGAAAATTGTTCTATATCACATCGCCCGAAAATACGTTATATTTGGTGCCCGGTCGGGCCTGATTGAGTGATTTATTCTGCTCCGACTGGTACTTAATTTATACCTTGTTTGTCCACACTCCGGGCCGGTTGATAGCTTTCGGGTGACCTTTTGCAGAATACAAGGTTTTTCATTTAAAAACGCATGAGTCAATACAGAAAGCGATTCCGCACTGTACGGCACGCTTTTGGCGCTTTCCGACGACGTATTAAAGAACGGGGATTACGCCTGGGCGATGTCAGACGTGGCGTGGGTCGCCAGCTATATAAACAGACGGCCCGAATTGCTGGTGAAGAACGTGTCAGTTCATGGGCAGCCGCTTATAGAGGTTATCAAGAGCGGTTTTGGACGTTTGTTCATCAATACATCGACCCCGAATCCTGGTACTACCCTTATCTAAAGTTTCTGACCAAAGGCTTTCTCTGGGGGTCACTCCTGTTGGGTATTTACGTTTTTGTGCTCAACTACAACTTCCTGTACCTGACCGGCACTATGCCGAGTGTTGAAGAATTAAAGAATCCGAAGCTGAACCAGGCGTCGGAAATATATTCGCAGGATAAGGTATTGATTGGCAAGTTTTACGCCGAAAACCGCACGCCAATTAAATTCGAAAATATCCCTAAGCCATTAATCAACGCCCTCATTGCTACTGAGGATGCCCGTTTTTATGAGCACGGTGGCATCGATCCCCGCGCCCTCGGTCGTGCGATCATTAGTTTTGGTCGTGATGGAGGTGGTTCGACTATTACACAACAGTTAGCTAAAAACCTGTTTAAAACCCGGCGTAAATCAGAAACGGGCATCCTGACCCGGATTCCGTTTGTCCGAAAAATCATTTATAAATCGAAAGAGTGGCTCATGGCCCTCAAACTGGAACGTAATTTTTCGAAGAACGAAATTATTACGTATTATTTCAATACGGTCGATTTTGGCAGCAATGCCTTTGGGCTCAAAACAGCCGCACGAACCTTTTTCAATAAAGTGCCCGACAGCCTGAACGTACAGGAAGGAGCAGTTTTGGTGGGACTTCAGAAAGCGACAACAAGCTACAATCCGCTTCGAAATCCGAACCGTTCCAAAGTGCGCCGGAACGTAGTGATTGGCCAGATGGCTAAATACAACTTCCTCACCAAAAACCAGGCTGATTCGATCAGCGCGTTGCCGCTCGAAACTGACTATACGCCCGAAAATCCGTATTCAGGACCAGCCAGTTACCTGAAAAACGCGGTTGAGGACTACGTATCAAAATGGGGTGAAGAAAACGGATATGACCTCAATACCGATGGATTACGTATCATTACGACCATCGACTCGAAAATGCAGACGTACGCTGAAGAAGCTACGGGCGAGAAAATGAAGCAGTTGCAGCGCACGTTTGATAATCACTGGCGTGGTCGTAACCCCTGGACTGATGAAGATGGGAACGAACTGCCCGGTTTTATCGACTCAGTTGCCCGGCGTACTGAACGGTACAAAACATTAAGCCGTCGGTTTATGCCCCTCTACCCGGATTCGATCATGTATTACATGAAGAATAAGAAGTATAAAATGCGGGTATTTAGCTGGAACAATAAAAAGGGTTACGATTCAACGTTCATGACGCCTTACGACTCCATCGCTTATTACAAGCATTTTCTACAGGCAGGTATGGTAGCGATGGACCCGCATACGGGCTACATACGCGCCTGGGTTGGTGGTCTGGACTACGATTATTTTAAATACGACCACGTAAAACAGGGAAAACGTCAGCCGGGCTCTACGTTCAAGCCGTTTGTGTATACGACCGCCATCGACGATACGCTCATCAACATGGCCCCCTGCGACCGGATTCAGGATAAACCATTCCGAAAAGAATACCGCGAAAACGGTGAAGATAAAGTCTGGGAACCTCGGAATTCGGTGGGCTATTTCAGTTATTCGAACATGACGCTACGTCGGGCTATGGCACGATCGGTCAATTCGATAACGGCCCAGTTAACCGATCAGGTAACGCCCGAACGTGTGGTGCAATACGCCCGTCGCATGGGAATAAAAAGTCGGCTTCAGGCGGTACCTTCCATTGGATTAGGGTCATCCGACGTATCGTTGTATGAACTGGTTGGCGCCTATTGCACATTTGCCAACGACGGCGAAACGACCGATCCTCTAATCGTACAACGTATCGAAGATCGAGACGGGAATGTTATTGAAACATTTACAAGTCCCCATAAACGCGCCATCAGCCCGGAAACGGCGTTTTTGATGCGGTATATGTTACAAGGTGGTCTACAGGAATCAGGGGGAACCTCGCAAAATCTTTGGTCTTATAATCTGTTCAGAAACCGCAATGAGATAGGTGCCAAAACCGGTACTACGTCCAACAACTCCGATGGCTGGTTTGTAGCGGTATCCAATCAACTGGTGGTCGGCGCCTGGGTCGGTGGTGACGACCGAAGTATCCATTTCCGGTCGACTGATTTGGGCGAAGGGGCCAAAACAGCCCTGCCATTAGTCGGACGTTTTCTGGAGAAGGTATACACTGATCCGAAATTCAAATCGCTCCAGCAACCGTTTCCCAAGGGAGTCGGCATAACGAAGAATTATCTGGATTGTGGCTACGACGATGAGGAAGAAAGCACGGAAGAATCAGATTCGACGGATACGGGCGAAATGATTGATTCTACGTTCTTCCAGCCAGTTCCAATCCCCGACGCGATTCCGCTTCAGAAAGAGCAGAAAGATACAACGACGAAAAGTCAGCCTTAAAACGTTTGTATCAATGCAAAAACGGCCAGCTCACTTACATGGGCTGGCCGTTTTTTATAGTATCTTTTATATCGTTTTTGTCATGCTGACGAAGGAAGCATCTTAACGTTTCCTAACTAACTCGTTTGGATGACTTAAGATGCTTCCTTCGTCAGCATGACAAAAAAATGCGCCTTATTATCTTGTTTTTCAAGGATTTGACATTCAACTAGCAAAATTTTTCTCATTTTTTTTCACCCCATGCAACCAACGTACTGACGTCTTACATCTACTAGTCAAATAACGAAAGGAGACAGTAACAACAACTGAAAAATGAGTTTCCTAAACCCTTATTTTGACTACAACCATGAACACGTTCAACTCCATACTGACCTCAGCTTTACTTGCTGCATCAACCGTTACGTTCGCACAAACCACGGTTACGATTACCACTACCAACGACTCGACCAATAATACGTCGACGCACGTTATTAAACACGAACTAAATTACCACCGTGTTAGGTCGGACTTCGGAATCTATCTGGGTTTCAACAATTTCGGCGGTACGTTACCGGCAGGTTATGAATTTAGTCCACTGGGTTCACGCTTTTTTGCATTAGCCTGGCAACAGCGGATTCCGCTGCTGGTCAATGGCTCTACGAAGCTTCGTCTGATTACCGGCCCTGAAGTAGCCTGGAACAATTTTATGTTCGAAGGAAACAATACGTTACGTAAACAAAATGACCAACTCGTCATTGAAGCCGCTTCAGTTAATCTGAGTCGCTCAAAACTGGTTACGGCACAACTCAACCTTCCGGTGATGATAAACATTACGTTCCGGTCGCGATTTTCCATCAGTGCGGGGGCCTATTATGGAATGCGACTGGATAGTTACACTAAAGTGAAACCCGAAGGCGGCAGCGCCAGCCGTACGCACGATCGCTACAACCTGAATCCAACACGCTGGGGTTACCTTGCCGAAGTCGGCTTCCGCGGTCACTCTAAACTTTTCTTCCGCTACGAGCCTGACAGCCCCTTCCGGTCGGGTATGGGTCCTGATGCTAGTGTCTGGGCGGTGGGGATTAAACTATAGTCTGAACCGGGATTTCAACAAGATTGGGAAGATTAAACAAGATTAGTTAATAAGCTACTCTTCTTAAAATCCTGTTCAATCTTTCCAATTCTGTTAAAATCCCGGCTCAGAATGCAACATTTCGCTTTTACCTGTGTCTTTTAGACGTACTCTTCCCAGTATTTCTCACAACAAATAGCCACTCATCCATACGTTCAGACCGCTTGTGTAAGAACAGGTACTTTGCGATACATACTACCTACCTTTGCCATGTACTTGAAAACAACATAAGCAACCTTCTGAACAGTCAAGAAATCATGAAAACGCTTGTACCATCCTTACTCCTACTCCTGTTATTGTCGCTGACAACTGCCTTTGGGCAGGTTCTGACACGAGGAACCGTACACGGTAACGTAGGAACGGTAGCTGGGAAGCCACTCGAATTTGCCACACTAATGCTGCTGAAAGCTAAAGATTCTACACTGGTAAAAGGAGCGATTAGTGATATTGACGGAAAATATAGTTTCGAAAACGTGGGCGCTGGTCAGTATCTGGTGGCCGGCCAGCAGGTAAGTTATCGCAAAACGTATAGCCCACCGTTCACTATTGATGAAGCGCATCCAGCCTTCGAATTAAGCCCGTTATCGCTAACCGAAGAATCGAAAACACTGAATGAAGTAAAGGTGATCGCTCAGAAGCCGTTCATCGAGCAGCAGGTTGACCGGACCGTTGTCAATGTCGAAAACAGCATTGTTGCGAGTGGTAACACAGCGCTGGAAGTTCTGGAAAAAGCTCCCGGCGTAACCATCGACCGTCAGAACGACCAGATTATTCTGAAAGGTAAATCAGGTGTTATTGTGTACATCGACGGCAAGCAGACATATCTGTCTCAGCAGGAAGTGTCGAATCTGCTGAAAAACACGCCCAGCGATAACATTGCTTCGATTGAGATTATTACCAATCCTGGCTCTAAATACGATGCAGCCGGTAATTCGGGGATTATCAATATCAAGATGAAGAAGAATAAGAATTTCGGTACCAACGGAAACATCATTGTAGGCGCTGGCTACGGCTGGGTAAAATCGCCGAGTGGCATCCGCGACGACCTGCCGAAATTCAATTCATCGATAAACCTGAACCACCGTGAAGGTAAAGTCAATCTGTTTGGCAACTATAGCTATACGAACCGTCAGAGCGCGCAGCAAAACGAACTTAACCGAGTCATAAAATACAACGGAGCCACAAATTATTTCGACCAGGCATCGTTCCGGCCCAACCAGTTTGTGGGTCATTCGTACCGGGCAGGTGCCGATTATTTTATCAATCAGAAAAGTACAATTGGCGTATTGGTTAATGGTTTTGTGAATGAATGGAGTCAGACAGGTGTAAATAATACGCTCATCAGCAATGAAAATCGCCAGTTGACCAGTAAGGCAACGACCCAAACCGGTATCCAGAATCTGTTCAACAACGTAACGACCAACCTCAACTACAAATATGAGTTCGGAAAAGGGCGTGAGTGGACAGTCGATGCTGACTACGTTCATTATGGCGGACGTAACAACAACACGCTGAGTACCAGTTACGTTAATGCCGAGAACGTATCAACGCGCCCGAATCAGGACGTAGTGAACCGAATGCCATCGGCGATTAACATCCTGGCTTTCAAAACGGATTACATTCATCCGCTGAAAAACGGTGCCAAATTCGAAGCCGGTCTGAAAAGCAGTTTTGTGAACGCCGATAATAACACGCTGTACGATACGTTGCAGCAGGAAACTCGTCAGTGGCTTCCCGACGCCAGCCGCTCGAACCAGTTCAAATACGACGAAAACATCAATGCCGCCTATATTAACTACGCCGGCAAATTGGGTAAGAAAACCAAAATTCAGATGGGGCTGCGGGCTGAACATACCCACTCGATTGGTACGTCGGTTACGCTCAACCAAACCGTTGACCGGAACTACCTGAACGTCTTCCCGACACTGTTTCTATCACGGCAACTGGATACCAACAACGTACTGAACCTGTCGTACAGCCGACGTATCGACCGCCCCGATTACCAGAACCTGAATCCGTTCGTGTTTTACCTCGACCCCTATACGTATCAGCAGGGTAACCCGTTCCTACGTCCTCAGTACACGAATTCGGTAGAGTTGACGCACGTATTCAAAAGCGCGTTTACTACGTCGATTAACTTCAGCCGAACCACCGATTTCATCAACCGGGAGACACCTCGCCAGATCCCAGAGAAAAACACTACGTACGTGATCGCTGAAAACCAGGGACATCTGGACAATATCGGCCTGAATCTGAGCTTCCCAGTAACGGTGACGAAATGGTGGCGGATGCAGAATAACATTAATGGCTACTACCAAAACTATCAGACGTTCTATTCGGGAACGCCATACGAAGTGAAACTAGTCGCCTACAATCTGTATACGTCTCAGAACTTCACCTTTAGCAAAACCGTATCAGCGGAGGTATCGGGCTGGTTTAACTCAGCATCGCAATATGGGTTCTACCGGGCACAGCCAATGGGCGCGTTCAACGTGGGTGTTCAGAAGAAGTTGATGGATGGAAAAGGGAACCTGAAACTCAACGTGAGCGATCCCTTCTGGCTGAATAAGTTTAACGGTCGGGCAGTAGTGCAGGACATTGACTTCCGTGTCATGTCGCGGTGGGAGAGCCGTCGGATCATGTTAACGTTCACGTATCGATTTGGTAATCAGAATGTAAAAGCTGCACGCCAGCGCAATTCGGCCACGTCTGCTGAACAAAGCCGGGCTGGCGGACAGAACTAGATATAATATGTATGAAGTATGATGTATGATATGTAGCTCAAGAAATTACAGCATATATCCTACTTCATACAAAGGACTTAGTTTAGGTTAAGAAAACGTGAAAGCCATTTCCAACTTGAGAAATGGCTTTTTTGTATGTTGATAATTTCGAGCAAGTACTGATTACAGATTGTCCATATCTATGTCGAACCGCCCCTCGGTGACTCGCACGATCTCTTTATTGACTATGAATTGTCCATCAAATTCAAACGTCCCTGAAACGATATGATTGATGGTATCCAGACGCGAAATCACTACTTTACCCGGATTTGACTCCATTGAGGTAAAAAGCCTGAATTGGTTATCATAGTAAACGGCGAAGGGGTCATCATATAGATTTTTCAATCTATTAGTACCAATTACCCCTTTGGGGAGCGATAACTGAACCCGGTCTTTGGTGCTGGCATTGGTATGAATCATTAAATAGAAAGTACTGGCGCTCAATCGCTTGAATTCAACTTCGATGGCCTTAGCTGCTGGCCCCTGATCGTTACGAATCCCATTGGCAATCCAAACCTTACCATTGATTCGACAGCCAAATGTATTGAGACCTTCTGTGGTGGGCGCCGGCAAAGGATCTTCTTTGGGTTTACAGCTATTAGCCATAAACATTCCCCATGCAACCAGCATTAATGACTTGAGGAAATAATTCATAGATCAGAAAAGTTAGCACCTGAAAAGCAACACAAAGAAATTGGTTTAAACAAAAGAAGGCAACCAATTTCAGCTATGAATTAATAAAGTGTACAATACCGAGAGCACCACTATACTAGAAAATCTCCCGTTCAATCAATCCTTTTATAGCGTCTACCGAGTAATAAATAAATATAAAAATTATGAAATTAATGAGTATTTATACTTAACAAGTATTAATAATCGTAAAGTTTATATAGTTATAATAACTTAATTATTCAACCTTAAGTTACCAACATACCGTTTACACTAATTATTTGACAGGCGTATTTTTTCTTTGTAGGTTGGTTGCCTGTGATACTAATTAACCTATGGACATTACGATTTACGGAGAAAACCGTCTTACAATTCCTTTTGTATTTGTACTCTATGCTGTTGAAGTAAATACTCAGACGCAGCATATTGAAATCTTTCGCCAGCGTTTCTCATTCATGCCCCGTTATGAGCATGGCGATGTGATCCGATTTAAACGTCCTGGCGAACAAGACATTGAGGACCGGTACGTAGTTGACCGGGTGGTGAACTATGTTGTTTGCATTCCACAGCCTCCTCAGCAACGAGGCAGTACGCAGTATCAGAATCAGGTTTGCGTCATTATGCATCCCCAATCTGTTATGGAAGGGCCGGAGTACGAGGTATATGGCTCAAATAAGGCCAATACGTTTCTACAGGGTTAAGTCGTTTTCTACACTGAACTTCACACATTACTATCGAAACTTTTACACGCAGGACCAACTCACCGCTACGTAGTGACTATTTTCGGGAGCCATTCGCTACACGTCCACGATATTCCCATTCCCAGACATCGCCATCTTCTTCATCCCAAACAGTGCCGAGAAGGACGAAATCATTTTTCTCCAGTATGCGTGTAGAATAATTCGGCTCAGGTAAGGTTCGGGCGGTAACGATCACCGAAGGATCGGTCTGCAACGCCAGCCTGACCAATTGCCCACAAATCTTGGTACCGATGCCTTTCTGCTGATGCCGAGGAAATACGCCATACGCTATTTCGATACGTCCGTCTTTTGGCTTGCCCTTAAATGCCGCGCTACCTACCAACGTATCGTTGAGATTGACTACATAGCCAATCCAGGGTGGCGTATATCCTATCCTGTCAAAAAACTCGATGGTCATAGGTAAACCGACTTCCAAGTCAGGTTCATTCAGAAATTGACTGTTTTCGGCTAAGGTTTGGCGAATGGGAAGGAGATTCATGATGATTAGTTATAAGGGCTTTTTAGGGGTTTGTCTTTACCCCCAAAAGAATCGTTTACGTAGCACCTACCCTCCTGACCGCTCATCATTATTATTTACCGTTCTAGTAGTTTGTATTACATAGTACCGGCCACCACCTATATCTTTGTTTCACCAATCGGGACAAACCCGACCTGCTTAGAACACGAACCAAACAACAATATACTATTATGAAAACGCTCATTAAATCGCTCGCTCTTGCCCTGACACTGGGTTTTGTTACAGTTGCCAATACGTTTGCCGACACCAATCCAGGTCGTCGTGCCGAGAAAGTTGCTACGTTTAAAACCGGCATCTATACCACTACAAGTGGTAAACTGTCGATTGCACTGGATAAAGAAAAAGGTGGCTACGTCGACATTCTGCTGAAGAATGCCGAAGGGAAAGTGCTGTATAGCCAACGGATGAACAAAAACGAAAGCGTGTATCGCACTCGACTGAATCTGAGCGAATTGCCTGATGGTGCCTATCAGCTGGAAATTACCAACGGGGTTGACACAACACGCCAGACCGTCACAATTGCTACCAAAAATCCCCAACGTACCATTGAGGCAGTTGCCATCAATAACTAATCACTCACTACCGACCTACCTTTGCCAGACCGGTTAAATCGGTCTGGCTTTTTTGTTTTGGTCGACTTCAGCTGCCTTCCGTTATTTTAAGTATGAAAGATGAATTACACATACTGATTTGCAGTTATTTTTCCATAATAAATTGTATATCATTTCGGACACGACCCTGCGTTTGAAGCCTTGTAAGCAGATCACTCATACCTACAACTGCGGTCCGGTCATCCAGCTACGCCAGTAGGTAGTCTAGAGGATACAGGTATCAGCAACTTAGCTGCGGGGAATACTATCTGCAAAGGGGATTTCAATATGATTGTAATAGAAATCCGGAGTAGGGGGTCGGGTGGCTGGACGGGGCGAGGGTATACATAGATTTCGTATCTGAGGAACAGTCGGATTGCCGTCGAGTTTATCGATGCTAGGTTGGCGAATTGCTTTGTTTATAGCCAACTATGAGAATAAGAAGCTACAAACATAACAGACCTGTCGTAAACAAAAAACAATCCTGATTATAGAGTTAAACTAACTATGATTTAAAATCAAGCTAGTTGGTTTTCCGTTTCAACCAAGGCTTCTCAATGAAGTTCCAAGATAAAATAGCGACAATCAATACAGTAAATATCAGTAGTGCCATCCCTGGATATAATTTATTTTCCTTAAGCATATTATAATGGATGAAAACCTGTATTATCGGGAAATGATATATATAAATACCATATGAAAAATCACCATATTTACCGAAATTATTGAAGACTGGAAAATTATAGGCTACATAGATTAGTATGACTGTGAAACAAATAGGTCTAAGTACTTCTATATTCATGAAATACTCCATTGAAAAAATACTAATAGATAGTATCAATAGATATGTTCGTATTTTTTTCAGATAAAAATTTCTATAATAATAAAATGAGATGCCACACACGAAATAACAATAAAATCCAGGAGTTTGCCTGCTCAGGAAAAGTAAAAAATCATTACCCGAATTTGATAAATAATATTTATATATAAGTGACAGCCAATACAGAAATGCCAATATAATAATTCTATTATATGACTTACACCTATCTATATAATATAATAGGACTGGCAATGATAAGTAAAATAATAACTCTACTTTAATCGTCCACAAAGCACCATTTACAGCGGGTTGGGGGTTGCTGACAAAAACGCCAGGTAACGTGGGTTGTAAAAAATTTAGAAAAAATAAATTTGAAAGAAAATAAAAATAAAGTTGCCTGTTTGTGAAATAGCTACTTAGCGACAAATTGCTTAGTAATGACAAAAAAATACTAGCCAAAAAAACGAACAATATATAAGCTGGAAGTATCCGTCGGAACCTTTTTTGTAAATAACTAGGTAGGCTATTTGTTCTTTTGTAGCTTTTGGTTATAAGATATCCGCTTATTATAAAAAAACCTGTTACGCTAGTATATGAGTCAAAATAATTTTGTAAACAAGTTATTCTATTTTCTTCGGTTAATTCAATCAAGTGTCTCAATAAAACTGTAAAGGCAAACACAAATCGAATAAGATCAAAATTATTCTTTTCCATAAAAATGTTGATACTTCTAACAGGTAATCGTTTGTTGTATTAACAGGTATTTGCTCTATAAATATTTAGTTTAATGCGATTTTTAATAATACAAATACGCCAATAAACGAAATGAAGACATACCTCTTAATTCTAGTACGGTAGTTTCAACGCACTTATAGAAAATAGACGAGATTATTATTAAAGGTACTTGATTAATTCCTGGTAATCGAGTGAAATTCTCTTTTTATTTATCTATTTGAATTAACACGTCTTAGACAAGCAATCAAACAAAAGTAACACAATAGCTAATAAACAGCGTAACTATATTGAATAATTCCTGAATCGATCGATATAGAAAGCTGCCATTGTAAGCGGAGGAAGTAACGCCCACTGAAACGAAGAGGACTCCTGAGCTGACGCAAAAATGAGTATACTGATTCTGCCAGTGGGGAACTGGATAGTCAGGAGTTAGCTGGCTCGCTCATTTGTAATCGGATACCATCCCCCAAGATTTAGGCCGTTGTTTAGCTTCGCGTGTTGCTGTAAACCCGAAGCGGAAGAATAAATCTAAGAAACTGTCTGAAAACCATGATAACATAGAAAAAGGCATCCGATAAAAGGGAATTTTGTAGTGACCAAACCGCAAAACGTCCTTCTCAGATGCCTTCCCACAAAACTAAGCAGAAAGTCACCAAAAAATTGCCTGCCGAACTCTCTACTCAACAATGGAAACAGCTAAAACCCTTATTACCAGTCCCCAAAAAGCAAGTCGACGGGCCCGGTCGTACTCCACTTGATTTGCGGGAGGTCATTAATGCGATTCTGTATGTGATGCGCAGCGGGTGCTCATTTATACGATTGGGTAGCCAATCTGAGGGGCTGGATTTGGCAGGTGGTCAAGCGAAGTGATGATAAAAACCGGTTTGTGTTATTGCCTCGTCGATGGGTAGTGGAGCGGAGTTTTGGCTGGTTAAGCTTTCACCGTCGGTTGTCCAAAGACGACGAAAAGCTAACCCGCAACAGCGAGTCAGCTTTGTATATTGCCATGTTGCCCATGATGCTCAGAAGGCTCAATTAACTATTTTCAGACAGTCTCTTACAACTACTCTGATTGATACGTTTACTCAATTGTGCTATCCCCTACTAGGTGTTCAGATTTTGAGTAGAGCCAATCCCGCTTGTTTGAACTCAACTGGTGTCATAAAACCAAGCGCCTGGTGAGTCCTCTCTATATTGTAAGCCTTCAACCAAGTTTCAATTACCTTCCGCACTTGAGCTAAGTGATCACGCAAATTTAGATTAAGTTTATTAGCTTAGCGTTATGGGACGCAAACGCCATATCCAACTAACTGATTCTGAACAACTCACCCTACATGAAGCGCTCAAGAATCATCCCAAACATGAGTTTCGTCGATCTGCTCAAGCCCTACTTTGGAACCACCAAGGTTGGGCCGTCAAAACCATTGCTGATGCCTTGGAAGTCTGTCCCCAGAGTGTCAGTAACTGGCTGACGGCCTTTGAGCAAGATGGCCTGGTGGGGCTCAGACGCCATAAAGGACAAGGGCGTAAACCCATTCTGTCGATCACCAACGCTCTTCATCAACAGACCTTAGCTCAGGCAGTAGCTATGCATTATCAGCATACTGGTCGGATACAGGCTCACTTACAGCATACCTTAAACCAGCTAGTTAGCCGCGATACAGTCAAACGGTTCTTAAAAAAAACGACTATGCCTACCACCGCTTACGCCGAAGTACCAAAGCAAACCAAGATTCAGTAGCCTATGCGGATGGACTGCAACGCTGGAAAATCTTGCTCAGTCTGTGGGTCTGTGGTCTCATCGACCTGTATTTTGCCGACGAGACCGGTTTCACCCAGCAACCTTATATTCCCTATGGCTGGCAGAAAAAGGGCAACCCCCTATTGCTACCCGCCCGCACTACCACCAAACGACTTAACCTACTCGGCCTGATGCGCTTAGACAAACACCTGACGGTGTATCACAGTGAGAAATCGTTAACCGGTGCCTTTGTCGTCCAATCACTGACTGATTTTGTTAATCAATCTCACACCAAGCCTGTTGTGATCGTGTTGGACAATGGCCCTATTCATCGTTGTCAGGCTGTTTATGAACGCCAAGCTGAATGGGAAGATAAGGACGTTTACCTGTTTTTTCTACCAGCCTACAGCCCCCATTTAAATCCGATTGAAATCCTGTGGCGCTTTATGAAATACCGTTGGCTGAAGAAAGTGGACTACCTATCGTGGAGCCGCTTGAAAAAATCGGACCGCCGAAGCGGCCATCTTCGCCATCATCAAAGCCTTTGGACAAGAATATCGGATCGATTTCACCGAACTACAGGCCAAAAATATAGTTCACTTTAATTCTGCGTGATTGGAGTTGCTACATTTGACTGGAGACTTTTTTGGGACGTATTTGGGGTATAAACTTCAATTCAACCATGGTAAAACGACCGCAATGGCGGACCATGTGTGTTCGACGAAGCATTCCCAGAGATGGCTGTCGAATTGTCTTACGCTAAGGGATCAATTCAAGAGGCCGCCCGCGAATTGGGCGTTGATCCGGGACGAATCAGCAAATGGAGACAGCGCCACAAAAAAACTGATCAAAACCTACCCCTCAATTCAACACTGACTGACGAGCAGCAACAGATTCGTAGGTTGCAGCGAGAACTTCGAGAAGCTCAAATGGAGCGCGATATATTAAAGAAGGCGGTCAGCATCTTCTCCAAGACCGACGGGAAATATTCCGATTTATAAAGGAGCATGCCAGCGAGTTTCCCGTTGAGAAGATGTGTAAAGTGCTTAAGGTGAGTAGCAGTGGCTATTATTATTGGCGCAAGCATCCCATCGGAGTCCGGCACCAAAACCAGCATCAGTTGGTAAGCCACATCCGACGCGTGCATAAACAGAGTGAATATCGTTATGGTAGTCCCCGGATTGCCGATGAACTCCGGGAGCAGGGTGTGAAGGTATCCCGTAATCGTGTGGCCAGGCTCATGAAGAAGGCTGGTATTCGTAGTATCATTTACAAAAAGTACCGAGTACAGACTACGGAATCAGATCACGAGTATCCGGTAGCAAAAAACTTGCTCAACAGAGAGTTTACCGCTGACAAACCTGGACAAAAATGGGTGTCTGACATCACCTATATTGCCACTGGCCAAGGGTGGCTATATCTGACCGCGATTTTAGATTTAGCCGACCGAAAAGTGATTGGTTGGGCCATGAGCGATACGCTCAAAGCGGTAGATACAACTGTGTCAGCCTGGCGTATGGCACTCAAAAACAGAGCAATAGATAGTCATCTTCTCTTTCATTCGGATCGGGGTATTCAATATGCCTGTACTGAGTTTAGAGATGAATTGAGGGATTTGCCGGTTGAGCAAAGTATGAGCCGGAAAGGAAATTGTTGGGATAACGCGGTTGCCGAGAGTTTTTTCAAGACGCTCAAAAGCGAACGGTCCGCCGTTGCGGTTGGTCTACCATACTCACTTTGAAACGCGAGCAGCGGCTCGGCTAGCGATCTTTGAGTATATCGAGGGGTGGTACAACCGCCGACGGAAACATTCGGTATTGCATTACCGAACACCGAGTCAACAGGAATCTTATTTTTTCACTGCCGCAATGGCCGCCTGAAAAAATCTCCACTATACTGTTGCAAGTCCAGTTGGATAATGGGCCGATTCATCGGTGTCAGGCTGTCTATGATCGGACCGCCGAAGCGGCAGCAAGCCAATTGGGAGGAGCAGGATATGTATCTGTTCTTTC
>NZ_JACWZY010000011.1 GCF_014699005.1 Spirosoma profusum
GGCCAGCAGCCAGCTTACCTGGGGCTGACTATCGGGGCGGTGGGCTTTTAAGTGAGGAGTTGACTTCATCAGCAAAGCAGGAGTTAATAGAACGTAATTAGTGGTAAGGCTTACGGAGCCAGTATGGGTTGGCGGTGTACTGTAGCTGTAGGAGAACTAGGTTTGATTTGTACGCTACAGTACACGTATTGCAAAGGTTAATTGGCGCCCAGCCTTAACCGACTGCTAGCGCCAAACAAAAGTCGACCGGTGGCACCGTAGATCACCCGCATGGCCTGTGCCTGATACGTAGCTGGCAAACTTACAGCATGGTTGAGTGTTACTACGTCAGTTATCAATGGCACCCGGTCACACGACCACACGCTGGCGTTATTCCAGTCGCCTGCCTTCAGGGTAAACATACTCCCACAGCCGCCTGGATTCACTACGCTTAGAGGCAGAATGGTCGATACTGACCCACCTGCCGGATCGGTTGCCGTAATCGTCACACTGTAGAAAGCGCTGGTCGAGGCCGAAACAGTACCCGTAACGGTAGCAGGAGCAACAAAACTCAATCCCTGTGGCAGGCCAACCACTGATAAGCTGAGGCTGTTGGGCGTCTCGGCATCGGTGAACGTATTAGACGGGATAGTATAACTAAATGCCTGCCCCACTGTGGCCGATTGGGGTGGGATAGAGTTTTCCACTCTCGGATTCCCATTGGCACAAAAAGCCAGCCAGTTGTAACTAAAGGTAGCTTCACCAAGTGTGCCCTGTTGACTAGCTTTGAAGACAATCACCGGATTGTCGGTGTACACGGTTAACTGATACGGCTCATTGATGGCGACAGTCCTAGCTTCATTGACGACCGACAAACTGATGGGCTGACCGTAGGTAGTTTCAAAACTGACCGTGAAGTTGATCCGCCGTTCAAAGTAACTGATATGATTGCAGTCCAGCATCGTTACGCCAGTGATATCGAAACTGCGTTGTTGCACATTCAGCAAAAAGCTGGTAGAAGCCGATAAACCACCCGGATCAGTAGCCACCACTGTCACCGTAAATGGTGAACCTACTGTTGTGGAAGGTATACCGGTGATGGTGTTGGGGGAAACAAAGCTCAGTCCAGCGGGCAAGCCACTTACCGTCAGGGTTAGCGAATTCGGCGTTTCGGCATCGGTGAAGGTGTTAGGCGAAATAGTATAGCTAAATACGTTAGCTGCCACAGCCGATTGTGATGGAATGTTATTAATCAGTGTTGGTGCACAGTTCTGGTAAATCACGTTGGTATTAGCCGTCGATGTACACCCATTCGCTCCAGTGAGCGTCACTGAATACGTACCTGCCACACTGACAGAAATACTGGACGTAGTAGCACCCGTGTTCCAACGTAGTGAACCAGTTCCTATCGCCGATAGACTCACGGTTGGATTAGTGCAAGTTAACGTAGCACTAGAAGGACTAACTGTAAGTGAAGGTGGGGTATTGTTCAGCGTAATGGTAGTTGACGAAACAGCAGTACAGCTGTTGGCTCCGGTCAACGTAACGGAATAGGTACCAGCGTTAGTCACGCTGATTAACGACGTTGTGGCCCCTGTATTCCAGTGATACGTTCCACTTCCGCTTCCTACTGCCGACAGACTTATTGACGTAGTCGAACAGGTCAACGTAGCACCAGTCGGCGTTCCGACAGATGGAATAATACCGACAGTTGGCGGAGTATTATCGAGAGAGATGCTCGTAGAAGCAGAAGCGGTGCAACCATTGGTAGCCGTCAACGTAACGGAATATGATCCGCCAGTAGTAGCACTGATGGTGGACGTAGTGGCCCCCGTACTCCACCGATACGTACCACTGCCAACGGCACTTAAACTTACCACAGGGGTAACGCAGGTCAACGTAGCACTGGTAGGATTGATACTGACTAAAGGCGGTGTCTGATCCAGAATCACCTGGGCGGAAGCGGATACGCTACAACCATTCGCGCCGGTCAACGTAACGGAATACGTGTCAGCAATGGACGTACTGATGACCGGCGTAGCGGCCCCCGTACTCCAGCGATAGTTACCCGTACCAATAGCGGACAGACTCACTACCGGATTGGTACAGGTTAACGTGGCACTCGCCGGTGAAATCGTGAGAGAAGGTGGCGTTTGATCGATACTGATGCTAGCACTGGTCGTCGATGTACACCCATTCGCTCCGGTGAGCGTCACTGAATACGTATCGGCCACACTGACAGAAATACTGGACGTAGTAGCCCCGGTGTTCCAGCGATAGGTACCGCTGCCCACCGCCGACAGACTTACAATTGGACTGGTACAAGTTAACGTAGCGCTGCTAGGGCTGATACTCACTGTAGGTGCAGCGTTATCCTGACCTACCACCACACTCGCACTGGCAGTACAACCGTTCGTACCCGTCAGTGTCACCGAGTAAGTAGTAGCAGTGCTGACGGCAATAGTCTGAGTGATTGCCCCCGTGTTCCACCGATATGTACCACTACCGGTAGCAGATAGACTCACCGACGGACTGGAGCAGGTTAATGTAGTACTGGCAGGAGAAATGCTCACCACAGGAAGAGTCGTATTCTGATCCACCGTTAGGGTAGAACTGCTGGAACAGCCGCTGGCACTGGTAACGGTGAGCGAATAAAGGCCGCCTGCATTCACTAGCGCCGTGCCGGAGGTTGGGTTTTGGTTCACAATACCTGAACCACTAAAGAGGTAGGACGAACCGCCCCCGGCGGTGAGCGTTACGCTGGTCTGAGTACAGGTGATGGTGCCACTGGCAACAAGGCTAGGCGTAGGCAGGGGATTGACACTTAGGCTGAAGGCGGTCGAAGTAACACTACTACAACTATTGGCAACAATTACCGAGTAGCTGCCGGCCTGGGCCGTCGTAACGTTGGGCAGCGTGAGAGTCGCACTCTGCTGGGTAGCGCCCAACGAGATGCCATCTTTATACCACTGGTAGGTAGGACTACTACCACTGACTGAAATGGTCACGGTAACGGTAGCCCCTGCACAGATAGCCGTGCCACTGGGCGGCTGTTGAGTGATACCCAGACTGGCCGACGGAACCTGTAACTCATAAGCGCCCATGTCGATGAGGCCATTCTGGTAGAAACGAGGGTTTCCTGCCAGATCGGTAGATGGAGCACTAACGGCCGTGTAGGCACTGGTGCTGCCGGTGTTGATGGCTGGTGAGCAGGCGTTGAGCTGTGTATTAGTCGTAGACACGAAGGGCGAGACGGTAGTGGTTAGATTGCCTGGTCCACTGACATAACCCGTTACGTCTGGTTCAAAAAGGCTATAGGTTCCCGTTACTGTAGCATTACCTGGAGAGTTATGGATGGAATTGCTTCCTCCATTGTTAAAGAACACACAGTTAGTTAGTTGCGTATTGCTGTTACCAGGAAATGAAGAATATGATCCCTGGCTCCAGATCGCCCCCCCCTGGGCAGCAGAATTGTTGAGAAAGGAACAGTTCGTTAGTTGTGGGTTGGCATTACCCCTATCGAAACCATCATTTGTTATGGCACCACCAATGCTAGTAGAAATATTAGCCACAAAAGAGCAGTTGATAAACTGTGGGCTGCTGCTGGCATTAAAAGCATTCCCAGCATTCCAGATTGCTCCACCACCGTTAGCTGATGAATTGTTCATAAAGGAACAGTTGATGAATTGAGGGCTACTGATACTGGAATTACTACGCGCATAATTGTAGACTGCTCCTCCTCTGTTAGATGCAAAATTATTTAGAAACAAGCAGTTACGGACGATAGGATTGCAAACACCTCCAGCTCCGTTGTTAAACATTCCTCCGCCATCGATACTGGGCTCACTTCCAGCATTGGCATTCCCGCCGGTAATAATAAAGCCATCCAGTACGCCAGTAGTAAGGCCTATGGGGTTAGAAATGACATGGTAACTGTTGTTGGTTAAAGCGCCATCATTGTCAATGTCACCAGATAGAATTGTGCTGTAGCTGGTGGGCTGCCGCTCGGCTAATGTTGGGTTGCCACTGGCTGGAAACCCTCCATAAATGGCAACTCCATTTTTCATCGAAAAACTTATGTTCCGGACAGCAGTTGCCGTAGGCTTGTAGGTGCCAGCCGCCACCCAAACCTGTTCGACACCCACGGCGTTAATCATAGCCTGTACATCGCCACTGGCATTGGCCCAACTAGTACCGCTACCACTGGCCCCAGCTCGTACGTAGCGAATAGGTATAATCTCATGAACAACCAAATTGTAAACCGCGCTGGTACCCACGCAACCGTTGGCGTCGGTGGCCTGCACCGTTATGGAATAGCTGCTATTCTCTGTAGCCGTACCTGATAATGTACCCGTAGTGCTGCTCAGACTTAGTCCAGTTGGCAAAATCCCACTTATCAGACTGTAGCTATAAGGACTACTACCACCCGATGCGGTGAAACTCTGAAAAAAGTTAACTCCCTGAACTGCCGTAGTCGTCGTAGGATTGCTCACCAGTACGTTGGCGGTTAGGCTAGTCACGGTCGTGCTGGTGGTGCTGATACAGCCACTGGCATTGGTCACTGTCACCGAATACGTACCGGGGGTGGTCACGGTTCGCGTGTTGCCGGATCCCGCCAACACCGTCCCGTTACTGTTGACAAAGGTAAACGACGTACCACCCGAAGCCGTCAGTGTTACGTTGGTAAGGGTGCAACTCAGTGGACCATTGTTTGACAAAACTGCGGTGGCTGAGTTATTGACTGTTACGTTGGCTGTTGCGCTGGCTGACTGGCCATTATCGCTGACCGTCAGGGTGAAGTTCTGGCTTCCCGAGCCACTGGTAGTCAGAACTTGGCTGAGTACCGTGGTGGACGTAGTGCCCGTAGTGGTACTGGAGCCATTGGTGAGGGTGAAGTCATAGGCCCCCGTTACGTTGCCAATGGTGGCCGTGAACGTAACCGGACTCCCTGAACATACCGGATCAGGAGTTGCTGCAAAGCTCCCAATAGTAGGCGTTGGTAAAATCGCTTCAGTTGAAGAAGCCAGAACACCCAAAAAGAAAACATCACCGACTGAAGTTGCCGCAACCGTGAACGAATTTGCACCTTGAGTGACACTACCGGTAATATCAATAATGTCTAAGTCGATTCCAGACATACTACCGGCTGTTCCAGTGAGTCGGGGTAAGTCACCTACTACGCTAGCGGCTACGCCATCGGTACTCCGGGTACCGTTAAAAAAGTTATTGGCTGGGTTGAGATCATTCGTTTGTATCGTTCCATTTACAGAAAGTGCATCACCAACGCCCGTATTATCCCCTTCATAAGCAACAATACCTAACCTGACTGTTCCATTAATTACACCTAGGTCCGAATAGGTCGCCGAGTAGGGAGTAGCTGATGATACCCCCTGGAGACCAGCGTTTAGCGATAGTACCCGATATGGTTCTGAACTAGATTCGTAAAACACAACCATCGACCAGCCACCGAAAAGATTTGAGTTATTCAAATTCGCAAGTGCAATACAGGGAACACCCGATACAGTGTATGTACCACTCCCTTCAGCCTGTACGATAGCCGTAATGTCTTTTATCGCCTGGTAGCTATTGTTTGGACCAGTTACGTGATAATCAGAGATTAGACCGTTGTTGGTTGAATTGCCGTATTGAATGCTCACGGAAAAAGGCCCAGTGGGAGGAGCGGATAAAGTACCTGCCCAAACCAAATACGCTTTTTTGACGACTGCTCCGACCGGAATGTTTAGTTGAGCTGCCGTACGGGCGTTGGCTGCCGTAATGCTGGTGTTCGCTTCGGCCTGGCCAGCAGAGGGAGAATCCGAACGCCAGAAGACATCGGGAGACGAGTCGGCAGTGTTAGCGCCAGTTGCTCCTACAGTTCCGGTAAGAGGAGTGGGTGTACCAGCCGCAGCTTCCTGCCCCACCGGGCTGCCAATCAGAATAAAATTTCCTCTGTAGACGTCAGTATACCTCAGTGGAAGGGTTTGTCCATAAGCGCCATATAGAAGACTACAAAAGAGTTGAATTACCAGTAGTCTGTTCAATAAAGTAAAGAAATTCATACGTATTGGTTTTAAGTTGTCTACCTCAACAAAAAAGGTTTAAGCAGTAAATGCTTACATGCACAGACGAGTAACCCGACATTCCAGTTGAACACATAAACGATCTGATTGAGGCCGAAGCGATGAAACCATGTTTAGATTGTGTGGTTGAATCTCCCTATATTTAGATATATCAATGTGTGTAAAAATTGGGTTATACCGAATCCAGAACGTCTGTTGACAGAGTTAACATTGGTTTCTTTCCCAGCGGGTTCAGAAAATAGGCTAACAAATCAGAAGCTTGAGTAGAATTTATTTGATAGGTAAAGGAAACGGAGTCTATCATGTTATGAAGGAAGGATGAAATATACTGAATAAGGTAACACATTATTTACAATAATATCTGAATGGTAATAACACAAAAAGGCTAACATCTACTATAAATACTTACTCACGGCCTTTTATTCGAGCTAGGCTTCGACTCAACATCCCACAATCAGCAACCTTATAATTATAAGGGCATTACCGGCTGGCTTAAGGTAGAAGTGGGTCCGTTTCACTTTGATGGCTATGCCACTTCCACCATAACGGAGAACGATCTGCGCTTTCTGATGTGATTAATTGATTATCAGGAAAACGATACGACTTCGTTTTATTTAAGCCATTTGAATTAGTTACTCTGCCTTCGCCTTTTAGGAACCAGCTAATAGAGCCACTTTTCTTTGAAGGGCCGGGGGAAGTCACTGGTTTTGGGAGGGGGTATTTCTGCCTGGGTTCTCTGTCTTATACGCCTACTACGCATTCATTGAATACAATTCGCATCTTTGTAATACCTACTTAGTTTTCAAGGATCTCATTCCAGGACTAACAGAAGCTTGTGCCATTAAGTGTCCACCGTCCATTCGCCCTAATAAAACTTGTGGACGGACAACGATGGCTATTGTTCCTGATGATGGATTACCATCAGTTAACAAGATAATAGAGAACCTAAGTTGTGTGGTTAGACATAGAACAAAATGTTGTGGGTCATCACAAAACCCACTACTTTGAGCAAAAAGCCCTTCGCCGTCACCGCATGAATACGCCGGGGCCAATGACTCACCAACTGACTGATGTCGGTTTCAACGTGACGACGAGCCTGCTGGCGTAGCCAGTTGGTGCAATAATCATTGTCGCTTTGGCGGGAGTTACTGCGCCGGATGGGTTGAAAAGCTATTCCGGCGGCCTGGGCCAGCAACTCTTCCTGAGCATGATGGTTATAGGCTTTATCAGCATAGACGACACTGTCGGCGGCTAACTCAAAGTTGAGCAGTTCAAAGGCGATCTGGTCATGACAACTGCCCGGTGTAAAATCGAACTCGACAATACGTCCATCAGCCGCCGTGATCAGATGTACTTTGTAGCCATAAAAGTACTCACGCTTACTGGCGTTGTAGCCGCGAAATGCTTCGCCCTGGACTAACTGGCAACGGCTGATGCGGATGTTTTTACAGACAGGCAAGGGGCAGGAGTCAAGAGCAAACTGGGTATTTTCCGTTTTTGCCCACTGGCTCAGCAGCGCCAAAAGCTCGCATAAACGGTCCTGCAACTTATGGACTCGGCGGTTGAATTGAGAACGACTGAGCTTTTGGGTGATGTTGCGAGCGCGTTTCATGGCGCGCATAGCTTGCTGGCAGTTGCCACCATGGTCTAAGCAACCGATTAGGAAGACAAACAATACTTCGGCATCGGTCAACTTGGGCGGCTGGCCGTTGGCGGCAGCGCCCGTGGAGGTAGCATGATTGCAAGTCTTGAGATAGTCGTCTATCATTGCATACACGAAAACATCACGCAGGTCGTCCGTGTCGAAGTGGAGCATGGTCGGTAGTTTAGGTTTGGCGACTCAAAACTATTCAAACCATGCTTTTTTTGTTGGTTCACATCATACCACACAACTTAGGTTAGAGAGTAATATCACGTAGACCAAGACTGCCTCAGGGAGGATTTAATTGGTTAGGGAAAGAGGCGCAAATGGGTGTTTACTACAACCGTATAACTCACTTTGTAAACCTCATAGATACCACTACAGCAGTAAACTCAATGCTGAATTGGGGTGGTCCAGTTTTGCCGGATAGTCAACTATGCAAATTTTGATTAAAAGTTAAGTAATACTGTCTCTCAAATTGTTCAGGGCTCACATAGCCCAGTGATGAGTGCCGCCGTCTTCAATTGTAATAGCATTCAATGTAATCGAATAACTCAATTCGAGCATCTTCTAACGAGCGGAACGCACCGTTCTCCACCAGTTCAGCCTTTAGTCTCGACCAACAAGATTCCGCACCGGCGGCCCGGCATAAAGGCATTGTCATAGGGATCATCTGGCCGACTCATGCTTTGCTGTATTGCGTTGTCAAATAATGTCATTCGGAATGACTTGCCAATATACTGACCACCCCGGTCGGAATGCACAATGGCATTCTTAGTTAATTTTCTGCGCATAAGTGCTTTTTTCAGCGCATCATGCACCAACGATTCTTCCATATGTAGCTCAAGCTGCCATCCAGCGATCAGCCGGGAATATAAATCCATCCAGGCGGCTAAGTAGGCCCAGCCGCCATTGGCTAAGGGCAGATAAGTAATGTCGCCGACTAGTACCTGAGCTGGAGCTGTTGGCAGTGGCATGCCCAGCAATAAGTTAGGACTGAAGGGGCCATTATGGCAGCTGTCAGTTGTTGGAGGCACAAAACTACGCGGTTGAATGGCGACTAAACCTTCCTGGTACATGAGCCGTCGTACCTGATGGCGCCCGACCGAATAGCCCTGCTCTTGTAACTCAGGTGTTAATCGACGACTGCCGTATCGACGACGGTGATCAGCAAAACTATCCTGCATGGCCGTAATGAGCATTCTTTTCTCTTCGGATACTTGATAGCTCCGTCCTTGCCGATAAGCATAGTAAGCACTTCTACTGATATCCAATGTGTTACAAATTAGTTGAATGGGGTGTTGGGTACTCAGTTCAGTAACTAGCTTATACACCACAGTCAGGTCATCCAGCTGAAAATGGCCAATGCTTTTTTTAAGATCTCGCGCTCTTGTTCAACACGACGAAGCTGCTCTCGAAGCCGCTCGTATTCTTCTGTAGACACGGTACTGCCCTGTGGGCTGCTTGCTTTTTCATTCCCTTTCCAACGGTAGAGCAGGTTCTCGGAGATACCCAGTGAACGGGCGACATCAGCTAGGGTCCGATTTCCAGAGGTGGCTAGACGGACAGTTTCTTTTTTGAAATCCTCATCATACTTTCGACGGGATACCGACAGAGTTTGTTTTTTACCCATGATACGACTAAGTTAAGCACTTAGACTGTCCGGCAAAACTGGACCATCTCAGCTGGCAAGCGGATGAAGCAGAACATTGATAAAAGTATCAGAAATCGATTACAGGCCGATTTTGGCTATAATCCGGACACCAACCATATCCGTATCGAAAATCATTACAAATGGCCTGAAAATCGCTTTAAACAGCATCTTACGGTTGCGGATTTAGTAAATGTTGATTTTCAGAATACTGTTAAAGAAGACCTTATTAGAACTTATCAATCTATTGTGAAGACACCGACCTTGCTTTCATCAGTCAACATTAATAAACCTTCAACATCAGACTTGTACTTAATATGTGCGAAAGAAATCGCAATGGCTTATGGAATGAATTTGGAAGTATTATTTAAGCGTAGGCTTCAATCATCTAGCAATAATTCAATATTCAAATCATGGTTTATTCTTAATAGAAAGTTAGTTTCCGCTTTATCTTAAAAAAGAAACAGTAGTATCATCATCTAATTCACGAAATTCAATACCAGTTATACCTTCATTTTTTAAAGCTTGCATTAATGGTAGACTTACAAACTGAATAAGTGATTTATTTTTTATAAAAAAATCATATTTTTCAGCAAAAACATAGTTTTGTATTGATAGATCTTTATCCTTTTTCTTAGAGAAATTTCTCTGTGTATAATAATCATCAATATTTGAGATGCTAAGTTCCTTTGCACTAGCAATTCTTACTTCTTGTTCATCAGCAGATGGCTTATAATCTGCTTTATTAGTAGGTTGACAAGTAGATTCTAAAGAAAAATATTATCCGATTCTTCAGTAATAGTTTGAATTTTATAAGTAGATTCAGCAAAGTCGGGTATACTTTCTTCGCCCATTCTAAAAAGGTAATATCTTAATTTATTGCCTTTATACATTAAAAAAGCCGGATAAAACTTATGGTGCGGTACTTTAAATGATTCGAAAATATTTTTAAACTTTTCGGACACTAATAATCCATCATTAATAATTAGAAAAGTTTTTGACAATGCAGTTGAATAAACATCTAGCAGAATCCAGTCATATTTACGCTTACGATCTGCATATAGTTGTTTTAAAACGAAATAGTCAAACACTGGCACATTATCGGGTAGGTAATATGGTCTAAACTTATTGCTATTTTCCGCTTCGCTGTCATTATCAACCTTATGCAAGAATTCATAACCTTGCATACCTATTTCAAGATAAGCAGAAGGGTAAGTTTTCCTGTTTGTATCACCTTGCCGCCAAAGTTCTTTTTTTATTTGATAGAACATCATCTATATCAACAGTTATCGACTTATTGATTTGAATGGCCTTTTCATATATATCTGCTTAACCTTTAAAGTGATTGAAAACATCAAACTATCAGATAATTTAAAAATGTTTCAGTAAGGTTTCAGTGAAAAGAAAAAATCCCTTGTAAATGACTGATAAACAAATCATTACAAGGGATTAAGGTACCCCTAACCGTCGAAAACTCGAACAAACTAGTGGAAGGATTGCGGAGAATCTATGAACTGAAAGCAGTCATTGAGCCTGAACTTAGCCAATAATCACGGATAGAAAGCGGCGATAATCGGGGCACTCACATAAGTATTGAACCAGTTAGTTTGCCAGGCGGTATTCTGTAGTTCGAAATATTTTGTCACTTTCCAAGATAACTTTATACAACAATAATATATATTACGGACCTATAACGTTCTGTTCACTAAAGAGAAACTTTTACTAATTGACTTACCACGATGGGACATGAGCGCATTAGCCGTTTACCAGGCACTAAGAAATGGCGCAACATCGTGGATGAACTGACCGAGTTCTCATCAAAGAATAATAATGTAGGCTCTCTTGCTGATAAAACCGTCCGAAATGTAGCGGGTCAAATAGAGCGGATGAATCAGGACAAAGGAGTACTCGCCTCTTTTTCATACCTGCTTGTCCTGTTACATGCTTCGAAACAACGCGACCCACATGCTTTCCTACAACAGAATGGTATCTCGCTCTCCCCTTCTTTCTCCCTCTTTGAGTTAGCTCGGTCCATCAAGCAATTCAATCAGGCCAATTGCGATAATACAGAATATGCAACAA
Organism: Spirosoma profusum; assembly: GCF_014699005.1. Lineage (GTDB taxonomy): Bacteria > Bacteroidota > Bacteroidia > Cytophagales > Spirosomataceae > Spirosoma > Spirosoma profusum. The sequence continues at coordinate 11,435 of NZ_JACWZY010000011.1, forward strand.
TAGCATCGCAGGCCCTAATTGATACGGTCAGCACTTGGACTAAACGCGATCAAGAACAGACGGCGCTATTTTTCGGAGGAGAAGCAGATCCTTTTGAGCCTTGGCGGCAAGCAGCTGATGGTGGAGGATTCAGCGAAATATCCCGTATCTACTTTTCTAACTTTCTTGGACGCTATCTAAAGTATTTCCTCGAACGGGAAGCATCAGCATCTTTTAAGAATCTATTCGACCATAGCGACTTCGCCAAACGGCTCGATTCACATTTAAATGAAATATCAAAAAGCGCTTTTGAAACCACTAAAGTAACTCAGCAGTTTGCTGCTGGCTGGTACAATAAGAATGCGGCCAAGCAATTCCCAGACGCATCTGACATTCAAGGATTTGTCGGGTACGCATTAAAAAAGCTGAAGAATAACCTCGTGTTCAATCTCGATGCAGAAGACTGATACACGATACATCATACTTTGCGACGGTGTGGCTTTACCAGAACCGTTGGTTGGCGTATTACCTGATCACCGTATTACACGCCTAGCCAATCGAGAGGGACTACCTGGTCGGAACATGACTGTTAAGATATATGACTTTGCTTCACGGTTGATACCCAGAATGCCAGATCGAACTCGCGATCTTATCGAGATGGCCGCATTTATCTACGCTGCGGACCGGCTCATAACCCGTGGCAGACCTAACCAGGTAGAGTTTGAAAATTGGGCGCGTGAGCTAACATTCTGCATACCTGTGCGTGACTTAACTTATTGGCAACAGGATGAGGTTGTAAAGAGCTTAGCAAGTGCTTTGACTTTTGTGTCGGGTGACAAATCCTATAGTTTCTATTTTACAAAACGTATAAGTACAGATCCACCCACAAGCTTATTTCATGATGCCGATACGGCACCTGACTCGGTTGACCTAAAAAGTGGCTATCCAGTCGCCTTATTCTCGGGAGGATTAGACTTCCTGGCGGGAGTCGTTTCTTTACTGGCGACAACTGATAAAAAGGTTGTCATTACAAGCCACCGATCTAATCCTTCAACAGTCAAGGTTCAAAAGAGAGTCTACGAAGCACTCAACCGCGCCTATCCCGGACGTTTACTTTATCACCCACTTGAATGCAGTCTAACGGGAGTCAGAGCCAGCGAAGAAACTCAGCGAACTCGCTTTTTTCTATACACTGCCGTTGGTTTTGCGCTTGCTCAAGCTTATGGACAGGATGAGTTAAACATCTTTGAGAATGGCATCACCTCGATAAACTTAAGTAAGCGCCAGGATTTGATGAATGGACGAGCCAGTAGAACTACTCATCCCAAAACACTGGGTCTGCTTCAAAAAGTCTTTGCAGGTGTGCTTAATCATCCATTTATAATTAGGCATCCATTCATTCACCTGACGAAAACCGAAGTCGTCTCAGTACTTAAGCAATACAATCAACCCGATTTAATTGGTTCAACTCTTACTTGTACAAAAACATTTGAGAAATTCAATAATCGTACAAGTGCCTCACACTGTGGCTATTGCTCTCAATGCGTTGACCGACGTTTCGCGATGTATGCTGCGAAACTAGAGAAGTATGACACCGTCTACGATTTCGACTTAGCAACTGAAGCGTTTCCAAAAAAAGACGCTCAAACGCATGTCATCGACTATATGCGCCATGCGCATACATTCGCTACAACTCACTTTGATGAATTTTACAACGATTACTTAGATCCTTTATCTGATCTCATCGAATTCATACCAAATGAACACATAGAGGAGGAAGTAACAAATCTGCACCAACTTTATCTTAGACATGCTGGAGCAGTTGAGCGAGCTTATAGACGGATGGTCGATATGCATGATTCTATCTTCAAGCCGCCGTTAGCTAACTCGATTTATGAAGTCGTAAATGCTCGTCGTTTTCAACGTGACCGCGCTGAATGTTTAGCTGCTGACATTGCGCGGATGCTCAATACAACTATACCTATTGCGCTGGCAAGCATAACTGTAGGACATGAAAACGCTCTTAATGACCAAATTCAAGCTTTGTTAAGGCGGGACAGCGAAACCTATGAACGGGAATATCCAGCCGTTCGCTTCTCGTTTGCTACAGTTGTGCCTGACCATTCCTCAACAAGTGCCGATGCTGACCTTTTTATTGAAGCCAAGTTTCTTCGTAAGAAAACTCCCCCTAGTGTAATCACCGATCAGATTGCTGCTGATTTAATGAAGTATCCTGACGGAGCCTATAAGTTGTTTGTGATCTATGACCCCGAACGGCGTATCAAAGAAGATAACCGATTTAAGCGTGATTTTGAAATAAGGAGTAACTGTACAATCTGTATTATTCGTTAACTGGCAGACATCTTTTGAGTCCGTTTTACCGGCACCCAACCCAATGTATTGCTGTTCAATACGTTCGTCTACATAACCTTTCGACTAGACGATTTAACTCTGCTGTGGTTGCAGGTTGATAAAAGTAAACCTCTGATTGACTACTAGCAGTCTATAGTTTAAATGACTAATAAATGCATGAAATAGTAGGGAATGTCTGTTCTGTTGCTCGAGACGGCTATTAAGGCCAAGCCTGAAGTCTGTTATAAACTCTCATTGAGCGTTGATTTGCATCAACTTTCGACCCAGAAAACCGGGGAGCACATTGTGGGTGGTGTTCGGCAAGGCATTATGAGGGTAGGCGACACGGTGACCTGGAAAGCTAAACACTTTGGCGTATGGCAAACGCTAACTACTCAAATCACTGACGAAAAACCCTTTGATCACTTTGTTGACGAGATGCTACAGGGAGCCTTCAAATCCATGAAACACGAGCATTACTTTGTCGAAACGAACTATGGAACGTTGATGAGGGATGTGTTTAGGTTTGAGTCGCCATTGGGCCTGTTAGGTAGGTTCTTCAACCTGATCATCCTTGAGAATTACATGAAGCGCTTTTTACTTGAACGCAATCAGACTATCAGAGAGATTGCCGAATCAGGCCAGTGGAGGAGTTTTATCCCGGACGTCGCTTTATAGTCAGGTTAGCCTCAAACTGACAGACCACACAACTCAATAGGCAGGCTTTTGCTTGAAATTCGCTTGACACATGAATCGCCACGCTTATGAATTGTTATACAAATAAGTAATGCAATAATAAAATGACGTTCCGAGATCTCAGAGATGCCTATCTTAGTTTGCTTGAGGATTCAGCACTTGCAGAGCTCCTTTTAGAAACAGTTGACATTCCATTTCATAGGCGCACGTACATTAGAACCATCTTTGCCAGCATTGAGGGAAGCATCTGGTTAATGAAACAGGTATGTCTGGTCGCGGAAAAATCACCCGATTCCCCTGAAATGCCTGTAAGTGAGTATCTACTGTTATCCGAAACTGATTATTCGCTTAAGAGTAATGGAGATGTAAGACAACAAGCGAAGTTTCTTCCGCTGACCGATAATTTGCAGTTTGTAGCGAAAGTGCTTAACTATCGACATAGTGCAGGTATCAACTTAGGTGTAGGCACAAAGGGATGGGAGAATTTTCAAGAAGCTATCAAGATTCGCAATCGAATTACGCACCCTAAAAGCAGCGATGATTATGCTATAACTGATACCGAAATGCAACTTTGTATAAAGGTAAGCCACTGGTTTAACGACCTAACAAAAACTTTCCTCACTCGTCTGCTGATAAACGCAGGGCTTGATTCTACTAATGAGCAAACTGTTTAGGATAGTCTTCCAGTAATTAATTAAACCTGACCAGGATGGATGCAGTCAATTAAGCGACGGTAAACAAACGTTACAGCCCAGCATCGTAAACACCCTTCTGTAAGTCTTCCTCCAACTCCTGCTGTGTTTCTTCGATTTTACGCTGAATGGCAGGTAGTGGTTCAGGACTCAAATCGGTATCCAGAAGCTCTTGTTTCTCTCGCCCTAGGAGTAGTTTAGCTACCGCATTCAGCAGTGTAAAAAGAATAAGTAAAATTTGGGTTACTAGTTGGGTCTGATAAAGTTGACCAGCGTATATCCTTTGGAGAAGTTGCTTCTCAGAGAGGCTTTCGTACTGCTTAAGCGTACGTAATTGATTAATATAAAGCATATACAAATTTACCCACTAATCCATTGATAATCAATTTTGTACTTTTCTATTAGTACATCATAAACTGCATAAATTTTAGGTATTTTCAGTGACATGTTATACTAAAATAAAAGTATTAAACAGCCGATAAACGAGTACCGGCTGTATACAACGAAACTCACTAAAATCTCATTGATAATCCTAAACCAAATCTATACTGCCGCTTTTCGTAGAACTTATCAATCTTTTTGTTCTGGTCTACATCTGCTGTGGTATTAGCCAGACCAAGGTTGTATTCCACAAAGGCTCCGATATGGTTGGTAATCAGGTAGCGAAAACCAACAGGCAGATACAGAGTTACCCCGTCATAGCTTCGATTCCCCTGACTGGTGGACGGCCCAAAGCCGAAATTACTATCCTCTTTGCCATTCACCATAATCTTCCCTACCGATAAGCCGATGTAAGGATCAAATTGCTGGTAGTCCTCAGCCAGAAAGTAATTCACATGAAAGTTAGCCCGTAGCCCCACAAAAGTCGACCTAAACGTACTGGTATACCCCAACGTTTGGCCTCCTACGGTAATCTGATTACTTAGGGTCTGCCAAGAATGATAACCCTGAAGCCCCACACTAAACGCATCGGAAATAAAGTATTCTGCCGAAGCGGCTAAAGGGGTTCGTCCTTCATCGAAGGTAACGCCAGCATTGATACCGATTGCGCCTTTTTGAGCGAATAAGCCATGCTGAACTAAAACTAAGCCGAGAACTAAAACGGAGGTTATGATTGATTTGAACATGATTGTACGCTTATGTAAAGGTGAGAAAAACAAAGCGCGTAGGTCGTCACTGGTTCGCAAGGAGAGCAATACCAAGTAACGCCTACGCGCTGTAATCGAAGAATTGAATGAATCTGAGTAGAGGAGATTACTGCAAATACCAGTTCCTACCACTACCCTCCTGCACCGCATGAAGCAACGATTGACTAAACTGAAAACTGTTCACATTCCGGTCCAGGAACGTATCGACGTAGCTGCTCTTGACGGCTCCAGTGAACAGATTATACACGTTCCACAAGCTAATCGTCCCGTCCTCACTCCGGCAGAATGATTGATCCCGATAATAATCCCTTGCAATGGTGTTGATCTGCGAATCACCCAGTAGTAGCGGTTCAATCTCTTTTCGCTGTGCTGGGGGTAAATACTGATACAAGCGGCACCGACCAATAAGCTGAGCAAACTGGTGTTCAGTCAGGTAATAGCGAGTCAAATCCTGCATGGCTCTGAGGTGCTGACTGGCTCGGTACTGCTGAAAGAGCCGCTGAATGGATTGGACTAGTTGGCCTACTGATTTCACCCGAACATCAGCCATAAACCCGTCAGTCCAGATGCACAAATTCGTACACACTTTGTTTTGAAAGCCAATGAAGATCTTGAAGTGCTCGTCAGATCCTTTACGATTATGCATACTATCGAGGTTATACGCTTTCACCCCGCCAATGGTTAGGGATAGCGTATTGTCGCCTACTTGCTCTTGTATCGTGGGTATTTCAATTACAAAAGCAGCTCGTTCATAGTAGAGCGTCTTTTCCCACTCTGCGAGGTCTTTAGCGGCCTTATTACGCGCCGATGGTATTCTGCCTTTGATGGGGTGAGAAACCCGCACAGAGGGCTCTAAAATAGCCTCCTGAGGGAAGTAATTAAAGACGGTTTGATAGGCAGCTTCAATGAAATCGGCATGGGAAATCAGCGGCTCGTTGTCCTTGCTGTAGACGGGAATGATGTGCTGCTCACGAATCTCGTGAAGCGAAGTGGGCAGGGTGTTAGCTAAGATAAAGGCATTCTCAGACGAGGTTTCCAGCACTGGGTTAGCTTCGAGTTCTGGTGATGGCAAATAAAGCATGGAGGTTTGCATGATTGTGTTTGATTTAATTGGTTTTGAGAATTGATTAATGAGATGGTAATGGAAGGCCAGATAATGGCTTTCTGAGGGCAATAGCAGTAGCTAAGCAGCTCAAGGGCTGCGGTTTTGGGTTCGCATGAAATGGATTGGTCAAGTGAAACAAAAGGGCAATGAGGAAGCTGTCATCTGCGGGTGGCGGATGAAACGAAGGTCCAAGAAATCAGCGCAACAGAATTCCGGGGTGATGGCAGGCTTAGGAAGGTAAAGCCAGGAAAAGTCGTAGCTATCCAGCGTGATTTATTGCTGGATTAATTCGGAGCGGCTGGCTGATTTTAAGTCGAAGGGGGGGGTATTTTGTTTCTATTCGACCACCGGGGGGACGTCAACTTCCAAATGAGAGGGGTGGAGTCGTTTTAAACGCCTTACTGTCTTATCACACACGTTATAGTTTAGAAGTATAGGGGATATGCTGACAAAAGCTCAAGGATTAAATGTGCTATGATGGTTTATTGTATGAATGAAGACTGGTCCGTCAAGCGAAACCCCGTATTGGTTAAGGGAAAACGGCAGTTGGTCAAGACATAACCCAACCATTCTTTATTTTAACTAACTTCCCACTATTTACGACATTTTTGGCTCTATGCGATTCCTTTTACTTGTTTACTTAGTGGTGTGTCATTTGAAAACCTGGTCTGGCTTTGTCCGACCCAATGCAATCAATCCATCTTATTCATTTATACTACTCTGGTTTATAGCTAGTAACACATTTTGCTTAGCACAAACACTTGATCGAGTTACCTACACTCCATTAGGTAATGTTAGCGATATGGCTTACAGTGATCGATATGGCCTTTTTGTTGTCGGTGAATTTGGGCAGTGGGGTATTAACGCCGGAGCAGCAGCTTTATTAACCCAAACCAATGATACACCTGATAAGGACTTTCCTCGCATTTATGAAAATGTAGTCGATGCCGTTGAGGATGGTGTCAATGGATGGTATATCGCAGGGTCAACATTCACTTCCGTCAATGAATACGATAGTGTAACTTATTCCTATACTGGCCTGATTCACATTGGAGCTAATAAGAGAATTGATCCCAACTTCCGGATTCGAAGTGCTACTGTAGATTGGCAGCGGAGCAGTATTCGAAAGATCGCACGCTGGCGAAATACAATCTTTGTTACTGGCTATCTAAGTTTTTTCAGTGGTCCAGCAACCGCGCTGTTGGCCTTTAACGCCACAACGGGCGAGCAAATCTCCATACCGATTGTCACGACAAGTCTATCTGATAATTATTTAACTAATTGCCTGGTGTATGGTAATAGCTTGTACTTGGCAGGTACTATAACAGGCTTTAATGGCACAGCCATTGAGCGTAGTGTGCTGGCGATTGATTTGACGACCAACACGCTCAAAAATTGGGGTAGTTTTCAAAATAACTCAACGCAAAGCTGGGGAGGAAGTCAGAATATAGTAGCTAGTAGCGGGAAAATGTTGATTGGCACTACCTTAAACGGTTATCGAGGCATTGCCGCTTTTGACACCCTCACGGCCACAGCGCCTATTTGGCAGGCATTTGTGAATGCAAGCGTATTCTGTGCAAATGCTCAGTATATATTCTTTCCTACGTCTAATCCACCTTATGACGGTAGTTTTATTATTCGCTCCCTTGATATCAATACTGGACAAGATAACCCGAACTGGTCATCCTCTGCCTATTCGTTCAAGCGTACCACCTGCACCCAATGCGCCACCAATGCCTTTAATATCGCCTGTACAGCTAATACGGTATATGTACAGGGGAATTTTGATAAGATTAATAATATCATTTCCCAAAAACTGGTTGCCGCTATTACGATTAGCACGAACACGTTGTCAACCTGGCATCCTAAGCCCTCTGAAGGGCTCTCTGGCTTTTATCGAATTTCGGGAAATAGCATTTTGTCGTTAGGCAGTAATGGGGTGTATTATAAAACACAATCTCGAAATAAAGCCGCCCTACTTAATCCGGTTACCGGCGAGTTAGTTAACCGTACGTTTGACTACCTACCCGTTGATAGCGATCTAATTACGGAATATAGATCCATCATTCGAGCGGCTGCTTTTCAAGGTGACACTGTCTGGATCGGTGGTCAGCTAGCCAACCTATGGGGACTTTCGGCGCATTCAATACAACGAGGAGATACCTTGCTGAAAAAGCCCGTGCAATTTTACTCGTTCAATTATGTAGGTAGTGTTCGGCAGGAGTTATTAACGAATATAGTCGATAAACTAATCGCCGTGGATTCAGTGGTCTACGTCGCTGGACACTTTGATAAAATAAATACAACCTATCGGCAGGCCTTAGCCGCAATTTCCCTAAAGGGGAATGTGCAATCCTTTTCGCTAACGGTAAATTCAAATCAAATCAACGACTTTAAAATAGTAGGAGATCTGATTTATCTATGCGGAGGTTTCACAACCGTAAATGGTGTTGCCCGTAAGTATTTGGCTTGCGTGAATCGGTTCACCGGTCAACTAACGAACTGGAACCCGGATCCGGATCAACCAATTACTAGTATTGAGGTGTCAGATCGCCATATTATCTTCTCCGCAGCCGTTTCCCGAGTGGGTTCATTTACCAACACGCAAGGGGGGCGGTTGCGTAACTTTGCCATTGATATGGTTACTGGCCAGGTGGTACGGGCCTGGGGGAATCAAGAGAGCATTTTTACAGCCGTTGTTAACACTCAATATTTATTTACCAGTTTCAATGCCGATGCTCCCTGCGGCACAGGCACGATCGGTCTATCATACTATGATTTGCAGTACGGTAAATATGCCAGAAACTGTATCATTCGGGATCGGTTTACCGCGAGTAAGATGATCTTCGCTGGCCAGCGACTCTTCTTTCTGCCTAAAAAGATTTACTATAATGCTGCTATCGATTTCAATCAAAAACTGATGCAGGTACGCTTTCCTGCTGGCTTCTTCAACGATGAAATAACCATCTTCCCGAAGGTAGGCACAAATGGGGGTGATGTTACCCTAAATTTTTATGGTTATCAATTTGGATATGGTACCAAAATCCGGCTCTTGAAGGCTGGCCAGCCTCCAATTATTGTAGCCGATTCGCTAGTGGGCTTTCCTGAACCGTTTAGTTTACAAGCTATTTTTGATCTTCGCGGTAAAGCGATTGGCAAATGGACGATAGAAATTACGTTGGCCAACGGTCAGAAAAAACTAATAGCTGATGGCTTTGACATTAAGCAGGCCTCCCCAGCGGATGTTGTGGCTAAACTTGTGTTTCCGCCCACGATACGCTTTGGCGCTCCGGCCAAATTTGTGATTAGCGTCCGCAACCGAGGAGAAACAGACGCCCATGGGGTGCCTCTATGGATCTATGTCCCTGATAAAACAACGGTTAAGTTATCCATGAGGGTTATTGGAGATAGCACCTTTAGTCCAGTAGACTCCTTATTTTTCATCCCCATTGACACCCTTAACCGTCAGCCATTTAAAGGGAAAGCGTGTTGGCTTTTTATTCCGCTAGTTAAAGCTGGTGATATCCTGGAAATCACCGGCCAACTTCAATATGTTGGTACTGCCAGCTCATTTAAGATGAATGTGTGGACGGGTGAACCCCTATATGGCTCGCCAATTAAGCCGTATGCTTGGAATTGCATTGGCGCGCTGGCTAAAAACCTTGTAGGTGAAATACTAGCTGAGATTACCAATGCCGATGACGTAAAAGAGTGCATATCGGGTCTATTCGACTTAACGACTGGTTTAATTGACTCAGGTGTAGATGGCAAAAAAGAACGAAAGAAAGGAGAGGCTATTTTGGGCGATATGAGCTGGGTCATTTATAAATATTTTGTGAAGTGTGCCCAGGCGGCTGGCGCTTTTATTCCCGTTACACGGGCCGGTAAAATAGTTTATACTGTAATGAAGGTTTTATTAAAAGCTATTGATGGGCTAGATCGAATTCAGGGAGCGCAGGAAATGGAAAATGCTTGTGAACCAATCGTTCCCCAGGCTAAGCGAGAAAATCCGGTTAATGTGCCTATTGTAAGCGCTCAGGACCCGAATGATAAATTAGGGCCTATCGGTGTGAACGCATCCCATTACATCAGTGCGAAAGACCCCATTAGTTATCTGATTCGATTTGAGAATTATGCTACCGCTACCGCAGATGCCCAATATGTACAAATACTGGATACACTGGATCGTACCAAGTTCGATTTCGCTACGTTTCAATTTGGCTATTTTAATGTAGCGGATACTAATTTTTATGCCCCTCCTGGCCGCAAACACTATGTACGGGATTGGGATTTACGACCCGCCAAAAACTTAATTCTGCGGATGGAAACCGCCTTTAATGATTCAACGGGTATTTTAAAAGCAATGTATACAGCTTTAGATCCACAGACGATGGAGTGGACGACAGACCCCATCCTGGGCTTTCTACCCCCGAATCATAGGGCCCCTGAAGGCGAAGGAGGGATTTTCTTCACAGTTGCTCCAAAGGCCGATCTACCTGATAATACAACTATTGCGAATCGATCATCAATCGTTTTTGATTATAATCCCCCTATTGCGACTCCTGTTTGGAGTAATGCAGTGGATAAAACTATACCGACGAGTCAAGTAGTGCCTTTACCAGCGACTGTACAAAGTAATACATTTACGGTCCAGTGGAGTGGGCAGGATATAGGCTCGGGCGTTCGTCTGTATAATCTTTACGTAGCCACAAATAATGGTGTCTATAAGCTGGTGGCCCAAAATACGACGCTATCCAGTCTAACCTTTACAGGGCAACCAGATTCAACGTACCGTTTTTATACGGTTGCTGTTGATAGCGTTGGAAATGAAGAAGCGACTCCAGTAGCATTCGATACGCAAACTACGGTACGTTTGCCGGGCTTAATTGAATCAATTCAAAATGGGGATTGGAATTCAACAACTACTTGGTCATGTGGTTGTATTCCTGATGTTATGTCTACCGTTACAATTGGCCATATAGTTATAATACCATCCAACAAACAGGTTCGTATCGGAAAAGTAAAATATAAGGCTAATGGCCGAGTGAAATTTGGTGGAGGGGCTGGTTTGCGATTTAGCAGTAACTAAGAAACCCATTGTTATCAAGTATCCGCCTGTCCGCGCTACTTAGTAATTATGGCGGACGAGCAATAGGTAGCAACTATTGAGTCAGGTTTAGTATAGGCTTTCATGGGTTCTAGAATGAGTAGATTGCTTGGTATGCTATAGTTAGTATGAGAGGTAAATAGGTGCATTCCACTACCCTTATCATACACATTTAACCCATTCAAGGATAATAATTAGTGGTTGTGTGGTCTCCGCCACAGAAGAAACTCAATGCTACTTACCTGTGTAATGGAAAGCTATCTATACCTGTGCTGGAGAACCCAAAGCAGGTTATTCAAGTATTGGATCATTAGCTATAGCCGTGATGGATGAAAGCCACTGAAAGCTCTATAAGTGTAACAATTACACTTATAGTTAGGGCTTGAATTGCGTCTAAAATGGAGATACATAGCTACCTCATCTGATCCGCACTTTAAGCGATACTGGTACTATATGGTTCTGGAAATAGGGACTTAAGCTAATTAATCCGTGACGGATAAACCCATAGCTCACCCAATACTCACCGTTTCTGTGACTGTCCGTCCGCCAATTCCATTAAGAGAAGCGGACAGACGGATAAGAAAATCGTTTAGTTCTTTGACATTGAAATTGACTGAGTTGGACTACTCAACGGAAAGTTAATTTAAGAAATTCAATCAGTTTGATGAGCAATCTTCTAGAATAAATCATACTCAGGCCATTGACTAATAAGCGATTGTATTTGCCAACCTAACTGATCCAAATCTATCCAATAATTATCGCCACAATCGATGCATCCGGAATTTGTAATAATAGCCCAAGAAAAACCGTTGTTGGCGCGCACTATTTCTGAAGAGGTTCCTTGTATTGATCCGGTATGCCACCAGTTATTAGACGAATTTACAGACCACCCCAGCGAGTAACCAGCCGTCGCATTATATTTGGTCATCGTATTGATGGTTTCTGGTTTAAGAATATCAGCCTTTCCAGCAAAACCGTCGACACGCGTTAATAATTTTACCAGATCGATGCTGGAGGCAATCAGACCACCGTGCGAGTCCATCCGGGCGACATTAATTCCATATGGATTGTATTTTGAGTTGTAATAAATAACCTCATTGGGTTTACGGGTATTAATTGTGTTGCCTGTAACCTGGATGGTTGAAATCCCTGAAGGTGTAAATATATTCTCTTGTAGGTAATTAATATAACTAGTTCCAGACACCTTTTCGATAATTCGGCCTAATACACAATAGCCAAAGTTAGAATAGGAATACTTAGTACCTGGCGTCGCTAAGAGTGCCCTGGTTCTAACAGTATTGTCAATAACTTGATCTTGCGTAAGATCAAAAGCACTTATACCCATTGGATCATTACTATCATTAGTCGCCAATCCACTAGTATGTTCCAAGATTTGCTTTACTGTGATCGATTCGTATCCGGAAAGATAGGGGGCTGCCCCATACTTGGTTCCAAAAATAGACCCAGCTCCAAAGACTTTACTATCCAGTGAGAGTTTTCCCTCCTCGATTAGTTTCATGATAGCAATCGCCGTAATCGGCTTTGAAACACTGGCAACTCTAAAGAGAGAGTTCACATTAACGGCTTCGTTAGTGCTTTTATCAGCCAAACCATATCCTTTCGAATAGACTAAGCGTTCATTTCTTGTCATTGAAAAGGATAAGCCTGTTACACTATATTGTGTCATAAATTTCTGGAGTAAATTATCGATGGTTTGATCAATACTTATTCCAGTCACTTCATAGTCTTTCGTAGTTTTATCTTCGGCGATGACTCTGTACAGAACAGGTTTGCTAAGATCTATTGCCGATTGCCCACTTGATTGGTTTTGGCCGTTTACTTGAACAGTCGCTTTGTCTGAGATCGTAAACGTTGGCTTAACGTTCTGAATGTTGGTATTAGGTGGCAGAAAAAGGCTAATTTTTTGGGCTGAAATTTTACCAGTAGATTCTATTTCTTTGCTGGAGAAGCTTTTGAAAATAAGCGAAAAATTAAGTAAATCTTTGGCCGCAGATAAGACAGGCACTTGCACAGTTACTGTTGCCGTATAATCAGTACTGCTACCATCCTCTGCCGTCACCCGGTAAGTTAAGGGGGTCGAAAAATCATTCGAGGTCATTCCATTTTCCTGTTTTGCCCCATTCACAGTTACAATGGCTAAAGGGGAAACTGTAAAGGATGCCTTTAAGCCAATAGCTTTCTGACCCACTGGTAAAACCGCGGCAAATTGAGTGCCATTAATTGTAAAAGAAATATCGGAGGGTAACTCTGGATTAGCTGACTTAAGAAATGAGAAAGCAGTGATTAGTTTCTCCCCTGATTTAGCTACTGCCACTTTGACAGAATAATCCACTGTACTACCATCTTCGGCAGTGATCCGGTAAATAACTGGAGATGTAAAATCATTACTGGTCACACCACTTTCTTGACGCATTCCGCCAATAGAAACCGTAGATAGGGGTGAACTACTAAAAGTGGCTTTCAAAGCATTCACCTTCGTACCGGCAGGTAACATAATTGTTACCTGTGAACCTGAAATCATACCAGATACATCCGCAATCAGGGACGGATTAGCGGATTTGGTGAAGGAAAAGCTTAGTAATGCTTTTTGATCCGATTGGACTTCATTCTTTTTGCATGCAGTCGCTAAAGCAAGAAAAAGTAATAAAAGGTAACGAAACATAAGCTGAATTTAATGGAGTGAAACTGTAAGAAATTTACTAGGAAAACTATGAAAAATTCATTCAATCTACAACTGGGGTTTTGGTAAAATGATTAAATGGTAGATTTTGAAGGAGTTAAAAGAAAGCAGTCCATATTGGTCTACGGTAGAAGAGTTGCTACATAGTTTGCTTTTTACTTCTCGAAAACTCTTCCGTTCAGTTCGGATACGTTGGCATTTTAGGTGGCGAACAATTGAGTATTCTATAGGCAGTTAAGCCTTTCATTGGGCGAGGTAGCCAACTCATTCAGCAAAGCCAGGGGTGTGTTTAAAGGAGAGGCCAGTTGTCATGCACACGTGGTTAAAGTGTATGGTTCTCGTTTTCCTGATACCTACTCGGTGTACCGGTGTCTCTTTCCTGGACCAGCAGAAACCTGATTTGTTAAGTGTCCACCGTCTACAACGCCTAGTGAATCTGGTGGACGGAAAAATGAGGGCGTGGTCTTCCCCGTTACGATGAATTGCTGGTCATAAGCCAATATTGTCTGCACTTCGTCATGGAATACTCAGGCATACCAACGCCCTGAAGCATAGAATCGTCAAATGATTTATATGGGAATTTATGGATTAAAGCAAAAAGGCCCACCCCTCAATAGTGGAGCGAGCCTTTGCATGGTCGATTCGCTATTATTTCTTTTCTAGCACCAGTTTCATCAGTCGCTCCAGTTCATCAATACGGTTCTGTTGTTGCTGAACCGATGATTCTAATTGCTCTATTTTCTGCTGTTTGGCTTGATCCGTCTTTTCCAGTTGAATGCTGTACAGCGTCAACTCTTCAATCTTTTCCAGCAATGTAGCATTCATTTTAACCAAGTCAATCCCTTCTTTCACTATGTACTCCGCCGAGGGTACGTTGGGTAAATGGCCATGCACTGAAACGTAATGTTCCACCTCGCTCAATGACGGCAAATGATACGTTGCCGTAAAGACTTTATCGCTCCACTGATTGGTGTTGTCGATACGTAGCCGGTAGCGGGCTAGTACTGTTTCACCCTGCTCATTGACCGTTAGAAACTGATCTGTCGCTCCCTGGTGTATAGAATTAGAGAGGTGTGCAAACTTGATCCGGCCATTGTTGCGCAGATTAATTGTACCTCGCACGTCCAGAGGGAACTGAGGTGAATCGGTACCGATACCTACAGCGATGCTGGTATTAGTAGGGTCGCCTAAAACGATGGCGTTGTTAAGGGCTACCTTGGCGTTGGCTCCAATGGCGACGGTGTTTATCAGACTACCACTGAGTGGCTGGGCCAGGACTCCAATTGCTACGTTAAAATTCCCGACTGTATTGTTTTTCCCTGCTTCGAGTCCTAAATAGACATTATTAGACCCACTACTATTATTGTTTCCTGTATTAAACCCAAAAAAACTGTTTCCTGCCCCGCTAATACTATTGACTGCTGAACTTCCCCCTACATACGTATTGTAGCTACCCGTTGTATTAGTGTTGCCAGCACTCATCCCTACAAACGTATTGTTATTACCCAAATTGATTTGCCCGGCGAAGGCTCCTATGAATGTACCACTAGTAGCAGTTGTGTTATTAGTCCCTGACAAATATCCCATAAATGTATTGTTGCTACCCGTTGTATTGGAAAACCCAGAATATCTTCCAATATTAATATTTGAGTTCCCTGATGTATTATAGTAACCCGCTGCGACTCCTATATACACATTGCTTTCTCCGGTCGTATTACTGTATCCAGAGCCTGTACCCATAAATGAGTTATACGAACCCGTGTTATTTAGGCTTCCCGAAAACGCCCCTACAAACGTGTTTTCCTTACCGCTTGACGTAGCATTTCCTGCCAGATACCCCAGAAATGAATTTTGCGAGCCCGTTGTATTGGCAGCACCCGCGAATCCTCCAATAAATGTTCCATAAGTGGCTGTTGTGTTGTTCACTCCCGCGTTAGTGCCTATCAATACATTATTAGTGCCTGTCATTGTCGTATTACCTGCACCTGGCCCCAATATTGTATTATTGGTGCCAGGTGTAGTTGAGTTAGGGGCGCGTACCACATAATTCGTCTGAGCCACTAACGGACCACTGACTAATACTAAGAGAAATAGGATAATTGCTTTCATGAGGATTGAGGTTTAGTTTTATCAAATCTAACAGACAACTGGTATTCTCCTGATTCACTTTACTTTCCGGTAGGATTTAAGGGGCAAAAATACTACGACCAACAGGAAGGGGGTACGTCAAAAGTTTTACAAAGGGCAGGGGTGTTTTTAGATAGGTCTATCCGTTACACGCATTTCGAAAATTCAGCTTATAATATCCTTTTCTCTTTTTTCCTTCCTTGAGAGGCTACCATAACTCCGTCACAGAAAAATACTGCTTTTTAGTGTTTTTCTTTCAACTTCTCTGGAAATTTTGATGCATGGGTACTGGTAGTGGCTACTATCAATAGCAAATAGGGATGGCTTCAGAAATTACTCAGGTATTTTAGAGCAAATATCCTTAAATTATAGTTTTGCTTGTAAAGTCCGTTTTTAGTAATTTTACTGAATTGTATAAACTCATAGCAGCCTAACAATTAAGGCGTTATTCATTTTAATAGATCATTATCAAATTCCTTTATTTATTCACACCGTTAACTCTTATGAGCATTTCTCTACTTAGTCGCACCATATCGGTGCTTTGTTCGCTTCTTTTTGTAGTCTCTTCCCTCCAGGCTCAGATAATCTCAACAGTGGCTGGTCGTCTAAACACAGGCGACGGCGGGCCGGCTACTCTGGCAACCGTGAATGCGCCGGAAGGCGTAGTAATGGATGCATCGGGGAATGTTTATTTCACCGAATCTCAGGGTAACGTTATACGCAAAATTAATGCGGCTGGGATAATTACAACGATAGCTGGCACAACTGCCGGGCCGGGTTTTTCAGGTGATGGTGGTCCTGCTACCAGCGCTCGGGTCAATTATCCAACCAGTCTGGCTATTGATGCTTCAGGCAATTTATATTTCGCCGATTATTACAACAATCGTATCCGAAAAATCAGTACGTCTGGAATAATCACCACCTTTGCCGGAACAGGAGTTTATAATTATTCAGGTGATGGCGGACAGGCAACAGCCGCTACGTTCAGGGATCCGTACGGTGTTCAGGTTGATGCCAGTGGCAACATTTATATTGCCGAGCGGTATAATCATTGCATCCGCAAAGTAGGCACTAACGGCATTATTACCACTATTGCTGGTACGGGTATTGCAGGTTTTAGTGGAGATGGGGGGCTTGCTAAGTCGGCTCAATTGAGAGATCCTACAGGAATAGCCATAGATGCAAGTGGTAATATATACATTGGAGATCGGGGTAACTGGCGTATTCGTAAGATTAATACATCCGGTATAATCACCACTATTGCCGGAACTGGCACACAGGGTTTAACGGGCGACGGCGGACAAGCCATTAGTGCTCAATTAAGCTTTTTCGCCGCTCCAACGCTGGACGTATCTGGTAACCTTTACTTTGCAGATGCTTATTACAATCGGGTTCGCAAAATCAGTACCAGTGGGATTATTACATCTGTTGCCGGTTCTAACAACAATGGCGGCTATGGGGGCGATGGTGGGGCGGCCACATCAGCGTTATTATTGGGTCCACAGGGTTTGTTTTTGCAGCCTAATGGAGCAATGCTCATTGGGGACCGGAATAATAACCGAATTCGCCAAGTTAATACGTCTGGGATTATAAGTACAATCGCCGGTCCAAACAATGGCGGTTTCGGAGGTGATGGCAACTTAGCAACTTCAGCCAGACTTAATAATCCAGTAGATGTAAAAGGAGATGGCAATGGCAATTTCTATATAGCTGAAACTGCTATTGGGCGGATTCGGAAAGTAGACGTGAATGGTATTATTACATCGGTTGCTGGTACGACGGCAGCCGGTTATTCAGGTGATGGCGGACCAGCAACAGCCGCTAAACTTGCGGTTCCATACGCCATATTGCCCGATGGCAGTGGTAATCTCTACATCGCTGATACGTATAACCACCGCATTCGAAAAGTTGATACGGCTGGAGTCATAACTACGATTGCCGGAACTGGTATAGGCGGTTTCAGTGGTGATAACGGCCCCGCTATTAATGCGCAACTAAAATTTCCCTACAACCTAGCACTTGATAAAGTGGGTAACCTCTATATCGCCGATATAGATAACCACCGCATTCGAAAAGTTAGTACAACCGGGGTAATCATCACCGTTGTGGGTACAGGTATTGCTGGATATGGTGGCGATGGAAGCAGTGCTTTATCGGCTCAACTGAACGCTCCAGTGGGCATTGTCCTTGATACCGCTAATAACCTCTACATTGCCGATTACCTAAATCACCGTATTCGTCGAGTAACACCTGGTGGGATTATTTCAACAATAGCAGGAACGGGTGTACTGGGCTATAGTGGCAGCAATGGGCCAGCTATTTCGGCACAGATAGGCTACCCATTTGGTATTGCAGTTTCAGCTAACGGCGCTATTTATTTCTCAGATATTAATAGTGGGCGAGTGCGTAGAGTAGGTAACGACGGTATCCTGACAGATGTAGCTGGTACTAATATACGTGGTTTCTTAGGCGATGGTGGCCCAGCGAGCCAGGCCCAGCTCAATAATCCATATGGTATTGGGCTTGATGGATATGGTAATCTGCTCATTGCTGACCAGAGGAACGCCCGAATCCGCAAAGTTGCCTGTATTGACCCACCAACTGTAAGTTTAACAGCCAGTTCGACCAATGTTTGTACAGGCGATGTCGTAAGTCTAACAATTGGAGGTTATAACACTAGCAATCTAACGTATCAGGTTTTGGGTAATGTCGCATCAGCCTACGGCAACACTGTTTCAGTTAGTACTGTGGCTGGCCTTAATTCATACACAATTGTGGCTTCGACACCGACGGGTTGTTCAGTAAGCGCATCGATTAAACTCCAAGCTGGAAGTTTATATTCTACCAAATCAGGAAACTGGAATGATCCTTCGGCTTGGTCATGTGGGCGAGTGCCGCTAGCTAAAGACATTCCAACCATTAGCAATAATCATTCGATGTCCCTTACAGGTGTTGGGGTAGCGAAGAATGTACTTTTTAATGGACAATTAAGTTACGGGCCAAATGGAAAACTCTATTTAGGTAGCACCGATTTAGGAAAACTTACGATTGCAGCACGAAAGGATGTTGCCTCGCAAATGATTCCGACCACAGGAGGCACTCTCATTGTGAACAATATTGATCCAACCTTAAATGGACTTAAGATTCAAGTGCCGAATAAAGCGTATACAGCAAATAAAGCCTTTAAGGTATCTTATGCGCCAATTATTAAGCATGATATTGGGCCGGATTTCAACCCACTTACTCCGCTCATTCATATTGAAAACGGAGGAGGATATGCTGATTCGATGATGACGTTGACAATACCGATAAATCTACCGCCGAATCATTATGCAATTGCTATGATGTATAGTAAAGAAAAAGGTTTCGAATTGCTGCCTACTATATCCTCATCCAATACTGAAATAAAAGTAAAGACAAATCATTTGGACTTTGAACAATTATCGACTAAAGGAATAAACTCGCACAACCTGCACGGCAAAGGGGCACAAGCAGCAACGGGCTCAGCAGTGCTAGCAGAGGGGGTCAACATCGCCGTTAGTTCAATCTATTTACCAGACCTTTTTCTTGGAAAAAACCCAACGACCGCTTTTGAGCCTGGCCACGACGACTGGGAATTTATTAACCTTGGCTCATATCCCCAAAAAGCAAGAATTGGAATTTGCTCAGGAATGTCGGTAACAGCTATGTGGTACTATGAAAACATTAAATGGAATTTTAATAATATGGGAGCGGTAAGAAGTCAGCTTTTTGCTAACTCAAATTTTCAAGAAAGGTTTAGTCCAGGAATGCCCCCTTTTGCTGACAATTTATGGATGGACAATCTAAAAGGAATGAGATTTGCAACAGCCGCACAAATTGCAACAGATTTTAGGGTCCGTAACGTCCTAAAAACATTCTCAATAGAGCACAAACTGGAGAATGATAGAGCAATTATGAACGAGTTAAGGTATTTTTTCAGAATAACAAAGCGTCCATTCTATCTAGGGATGAAGAAGGATAACGATGATATTGGCCATGCTGTAGTAGTTTATGGTATAAACGATCAGGGATTGTTAATAGCTGATCCTAACAAGCCAGGCAAAAAAAGTACTACTGTGCCTTATTATCCTGGTCAAGGATTATCTTATCTTACAAGAGCACGAGCAGATAAACCTGTTCATGAGTTTTCTTACTTCTACTGCATTCCTCCTAGCTTTCTTAATTCTGAGAGTAGTTTATATGAAATGTGGCAAAAATCAGAGGCTGGTACCTTAGGAGATGAAGATTTCCCTCCGCAAGTCTTTGCAATAAATAGCGACCCTAATCTCATAATAGAGAAAGATATCGAATTGTCAGTTGCTGGCTCTTTTTCAATAACACAACTTACTGACTGCCCTGACTGTACGATAAATCTACTGAACGAGCTTGGTGATAATTACCCCAGTGTTAATGGCACTTATACACTTCCCCCCGGAAACAATAAAGTAGGATTTTACGTGAAACGCAATGGGGAATGGTACGATTTTAAATGGTTAACCATAAAACTACCATCACCTATTACTACCCACCAAGTTTCTAGCGTAACAGCTACTTCC
This sequence comes from Spirosoma profusum, assembly GCF_014699005.1. Taxonomy (GTDB): domain Bacteria; phylum Bacteroidota; class Bacteroidia; order Cytophagales; family Spirosomataceae; genus Spirosoma; species Spirosoma profusum. The sequence goes on from NZ_JACWZY010000011.1 coordinate 31,919, forward strand.
GCACAAGTAAAGGGTATTATTCAGAATTATTCGGCGGATCATATTATCAAATTCGGTGTATGCTATTCAACTACAGCAACGCAACCAAACCACAACGATATGTTTGCTGGGACCCCAACCGTAGACGCTAGTTCGTCAAATAGCCTAACATATACTTCAAGCTTAACAGAGCTTATTCCTAACAAAAAATACTATGTGAGGACCTGGGCTGTAACAGCGGATTACGAATTAATCTATGGCAATGTATTGTCATTTACTACGTCCAATTCCACTTTATATAGTGATGGCATTACAGTAGCTGGAGGGAATGGGACGGGACAGGCAGCAAACAAACTTGATAGCCCAACTAATGTATTCGTCATAGGGGCAGGCGACATTTATATAGCTGATAATAGAAATGGTCGTATTCAAAAATGGATAGCTGGAGCCTCAAGCGGTACTACAGTAGCTGGAGGAAATCTAGGCGGTATGCCTTTTCCAGAAGACTTATTTGTTACTGAATCAGGTGCAATCTATGTAACTGACTATAACAATCAATCTATTAGTAAATGGATATCTGGAACCACGAGTCGTACAATAGTTGCTGGAGGTAATGGTCAAGGTCCTGATGCCAATCGACTCAGCAACCCAACTGGTGTATTCGTCGACGGCTCTGGGGCGATTTATATAGCTGACAATGGCAATCTCCGTGCTATGAAGTGGTTACCTGGGGCTACAAGCGGCACCATGTTAGCACAAACATTTTCGCATGGCTTATATGACGTTTTTGTAGATGCATCTGGAGCATTATATATACCTGATAATAGAAATTATCGTATTCAGAAATGGCTACCTGGAGCGACAAGTGGAATCACGGTAGCAGGGGGAAATGGTCCAGGCTCTGCTGCCAACACGTTCGACAGGATGACTTGTGTATTTGTTGATGGCTCTGGGGCGATTTATGTTGCTGATATGAACAATCACCGTATTCAGAAATGGTTACCTGGAGCGATAAGTGGAATCACGGTAGCAGGGGGAAATGGAGCAGGTTCCGCCTCCAATCAACTCAACAACCCAACTGGTGTGTTTGTCGATGGAGCAGGGGTTGTTTATGTTGCGGATAGAGACAATCACCGTATTCAGAAGTTCATTCCTCGCTAGAGTCTTTATTTGGCGCTGTTTCAAGTTATCATCAGAATGGAATTTGCCGACTGGTTTTGTAATAATTCTCTAATCGATGTCAGGTACTTCTGGAAGAAGTATTCTTGCGAGACGAAATAGATTACTCTTATATCTGTTAGCCAATGGAGTTGCACTATAGTAATAGTCGGCACTAGACTGGAACAAATCAAAATCTGTATGAGTTGACGGTGCTAATCACGAATCTCGGAGAGACTAAGCTACTGAATTGCGGAGGGGGTACGTAGCTGGCCTTATGGGAGCCTGGGGTGTAATTCAGTCAGGTTCCATCCGTCACGCACATGAATGAAATTCACGGGGTATGGGTCTCGTTATTCGCTACGTCTGATTGGTGTTTCGGGGTGAGATCTTGGGTAGTTCCAGTACCATCAGAGACACAATATTCCTAAGTGTCCGTCTGTCCACAATCCCTAGTAATTCTAGTGGACGGACAACAGATCGTGTCGAGTAATCCTACTCAGCATAGGCTTTCATTGGTTATGGAATGAGCAGATCACTGGGTATGCTATAGTTACTCTGATTGAAAATAGGGACAGATAGGTGTTTTCCGTCACCAGTCTAGTTCAGATCGGTAATCACATGATCTCCTGCACAGAAGAAACCCAATACTACTAATAGCTGGTTTTACCTGTGCTGGAGAATCCCTAGTTCCACATAGTTAGGGATTTTAGCTATTGGATATTTCCGTGACGGAATCAACTTAATGCAGCTTATTCAAGAAACGAAGAGCTAGTTATATCTGTGGCGGAGTTAACCCTTATAAGTGTAACAATTACACTTAACCTAAGGCGCTGTTATAGACCAATTCTGATAATGCTCGTTAAGCGATACTGGTACTATGGGTTCTGGAAATTAGCACGGACTTACGCTGATGAATGCTGTGGCGGAATAATCCATAACCTCCCTCAATCCACAGACTCTCATACTGTCCGTCCGCTAGTTCTACTAAGGGTAATGGACAGACGGACAAGGCAAAAAGAAAGCCCAGTAGTTAGCTGGGCTGTGAAGTGTTAATTAGAAAGCACTAACTATTTCTTCTCCAAAAGCTGTTTGACGAGTTGTTCGAGTTGCACGACTTTGACTTGCTGTTTCTCTAACTCTGCAACCCTATCTTTCAACGTCTGATTTTCCTTCTGTTGACGCTCCACCCTTTTATCTTGCTCAATACTATACAACGTCAACTCCTCTATTTTCTCCAGCAGCTTAGCGTCCGTTTGATGAAGGTCGTTGCCCTTTTCCACCATTTCTTTAGCCGAGGGAACTCCCGGCAGGTGAGAATGAGCTTGAATGTACTGTTCAACTTCAGATAGTGGCTTCATGCTATATCCCTTATCAAACACCTTATCACTCCAATCACTCGTATTCTTCACGGCCACTTTCACTTTCTCAGTTAAGATACCCTCTTCTACAAAGAGCTTATAACCCGATGGGGTACGTGCTACGTTGGTGCCAATGATAACCGCATCGTTCTGAGTACTTTGCAAAAACGAGCCTTTCCGCTGCCATAAGGTTTCACTCACCCCTTCCCGAGTCGAGCTGCTTGTACTCACCAGAATAACATCCCCGTTTTCATTGACCGACAGTACTTTGGTTTGATTCGTCGCTGAAGCGGTGTTCGAGCTCTTCAGGTTAGTGAAGCGCAGACCTGACTGCCCAGAAGTGCCATGGGTAATCTCCAGCTTGTTATTCGGCGCTGTATTGCCAATGCCTACTTTCCAGAGCGGATTGGGAGCCCCTAACACAATCGAATTGTCGGCCGACACCTGAGCCGCCACCCCGATGGCGGTCGAGTTATTGACCACGGCACCTGGTGAGACTGCCGCATTCTGGCCAATGAAGGTGTTACTTTGACCAGCCCCATTGCCGGTGAAGCCAGCCCCATTACCAATGTAGGTATTGTTCTGGCCGGTGATATTGCTGAAGCCCGTTTTATAGCCAATGAACACGTTATTGCTTGCGGTGGTGTTTCTGAAACCGGTTGCAGATCCCATAAATACATTGAAAGAGCCGGTGGTGCAAGCGCTACCAGCTGAATTTCCGGTAAACACATTGTCTTCACCTGTGGTATTGAAGTACCCAGCTTGTGGTCCAGTAAACACGTTATTACTTCCTGTGGTATTGTTGTACCCCGCATAATGTCCAGTAAACACGTTCTTATCACCATCGGTATTATTACCGCCCGCTTCAGCTCCAGTAAATACATTGTAATCACCTTGAGTGTTGAAGTACCCTGCTCCAGCTCCAGTAAATACATTATCGACACCAGTAGTATTGCTGTACCCTGCTGCATTTCCCGTAAACACATTGTCATAACCTATGGTATTGCTGCGCCCCGCACTTCTCCCCACAAACGTATTATAGCTTCCTGTGGTGTTATTTAAACCCGCATAACTTCCCAAAAATGAATTTGCGCCACCATTTACATTCGAATTGCCTGATTGATAACCAACAAATACGTTTTCCTCTCCTGCATCGTTGTTTCTGCCTGCATCACCTCCTAAGAATACATTGCGTCTTCCAATGGTATTTACCGTTCCTGAATTAACGCCGATAAATACATTCAATTCTCCCGATGTATTAGCACTACCAGCAGCATACCCTGAAAATACATTGAAACTACCTGAAGTATTGGCGTTACCTGCTGCATAACCAGTAAACAGATTTGACGACCCACTCATCGTTGTGTTTCCTGCATTTGGACCCAGAATGACGTTGAAATTACTGGGTGTAGGAGAATTTGCCGCTCGAACTACGTAATTAGTCTGCGCTAATACTGGACTACTGACCAATACCAATAGAAATAGGATGAGTGTTTTCATAAGATCAGAAGTTTAGTTTCATCAAAGCTAGTAGATAGAACCTATTGTCTAGATTCACTTTAGTTTCCGGTAGGACTTTAGAAAACAACCGGTTGGATGGAGAGGGCAGGGTAATTTTACTGTGCCAGTTGATTCATTTCGTAAAAAAGCAGACGAGCACAACCCGTTTGCTTTTTAAAAAGAGTAGCCGTTGCTCATTTCTTCTCCAAAACCTGTTTCATTAAGGCTTTGAGCTCAGTCATTTCATCTTTTAATGATTTCACTTCCTGTTGGTGCTTCGCTTTTTCGGATTGGACTTCTTTTTCCAGTTGAATGCTATACAACGTCAGTTCTTCAATCTTTTCCAGAAGTTTAGCATCCATTCTGGCTACGTCAACCCCCTTCTCAACAACTTCCTTCGCAGAGGGTATGCCCGGCAGGTGCTCATGCTTCTGGATATATTGCTCGACCTCAGCCAACGGTTTGAGCGAATAACCAGCTTTGAATACGTAGTCACTCCAGTCCGAGGTGTTCTTCACGGCTACTTTCACTTTCTCAGTCAGGATACCCTGTTCAACGAACAGCTTGTAACCCGCTGGAGTACGTGCTACGTTGGTGCCAATGATAACCGCATCGTTCTGAGTACTTTGCAAAAACGAGCCTTTCCGCTGCCATAAGGTTTCACTCACCCCTTCACGGGTTGAACCATTGGTACTGACCAGAATAACATCCCCGTTCTCATTGACCGACAGTACTTTGGTTTGATTCGTCGCTGAAGCGGTGTTCGAGCTCTTCAGGTTAGTGAAGCGTAGACCCGACTGACCAGCCGTACCGTGGGTAATCTCCAGTTTATTGGCGGGAGCTGTGTTACCAATACCTACTTTCCAAAGTGGATTGGGAACACCCAGAATAATCGAATTGTCGGCTGAAACCTGAGCCGCCACTCCAATGGCAGTTGAGTTATTGACGACGGCTCCCGGTGATACCCCCGCATTTTGGCCGATGAAGGTGTTACTTTGACCAGCCCCATTGCCGGTGAAGCCAGCCCCATTACCGATATAGGTATTGTTCTGGCCGGTGGTATTGCCATAGCCCGAGCCATTGCCAATGAAGGTGTTGCCTCCACCTGAGGTTGTTTGTTGCCCCGATGAGTTGCCGATGAACAGGTTGTAGCTGCCGTTGCTGCTGTAGCCAGCGAGTTGACCCATAAATAGGTTGCCGATGCCACTAGTGTTATTGTAACCTGTCTGGTAACCGATGAAAACGTTGGCACTAGCAGTCGTATTGGAGTAGCCAGCCTGGTACCCTAGAAAGGTATTCTTGGAGCCTTCGGTGTTTTGAAGCCCAGCTGTCTTCCCTAAGAAGACGTTATAGCCTCCTGTCTTATTATAATAACCTGCTTGATAACCAACATATACATTGTCTGGTCCTGAGGTGTTCCCTTCACCGGCTAGGCTACCCAGAAAAGTATTGAAGGAGGCCGTGTTGAGATAGCCAGCATTGGCTCCAAAAAAAGCGTTGAAAACACCCGTAGTGTTTGAACCTCCCGCACTGAATCCCACGAACGTATTATGAGATACACCTGAATTAGCGATGGAATTACCAGCCTGAAAACCAATATATAAGCTGGCATTGCTTGACGTGTGCAGAATACGGTTACCGCCGAATCTTATTGTTTGTCCACTGATAGGCGTCAAACTGGTAACTGAATATAGGACAGCTATTATAAGCAGAGATGATCTCATGGTTAGTTGTTAACGTTAAGAGATGAACTGGAAATAGATAGATTGAGGTCACCATTGATGTTTACTTCTTTGGTGTCTCCGCTGGTATTTAAGTCGACCGTGTGACCTCCACTCACCGTTATATTTCGCATAACGGTTGGTGTTAAGCCACAAGCCCAAGTTGAGGCTGAAGACCAATTGCCTGTTACAATTGACTCCACAATGCCATCGGAAGTGGTAGTTGGTAGGTTGGCACTGGCAATGACACTTAGAATTTTATTGCGGGGAAGTGGGCCAAAGCCTTTCGTAAAATCTTTAGAATTACCTGGTATAATATCACAATAACTCATAATAGTGCCTCCCCCAACAGGTGGAGGACCAGGTGGACAAGGACTTTGCCCCTCAAGGGCTTCAGTGGGAGCACAATTATCAATAGCACCTAAAACGCCTGGAGAAACCTCCCAACCGCACCAATGTGTGTGTTGGGAACCAAGACTATGTCCTAGTTCATGAGTTAGTGCACCGACTTGATACGTATAGGTCGGATAGGGTTGAACAGTATTTGGGGAAATATAAGCGCACATCCCATAGGCATATGGTCTGATAGTGAGTCCTCCTAGGTAGGCTCGACCACCGGCGTCGCTAAATGTTCGACTCGTTAGCACAAAGGCAACCTGCCCAAGAAAATTGTCGTTATTCCCATTCCAATGAATCCGGAATTTATCAAGTAATTCACTTGTATTTGTTGTACTGGATGGAATTGTTGCCCCAGAATATGGGTCAGGAGAATTCCAAATGTATAGTTGACTCAATTGGACATAGATGCCATCATTCCGGAAAAGGGTAATAACTTGATCAAAGAGAAATAACGTTTTAGTTGTTAACTCATTAGTATTTCCGCTATAAAGCTGGTAGAGTGCATAATCAAGCTCTACGTATACCCCAACGTACTTTACACAGGTGGTGGAATTAGTTGTATGAGTCAGTGTATCTTTTGTTGGATTCTCTTTAAGAGGAGTTCTAGCTGGACCACTATTAATCGTGCCACATGCAAAAGTTGGTTTTTGGGTAGTTACAGCATTTTCATTATAGAAAGCATACTCAGTAGCCGATTTTTCATTTCTTTTAGCTAGTACCCTGTTACCTGTTTGATCAGAAATTGTTCCTACTATTGAATTCTCTGAAATGCCCACCATTGCAATGGAATTGGGATTATTTTTTATGATTCCATTATAGTATTGAAACTTGGTAATATCTAAGGTGAAATTAGGGTCAGGTACAGCCGTTACCATCTTGAAGCCGGGGGCGAAAATAGTGGCAGGGACCAATTCTAATTCCAGAGAACCTTCGGCTGTCGGCAAGGAGATTTCTAGTAGCTGGTGTTTCTGACTGCTGATGGATTCAAGAACTGTAGGATTAAGCGTTAGCTGGTGTATAAATTGAGTCGCATCAAGCGCATTAGTAACAGCTTTTGTTGAGCCATTTGCTGTAAATAGATTTGAAAATGAGTCAACTTTACCAGAGGCTTTGGCATTGCTAACGGCTTTGGCAAGAGGCTTTTCTTGCGTCCACCCCACAGAGGGCAGCAGGAATAGGTATATAAATAGTAGTCTCATACGGCTATATTGGATTGGTGAAAAGACTTTAGTGGGGTTCGTTTTATAAATGACTTAAAGTCACCCTACTTCCGATAATAGGACGAATTTGGGTTATCGCTGCTATTACTTTAGGAGTCTATGTACAATTGCTTTACATTAGTAAAGTGCCTTTTTTGTTTACAAACCTGTGGGTATAACCAATGCTGCTCCCGCACTCTTTGCATCAGAAGGGCTTATAAGGGCTGGTTGCTGAGGAGATTAGATACTGCTGGTTATTTCTTCCCCAGAAGTTGTTTGACAAGTTGCTCTAACTGATCGAGCCGGTTCTGTTGTCGTTGATTGATTACTTTTTGCTCCCGATTATCCTTCTCAAGCTGGATGCTATATAGCGTGAGTTCCTCAATCTTCTCCAATAGCTTGGCATCCATTTGGGCCGGATCAACACCTTCCTTTACTACCTGCTCAGCCGAAGGAACCCCCGGTAAGTGGCCGTGTTCCCGAATAAACGAGGCCACAGAAGCTAATGGACGTAGTGAGTACGCTGGCTCAAATACCTTATCACTCCATTGATTCACGTTATCAATACGTAGTCGATGCCTAGCTAGTACGGTTTCTCCGTTCTCGTTGACGGTCAAGAATTGGTCGGTAAAGCCATTCTGGAGGTTGGAGTTGATCAGATGCGTGAATTTAATAGTGCCCGAGTTACGTAGGCGAATAATACCACGAACGTCCAAGGGGAATTGCGGTGAATCGGTGCCGATACCCACGGCGATGCTGGTATTGGTCGGATCTCCTAAGATGATAGCATTGCTTAAGGCAACTGTGGCATTGGTACCGATAGCAATAGCGTTTTGAAGCGTACCACTAACTGGTTGAGTATTGTAGCCAAGCATAATGTTGTTAGTGCCACCAGTGTTATTTTCCCCCGCTTTGGTGCCAATAAATACATTTTTACTGCCGAAATTAGCAAAACCTGCTCGTGAGCCAACGCAAACTATATCACTTGCACTATAACTGGTTGCCCCTGCCCCAGCACCTATATATGTATTGTTTCCGCCAAAGACATTTCCACTGCCAGTACCAGTACCAACAAATGTATTACTCCCCCCAACATCAGTTAAACGACCTGAGTTGTAGCCAATCAAGACATTAGAACCTGCTGCATTTAAATAAGAACCAGCCCCGCTACCTATTACAACATTGTAAGAACTTCTGCTATCAAACGTGGAAGCTCCACTATTATTACCAATGAAGCAATTGTCAGTGCCAGTCGAGTTTTTAAAACCAGCTCTGTTACCAAGAAAAGTATTATTAGATCCTGTTGTATTTGAATAACCTGCTTCTGCCCCAATAAAGGTACCGTTACTTGCTGTCGTACTACTAAGGCCAGAATAAAAACCCATAAAAACATTGTTTTGCCCAGACGTATTGTTATATCCCGAGCCAGGGCCTACGAACGTATTCTGAAATCCTTGGTTATTAGAATAACCCGCAAATGACCCTAAGAAAGTGTTGTCGTATCCGGATGCATTCAAAAAGCCAGCAGAAACCCCGAAGTACGTATTACGCTCACCCGTCATGGTCGTATTGCCTGTACCAGGGCCTACCAGCGTGTTGTTGTTACTGGGGGTGGGTGAATTAGCTGTTTGGGCTACGTAATTATTCTGAGCCATTAGTGGGCCACTGATTAATAGAAAAAGCAGGAAATATGTTCGCATAGAATTATGAAGTTAAGGTTCTGTTTATCAAATCTATGGTAGGTTGTCAGCAGAGAGTGGAAAGATTTAAGATAACGGCTTATCTGAATTCTCTAATTAATGTTCTCCTTTTGGAGCAGGGGGTCACAAAATCCTAAAAGGGAGAATTATCAAACTCAACCTTTAAGAGCTATATATTTTAGTTTATTCCCAACTGTATTTTTCCAGAAGAATTCACGATAAGTTGACCGGAAGGACTATAAATTAGTCGAAGTGCTTGACCGGTATAGCCACTGGGCAACGTTACCACGTGATTTAAGGTGATTTTATCTGTACCTAATGGCAATCGATTGCCAGACCACACGGTTGGATCATTCCAGTTTCCAGCTTTAATAGAATACATATCCGGTGGCAAAACCGCAAAAAGGCCTTTTTGACTGCCATTATCTCCGTAGAAGTAGTACGTGTTTCCGACGGTAATACCGTTATAATTATCGAAAGGGGTACCCGAATTTGGTTGGCTGGCTGTTCCTGGGTTTAAATCCTGAACTAATTGGGTACCACTGGTACTACCATCGGTTTTCCAAAGTTCAACACCGTGACTATCATCCTTAGCAAAGAAATAGGTTATTCCGTTTACTGTTTTAAAATCAGCAGGTCCAGTTTTATAATCGCTCTTTCCTGACCCGGTAGGCCCTGGATTAATATCCTTAAGTAAATAGGTTCCAGTTGAAGTTCCGTCGCTACGCCATAGCTCAGTTCCAGTTTGAGTCGTATGAATTGGAAAGTAAGCGGTGTTTGTAAAACCAAAGTCAGGAACGGTATGAACTTCAAATTCGTAAAATGGAGGACCTTCATTATTTCCACTCGCAAAGTCGGTCAATGGAATAGTTCCGGCAGTAGTACCGTCTGTTCGCCAAAGATTAAAGTTTGGGCTATTTTCTGGCTGTGCTCTGAAATACAGATAATTAGTCGACTTGACGTACTTAAACGTGTTTGCAAATGTCCCTCCGCCTGGGTAGAGCTTTCCACAATGATTGACACTAGCCCCATACTTTAAAACGCTGGCCACGCCATTTTCAACAACCATTAATACAGTTACGTAGATAGTAATGGGGGTAGTTGGTTGCCCACAAGCAGGAAAAGTGTCCGTATAAGGGTATGAGGCAGTATAGATTAATCGCCCGTTCCAAACATACCCTGGTTTAATTATATAACCGCTATTGGCTACTCTTGATGTACCTGATGCTGTTCCATCCGTGCGGTATAGTGTTGTTCGATTACCAAAGCCTGGATCCGTGGGAACAGGCGGGCCAGAAAAATAAAAGTAACCGTCTAAAACCGTTGGTTGCGAATATGTATATCCAGTTATGCCATCACTCACACCAGGTCCTAACTCCGTTACCATCGTCGTTCCTGCCTCTGTACCATCGCTACGCCAGATTTCTGCACCTGTAGCAGAAGTATAATAACTAAAAAGTAGAAGGCCATTCAGGTTAACCATGGAGTCATAAAAACGGCCTTGCGGAAATGCCTTTACCAATACAGTACCCGCAATAGTACCATCCGTTTTCCACAATTCAGTTAGAGAATTAGCCCAGAAAAAGACCACATTCCCAATATTACATCTTCTGAGGCTGTAGTCATCCAGTTTTACACTTGCAACCAGTTGAAAGGTACCTTGGTTAGTACCATCACTGCGCCAAAGTGCCCCATTTACATTAAATAAAACGATATTATTTATTGATTCAAACGGCCCCGCTTGTGTAGTGGAAGTGGAAAAAGCTTTAATTAAAGAAATTTGTGCATCTGAAGTAGTAAATGACAAGCAGCTAAGTAATAATAAATAGAGCTTTTTCATAGAATTTGTCATGCTATCATGGTTAAACCTGGTTAATAACTTAAGTACAACTAGTCAATGCAACTGAAGTACCTATTTTGGTTTCCGTGCCTGTAGGCATAATCAGGGCGGCTCCTACGCTCCTTGCATCAGAAGGGCTTATGAGGACTGGTTGCTGTGGAGGATTGGGACTTGGATCGCTTCTCGACTTTATACAGAAACTTAGTACGAATACTAAAGAAATGACCAGAAGTCGAATAGAAATGGAGTGGATAGATGCCATTGTCATTAAGTAGCTAGATCTAATTGGATCAATAACCTGACAAAGGTATCTGGCTTGTTTCCCGTACACCATACCGCGAAAGCGGTATTTTCTTACGATTAGAAGCTTGCTTTTTTTGCAAATAATATGGCTATGTTTCAACTGTAAAGACCGTATATGTGGCCAGGAAAGCCGTCTGGCTACAGGGATATAGGTTTAAATTACACTTAAGTTTCGACTATTTTATTCTGAGCGATTAATCTACGTCCGTTACCTGGGATTTAAGTTCTAGCTGGCTAAATGACATTACTATTCAAACCTAATATCCTTAGTTAAACCTACGTACAATCCTTTCTAAACAGAAGGTAGATATTTCGACGTAACAATACAGAAGGGCTTTACTAAATATCTTTTATCTTATAAAGGTTGGTAAAGTGGAACAATAAAGAATTTTCACTTTACAAATCTTGTAGCCACGTCAGTCATGAGATTTTTCCTTTTTTTCTTGTTGCTCATACTAATTGGATATGCGTTTCCTGTAGAAGCACAAATAAGCTCATTGCCTGTCCTCTCTTCAGACCGTCGAACAGACAACGAGTACATGGATAGTATAGCAAGAATCGTAAAGCAACGATATCAATTCTTGATAAAACTGCCACAAACTCTGAGAAATGACACGCTTCGTCTTGCAACTTTAAATTATTTAGGTATGCATTATCGACGATGGGGGAATCGATTAGATAGTACGTTATATTTTACCAATCAGCTTATTCAAAAAGCGCACCTAAGTAATAATGTATTATACGAATTGATGGGCAGATTGTTGGTTCTAGAATATAACAAGACTGTCTTGGAAAGGCAGACTCCAGAAGCTCTTCGTGCAAACCTCGAAATCTTGGATGCACTAAATAAAGCTAGTCAAGATGGGAATCAACGATATAATAGTATTCGCTATACTGTTTATTCAAATTTAGGCGATCTATATACTACTTCCAGAGATTATCAAAATGCGCTTCACTACTTTAATTCCATACGAACTCTACTAAAACAAGGTCTTACACCTAACAGAAACAGCTTTCTAATTGATGTGGAGCAGCATTTAGGTGCATTATACCAACAACAAGATAATTTTAAAGATAGTGAAGAACATTATAAGCAAGCCGAATTATTATTAGTCCAAAGTCCATCCCAAGCCGAACATGCCTATGTTTATGATGATTTAGGAGAGCTTTATCTAAAATTTAATCGTTACGAGCAAGCTATTATCTATTCAATTAAAGCAGATTTGATTTGGAGTAAGATAAGGCCTAAGAATGGCTCGCGGAGTTGGGGAATTCTGGCAAAAGCCTATGCGGAAGTTGGGAAGGATGAGCTGGCTCTTGAGTATGCCCAAAAAGTGTTACAATTGCCCAGGGCGATCAACTCTATTCGGGAGCAAGCCTATTTCGCTCTCCACAGAATATATGAACGTCGAAACGACTGGAAGAGCTCAACAATTTACTTTAAAAAATACATTGCTACACGAGACTCAATCATACGTGAACAACGCATCAATGAGCTGATTGCTATTCAGAAACAAGCAGAATTTGACCGTATTAACTTACAGAATACACAGACCCAACAATTACAAGCTCAACGAATTCTAACAATTCAAAAACAGGCCGAGTTAGATCGCTTAAGAGCCAATATCAATGCAGATCAATTAACTCGCAAAGCTCGGTTTAGCGAACAGCGTCGGCAGTTTGAAAGTGAACGGTCAAAAAAGGCTCTAATTATCCAAAAAATAGCACAACAAAAATTACAGCAAGAATTTGATAATCGAGTCTTACTAGAGGAAAATCGTGCTCAGCGAAACTGGATATTATTCAGTACCATTTCGTCTGTGCTATTATTTGGTGTTGTTCTGCTACTACTCTATTCGGCAAGTCTAAGGAAGCAAAAAACTAAAATAGACTTGCGATTTGTAAATGAACAACGAGAGACTAATGCTAAAATCATTAGAGCTCAGGAAGAGGAACGTCAACGTATTGCTGCCGATCTTCACGATGACCTCGGTGGTACATTGGCCACGCTTCGGCGTCGATTAACTGATCTCCGTCAGTACTTTCGTGATCCTCATAGTATTCATGAATTCGATAATCTTCAACCGCTTCTTCATAAAAGCAGTGCCGATCTCCGACGAATTGCTCATAATTTGATGCCCCCTGAATTTGAACGAATTGGCCTACACTACGCACTTGAACAACTTGTCAATAGTCAGCCACTTCAACCCATTCGTTTTAGTTTCTTTATCTCAGGTCGTGAACGTAAATTACCATTAGATATCGAGCTTAACGCTTATCGAATTATATCAGAATTTATTCAGAATATTAATAAACATTCACAAGCCAAGCGGGCTTCTATTCAATTAATTTATCAGGATGACAGGCTGACAATAACTACTGAAGACGATGGTATAGGAAATCGTGCTCTTGATAATAAATCTATAGGGATTGGGTTAAAAACTAGTAATTTACGAGCTGAATATATTGGAGCAACCTTATGGCGGGATATCAGTGAAGCTGGCACTTTTGCTTTCTTAGATATTCCCTATCCGAAGTCAGTATATGCAGGACAATCGAATTCTTTTGATTGATGACCATCGACTTTTCAATGATGGACTGAAAAGTTTACTTAACGAACAAACAGATTTATCTGTTTGCGGGCAAGTGTTCCAAGCCAGCGATGCTTTGCCAACCATTCAGAGTACAAGTCCTCAATTAGTACTGTTAGACATTAACTTGCAAGGTACCAACGGAATCGAATTAGGTAAAATCATCTTGACTAACTTTCCTGGCACTCGAGTGTTGATGCTGACTATGTATAATCAGCCAAAGCTTGTGGATGAAGTGCGGCGAGCTGGTCTTCATGGATATCTGTTAAAAGACGCTACTACCTTCGAACTGCTGAAAGTTATCCGTATGGTATTATCGGGGCATACCTATTTTGAAGTAAGTAATAGTAAAACCGTGGATTCAGCTGAGACATTTGAAGATGACTTTGCGCGTCGGCTGAATCTAACTTTTAGGGAAATAGAAGTCATTTCTTTGATTCGTGAAGGGCTTAATAATGAAGAGATAGCTACGCGAATACATTTAAGTATCCAAACGGTAAAGACGCATCGTAAGAATATTCATATTAAACTCGGCATCACCAAAGCAACTGATTTAGTCCGGTTTGCGGTTCAAAACGGTATTTAGTAGCTGTAATTGCATAGGTACTGTAATTTTTGAATCTAGGAGACTTCCTGGTCTTGATCTTGCTTACAGACTCACACTTTCAATACATTGAAATCTTTACTCTCATCTCAGGGGCGGGGTACGTCACTGGATCTACGAAGGGAAGGGGTTGTTTTGACAGGGTTCCATCCGTCACGCACACATAGCCAATTTACTGGGTATGTGTCGTGTTATTCGCTACGTTTGATTGGCGTAAGCGGAATTACAGGTATTCTAGAACCATCAGAGATACTGTACTGCTGAGTGTCCGTCTGTCCATCTCTCTAGTAAATCACGTGGACGGACAGTTTCGAACTTTAAGGATACTACTGCTAAGGTTTTGTGCTTAGCAATTCAGCCAGCTTTTTGTTCAAGGCATCCGCTTCTAAATTGATACCGATTATTTTCCCGGCTTCATCTAGTAAGTAAACCTGAGGGATGCTGTATATCGCATAATTATCCTTCAACACTTGATCTTTTCGTGCTGATAGCTGAAGTCCTGGTGGGTTTAATTTTCTAAGTGCTTGTAACCAGCGCTGGCGGTCATCATCAATAGAGATGCCGATAACAGCTAATCTTTGACGGCTGTATTTAGCTTCTAATTCCTTCAAGACTGGAAACTGAGCGATACAGGGGCCACACCAGCTAGCCCAGAAATTCAGCAACGTAACCTTCTTACCGACAGTAGCTAAGCGGTGTAGTTTTCCTGTACTATCAGGTAGGCTAAATGCGTAAGCCTGGGTGCCAGTAACTATTTTGGCGCGTTGTTGGGTCTTTTTCTGTAAGGCTTCCTCAAGTCGCTTGAAAGTCGGTGTATTGCCCAACTCGCTCTTGAATTCGGTAAGCATATTAGCGATATAGTCATCACTCATCCCCGACTCTGTAAGCAGGAACAGGTTAAACAGCGTATAAGGCTTTTGGGCGATATAGTCCTTTTGATGAGTGCCAAAATAAATACTTAGGGAATCATTCTGCTTCATCAACTGATTAAACCGTAGGGAGTCCCCTTGCTTTAGTGCATCGCTTCGCTGAGTGTATAAACGAATTAATTGCTCTCGGATCGGATCGACAAACATCGAGTTATAGGCCTGCCATTGCTGATGCAGTTTTGATCCAGTCAGTTGGTAAGTACCATCTTTGGAGAAGCGAACACGCATCGCTGAATGTTCCAAGAATACCGGATATCGTCTGGCAGCCGCATCTACTCGAATAAAGTACAGATTCGGTTCAGCTAGCTTCCCTTTGAATACAAACTGCGTTCCGACTACCTGAGCCGAATCTACCACTTCATTGTTGAGGTTAAGTAAGTGCACTTTTCTTCGTTGGGGCTCATCCCACTGGCCATTCAGGGTATAGGATTCCTTAGGTTTTACCTGGGCACCTGCAAGCGAATAGCTTATACAGAGTAATGCAGCTAGCTGGAATGCTAAAGCCCAGTCGTTTTTTACTCTTTTTACTATAGTCGAAAGCATCGTTCGTGTAACGTAGCTGAGAATCAAGGAGTATTTCATGGTTCACTGGCTGCTAAACTGACCTACGTCAATAAGCCACAAACTCGTGTGATATACCATTTTCCTAGTCTAAGCTGTCAGCTCAAACGCTTTTGATGAGGTGTCCGCTGTCCACCACTCCTTAGTGTATGTGGACGGGCGGACAGTATTCAATGCCTGTTCTGAAAGTAAAATCAACAGCAGCTACCAATAAGTATGAGGAGTTATTGGTAATGGATCCCCTCCGCCACCAGATGAATACCCATCAGGAATAAATACAGATCCATACATTATCGGTCTTTCTCCGTAACAGCAGGAACCCATGCAGTTTAAAGGTGATTAAACAGAGCTAGTTTAAGCTGTGGCGGAGAAAAGCCATTTCTGTGGAGTATGAGTGTAACTTGGCTTATTCCACGATTGGGATCAAGCTACAAACTACCTCCCTACCCCTTATACTAACTGTCCGTCCACTGAATTTCCTAAGGTGTGTGGACGGACGGACAGCACAATGTGGTATCACTTCGTATAGGAAAACACTTTTTCAGCTGCTTAATGATCAGGATGGATAATATGAGCTTTAGCTTGTTTGAGTATGCTATGGATTGTTATGTGGTGAGAAATAGGGAGGTGGTTTGAGGTGGTCCGTTAGGAGTGGTATTAGCTGGGCACATACACGCCAACATAGCTCATTCTTGCTCATTTCAGACATAGCTGAACCAATCTGGCATTATGTTTTCTCCGCCTCACGGAAAGTAGCTAGTGGTGCTTAAGTTGCCCCGACAAATCAAGCGCTCACCAGTGTTATAAGGCTGTAAGTCATCTCTAACGGAATATTTGTGGCTTCATTGGCTACTACTTATACTACCGTATTATGAATTAGCTTCCTTTAGGGTAGGTAGGGTAAGTATATATGAGAAGATCTTATTAAATAATAGTACTAATGCCACTTCGTTCGCCCAGCTTGATTCCATATACGATGAGCTGAGCTGTCTGCGGGGGCTCCTCACTCGTTCAAGGTCACTGCCGTCAAGCTGGTGGCATCAACTCGATACGGCGGTAATAGTCAATGACTGTAGTTAGTTAATGTACCTCCATTTGGTACAATGCTTTGCTGGAGCTATTTCCACCGACAGAGTTTTGCCTGTTTTTACCTACCCAACCTACCCACTCGTAGCGAGAAGCGGGTTTGAATAGTTAGGGCTATTTAAAAGCCTTCTCAAAATGTTGGGATAAATCAGCTTGGCTTGGGTGGCTTTTAGCACATAGAAAACCCCGCCAGTGTGATATTCCTGACGGGGTTTTGCTCGTTTTTACTTACCCAACCTACCTGTTACAGGTTGCCTTCGATGCCTATTACATTCCCAGCGTGAGTTGTGTTCCAACTTTAGGCCGTTCGTTCAGCGCGTATACATACATATCGCCCTTTTTTATTCGATCATAACCCAACTTCTTCAATGCCTTCCCCATCGTAACCTGACGCATTGGTAATCGAACGCCTTTTTCGTTTAGATGATGAATGACCTGCGTCGCATTAAAGTACAACTGCGCGTGTTGGGCATCACCCTTTTCAAAGTGTGTCAAGATAATTTCTTCCTCCACACTAGCTAATTGATACTGTTCGTTATTGGCATTGATCTCTGCGATTTCATCCTGATCGAACCAGTACCGAAAGCCGTTATTGAACAGGTGAAAAGCCTGAGCTAATGCCTTTTCAACTAATACGTGACTGTTTGTCATGATATTCAGCGCTTCGAAGCACAGAAATCGGCGTGAACCAGTCGTATCATTCAAGAACTGAGCGCTGTTTACCGATCCAATAAAGGAAGCTCGTCGTGGCAACACTTCGGTATTATGCCCGTAAGGTCTGCGGACGTTGATCTGCGTTTTCGTAATTAGCTCTTTCAGCGCACCAATCTCCGATTTGTTGAGATTCTCCAACTCGTCCAGATTGATCAATAAACATTCGGCTAATTGAATCAGCGTATCTTTGTTGTCCGGGTTAACCGTACCCGAATAAAGATAAGGTTTTAAATCAGCAGGCACCAGGTTTTCAATCCAGGTAGTTTTCCCAATTCCCTGTTGACCAGATAAGACAATTACTGTCTGGTTAACTACACCATCCTGAACCGCGCAGGCGACAAGGGCCACCAACCATTTACGTAGAGAGGTCCACCATAGTGCTTGTTCTGTAGTGGTTACAGTAGCCGCTAGTGCTCCGATATAATCCGTTTCTCCATCCCATTTGGCTAAACCATTAAAATACGCCACAAACGGATGAAACTCAGGGCAGAAATCAGAATTCAAAATTGATCGCAAAAGCGTCTGATCACATTTCAGTCTACCAACGTTCCGAATTTGACGTAAGATGGAATTTTCGATACGATCCGTAAGTGGCTCAAAGCGATTCGTACGTGGGTTCTTCCATTCTACCAAACCTTTAACAACATTGTATCGCAGTTGATAGTATCGGCTAAGAAATAGTTCCACTAGATTTTGCCTTTCTATACTACTATTATAGCGATGATAATGTGCCTCTAATTCAGCAGTAGATGCCGTCTCAGCAACATATGCTTCATTTTCTACAGCCGAAGGTCTTACTTCGACTGTAGGGATTAATTGACTACTCATATAATATTAAAGTGTTTAAATTTATTATTAGCAATAAAGCGTCGCACATCATCTCCGGGATAATAAATCTTGGAGCGTATCTGGCAGAAATCAATCAGACCCTGATCTCGCCAGTTCTGCAAACATCGACTCGATACTTTCAAGAGTTTCACTAAATCAGAATTTGTGTATAGCTCTATTGGCTTACTTGTCTCTTTGGCCTCATTGATCCGCCGTTCCAAGCGGTCAAGACGATCAACCAATACCTTGTAATCGTCCTGAGTGAAAACTTCTACCTTCATTGTTATAAGCCGAAACGGGGTATTGTTTGTGGTGTTTAGTTCGCTTTGACTTGGTACAAAGCTACGACCTCGAATAGCCGTTCTATGCGCTGTACCGTACGGTATACTGTGCAGATACTGAGAAGAAAAGCACAAAAAAAGGGCCTTATTGGCCCTGAATAACATATTTCCTAAATCACAATCTAACACTATAATCTAAAACTCTTTGTCATTCATATTTACTCCGATAGTCTTTAGTCGTTGAACTACATTGTTTATTGGCTCCTTATTGGCGTCAGCTGGTGGGTGGGCGTTATTGAGTTCTTTATTCTTAAGCGGTTCACCCTTGATATTGAACAACCGATTTGCCTTCTGGAGATCCGTCTTCTTTTCTACAAGCATATCACGCTTAAATAATTTATGAATAAAGAACTTTAGTTGGGCTAAATCACCCGTCCAGATTATTTGACCTTTCATTTCTTTACCAGAAAATGCATCAATAATTTGTTTCTTACTGGTTCTGTCATCTATTAGCTTTTCCTCCAAGAGATAATCATATAGCCTAATAGTCTGTGCGGTTTTACTCCAGTTTAATGTAAATCCATTTACAGATTCAACTTCCTTTTTGGTTCTTTTAGAATCTTTTTTATCAATAATATCAAGCATTTCACTATAACCATTTAAATTAACCATTAGATCATTCATAAACGAGTCATAACGATTGTAAAAGACATGAATAAATTCTCTCCAATAATTACTTTTATTTACTGATTCAATGATTATTTTTTGCTGATTATTAAATTGCCTTACTCTTGCTTCGAGTACAGAGCTTCCATCTTTATTATAAATAAAATATTTTATATCCCACATGGCCAGCATAAAACACTCGTCCAGAATTCTGCCTATCCATTCAATTTTATTTCCATTAGAGAAATTAATTCTTTCTAGCCTAAGCCAAAAAACAGAGTTGAAATGAGGTAATACAAGCGGGCTAACCTTAGATCGTATATATTCAACACTTTCTTTAGAAGGCTGCTCGAAATAATCGAGAATATATTTTATACCCTCCTCATTCGTAAGAAAGTCTAGCTCGTGAAATGGATAGTGTTCAATCATTGCTTTTAATTAAAGACCTTCATAGCTTTATCTAGTTCTTCATTAACAACTTTCGCATAAATCTGGGTTGTTTTCAACGAGGCATGGCCCATTAATTTGGATACATATTCCATCGGTATTCCTTTACGAAGCGCACGGGTAGCAAAGGTATGACGGGATGTATGAAAGCTAATCTCTTTGTTAATTTCAGCAATTGTTGCTAACTTCTTCAGGTTCTTATTAGCATAAGCTGTGTTAGAAGATATGGCATTAAATAAAATACGTTTATCGGTATAATCTACTGATCTGTCGAGGAATGGAAAGATAAAAGCATCGGGGTCTGGGCCTGTTATTGGCTTGTAGAAGTCCAGAATTTCTAATGCACGTTTAGGCAAATTAATAGAGAGCTGATCCCTAGTTTTATAAATTGTGATGACAATGTGAGTGCTGGTAAAGTTTTTCCATCGCAGTTGAAGAAGATCTGATGTGCGTAACCACCCGCATAATAGGCGAACAAATACATCCAGCGATGATTCATGACGTAGCTCTCCCTGGTGCCAGAAACTATCGAATAGCCTTTGAGGAACATGCTGCTTACTAGCCTCCCTCATCCACTGGTTGGCCGTACGCACCTTCAATATGCTCACCTTTGAGCCCTGTGCTATTAAAGCATGTACTTCTGCCGGAGCAGGCTGCTCCGGTTTATGATCAGTTTTGACTGTCACTTGCCTCCTTTTAATAGTCTGATCAGCCTGTACTGAACGCGTAGAGGTTGCATTACCTAATGCCTCTCCCCCTGCGCGGTTATCAATAATTTGCATCATTCTTCTTTAGGTTTGAAGTTAGCTTGTTGTATACTTTATCGAAGTGCTTTATCTGTCGCTTAGGTATTGGCTATTGTCTTAGGACCAGCTGTTCTTGTCGCCAAAATATTCATTACAGTACAGCTAACTCGTTGATACAAAGTAACGAAAAAACTTTCATATATCAAGATATTTTCGTAACTTTGTATCAACAAATAGGAAAATTTACCCCCATGAATTACTACGATGAATACAAACGCCAACCAAAATACGGCCCAAAAGGCGACTTCACTTAGACTGGTGCTTAAGACAGAAGAATATTTACTAAGCGCGATTACGGAGGTGGGATTTGAATCCCGTAACATCAACCGATGGAATGAAGAAGGCAATTTACTCAAGCCTCCCAAAGCCAATACGTGGGCGAAATTCACATTTCTGGATTACGTCTGGATCAAGGTCCTTCTTTTTATGAGCGATTTAGGGGTAGCCAAAAAGAGCATCTCAAAACGGGCGGCTACTCAAAAGGATAACGTAGACAAGATTATTGAGTGTTTAGCAAAAGCGCCCATCGACATGAATCAAGAGCCGATGGATGAATTTGGTGATATTAAGAAACAAGTGGCTTATCAGGCACTCTTGGCCATTGTGGTCGACAGTTTTACGATTAGAAGCCAGTATCAACTTCGGATTGTGAAGGAAGGTATTTGCCAATTATGGCGTGATGGGGAAGTAATTGCCTCTTCTGAAATGGCTGAGCTCGTTGACTCAGACTCATTTGTTCAAATTGCGTTTTCGGACATTTTTGTGGACTTCGTGGCTAGCCAAATACTGTCCGGTAAACATTTGATTTGGAGGAGACTATTAAACAAACCAGAAGCCACTTTAGTCGAGCACCTTAAACCTGTTCCTGACGCGTCGACCCCAAATGGAGTTCAAGCTATGAACGCAGTTGTTGTTCAGCTGACCATCGAAGATGAGGATGGACAGTCCGAAAGCTTACCCATCACACAGGGTGTCACGAAGGAAACGGCCAGACAGCTAGCTAATTACATAGTTCTTGGGGGATACAAAAAGATGACTTATATCATAGATGGCACAACCAGTACTTTTTCGAATTCAGATGATGCGCCTGATTGAATTGGGTTTCATTCGCTTACTATAAAACCAACCAATAGATGATAAGTATAACGATGTGTCGTCATGTCCTCACCCAAAACGGGCTAGAGCTGACTGATGGCCAAGTAGAGTTAGTACGCCAGACACTGATGCAACTGGTTGAAATAGAGTACCAACAATTTAAAGTAAACCAACAGAATAACAGCATACACGATGACAAACAAAGCGATCATATATACCAGGGTCTCGACCGACGATCAAAAGGAGAATGGATTCAGCCTTCAGGACCAGGAAGCGCGACTGCGTAAATACTGCCAGCAAAATGGCATTGAAATTATCCGCCATTATCAGGATGACCACTCAGCAAAGAACTTCAATCGGCCTGCGTTCCAGCAATTCTTGAGCGAATTGAAGGCAAAGGCGATAAAACCAGATTTGTTTCTCTGTGTACGTCCAGACCGCTTCTCACGGAACATGATGGAAAGCTGGAACATGCTCCAGACACTTACATCGTATGGCGTAAAGTTTCAGACATTGGAGAATCATACCGACCTGAATTCACCTGAGGCACTGATTCCGTTTATGCTGAACATGCTGCTACCCCAGGTAGACAACGAACGACGCAGTTTAAACACCAAGTCAGGGATGCGTCAGGCAGCTCGTGAAGGACGTTGGGTGTGGAGAGCCCCTATTGGCTACAAGAATGATTCGGCTAACAAAGCGATTGTGATCAATGAAGCAGTCGCACCGTTGGTGGTGGAAGCTTTCGAGTTATATGGAATGGGGATGTATGCAGCCGAAGAGGTGCGGCTAATGATGCGCAAGAAAGGACTAGCTTGTGGCAAAACAAACTTTCTAGCAATGCTTGAAAACCCATTCTACGCTGGCCATTTCAAGCTTGAAGCTTGGAAAGATCAGCCGGAAGAGATCATTCAAGGCATCCACGAGCCGTTAATCAGCGGAGAACTGTATCAGCGGGTCCAGGACATTCTACATGGAAAGAAACGAAAGCAAATTTCAGTAAGTGCTACCCGTCGGGAAGAATTGGAGTTACGTGGCTTTTTGCAATGCAAATGCTGTGGTAGTAAGCTGACCGGTAGTGCTTCACGGAGTCGTAATGGCGATCGCCACTACTATTACCACTGCCAACATGGCTGTAAGGAGCGATTTCGAGCTGACACTGCTAATCGTGATTTCGTCAAATTCCTCAACGGTATTACTCCGCCGACAGAGCTAATCGAATTGTATCACCTCATCCTACAGGATAAATTCGGAACCGATTTAGGAAAGAAAGAAGTAGAAATTAATAAGCTGGAAAGGCAAATTGAGCAGATAAAGCAACGGCTTTCAACCTTGACCGACAAATATGTCGATGACCTTATCGACGGAGACACCTACGTTCAGAAAAGAGGGGCCTACAATGCTGAACTATCGCTGTTGACCGACTCGCTACGGATGCTGGAAATTCAGGAAGACAGTTTCACAGAGTACCTGTCATATGGCTGTACCTTACTGGGAAACTTACCTAAATATTATGCACAATCGTCGTTAGCTGTACAACAGAAGATAGTCGGTTCGATATTCCCAGGAAAGTTGATTTATGAAGATGGAAATTATCGAACCACGGAAACGAACTACTTTATTGAGTTAATGTGCTCATCTTCAGAGCAAAGCGTAGACAAAAAAGAAGGGCTGGCTACAGATTCATGTAGTCAGCCCGCTTTGGTACCGGGAGCCGGACTCGAACCGGCATGTCCTTACAGACAATGGTGTTTGAGACCATCGCGTCTACCGATTCCGCCATCCCGGCGACAGAATCGTCTCCGTTGCCAGAGATGCGTTTGTCAAACGTGGGTGCAAAAGTAAGGGTTAATGAATAATGTACAATGATTAATGTATAAATTTTCCTACGAACCCCTTAATCACTCCCACTTTCATTATTCGTAACGTAGCGCTTCGATAGGGTCGAGTTTAGATGCGCGAACGGCGGGGTAAATACCCGCAAACAATCCAACAGTTACACAAACCAGCAGGCCCAGCCCCATCCACGCCCAGGGCACAATAAAATTCCCTTTCCCCTCACTTATTAATGACGAAATCAGATTACCGACGCCCAGCCCTAGCAGAATACCTCCTACTCCACCTAGTAGGCAAATAACAATGGCTTCAATCAGAAATTGCTCCCGAATACGCTTCGGAGTAGCACCTAACGATTTTCGAATGCCAATCTCACGGGTTCGTTCTGTAACAGACACCAACATGATATTAAGTAAGGCGATAGACGCCCCCAGCAACGTAATGAAACCGATCCCGAAACCACCAATGCGCAGATAACCGGTAATATCTTCAGTTTCCCTAGCCAGATCGTCGGCCCGTTCAATTTCAAATGAATCAGGCTGGCCGAGCGGGTCCCGACGTATCAACCGCATTACGCCACGTGCCTCGCCAACCGCTTCGTCCTGACTCGACACGCTGGGAACAGATGCGGTAATATCGAAGGTTAGTTTCTGATTACCAGCTAGTGCGCGGGCATTATCAAGCGGAATTAGAATCATACGATCTTCACCACCACCCGCAAAACCGCCTTTTTTAGCCAGTACACCCACAACAATATATTGCGTACCCGACACCCGAATTGCCTGATTGAGGGGATTGATTTTTTTCTCAAACAACGTATTGGCAATTTCACTCCCGATAATCGCTACGTTCCGTGCGGAGCTCAGGTCGTTCGTTATCAGGTTACGTCCGCTCTGAAGGGTAAATCCTTTAACGGCCAGATACGCATCGTCGCCCCCGATTAGTAATACGTTCGGATTTGTTTTCTTCGACCCGAATTTGGCCTGAGCTGCACCACTTACCGCCGATGATACGGTGATGGTAGCCCCGTACGGGAATCGCCGTTTGAATTGCACAGCATCAAAATAATCGATAGGTGCATCCTGACGCTGAACACGCCCACCCCGCCGGAAAGCATCCTGGCGGGCCACAATACTAAACGTATTAGCTCCCAGCCCCTCAAAACTGCTGTTTACAGAATTCTGAATTCCGTCGATGGCTGTCAGAATACCTACCAGCGACGTAATACCGATGGCAATAATCAGTGATGTGAGAATAGTACGTAATTGATTGCCCGCAATCGAACGTAACCCTTCCCGTATGTTTTCGATGAGGTTCATGTTTCAAAGAGTGAAAGAGCGAATGAGTGAAAGAGCGAAAGGCTAACGCGAACTTTTTTCGCTCTTTCACTCATTC
Source organism: Spirosoma profusum (assembly GCF_014699005.1). Taxonomy (GTDB): domain Bacteria; phylum Bacteroidota; class Bacteroidia; order Cytophagales; family Spirosomataceae; genus Spirosoma; species Spirosoma profusum. The sequence goes on from NZ_JACWZY010000011.1 coordinate 56,918, forward strand.
GCTCTTTCACTCTTTATTCTCGCACAATATTTGCGTATATTTCGTTATAGCAAAACTACCACAAGCATTCTTATTCGGAAAACCAATGAAACGGCTGCTGTTACCGCTTATACTAATTCTCAGCCTGACACATCAGGTCTGGGCTTCTAAAATTCTGATTCCTATGGACGATGCCCAGAAGAATCACCTGAAGGCGTACGGCATTGCGTTCTGGGTGCTGAAAGTGCATGATACCGAAATCGACTGGTTGCTTAATTACCGGGGCGGGTCGTTTTTGTTACCACAAACCCAGGCATTCATCAACGAGATGGTGATACGTGGTGTTAGTTATGAAGTCATTTCTGATGCACAATCAGCCCAGATTTTATCGGAAATTGCCGCAGCTGATGCCAATATGGATGCGGTAAAACTCCAGAAACCACCCAAAGTAGCCGTTTATTCCCCAAAAACAAAACAGCCCTGGGATGATGCCGTCACGATGGTGATGACTTACGCCGAAATCCCTTACGACATCGTGTTCGATGAGGAAGTAATGAATGGGAAACTGCCTGAATACGATTGGCTGCATTTGCATCACGAAGATTTTACCGGGCAATACGGTAAGTTTTTCCACTTTAAAGACCAGCCCTGGTACATTGCTCAGAAGCGCGAAGCAGAAACCATCGCGCATAAATACGGCTTCAACAAAGTGCCCCAACTGAAGCGGGCCGTTTCTCAGAAAATTCGTGAATTTGTGCTTGGCGGTGGCTATCTGTTCGCTATGTGCAATGCCACCGATACGTACGACATCGCGCTGGCTTCACAAAACACCGATATTGTCGATAGTTTTTACGATGGCGACCCTGCCGATCCAAATGCAAATAGTAAACTGGATTTTAGTCAAACGTTTGCCTTCCGAAATTTCCAGGTTTACACGAATCCGTACCTGATTGAATTCTCCAATATCGACAACCAGCCCGAAGAACGCGGCTTGAGCGAGCACAATGACTATTTTACCCTGTTTCAATTTTCGGCCAAGTACGATCCCATTCCAACCATGCTGACGCAGAATCACCTGAATGTCATCAAAGGATTTATGGGGCAGACAACTGCGTTTAAGAAAAATCTCATTAAACCTGAAGTGGTTATTATGGCTGAAAATCGGTCGGTGAGCGAAGCGCGTTACATTCACTCGCCCTATGGCCGGGGCTTTTTTACGTTCTACGGCGGTCACGACCCCGAAGATTATCGGCACGAAATCGGTGAAGAACCAACCGATCTCAATTTGCATCCAAATTCAGCAGGCTATCGCCTGATTTTGAATAACATACTTTTCCCAGCCGCGAAAAAGAAGAAACAAAAGACGTAGTGGTTAGCCAACGTGTTACGTTGGTATGCAGGCGTTTGACAAAAACGCCTTTATAGTGGTCAGTTATCAAACCAGGCGTCTACCATTTCGCCACGACTGCGGCTTTCAAGTTGTCGCTCAAGATCATCGGGAATTTTTGGGAAGAAGTCGAGACCCGTTAGCTGTTCGATGAGATCGACCGAAACCACAAACTCCCGAATCGATTTATCTGATCCTTCATTATCCAGCAGAAAGCCAATCATCCGGATTTGCGGTTTGTTGCAGTACAACAGCACTTTATAAAATTTCTCCGGTACACTTACTTCGTTGGTCTTGCCGATAGTTGCCAAACCGGGTTTCAAAACCGGTCCGGTCACTACGTATAATCCATGATCACGTCTGGCCCAGGAACGTACCTGATTCTCCAGATCGCTCCAGATGCCCCGGTTGAAATCGGGGACCTGGGGCGTAATGTTGCTCATAAAAAACGTTTCGCGCATGATACGTTGCGAAAACTTGAAATCAGCAGCGGGTGCCAGATGCCCTCTGTCGTAACCAGAACGCGTATAATCAGACGTAACAGCCGTACCGTTCGCTACGGCCGGGTCGGGTTTAAACTGCTCGAATTTGCGATCAGCATCGCCTTTTGTTTCATAGTCCAGCAGTGGGTAGGCAACCCAGGAAGCATCTTTATATTGGTCCACATAACGTAGCGTGTACCCTTCATGCCGGATAATTTCATCACCCGACTTCACCAGCGGCAAGAGGAAATCAACCTGTTTCTCAAAATCAAACCTGTCGTTTTTGGGTGAATTTCCCGACGATTTACCGCCATTATTATCGCTGGCCACGCTCTCGTCCGATGCTTCACTTTCCGTTTCGTCATTCTTCTTTCCCGATGAGTTATCCTGCGGTTCAGGCGCTTTATACGGGTTATCGCCCGGCGCCGACTTCGATTTTCCCAAACCAACAATTTCCCGAACATCATTCCAGAACGCCACTACCGGCTTGGTTTTTCCACCGTAATGCAGAAATAAACCAATCAGGAAAAAGACAAACAGGAGTACGAGCGTATTGCCGCGTAACCGGAAGCCCCGGCGATGGTAGTTTTTAGGCGAAAATTGCGGTTTGAGGAGCATACAACAAAGGTAAAATAAAGTTCCAGATTGGCTGGCGCGAAAACTTGGAACCCGGAAAAGCTCTCCCCTGTTCAAAACCTATGTCATCGCTGCATCTCGTAGTTATTGGTGGTGGAGCCGCCGGATTTTTTGGAGCCATTACGGCCGCCGAAAATTTCCCCGATGCGACCATCACTATTCTTGAAAAATCACGTACTGTACTGAATAAAGTACGTATTTCCGGTGGAGGACGCTGCAACGTAACGCACGCCTGTTTCGACAATCGGCAACTGGTCAAACACTATCCTCGGGGCGAAAAACCGCTACGTTCCCTGCTCAACCAGTTCGATGCGACCGCTACGGTACGTTGGTTTGAAGAAAGGGGCGTTACGTTAAAAACCGAAGCCGATGGGCGCATGTTTCCCAGCACCAATACGTCCGATACCATTGTCGATTGTTTATTGACCAGAGCCCGTCAGCTGGGCATTCGTATCCAAACAAGCGCGGGCGTTACGTCCCTCTCCTATTCAACGGAACGTAACGGAGACACAAAATGGAACGTAGCACTAAATAACGACGAGACTATTACAGCAAACCGTGTTCTGATTGCGACAGGTGGCTATCCGCAGCCAACTTCGTACGCATGGATGCCTGAACAGAATGAAGCTCTTATTTCGCCGGTCCCTTCGCTGTTTACGTTCAACGTACCAGATAGCCCTTTGCTTTCCTTAGCAGGTGTTTCGGTAACTGATGCTGCCGTATACGTAGTGGGTACGAAACAGGAGCAACGCGGCCCATTGCTCCTTACTCATTGGGGATTCAGCGGTCCAGTGGTGCTACGTCTATCAGCATGGGCTGCTCGCGATCTAGCCACTCTGGACTACCGATTCACGCTACGTATCAATTGGACTCCTACGTTGAACGATAATCAGTTACGTAACGTATTACAGGATTTTCGGCAGCAGAATGGTAAGCGGCAGGTAAGCTCTCAAAATCCGTTTGGGCTACCTTCGCGGCTCTGGCAGGCACTGATTACTGACGTAGAAATCACCGAAACGCAACGCTGGGCCGACCTACCCGCCAAACCTCTGAACCGGCTGATCGAGCGACTTACCAACAGTCAGTTTCAGGTGGTAGGTAAAAGTACATTCAAGGATGAATTCGTTACCTGCGGAGGTATTTCCTTCGACAGTCTACACCCACAAACGCTGGAAAGCAAAGCCCAACCCGGCTTATTTTTCGCAGGCGAAGTGCTAAATGTCGATGGCATTACTGGCGGCTTCAACTTCCAAAGCGCCTGGACTACCGGATACGTAGCGGGGAAGAATATGGGGGTAGAGTCGGCAGTCAATAGCCGCTAGTTGTTTTTATCTAACGACTGTTGCCTATCGACTGATGACGAAATTTCTAACACACCCCTCGCCGTTTCTTCGTCGAGCTTCAGTTGGGCTACAAGTGCCGTTAGACCATCGAATTTTTGTTCGGGGCGTAAAAACTCCTTGAATTTCAGCGTCATGTGTTCGCCGTAGATGTCTTTGTCGAAATCAAAAATGTAGGTTTCGATGGTCTGATTGACACCGGCAACTGTTGGCCGAAATCCAATGTTGAGCATCCCTCCTAGCGTCTGTCCAGCATATTCAACCTCAACGGCATAAACCCCATTGGCCGGCACCAGTTTGGATGTATCATCAACCTGCATATTAGCCGTTGGGAAACCAATGGTACGTCCAAGTTGGCGTCCTTTTACGATGGTACCAGTTAATGTATACGGGCGTCCCAAAAAGCGATTCGCTATCGTTACATTTCCCTGACTGAGCGCAGCCCGAATTTTAGAAGAGCTTACACCGACAGCTTCTACGTCTTGTCGTGGTATTTCTTCCACTTCAAACCCGTATTCCTGCTGGTGTGCCCGAATGTATTCGAAGCCACCTTCGCGGTCTCGCCCGAAACGATGATCGTAGCCAATGACGAGCTTTTTGGTACCGATTTTATCCAGCAAAATCTGACGGATGTACTCCTCGGAAGTGAGTTGCGAGAACGAGCGCGTAAACGGAATAATAAGCAGATTATCGACGCCAGCCTGATCAATAAGTTCGATTTTTTCGTCGAGCGTGGTTAGTAGTTTCAGATTCTGACTATCGTTCGATACCACGGTACGTGGGTGTGGCCAGTACGTAATGAGCACTGATTCGCCATTGCTGGCTTTGGCAACTTCCGTTAATCGGGCTAAAATCGTTTGATGCCCTAGATGGACTCCGTCGAACGTACCGCTGGTTACCACGGCATTCGTTAACGGCTGAATATCGTTCAGACTTCTATAAATAATCATTTTTTAGTCGACAGCCAGGAGTCTTAGTCGATAGTTAAAAGTCGCAATACGTAGTATTTTTCACTGCTGACTATCGACTGAGGATTGGCGACTATTCTCCCGGCACAGTTCAATAAATTCATCAAGGGTATGCGCCTGTTCAATATGAAACTCGCCGATACGTGTCCGACGTAGTGAACTCATATAAGCTCCATTATTGAGCAATAAACCCAAGTCGCGCACCAGACTGCGAATATAGGTGCCTTTGGAACAAACAATGCGAAAATCTACTTCAGGAAACCTGCTCGCATTAACCTCGAACACCGATACGTTAACCTGCCGGGCTTTGATACCGCCCTCAACCCGGTCGGCGGTTTCACCACGCCGGGCTTTTTCGTAAAGTCGTTCGCCATTGACACGTACCGCCGAATAAATGGGGGGCACCTGCAAGATATCGCCGGTTAGTTGCCGAGCGGCTTCCTGGATTTGCCCAACCATTACGTCCGACGTATCAAACTCTGCATCAAAAGCGGTTTCGAGGTCTACGGAAGGAGTCGTTTTTCCAAGAACCAACGTACCGGTATATTCTTTTTCCTGCGCCTGATACTGGTCAATCTGCTTGGTCATTTTACCGGTGCAAAGAATCAGCAGACCCGTAGCTAGTGGGTCGAGCGTACCGGCGTGACCAATTTTTTTAAATTTACAGGCGTACTTCAGCTTATTCGCTACGTCGAAAGATGTCCAGGTAAGTGGCTTATCGATAAGAATGAGTTGACCGGGGTCAGGTGAATTTTGTTGTGTCACAGCGATACGCAGAGAAGCACAAAGATACACAGAGACTCTCAGCGCAACTTTGTGCTTCTCTGCGTATCGCTGTGTTATACCTTTTTATAAAACGTCTAACTTAACTCCGGCCGCCATCAGGCCCAGCAATAGGAGGCCAACAGCAATTCGGTAGTAGCCAAACACTTTGAAGCCATAGCGATTCAGAAATCCGACAAAACCACGTATCGCCAGCATACCGACGATAAAGGCAATGACGTTACCAATAAGAAGCGTCTGATAATCGGCGGGTTGAAGGAGTTTATAGGTTTTGAGGAGTTTGTAGCCTGAAGCAGCCGCCATCGTCGGAACGGCCAGAAAGAACGAAAACTCAGCCGACTGCGCCCGCGTTAAGCCCTGAAACATACCACCAATAATGGTAGCCGCCGATCGGGAAACACCCGGAACCATAGCGATACATTGGAAGAAACCGATACGTAACGCATCAGGCACTGTAACATCGCCATCTTTTGGCTGTCGGTTCACAATCATATCGATGAAAACCAAGATAATACCGCCAACCAGCAATGAAATTGCCACGACTACTACGTTCTCAAGCAGTGAATCAATAAAGTCGTTGAGGAGAAATCCGATAATCGCAGCAGGTAGAAACGCAATCAGGATTTTACTGTAGAAATCGGCCATGGGCTGCAAATGAGTTGGCACGGATTTCAAATAAGTTGGAACTACGAAATTACCTGCACGGGCATTAGTCAGAAAACGGCGATGGTATAGTACCAGCACCGATAGAATGCAGCCAAACTGAACGTCGACCGTGTATAATTTCGTGAATTCATTACCGGCGATACCCGCCAGTGAGGAGTAGATAATCATGTGTCCGGTAGAGGAAACCGGCAAAAATTCAGTCAGACCTTCGATAATGGCCAGCGCAATCGCGTGAATTAAATCCATCTAGAGGAGTTATAAAGTTGTATGGTTGTAAAGTTATAGACCCGGCCTATAACTTTACAACCATACAACTTTATAACAATTCGTTTTTAGGCTTGGTAAGTATGGCAAAAAATTCGAGAACAAAGCCCCCCATCACCACTATCGGACCGAGGGTAAGTCCCATAAAACCAAAGCCAAATTCTTCTTTATCGAGACTCATGATAAAGAAACCAGCCAGAATAGTACCAATACCGATCAGCATTAGTACGTAATTCTGCCGACTGAACGGCAGCTCTGTGGCACCGGTTGAGCGGGTCGCTTCGGTCGCTGTGCGAGTCGAAGTCGATTTCGGTGTAGCCACTGGAGCGGCCACCGTTTTCTTGGCGGGTTCATCACGCGTCAGCGTGGCCGAGCCATATTGCTTATCTTTTGCCATGTTCTTCTTAAGTTAGAATGTCTAATGAACAATGTCTAATGAATAATGGCCTTCAAAAAACCCATTTTATTCATCTACGCTCTACATTATTCATTTTAAATTATTCATTAATAAAGCTCATCCAGCGTTAGACCCAGATAACGGTTAACAGCCTGAAACGTACTCAGAAAGCCAATCAAAACACCAAGTCCGACAATAGCCGCCATCAGAATGGCAATCTTTTCAACATCCTGAAACATCGCCAGTTCGGGCAAATTGCTAATGGCCAGTTGAAGACCAATCAACAGCATTCCCACTGCAATAACGCCAGCCAGCAAACCCTGCCACATGCCCCGCAACAGAAATGGTCGGGTTATGAATCCATTCGTTGCGCCCACCAGTTGCATACTCCGAATAAGCATCCGCTGCGAATGAAGAGCCAGGCGAATGGTGTTATTCATCAGGATAACAATAATGATCAGCAGAATAATGGCAAAGGCCGACATGACGACGTAAATTTTCGTAATGTTTTTGTTGATGCTGTCTACCAGATTTTCCTGATAAACAACCTCAAACACACCGTTAATCTGCTCTAAATCCTGTTTTACTTCCTGCAATTTGGCTTCTTCGAAATACCCTTCGTTGAGTTTTAGTCGGAAGCTGTCGTGCAACGGGTTTTCACCCAGAAACTTCGAAAAATCCTCTTTGGTTTCGGCAATAAACTCTTTGGCGGCCTCTTCCTTCGTGACTAATTTAATTTGCGGTTCGCTATTGGTTTGCAGAATATAAGGCCGACTCCCAATGGTTTCCTGTAAGTCTTTTATCTTCTTATTACCCAAGTCTTTATCCAGAAATGCTCGTATTTCGTAATTCTCGCGGATATACGTAACGAGCTTCTTGGAATGAAGCGCCAGTACTGCACAAAAACCAATCAAAAACAAAGCCAGCGTCAGACTAAACAAAATCATGCCGCTGGGATACGTACCAACTTTCTTTTTTGTACGAGCCATTCAGGGGTTCGTGTTATGTGACAAAAATAATGGTTTCAACCGGTGAACGGTCCAATTTAAGAAATTTTAAGTGAAAGGTCAGAGGGCATGGGGCGAAGGACAGCGGGTTAGCTGAGAAGTTGAATGCAAAATAGGTATTCATCGTAGTATCTGACTGCCTTCTCAACCCCATGCCTCCAACCCTTAATTCTCTGCCTCTAACCTTATGCCCTATGCTCCATCACTTCCGCCGGATACCCCACTTCCACCAGGTATAAGCCATTGGCGGGAGCGGCTCGGCCGGCTGCGTTGCGGTCTTTGGCTAAAATGATCTGTTCAAACTGTTCAAGGTTCATGCGCCCCTGCCCTATTTCGAGCAACGTACCGACAATGGTACGTACCATGCCCCAAAGAAAACGATTGGCCTGGATATGAAACGTCAGGTCATCGTCGTTTATGCGCTCCCAGTACGTAAAATCGATTCGACAGTGAAAGTGGTTGACGTTGGCCCGCGCCTTACTGAAGCTCTGAAAATCCGTGTATTGACGTAACATCTTACAGGCTTCATTCATGATTTCATGATTGAGGTGAGGCCGAAAATGATACGTCAGGCCATTCTGGAACGCATCTTTCTGCCGACTAACGTAGTACTGATAGTATCTGTAAATAGCCGAAAATCGGGCGTGATGGTTTGCCTGAACTGGGAAAATCCTGTGAATGGCGATGTCTTCGGGCAGGATACAGTTTAGTGAATAAATGAAAGATTCGGACTGATTTATTGGCTCTTCGACCTCAAAATGAGCAAATTGCTGTTTCGCATGAACGCCCGAATCGGTACGTCCACTACCCACTACGTAGATGGGGCGGCCCAGTCGCTGGGTGAGTGCCGCTTCGAGCGTGGTTTGTATACTGATGCCATTTGCCTGTGTCTGCCAGCCGTGGTAAGCCGTTCCTCGATACGAGAGTTCAATAAAATAACGTACCATCGGGTAAAAGTACCACCAAAACAAACACCACACACCTGATTGGGCGTGTGGTGTTTGTTTTGCAAACGGAGACTGTTATCTATCTAGGTCCGCGCCGACCGCCCGGATTAAACCCTTCGTGCGACCGACCACCTTGTTCCGTGCTACGTTGCTGAAACCGCTGACCCTGACCTTGCCCTTCCTGCGACCGTTGCTGGAAAGCTTCGCTACGTCCACCTTGCCTTGGCTGGCTAGGCTGGCTGTTCATCTGCGGTTGGGGCTGACTTTCACTACGTTCGAATGTCCGGTTTCGTTGGAATCCGCCCCCTTGTTGAAAACCACGTGAGTTCCATCCTCCCGATGGTGCTTCTCGCGGACCATTATCAATTTGGGGGGTGTTAGTTTCTGGTGCAAAACTCCGCCCCCTACTCGACTCAAACCGGTTTGGTTGAGATGGAGCAGTATTATTTATATTCGGCACTGTTCTGTTTCCAACGTTACCACTTGGGTCGCCCGAAAAAGGCTGACTATATTCCCGACTTGACCCATCCCGGCTGTAACCCCGATTTGGCGCAATTGGCGAGCGTTCGTACGTCCGGTTGGGTACATTATTGTCTCCCAAATTACCACGGTTGTAAGCCGTACTGCCGTCATAATTCGGCCGGGGGTTAGGATTATTATAACGGTCGTTACGTCCATAATCGCGGCTGTACGAGTTACCGGGACGATAAAAACCTACGGAACCATTGCCAACCACCGAGCGGCCGGGGCGATCCATATGGTCAACCCGGTAAACCGGCACCGAACTACGGGTAACGCGCTCAATATCACCCCTTGGCGGCCCATACGCATATGCTCGGTTATTGGTCCGGTAGTAGTTATTGATGTAAGTCGTATTGTGATACACATTCACAATCTGCGGACGTGGCACGCAATAACTATACAGTCGTGGGCTGGTGATGTAAATCTGCGGAACAAAGGTCCAATAGGGAGCCGGAATATTAATGTTGACATTAATGCCCCAGCCGGGAGCAAGCGGGGCCCAGCCATAATAGCCACCACCCGAACGCCACGTAACCCAGGCCGGTCCCCAGTCTTGACCTGGAACCCAAAGCCAGCCACCGTAGGCGGGGTCGTAAATCCAGCGGCCGTAATGAAACGGCGCCCATCCCCAAGCATAATCCGATACCCAAGTGTTTCCGTACTCAGTAACAACCCAGTGACCACCAGTGCCATAGGGCTGAAAATCAGGGCCTGCGTTAGGAAGCCACACATCACCGTAACCGGGATATTGCATCCATTGCCCATAAGGAGCTAATTCGTCATAAAACGACTCAAGAGGTACCGTTACCCCTGGTTGGGCCAACGTTTTCTGGGAAAACAGTGCTCCAGACAGGAACAACACAACCAGACCAAGCCGTTTTATAGTTTTCAGGATAGTCATGACGTTAATCGATTAGGTGCAGGTTCCACCCTCTCAACCCTTAGATTTATAAACCTGCCAAACGTTTAACGGACAAATCAATAAATATCGTCTTTTCTGAAAAATTGCTCGTCTACCTTTTCAAATGTCTGTTACATGTTGTTTTCGGCAAGGCTGAAGTTCGGTCCGTGCTACGTTACTAAGCCTCGTTCGTAATAAACATCTTAGGTTTGGGTGCCTCGATACCGTCTTTGGCAAATTGCCGGGCTATGTTTTCGAGCATATAATAATACGTTTCCCAATACGTATCGCTCTTTGTCCAGACTCGTACGTCATAATCGCGGGAGTTTGCATTCAATTTGGCAATCAATACGTCATGCTGCCGATTATTGAGGGCGTAGGGGCAGGTCGAAACTACTTTAAGAATGGCAGATTTGGTCGCATCCAGATCATTCTGGCTACCAACGTTATACACCTGATCGACCCGAATTACCCCTTTAGTCGAGATGTTCATAATGGGCGATGTCGACAGCGTGCCGTTGGGGAGGATAATCGTCTTATTATCGAGGGTTAACAGCGTTGTATCAAAAATGCGAATGGCTTCAACATGTCCCGTAAATCCCTGAGCACTAATTAAATCGCTGACGCGAAAAGGTTTGAAGATCAAAATCAGTACCCCTCCGGCAAAGTTAGCCAGACTACCCTGAAGAGCCAGCCCAACCGCCAGACCAGCCGCACCAATAATCGCCACAAATGACGTGGTCTGCACACCGAGTGTGCTGGCAATACTCAGCAACAGTAGAACCCGAAGCAATCCGTTCACCAGCGATAACAAAAATGGCTGTACATCGCGGTCGACATGGCGCTTGGTCATGGTGGAGGACAGCAATTTAGTTATCCAGCCAATGACCCACAAACCGACGACAAGCGTTAACGCGGCCAGCAGCACACGGCCACTATAAAGTGTCAGAAATGTTACGACCTGGGTATAAAAAAGTTCGAGTCGGGCCTGCGCCTGTTCCATAGCATCGGGAGTTAGCTTTCCCATCAGACGCGACACACCGGAAGAAGTAACTCATTGTCAGCGAACAACCAGCTCTTTTACTTTATAGCCACTTCTTCCGCCGGAAAAACCAGAGTGTTCCCACAACCGAAAAAACCATTAGCATTAGCGCCAGTACGTATCCATATTTCCAATGCAGTTCGGGCATTGCATCGAAGTTCATCCCGTAGATGCTGGCGATGAGCGTCGGAGGCAGCAACACAATCGAAACGACCGTGAAAATTTTCACAATTCGGTTTTGTTCCAGGTCAATCAAACCGAGGTAGGTGTTTTGCAGAAATTCGAGCCGTTCGAAAATGAAGTTCGTATGATCGATGAGCGAGCTGATGTCTTTAATGACAGTTCGGAGCCGTTGCTGCTCCTGCTCATTAAACCAACCATCGGAACGTATCATGGCCGAAATAACGCGCTGTTTATCAACTGCGCTCTCCCGAATCGACATAGTTAACTCCTGATAATCGTTGATGCTAAGCAGCATTTCCCGGTCGAGGTTGGCGTCGAGGTCAAGCATGCGGTTGATGGCCTTGATTTCACCCGATACCAGCTCAACTAAATCGGCATCGTAATCAATTCTTGACTCAAAAATGGAGATAAGAATCTGCGCGCCATCGCTAAATACCGCCCGGCGCGATTTGATACGTTTAACTGTATCGGCAAAGGATTTCAGGTCGGCGTTGCGATACGTAAATAACGTATCATCTTTCAGAATAAAACTCACCGGCACCGTTACGTAGCGATGCTCAGGATCAGGAACCAGAAAGTTGGAGTTGGCAATCAGATAGTCATCTTCTTCGATATAGCGCGATGAGCTTTCAATTTCCAATTGTTCCTGCTGACTCAGGAAATCGACGTCAAATTTTTCTTCAACGCTCTTAATTTCGGCGGGGCTGGCATTTTGCAAATCCACCCAAAGGGTTCGTTCGGTATCGGAAAACGAATCAATGTCGCGGATTTTGCGGACGGCGGTTTCGTCTTGCTGAAAGATTCGAATCATATACGTAGCACGGACTGAATTTCGGGCCGCAAGTTCGTAGAAAACCGTCGGACTGCCACGTACCGCACAATCATTTCCCGGAACCAGGCCCAGGCAAATAACCTTTTTCCAATTCTGCGCACAAAATCAGTATAAATTCTGTTATTCGGGTAGGCTGTCCTAGTCCGGGCAGTTATTCGCTATGCAGTCTGATACGTTAAGAAATCGCACTTCATTTAACCATACATCTGAAAATCAGCCCAAAGCCATTGACCTTTGGGACGCAGCACTCACCACCGGATTTCCAGCCGCCTTGTGGCGATTACCCAACCAGCAGGAAAAACATCTACTAGTTTCGTTCGATGAAAAATTACCCCGCGTATCAGCCGATTTAGACGAACTGCCCGCTGGTTTTCTGATTAGTCCTTTCGATAATCTTGCCAAAAATGCGCCGGTAGAGGCCCAACTCTCGGAACATCTGGACACATCGGATTACGTGCCACAAACTCTTTTTCTACGAGCTGATATTCAGGCTATTGTTGACGAAAATGCGATGTTCGTTTCTGACCATAACCGACAACGGGAGGAGGTGAGCGAACAAGCCCGGCAATTCTGGAAAGCCGTTAGAATACATCAGAATACCGACAAATCGACATCGCCAGTACGTGCTACGTTGCTTGATGACCCGGATGCACAAGCCAACTACGAACGTAACGTAGCGGAAGCCATAGCGGCCATGCAGCGGGGTGATTTCCGAAAAGTGGTTCTGTCACGCACGAAGCAGTTGGTGTTTTCCAGTGCTCCTAACGCAATTACGTTATTCGATAAACTTTGTCAGCAGTATCCAACGGCCTTCGTGTCAGCCGTTTCCATTCCCGAAAAAGGGCAGATATGGATTAGTGCTACGCCCGAACGATTGGTAAGTGTTGATGCAAACGGAATTTTTCGGACGGCGGCACTGGCTGGTACGCAATCGGCATTTAATCCCGATGGCACGGCGAAACGTCCACCTGAGGCCATGTGGTCACAGAAAGAAATTGAAGAGCAGGCCTTAGTGTGCCGCTACATCATTGAATGCTTTAAGAAAATCCGGTTGCGGGAATACCTAGAGGAAGGGCCCAAAAGTATTATTGCTGGAAACCTGATGCACCTCGGCACTACGTTCACCGTCGATACGCAGGCAGTACGTTACCCGCAGCTTGGCACAGTTATGCTCCGGCTGTTGCATCCAACTTCCGCCGTTTGTGGTATGCCCCGCGATGTAGCCTTTGATTTTATTCGACGGCATGAAACTCACGACCGCGAGTTCTACAGTGGTTTTCTGGGTCCTGTCAACATCGACGACCAGCAGTCTGGCCCGGCGAGTCATATTTTTGTACACATCCGCTGTATGAAACTCGAAGGCAAACAGGCAACGCTCTTCGCCGGTGCCGGCCTTACTGAACATTCTAATCCCGAACGCGAATGGCATGAAACCGACATGAAATGCCAGACGCTATTATCAGTAATGAGTAAATGACCGGGCCGCCGGCCCGGTCATTTACTCATTGAATTTTACGCTCCCTCGGCAGGGTCGTTTGGGGCACGGGAACCTTCTTCATCGGTACGTCCGCCTGCTTCGCTGGCTGCTGATGACTGCGTCTCAGAATCGGGGGCCGTACCACCATCTTCTGCATTTTCGGTTGTTATCAGCGGTTCCTCCGTCGGAAGTTGCTCGTTAGGCTGTGTCATGGTGTTGCTCATAAAACGTTGATACTACGTTGGCAGCTTAGGCTGCCAACGTTTTCTAGTAGCGAATTGACAGGATGAAGCCACGCTTATTCCATGCTATCGTCGTCCAGATCGTCTTCGATATCATCGTCGTCCAGATCTTCCAGATCGTCTTCGTCGAATTCTTCTTCGATGTCATCGATATCTTCCAGATCTTCGGCGCCGTAACCACTACCGGCTCCCGTACCTAGTTCATCAAATTCGGCATCTTCATCGGCGAAGTCATCTTCCTCGTCGTCGAAGGTATCTGGATCAGGGTTCAACATCAGCACGTCTTCATCCTGATCAAACGTTGGCTGGTAAATCATGAGTATTTAAGGATAAAAGTTAGTTCACTCGTCATAACGCGGCTCTTTCCCCGAAGGTTTTGCCTGCCCCAAACTTATTCAATAAATGTTTTAAAACGCAAACCCTTGTAAATTTTATGTGTTACAATCTTGGCAACAGTACGTCATCACTCCTATTACCAGCCATTCTATCCAAAACGACTAACACAACCGGTACGTAGAACTACTCCAATTCATGAAAAACTACCAACTCAAACGTCTGTCTGATCAACCTATTCTGCAAACAAGTGATGTAAAGCCAAGTATTGATGGATTCGACGTATTGGGTGCTTTCAACCCGGGCGCCTGCATCGTCAACAACGAAGTTATTCTTTTGTTACGTGTGGCCGAAGCCCCGGGAGCCAGGCCAGGCTTTGTAAAAGTACCACTTTTGGAAGAACAAAATGGCGTACCTACACTGATAATCAAAGAGTTTCCGGAGCCTGAAGAAGATTTCGACCCGCGTGTGGTTACGATTGAGGGAAAGGCCTATCTGACTTCTCTCAGTCACCTGCGGCTGGCACGTAGTAAAGATGGTATTCACTTTACGGTTGACGAAAAGCCGTTTTTGTTTCCGGCTCGTATGGACGAATCGTATGGCATTGAAGATGCCCGTATTACGTTCCTGGACGGAAAATACTGGATTACGTATACGGCCGTGTCCGAACATGGCCCCGGTGTTGGACTGGCTGTTACTACCGATTTTTTGGATGTCGAACGTATCGGTATGATTTTACCGCCACCCAATAAAGACGTAGCGCTCTTTCCTGAAAAAATAAATGGCAAATACGTACTATTTCACCGGCCTATGGTGTCTGACATTGGCAGGCCGTCTATTTGGCTGGCGGAATCGATTGACGGTGAACACTGGGGCAACAACCGCTACCTGTTTGGCGGGCGAGGAGCCAATAACCCCCGTTTTGCCTGGGAAGGCGGTAAAATTGGCGGAGGCCCCGAACCGATGCTGACCGACGAAGGCTGGTTGCTTTGCTACCACGGCGCCGACGAAACTCACGCCTATTCACTCGCTTTGGCGCTGCTGGATAAAACCGATCCGACTAGTATTCTGGACCGTTCGGACCTCCCTCTTCTATCGCCTGAGCTACCCTGGGAGCGCGAAGGTTTCTTTCCGAACGTAGTGTTTTCGAACGGCTGGGTGCGGTGGCCGGAAGGCAGCGACAAAGCGGGCCAAATCTGGGTTTACTACGGTGCCGCCGACGACGGCGTTGGATTAGCGGAGTTGGTGCAGAGCTAATTTTGGTAAAGCCCCGACAGGCTCCGGCTGTCGGATACATTATAAGCACGATGAATCCACTTCTTTCAATCGCCCGCTTCGAAATTACGTATCAACTGCGGCAACCTTCCTTTTATGCGTTTGCGCTGCTCATTACCGGGCAAGGTATCTGGTATTCGTTCCAGATCGAGAAAATGTACGCTTATATTGAGAGCACCGTTACGTCTTACCTGATTCTGTCGTCGTTAGGTGTCATTCTGGCGGTGGTTGCTACGTTGCTGGCGGGTCAATCACTGACAAAAGATTTAGAATACAACACCACTCCTTATCTGTACACATTTCCCATTACCAGCCGTATGCATTTCGCCGGGCGATTTATGGGAACGTACGCTACGGCCTTGCTGCTGGCCCTTTTTTATCTGATTGGCATTCTACTTTACTCATTGATTTATAGCCAGGTTACGTTAGCATTATGGCTGACTCTACTCGACGGTTTTGTGAGGCTGATTGCGCAGAATATCTTAATCGCCGTCAGTATTACGTTTTCGTTGACGGTCTTTCTACGTAGCATTTGGGGAGCTTACATCGGTTTATTTCTGATTGTGCTTTACTTTTTGCTGACTGAAACGCACACGGATACTTCGGCAACTGATGATATCTGGCTGCTACTGGACCCATTTGGCGTTGGCATGGCCCGGGAATCGGTTGAAAGTACAGCGATCAGTGATGCCTCATCGGGGCTGCTTAGTTTTTCTGATATGTTTCTGATTAATCGGATTTTATGGCTTGGCGTAGCGCTGGGTTTTCTCGCTTATGCCGAAAATACGTTTTCGTTCGAGTTCTTTACGGCTGGCAAAGTCACAATAGTCCGATCAAAAATCCGGTCAGAAGAGCGATCAACTAAACCTGTTCAGAAACAATACGTTCCCGCCGATGTTCAGCTACGTTTTGGTGGCTGGCAAAACTGGCGAACGCTACGTAGCTTAACCCGTTTTGAGTTTGTCGGTCTGATACGTCAGCCAGTTTTTCTGATTCCGGTTGGGCTGCTGATCATCCTGTCGGTGTTTTTGGTAACCGTTTTGAACCATAACCCGGATTTTCCTGAGCTACCAACCACCGCCCGGATGACGGCGCTACGTCTCCCAATGGGCTTCTTTATTAGCATATTTCTTCTCGTAATGACGGTAGAACTGCTGTTTCGGGAACGTATCACCGGAATCTGGCCCATTTACGATGCGTTGCCTTTGCCCAATTTTGTCATTCTGTCGGCCAAATTACTGGCTCTGATGGGTATGGCTGCTCTGCTGACGTTAGTGCTGTTTCTGACAGGTGTGGGCCTACAGTTAAGCAATGGTTTCTACGACATCGACTGGAGCCGCTACGTTGCTGATTTAGGTCTGGACGGCTTTGCCCGTTATTGTCAACTCATTGCACTCGGCGCGCTGGTTACTACGTTGGTTAATCACCGGATTATGAGCCATGTTATGAATCTGGTAATTTTTGCCGGGCTGGCTTTTACGTATCAATTTCAGGAAGCTGTTCAACTAAGGTATCTCTATAGTTTTTTGCCCGGTTCCGCTCACTATTCCGACCTGATTGGGTATGGATCAATGGAACCGCTACGTTGGCAACTTCATCTGATGTGGTGGAGCGTAGCAGGAATTTTCGTAATACTATTTCTGATAACCTGGAACCGGGGCGTTGTTAACAGCCTGCCCGAACGCGTACGGCACTGGCACACACAATTTCGCCGACCTTATGGATTTGCGCTACTCGCGTCGGGTCTGTTTCTGATTTTAGCGATGTGGCAAACACAGCAAGCCACAACGCTACGTCCCAAAGTTGCCATTCACTACGTAACAAAATCAACCGTTCGTCAATCCAAATCAGGACACCCAGTTAAAATTCATATTCAATACCATCATCCGTACCAGGTTCAGCATATGGTACGTATCATTGAGAACGCCCTTTCAGAAGGCGAACAATTGTTTGGTGCCTATCCGCATACTGAATTATCCCTCATTGAAACGCCTGTCGGAACTGCCGACGTAGCGTCAAAACCCGGCCAGATTTTTATTGTCGAGAACCAGGGCTGGATCGCCAATAACCGCCAACCTGACCGACTCGATTACCTTGATTATCTGGTTTCGCGGGAGGTCTTTAAACAATGGCTGGTTCATGGATTGCCCATAAATGCACCCAGTGATGGTTTTGTGAAGCAAAGTTTGGCCGAATACCTGTCGTTGCAGAATGTAAATAGGCACTACAGTCCCGAACGCTTCAGACAGCGGCTGGCCCAGCGAACGGCTTTATATGCGCAAAGCCGCCTGCATCAGTCTAAAGCAGAACCCACGCTGCTGGAATCGAAAGGCAACGACGGCGTTGAACGCGGTCGGGCTGCACTCGTATTAACCAGTATCGGCGAGGTGTGGGGCGATAAACCGCTTAGTGCAACCATCAGTCAGTTTTACAACAAGGCCGTTAAAGAACCTCATTCTGCCACGGCCAGTGCGTTTTCGGCTGAATTAAATCGACAGTTACCCGATTCGTTACGTTACCTCAATACGTATCTTCAGGAACGGCTGTGGTTCGATTTTAAGATCAGTCGGGTTGCTAATCTCGCTAACGGATTGACTGTCGAAATCATTACCAGCAAATGGCGGGAAACGCCAGACGGTCAGCGACAAAGGATACCGATCAATGATTACGTGCCGTTGGCCGTTCTTGATCAGAATGGTCACCAATTGTACCGGCAACTCGTTCATCCTCATCCGGACGACCGCTTTGTTTATCTGCCACCGTTACCGCACGCCCGTCAGGTAATCATCGATCCGATGGGTGTCTGGCCGGAACCGAATAAACGGGACAATGCTAAACTTTTTTAGCCGGCTCAGTTCATTACGTAGGTTTTCCGCACTGCTTCTATAGTGAGGGAAGGCTCGTAGGCAGCATTGAGACGATTGGCGTTTTCTTCAACCGTTAACGTAAAACCGGCCTGTTTACGTCGCTCGTTCACCGATTTGGCATCACTGATGGGCCACACGAAGCAGCGCTGTTGTTTGGTCGTGACAAGCTGACGGCATGAGGCCTGCGTGCCGTACAGCTGTGGTTTTCCGTCATACATCAGCGAGCGGTCAAGCATCATGGCGTAAAGCGAAAACGGCAATTCTTCATCCTCGGCCGCCTTTTTTATGACAGGCAGATACGTCGGTATTTTGTTTGAATGCTGAATAACGTAGAACACCGTTTCGTTAGACGGCTTACCCACCAGCGATTTACCGGGATATCCGTGCTGCTTCACAATCGCTTCGACACGTACTAAATTGCTGGAATCGATCTTCGACTGCTCAGCCCAGAGTGCCCCAGCCAAATGCTTTCTGTCAATTTTATACACCGCGCTCAGACTGTCGGTCAGAGGCTGATTATTACTTATTTTCGTAAGCCACTCCCGATTACGCTGATCCAGCACATACATGCTATCTAATTCCCGTTTCAGCGTAGCAGTTGTTTGCGCGAAGGAACAAACAGTCACTAGGCTAAGGATAAATAGTATTAATCCCATTTTAGTAAATCTATATCCGTTTTGTAACCTCATGTTTTCGGTATTTTTAGTAGTTTAGAAGGTCTTAACTTCCTTCTTTATGAACCGCTTTCATCAACTTTTTCTCTTTCTACTGGCCTCAACGCCTTTACTTGCCCAGGTACAGAAACGTCCATTAACCGCAGCCGATTATGATCGCTGGCAAAGTGTTCGTGCCGAAAAGCTGTCGGACGACGGGCGCTGGATCGCTTACCAGATTGACCTTCAGGACGGCGACGGTCGGTTGGAAGTTGCCTCTAACGAAAACAACTCGTCGACACCTCGCTATGTTTTCCCTCGGGGTTATATGGCGCAGTTTACACCCGACAGTAAGTACCTGATAATGCGCCTGAAAGTGCCCGTTGCCGACGTGCGAAAGGCCAAATTGAAAAAGAAAAAGTCAGACGAAATGCCCAAGGATAGCTTGCTGGCGTTGAATCTGGCAACCGGTAAATCCACAAAATTGCCAAACGTAAAGTCGTTTGTTTTCGGAAAAGAATCCGGTTCGTGGCTCGCCGTTTTGCAGGAACGTAAGGACGAATCTGGCAAACCAGTTCCTAGATCTGCTGTTCAGACTCAGAAAGACACCCTTCCCGTATCACCCCCGGTTTCGACAACCAACGTAGCAACGCGCAAAGGCGTAACAAAAAAGCCGAAAGGCGATGATCTTACATTGTTGAACCTGGCCGATGGTACGCGAAAAACGGTTCGTTACGTCTCTAACGTAGCCATGTCATCCAACGGGCAGAAACTGTTTTATAGCAAAGAGTCGGCAAATGATACGCTGAAAACTGGCGATAATGCCGTGCCAGGCGTATTTCTGTTCAACACGACTACCGGACAAACGATGCTGGTCGATACGAGCAGCAAACGAAAAATCTACAAAGGGTTGGCCATCGACAAAACGGGGCAACAATTAGCCTGGATGGCTTCGGCCGACAGCGCCGGTTCCGATGTTAAGTTGTTCTCGCTGTACTATAAAAACCTGATGCCGACCGCTCCCGCCAAAAAAGGGAAACAGACAAAAACGCCTGTGGCTGAGGCACCTTTCAACGTTATCGCCGATACGTCGACAGCAGGCCTACCCAAAGGCTGGTCGGTGAATGAGTACCGCGAACCAAAATTTGCCGACGACGGCAAACGATTGTATTTCGCTACGTCACCCATTCCGCCCAAACCCACCAAAGATACGTTGACACCTGATGATGAGAAGGTAAAAATGGACATCTGGACCTGGACCGACAGTCGACTGCAACCCATGCAGCAACGGCGACTGAAGGAAGAAAAAGAACGGGGTTTTCTGGCTATTTACGACCCATCGTTGGGCAAAGTGATTCCGCTGGCCAGCCGCGAAGTGCCAACTGTTACGTTCGATGAGAAAACCAATTCGCGCTATTTACTGGGTTTGAGCGATTTACCGTATCAGGTACAAGCCTCCTGGGATCCTGGCCACACTGACCTTTATCTGGTTGATACACAATCAGGTGAAAAGAAACGTATCGCCAACGACATCATGGCGTCGCAGCCGAAATTATCGCCGGGCGGAAAATATGCCTACTGGTTCGATGAACGTGATTCGCTCTGGCGGGCCTGGTCGATAGCCGATGGCAAACGTATCGACCTGACGCGGGGGTTACCCAGCAAATTTTTCGATGAAGAACACGATACGCCTAACTTACCTGGTTCATACGGCTCGGCAGGCTGGACAACCGGCGACCGCTACGTATGGTTGTACGACCGCTACGACATCTGGCAAATCGACCCGACTGGTCGTGAAAAACCGGTTACCGTTACCGCTGGCTGGGGTCGTAAAAACAACGTCCGGCTCCGACGCGCCGAGTTATCCGAAGATGAATCGTCTTTCCGCTTTGCACCCGAAAAAGCCATCGATCCGAAAGACGAAGTATTTCTGACAGGTATCTGGGAAAGCGACAAAACAACCGGTATCCTGAAAAGCAAAAACGGCCTTACGGCGTCTGAACCGGCGGTATTGACACGTAGCAATCACCGATATTTTGGTCTTAGCAAAGCGAAAAATGCTCCTACCCTAACGTATTACCGGGGTAATTTCCAGGAGCCGATCAACCTGTTTAAAACGGATACTACGTTGGCAAAACCCGTTCAATTGACGCACACCAATCCACAGCAGGACAGCATTCGCTGGGGCAGTGTCGAACTGGTGAAATGGACGGGAACGAATGGTATTAAACTCGAAGGGCTGCTCTTCAAACCCGAAGGTTTCGACCGCGACGGCGGCCCGGCCAAAAAGAAGTATCCCATGCTGACGTACTTCTACGAACGTAACGCCGAAACCCTCAACGATTACCGCGCACCATCTCCGAGTCGGTCAACTATCAATATTTCTTACTGCGTGTCGAACGGCTACCTCGTGTTCATCCCTGATATCGTGTACACAACCGGTCAGCCCGGTCCGAACGCCTACGATTGTATTGTTCCCGGTGTATTGAGTCTGCTCGACAAGGGCTTTGTTGACCGCGACCGGCTGGGGATTCAGGGGCAAAGCTGGGGTGGCTACCAAACGGCCTACATCATTACCCGAACCAATTTGTTCCGCGCAGCCGAAGCGGGGGCTCCCGTAGCCAACATGACGTCGGCTTATGGCGGTATTCGCTGGGAAACAGGAATTAGTCGGGCGTTTCAGTACGAGAAAACGCAGAGCCGGATTGGTGGTACGTTGTGGGAGAAGCCTATGAATTACATCGAAAACTCGCCACTATTCTTCGCCAATCGCATCCAGACACCCCTTATGATGACGCATAACGACGCTGATGGAGCCGTTCCCTGGTATCAGGGCATTGAGTTGTTTTCGGCGCTACGTCGGTTAAATAAACCCGTCTGGATGTTAGTCTACAACGGCGAAGGGCATAACCTGACGCAACGTCACAACGCGAAAGACCTTAGCATTCGCTTGTATCAGTACTTCGATTATTACCTCAAAGACGCGCCCATGCCCGTCTGGATGAAAGAAGGACGTAGTGCTGTTGAAAAAGATCGGGGCGAAATGAAATACGGGTTGTCTGTAGAGCCGCAACATATTTCAAGTAGCGGCTCAAATTGAATTAATGAGTAATGTATAATTCGGCTGGTATCCCTGCCCTTCATTATGTATTACTCGTTATTCTATGTAACTTTAAGGAAACAAATTACCACATGTCCATTATCAAGAAACCCTTACTTTACGCAGGCTCGCAGGGAGAGAAACATTTGTATACGCTTTTCGACAGCGGAGCCAATCTTTCATGCATTCATCCTGACCATGTTCCAGAATTGGCTCACTTAGAAAGTTTGGGTCGAGTCCGACGCGTATATACTGCCGCAGAAGGGCATTATATTGAGATAAAACATCGAGTTGCGCTGGATTTTTACCTGGAAGACGTATTGCTGTCAGATGAATTTCTAGTGGTTCCGGGCTTGAGCGAAGAGGCAATCATGGGAGCGGCCACTATGCAGAAATGGCGTATAAAACTGGATTTTGAACATGATGCAGTGCATGTTGACCCTAAAGTGGCTAAAATGCAGTTGATTTAAAAAGCAGATAAATCCATACAAACGAACAAACACCAGAGCCGGGCCTACATGCCCGGCTCTGAGGCTTTTACTGAGCCGAAGCAGCGTCTTTTACTACTTCACCTTTGAAGTTCAGAACCACCGTTCCGCCTTCTGCATTTGATTCAACTGTTACGGTTTTGTTGAAGGCGCCTATTGCAGCCGCGTTAAATGTCGCCTTGATCACACCCGACTGACCAGGCAGAACAGCCGCTTTGGGATAATCGACACCGGTACAGCCACACGAGCCCTGCGCCCGATTGATGACTAATGGCATTTCACCTTTGTTCGTGAATGCAAACTCCACAGTTACCGGTTTTCCCTGAGTAATACGTCCGAAATCATGCGTTGCATTCTTCCAGTTGAAGAGAGCGGCAGGGACAGTCATCGCCATCGAAATTGCCAATACAATAAGTGAACCGAAAAACAAAGTACGTTTCATAATCAGATGATTTTGGTAAGGTTTATGCTATCGTTCACCCGAACGACGATGCAAACCTATCGCCATCGCCCAAATACCTTTGTTAATCACCTCCTAACGTTTGTTAATGAGTTGTTAATGATTTGTGTATGCACCTTGAACAGCTAATTTTGATGACTAAAAGAGCAAATCGGAACGCTGAACCGGAATGAAAGAGCGAAAGAGCGAAATAGGTACAAGGACCAGAGCAAAAAAAGCAACGTCAGCGTTTTCGCTCTTTCATTCTTTTGCTCTTTCCCAGTTAAAGAATTCCCGTCTCCGCATACTAGTCGTCCTATCCGTGCTATCCATTGTGGGCATCCTGGCTGTGCAGGCGGTTTGGGTACGTAATGCCTATGCGCTACGTGAACGGCAGTTTCGACAGACGGCGTTTATTGCCTTGCAGGACGTAGCAGACGAGGTGGCCCAACTTAACCGGTTTACACTCAATCGATATGCCGTTACGCAGATTTCCGCCGACTATTTTATTGTCAATACCGACGCCCCAATCGACCCTGCTACGTTAGAAGGTTTCATCCAGAAATCGTTGCAGGCACATAACCTGATTACTGATTATGAGTACGGTATCTACAATTGCGAAACCGACCGCATGGTTTATGGAGCTTATGTAAGTACCAGCCCCACGCTTAAAAATCGTAGTCATCTGCCGAAATTTTCGCGCTATACGTATTATTTCGGAATTCGCTTTCCGAATCAGTCGGCTTTTGTGGCCGGGCAGTTGAGTGGCTGGCTTTGGTCGACAATAGCCGTGTTGCTGGTGGTCATTTTCTTTGGATATACGTTAAGTGTCGTATTGAAACAACGTCGGCTCACCGAAGTGCAGCGCGATTTCATCAACAACATCACCCACGAATTACAGACGCCCGTTTCGACGATACGTATCGCGGCTGATGTGCTCCAATCG
Source organism: Spirosoma profusum (assembly GCF_014699005.1). Lineage (GTDB taxonomy): Bacteria > Bacteroidota > Bacteroidia > Cytophagales > Spirosomataceae > Spirosoma > Spirosoma profusum. Next base: position 81,074 of record NZ_JACWZY010000011.1, read on the forward strand.
GAAGGCATAACACAACAACCTGATCGTCTGAAACAATACGCCCGCGTTATTCTGGAGGAAAGCCGGCGGTTGCAGAAGCAGGTCAGCAACGTACTGCAACTAGCTCGCTCTGAACGTACTGGTTTCGTATTGGACGTAGCAGAGGTCGATTTGCACAACGTAATGACAACGGCTGCCACTACGTTCGGCCCGTCGGTTCAGCTAGATCTTACCGCCACCGACGCCCATATTCAGGCCGACCGCTATCACCTCGAAACGGCGTTGAACAACCTGATTGATAATGGCCTGAAATATTGTATTCAATCGCCCTGCGTAGTGCTGCACACCCATATCGAAAACAATCAACTTATCTGGTCGGTACGGGATAATGGAATTGGCATCGCTCCGGAGCATCAGAAGGCAGTTTTCCAGCAGTTTTTCCGGGTTACTTCGGGTCATGCTCATGACGTAAAAGGGTTTGGCCTGGGCTTGTACTACGTTCGACAGGTCGTTCGGGCGCACGGCTGGAAGCTCACACTCACTAGTGCACTTGGTCAGGGAAGTATGTTTACGGTTGTTACAAAGAGCGAAAGAGTGAATGAGCGAAAGAGCGTAAAGCTACTCACGACTTCAACATCCTTTGTGGCACTCTTTCACTCATTCACTCTTTCGCTCTTTACACTTTGATTCCTGCACACATTCTGTTCGTTGAAGACGACGTTAACCTGGGGTTTGTGATTCGCGATACGCTCGAAAATGTACCGTTCGCGGTTACGCATTGCACCAATGGCCCTGATGCCTGGACGGCTTTTCAGTCGGCTCAATTTGACGTTTGTCTGCTGGACGTAATGCTACCTCAGAGCGACGGTTTTACGCTGGCGCGTCAGATTCGGGCGGTCGATACGCAGGTACCGATTCTGTTTTTGAGCGCGCTGGCGAACAAAGATGACCGGCTTCAGGGACTTCGACTGGGTGCCGACGATTACCTCACAAAGCCATTCAGTATTGAAGAACTTATTCTGAAAATCAACGTATTTCTCCGTCGCACTACGTCGAATGGTACTACGTCCAATCTGCCCATTTCTCCCCTACTCGACCGTCAGAATTTGACCCTCACCGTAAACGGGCAGGAGCAACTGTTAACGCATCGCGAAGCCGACGTACTGGCCTATTTGCTCGAACGGCCTAATACACTCGTCCGTCGTGACGAACTGTTACGTGCTGTCTGGGGCGATGATGATTACTTCATGGGACGTAGTCTCGATGTGTTTATTTCGAGGCTTCGGAAGCGGCTCGTCCATCATCCGAACGTCCGTATAGAAAATGTACACGGGGTAGGATTTATTTTAAGAGAGTAATCACCGAAGTTTGCACTCTGCTACGTTGGTCAATAGGCACCGACAGGCTCTCGAAATCAAACTATTATGACGTATCGATTATCTGCTATTACGTTTCTTATTGCCCTGCTTGCTCTGGGCTGCAAAACCAACAAGCTTCCTACTGGCACCAAGCCCACCACCGCCAGTATTACTGAAGAAGGATTTCTGACCTGTTTCGCGCCGGGCACGGCTCTAAACAATCAACCTGTTTGGTGTGAGGCTTCGGCCGTTTTGTTCGACGGAAAAAATCTACTCATCGCCAACGATAAAGATATGCCATCGGGGCAAAGCCCGGTACTTATGACATCAGTTGCCAAACTCGCCGATTCAACACAACTACCCGTAACAGTGGCTCCGTCTGCGTTTTCGGCCAGTCGGAAATACGAAGATTTTACCCAAACACCCGACCGGCGTTTTGTGCTGATTACCACCGCTTTCGACCGAACAAAACCTGGTAGTCATGACTGGGACAACTACAATACCATTCTATATTGGAAAACGGGGGATGAGCAACACCCGAACGTATTAGCCCCCGACGAGACCAGTCGTACGTCCATTGCTTACCGGCAACGTATCGCCCAAGTGCTGGCAAACAACGAATTTCCGGGCGCAATGCCCTATTTCAAGATAGAAGGGTTGGCCGCTACAGATCGTCAGTTGTTGTTCGGCATTCGCGAAGAAGGAAAATCGTACGAAAGCTTTACGTATCGGGCAAAAATTATCAGTGTATCGTATTGGACGGAAAAAAGGGGCGATGTGGAACGTATCAGGCTAAAGGACGACTGGAGAATTATCAATGATTTCGATATCGCCCGGGCCGATCCGACGCTGCCAAAACCGCTGGCTTTATCGAGTCTTGAGTACGATGGGCAACGTAAGTGTTTCTGGATGCTGACATCTCAGGAAGCTAACGGCCAACTGGATGCCTATTTGTGGTCCATCACGCCAGAAGACCTTTACGCTAATCGACCGTTTACCCTTATACGTAACGAACAGGGGCAGCCGGTACACACGCCTGGTCATAAAGCCGAAGACGTAACGCCTTTAGACCAAAATCGTCTCCTTCTCATTAGCGACGACGACCGCGTTCGTACCACAATAAAAGGGCAAATCCGCCAACCAAACCAGGCAGCTTATACGATTCTAAATATTCAGCATTGAAATTGGATGGAGCTAATTGAATTTGAGTGCTTTTATTAAATTTGTATAAACATGGTATGTTTTGGCCCACAAGAAGCTGACTTATGAAATCACAAGGCTTTTCGCTAAACGTTGAAAACCCTTGTTCATCAAGTTGGGATTCAATGGTGCATACTCAACACCGAAAATACTGTTCAAATTGTGCTAAAACTGTTATCGACTTTATAATCTTAACTGATGAAGAAATTATTGATATAATTCATAATCCAAATAGTAAAATTTGCGGGGTTTAGGAAAGAATCAATTATATCGATTATTTAGACAAAAAAACCGTTTAAAGTTAAACACTAGGATTTACAAGCTGCTGGCTGGACTTGTCTTTTTTCCTTTCAGGAACAACTAAATGCCCAAAATTAAACTAGTATAAATACCCAAACGGAACTTAACAAATCGTTATTTAGCACGAGAAATGACGTAAATACAGAACGTACGGCGCTTAATGACAGTTTAAAAAATACTGTTTCAGGGAAAATTCTGGACGCAGAAACCAACGAGCCACTTGCTGGTGTAATTGTCACCCTTAGAAAGGGAAATAACAGTACAACCACAGATAAAAACGGATTATTTACATTAAATATTCCTGAAAATTCATTAACTGATTTAATGGCCTTTGGAATTAGCTTTGTTGGATATATTTACCAAGAGTATGAATTTAAACGACAAGATTTACCAATTCACAAAGATCAAATTTTTCTACACGGTGACATTACATTATTAGGAGAAGTTGTAATTATAAAACAGAAGCGAAAGTGGTAGCAACGAAAAAATAAAAATTGCGATTAACATCGCTACCTTAGTAGTTCAATAAAAAGAAGCCGTTAAAATTAGTAACGGCTTCTTTTTATAACGCATTTTCGAAAAAGGCGCGAAACTCTTCTTATTGAATCGACCCAAAGAAAGCATACGTACCCGTAACATACTCCAGCAGACCTGAACCATGATTGGCACCTGGCATCGTTTTCAGCTCTACATTGGTAGCTCCCCGCTTTTGCATAGCGTCATAGGTATTTTTTGAGTTCAGGTAGGAAACAATATCGTCGTCATCGCCATGATATAACTGCGTACGGGTACGGGGTTTCCAGTCGTGAATATCGTTGTCCTGAACAGCCGCCAGAAACTCTTTGTCGGTGCCCTGGTTGATAGCTTGCTTAAACGTATCGGTAAAAGTCGTATTCAGACTAACATTTATGCGCGCATCTTTTCCCTGCGAAGCCACCTGTGAAGCATATGGTTCCTTAAAATAATACGTCATCGGTCGGTTCAGCCCGTACATACGGTTGTACGTCAGTAATACCCACAGATAAAGCTGGTTATTGTAATAGCCAGTCGTTTCATTCAGAATCTGCCGCATGAATGCGGGCATATCGTACGGGCCGGCGCCACAACTCGATGCCACCAGATTGAACTCATTACCTGTTTCTTCTTCGATTTTTTTCTGTAACGCCATCGTCGCATACCCGCCTTCCGAGTAGCCAGTGATGTATAATCGATTATTCCAGTTGACATTACTATCAGTCAGGAAATTACGAGCAGCCCGCAACATATCGAGCGATGCCGTCGCCAAGCCATTTCGGTTGATGTACGTATGTGGAACGTCTTTCGAAGCCCCATATCCAATATAATCCGGAGCCACGATGATGTATCCCTGCGAGGCAAAGACCGACCCAAACAGATAAGCCTCACTGCCAGATTTATAATTCGAAGGCGCATCGTTTTCGCTCACAATCGTACCATGTTGTGTACTGATCATCGACATGGGCGCGGTTCCGTCAGGAACGAGAATTGCACCTGACGCCTTGATAGATTTACCGGCCGCATCCGTAGTCGTGTAGTCGAGTCGGTATACTTTAATACCGTTTCGGATGAAAATCTGCAAAAACGAATAGGAACCCGCATAGCGAGCTTTTAGCTGACTAGCCGAATATTCGCCGATCAGTGAGCTATTGACCAGGGTACGTACAGGCGTAACGGTCTCAGTCTCACTTAAAGTCTTGCAACCCGTTGGCGCAACGAGCAACGTAACAGCAATAAAAAGGAGAAGAAAGATTGATTTAGCAGTCAACATTCTGTGAAGATTTATCCATAAGATAGGTATAGTAATAACGTAAACCGCTCCGTTTTCGTTTGCCTGAATCAGCGTTTGCCCTCTGAATTAAAGAGGCAGAAAATGGGGTAAATCTCTTTCTGAACGCTGTCCTGCTCGCAAGTTTTTGGCTATTTCAAGTTCCTGATATCCAATTACTGTTTAACGACGCTTTTTGTGGAACAGGTTCCACAGATTAGGCATCTAGTTTCCCGCTTACTCTATCAGATTACTTCCTCTGTTACGTATTAATAAAAGCTATTTAGCTAAGACGATTTCTAAATAATTCATTACATATCAACCTGTTACGTGTTCAACTTTTTGTTTTCTCGATTCAGTCCGTTCAGTCTGGTATAAGGTTTGGGCGAACTCAGGTAGTAACAAACATTCACAAAACTATGAATCGTGTATTGAAATCAGTGGGAACGAAGACGCTGGCCGCACTTACAGCAACGACTCTTCTATTTAGCCATGACGTATCTGCACAAAAGCGTGGACTTAATAAAACAGAAAAAGGAGCCATAGTTGGAGCCAGTGGTGGCGCTGTAATTGGCGGTATGATTGGTAAATCAAAAGGTAAAACAGCGCTGGGTGCCATTTTAGGAGCTAGTGTTGGTGGAGCCGCCGGGGCCGTTATTGGTCGCCGGATGGACAAACGGGCCGAAGAGTTAAAACGCCAGATGCCTGATGCTCAGGTTGAACGTGTTGGCGAAGGTATTAAGGTATCGTTGGGTTCTGATATTCTGTTCGACGTAGACTCCTACGCACTTAAAGCTGAGACGCGGAAACAATTGACCGATTTTGCGGCAACGCTTAATAAAGAAAAAGACACCGACATCCGGATTGAAGGTCACGCCGATGCTACAGGTTCTGAGGAACACAATCTGAAATTATCGAAGAACCGGGCTAACTCAGTGGCCGAATTTTTGGAAACACAGGGTGTAAAAGCCTCTCGTGTCGATGAGAAGGGATACGGCGAATTACAACCGGTTGCTGACAACGCAACAGATGTAGGACGTCGGAAAAATCGTCGGGTTGACATTGCCATTTTTGCGAATGACAAAATGAAACGCGACGCTAAAGATGGTAAGCTCGGTGAGTAATTTTTTGCAACCTGTTGTAAACACTATGTGTCTACAACAGGTTGCTCTACTTAATACAGACTAATTAAAAATGGCTACGGTGAAGAAAGGCGATAAAGTTGAATGGCACTATGGTCGTGGGAAAGGGGAAGGAACAGTCGCTGAAGTACATCCTGAAACCATTACACGCAAGGTTCAGGGCGCTACCGTTAAACGGAAAGGCTCTGAGAAGGAACCAGCTCTGGTTCTTAAACAAGGTGACAAACGAATTGTGAAATCGGCCAGTGAAGTCACTAAAAAATGACAACCTTATGGAAACGGCAGTTATTGATGAGAAAGAAAAAAAGGCTATTCGCGCTGAATTTACGAAGGTAGTAAACATGTCGGTGGCCCAACTTGAGAAATGGCTCAAATCGGAAGAGTCAAAATCGGTTGGCCAGCGAAAAGATGGCGATAGTGAATCGATTGGTCATAAATCAGGAAAACACATCATCTCTTTTCTCAAAAAGAACGTCCATGAGTTGACCGATGACGACTATGACCATATGGAAAAAGTCATCAGTTACATCAAACGGCATAGCGCTCAGCGTCCTGACCACGTTGCGGGTTCGAACTGGGCCTATTCCTTGAAAAATTGGGGACATGACCCCGAAAAATAAGACTTTCTGATTTACTCAACACTCCATTAAATGAATAATGAATAATTATCTGCCTGATAATCAAACAACAGCGAAATAATAATTATTCACTCTTTTAAAAGAAACGTTATGAATGTGAAAGAAACACGGGGCGAAATCCTCGACCAGCTCAACCGGTTGCTCACCATTAATCAGGACGCTAAGGAAGGTTACGAAAAAGCTTCCGAAAGCGTAGAGGACAGTGAATTAAAAAGCTTATTTCTGACCCAATCGGCCCAACGGGCTGAATTTGCGCAGGAACTAGACCGCGAAATTCGGGCATTGGGCGGAGAACCCAGCGATAATACCAGTATTGCCGCCGATCTCCACAGAGCATGGATTTCAATAAAAACCGCTTTTTCCAGCGACGATGATAAAGCTACCGTTCAGGAATGCCACCGAGGTGATAAAGAAGCCCTGAATACATATAACAGCGTGTTACAGGAAACAGATCTTAGCGCCAGCACTCGCGAACTCTTACTGCGACATAAGCAAAGCATTGATACGGCCAATTCAACAATGGCCCGTCTGGCCTTGGTAGTGTAGTGAATGGTGGGATTGGAAAGCCTGTCTCCTCTGGGGGCAGGCTTTTTTGTTGCTGTCAAATCAAAAACAATACGCTTCCAAATCGATTTAGTTATATAGGATAGCCTCCCGTATGGCCCTTTAACGTAACACGTTCAACAACGTAACAGACCACCAGACTGGTCGTAAATTGATAGACAATGAGTAAACCATCTAACGCAACATTATCACCCCGATCTATCCAAACCAAACAAGGAAAACCATATCCGCTCGGCGCTACGTATGACGGTGAAGGCGTCAACTTCGCTCTATTCAGCGAAAACGCTACGTCCGTTTCGTTGTGTCTTTTCGATACCGAAAATCCAGGTCAGCAGATCGCCCAGTTTCCAATTGCCGAACGTACTGATTTTGTGTGGCATATCTATCTGGAAGGCTTTCAGCCGGGTCAGTTGTATGGATACCGGGTCGATGGCCCCTACGAACCACAGAACGGGCACTTTTTTAACCCGAATAAAGTCTTGCTCGACCCTTACGCTCGTGCCATCAACGCCCCGGTAAATCACAATGACGCCTGGCTGGGTTACGATCGCCATGAGCCAACTACCGACGAGGAGGGTGCGCGTGAATACCTGACGATGAATCAGGAAGACAGTGGTCCGAGCATGCCCAAAAGTGTAGTCGTCGATACGTCGTTCGATTGGGAAGATGATACTGCACCGGACGTACCCCTCCATCGTTCCGTGATTTATGAGATGCACGTAAAAGGGTTTTCGCATCAGCATCCCACGATCGACAAACGTATCAAAGGCACTTATGCGGCTATCGGTACGTCCGAAAGCGTCGATTACCTTACAAAATTGGGTGTAACCGCCGTCGAATTGTTACCAGTTCATCAGTTCACCGACGAAAGTTACTGGGGCTACAACAGCATTGGTTTTTTCGCGCCCCAGAACACGTATTCATCGTCGGGAATGAACGGCGAACAGGTTTTGGAGTTCAAGCAGATGGTCAAAAATCTGCACAAAGCGGGTATCGAGGTCATTCTGGACGTAGTGTATAATCACACCGCCGAAGGTAACCAGCTTGGCCCCACGCTTTCGTTTAAGGGTATCGATAATCGAATTTACTACCATCAGGTTGGCGACAATCCAGAGTACTATATGGATTATACGGGCACGGGCAATACGTTCAACCTAAGCCACCCGCGTGTGTTGCAACTGGTGATGGATAGCCTGCGGTACTGGGTAACGGATATGCACGTGGATGGTTTCCGATTCGATTTGGCGTCGGCACTGATACGTACCGACGAGGAAGTTGGGCGCGTTTCGTCATTTCTGGATACCATTTCACAAGACCCAATCCTGCAACGGGTGAAGCTCATTGCCGAACCCTGGGACATTCACTCGTATCATGTGGGCGGTTTTCCAGTAGGCTGGTCGGAGTGGAACGGCAAGTATCGCGATACGCTACGTTCGTTCTGGAAAGGTGACGAAGGTAAAGCCAACGAAACAGCGCTACGTCTGCTCGGCAGCCCCGATCTTTACGCCGGCGACGGTCGTTCGCCAGCCAATAGCATCAACCTGATTACGGCGCATGATGGCTTCACGCTCAACGATTTAGTCAGTTATAACGACAAGCATAACGAAGCGAATGGCGAAGACAACCGCGACGGCTCCAACGATAATCTAAGCTGGAACTGTGGCGTTGAAGGCCCAACCGACGACCCCGCCATTATTGACCTGCGCGAACGCCAGAAGCGGAATTTCCTGACCACGATGCTACTCAGTCAGGGAACACCCATGATTGTGATGGGCGACGAATATGGGCGAACACAGGGTGGCAACAATAATGGCTACAATCAGGACAGCGAAATCAGTTGGATGAACTGGCACTGGAACGAGCGCGAACAAGCTTTGTTTGAGTTCACCAGTCAGTTGACCGCGCTACGTCGTGACATTCCGATATTGAGTCGGCGTCGGTTTTTTGGCAACGAACAGGTGGCGTATTTACTCCCCGATGGTGGCGAAATGACGGGACATGACCTTGAAAACCCGCATACGCATTGCCTTGCCTTATTTATAGACGGAATGCGCGTAACGGAACAAACCGAAGACGGTCAGGATATTGGCGACGAACAATTACTCTGGATTCTCAACGCCTATTGGGAAGAAATTCCATTTATGTTACCCAAAATTGGTCGAAAAAAATCGACATGGAAAGTCGTGGTTGATACGTCCACGGGGCAGGTAAATCCCGACCATTCAGAAGCACCAGGCGGCAAAACATTCAACGTAGCACCACGTTCGTCGATGCTGCTCCGACTGACGTAGCGATATGTTACGTAGCATGTGAACGTAGTACGTTCTTATAAACGAAAAGGGTAATCAGAAACAAATTCTGGCTACCCTTTTTTGTATGGTAACGTATCAGTACGTTTATTGGCCGCTGTTAGAAGGTAGAAAGAAATTATCGTCCACTTTTCCTGTCGTCGCTCATCATCGTTCTAAATCGTTTCAATTCTGATCCTCAGTTAATGGGCATCCGTACCTTTCTTCACCTGATTTTCTGCATTGGTCAGTGGGCGGTTTTCTGCGCAGTGGGTTGGGGGCAACCAACCAATTACAGAACGATTGGTCGGTTTGATCATTTATCGGCCGAACAGGGGCTTTCGCAGAACTGGGTACTTTGCATCTGGCAGGATCGGGATGGCTTTCTTTGGCTGGGAACTCGGGACGGGCTGAATAAGTACGATGGCTATTCATTCACAGTTTATAAACCTGACCCCGCCGACCCAGATAACACCTTCAGACACAACGTAATCACCGACATTTACGAAGACCGGGCTGGCCGAATGTGGGTTACTACGTTAGGTGGTGGCCTTCATCAATTCGACCGACGTAGCGGAAAAGCAATTGCCTATCGAATAGACCCTACCCGCATCTCCCTTCGCAACGTAATGTTTTCCATCACCGAAGACGCGGACGGACATCTGTGATGCATTATAGGTGAAAGATGGAAAGGGGCAATCTGATAGACTACCCCTTTTTTGTGATGAACCGATTTTACGACAACGAATGCTCGTTTATGCCTTCACCTTGACTTGAAGAAAAAGGTCCTCGGTAGTCAACGCATCATTAAAGTCGGCTTTTTCGGCGCTGTTCATTAACTGCTCACGGGATTCCAGAATTTTCTCATGCAGAGACTTTTTACCCGAATCCTGCCCAACCATAAGTTCGTTCTCATTCATGATGACAAGCCGCCCTTTAGTACGTCTTAGCAGATCGGTAATCAGGTCCCGATTTGGCATGGTGTTTTTCCAGCCATCACTAATAATGTCATAGTCGAGCGTTGCCATGGCTGTCAGGTCAGGGTGTGTCATCATTTCGACACCCTGCCGCTTGGCGGTTCCATTGTGACTCAGGTGGTGCGCTACCTTGTAGAAAACCGTTCGGTTTAATAGGTCTTCGGTCAGTGGCTTTATGCCATCTTTTCCTTTTATGGGCCATTTTATATCCTTATGCCAGCTTTCCCAGCTGCCAAATTCAGCATCGCCGGGAAACAGCATCACCCGCCCGCTGTCAATAAATTCAATAGCCAACGCTAAACTCAGATTATTGGTGGCGCTGTTCATCCGCAGGGCCAGTGATCCAGCACTATTAAGCCATTCATGGTCGATGGAGCGCCAGTTATCTCTTGTGTAGGCCTCTGGCTTTTCATCTTTTATGTACGTATCATCGAACGGCAATACACTACCCGACGACTGCGGCTCAACCAGGTTTAGCATAGCTGTGGCGAAAGCATCGTTGTCTGTCAGGCTATTATTGTGACTGTGGCTAAAGGTTTCTCCGTCTTTACCCGATTCTTTTTTAATGGCTTCGATAGTTGTTGGCGGCCCTAATACGTAAAACCGAAGTCCTTCAACCACATTATCGATAATTTGGCCAGGATGCAGGTAGGTAATATTATTATTGGCTATTTCCTTTTTAACAACGCGCATCCCTTCAAGATCACCTGTATATACGCCCGCCCGCGCCGAGAAATGCAGGTCAGCAAACTGATTGACAGCGTCAGCATAATTGTATTGAAAGGCTACCAGTCCATTAGGTTTTGAGTCTGCTTCTATTTTTTGTTCGTCGCTGCCGAAACGTTCCTTCAGGGCTTGTGCCGTTGCGTTTAATGCTTTTTTCCGTTGGCCGTATTCGTCCTTCCACTGCTTTACCTTCTCCGTCAGTACGTCTCCGGGCTGTGCGGGATTATCGTTCTCCGTCCATCCCATCCATATCTTGTTAACAACGAAGTTCTTCGAGTTTTTAACTGTATTAACAAACAAATCACTGCATGCATCAAAGCCATACACATGGTCTTTATGCTCGTGTGTAACAACCAGCAGATCAATCGTTGGTACGTTATCTTCTCTGTCTTCGGCAACGTATTCTTTCAAGTGAGCAATAAATTTCGTCAACTGTTCTTTCGCCCCCTGCCAGGTCCCACAGTCGATCATCATCGTAAAGATGTTGTCTTTTTTCTTGTTTTCACCCGTAAAGAACTTCACGATAAAACAATCGCCGGTGCCCATTCGATACATCCGTACATCGGCATGGGTAATCTTTTTTGAAGATGGTTTTGGTTGCTTAGCCATGGTTCTTTCGTATTAATGATTGTGCAGGAATGCAAATGGCTCGCCATGCGTAAGGGCATTTTTAAAGTATAGACTGTAGTCAGTCATGCCCATTATTCCTATACCATGTTGATACTGGTATTGCTGCTCAATCCGTGCCTTATCCATTTTCCGGGTTTTCAGATCAATCTGCCGACTCTGCGGAAGGTAGGCCATCCGTGCTGTGTCGAGCAGCGGCTTAGCGATGGCGTAGCGTAATGCCAGGGTATCAAGATCGAAAATGAGCGTACAGCCGCCACGTAGCACGAAGGCTTCCCGGACTTTTGTTCGTCGGCTGGGGTCGAAGTGCTTTTCTTTGACAGGGGCGTCTACGTCAAAAATACCCTGCTTCAATTTCACGCCGGAGCGCTGCAATAGGGAGAACACAATTTGGTTAACCTGTTTACCCTGTGGACCAATTCTCGACACTAATCGCAGGTTTTGCACTTCAAAAGCTGGATCGTTCGGATTTGATCGGGAAGCATTAATGCCAAAGTCTTTCCAGTCGCCACTAAACACTAAACCCGTCAGTTTCTCAAACTCGCCATCGTTATCAAACTTCCCAAAAATCCGGTCGTGAAGCCCTTCAATATCGTTATCCTCATCGCCCCCCATGTATTTTTGGGTTATCGTATACGTCTCTTTCCGATCCTTCACATACATCACATCATTGCGATACTTACGCAGAAAGTCTGTCAGAATCCCAAACAGGGGATTCTGGCTTTCGCGTGGATGGGCCTCGAACTGCAAACTTTCAACGCTCAACGTCTTGATACCTTTGGGGTAAATACCGCGCCGACGAAATGCATCGATAAAGGCCAGTCGATAGTTTCGGCTGTCATCGGCTACCAGATCGACATCAGCGGTAATAATGGCCCGTAGGTAGTCACCGAACGTAATATCGACTGGGGGACAATAGTCCAGCGCCCGGATGCACATCTGTAATACCTGGTCGGCGGATTTGGCGGCTTCGTCGGCTAATCGGTTTACCAGGTCGACGGGCAACTCACCGGCCGTCAGTATACCCGTGCCATTAGAGGCAATCCGCAACAAATCAGCTATGCGGCTTTTATAGATGTTTATGAAAGCTTCAAAAACTGCGGCCACCAGAATACTGCCCCTGGCATGAGGTTCCAGTATGGTCCGGTACTCCTCAGGCAGAGGTGTTTTCGGCCTCCACTGCCCTGTTTTTTCGTCTACTTCGCCAATAGCATCGCGCAGGCTGCCATAGTTGCCAATAGCCGACCCAAACTGCTGGGCCAGTTGACCGAGTATATTTTGATCGGCCAGATTACCCCGCGTTTTCTGAATTTGATTTTTCAGTACGTCAGGAAAGGTAAAATGCTGAAACAGAGCAACAATATCAGAGAAAGCTTCGTGAAACGCTAGTACGTCGGGGTTGGTCGGCTCGTTATAATTCCGTTGCATTCCATCCAGAATAGCGTGCGTTGTTTCATGGGCGATGATATCGTGGCTTAGGCAGGTAAATACCAGCGACGCAGGCATCTGAATACTTTCGTTAGCCGGAGCAGATGAAAAATATCCGAACAATAACGCCTTCTTCCTGGGGCTATAGTAGGCATTAGCTTCGCGCAGGGCGTGGGGATAAATGCGCAGGCGGGCTACATAGTCTTCAAATCCATTGGCACCGGGCCGACGTGTAGCCCACAGGATTCTACGTCCCAGAGCCCGCTCGAAATTAGTTATGGTTGTCATCACAACGGCATACACCATCTGCTGATGAAATTGTGGATTTCCTTCACTGGGGTCGAGCCCGTCCTGCGCCAGAATGTATTCGTTGTTTAAATCGACAGGTAAATAGGATTTTTGTACAGTAGGGTCATAGTCAATCACCTCTACGTATTCGCCAACGGGGCCAACATCCAACGTACCACTGTCTGCTGTTTTCCGGTCTTCCCATGGCACTTTATAAACGATAGTGCTGATAGGGGCCGTCTCCATCTGTAAGGCCAGAGCAGGATCGAAGGCGTATCCTCTCAATTTTCGAAAAGGCGGTCGTGGAGTCGATGTCATACAGAAATCAGGTTAGCGTATTTAGCCAAAACGTATCACTTTGCGGGCAGTAAGCAAAGTAAGAACTTGTTCGTGTACATGTATAATTTTCACGCTGAACTTTCAGACTAAGGTAGGAGACGTATTCATACATATGTACGTGAAATTCCCCCATATTTTAACCGGACATTTCCGGGCGCTTTTAAGCCATAGCTACAACAAAAAGCCGCGCCTAGATTCAACTAGCGCGGCTTTTTGTTTAGCCTATGTCTCTTTATGAATTACGCCACAGCTTCGTACAGTTCTTCGCGTTGCGTTTTCACCCGCGCATCCACAATGAACTCGTCATAAGTCATCAGTTTGTCGATGATACCCGCCGGTGTAATTTCAATAATGCGGTTGGCAATAGTGTGTACAAACTGGTGGTCATGCGACGTAAATAGAATCGGGCCTTTGAAATCAATCAATCCATTGTTGAGCGATTCGATTGATTCGAGGTCAAGGTGGTTGGTGGGTTCATCGAGCATCAATACGTTCGCACCCGAGAGCATCATCTTCGAGAGCATACAGCGCACTTTTTCACCCCCACTCAACACGGTCGCTTTCTTGAGCGATTCCTCACCCGAAAACAGCATCCGGCCCAAAAATCCCCGGATAAAGCTTTCGTCTTTTTCGGTCGAATACTGACGTAGCCAATCGACTAGATTCAAATCAGTCTGGAAGAATTTATCTTTTTCGGCGTCAGTCGGGAAGTACGACATCGTAATGGTGATGCCCCATTTGAACGTACCGGAATCCGCTTTCCGTTCGCCCGCCAGAATGTCCATCAGGGCCGAAACAGCCAGCCCATCGCGACTATACAGGAAAATTTTATCTTTCCGGTTCACGGTAAAGGACAGATTCTCAAACAGCTTCGTACCGTCTTCAGCCGTATACGTAAGGTTTTCGACTGTCAGAATCTGGTCGCCAGGTTCGCGCTCAGGCTTGAAATTGACGTACGGATACTTCCGAGACGATGGCTGAATATCATCAATAGTCAATTTTTCGAGCAGTTTGGCGCGACTGGTGGCCTGTTTCGATTTCGAGGCATTGGCCGAAAAACGACGGATAAACTCTTCCAGTTCTTTCCGTTTGTCTTCCGTTTTCTTATTCTGGTCCTGCCGTTGCTTCAAGGCCAACTGGCTCGATTCGTACCAGAACGAGTAGTTACCGGCAAACAGCTTCACTTTGCTGAAATCGATATCGACAATCTGTGTACAAACCTGATCGAGGAAGTGGCGGTCGTGTGATACCACGATAACGGTATTGTCGAAATTGGCCAGAAAGTTTTCGAGCCAGATACTCGACTCTACGTCGAGGTTGTTCGTCGGTTCGTCAAGCAGCAGAATATCGGGATTACCAAACAGTGCCTGCGCTAGCAGCACCCGCACTTTTTCGGAGCCGTTGAGGTCGGCCATCTGAGCGTAGTGCATAGCTTCTTTAATGCCCAATCCAGACAGCAGGGCAGCCGCGTCGGATTCAGCGTCCCAACCGTTCATTTCGGCAAATTCGGCTTCCAGTTCGGCCGCCCGCTCACCGTCGGCGTCGGTGAAATCGGTCTTTGCATACAGCTCGTCTTTTTCAAGAGAAATGTCATAAAGCCGCTTGTTGCCCATGATAACCGTCTGTAATACCGGAAATTCATCGTAGGCCGACTGATTCTGGTTCAGCACCGACATCCGCTCACCGGGAGAAATGCTCACACTACCCGTCTGCGGCTCAATTTCGCCCGATAAAATTTTAAGAAATGTTGATTTCCCCGCGCCGTTCGCGCCAATCACGCCGTAACAGTTACCGGGGGTAAATTTTATATTAACGTCGTCAAAAAGTACCCGCTTACCATAGCGGAGAGAGACGTTTTGAACCGATACCATATCTTGCTTTTTCGTTCAGAATGAACCGCAAAGATACGAAATTTTAGCGGGAAAGACCTTCGGCGTGTTATATAGTAGAGACAAGGCATGCCTTGTCTCTACAACAACCCTACAATCAAACATTATCAACCGATTTGGGGCAGCCGTAGCCTGAACTCTCCTGCACGGAACGACGAAATTCACTGGGCGTCAAACCTGTTACGTTCTTAAATGCTTTGTTGAATGACACTTTGTTATTGAAACCAACCTGATAGGCCACTTCAATAATATTTAACTGCTGCCGGGGAAACTGCCTCAATAACTCCCTTGCTTCCTCCACACGTAGCGAATTGACGTACTCAAAAAAGTTCATGCCCAATTGTTCGTTGAGCACCTGCGAAAGGTGATGGCGGCTGATGTTGATACGTTCAGCGACAGTATCCAGTCGCAACTCATTATCGTGATAGAGCTTTTCAGTGATCATAATCTCCTGAAGCTGCCGCGCAAACCGATTCGCCAGATGCGACGACAAACCCGAGTGCCGATAACGCATCTCAGGCTCAGTCGATTCCTGTATATCCAGCGAAAGCCGTCTTGGATCATCAAACGGTAACTCTCCAATCGGTGTGGGTTGGTTTCCAGAATCCATAGGAGGAGGCTGGCTATTCTGGAAAATCGTTGGCTGAACGTAGGCTAGGTAAGCGACAAGGCCAATAAAAAATACCATACTGAATGAAATACCATAATCCCAGGAGCGATTGAAAAAGGACAACTGAACCAGGGCGTAGTACGACCAGTTTGCCAATACAAAACCTACGTAGCATAGGCTAGTCCACCGCGCCCATTTAGCCACTTCCCCCAGGGATTTAAATAAAGGGAGAATACGTAAAATAGCAATGGCATACAGCGACAAATGGGCCATTATAAGCCAGGGAAGGACGTTATAGAACCAATGAGCTATCTGGAAATCGGAAGCAGGATAGATTGAACGTAGCAGCGTCAATATCAGATGTATTCCCATGCCTACGATATAAGGCAGCGCATGAAGGAGCTGCAATCGAGCCGAGACTGGCTGATGTAATAACTCTTTGAGATACAGATAAAACAGGCCTCCGAACAGAAAAAAAAGCATTACGGCCGGCCGGCTGAGGAAGGGAAAATATTGAATGTAATTACTCCAGTAGAGGACGTAGTAGAATAATACCAATGAAAACAGAACAAGTATGGCCGCAACGTATCGGATTTGATGCCGTTGCGGGCCAGCCTGTTTTAACAGAAAGGGCGTCAGAAATATCCCCAATAAAGCCATGAGCCCAAAGGCTGTTGTCCACTGGTCAAGGTCTGGTTGGTTCATTACCGATAAGCGAAAAGTAAGCCATTAACAATATGATACGTGTCCTGTAGAAAGAGATAGTTTATTGTCATTAGACCATCCACAGCCCTTATAAAACCGTTAAGGTTCGGGTTATCGGGGTTGGCTTCGGGGTCAGGAGTTTAATTTCCCTCAGTTCTACCTCCAATCCATTCGACACCTTTATTATATAGTCGCCATCTTTCAGATCGCTCACATCAAGCCGGAATCGTGCGGTGGTATCACGCTCCTGCATTATTTTCTCAAAATACAGTTTACCAGCAGCGTCAGCGAGTTGTAGATTAACCTGGCCGCCAAGCTCTTTATTGACGTTGATGTTCAGCTTACCCCCTGCCGATATGTACGTACTCATCTGAAAATGAGCAAGTTTGGTCGGGCGATCTCGTCTACCCGACTGCTTGTCGGAACGGTCAGTGGTAGAATCACCAGGAGTCAAAGTAAAGGTCATTAGCAGCGATAAGAGGAGAGTGTTCATAGGTAGATTGCTGTAGCACGTTTAGGAGATTGAGTTCATTTTGTAATTCTCTGTAATAAAGACACGCTAATAAGACAGAGTTGTACTTTTTTATGTGAAAGGTTATTATAGTCCAAGAACGGTAAAGGCTTCTTTAAAAAGCAACATTTTGAGCCTAAGAATAACTTTATATCAGGTGATTATTTTCTATTTTGTATAAGTTATCCATTCAAACAATAATAAACTAAATAGTTATCGCATTTTTCATTAAATCGTAGTGTTATTTGCGAATTTATTTATGTATAATGCAGAATTTATTATTTGCTATCTATCGTATTATATATACTCACAAATCCTAGAGCTATTCGTTAACAATTAAAAGTACTTTGAATACCATTAAACATTAATACATACACTGATGTTCGGTAACACAAACACAAAATACCTATTGACTATCAAAAGATTAAGTCAATAGGTATTTTATTCATCAGTTTAGGTCAAGAAATAATTTTGGTTGATGGCTACTGAAATTTATAATAAAATCATTGGCAATAAATACGTACTTGAATTAATAGAAAATGTTGTATTGATTTTTGATTAATAATTATTAACTATTTTCCACGAAATTTCACCCAATAAATAGTCAGGGTATTGTTAATTATAAATAACAATACCAAACTTTTATGTAGGTACTATTTGTCCTAAATGCTCACATAGCATTATTTAGAAAATATCCAGACAGAAATCTTTCGCTTGCTTCATTGTGGAAAATCATCTGAATGAGCAATGACACTATTATTCATCAAGATGATTTCCCGAATAGTATGCGTTTTCACCAGTACTCAATACAAGTATCCAATCCACGCGATTTGCGAAACTATCAGCTTAAATCAGTTTACGATACGTACCCGAACTGGCGTCGGTACGATCTCGGTACCATTATCGAGTGTTACCAGAAACAGAAACGCGATCTCCGTGAAATTTGGCAGGGCAACTGGTGCTGTTACCACTGTCGGGTACTTCTGCTTGAAATTGGCAATGGTTGTCGTGAAAACCGCTGTGGTTCCACTACCCGCAATTGGTGCCGAATTATAAGCCGTCGTAGACGTAGCAGCATTCAGCGTTGCTACGTTAATGCCCGTAGCTCCACCCACTACCTTTGTGATTTCTTTAATGGTACGTCCACTAGTTGCTGGAATCGACAGGGTAAACTGAATATTTCCACCAGCCGCCAGCGACGTAGTAACGTATGGATTAAATCCGTAAGTGGTTGCCCCCGGATACGTTACCGGCACATCCGGCCGGTTATCACGTACCAATTCACTGTAAATCAGATCGTCTTTGCATGATAAGCCGCTACCCGCCAACAGCGCCAGCAACAGACTTTTCAGAATATATTGTTTCATGATATTGCCAGGTTAAATCTGTAAAACGATTAGTCAACATCCCACCAGACCCGTACATTGGATTGCAGCGCTGGATTGGGGAAATTGGGATTCCGCTGAATCTCCCGGTTGATATACACCGCCCGAACGGGTCGGGTACCATCAACGCCGGCTGCGTTCTGAGAAGGCTGCAACGCTGGATATCCCGTCCGCCGATACTCATTCCAGAGTTCAATCCCATTACCAGTGAAAGCAATGTATTTCTGCGTGATAATCTGGGCAATTTTCTGCTCCGTCGTTCCGGTCAACGTAGCAACTGTTGGGTTAGCGGTCAGATAGGCCGTAATCTGGGCGGGTGTTAAACCAGCCAGCGTCATCGACGCCGTAATGCCTTCTGTATAAAGCGCCTGAGGATCGCCGGGAGTGCCTAGTCGAAGGGCGGCTTCGGCCAGAATAAACGCCCGCTGGAAGTTCGTGACTAACCGCACCGGCCCTTCACCATTATTGCCCGTTACGTAGCGGTTGTAGCGCGACCAACTAGTAACCGGCTGGGGCAGCGTTCCCCGAAAACCGTTGTCGATGGTGACGTAGTTGGCGGCCGGTTTGGTAAAGAAAACCGGCAGGCGCGGGTCGTTCAGGCTATTCAGCAGATTGAGATAGCGTGTACTTAAAATAAGCTCATCCCGAAAGGTGCTAACATTGGTATATATATGCCGTGGGTCCTGGCTCCCCACACTCGACCCAAACGTGAAATTCAAATCGCCACTGTTGGAATTGATGTAGTTATTTCCAGTTATCACTTCATTAATGACACTGGTGGCCAAAGCCGGCTCCTTACGGCTGATGGTCATCGCGAACTTGAGCAGCAACGTATTACCTGCCCGACGCCATTTCGCCAGATCGCCCCCGTAAAACAAATCCTCGGCACCCGGACGAAGGGCAGACGTAGCATCCAGGTCGCGGATACCTTCGCGAACCAGATCGAACAAACTCTGAATTTTAGCCGTGGCGTTACCTTTGTAAATATCCTCCTGCTTGTCTAGCCGAGGAGCCGTAAAAGCTTCGCCCTGGAGAGCCTCCGAATACGGTACGTCGCCCCAGAAATCCGTAACCAGACTAAACCCATACGCTTTTATGATTTTAGCAATTCCGGAGTAGGCTTTCGAGTTTGACGCGTCAGCCAGTTCGATCAGTTTTTGCGCATTAACCAAACCTCCACCGTATATGTCGAAGCGCCATTCATTCTCAAAATCAGCGCCATTGGTCTGGTAAATATCATAGTTCTGAGGATTGCCGCCCGCACCCGACAGTTGCTGAGCAACGACCGAACTAAAGCGATTCAACTCGTTGGCATTCACGAAGGCTATTGCTGCCTGCGAACTGGGCAACAACACCGCTGGTGTAACCGAAGTCGGGTTATTCGGCGTTACGTTAACGTCCATGAATTTACTACAGGCACCCAGCCCCAGAAAAAGTGGAATGAGTACATAACTTTTATACAGAATACGTTTCATGTGTCTGTTGAAAAAGAAGTGATTAGAACGTGAGTCGGATATTCCCACCGTAATTCCGGGTGTTTGGTGGCCCATTGACGTCCAGGCCCTGAATGTTACCCGCTCCCTGCGTATTAATCTCAGGATCAGCTGGATAGCCGGGGGCGTAGAAATACAGATTGCGACCGCTGACGCCTACCGAAATTGAGCCAAATGGCGTTTTACCCAGCAGGCTTTTGGGCAGCGTGTAGTTCAGGGCTACTTCCCGCAGTCGGTACACCGTAGCATCGAACACAGCCGATTCAGCGGCCAGCCCCCCCAACGCTAAGTTCCAGTACACCTGCGAGCTGAGCTGAATATTGTTTGGCCGGAACGTACCGTCGGCATTCTGAATCACGCCGGGCAGGGCTCGCGGTTGATCGCGCTCAACGCCCGTTACGTAGAGGGTACCATTAGCCCGTGCATCGGTCAGGCTGAAAGAGTACAATTGTCCCCCCTGGCGCGTATCGACCAGCACCGATAAGGCAAGTCCCTTGTAGGAGAACGTATTGGTCAGACCCGCGATGTAGCGCGGTTGCGGGTTGGCAATCACCGAGTTAGCCAGTGCTGGTGCAAACTGTCCCGACGTACCATTAATGACGAATTGGCCAACGTATTGTCCGGTCGGGTCGTAATAAAGCCCACCGGGGTTTGTATTCTGCACCCGAGGATTAGCCGATCCTACAATCACTCCATAAGGCAACCCTTCGACAATAGACGGGTTGATTCCCGTAAACGCATTCGCACCGGAACCCACCAGGTTCGTGGCCGAACTGGTAATATTCGAGGAAATGATGTTGGTAGCAATCGATACAACTTTGTTCCGAATGAGCGTATAGTTCAACGTAGCATCCCATTTGAAACCGCCTGCGCGCACGGGTGTAGCCGTCAGAAGAAGTTCTACTCCCCGGTTACGCAAGTCTCCTACGTTGGTCGTACGCGTATCGTAACCCGTTGAATTGGAGATTGCTACATTGAAAATCTGGTTAATACTCCGGGAGTCGAAATAAGAGGCATCAATACTCAGGCGATTCTTGAAGAAACCTAAATTGACACCGACCTCGTATGACGTAACAAATTCCGGCGTCAGGTTATTATTGCCAATGCGGCTGCTGACCGAAAAACCAGGTGTACTACCACCAGCGACCTGTAGCGGAAACGTAATACTGGCTGAGTTATTTCCGAACGTAGAGCCAACAAATACCGAGTTCAGCAGATAGGGGTCGGCATCGCGGCCTACCCGTGCAATACTGGCCCGCACTTTGGCATAAGACAGTACGTTCGAATTGATCTTGAAGGCATCGGAAGGCACGAAACTTACCGATGCCGCCGGATAGAAGTATGTATTGCTTGTGCTGGGCAGCGTTGACGACTGATCGGCCCGGCCCGATAATTCCAGAAACACGTAATTGTTATAGTTCAGCGACAATTGTCCGTAATAACCCACCAGCCGCCGAACGGTGCTGAATTCACCGGTTCCCGTATTAGCCGTAAAGACAGTGGCATTACCTACATTGTAAAAACCTGGAATGGTCAGTGAAGAAGCATCGACCAGTACCTCCTGAGACTTGCGCTGGTTAACATTATTACCCAGCAACAGGTTGGCATTCAGCCCTTCCATAAATAAATTATCCTTACGGGCCGAAATGATGAGGTCGCCGTTTAGCTCGCTTCTGAAGAAGTTGTTCTGCTGAACCTCGCCCGCAGGTGCACGTCCAGCCCCAATAGGCAGAATCAGTTTCCGGCGGTCGGTATACGTATCACCAGTGACCCGATATGATACGTTGAGCCACTTGGTGATATCGTAACCGATCTGAAAATTGCCGAAGAATCGGTCCACCTGACTGTCGAGCCGCTCATTGTTGACGCTCCATTGCGGATTATTGGCAGTTGTCGAATAGAAAATGCTACGTCCGTTCGCATCCTGATATGGCTCATTCGTCAGGTCGTAACTACGTGGTATGCGCGTAATCTGCCCAAAAGCACTGGCTCCATTTCCGCCCGGAATGGCCGACGACACGGTTTGTACGTACGTAGCAGTTCCACTAATCCGTACGCCATTCTGCAAGCGTGATTCGCCACCGAGTTGAATGTTGGTGCGGTTAAATTTCGAATTCTGAATAACTCCGTTCTGTAACGTATTGCCGATAGCCAGAATGTAGTTGCGGTTGGCATCGCCGGAAGCAATGTTCACCGAATTCTGAAGAATGCTACCCTGCCGATAGAAGTCCTGAACGTTGTTGGGATACGCCTGATAGGGCACAACCAACCCCTGAGTATTGGTTACCGACGTAAGACCGGATATAAAAGAAGGTCCCCAGGAGTTGGGCGAATTGGCCGTGTAAATGTTGTTGGCTCCCTGCCCGTACTCATTCTGGAATCGGGGCACGCTGCCATAAACATTCTGAATGTTATACGACGAATTGACCGTTATTTCGGTTTTGTTATTCTGATTACGTCCCGACTTGGTAGTAATCACAATGGCTCCCGCCGATGCCCGCGACCCATACAAAACAGCCGCAGCAGGCCCTTTCAATACGTTCACCGATTCAATGCTTTCGGGATTCAGATCGGCCAGACGGTTGGAGGGCTGGGTACCAAAAAGCGTGTTCTGGGTTAGGTTAACGTCGTTGCTGAAAATGATTCCATCAACCACAATCAACGGCTGATTACTACCTGTAAATGAAGTAGTTCCCCGAATGTTAATGTTAGTCGAAGCGCCCGGTGCCCCGCTGGAACTGATGATGTTTACCCCAGCCAGTTTGCCCTGTAGCGCGTTCAGCAGGTTGGGTTCGGAACGTTGCGACAGAAGGTTACCACTCACCTCCTGCGTAGCGTACCCCAGCGATCGTTTGTCACGCTCGATACCCTGAGCCGTTACCACAATCTCGTTTAGATTTTGCGCCCCACTGACCAGTGCAACGTTGATAGTGGTCCGATTTCCAATGGTTACTTCCTGACTGTTGTAGCCAATGTAGCTGAAGATCAATTGCGCTCCCTGTTGTACACCGAGTTGATAATTACCATCAGAATTGGTTGTGGTTCCCCGGTTTGTTCCTTTTACCTGGACGCTCACGCCTGGCAACGCTAAACCGTCTTCGGATGACGTGACGCGCCCGCTCACGGACACGTCCTGTGCAATTGCCCGGCCGCAAAACAGCCCTATGAGCAGGCAACTGCAAATACATAAGTTTCTCATGCTTGAGTAGAAGTTGACGACATGATGAAGTTGAAAAATTGATTGTCCTTCGCCTGATGGCTGGCGGATCTGGGTAGGGATAATCAGACGTCTATTGGCCTGATGTGTCCATCTGCGATTTCGCGTGACATCAAACGTTATCGTCAAATGACCGAATCCTAATGCTGAAATTGGTTAATCCCTATAAAGATTATCGTTTTTGTTAGGTGTCGAACCTCGTTGTTGGGTTGGCTGTTAGCTTCGATTTTAGCGCGTTAAACGGGCAGAGATACGATTCAGATAATGTTGAGCGCACTTTAAAGAACAAATGAGGTAATGTTTATCGGTATTATCCGATTTATTGAATCCACCCTGTATACTGCTACCCTATTCGGGAAAGACAGCCGCTAAATGGATCAATATGATTAAGTCTTTGTATACGGCCGGCAAACTGCTTGCCCAGTTGGATGACTACAAAGCGTATTTCCATCCCTGGTCCAATCCGTTTCCAAATCTGCGTACTGAAGCCCGTGTCGTTTCGGCCGAAATCCTGAATGGGCATTTGCTACCAGGCCTGACCGTTGAAGCATTCAACCCGGCTCTTGTGGATAAATACCTGTTTCGGGAAGCGAAAGCCAATGCTACCAACCTGGTTCCTACCTTCTATCTACACCTTCAACCAACCATCGACGGGCAACGGGAAAGCATTCGGACGATGGTGAAAAAGATTCGGCAGTCCGTAAAAAAATACAATCACGATTTTATCAACGACGAACAGATTGACCAGATCGAGCGACAGCTTCAACGTTTTTCCTTCGATCCGGCGCTACGTTATCTGTTCACCATTAAAATCGACGGGCACTTTTTTGGCGAGTACGCGCATTTTCGGGAGCTTTTTGTGGTCGATAAAACGCCCTACGCTACGTATTGGCGAAAATCGTCGGCTACGGATAAAGTATGCGCCGTAAGCTACGAGCCAGCGCCCGAAGTATGGGGGCGAGTTAATACGTTGGGGTTCACCGTCGAACGGGCTTCTTTCTCACGTAACGGTTTCAACGGAACAGAATCCTACAAAATGTTTCCGGTTGCGCCCGACGTAGCAAAAACGCTCGAAGGAGCCAAACGGCTGGTGTTTGACCGGCTGACGCGCTCATTCTTCGGCCTGAACTACTTCGTGATGCCCCGTTTTCTTCAACCCGTTTCGGATGCACAGGCCAGTGCCTTCTGGGCCGAGTTCTTTTTGCAATATAAACTGACTGTCAGCTCACCAGATCGCTCAACTGCTACGTTCATCAACCATGAATCCATTCTCAGCGCTATCGGTAACACCGACGTATTGAACCAAAGTCCGGTTAGTTATTCGGTATTTTTTTACGAAGAAAATCAGGCGCAGTTTGCCATCAGGCTTCATATCGCAGACATTTTGCCCACACGAATCAAGCAAATCCTTACTGTTAAAACATCGGTCGAGACCTGCTATCGGGCCTTAATGGGCAACGTATCGACGGAAGATGGTCATTACGAACGGTTTGGCGTTACGTTGGCTTTTATCAAAGATTATTTCGCCGATCAGGTTTCCGGTAAAGGACGTAGCAAATGGGCCTTCCGACCGTATTTCTTCCGCATCGTCGAAGCCGTTTTTTACCAACAGTCACTCGACCGTGAACAACTGCTTCGGGCATTTATGGCAAGCATCCGGTCCGCGTTTCAACTAGATGGCGAGCTGCCTGATTCATTCAGTCGCCACGTGCGTCATACGTTTGTGCTTCTTCGGTTTTTTCACCAACTAAAACTCTTTTCTTTTTCCGGCATGGAACCCACTCACCTGGAGCCCGTTGGGCTTTTACCCGAATCCTTTGACCAACAACATCCTGATTTACTGACACATCCGTTACGTCGGGCGGCTTTTTATCTCGGCTGCGAAGTAGCTATGCTGCTGGCCCGGCAGAAAAGTTTTTACCGCTCGGAGCCGTTCCGTCAGCATCTCAACGGTCTCAACCTCGACGTAATCCAACTGCGTAAAATCCACCTGAAACTGACGGCCAAAATGGGCGAATATGCCAATACCGCCGTGTATGACAGACGACATATTTTCGCGTCGGAGCTGGCACATATTGCCCAGCTCGACGCCTACATCGGCCCCGCCCTGCTCCTGGCCGACGATTCGCTCTCCAGAACTGATATTTCGTATGCGTTTGCCGTGGGTATGACCATGCAGAAGGTTTTCGCTGGTCAGCAAACCCGCGTCAGCCGGTCACGGAACAATAATCAGGTGCCTCACTATCCTGCAGCATAACAATGGCTATCATTCAGCAACGTAGTGAGATTTTGTTTTTGTACGATGCCAAATACTGTAATCCCAATGGCGACCCGTTAGATGCCAATCGCCCGCGCATTGACGAAGAATCGGGCCGATGTCTGGTTACCGATGTGCGACTGAAACGTACCATTCGGAATTACTTACTCGAAAACGGTTATAACGGCGAACCCGGTAGCAAAGGCGACATTTTCGTTCGGGAAGTGGGTGGCAAACCCGTAACGGGCACCGAGCGGGCGAAAGCTTATGCCAATCGGGAAGAGTATTTGCAGAAATTTATCGACGTCCGATTATTCGGGGGTGTATCGGCCCCGAAAGCGGCCTCAAAAGAAACAAAAAGGAAAGCCCCCGAACCGGAAATGGACAGCGACGAAACAGAGCGCGAACCGACCGATATGGAAGATCCCGTTGATGTGAGCAAATTATTCCATTTTACGGGACCGGTTCAGTTTGGGATGGGTCGGTCACTCAACCGGGTGCAGGAAAATTTCACCAAGGGAACGGGCGCGTTTACCACCAAAGAGTCGTCGATTCAGAAAACGTTCCGCGAAGAATACACCATTACGTATGGCTTGATTGCGTTTCATGGCGTTATCAACGAACAGGCAGCTAAGTACGTCGGCACCACCGACGACGATATCTTTAACATGACCGACGCAATCTGGCAGGGCACCAAAAATCTGCTCACCCGCTCCAAAAAAGGGCATATGCCACGGCTGCTGGTCAAAATCGATTACCGTAATAATTTCTTTATTGGTGACCTTATTGAACGTATCAGTCTCCAGCCAGAAGCCGGTAAACGGGAAGACGCCTATCAGGACATTAGCGATTTCACGGTTGATACGTCATTATTGGTCAATGCGTTACGTAAATATGCTGATCGCATTCAACGAGTTACCGTTGAACAGGACGACCGCATCCGGTTGTCGGAACCCATTCCGACCTTCATGCAATGAGCCGCCACGTCCTGATCTTCGACATCTGGGGTGATTATGCTCATTTCAAAAAAATCTATGTAACAACCTCAGCGGTTTCGTATGCCATACCGCCCAAAACGTCGCTCTACGGTTATATCGGGGCTGTTCTGGGTCTATCGAAAATCGACAACTCCTATTTGACGGCCTTTGCCGACAAACAGTGCTTAATTGGCTTGTCGGTGCTCAAACCCATCGTGATGAAACGGTTGGGCACCAATTTGCGGCCCGGCCTGAACCGGACGGCCAATAACCCCAAGCCGACGATGATGGAATATGTTTATCAGCCGAAGTATCGAATCTATGTTTCGCACCAGCACCGCTTCATTCAGGACGCGCTACGTCGGGCTTTACAGCAACATCAGCCGGTCTTTAGTCCGTCGCTTGGGTTAGCCAGCTTGGTATCAAATTTCGCGTGGGTGGGTGAAGTAACTGTTGAAAGTGTCCGGTCTGATGGTCCTATTTCTGTACATTCGGTTATTCCACGCAGCTATTTGGTTGCCTTAGATGATAAGGCCCTGTTTGCAGGTCAGATGGAGTTGATTGAACAAAGTCTATTCGCCATCGAGATGAATACAGACCGTGACGTTACCGAGCGCGACGACATACTACTGGAACGTAATGGCAAACCGATTCAGGCGCTCGTTACGGAGTATTATCCAATTCTTGGCGCGAACATTATTCTCTTTTGACCAACAGTCTTACTACGTATCATGGCTTCGCAGACCCGAATTCCGATTACCACCATTACGTTTCCGGAAATAGCCCTGCCCACCCGCGATGCGCACAAGCTACGTGGCTATTTCGGTACGTTATTCCGTGAACATTCGCCCTTGCTGCACAATCATCTCATTGCTCAGGCTACAGCCGCCGACAGCCCCCACCGATTTCGGTACGCCTATCCATTAGTACAGTACAAAGTGCTGGAACACATACCAACCCTGGTCGGCATGGCCGAAGGAGCTGAATTACTCGCCAAATTATTTCTGCAAATACGGGAGTTGACGATTGATGAAACACATTTCCCGGTATTGAATAAACACATTCGGCACGAGCAAGCCGTGATCGGGATGGTAGATGAACTCGTAAGCTACCGTTTTCAGACGTTGTGGATGGCCCTTAATCAAACGAATTATCAGGACTACCGTCGCTATACGAAGGCGGAGCAGTTGGCGCAGCTAAAACGGGTCATAACGAGTCAGATTCTCGCTACATTTCGAGAATTCGGCCTTTGGGTAGCCCCTCACGAACAAATACAGGTGCAACTGTCGATTGATGAGCGCACAACACGTTTTAAAAATCAGCCTATGGTCGCGTTCACAGGAGGATTTCTCGCCAACATTGTGCTTCCCAATGGTGTAGGTTTAGGCAAGGCAGTATCCCGCGGATTTGGCTCTATCCAACGGGTTGAGGGATAATCGCGGCTGTTGCGTTTTTGTCATTCTGAGGCACGAAGAATCTTAAAGTATCCTTATCTGAGAGTGAGGAACGTTTAAGATTCTTCCTGCGTCAGAATGACAAAAACGCACATTTAAAAACTAGTTTCTAAATGAAAAATCCACCCAAAAAGCAGGATTGAAACTAGATAGGAAATTATTTGGCCTCCCTGATCACCAGATTTTACGGAAAGAATGGCATTCTTCTGACCAGTCCTGATCTGTTATGCAACAACAAAGACTAATGAACGTCTTTATAGCATCTCCTCGCAAAGCAGGATTGAAACATGTCCATTTACGCTCTTAAGACTGGAATTTCTGAGTCATTATCCCGGAAAAAGTAGGATTGAAAAAACTCGTTATGACCCTGTGTAAATAGCACATAGTCATAACGAGTGACTCAGTGTTCCTTATTATTCTCTTTCAACACTGCTGGCTCCGCTTGTCCGCTGATTTACCTTTGGAGCGCCCATATACCGGACCTTACTGGCACCACTGGCGTCAACTACCAGATTATCCGTTACGTTAACATTAGCTTTACTCGCTCCACTGGCATTAATGTTCCCGCTACTGGCCGGGTAACCGAACCCCTGTAACGACGACGCACCCGATAACTCAGCCGATATTCCTTTGCCACTTCCCGTAATACGTAGTGTTGAAGCGCCTGATAGATCGACAGTCATTTGTGTTGCCTGTACAGTGAATTGCCCTTCCGAAGCGCCCGACAACGTAACGTCCAGATTATCCAGACCCGAAAATCCAGTTACGGTCGAGCGGGTAGCACCCGAAAATTCGACACCACGTAGCGTGGGCATTGTAATCGTAAAATTGGTCTGGTATTTCCGGTTTCGGGAATTGCGATATTGCGCGTGAAGCGTTCCACCCCGAACGTAGACGTCCAGATCATCCAGATTGCGTCGGTCACCATCGGCAGTAACGTTGAACGTAGCGCCCTGTTTCACAGTAATCCCAAAAGCACTACCCATATCAAGGCGGTCGAAGTTGGATAATGAATAGGTTTGGTCGTCGGGTTGATAGGGACCAACATCTTCGCGTTTGAGCGAACATCCCGCAAGGGTAAATAGGAAAGCAATAAGAATGAAGCAGAAAATACGTGTGTGTATCATGGTTGTATGTGTTGTTTATGGTTTGAGCGTAGCGTTCACTACGTTATTTACACCAATGACACCTACAAATCAGTTCCCCCCTACGCCCAACAGAAAGATTTTTCTTATTTATCGTAACAAATAGTTTAACCAACGTATTGCTGACACCTGGGGCTTCGACAGGCTCAGCAATACGTTAGTTAAACCCCTCATTAAGACATTATACGTTATTTACCGTAACGTAATCCGACATGGAAGCCAAGCCAGCCCCAATAACGGTTCCCAAATACATCGTTACGTTCAGAAAGGATTGGAATAGACGGCTTCAGAAATGGCCGCGCATAATCATCTTTGGTGAAATACCAGTTGACCGATGGCCCGAATGCCAGTGCTACGTGTGAAGTAAGTTTGGTTTCAAACAACGTACTGAAACGCAGTTGACTATTCCATTCTTCAGATGGTCGATCGAAGTAAAAATGGTGGTGATACGTTCCTTCCAGACTCAGCAACGTTCTGGGCGACAGACCAAAAGCGGTACCGAGCCCATAACCCGCCGTCATGCGGGGACTCCCTTCCCGCTCGAAGCTATAGCCCGCCGTCAGAATATTGTAGAGTCGACGAACGCCGGTACGTAGTGATACGTTGAGGAGATTCAATTCGTCGGTGCCGGCTTCAATACGGAAAAAGCCGCCTTTCCGGACGTAACTAATCAGGCCAATTGGCACGCCCCCCAGCGAATCTGCTACGTTGATCAAGCCAATCTGACTGCCTTTCGTTACAGTTCGGGCGCGGTTCAGAATTCCGGCAATCTGCCAGCCGACTACGTCCTGATGCGCATAATTGATTAATCCCACAACCTGCACACCACGTACTGATTTCGTAGCAATATTCAGCAATCCAGCTACTTGCGCGCCCTGTACATCCCCCCGGGCGAAATTGATCAGGCCCGCCATCTGCAATCCCTTCACCGAATCGATTACGGTATTGATCAAGCCAGCCGCCTGCACACCACGTACCGACTGGTTGGTATGATTGAATAAGCCACCAAGCTGAACGCCAGTCACTTTTCCACCTATTACGTTCGCTAATCCAGCCGCCTGAAACCCCTCAACATTGGTACGAACGATGTTCATCAACCCGCCTAGTTCAAAGGCGCGGGTACCGAAGGAGTAACCAACCAGCATATTCACCGAAAACCGATTGCTGATACGTCCGCTCAGTCGCAAATTAGTCCCGATGGTTGGCAGGAACGACACTTGCCAGTCACGGTAGAGGGTATCTCGGTTGAGGTTGATGTCGTGAATGGCCTGCTGCGCCGACACAAACAGTTTTGTAACCCCCGCCATCCCCCGATCAACAACCGATTCCGTTTGTTTCTCCGTTGTATCGACCGCTGGCAACGGTGTTTCAACGGGCACCATGGCTAACGATGCTTCAGCCGTTCGGGTGGTATCTTCTGTAACCCGAACAGGCAGCGGCTCCACTACCGACAGCGGAATTGGCTGAGGTCGCATACGAATGCTCACCGAATGCGGGGTGCGGGAACGAATAATGACGGTTTCGCCCAGATAATCCTGTTTACGAACGTCCAGACGTAGCGAAGGTCGGCTGGTCGGCAGCCGAAGTTGATAGTAGCCAAACGGGTTGCTAACGGTTGACGCCAGCGTCGTTTTCTCGAAAATACTGGCCTGAGCGATACGTTGGCCCGTTTGTTCGTCAAGAACGTAGCCGTCTACCAGAAAATTTTTGGGTGTCTCGTCGGTTACGTCAACTCGAACCAGAATGATGTGGTTACCCCGCGATTTGACCGTTACCTGGCGTTGAAATAATCGATTGAGTACTTCCCGAACCGGCGTGTTCACCAGTCGAAGGGTTACCAACGTAGCACCATCGATACGTACCGGATTATAGGAAAATTCAAAACGACCCGCCTGGCTAATCTGCCGCAGCGCACTTTCCATTTTCTCGTTTCGGATATCCACCGAAATAATACGGTCGAGTGGCGGGACTGACTGAGCCATGAGGCTGGTGCTCAGCAGTAAGAAGAATAAATTGATTAAATAACGCATGAATGTCATTTCCAGATGGTTTTTATAGAAGACATCCATCTGCTACGTTCCCCCTATTTACTGGCACCCATCGCCGTCTAAAATAATCTGTTTACCCTGATAACGAACACGTAACGTGAGCGTTTCGGCCGTTACGTTCAATACGTCTTCCAGCGCCATATTGTCGAAACGGGTTTTCAGGAGGCAGTTGCCGAGGGTAGCATTTGCCAGACGAACGTCGGCGTTGTAAAACTGATTTATGGTCTGTACTACGTTCCGCAACGGCTCATTATCAAAAACTAACTGGCCCGTTTTATAGGCAAACGTATTGGGCGTTACGGCTAACGTCCGACGTAACGTATCCGCTTTTGCGTCAAACGTAGCCTGCTGATTGGGGGTAAGCAGCACCGATTTTCGTGGGCCCGCAAAACGTACTTTGCCGGTCTCAACCGCTACGTTCACGTTGGCGTCGTAAGCACGCACATTGAACGACGTACCAAGTACCTGCACCACAGTCGATTGCGCCTGAATCCGAAACGGGTGTTCAGCATTGGGCGTTACGTCGAAAAAGGCTTCGCCAGTGAGTGTTACGTCGCGTGTATCGCCTGTGAAGGCAGTTGGGTAACGTAGCGTAGATTGGCGATTTAGTACAATTTGAGTTCCATCGGGTAAGGTTTTACGTACCTGTTTATCGGCGGCAACCAGAACACTTATTTGTTCGGCTGCGTATCGCTGGCTCATGTGCTGAAGTCGGTAGACCATCCAGCCCAGACTCATGATCAATACGAGTACAGCAGCAATCCGAACCAACGTTTCCCGCCAGTTTATAGACTTTTCATTCCGCGTAACTGAAAGCGGCTTGATAATAGTATCCGGTTCGGCTGACGTATCATTCCCCCTCATTTTCTGGCGCACTTTGTTCCAGGCGGCATCCGTATCGACCGGCTTCGCGCTGACACGTGAAGCCTCCCAGATACGTTCGAATTTGGCGAAATCATCATGCGTTGGTTCCTGTAAACCAGCCTTTTGGCTGATGAGCCACTCCCGTACCCGCGCCGATTCGACTGGGTCGGTTTCGCCCGCCAGAAACTTGCCCAGCAAGGCATCGTCAATGGGTTGTTGGTCAGCCATTTAATTAATGAAAAATGAAAAATGAAGAATAAAGAATAGGGGGAGCAACCGGTTCACATTGTCCATTATCCATTCTACATTATTCATTATAAGTATAACCGGAAGATAGTCACTTAATTCGGTACGTAAGATACGTAATGCTTTTCCAATCTGATTTTCAACTGTTTTAATTGAAATTCCTAAGCGTTCCGCTATTTCGTTGTACGTTAATTCCTCAAATCGGCTAAGTGTAAACGCCAGCCGACATTGTTCGGGCAATTTCTGAATGGCTCGCTGCAACTGATTCGCCAATTCATCTCCTATCAGTGCCTGAGCCGGCGAATCCGCCATGACTTCACCTCTATATTCGACGTATTCGCGGTGTTCGTTGCGAACGGCTGCGTGTTTAAGTCGATTCAGGCAGCGATTATGCACGGCTCTGAATAAATATGATTTTAGCGATACCGTAATAATCAACCCGTTACGTTTCTCCCAAAGGGCCAGAAACATCGCCTGTACTTCTTCTTCAGCATCGTCGGCATCAGGCAGCAACTGACGGGCATAGCGACACAACGACGCATAATGTTGTCGGAATACAGCTTCAAAATCGCGTTCGCTACCTGCCCGGATAGCGGCAATGACATCCTGCTCGATTGGGGGCACGAGTTGAGTAGTATAGATGGAAGGAGTGTGCAAAGCTATCATTTTCGCCGAACATCCGCTTGCTCAACTGCATGACAGTTCAGAATTGATTTACCCCTATGGGTGCTTAAATTTTATTTTTTAGCCGCAAAGAGCATTGAAGTTTTCGCAAAGTTTCGCGGAGCTCTCTGCGGCTCTTTGCGAAAACTTCAGCGCTCTTTGCGGTTAAAAATTACAATGCCAGATGCTGAGAATGAACGGGTTCAACGTAAAAAACTGTCGCCTGTCTATCAAAAGTTTCCGTTGAATCGGTGGTAAGGAACGTGCGCTGACCATGTTTGCTGCACTGGGTTTCCAACTCAGGATGACGTAACAAGTAGTCGGCCAGACTGTCGGCCACGATACGTCCCTGACTCAGAATGGTTGTATTGGCAGGAGACATCTGCCTGATTTTTTCGATCAGCAACGGGTAATGTGTACAAGCCAGCAGCAACGTATCAATGCTGGAAGATTGCGACATCAGGTGGTCGATGTGTTGCTTCACGAAATAATCAGCTCCGGGATGATCATACTCGCCATTTTCGACCAGTGGCACCCACATCGGGCAGGCTTCCTGATAGACTTTTACATCCGGGAAAAACTTCTCTATCTCAATCAGATACGATTCCGACGTAACGGTTCCTTTCGTCGCTAAAACGCCCACTTGCCCGGTTTTAGAATAGCTCCCAATGACTTCTGCAGTAGGGCGGATAACGCCTAATACGCGTCTGTCAGGAGCAATTTTTGGTAAGTCAAGTTGCTGAATATTACGTAGCGCTTTGGCTGAAGCCGTATTACAAGCCAAAATCACCAGCCGACAACCACGGTCGAACAAGTGCTGGACGCATTCGAGGGTGTAGTGATAAACCGTATCGAACGAGCGCGTACCGTAGGGCGTTCGGGCATTATCGCCCAAATAAACGTAATCGTATTGGGGAAGTTTCTGAACGATTTCACGTAGCACCGTCAGGCCACCGTAACCTGAATCGAAAACACCAATGGGTTGCACAGATTCTGCATTCATGGCGTACTGACCTTCTTTTTGACATCGGCCAGCATGGCGTCCAACGCCTTACGGTCATAGACAGTTCCCCGCAAAATAACCGTGTTTATGGCTTGCGTAGCGTCAATATTTTCTACTGGATTTCGGTCGAGCAGAACGATATCGGCGCTTTTACCGGCGGCAATTTCACCGTATTGAGTTGATTTCCGCAGAAATGCTGGCCCCGGAATAATGGCAGCCTGTAGTGCCTGCAATGGGGTCAACCCCGCTTTTACGAAGTAGCCAAGTTCATTATGTAAGCCCAAACCTGGGTACACGTAGGAATTCAGAAATCCGGCATCGGTTCCGGCCATAATAGTTACACCAGCTTTATGCAAAAGGGGAAGCAGAGAACTTGTTTTTTCATACAGCGCGTGCCGTTCAGCAATGGCGTCGGAGCTATCCTTCGCTACCCGGCTCACTCGCCATGCATATGTATTTTTCAAGCCCTGACCGATATATTGTAGGTATGTATCGTTCTGGTGATTATCCTGATCCAGAAACGCAATGGTACGACTGATCGTCAACGTAGGCACCACGAACGTACCGTTTTTCGCCATCCGCCGATACACCGCCAGCGCCGTAGCTTCATCAAAACTCTGCGCAATCATTGGCAAAGCGACTCGGGTGGTTAATTGCCCCGTCCGCACTTTGTCGGCCACTTCTTTATCCCGTGTTGAGCCAGCTTTGAGCACGTAACTCATGTGTTCAACCGAGCCTAACCCAGCCGACGAAACTTCATCCATCGTAAGGGCAAAGGGCACGTGGCCAGAGGTTTTCATACCTCGTTTTTTGGCTTCCTGCAAAATGTACAGATAAATGTCTGGCTTGATAGCATTATCGGTAATCTTCACAAAATCAACTTTCAGCCCCTGCAAAGAGTCAAGCATTTTGTCGACTTCGGCATTCGTGCTGACTTCAATATCGCCTATCCAGGTTGATTTATAGCCTTCCAGTTTCGGGCCTGATGTAAAGAGCGTTGGCCCAATCAGTTCACCCTTCGCAATCTGGTCACGCCATGTCAAAACGGATGGACTCAGATCGGCAGCGGCATCCCGAATAGCCGTAATACCGTGGGCGATATAAAGCGGCAACAGGTTTTTATTTTCCTCAATTAACGTATCCCCTCCGCCGAAATGAACGTGCATGTCCCAAAGGCCAGGGATGATGTATTTTCCCGAAGCATCGACAACCCTTTTCGCCTGAAAATTCTTCTCCTGCGACGCATCGAATACACCGACAATGGTTTTAGCACGCGTAGCAATCAGTTTGTTTGTCAGAATTTTACCTGATCGCACGTCAATCATATTACCCGATTTTATCAATACGTCGACCGGCTGCTTCTGGGCGTAGGCAGCATGAATCAGGAATGAAAGAAACAGGCAAACAAGAATAGGTCGCATGATACGTTTGCTGTGGGATAGAGTTTCAGGAAAGGCTATGTTTTCCAATTAAATTTCAGAGGCAAGCCCACAAATGAGCATTTTTGTCATGCTGAGGTACGAAGCATCTTAGTGTTTCCTGACTAGTTCGCGTGGATACGTAAAGATGCTTCGTGCCTCAGCATGACAAAAAATCAAATCTAATCAGCCATTACCCCAATAATTCTTTCCCCTGCGCCAGAGCCGCATCCAGCCCCGATGAGTCAGATCCGCCCGCCGTGGCGAAGAAGGGCTGCCCTCCCCCACCGCCTTTGATGTTTTTGGCGAGTTCTTTCACCACCTGTCCAGCGTTCAGGTTTTTGCCTTGAATAAGTGAATCAGGCAGCATGACCGCCAGTTGGGGTTTGCCGTTTATGTCGGCACCCAGCACTACGGCGAGATTATCGACTTTGGCTTTCAGGTCGTATGCCAGTTGCTTGAGCGCATCAGCTGTCGGTACGTCTACTTTTTCAACCAGACGAGAATGCCCATTTACGGTTTCAACTTTAGCCAGCAATTGGTTTTTCAATTGCTGAACCTTCTCGTTCTGAAGCGCTTCGACCTGTTTCTGCAACGCGCTACGTTCCTCCAGCAAAGCTTGTACAGCTTTCACTACCGCGACGGCGGACCGGTCCTTCGGCGCTTTGAGCAATTCTCTCACTTCGTTAAGAACGGCCATTTGCTCATTCACCAGTGCTTCTGCACCCGCCGACGTTTTGGCCTCAACCCGACGAACACCC
Organism: Spirosoma profusum; assembly: GCF_014699005.1. GTDB lineage: Bacteria > Bacteroidota > Bacteroidia > Cytophagales > Spirosomataceae > Spirosoma > Spirosoma profusum. The sequence continues at coordinate 117,357 of NZ_JACWZY010000011.1, forward strand.
GTCGATACGGAACCTTCGCCCGTAAACTTGAACAGACCGATGTGGCCCGTCGCCGGTACGTGCGTACCCCCACAAAGCTCAACGGAGTAATTCGGATCGAACGTAATGACGCGAACAAAATCGCCGTACTTCTCACCGAAAAGTGCCGTTGCGCCTAAGGCTTTGGCTTCTTCAATTGGTACGTTACGTTTCTCATCAAGTTTAATGTCTTCGCGAATTTTCTCGTTGACGATACGTTCCACTTCGGCCAGTTGTTCGTCGGTCACTTTGCTGAAGTGCGAGAAGTCGAAACGTAGCGCGTCGGGGCCGACGTACGAGCCCTTCTGTGCTACGTGTGTCCCCAATACGTCACGTAACGCCGAGTGTAACAGGTGCGTAGCGGAGTGGTTGCTACTGGTAAGGCCACGGCGCGACGTATTGATGACGGCGTATACTTTATCGGCTTGCGTTAGCAGGTCGTCAATTCCTGTAAGATCCTCAACGATATGTATGCTCAAATCATTCTCTTTTCGGGTGTCCAGCACCGTCAATGTGCCGATTTGATCAGAGCCATTGAACAGTTCAAGTACGCCCGTATCACCAATCTGACCGCCTGATTCAGCATAGAACGGCGTTTTGTCAAGCACAACCTGTACCTGCGTTCCCTGCTTATTCTGAATTTTCCGATACTTCACAATCTGGGCATACGAATCAGGCTGGTCGTAGCCAACGAACTCAACTTTATTGTCTAATTCAGCCAGTTCAATCCAGTCACCTGCCGATGCCTGTGCATCTTTCCGCGAACGGGCTTTTTGTTCCTGTAATGCTTTCTGAAAACCGGTTTCGTCGATACTCAAGCCTTTCTCGCGCGCGATCAAAGCGGTCAAGTCAGCCGGGAAGCCGAACGTATCGTTAAGTTCGAAAACGGTTTCGCCGGGAATCTCCTTTTTACCATCCGTTGTCAACTGACCAATAATCTGGTCCAAGCGGCCCAAGCCCGTACCCAGCGTCCGCAGGAAAGCGATTTCTTCCTCCCGAATTACCGTAGCGACAAAATCGCGCTGGGCGTTCAGTTCGGGGAATACGTCGGCGAACTGCATAGCCAGCGTAGGCACGAGTTTGGTCATGAACGGCTCCATCAGATTCAGATACGAGTAGCCATAACGAATGGCACGACGCAGAATCCGGCGGATAACGTAGCCAGCTTTGGCATTGCTCGGCACCAGCCCGTCGGCAATGGCGAACGATACGGCGCGGATGTGGTCAGCAATCACACGCATTGCTACGTCCTGCTTCTCCATGCTGCCTGTGTATTTTTTACCGGAAAGCTCTTCGATGACACGTATCGTTCCCGAAAAAACGTCGGTATCATAGTTCGATTGCTTGCCCTGAATGGCCATGCACAACCGCTCAAAACCCATTCCTGTATCGACGTGACGGGCGGGTAATTCTTCCAGCGAGCCATCGGCTTTCCGGTTGAACTGCATGAATACGTTGTTCCAGATTTCGACAACCTGTGGATGATCAGCATTGACAAGTTCTTTGCCAGGTTTCTGCGCTACGTCGTCTTCCGAACGCAAATCAATATGAATCTCGGAACACGGACCGCATGGCCCCGTATCGCCCATTTCCCAGAAATTATCTTTTTTATTGCCGAGAATAATCCGCGATTCATCACCAATGATTTCTTTCCAGAGATCCCACGACTCCTGATCGAACGGTACGTTGTCTTTTTCGTCGCCTTTGAATACTGATACGTAAATCCGGTCTTTGGGCAGCTTGTACACCTCCGTCAGCAGTTCCCACGACCAGTGAAGGGCTTCTTTTTTGAAGTAATCACCAAACGACCAGTTGCCTAGCATTTCGAACATCGTGTGGTGATACGTATCGAAACCTACGTCTTCGAGGTCGTTGTGCTTACCCGACACGCGCAGACATTTCTGCGTATCGGCTACGCGTTTGGCCGGGGGCGTACCGTTGCCCAGGAAAAAATCTTTAAACTGCGCCATGCCTGAGTTGTTGAACATCAGCGTCGGGTCGTTTTTGGCAACGAGGGGAGCCGATGGCACAATCAGGTGTTGTTTGGAGCGGAAAAAATCAAGAAAATGCCGACGTATTTCGGAAGAAGTCATCTGTTTAGTCATTAGTCGATCGTCATCAGTCGATAGTCATAAAACGCTTTCTCTGACGACTCATGACTATTGACTAACAACTAGTCTTGCAAAATTACGCCAAAACTTGCAGGTTTGGCCGAAGCTAGGGAAGTTTGTACTATGGAAGGTCCAGGCAAGTTGTATTACGGCATTAAAGAAGTAGCGGAGAAGTTCGGCATCAACGCGTCTAAACTCCGGTATTACGAGAAAGAATTTCCGACCCTTCAGCCGAAGAAAAACCGCGCCGGAGATCGGGTATACACCCAGGCCGACATCGACCAGCTAACCGAAATTCTGGATTTAATCGACCGGCAAAAATACACCCTTCCCGGTGCCCGCGAATTTCTGAAACAACGCGAAGCCCGTCGTCAGGAAGCCGCTCGCTACGTTGGTAAACTCCAGAAAATCAAATCATTTCTGGAACAGATGCGCGCCGATCTCGACAAACCCCAGGATGATTCTGGTGAAGAATCTGAATAGATTCCCTTCGGAATGTAACGCCAGATTTTGCTTCTTTTGCCCGTGCTACGTTCTCATTTCCACGGCTTTTTCTGATAGGTATAATCGGCCATTTAAGACTTTTAAGGGTACATAACAGGAACATCCTACTCCTTACCCTTATGAACCTAAATCTGAAAGCACAGGCCAATAATACTTTCGATGCCATTGTAGTTGGCTCGGGCGTGAGTGGTGGCTGGGCCGCTAAAGAACTTACGCAAAAAGGTCTCCGCGTATTGATGCTCGAACGGGGCCGTGATCTTCAGCACGTAACGGGTTATACTACCGCCCTGAAAGCGCCCTGGGAATTTGCCCATCGGGGACGTAACATTCTACCGACCGATAAAGAGCCCGTCGATTTTCGGGTTCGCCCGTACAACGAACAGGGCGGTGATTTTTCATTCGACGATCGGAACGCACCTTATAAAGAGATTCATCCATTTGCCTGGTATCGCCCTGACGTACTGGGTGGTAAGTCGATCATGTGGGGGCGGCAGAGTTACCGATTCAGCGAAATGGATTTTGAATCCAACGCCCGCGATGGCTTCGGTACCGACTGGCCGATCCGGTATAAAGACCTGGCTCCCTGGTACAGCTACGTCGAGCGGTTTGCGGGCATTTCGGGTGCCAAAGAGGGGTTGGCGCAGTTGCCTGATGGTGAATTTTTGCCACCCATGGATTTGAATTGTGTAGAGCAGCATGTCCGCGATCGACTGAAAACCAAAATGAATCGCGTGCTCACCATTGGCCGGACTGCCAATCTGTCGAAAGCTAATCCGGTGCATATGGATGTTGGCCGGGCTCCATGTCAGTATCGGAACAAGTGCGCGCAGGGTTGTCCGTATGGTGGGTATTTCAGTACGTTATCTGCTACGTTGCCAGCTGCTAGGAAAACCAATCGGCTAATTGTTCGACCGGATAGTATTGTTTCTGAGGTTTTGTATGATGAGAAAACAAAACGCGCCCAGGGTGTTCGAGTGATTGATTCCAAAACCCACCAAACGACGGAGTACTACGCCCGGATTATTTTCCTGAATGCGTCGGCGATGGCCACGAATTTTATTCTGATGAACTCGGTTTCGAATCGTTTTCCCAATGGGTTCGGGAACGATAGCGGTACGTTGGGCAAATACATCATGGATCACCATTTTCAGGCGGGAGCCAATGCACAGGCCGATGGGATGGGCTTCGACGATAAATATTACTACGGTCGGCGGGCTAATGGCATTTACATTCCCCGTTATCGTAATATTGGTACCGACAAACGGGAGTACCTGCGAGGTTTTGGTTATCAGGGTGGTGCGTCGCGGTCGGGCTGGCAGCGGCTTATTGCTGAAGCTGGATTCGGTACTGACCTGAAGGAAAAAGCGGGTCAACCCGGCCCCTGGAACATGGGTATCATGGGTTTCGCTGAATGCTTGCCCTACGAAGATAATAAGGTGACACTCAACAAGGAGCGACTCGACAAATGGGGATTACCGACGTTGATATTCGACGTAAAATTCCGCGAAAACGAGCATCTCATGCAGAAGGATATGATGAACGATGCCGCTGAAATGCTCGAGGCTGCCGGACTGAAAAACATCAGCACGTACAATAACCACTCCGTGCCGGGTCTTGCCGTTCACGAAACGGGCGGTGCTCGCATGGGTCGCGATCCAAAAACATCGATGCTTAATGCGCATAACCAGGTTTGGGAAGCTAAAAACGTATTCGTTACGGACGGGGCTTCTTTTGCCTCGGTAGCCTGCCAGAATCCTTCGCTAACGTTTATGGCCCTCACGGCCCGAGCCGCTGATTTTGCCGTCAACGAACTTAAAAAGCAGAATTTATAAGCTATCAGCGGATGACCAGTTGAAGGAATTTCGTCTCAACCAAATCCGCTGTCTAGTTTACCATTCATTACGCTTTTTGTGTCAACCGAAACCCAGCATCAAATTGCTCTTAGCCTGATTCCAGGCGTGGGAAGCATTCTTATTCGTCAACTGATTAGTTATTGTGGTTCGGCCACGGATGTCTTTCGATCGCCGTTGTCCCGGCTAGTTAAAATTCCGGGCATTGGCAACGTAACGGCTCGTGCCATTTTAAAAACCAGTACGTTATCCGAAGCCGAACATATCATCAAACAACTGGAAAAATTAGGTGCTACGTCCCTGTTTTATACCGACAAAGCGTATCCCAACCGCCTGAAAACGCTGTATGATGCACCGGCTATCCTCTATTTTCGCGGCTCCGGCGATCTGAATGCGATTCGTACGCTTGGCCTGGTCGGTACGCGGCAGGCTACCGATTACGGGCGACGTATCACGAGTGAAATTATTGAAGCCTTAGTTCCTTTCAACGTAACGATTAGTAGCGGGTTGGCTTATGGAATCGATATTGCCGCCCATCGTGCCAGTCTGACCAATAATTTGCCTACGATCGGCGTGATGGCTAGTGGCTTAGACATTATTTACCCGAACATCCATCAGAAAACTGCACAGGATATGCTCACGTTGGGGGGGCTGCTTACCGAAAGTCCGCCGGGTACCAAGCCTGATGCACATCTATTCCCGGCTCGTAATCGCATTATTGCCGGTCTGAGCGACGTAGTAGTGGTAGTCGAAGCAGCCGCAAAAGGCGGAGCACTCATTACGGCTGAATACGCTAATAATTACCATCGAGATGTATTTGCCGTACCTGGGAAACTAACACAAACGTTCTCAGCGGGTTGCAATAAACTTATTCGGGAGAATAAAGCGCAGATTTACACCAAACCGGGCGACATTATTGAAGCGCTCAATTGGGATAAGCCGGAAACGCATCCTTTAAAATCCATAAAACAATCTATTAATCAGCCAGCTTTACCAACAGATATTACCGACGAGGAGAGCCAGATTATTGCCCTACTACGTCCGGTAGCGGATTTGCACATCGATGAATTGAGCTGGCAAAGTCAGATTCCGATGGGGCGACTGGCTTCCCTCCTGCTCAATCTGGAATTCCGGGGATTTGTACGTTCGTTACCCGGAAAGAAATACGCCGTTGTGTACGTATGATTGTGGATAATTAGGGTAATTTCGAGGCAACGTAGGACCAATCCAATCGTAAACCAGATTATCAATTATGGGCAAAGGCGACCAAAAATCTCGGAAAGGGAAAATTTCAATGGGTTCGTACGGGAACACGCGTCCGCAAAAATCGGCTAAATCAACAGCAGGAAAACCAGTTGCGACTCCGGCTGCTACGTCGGAAAACGAAGGGGAAGCGTAATTAACGTGAATTATGGTTAACTGATTTTTGTCATCCTGACGCAGGAAGGATCTTAACATCTCCTTAGTAAGTGTTAGGAGACGTTAAGATCCTTCCTGCGTCAGGATGACAAAAAACTTCCTGTAAGAATCTGAAAATCAATCAATTTAGAGAAATAGTCAAAACTCGCGTTAATAAGGCATCAATAGTTCGGTTAGCTTTCTGGTGCTACGTCTTTCAATTGTTTTTCGTTTAGCTTTCGTTTGACAACATCTGCCGGATATTTCAGGGCCAGCTTTCGAATTTCGTAGGTAAACTCCGTGAACGTTTCTTCCCAAAGTTTTGCCTCTTCGGGAGTATACTCATGAAACCCCTTCGCATTCGCAATGCCTTTGCCACCTTCTCTGACAATCCGGTCGATGAGTTCGGGTACCTGCGTGCTGTTATTAAGCGTCGGGAGTAAGTCTTTCATCACCGTATGATAAGCCGGAACGCCCGTCAGGTCCATCCAGCGAAACACCCCGACCAACGTCATATAATACCCCGCGTTGTTGCGACACGACCGGTCAACGTCCTCAACCGTAGCATATCCCCCCTCGACCAAACTGATTGCCTCGCGATACATGGCGTACATCAGCCGATTGGTAATAAATCCGGCGATGTCTTTACGTACCAGAATCGGTTCTTTGCCCCACAGTGCCGACAATTCATACAAGTACTCACCAAGTGTTACGTCGCTCTGATCGCCACAGATGATTTCGAGAAAACGAGTTGTGTGCGCCGGTTCGGTCCAGTGCAGGCCGAAAAAACGCGCGGGACGCTGAATGAGTTTTTGCAACGTACTGATCGGAATCGCCGACGTATTGCTGGTTATCAGCGCATCCACCGATACCACAGCTTCTATTTTATTGAGTACCGTATCTTTTATCCCGATATTTTCGATGGTACATTCAATCACCAGTTGGCAGGGACGTAAAGAGTTATACTCTTCTGTAATGGTGAGGTTTTGCGTATAAAATTCGGGCTGTTGTTCAATGAGTCCGTTTGCCAGTGATTGAGCCAGGTGTTCGTCGATACGTTGACGGGCGTGCAACAAGTCATCCGGAATGGGCGCCAGAGCCACTACTGGATGTCCTGATATAAGCAGACACGTAGCAATACTACAGCCCATCAATCCTAAACCGACTACGCCTATTACAATTTCCTGCGGATTCATAGGTCCCATTTAATTGATGCTTTTTGATAACTTTCCTTTTTACGCTGAACTACGTAGCAATGACGATACGCTTTCCTGAACAAGAGATAGAAATGATGAGAAATTACTTTAAAAAAATTGCTTCCGGGGAAACCCAAAAGCAATCAGATGGCTTGCAGCATGATTCGCCTGAATGGACTACTATTTTTCTCTTGCTCCGAAAATTGCTTGCTTACGGTATTCACAACAACGTAGCGACTCTTCAAGGCACAAACTACGTAGCGTTGCAGTCCAAAACTCAGAAATCCAGAGACATGCTGGTGAATGTTCACGCGCACCTGGATGAATTTGAAAATTTATTGGCTACGTATTTAGTTAACCGCAAAGACCGCTAAGGTATTCGCAACGTTACGCGAAGCCCTCTGTGGCTCTTTGCGAATACCTTAGCGGTCTTTGCAGTTAAACTTTACTCCGTCAGAAGTGCTTTTTTCTCGGCGATGAGCCGCATTCGGTAGGCGTTCATGGCCGTTCGACCCAGTTGATTGACCAGCCGATAGTTGACAACGATACCAACGGCGGCACCGATGCCGGGTATGAGTTGAGCCATTTTTGCCAGATCAATGTAATCGCGGTATTCCTGCTGAAACGTGAGCCAGTCAAACTGGTTGATATCATCGGGAAGCTGGCGGCTGTGTTCGGGCCAGTTGGCAATATATTGGTACACCGTCTGCCGACGCTCCTGACTCGAAAAAGCCAGCTGAAATACGTAGAGAATATACACCCGTTCGCGGTAATCCTCAACCGAGTAACCATACAGGCTGGCAATCTCAAAAAGCATTTTCATTTTCAGGGTAAGCAATATCGGAAAGTCGGCCAGACTGAGCCAGAAACCACCCGCCCCCGTTACACCACCCTCGGCCGCACTGGTCTTTTTGTAAAATTCGATACGTCGGGCAACGGCAGCTTCCCGCTCGATGAACGTCATGGATTCGGCAGGTGGTCGGGTCAAAAATTTGGCTCCGAACAGCACGGCTCGGGTCATCTGTTTGATGGTAGCCGTAATGACGTCATGTACGCGTTTAGGAATAATGCGGTTGATGCGCCGTTGCAGCGACGAAGAGAGTCGCCCAAAGCCAGAGGGAGGCTTTTGCATGGCCTGCTGCCAGCGAATTAATTCGGCCTGAACGGATTTTTCGTATGCACTCATGTTAGAAAATGTCGGGAAAAAGTGATACCTTCATCGAATTAAAACGCCTGTAATTCTGTTTCTTTCACATATCCTCATAAAGCCTTACCGTAGCTTTTTGTCTGTATGAAGAATATTTTTTTGCTTCTGGTGGCTCTTGCCGTAGTTTATTTTGCCACCACCGGATCCAAAAGTACCCGTACCGTTGCAAAAGCCGTCCCGGCCACCTCTCTCAAAAAAAATATATCGGTCGGTCATCTCGCCGTATACGATCAACTGAATCTGGAACAGTCTGGTTTACAGAGAGACGTATTCGAATATGCGCTGCGTGGCTGGCAGAAAATGGACACCAGCAAGGCTATGCTGACTATCGTTGACCTCAGCCAGCCCTCCAACCACAAACGTCTGTATGTGGTCGATCTGTTCAATAAAAAATTACTTTTCAATACATACGTATCACACGGACGCAACTCCGGCGACCTGGTTCCGACTCAGTTTTCCAACACGCAGTCATCGTTTCAGAGCAGTTTAGGGTTTTATCAGACGCTTAATACGTACATGGGCCGTCATGGTCTGTCGCTGCAATTGAAAGGGCTGGAAAAAGGCTACAACGATAACGTCTATAACCGCAACATCGTACTGCACGGTGCTGATTACGTGTGTGAGGATTTCATTCGCAAAACGGGCCGTTTGGGTCGTAGCCAGGGTTGCCCGGCTGTTCCTTACGCCGATTCGAAGGCGATTATTCAGGCCGTAAAAGGCGGCTCCTGCCTGTTTGTTTATTCGCCAAATCCCAATTACCTGAAAGAATCGGCTTATTTAGCTTCTCCGTACACGTCTTTAAAAAACTTGAGTTTGCCAGCCGCATCAACGTCAGCAACGTTGTAGGTAATAAACACCGGAAAAGGTTTCGCAATAGGCAGGCTGCGTGGTTTCTGGTCGATCAGGCATTTGTTCATAAACTCATCATCAAAGGTTTCAGCGCCCAGCACCAGGTTGGCTAGTTCAACCGGTTTCTGCACGCGCACGCAGCCATGACTCCGCCAGCGATCTTTGGTGAGTGTAAACAGGTCGCGGCTGTTGGTATCGTGGAGGTAAATAGCCAGCGGATTGACCAATTCGAACTTCAATAAACCCAGCGAATTCTCGCAACCCGACGCCTGCCGAATCCGATACGGAAAATTCGTTTCTGAAACTTCATCCCAGTCAACCTTTTCGGGATCAACTTCGACACCTTTGTCGTTCAAAACCTGAAAGTTCTGGTTGTTCAAATAGGCCAAATCGCGTTTTATGTGGGGCAAAATTTCCTCCAGCGCAATATTCTGCGGTACGTTCCAGTATGGATACGCCACAATTGCCCGAATATAGGTAGTCATGCAGGGCGTTTTCCGGTCGGGTTTTCCCGTTATTACCTGCATCGGTAACAACCGTTTTCCGTTACGGTCAAAAACATTCAATTCACCGGCTGGAATGTTCACCATCACAAACCGGTCGGGGTCGAAGCGATTAACGTATCGGTAAAAGTTGAGCGTCTGCCGAATCAGACGTAGCGAATCGGCCACCGTCGGGTTGTTACGTCCTTTCTTTCGAAGCCGGTTATAGTGTCCAACCAGTTGAGTATAAGGCCTGAACGTAGTGAGGCTAATCAGCGGCTGAGTGGAACGTAGCGTTTTGACTTTGTCGGCCCAGGCCGAATCTACAGCCTCTTGCAAACCACTAAATTCCAGACGCGATGGTTTTTTGCCGTAGCGCGCTTCCAGCAGCAATTGCCGCATTGTTTCTTCGGTTTCCAGAGCCCCACGTTTCGAAGCGTTAACGTAGCGGCTGGTATCTATTCCGACTGAGTCGGCGTACTGGCAGACCTGATGAAACAGCAGCCGGGTTTGTCTGGCTTCGGCTTCGGCCTGTTTCTGTTTTTCCTTGCGCACCTGCTCAAGCCGGGCAGCTTCTTTGGTAGCCTCGCGCTTTCGAATCAGCCATTTTCCTAAAAAGATCAGGACAAACAGGCCCACCACGATAGCAGCCCCTATCACAATCTTTCGCTTATCAATATTGTCCATTAGTCGTTGTCGTGAATGAATTACTTCATCCGTATAACGTAGAAATTGAATGATTGGTTAAGCAAGGCCCTGACAGTCTCTGACTGTCAGAGTCACTCCAGCGACTAACTACATACCATCCGGCAACTCCGATAGCCATAGACTGTCGGGGTCTATATTGGCCATAAAAAAGGGCAACTCGTTGTGAGTCACCCTGATTACGTGCTTAGCTATACGCTGGTTTATCAATATCTGGTTTATCCGGATTGCGGTTCGGATGCGTCATACGCACATTGGCGCTCAGTTCGTCGCCGTCCATATATTCCTCTTCCAGTGCGTCGGGTGCCAGTTCTTCGGGGTCAATCTCGCTACCTATGCCACTGGTTCCTTCAACCGACTGATTGGCCAGTCCTGCTGGCGAAATGGCCTGTTTGGCTCTGATGATGTCTTCTTTATCTTGATTTTCCATAACGTTATTGCGCTGTTTTTATACAAACTTTAACCAGCCAGCGAACGTATTGTTTTATGTAAAATCAGTTCAATTAGTTAAAACGACGTAGCATAATTACGTCAACGAATAACCGTTATCTGGCCTCGATACGTAGTGAAGAGCGGTTCAGCGTTGGTACGTATCTGATACGTATAGACACCCGATGGAACAAACTCCTGATGATACGTCCCATCCCAGGCTTTGGCATAGCCTTTTGAGTAGAAAATCAACTCGCCCCAACGGTCGTAAATAAACACTTCGCACTGCGGAAACGACGTAGCATTGGGAATAATCCATTCGTCGTTCTGTCCATCGCCGTTGGGCGAAAACGCTGATGGAATATATAGTGGCTCAATCACTTCGACCTCTACCGCCAGGGTGGCCGAGCAACCTATCGCCGTAATCGCCGTCACTCGATACGGCGTCGTTACTTCCGGGCTGGCTACGGGACTTGCTACGTTGGCCTGACTAAGGGCAGCAGGCGGGTTCCAGACGTAGCGGCTGACGGGTTCGTTGACCTTCGTAACGAGCTGAACACTACGTCCTTTTACAATCCGATACGTCTCCTGCCCCGTCAGATTCAGTCCGCCCGACACCTCTACCTGTCTGTTTTTTTCAGCACGGCAGCCTTTGTCGGACGTATAGGTATACGTAATGGTATGATGCCCCGGTCCAGCCTGACTTGGGTCGAAACTAGCGCCGGAAACACCGGGGCCGGTGTAGACTCCGCCTGCTGGCTGGCCACGTAACGTAACCGTTCGGGTATAGCCAAAACAAAAAGACGGAATGGAATCAAGTTGCGCTACAGGTTGGGCATACTGAGTCAATGTCAGCGATTCGGAGCCAGCCGTACAACCCGTTGGCGCCGTCACAACCAGTCGATAAACACCCGGCTGATGGGCCACAAACCGGTCGGTCTGATTGGTCTGTCGAGTGTTGTTATACTGCCAGGCGAGGCTGTTTCCGGGAGATTCCGTGGCGGTAATCAGCACCGAATCGGTTGGGCAGAAAGCCAGTACGGGCGCACTGATTTTCGCTACAGGACGCGGATTAACCGTTATACTCAAGGTATCCTGACCTTCACAAACGGCTTGTGTCGGTTTGGCAAATACCTCATACTTTCCTGACTGATAAACCCGAAGTCGGGATTGAATTTCACCCGTCATATCTTTCCCATCGCGTTGCCAGCGATACACATAATTGGGCTGCCCCTGAGCCTGAAGTGTCAACGTATCACCGGTGCAGTACGGTTTTGTAGCCGACAGCGATAGTTTAACTGCTGGCGCCGTTACGAACGTAATTTTGATGCCCTGCGACGTAGTATCGTTGGCACAGGCATTGGCGCGGCTTTTCACAACGGTATACACACCTGAGTCACGCACCCGCAACGTATCGGACGTAGCCCCACTGATGTTATCGCCATCTTTCTGCCACTGATACGCCCAGGCCGAATTTTTCTCAACCGACAATACCAGCGGCTGGCTTCCACACCAGGCCATGTCAATTGCTCTCTTCCCATTAGCCGACACTACGGCCGCCGGTGGCGTATTTTTAGAGCAATCGACCACTGGTAACTGAAAATCCCGACGCACCAGGCCAATACGTTCTCCATTCCGGAACTCTTCGACCTGAACTGTAAATAGATACAATCCTTCCGTAGATGCCCTGATCGACAGCAAACCGGTATTGGGATTGACACTTAGAGGTGGCTTACCTGGAATGACGTTCGTCAGACTGTAACCCGTTCCCCAATTTATAGCCGGATAACTGGTCCGGGCTGTCTCTACGCCGAACGGGTTGTTTTTATTAGTATAGCCATTGAGGGGTGTTACGAGCGAATAACGCAACTGGTCGCCATCGGCATCAACGGCACTGGCATTGAATGTAAAGGGTTTGTTGATACAGATGTAATCGCCGTTGGGTAGCCGGAAATCGGGGGATGAATTGATGAAATTCCCGCCGTTTTTGACCATAGGCGGAAATTCAAGATAAAACGTCATGGCCACTCCATTAACAGTCGATGCCCGGACATTGGTCAGGCCATCGTTTCGGCAGCAACGCTCCCAAACGACATAATAACCGCCCGGATCGGTATACTGACTGACGTTGAACTGATACGTTGCGTAGTAGCGGGCTTCGGTGAAGCTAAGCTTACGGAACTCGGCACAGGCGAGATTATCGAATGTCAGTGGTACCTTTTCCTGTAAACTAATCTCGATACGGTCAATCAGGCGTGGGTTATTTTTCCGGTAAACCAGCATCGTAACGGTTGGGTCCTGATTTCCCGTACCGATCTGAGTTTCATCCCAATATTGATTCAGTTGTATCCTGAACAGTCCTGGGGTAGCCCCTACCGCCCGCATACTGATGTCGCCCCCAATGATATGAATAGCCCGTAGGTCGACCGATACCAGCAAACCAATTGCCAGAATCAGGTATACCAGAAATTCCTGGGGCTTGTTAACATCAACCGCTAGCATACTACCAAGGATGGATTACCAGACTAGTTCAGTAAGCGTTACAGAATTAAACTCTGAATATACTCAGATTTACAGGATGTATGGGTTGGTTACAGCAAATGACTTAGTATTCGGTTACGTAGTAACAGTACGTATGCAGCATGGAAACTGTTGCATTAAAACGAGTTATAAAGTTTTACCGCATGCGAAGCCAACTTTACAACCCTACAACTCTATAACTCTTATAGTTACTTAGAAAACACCCCGCGGGCAATGAGGTACGGAATCAGAATCCACAACAGGCCCTTGATCAGAAAAAACAGAAAGCCCACCCAGCCGACGCGCTTGAGCCAATATTTGAACCGCTCATTCATGCGGTAAAGATAACGATTTCTGAAGGTTACCTTTCACTACGTTGGCTCGCGTGTTCAGGAACGTAGTGAAATCTCAATTAACCGTACCAAAAGCAACTTTACCCCGATTGTTTTGAAAACCGGGTCCGCCGATGATGAACGTACCATTGGATAACCCAACTGACGAACCATTAAACGTATCGGATGTGCTATTATCGGTCACGCTTTGCTGCCGAATCCAGCTACTGCCGGAACGCTTGAATACGTAGGCAGCTCCCTGATACTGATTACTACCAATGGTTTTACTGGCAGCCCCGATGACTGCATAATCCCCTGATATTGAAACGCTTGTACCGAAGTCATCATTGGCCACACCGTCGTTGGCGGTAAGAAGCTGCTGATTCCAGGTACTACCAGTTCGTGCAAACACATAAGCCGCTCCCTGGGCAGAATTGCTATTAACAGTTTTATTAGCTGCGCCGACAATAGCATAATCGCCCGAAATGGCTACTGCGTTACCGAAGTGATCGTTAGCCGCCCCATCGTTAGCGACGAATCGCTGTTGCTGGGTCCAGGTGCCGCCCCCCCGCACAAACATATAGGCGGCTCCCTGATTAGTGTTAGGACTAATAGCTTTGCTGGGAGCCCCGACAATGGCATAATCGCCCGAGATGGCTACACAACTACCGAAATAATCCCCCCCTGTTCCATCGCTGGCGGTAAGTCGTTGCTGCTGGGTCCAGGTGATACCACTACGTGTAAACACATAGGCTACTCCCTGAGAAACGCCGAAAACAAATTTATTTTCGGCTCCGATGATGGCATTATCACCTGAAATAGCTACACTCCAGCCGAAATGGTCACTAGGGGCGCCGTCGTTGGCGGTAAGGCGCTGCTGTAGGTTCCAATTGTTGCCCGATCGCAGGAAAACGTAAGCGGCTCCCTGCGACGTGCTACTGTTAATGGTTTTAAAATGGGCCCCGACAATGGCATAATCGCCCGAAATGGCTACACTACGACCAAATAAATCACTGGCGGCTCCATCATTGGCCGTGAGTTGCTGCAGTTGGTTCCAGCTATTACCACTCCGCACGAATATGTAGGCAGCACCCTGCGAAAGTTTACCGCCAATGGTTTTGCCATTGGCCCCAATAATAGCATAATCGCCCGAGATGGCTACGCTTGTACCAAATTGATCATTCGTTGCTCCATCGGCGGCAGTGCGGCTGGCGGGGGCCAATAGATTAGGATCGGTGGTGAGCAAGGGTAACCAGTTCTGGCCATCGTAGAGATACATGGTGCTTTTATCAGAGTCGTATACAAAAGCGCCCGGTTGCGGGTTGGGTATTGCCTGACGCTGAGCACTGGTCAGACGAGGTGGGTAAAACGCTTTATTATTGGTCGGTGATTGTAGGTCCAGCACCGCTGAGGAATGTGGAGTGCCACTGATGCCAATCTGAGCAAATGAAGCAGGATGACTCAGCAGGAGCGATAAGAATAAAAAGATGTAAATAGTACGCGTCATTAATGTGTTGGTTTTGAGTTAATTACACCTTGAAGATACGTTTTCACCCTCTTTGGCTACGTTGGAGTGGTGCTTTTTTTACTGAATGGCAAAGTATACAGTTCAAACGCGTTCCAAATAAGAAAAACCAATACCGTTAAATAAGACAACTCCCTGATCTCCAGAAGTTATCGATAAATTATCGCCACTTAAACCTCTTCCAGATATGATGCTACGTCTTCTTACGCTACTGCTGAGCCTGTGTCTGGCTCCTTTCACTATATTGCTGGCTCAGATGGGTTTTAACCTGCCCACGAGTGTCCAGCCAGTCAATGATTTCGAATTCTATAGCCGCAATAATTTTGTGGTGAAGCAGAAATATCAGTTCACAACGGTAAACCCAGCGCTTAGCGTCAATAATCTCAGTTGTGCCACTATGCCAGCCAGTATATCTCCTCTGGCGGGTATTCTGAAAGACCCATCTGGCGATGGTCCTTACTCAGCCAATCAGAACTGCTTTCAAAATTTATCACTCGACGATGCTGTAATAGGCATTGAGATTACATTTGAGCAACTGGATACCGAAGCCAACGACGATAAAGTTGTCCTGAACACCGACATTACCAGCCTTACATTTTCCGGTACCAGCCTTCCTCCCACCACTACGTTCGCAGGAAAATATCTCACCGTAACCTTTTTATCAGATGGGGACGCAACCATCGGACAGGGATTTCGGCTGCGCTGGAGAGCCTTGGTTGGCGATAATCCACCATTAACACAACCCGTTGAAGTGGGCAATACACTCCGATTTAATACTGTCGACGGTTGGTTTAAGGCGGGCGGGCCCCGCAACGTAGTGAATGCACAGGCATCGGCTGCAATCGGTGAATACAACACCGTCTTTGGCCCGGTAAGTGCTGCTCTGGGAATCGACAACGTTATCAAAACAGGATCGTCAGCCGCCATTACGTTGGGCAATAGCAATACAGCGGCATCCGCCAATTCGATGGCAATTGGTTATAAGAACGTAAGTGAAAACCTGACATCGGTTGCCATAGGCAGCAGCAATTCCGCCCTATCAAATTCCAGCCTTGCGTTGGGGACAAACAATAGGTCTGATGATAGCCGTTCCGTCGCTATTGGATACCGGAACGTATCGCAGGGCGTTGAAGCAATAACTATGGGCTCCGCCAACACGGCTACAGCTGACCAGAGTGCCGTTATTGGCTGGAATAGCGCTGCTGGCGGTCAGTATACCATGGCAATGGGTCGGCGGGTATCAACCAATTCATTACAGGGTTCCTTTATTCTGGGCGACAATACCAGCACTACGGCAGTGACTACTACTACGAATTCGAATCAATTTACGGCTCGATTTACGGGAGGCTTCCGTATGATAACAGCCATCAATACGTCAGGCGTACCCACGGCAGGCGTCTCGCTAACGGCGGGTGGTACGTCCTGGGCAACCCTTTCCGACTCGTCCCGAAAAGAACTGTTTCTGCCCGTTGATGGCCCCGATTTGCTACGTAAAATTGGAGGAATGAAACTTACTACTTGGAATTACAAAGGCCAGCGGGGCATCCGGCATTACGGACCGATGGCGCAGGAGTTTTTCAGTTTGTTTGGGCGTGATGAACACGGTACAATTGGTACAGACAGATTGATAACTACACAGGATATTGAGGGCCTTACGCTAACGGCGGTACAGGCATTGGTACGTGAAAATGAGCAATTTAAAATCGAAAATGCTGGCTTAAAAAAACGTACCGAACGCCTTGAGCAACAGATTGTCCAACTCAGGAAAGAGCAGAAAAATCAGGAAGATTTTCTGGAAGCCCGGTTCCAGCGGCTGGAAAACAATCTCCCTAAATCACGCAAAACAGTTGCTACGTTGCCAATCGACCAGAAACGTAGTACGCTACGTCCGTAACGCTACGTTCAACTTAGTTTTTTCTACAAACGTAACGCCTGATTATCAAACGTATCATTCACACAATTCCTAAACGAATCCAGAAATGAATACATTACTACGTTACGCTCTGTTACTGAGTTTATTACTGGCTCCATGTACTACGTTGCTGGCTCAGATCGGTATCAATTCGCCAACGGGTGTAAAACCGACCAACGATTTCGAAGTGTATACCCGTGGTAACTTTTTTGTTCAGCAGAAATATCGTTACGTTACAACCGACCCCAATGCCAGCATTAACAACCTAAGTTGCGTTTCACCGTCAGCGAACCTGACAGCGCTGGCCGGGATTTTAAAAGATCCCAACGGCGATGCGAACTACACACCCGGACTTAGTTATTCCTGTATTCAGACAGTTTATTTGGGAAGTATCGATTCCCAAACCCTGGCCGGTGGAGTTATAATAGGCATTGAACTCACCGTCGAAGAATTCGGTACCGATTCTGATGATCGTCTGCTTATCCATAATTCAGATAACAAAAGCGTTATCTACCCGCTGTCGGGCAGTGACTGGGCTGGATTGAAACTGATTGTTACTGGGACTACTGCCAGGTTTTCGTTCATAACCGACAATGATGCAAATGCGGGTTCTGGGTTTCGGATAAAGTGGCGGGCGCTTATTCAGGAAAATTCGGATCCTAATGCATTTATTGTCAACGCGTTTGGAAGTGGATTTTCGTTCGATACGTACAGAAGTTCCTTCCGGGCGGGTATGCTTAACCAAAGTCAGACCGGGGAAGGATTTTTCACCTTTGCAGCCGGTTATCAAAATGAGGTTTCAGGGGCGAGTTCAGCAGCACTGGGGCATCAAAATGACGTAGATGGCACCTCGTCAGTCGCATTAGGCAGAGACAATTTTGTCAATAATTCCGCGTTCGCTGCCATCACGGCTGGAAGAAGCAATACGGCCATCGATGATTATTCCCTTTCAATGGGTGACAATAATCGAGCGGCTGGCGATGCTTCTCTGGCCCTGGGCAGGCAGAATTCTACATCGGCCGTGGGAGCCAGTTCCATTGGCTTGCAAAACCGGGCGCTTGGCGAAGCGGCTCTGGCACTTGGCGAATCTAATACGGCCATCTCGGCCAATGGTGTCGCCATTGGACTGAGTAACATCAGCCAGGGTATATCTGCGGTCACAATTGGTGAATCTAGCTCCGCGCTTGGGCAACGGTCGGTGGCGATGGGGTATAAAGCATCCACCAACAACTTTGCTGGCGCGTTTATTTTAGGCGACAACAGCACCACGACCATCACCAGTACAACAGCCAATCAGTACACAGCACGATTCACCGGCGGCTTCCGTATGGTTACTGCCGTCAATGGCTCAGGCGTACCCACGGCAGGCGTCTCGCTAACGGCGGGAGGTACGTCCTGGGCAACCCTTTCCGACTCGACCCGAAAAGAACTATTTCTCCCTATTGATGGACCCGATCTACTCCGGAAAATTAGTGGTATGAAACTCACTATGTGGAACTACAAAGGCCAGCGGGGCATCCGGCATTACGGACCGATGGCGCAGGAGTTTTTCAGTTTGTTTGGGCGTGATACGTATGGAACAGTCGGTTCAGATAAGCTGATAACCACGCAGGATATTGAGGGCCTTACGCTGACGGCGGTACAGGCATTAGCACGTGAAAATGAGCAACTAAAAGCCGAAATAAAAGCGTTAAAAACCGAACGTAGCACCCAGGCAAATCGAATTGCACAATCCGAAAAACGACTGGACGCCCTAGAATCGATCTTACTGGCGAAACGGCAACGTAGCGCTTACCGGGTAGCGCGATAAGTCAACATGAATAATGGATTAATTGGCCAGTTAACTAACTCTTTTACAGAACGTTGCTGACGCGCGGGACTTCGACAGGCTCAGCCTGACAAACCAGTTTGAGTCAACAAATTCAAGTATACTGTCAGGCTGAGCCTGTCGAAGCCCCGCGCGTCAGCAATACGTTAATTTATAGCCTGGCCAGGCTACAACTCAGCCGGAAAATCGGTTTAGTTTCTTTTGTAGAAGGTCCTTTTCGGCGGAAGCCGTAGTAAGGTCAATGGCTCGTTTATAATGGTTTTGGGCGAGTTCTATCTGATAATTCTGTTCGTATAAATCGCCCAAAATTGCGTGGTAATACTGCATGGTATACAACCCTGACAATGCCAAAGCTTCGGTAAGCGCCTGCTGGGGTCCATGTACGTTTGCGACCACTACCGTACGGTGCAGGGCAACAACCGGTGTAGCCGTTTGCTTCAACAATAAATCATAATACTGGAGAATGGTCAGCCAATCGGTGGCTTCATACGTAGCAGCAATGCAGTGCTGCATGGCAATACCAGCTTCGAAATGGTAATCGCTAAACTGCTCTCCTTCAGCCGACCGGTCCAGGTAGTATTGCCCTTTTTGAATAAGTTTCTGATTCCATCGACTCCGGTCCTGATCGGGTAGCAGTATAATAGCACCGTCCTTGTCGGTTCGGGCATCGAAACGAGCAGCCTGAAAACAGAACAACGCCAGCAGTGCATCCACAACTGGGAATTTAGTACGTGGGGTTTGGGTCAACAACAGGCAAAGTCGCATGGCTTCTTCGCACAAATCCCGCCGAATAAGTTGGTCGGACTGCGACGAATTGTAGCCTTCGTTGAAAAGTAGATAAATGACTCTCAATACGTTATCCAATCGACCAACGAGCTGATTTCCGGCGGGCACTTCGAGTTGTATGGCTTCCTGCCTGATTTTTTCTTTTGCCCGATAAATACGTTTAGCGATGGTTTCGTCGGTCGTCAGAAAAGCGCTGGCAATCTCCCGAACGCTCAGGCCGCACAGAATTTTCAGGCACATCGCCATCTGCGACTCGACCCCAATAGCCGGGTGACAGATGGCAAACAGCATCTGTAACTGACTGTCGGTGAGATCATCGTCGAAAAACACGGGCTGATTCATGGCTTCTGTGGCTTCCTGCTGAAGCAGGTAGTCAACATCCGGGCTAATTTGCCGGAATCGATTTTCGCGCCGTACTACGTCCAGTGCCTTGTTTTTGGCGATCCGATACAACCAGGCGCTTGGGTTATCGGGAATTCCCTGAAAGGACCAGCTACGTAGCGCCTGCATCATGGTATCCTGCACGACGTCCTCCGCCAGATCGACTCGGTCGAAACCCAGCATACAGGTCAGCACAGACACGATACGTCCGGCCTCGTGACGAAACAGGTGGTCAACCAACTGACTTGAATCGGAAGGCGGCATTACAGTAAAAAGGCGATGATTGCGTACGACAACGTATTGCCTAAACCATGCGCCATCCAGCCTGGAATGATGCTGCCATTGGCGAATTTTTCCTTGATGTAACCAATTAGCCAGCCGGCGAATCCCGAAAAGAGAAAGAAGAAAACCAGCGTAAACGGCGACGATTTGACAATCAGCCAGAATAAAAGCAGGTGTACTAAGCCAAAGATTACCGCCTGTGCTACGTTACCTACGTTAAATCCAAGACTGGCTATCAGCCGTTTGGCAATAAATCCCCGAAAGAAAATCTCTTCCGAAAGCGACGTTTTAATCAGCGCGATTAGTAACAACGTAGTAACCGACTCGACCGAAAAACCCATCTGACGAAGTTGCCCCGTAACGCTTTTGGGAGACGTAACGGCCTGTCGGATACCGTCGTCCAAAAAGGCAAAGCCGACGCCAACCGCCAGAAACAACAGCAACGTAGCAAACGTGTACTGCATGGATTTTCGGGTCGGGTTATAGAAACCAATGTATTGCCCAAAAGTGATTTGTTTGTTACGTCGGAATAGAAAAAACAAAAACGGAATCAATGTAAACAATGCTACCTGAAGCACCGCCGAAATGGCTTGATTGATCAATGTCGCCATGCTGCCAACAACGTTTAGAACTTCCCAACAAACGTACTGTGAATCACAATTTACGGATTATGCACCAAGCACACCAGTAATCCACAAATAGTTAATGAGTGGTTTAAACGTAATTGTCTTTGTCATGCTGAGGCACGTCCGGTTCATAGCAGAACCGTGTCCTCATCCACCATGAATGAGGACACGGTTACCGTTTTACTCGAAGTTGATAATAGGCCGAACCTCAACAGTGCCGTCCATATCGAACATAGGGCATCCTTTTGCCAGTTCAACGGCTTCGTCCAGGCTGGCCGCTGTCAGGAGCATATAGCCGCCAACAATCTCTTTTCCCTCGGTAAATGGCCCGTCTGTGACCACCTGCCCTCCTTTCTTCATGACTTTACCGACGGGTGCCAGCGCATCAGTACCTAGCATTTTGCCTTGTGCCGCCAGTCCGCCAATCCAGTTGTTCCACTTCTGAATTTCGGCCTGAATGGCTTCTGGAGATTGCTCAATATAAGCCAATTCCTGCGAATAAGGGGAGTAAAAAACGAGCATGAACTTGTCCATTGTACTTGATTAGTTAGGGTGATTAATTGGTTTTCGTCACTAAGACGAATGAGAATGCCCAAATCGGACACGCATCTGAAAAAAATTCAAAAATTTTCTGAGTCGTTTTTGTCATACTGACGAAGGAAGCATCTTAGGGTACCCTTGACCTCATGTATTGAGACCTTAAATGCTTCCTTCGTCAGCATGACAAAAAAAACTTACTCGAAACGTTAAACAACTTCCGAGTAAAAACATCGCTGTACTCGCATTTTGTATTTGAATTGTACCATCATTCAGCAGAACAATTCAGGTTTAACCCATACCCGTATGCGACCATGAGCTTTACAAAAACCATCCTTTTTTCCGGTCTGTGGGCGGTTTATAGCTTTTCTCTACGTCCGGTTGCGGTTTGCCAGTCTGAGCTACAGACCTTTAGTCATCTCTCGGTTGAGGAGGGTTTGTCGCAAAGCAGTGTGTATGCCATTACGCAGGACACCAAAGGCTTTATGTGGTTCGGCACCCGCGACGGACTGAATCGATTTGATTCACACCGGGTTGCGGTTTACAATACACAGGGCAGCAAAAAAAATAGCCTTCCATCCAATACGATCAACGGTTTACTGGTCGATAAGCGGGGTCAGTTATGGGTCGGCACCAGCAGAGGGCTAACCAGATATAGACCGCTACAGGATGATTTCGAGCGGATTTCGTTCGCAGACAGCCGAGTTGCTACGTTGCCTGATTCCAATATTACCAGCCTTTTCGAAGATCACCAGCAACAGCTCTGGGTCGGTACGTTGCACGGACTCTATCGGCTACACCCGAAAAATCCTAATCAGTATCAACCCATCAAAACGCTGACGAAAAACCCGCTTGACCTATCGAAAGCGTATATCCGAACAATTTATCAGGACCGGGAACATACTCTTTGGGTCGGTACGTCGGCTGGCTTAACCAGACTTCGGCCGATGAAATCCGGC
Organism: Spirosoma profusum; assembly: GCF_014699005.1. GTDB lineage: Bacteria > Bacteroidota > Bacteroidia > Cytophagales > Spirosomataceae > Spirosoma > Spirosoma profusum. The sequence goes on from NZ_JACWZY010000011.1 coordinate 139,794, forward strand.
CAGTTTCAGCTAACTAATTATTTTCTGGCTCCTGCCGATTCGATTTACCACGATGTCTCGAACGGCGTCAATGCCATTGCCGAAGACCAATCCGGACGGTTGTGGGTCGGTACCGAACGTAAAGGCATTGCTATATTCGATAAGCGGACAGGGCACGTTGTTTCGTGGCATCCTGCGGCTGGACTGGATTTAAGTATGCAGACCGTACGGACCATTCAGCCTGACGGAAAAGGGAGTTTTTGGGTCGGTACCATGTCGGGGCTGTACATTATCGCACAGGACGGCAACCGGTTCAAAACGTTGACCAATCAGCCCGCTGACCCTGGCTCACTGAGCGACAATTCGATACGTTCACTTTTTCAGGACCGGGACGGTTCCTTCTGGGTCGGTACGTATTATGGTGGGGTGGATATGTACAGTCCACTGGCCCGGCAGTTTGGTTCGTTTCGCCCGCTTGATCGATTGGGGGGAATGCCCTTTAAAATTGCCAGTTCCATTCTGCCAGCACAAAATCCACGTCAATTATGGCTGGGGACGGAGGATAAGGGCCTACTTTTGGTCAACAATAATCAGACGATTGCCCGGCACTTCAAACACGACCCTAAAAATGCGCAGTCGCTGTCGAACGATAAGGTGAAATGCCTGCTGGCTGATGGCACAAAAGGCTTGTGGATTGGCACGATTAAGGGGCTAAATTACCTGGATGTGCGTCGGCAGGTCATTACGCAATTCCTGCACGAACCGACAAACCCGCGCTCACTGCCGAATGACCGTATTTATGATCTCAAACGGGATAAACAGGGAACGTTATGGGTTGCAATCAATCAGGGCGGCCTTTGCCGATATGATCCGATTACGCGCTCATTTGTGTCGTTGGTTCATCAGGCTTCGCAAAAAACTTCTCTCAGTGCCAACAGTATTACTACGTTACTGATCGACAGTCAGGGTGCTTTATGGGTGGGGACTATGGGTGGGCTAAACCGAAAAATGGATGGCAAAGACGAATTTATCCGGTTTATCCACCGTGATGACGATGCTACGTCCATCAGCAGCAATCACATCAGTTGTTTTTTTGAAGATCAGTACCATCGGCTCTGGATTGGTACTCGGGATAATGGTCTGAACCTGCTGCTTCCCGATGGGCGTACGTTTAAACACATCACCAGCAAACAAGGTCTGCCCAGCAATTCGGTCATGGGTATTCAGGAAGATAGCCGGGGCTGGTTATGGATCAGTACCGACAAAGGGCTGGTCCAGTTCGATCCACAGCAGGAATCCTTCATTCGGTATAATAAAAATGATGGGTTGATCTGCAAAGAATTCACCCCAAATTCGACGTATCAGGATACACGTGGGTACCTGTATTTCGGTGGCTATAACGGCATCGTTCGTTTTCACCCGGACAGTATTCGCCGGAACAACAAAGCTCCTTTGCTGGCTTTCACGCAGTTACGTTTGTTTAACGAGCAGGTCACGAATCTTCCGTCTGGTCAAAGCCCGGTTGTGTTCGACGATAAGCAGGGACTCACGTTCACGCACCGCCAGAACGTATTTTCGCTGGATTTTGCTGCGTTTAACTTCATCAACTCGGCCAAAAACCGCTACGCTTATAAGCTTTTAGGCTTTGATAACGACTGGAATTACGTCAGTGAACCCAGAGCCTTGTACATGAATCTGGAACCCGGAGACTACGTATTGCAGGTAAAGGGCGCCAATAACGATGAGGTGTGGGCCAGGAAGCCACTGGAACTGGTGATTACGGTGCTGCCCCCCTTCTGGAAAACGTACTGGGCTTACGCTTTGTACGTAGTAATTTTTGTGATTTTACTACGTCTCTGGTCGGGCTTTAATCGAAGTCGGATGCGGCTTGCTCACGAGTTGGAAGTCGAACATCTGGAGAAAAACAGGCAACAGGAACTCCATCAGACAAAGCTGAATTTCTTTACGGAGATTGCTCACGAGATTCGTACACCGTTAACACTGGTAATCGGGCCGCTCGAAACCCTGACCGAACGCTACGTCGATGAGCCGTTTATTCAGAAGCAGGTCGCCGTGATGCGCAACAGTACCGACCGCCTGCTACGTTTACTGAATCAACTGCTGGATTTTAGAAAACATGAGACGGGTAATGTTCAGCTACATCGACAGCAGACAGACGTAGTGGTTTTCCTACGTACCATCACCGACTCTTTTCTGGATTATGCCCGGTCGCGCCAGATTACGCTGACGAATGAATCGGAGGTTGCTACGTTATTCGCCTGGATCGATGCCGGGGAAATGGAGAAAGTGATTTATAATCTCTTGCTGAATGCGTTCAAGTTTACTCCGGCTGGCAGCACCATTTCGGTACGTCTGCAACAGGATTTTACTAGCAATGGTATTGAGAAAGCCATTATCATCATTGAAGATGCGGGCGTGGGAATTCCAGCCGGTGATTTAGACCACATTTTCAACCGATTTTATCAGGTCAATCAGGCCAAAACACGCGATTCCGGATTTGGGCTTGGTTTGGCCCTCAGCAAAAGCATCGTTGAGCAACACAATGGGCAAATCACGGTAGAAAGTCAGGAGGCCGAGCGGGATAAATTGGGCTTTACGCGCTTCACCATTACACTCCCGCTGCTGAGCAATACTTCTGATTCGATGCCTCCCTCAGCCCAATCGACGGTCCTTACTACGTTGCCGTCTTTGGTAACGGAAACGGCGTTTGAGTCAACAGATGATACGTTGCTGGAAACACAGGTTAGCACGATCGCGGATAAACCGCTGCTGATGATTGTAGAAGATCAGGCAGATATTCGCGTCTACATTCGGGAGTTGTTTTCACGAACGTACCAGATTATTGAGGCTCAAGATGGTCTGGAGGCCTGGGAAAAGGCTTCGCAACTGTTGCCCGATATCATTATTACCGATGTGGCGATGCCGTTTATGGATGGGTTAGCCCTGACACAGCGCCTAAAGTCGGATGAACGTACCAGTCATATTCCGGTGATTTTGCTCACGGCCAAAGATACCGTGGATAACCAGTTAGCAGGTCTGGAAATCAGGGCCGATGACTACGTAGCGAAACCGTTTCACCCTATGCTGCTTCAGGCTCGCGTAAGGAATTTGCTTCGGCTACGTCAGCAGTTAAAAGCGAAGTATCACCGAATCGTTTCCCTACAACCTGAAGCCCCAGAACTGGATCACCCCGACGAAAAATTCCTCCGGCAACTGATGACCTTACTGAATTCACACCTTTCCGACGCTGATTTCAACGTAACGAGCCTGGTTAGCGAAATGGGTATGAGTCGGCCGGTTCTGTTTCGGAAAGTAAAAATGCTGACGGGTTTATCGGTTATTGATCTGCTACGTACTACGCGGCTCAAGAAGGCGGAACTGTTGTTAAAACAGAAAAAAATGAGCGTGGCCGAAGTTGCTTTTTCCGTTGGCTATAACGATCCTAAATATTTCAGCCGTGCCTTCCGCGCTCAATTTGGTCAAACGCCTACGGAGTATATTCATCAACTGGCAGAGTCGGTTTAATGGCTGGGACGCAGAGATACACAGAGATTTATCTGGAATTTCTCTGTGTATCTCCGTGTGTCTCTGTGCATCTCTGCGTTACAACATTTAAAACAACTTCTTTTTTTCGTTTAGCTTTTTAGCCCGCAACAGTGCTTCCAGGAAATAATAATCGGCGTAGATAATTGGAACGTCTACTTCGCTGTTCTGCGGTTTTGACCCTGTGCTGTGCAACAGTAAAAATCCGTGACTCTGCCCTACCGGTGCCAAATAATTCTTAGCCAGATTAGCAATAACCTGATCAGCCTTCTGACGATAATGAGCGCCATTTGCACTGTATGTACTCAACTCGTATAATCCAGATGCCATAATCGTAGCGGCCGATACGTCGCGCGGCTCGTTGGGAATGCCTGGCGCATCGAAATCATAATAAGGAACCAGGTCAGCGGGCATGTGCGGATGGTTGAGTAAGAATTTAGCGACGGCTTCCGCATGTTTCAGAAATTGCGGGTCACGAGTTTCGCGGTAGCAGAGCGTGTAGCCATACAATCCCCAGGCTTGTCCCCGCGCCCATGCCGACTCGTCATTGTAGCCCTGGTGCGTATTTTTCTTCAAAACTTTGCCCGTTAACGTATCGTAATCCACTACGTGAAAGGAGCTATTATCGGGCCGGTAATGGTTTTTCATCGTCGTGCGAGCGTGCGAAACAGCGATCTTGTAATACGTTGAGTCGCCGGTCAGTTGGGTAGCGGCAAAGAGCAGTTCCAGATTCATCAGATTGTCTATAATAACCGGACATTGCCACTGATCTTTATGATGATCCCACGAGCGGATAATGCCCGCAGCCGGTTTGAAACGCTTAATCAGGGTTTTGGCTCCCTGAATGATGACATCCCGATACATATTGTCGCGCGTCAGTCGATAGCCATTGCCATAACTACAATAGAGTTTAAAACCCATGTCGTGGGTAGTGGCATTCATCTTCTCGTTTTCGAGCTTTGCCATGGATTGTTTTGCCTGCTCAGCCCAGCTTTTTTGGCCCGTATACTGATAAAGAAACCACAATTCGCCAGCGAAAAAACCGCTTGTCCAGTCGCGGGCGGACACTAGTTGGAGCGTTCCATTGGCATTTAACGATCGGGGCGATACCGGCACCGGTTTTTTATCTGATGTCGCCTGACTGGCCGCTGCTACGTCCGTCAGCAAAAGCTTCGTTTGTTGCTCGGCGCGTTTGAACAGATTTTCAATCAGCGAATTAGGCACAAAGCTTATTGAAAAGACCGAGAGAATCAGTAGTATGAATGCAGTTTTAACGATTTGCATAAGGTAGGTTGATTAGGGATGAAAAACAGGTGCTTTTTGTCATACTTTTTTGTCATTCTGAGGAACGAAGAATCTTATATCCTCCTAACGCTCAGGTGAGGATACCTTAAGATTCTTCGTTCCTCAGAATGACAAAAGCCAGCATGACAAGAAAGCGCTTCTGCGTAAATTAATTCAGCCAGATAACTGGATTGCGAATGGGCAAATTACGTAGCACCTCCTCTACCTGTGGGTCATGATCTAGCCGTTTCCACGTAGTGAACCACTCGTTTTGCCCATAGGCCAGCGCGCCAAATACCAGGAACGGATGGGCTACCGGCCAATCATTCCAGTACATGATATCAGGCTTCAGTGGCCATTTTGCTTTATTATCAACAAACGGATATAGATACGTAACGCCCGTTCGGATGTTACGTCCGTCGGATGTTTGATACGTCCAGAGGTTGTCAGTGGGCGTTGACAGAATCTGACAGATGGTGGTCATGGCATCGAGGTTGAAGAGCGAATAGCCGTAGGGCTTGGTCCGACGCAGTTCCTGTGGGAAACTCCCGTCGGCGGCCATCTGATCGGGTAACAATACGTTCTTGTAGCGATTTCGACAGAACGTCATCAACGTATCATTTCCCGTCAGCCGGGCGAAGGCGGCCACCTGCATGACCCAGCACGTACCGTGGTTATTTTTGGCATTCATCTCATCGCGCCCGTACGGATGCGTGGTCAGCCAGGTCAGGTAATCGGCAAACCATCGTTTTATAGCAACCACAGCCTTTTTATCAACTGATTTGGCACTTTCCATAACCTGAACGGCCTGCGCTGCTTCCATCAGATGAATCGTATCGATAATGCCGATGCCACGTCCTGTAAATCGTCCTTTGATCGCCTGTGCGTACAGCAGAGATGGATTCATTCGCGTATCGGCGTCTACAAACCAGGCCTTGAGGTGCTGGAACGCCTGCCGAACGTAGCGTTCATCGTGAGTTAGTACGTATGCCGACGCCAGACTTCCCACAATGCGGCTGAAACGTATCATGGCCTGCCGGTGCGCGACAAAATTATCGGGATTAGTCATGCCATCCCGCTGGATGTATGGTCCCTGTAGGTTGGTCGAATCGGGCCACCAGTAATCGCCTTCGGAAAAGAAATCGTGTTTGCCACCCGTACTACGTACCGATGTCTGCGCGGTTACAGTAATGGGTTGCTGCTGCATCGCCCATCGCGCTTCGGCCAGAATATGCGGCTCTAACGTAGTAACTACGGCATCCCGTTTGGGCGATTGACCAGTTACTTTCATAACTACCAATTGGCAGAGAGCGACGATCAAAAGGTATCGATATAGGGCTAGACGTATCATTAGAGTAAAATGGAGAGAAGAAAAACGAGCAGTGTGATGAGCAGCATAAGCGACCCAGCTTCAGCCAATGTTAGTGTAAATCTGTCTTTTTTCACCCGTTCCGATCTGTTACTATTTATCAATGCAAGTTTAGGGACAGGCGATCTCTGCATGGTTATAGCAATTGCTCAAAAAGGAGGACAAACCGTTCAGGCAGGTGAAAGAACGTTCAAAGGGGTGGACGAAGCGTTCAATTTAGATTATTCCGTTATTTTTTATTCACATGGCAATTAATATTGCTTCATCGGGCAATAGTTAACCAACCCTTTATTGCTATGTGTAAACGTTTATTAACCAAATTTCTTAACTGGACACTTTTTGGCTGGCTGGCAATCGTCCTGCTGGCAGGGGGCCATGTGCTGGCTCAGGCGAGTGGACAGGCGCGACCAACGTACCGCTTTTCCGGTCGGGTGCTCGACGAAAAAGGCGCTGGTCTCCCCGGCGCGACTGTGGTATTGAAAAACGATGCCAAAACCGGTACTACGTCCGACGCCGACGGCAAATTCACAATCAATATCCCAACTGGTGGCGGTACGTTAGTGGTATCGGCAATTGGCTACCTAGGGCAGGAAGTGAATGTAACGAGCGAAACCACGCTCGACGTAACGATGGCGCCCGACGTAAAAATTCTGAACGAGGTCGTTGTGGTCGGTTATGGTACACAGAAAAAAGAAAACCTGACCGGAGCTGTGGCCGCTATCACCATCGACGACAAAATCTCAAGTCGCGCCATTGCCAACGTATCGTCGGGATTATCCGGGCTGGTGCCGGGGCTATCGGTGCAGCAATCGACTGGTCAGGCGGGGCGCTCCGGGGCCGCGCTGATTATTCGGGGGTTAGGTACGGTGAACAATGCGGGGCCACTGATTGTGGTGGATGGGATGCCCGACGTGGACATCAACCGGATCGATATGAACGACGTAGCAAGTATTTCGGTGCTGAAAGATGCGGCTTCGGCATCGGTTTATGGCTCGCGGGCATCCAACGGTGTGGTGCTGATTACGACCAAAAACGGTTCGCAGAACAAGAAAGCGCAGATTACGTACACTGGTACGTATGGCCTCTCGCAACCGACCAATTTCTACAATTATTTCGCCGATTATCCGCGTTCGCTGACGATGCATTTGCGCGCTTCGGGGGCTGGTGCTTCTTCGACAACGTATCGGTATGGCACCATCGAAGAATGGCTTTCCAAAGGTCTGGTCGATCCAATTAACTACCCAAATACCGACTGGTGGAAAACGATTCTGCGCGATAATGGGCGTATTCAGACGCACAATATATCGGCTGCGGGTGGCAACGACAAAATGAATTTCTACCTCTCAGCGGGTATTTACGACGAATTGGGCGTGTTGATCGAGCACGATTATAAGCGCTACAACACGCGTTTCAACCTGGATTACAAAGTTCGCGACAACCTCAAAGTCGGTATTCGGATGGATGGCCAATGGTCGAAGCAGAAGTTCGCCAACTCTGAGGGGTTGATTACGTACACCGGTACCGCGGGTTATGACATTCGCTACGCTGTTGCGGGCATTCTTCCGCAAAATCCGAATACCGGCCAATATGGCGGCATCATGGCTTATGGCGAGGATGCATTTGCCCGGAATATGCTCTCGCTGTTCGAGATCAACCACAACTTCCGCGATCGACAGGAAATCAACGCCAACCTGTACAGCGAATGGACGCCCATCGACGGCCTGACGCTACGTGGTGACTACGGGCTACGTTATTACAACCAGTTTACCAAAAGTTACTCCGACCCAACCGACGAGTGGAATTTCCAGACCGGCCTGATTTCACGGAACGTAGTGGCCGCCAGCGCTGGTGTTAGTAACAGCACCAATCAGGGCTACAAAACACTGCTTCAGGGCCGTGCTACGTATAACAAAACCCTGTTTGGCAACCACCAACTCAGTTTATTAGCCGCCTATACCGAAGAATACTGGTTCAACCGGAACCTGTCCGCCAGCCGTCAGGACCGGATTAACCCGCTTCTGAGCGAAATCGACGCAGCCTTGACGACGACTCAGGCCGCTGGAGGTAACTCCGATGCGGAAGGTTTGCGGTCGGCAATTGGCCGTATCAACTACGTAGTGAACGACAAATACTTGTTTGAAGTCAACGCGCGCTATGATGGGTCTAGTAAGTTCCTGCCGGGTTTCCAGTATGGCTTCTTCCCTTCCGCTTCGGCGGGCTGGCGATTCTCCGAAGAGTCATTTTTCAAGAAATTCTCTTCAGTTGTATCGTCGGGTAAACTGCGAGCTTCGATTGGGAAACTGGGGAACAACTCGGGCGTAGGTCGCTATGAGCAGCGCGATATCTTCAACCTGACAAACTACATTCTCAACGGGAAGATTGTGAAAGGGTTCAGTTCGGCCAAAATCATTAACGAAGACTTCTCCTGGGAGGAAACCAACGTAACGAACCTCGGGCTGGATCTCGCATTCTTCGGCGGTCGGTTGACAAGCGAACTTGATTTTTACAACAAGCTGACCACTGGAATGATACGTCCGTCGTCGCTGTCGTCGTTTCTGTCAGGTTACAATGCTCCGCGCGTCAACATCGGCAAACTTCAGAATCGGGGCATGGAACTCAATCTGACGTATCGTGCCAAAGTGCGCGACGCCAACGTGGGTGCTACGTTGAACTTCGCTTACAACAAGAACAAATTGCTGGAGTGGAACGAGTTTCTGGGCAAGGGCTTTACGTACCTGAACCTCCCCTATCACTTCGCCTACAGCCGCGTATCGACGGGAATCGCTCAGAGTTGGGAAGATATTGCCAACGCACCGTTTCAGGGACAATATTTTTCGCCGGGTGATATTCTCTACAAAGATTTAAATGGAGACGGTCAGATTACCGATGAAGACCGTTTGGCACAACCGCAATACAATCGCGACCAACCGCTGGCTACTTACGGCCTGAATCTGTTCGGCAACTGGCGTGGCTTCGACATAAGCATTCTCTGGCAGGCTGCCACTGGACGTAAAGATTACTGGCTGGAACCGTTCAACCAGGTAAACGTACCATCGACCCGGAATGCCTTCCAGGATTTTCACTGGTACGACACCTGGACGCTGGATAACCGCACGGCTTCATTACCGCGTTTAAACAGCGGATCGGGAGGCAACAACCAGGGTGAGTCAACTTTCTGGCTGGATGATTTCAGCTACCTGCGGCTCAAAAATATTCAGGCCGGGTATAACATTCCGAGCAAATTCCTGAGCCGCGTGGGAGCGAGTCGGTTACGTATCTATTTCACGGCAGAAAACCTGCTCACATTCACGAAATATCGGGGCGTCGATCCTGAGAAAAGTACCAGCGTGCAGGATGCCGAGAATAACGACGACCCATTTCCGCTGCTCAAATCGTACTCTTTCGGCCTTAACCTAAGCTTTTAATCCATCCTGATTTTGGGCTTTCACTCATGAAAAAACTCTTTAAACTATATCTGCTGCTGGGTCTAACGATTTTTGCAGCCGCCTGTACCGAAGATTTGCTCGATCAGGTACCTACGACGCAGCTTTCGTCGGATTTATTCTGGAAAACGACCGACGATGCCCTTTTTGCCGTCAACGGCGTGTACGACGCAAACCGAACTACGTTCGACCGGGATTACTATTTCGATGGGGCTGGCGAATTTGTTCACACACGCGGCACCAGCAACAACCAGGGCACGTTTAACCCCGGACCGATTGGGTCTGCTACCGGCCCATTCATCGGAGCAAACGGAACACCGGCCAACACCGGCACCTTCAGTTTTCTGTGGGCCGACTGTTTCCGGACCATCAACCGGGCCAATTACGTGCTGGAAAACATCGGTACGCTACGTGCCACTGCGAAAGCCCCCGCCGACGTAGCACTGATGAACCGGCTTGTTGGTGAGGTTCGTTTTTTGCGCGCGCTCAACTACTTCCGACTCATCGACTTATGGGGCGACGTACCGTTTTTCAACAAAAAGCTGGAAGGAAATCCGGAAGCCTACACGTTGTCGCGGACACCCCGTGCAGTCGTGAAAGATTCGATTCTGGCTGATTTGAGTTATGCGGCCAACGTATTACCCGAAACCTACACGGGCGACAACCTCGGTCGGGCTTCGAAACTGGCAGCCTGGGCGTTTAGCGGCAAAGTGAATCTATATTGGGCCTGCTGGATGAAAACGGCCGGTAATGGTGCTGATGCTCAGAAACATTACACAGCCGCAGCCGCCGATTTCAAGAAGATTATCGACAAAAACATTCCACTTTTCCGTGGTGGCGAACCCGGCCCGGCCGACAACCCGAACTACTGGCACCTGTTCCAGTATTTCAACGAATACGACCCCGAAATCCTCTTCTCAGTTCAGTTTGGCGGGCCGTTACTGAGTCAGGGCGAGGAACTCATGCGCGACTTTGGCACACGTAACACGGGCAACGCGCAATGCTGGGTAGCCCCAACGTATCGCCTGGCAAATCGGTATCAACTGCTGAGCACCGGCGATTTTGCAACCCCGCTCGTTTTATCTCGCACCACGACTCTGGTTAACAGTGCTACAAACCCAAGATCCTACGTCGGTCGAGATTACCGGATGCGGGCCACCATGCTTTGGGATGAGCAAAAAATGCTACGTCTCTCGACTGATGGCCTGACCGTTCAGGATAGCATTCCGTACCGGTTCGGCAGCCGCGATGGTGTTACGTATATCAATTACGATGGCGCACCAGCGGGCTATATTTTCCGGAAATGGGTACGGCAAACGGGTGGCATTGGACGTAGCGACGGGCCGCAGGACATTTACATGATGCGCCTGCCCGACGTCTGGCTGATGTATGCTGAAGCGGTTAACGAAGTGAATGGGGGCCCTACAGCCGAATTATTTACCCTGCTCAACCGCATCCGTCGTCGGGGTAATTTACCCGCGCTGGTGAACACTAAGTTTTCGACGAAAGCCGATTTTTTCAAAGCCATTGAACAAGAACGGATAGTAGAGCTGGTTGGCGAAGGGCATCGTTTCTTCGACATCCGGCGGTGGCACAAAGCGGAAGAAATCTGGCCCGCACCTGGGGGCCAGGTTCTTTACGACTCGCAGGGCACCCGCATCCGCGACGAATTTGTAAACGCTCCTGATCGGAATTACCAGCGTTATTACATCTTCCAGATTCCAACCAGCGAAATCGAAGTAAACGCGAAAATCGTTCAGAATGAACCCTGGTTATAAGCAGGAAATGACTAAAACTATGAAATCCTCAATCCTCCATAAATTTTTCGGGTTACTGACTTTAGTGGCCCTGCTGTCGTGCAGCAAAGACCCGATTGACGAAAACGGTTTGCTGATTACGGGCCGGTCGCAATGCTTCATGACGTTTTTCGATCTGCTCGGTTCTGACCACCGCACGGTATTAGTGAGCGGTCAGACGGTAATCGATACCACCGCCATGACTGTTACGGCTGTAGCCCGGTATGGCACTAATATGCTGCGGCTGAAACCTTATTGCAGTGTCGTAACGGATGCAATTGTCGAACCAACTATGGGCATCTGGACGGATTATAGCCAGCCCCAGAAATACACCGTTGTATCGGGAAATCGGCTGGTTCGTAAAACGTACACTGTCACCGTAACCGTTCAGAAATAATCCCCTAACCTGTTCACTATGAAAACGATAACACGTAGCGTTCTGCCGGTTTTTGGGCTTATTTTTCTGACGCTGAGCTGCAAAACCAAAGACGTAGCACCTGAAGCACTTCGAAATGATTTGCTAAAGAAAACGACCGGCCCCGCCGTAGTTGGTGACCGAATCGAGTTTGCCTATGCCATCGGCACTACCGAAGGTGACCTGAAAAATGTTAAGGCGGAAGCATCCATCGTTGGCGGAACCGGCACCGGATTTACCCGTTTTTCCTGGTTTACCAACCGCAACACGGGTGTCGATCAGCCGGTTCAAACGGCCGCCGATACCATCACGAATGGAGCCACGTCAACGGCCAATATTATCGACGTAGCAACCAACAAAGCGGTAACGCTACGTTATTATTACTACCCCACTGAGGAAGCTAAAGGTAAAGACGTTACGTTCCGATTCAGCGGAACGTCCTCAACGGGTAAAGAAGTTAGCTTTCAGTCGCCTGCTTATCGAGTTAGCCGCATGGACATGAAACGGTCGCTGGCGCTGGTCGATGGGGCAAAAGCGTACGTATCGATTGCCGACATGGCCGTGTACACGAAAGCGGAGGTCGAGCAGAACAATCTGGCGAACAAAATCGACTTTATTTACATCTACCGGGCTACTCTCGGCACTGGCAATTTCGCTTTCGGACACGCGCTGGTGGCCCCTTCCAACGCTGATTATCTGAAAGACGTAACACTGCCAACCGGGCTGGCAAAACCGCGCACGCTCATCGACAAGCGCGTGGATGTGAAAGATGCGCAACTACGTAACACCACCGGTTTCGACGTTTATATTGACGACATCGACCTGCAACAAACCACCTTCCCCAATGCCGCCGATTTTGCCTACGGACTCACCGCCGATCAGGGCGCGTTTGTCAAAACAGCGGATGGTGCGTATGCGGCTTATGTCTACGTCAATTCAGTGAATAATACAGCTAAATCAATGACGATCAGCATTAAGCGATTGAAGTTAAATTGATTTTTGACTTACAGAAAAAGTAAGTTAACGTATTGCTGGCGCTTAGGGCTTCGACAGGCTCAGCCTGACAGGTAACTTGATTTAATGGATTCAAGTTACCTGTCAGGCTGAGCCTGTCGAAGCCCTAAGCGCCAGCAATACACTGTAGATCAATGAATTAATTACTACATAAATATAACTCACGTTAAGCTGAGCAACTTCAAATGAGTAAACAGTCCATTTACAGACTCATAGCATTGCTATTGATTGGTATTAATACGTTGGCCCAATCGACGAATACCAGTAGTCAAGCCTTGAACGATGTTAAAATCATCAAAGAGCGGATTGTGGCCGACCTAATGGCTACAAAAATCAGTGATAGTCAGGTGGAAAGTATTCTCGCTAGGATGAATAATGACGGCAGTTTCCAGGGTATAAACTACGAAGACCTCAGCCGAACAGCCGGTTTTCCACACGGTAGGCATACGCAGGATCTAGTTTATCTGGCCAAAGCGTACAAAAGCAAATCGTCGAAATATTACCAGAACAAACAGCTCAAGGAACGTATCATCAGCGGTCTTGACTTTTGGGTGAAGCATGATTTTGTGGGCGACAACTGGCATGATAACCAGATTACAACCCCCACTAATCTGGGAAATCTGATGCTGATCATCGGAGAGGAACTTCCCAAAGAACTAGTCACAAAAGCGCAGCCGATGATCGGTCGGGCCAACATGAACGCGTCGGGCGCTCGACCAAGTGGAGACCGGATTGTAATTGCCGGGATTTTGGCCAAAAACCTGCTTTTTATGGGTGATTATCAAGAGTTTGATAAAATCATCCAAATCATCGAAGGCGAAATGAAATTCGCGACGGGCGAGCGAGGGTTACAGCACGATTATAGTTTTCACCATCGGGTAGACCGGGTCAATAATACGTCCTCGTATGGCTACGGGAAATTCGCCAATGCTTACGGCGACTGGTCGTACTACGTAGCAGGTACTACGTATGCATTCTCGAAAGAGAAAATAAATCAACTGGTTGATTATTACCTGGATGGCATCTATAAACAAATGGTTTATGGCATTTACGAAGATATTAGTGTCAAGAACCGAAGCATCTCTGGAAAGTCTACGTTTCACCCGCAAAGCACACTTGAAATAGAGCGAGTATTAGTTAGTACAGACTATAGAAAAGCAGAACTGGAAGAAATCATCCGGCTACGTAAAGGCGAAAGTAAGCCCTCAGCCTCCTTCGCTAAATTCTTTTGGCAAAGCGAACATTTCGTCGTCCAACGACCTCAGTTTTACACAACGGTACGTATGTTTTCGACGCGAAATCGAAACATGGAAGAACCTTATAACGGACCGGGCAAAACCACGCATCACCGCGCCGACGGCACCAATTACCTAATGCTCAAAGGTGATGAGTATCACAATATCTGGCCTGTATACAACTGGCAAAAAATTTCGGGGACAACCATTGTACAGAAGCCCCAGCTACCCGGCCCCAATGAAATCCAGAAAGCTGGATTAACCGATTTTGTGGGAGCAGTTACCGACGGTTTATACGGTGCCGTAGTCTTTGACTTTAAAAGCCCACACGATCCGCTGGAAGCCAAAAAATCATGGTTTTTTTTCGATAACGAGTACGTTTGTCTGGGCACTGCGATTAAATCAAATTCTGATTTACCTGTATTCACGACCGTCAATCAGGTTTTAATGCATGGCGATGTACGCATGATGCAGGATGGTGCGCAGAAAAGCGTTCCAAAAGGCAGCCGAACCCTCGACAAGGTGAAATGGGTGTACCACGATAGAATAGGCTATATCTTCCCCCAACCAACCACCATCAACGTATCCAATCAGGCCGAAACGGGGCGCTGGTCGGATATTACAGATCAAAAAAACATTAGTAATGAACTAGTTAGCGAAGACGTCTTCTCGCTGTGGTTCAACCACGGCAACAAACCAAATGGGGCTTCTTATCAGTGTATTGTCGTACCTGCCGTGACAGAACAGCAAGTGGCTGAGACTGCTGCCACCAACCGTTCCATCGACATTCTTTCCAATACGCCTGACCTACAGGTAGTCAGGCACAACCAGTTGGGGATTATTCAGTTAGCCTTTTACAAAGCAGGAGCCATAAACGTAGAGAAAGGCATAGCCGTAAGCCTGGACAGCCCAGGCATGGCCATGCTGAAAATGAACGAAGGGCGACTAAGCGAGTTAACCTTGTCCGATCCCTCCAGAAAGTTGAGCCAAATTTCATTTTCGGTGACTGGTAAATACAAGGCGAAGGGTGAGAATTACCGTACTGAAGTCGATGAAATTAAAAATAGTACGCTCTGTATTGTTGATCTACCTCAGGGCGTCTATGCCGGGAAAAGCGTTACTATAAAGGTTGAATAGATTACCTGTGTACTATTTCAACATGACAAAAAATGCACTTGCCTAAAACCTTACATAGGTAATGCACCTATGTAAAGTTTTAGGCAATTACAATATTCTACTTTTTCATGAATTAAAAAGCCGCCCTAGACACTTTACAGTATCTAGGGCGGCAGTCGTTTTTACCAACTTTATCGCCGTAATAGCTTAACTACTTTGTTTTTCTGCGGAGTACTGACCTTCAGGAAATAGATTCCTCCGTCACTCGGTACCGGCATCTGCACCGTCTCTGTTTCACGAGCCGATTCAACCAACTGTTGTGTCACGGGATTTCCCTGCGTAGTAACCAGTTGGAGCTGCAAACGTTCTCCTGTAGCTCCTCGTATTTCTACCTCAATAGTTGGGCCTTCCACTGGGTTGCCCAGCACCCGAACGTCTAAGCTTTTACCCGCTTCTGCTACACCCTGCCGGGTCGGAGCGTTACAGGCGGCCAGCCAGTTGTAATCGTAACTTGCCTGAGCACCAGCCTGTTGAGCACGTAGTCGGAGCACCGGATTATCCGTGTATATCGTCAGCGAGTAAGGACCTGAAGCAGTGGTAGGCAACAGTTCATTGACGACCGAGAAACTGATCGGGCTACCATCTACTCCGCTGTATTGTGGAGTGAACGTTACCGCACGCTGACCACCATTCACACTCACGCAACTCACTGTTTGCACACCGGTGATAGCAAAGCCACTAGGCGTACCGGCCGGGTTCACCGTCAACAGGAACGTAGCACTCACATTCATTCCGCCGGGATCGGTAGCCGTTACCGTTACCGTACTTACACCAGGTTGAGTAGGCACGCCACCAATCTGATTCGGCTGACTGAAATTCATTCCTGCTGGTAAGCCGCTTACACTCAGCACCAGGCTCTGGGGCGTCTCGTTATCGGTGAAAGTAAGCTGTGGAATCGTGTAGCCAAAGCCCTGACCTACTACGGCCACCTGATTGGTCAAAGGTTGATTGACCCTAGGCGATGTATTGGGCATGGGGTTACCACAGGTCGCCAGCCAGTTGTAGCTATAACTCACTTCACCGGGAGTACCCTGCTGACTAGCCTTCAGGACAATTACCGGATTGTCATTATAGAGCTGCAAGGAGTACGGTCCCGCATCGGTGGTGGGAGCCAGCTCGTTAACCACCGAGAAGCTGATCGGCTGCCCGTTGAGTCCGCTGTACTGCGGAGTGAAACTGATCGCGTAGCGGTTAGACGAAATCTGGTTACAGTTTATCGGACTCACCCCTACGATAGCGAAGCTAGTCCCACTGGGTACGGGTTGTACCGTCAGGTTGAAGCTGGTGCTGGCATTTAGCCCTCCCGGATCAGTAGCCGTCAGGGTAATCGCCGTCGTACCCGTTACAGCAGGTGTACCTGAAATCACGCCCCCTGATAAAGTTAATCCCATAGGTAGGACGCTGCTGGTCAGCGCGAGCCCGTTGGGTGTCTGTGCATCGGTGAACACTTGGCTCACGTTCAAGCTAAAGGGCTGGCCCTGAGTAGCCACCTGATTTGCTACAGGGTTGGCCACCGTAGGAGGTGTATTAACCGAAGAAGGCTGCACCACCGTTAGCTGGAAGCTCGTGCTCACTGTCAGTCCGCCTGGGTCGGTAGCCGTCACACTTACGGAGCTAACACCCGTTGCAGTAGGAACGCCCCCAATCTGGTTAGGCTGAGTAAAGTTTAAGCCCGCCGGTAGCCCAGTCACACTTAATACCAGACTATTCGGTGTCTCATTATCCGTGAAGGTCAACTGGGGAATGGTGTAGCCAAAAGCCTCACCTACCTTAGCCGTCTGATTGGCCAGCGGTTGGTTCACCCGTGGGGCCGTGTTAGGCTGAGCACCGCTGCAAGCCGCTAACCAGTTGTAGGTGAAGGATGCTTCGCCAGGTGTTCCTGTCTGCTGCGCTTTCAGGACAATGACCGAATTATCCGTGTAGAGTTGCAGCGTGTAAGGGCCCGGTGCCGTAGTAGGGAACAACTCGTTGAGTACTGAGAAGCTTACGGGTTGGCCGTTAAGTCCTGCATACTGCGGAGTGAAACTGATGACGTAACGGTTGGCCGCTATCTGCTGACAGTTGTTGGTTGTCACCGACGTAATGGCAAAAGGACCAGACGGTGCAATGGTTTGGTCAACCGTAACGGAGGCAACTCCCTGACAGCTGCCGGTAGTACCCGTCACCGAATATACCCCCGGCGTATTGACTACGATGGTAGGCGTATTAGCGCTGTTGTTCCACAGGTAAGTAGTGGCTCCACTGGCTGTTAACGTAGCACTCTGCCCTTGAGCAATAGTCAACGAAGGCGTAGCTGTTATGCTAACTGATGGCAGTGAGTTATCCTGATTCACCTGAACAGAAGCAACAGCCTTACAGCCATTGGCGGCTGTTGCAGTCACTGAGAAGTTACCTGACGAATTAACAGTAGCGGTGTTTCCCGAAGGCCCTCCTTGCTGAACAGCACTTGCACTGAAAACGTAGCTGGTAAAGCCCGGTGTAGCTGTGAGTGTGACGCTGGTCTGTGCACAGCTCAACGTACCACTGGAAGTCAACGTAACCGTTGGCAAAGCCGTATCCGACTGAACCGTAGTGGTCTGAACAACTGAGCAACCGTTAGCACTAGTAGCCGTTACCGAATACGTACCCCCCACATTGACCACCGCTTGATTACCTGATTGGCTCACCACACCCGGACCACTGAACACATACGTAGTACCGCCACCGGCCGTCAACGTAACGC
Organism: Spirosoma profusum; assembly: GCF_014699005.1. Taxonomy (GTDB): domain Bacteria; phylum Bacteroidota; class Bacteroidia; order Cytophagales; family Spirosomataceae; genus Spirosoma; species Spirosoma profusum. The sequence goes on from NZ_JACWZY010000011.1 coordinate 157,791, forward strand.
TGGACTGGTTGCAGCTCAACGTACCACTGGAAGTCAGCGTTATGGTGGGAACTGACGTATTCGACTGAACCGTAGTGGTCTGAACCGCTGAACAACTGTTAGCACTGGTAGCCGTCACCGAATACGTACCACCTGCATTGACCACCGCTTGATTACCTGATTGGCTCACCACACCCGGACCACTGAACACATACGTAGCACCGCCACCGGCCGTCAACGTAACGCTGGACTGGTTGCAGCTCAACGTACCACTGGAAGTCAAGGTCACCGTGGGCGCCGACGTATTGGACTCCACCAAAGTAGTCTGGGTAGCTGTACAGCCGTTGGCACTGGTGGCCGTTACGGAGTAAGTTCCCCCTACACTGACCACGGCCTGATTGCCCGATTGACTGATCGAACCCGGACCGCTAAATACATACGTAGCGCCACCGCCAGCCGTCAAGGTTACACTCGTCTGGGTGCAGCTTAACGTACCACTGGCGGACAAGGTCACCGTGGGCGCTGACGTACTGGATTGAACAGAAGTAGTCTGAACAGCGGAACAGCCGTTAGCACTGGTTGCCGTCACTGAATACGTACCACCCACGTTTACTACCGCTTGATTACCTGACTGGCTCACCACACCTGGACCACTGAACACATACGTAGCACCACCCCCGGCCGTCAGCGTGACACTGGTCTGCGCGCAGCCTAACGTACTACTAGCCGTCAACGTTACGGTGGGAGCTGAAGTATTCGACTGGACAGTGGTGGTCTGAACCGCAGAACAGCCATTGGCGCTGGTAGCCGTCACTGAATACGTACCACCCACGTTTACCACCGCTTGATTACCTGATTGGCTCATTACGCCTGGGCCACTGAACACATACGTAGTACCACCACCGGCCGTCAGCGTTACACTGGTCTGTGTACAACTTAATGTACCACTCGAAGACAAAGTCACCGTGGGCACTGCCGTTTCGGACTGGACAGTGGTGGTCTGAACCGCAGAACAGCCATTGGCGCTGGTAGCCGTCACTGAATACGCACCACCTACGTTTACCACCGCCTGATTACCTGACTGGCTCACCACACCTGGACCACCGAAACTATATGTAGCACCACCACCGGCTGTCAAGGTCACACTCGTCTGGGTGCAGCTCAACGTACCACTGGAAGTTAACGTAACGGTGGGCACTGCCGTCTCGGACTGGACAGTGGTGGTCTGAACCGCAGAACAGCCATTGGCGCTGGTAGCCGTCACTGAATACGCACCACCTACGTTTACCACCGCCTGATTACCTGACTGGCTCACCACACCTGGACCACCGAAACTATATGTAGCACCACCACCGGCTGTCAAGGTCACACTCGTCTGGGTGCAGCTCAACGTACCACTGGAAGTTAACGTAACGGTGGGCACTGCCGTCTCGGACTGGACAGTGGTGGTCTGAACCGCAGAACAGCCATTGGCGCTGGTAGCCGTCACTGAATACGCACCACCTACGTTTACCACCGCCTGATTACCTGACTGGCTCACCACACCTGGACCACCGAAACTATATGTAGCACCACCACCGGCTGTCAAGGTCACACTCGTCTGAGTGCAGCTCAACGTACCACTGGAAGTTAACGTAACGGTGGGCACTGCCGTCTCGGACTGGACAGTGGTGGTCTGAACCGCAGAACAGCCATTGGCGCTGGTAGCCGTCACCGAATACGTACCACCTACGTTTACCACCGCCTGATTACCTGACTGGCTCACCACACCTGGACCACCGAAACTATATGTAGCACCACCACCGGCTGTCAAGGTCACACTCGTCTGGGTGCAGCTTAACGTACCACTGGAAGTCAACGTAACAGTGGGCACTGCGGTGTTAGATTCCACCAAAGTAGTCTGGGTAGCCGTGCAGCCGTTGGCACTGGTGGCCGTCACCGTGTAGGTACCCCCCACACTCACTACGGCCTGATTGCCCGATTGACTGATCGAACCCGGACCGCTAAATACATACGTAGCGCCACCACCAGCCGTTAACGTAACGCTGGTCTGGGTGCAGCTCAATGTACCGCTGGAGGACAAGGTCACCGTGGGAACCGACGTATTAGACTCCACCAAAGTAGTCTGGGTAGCTGTGCAACCGTTAGCGCTGGTGGCTGTCACCGAGTAGGTTCCCCCTACACTGACCACGGCCTGATTGCCTGTTTGGTTCACCGAGCCGGGACCGCTAAATACATACGTAGCACCACCACCAGCCGTTAACGTAACGCTGGTCTGGGTGCAGCTCAATGTACCGCTGGAAGTTAACGTAACGGTGGGAACTGAAGTATTGGACTCCACCAAAGTAGTCTGGGTAGCCGTGCAGCCGTTGGCACTGGTGGCCGTTACCGAGTAGGTTCCCCCCACACTGACCACGGCCTGATTGCCTGTTTGGTTCACCGAGCCGGGACCGCTAAATACATACGTAGCACCACCACCGGCCGTTAACGTAACGCTGGTCTGGGTGCAGCTCAACGTACCACTGGAAGTTAACGTAACGGTGGGAACCGACGTATTAGACTCCACCAAAGTAGTCTGGGTAGCTGTGCAGCCGTTGGCACTGGTGGCCGTTACGGAGTAGGTACCGCCCACACTGACCACGGCCTGACTGCCCGACTGAGTGATTGAACCCGGACCACTGAACACATACGTAGCACCACCGCCAGCTGTCAAGGTCACGCTCGTCTGGGTGCAGCTTAACGTACCACTGGACGACAGGGTCACCGTGGGCACTGCCGTGTTCGACTCCACCAGGGTAGTCTGAGTAGCCGTACAGCCATTGGCGCTGGTGGCCGTCACTGTGTAGGTACCCCCCACACTCACCACAGCCTGATTGCCCGATTGACTGATCGAACCGGGGCCGCTAAATACATACGTAGCACCACCACCGGCGGTCAACGTAACACTAGTCTGGGTGCAGCTTAACGTACCACTCGACGACAATGTAACGGTCGGCACTGCGGTATTGGACTCCACCAAAGTGGTCTGGGTAGCTGTACAGCCGTTGGCACTGGTGGCTGTCACCGAGTAGGTCCCCCCCACACTGACCACGGCCTGATTGTCCGATTGAGTGATCGAACCCGGACCGCTAAATACATACGTAGCACCACCACCGGCCGTCAACGTAACACTCGTCTGGGTGCAGCTCAACGTACCGCTGGAGGACAAGGTTACCGTAGGAACCGACGTATTAGACTCCACCAAAGTAGTCTGGGTAGCTGTACAGCCGTTGGCGCTGGTAGCCGTTACCGAGTAAGTTCCCCCTACACTGACCACGGCCTGACTACCCGACTGAGTGATCGAACCCGGACCGCTAAATACATACGTAGCGCCACCACCAGCCGTCAACGTAACACTGGTTTGTGTGCAGCTCAACGTACCACTCGAAGTCAACGTAACGGTTGGAACGGACGTATTCGACTCCACCAGCGTGGTCTGGGTCGCCGTGCAGCCGTTAGCACTGGTAGCTGTCACTGAATATGTTCCCCCTACACTCACCTCGGCCTGATTACCCGTCTGGCTTACCACACCCGGCCCACTGAACGCATACGTAGCACCACCGCCAGCCGTTAACGTAACACTGGTCTGAGCACAGCCCAACGTACCACTGGACGACAGGGTCACCGTGGGCGCAGCCGTGTTCGACTCCACCAGGGTGGTCTGAGTAGCCGAGCAGCTATTGGCGCTGGTGGCCGTCACCGAATACGTACCGCCTATATTCACCACCGCCTGATTACCCGTCTGGCTCACCACGCCTGGACCACTGAACGCATACGTAGTACCGCCACCAGCCGTCAACGTAACACTGGTCTGAGCACAACTTAACGTACTACTGGCGGATAATGTAACGGTGGGTGGCGCTTCTACAGTCAATGTAAAGCCATTCGAATCTGCAGAGCCATTGGTACCCGTAACGCGAACAAAATAAATACCTTCGTCTTCCTCTTGTACGTTCGTCAGTGATAACGTAGCGTTCGTCTCCCCTGCCAAAGGATTTGACGTATCCCCCGGAGTACCAAAATACCATTGATACGTCAGTGGACCACTACCGGATGCCTGCACAGAAACGCTTACAGTACGACCGTTGCAAACGGTGCTGGCCGAGGCAGGCTGCCCCGTTATGACAGTGGGTAAAGGCGGATCAGCAAATGTATAACTGGCCCAAAAAGCATCACGATCTGCTGCTGCTGTAGTTGTGTTCGTTGGGGAGAACGTAATTGGCACCCCTCCCGTAACGGCTCCAACAACTACCGCTTCCGTAGTACTCTTGGGAACAATACCATTACCATAGTCGAATCCAGACCCTCCGATCTTAACAACCCCTACAAACGAACCAATTGAGCTTAACTTAAGCGCATAGGCATCGTTAGAAATAGTACCTGCTACTGTACCTGCTGCTGATGCAAGAGTGGTTGACGTTGCCGGATCTGGATCAAAATCTACTGTGCCATTAAAACTTCCGGTTAGATAGATATTGCCACTGGCGTCCAAAGCAATACCTCCTACGTCATCGCCAGTTGCACCGCCAATACGTTTCGCCCAACCGAAATTACCCGAAGATTCCAGCTTCCAGATGAAAATATCAGATTGTCCCGCAGAGGTTAAAGCTGCCCCTGGGCCTGGGTTAAAATCCATCGTATTCCGGAAAGTTCCTCCAGCATAGACTTCCGTGTTAGTCGCTACTAAAGCATTTCCTAAAGGGGCCGATACAAACCCAGTTGTAGTGGCAGCAGCTTTCGCCCATTGGTAAACACCACTGGAATTCAATTTTAAGACAAAACAAACCTGATTAACAGCCGTATTCGTCAGGCTAGCTACGCCAGAAGTTATATCAAAATCGACGGCCCCAACAAACCCTCCCGTTAGATAAACGGATGAAGCATCAGGTGACAAAGCAAGGCCTGTAACAGATTCGCCCCCATTATTACCAATTGTACCTGCCCAGTTTGAACTTCCATCTGCGTTTAACTTGAGTACAAAAATGTCATTATTCGAAAAAGGATTTGCAAATTGTTGACCAGTACCGAAATCAATGGTACCCATTCCGTTTGCCAGTCCGGTAAAACTGCCCGTCACGTAAATTTCTGTTCCTGCGCCATTTACCTGAATTATTTTCCCTTCTTCCCCCGTACGTGTCGCTCCAGTACCATAACCACCACCATACGTCTTTACCCAGCCAAAACCTCCGTTTGTATCATATTTGAGGACGAAGATGTCATATAGACCACCAGTTGAACTAACATTACCATTACCAAAGTTGGTTGCACCATTATAAGGACCGGTAGCGTAGACATTACCATTATTATCTACGGCAATTGAATTAACCCAATTCGTAGATCCACTGGAAAGTCTTCTAGCCCATTGAACCGTACCAGAAGAGTTTAACTTACAGATAAATCCATTATGATTGGTCGTGACACCTGTCAATGTAATACCAGGTCCAAAATTGACATCACCGCGAATATGACCAGCTACATAGGTATTACCGAACTGATCTTTGGCAACACTAAAAGACCGGTCATCCCCACCAGCTCCAAAGAGTTTAGCGTAATTGTAAGTTTGAGCCATTGCCGAAACGCCAATTAGCCAGAGCAGCAAGAAGGACAAAAGAGTAGATTGTCTTGGCATAATGCATTTAGTTTTTTAAATTGATTTGGTTAAAATATGCGATTATTTGATTATTATATATAAGTTAAGAAGGAGTTAATCCGATCACATGCATGAACATTTCAACGTTTCAATATTAGAAACAGGTTAACCATTTTCCAAGTATTATATCTAACTTAGTTAAAATTAGATTTTTAATTTATTTTTTGGATACTATAAGTTTTCTATTTTAGTATTTTGGATACAATCTTTAAATTATCAAAAAAATTTTAAACTGACATAAGCCTTGTCTAAAGTTTTGTACATTATAAAGAATTCCCTCCCATGAATTCACTTGAATCCATTAGCAGACTACTTCATTAACCGACCCCCAAAAAGAACCATCAAACCAGACTACAAGCGAAAATTCTGCCAGAATTCACGCAACTTTGCATCCTCACTTGTTGTAATACGTAAAGGGCTGTCGCGAAAGGCAGTCCTCAAACCAATCAATCATGACAATTTCGAAAGACGCAGTGGCTGCCATCCACTATACCCTTCGCGATAGCAATGGCACCATTCTGGACACCAGTCAGGGCCGCGATCCGCTGTATTACCTGCACGGGGCGCAAAACCTGATTCCGGGTATGGAAGAAAGTCTGGAGGGCCGCCAACCCGGCGATCATTTTCAGGTCGAGATATCTCCTGAAAAGGGCTATGGCAAACGCGACCCGAATTTAACGGAACGGGTACCCCGCAAAGCCTTTGGTGGACAGACAGTTGAAGTGGGGATGCAGTTCCAGGCCAACGATGGGCAGATAATCTCCGTTGTTGGCCTGGAACCTGAGTTCATAATAGTCGATGGAAATCACCCGCTGGCCGGCGAGTCGCTGCATTTCGACGTAGAAGTTATCGCCGTTCGCGACGCAACTCCCGATGAACTGGCTCACGGCCATGTGCACGGCCCTGGCGGAGCGCATCATTAAATAGCATGGGGCAGAGAGCGTTGGGCAGAGGGTAAACAGGTTAATATTGGTTCACCTTCTGCCCAACACCCTCTGCCCCATGCCTTTACCCCCATGGCACAAATTAGTACTGACTGGCAGGCAGCCAAAGAATTTCTGGAAGCGGGCAACGTAGTGGGTATTCCTACGGAAACTGTTTACGGACTTGCCGGTAATGCGTTGAATCCAGATGCTGTTCTGACCATTTTTCGGGTCAAAAACCGCCCTTCGTTCGACCCACTCATCGTTCACACCGACTCCCTCGAAAAACTGGATCAGTTCGTTACGTCGGTTCCTGAATCTGCCCGAAAGCTGGCTGATATGTTCTGGCCGGGGCCGCTAACGCTGCTGCTTCCCAAACGCGACCTGATTTCCGATCTTGTTACGTCGGGGTTATCGAGGGTGGCGGTACGTATCCCGAATCATACACTGACGCTGACGTTGCTACGTTCGCTCGATTTTCCGCTGGCCGCTCCGAGTGCCAATCCGTTCGGCTACATCAGCCCGACTACGGCACAACACGTAGCTGACCAATTAGGCGATCAGGTACCTTATATTCTGGACGGTGGTTCAGCAGGAATTGGTCTGGAATCAACTATTGTCGGTTTCGAAGCGAATCAGGCTATTATTTACCGGCTGGGTGGTATGGCGCTGGAGCAGATTGAGCAGGTGATCGGTCCGGTTTCGGTACGTACCCATTCGACGTCGAACCCGAAAGCACCAGGCATGCTGAGTAGTCACTATGCCCCCCGTAAACCGTTACTTTTACTAGCACCCGGCGAAAGTCCCGAACCGAATGCGCGGGCCGGAGCGCTTGTTTTTCGGCAGCCATTTGGCGGCATAAACGCTGACTATCAGCGTACACTATCCCCTACCGGCGATTTAAACGAAGCGGCTAAAAACCTGTTTGCTCACTTACGTACCTTAGACAGCCTGCCAATCGACATCATCTACGCCGAACCTTTACCTAATCAGGGACTGGGCTGGGCCATAAACGACCGACTCCGCCGGGCAAGCGCACAGGAATAAGTTTAACTTTTTTCTGTGCTCATTTCTTCAAAAAGGCGCATAGCCATAAGACCATTCCCAACGGCCCCACCCGCACGTAGCGCAGACGCAATGAATACGGTTTCGGCGATTTCTTCGCGAGTAGCCCCGGCCTCAACTGCATTTTGAATATGTGATTCAATGCAATAGGCACATTGAGTTGTCAGCGCAACAGCTACAGACATCAGTTCCCGATACTTTATCGGAATAACCCCATCTTTTCGTTCAGCCGTATATTTGAGGTTCAGGAATGCCGCAGCCTCTTTAGGAGCAGATTTGATAAGCGTCTCAACGTAGGCGCGATCTTTTGGTGTTTGGTATTCGGTCATGTGAGAGTAGGAAACAGAAGGTTTATAAGCATCACCAACAACTGATAATGACGTGTAGCAAGGTAGAAAAATCAAATGAATCTACCTTCATTCTATTCATGTGAATTCAAGTAGACGGCGTCATTACACAGTTAAATTTCTCCCCGCTCAATCGAATTAGCCGCTTTATCGGCCAGTTCAATAATCATAGGCAACAGGTGGCCGAATCGTGCGTCCTGGCTGTGGCCCTGTTTCCAGCGGGCGTAAATCTGCTGGGCAATCACTGCATTTTTATAAAGACCAAAGACGTAGTAAAACAGGATTGATGTTACGTCGCGTCCGCTACGTTCGGCATAACGACGCACTACGTCCTGGCGAGTGAGGTTGCCGGGCAGCCAGGTCAGATTGAAGTTGCGATACGCCGGACTGTCGCCCGCTTCCGACCAGTACGCCAACGTAGCACCCAAATCCATGAGTGGATCACCGACGGTCGCCATTTCCCAATCCAGCACGCCGGTAATAAATGGAGTTGGTTCGCCAGTGGTGGGATCAGGAGCCAGTACTACGTTGTCGAATTTGTAATCGTTGTGCAGAAAAGCTGGCGATTGTTCGGGCGGATAATTTCCTCGTAACCAGTCACCTACCTGATTCATGGCCGGAATTGAATCGGTTTCGGCAGTTTGATACCGGCGAATCCAGCCCTCTACCTGCCGTTGAACGTAACCATCAGGTTTTCCCAGCTGAATTAATCCCGTCTGCTGAATGTCCAGGGCGTGAATCTCGACCAGATTATCGACTAAAACTTCGGATAACTGGCGCATCAGGGCTTCAGGAAGATTCAGTTTCGAAGCCATCGGCGCCCGCAGAATTATACCCGAAACCCGCTTCATGATGTAAAACGGGGCGCCCAGTACGTCGGGCGATTCGCAATAGACGACCGGCTCCGGAATTTTGTCGTAATTTCCTTTCAGCAGCGACAACACCCGAAACTCACGCCCCATATCGTGCCCGCCTTTGATGTTCGCGCCAAACGGCGGCCGACGTAGCACGTATTCCTGATCCGCCGTTTTCAGGCAATACGTCAGATTCGAGAAACCACCCGGAAACTGCTGTACCGATAGCACTTGTTCTATTTCCGGTACGTGCTGCCGCAGATACGTATTCAGTACTTCTATATCAATCTCTTCGCCCGGACGAATCGGGCGGGGGGCATCGGGTGAGATCATAATTAACAATGGATAATGTACAATGAGCGATCTGACTTTTCATTCTGCATTATTCATTTCAGCTTATCCATTAATCGGTTCAGCGGCCATCATCTGCCGAAACTGCCGCAATTCTTTTGCTTTCTGTTTTATATCCAGGCCGTATTTTTTCAGAATACTGATGGCCAGATTCTGCTTGTGTACTTCATCAGCACCATCCCAGATGCGAGCCCCACGCTCATGCCGGTACATAGCCGCCAGTACGGTATCGTCCGTAACACCCAGCGCACCGTGTACCTGTATTGCACGATCAAGTACGCGCAGGAAGGCGTTGGCAACATAGAACTTGATGGCTGAGACTGCTTCCCGCACATTACCCACACCAACTGTATCAATCATGTGCGCCGTGTTAAGCACGTATAAGCGACAAGCATCAATTTCGGCCCGGCTTTCGGCAATAAAATCCTGAATAAACTGCTTTTCGCCCAGCATTACGTTGTCTTCAATTTCGCGAGTGGCGGCTCGTTTGCACATCAGGTCGAAGGCTTTTTCGGCGTTGCCAATCCAGCGCATGCAGTGATGTATCCGCCCCGGCCCCAGCCGCTCCTGCGCCAGCCGAAAACCCATTCCTTCGCCTGCAATGATGTTCGATATCGGCACCCGGCAATTGGTATACGTTACTTCGGAATGACTGAACCAGCCCTCGCCCGCTTCGCCAAAAACAGGAATGTTACGTTCTATGTTGAAGCCTGGCGTATTGGTCGGAACGATAATCATGCTGGCGCGCTGGTGGGGTACCGCATCGGGATTTGTGACCGCCATTACCACCGCAAACGTAGCGCCATCGGCTGAAGAAGTGAACCATTTTCGACCGTTAATTACATATTCATTTCCTTCCCGAACAGCTAGTGTAGCCATGCGGGTAGGATTTGAACCGGCAAAATCAGGTTCCGTCATCGAAAAACAGGAGCGGATTTCACCCGCCATGAGTGGTTTCAGATACCGCTCTTTCAACTCATCAGACGCAAATTTGTGCAACAGTTCAGTGTTGCCAATATCGGGGGCCTGACAGCCAAATACGTAGTGCCCGAAGAAAGGCGCGTGAGCCAGCACTTCGCTAATCTGCCCAAACTCGCAAAGTGTAAGGCCATGTCCACCTTCCTCCTTCGACAGATGCAACCCCCACAAACCAGCAGCTTTTACCCGTTCGCGTTTCTGGTCGAGCACGGGTATTATCTCGCCCAGTTTATGATGCGAGAAACCCGTTTCGAGCGGAATCAACTCAGAATGAACAAATTCACGAACCTGCGCCAGTAGTGGTCGCACCCGTTCGGTGGTGAAAATCGTTTCCATGTGGGTAAGTTATCGAATTTCTTGAGAGATTGGTTTTACGACTTATCTAACTCTGCGCTCCGTCCCTGCAAGCCACCCGTATGTACCGCCACAACCGTTGCTCCGGCTGAAAAATATCCTTTTCGGGCCAGATCGTAGATGCCGTACAGCATTTTACCGGTATATACCTGGTCGAGTAAAATGCTGGTATTTCGCTCAAAAGATCGGATAAATTCAAGCAGTTCGGGTGTAGTTTTGGCGTAACCACTAAAATGGTAATCCCGGATTTGTGTCCAAGTTGATGGTGAGTCCGAATCAGGAATTTTTAAACTCATAAAGCCCAGAATTTCAGTTGATTCAGATGCAGATTGCGCCAGTCCAGTTACAGTACCGCCCGTACCCACAGGGCAGCAAACGTAGGGGGGTACGTAGCCCAACTGCGCTATAATTTCAGGTAAAATCTCCGACGTACCACGTATCGCCAGCGCATTGGTGCCGCCTTCGGGTAGAACGTAGCACGGACCAAACTGTACCTCTAATTTATCCTGAAAATCAGCCGTTTCTTTACGTTGATAATCGGCCCGGCTAACGAAATGCAGCCGCATACCGAAATGTTCACAGGCAGCCAACATAGCGTTACGTGGTCGCGTGGCCAACTCCTCACCCCGTACAACGCCAATCGTCTGAAAACCAAACTCCTGACCAGCTGCTCCTGTAGCGTACAGATGATTGGAATAAGCCCCACCGAAGGTTAGCAACGTAGTGAATCCCTGCTCACGAGCCGCCAGCAGGTTGTATTTAAGTTTGCGCCATTTATTCCCCGAAATCTGCGGATGAATCAGGTCGTCGCGCTTTAGATACAGGCGAATAGTTACCGGCTCAGGAAACGGATTTTCGATGTATTGTAAAGGTGAGCTGGGTGTCAAATTCACTACGTAGTCGTTTGTAACGGCCCTTCGTTACGTATGTTACCGTAAATTTGCCAAACTTATTCAGAACGTAGCGAATATGACCGAAGCAGTCGAAGAATTTTCGGAAGACGAAGAATTATACGAACATCACCGCATTGTGGTCGATAAAGGCCAGGGGCTGTTACGTATCGACCGCTTCCTGATGGACCGGCTGCAAAATGCCACCCGAACCAAAATCCAGGCCGCTATCGACGTAGAGTCGGTTCGGGTGAATGGCAACGTAACGAAGGCCAGCTACAAGGTTAAGCCGCTGGATGTCATCACAGTTTCGTTGCCGCACCCGCCCCGCGACACGGACGTAAAACCCGAAAATATTCCACTCAATATCGTTTTTGAGGACGATGATTTGCTGGTGCTCAACAAGCCGTCGGGTATGGTGGTTCACCCGGCGCACGGCAACTGGGATGGTACGTTGGTAAATGGACTGGTGTATCATTTTCAGAACCTGCCCACGTCCCGCAACGGCGACATTCGTCCTGGGCTGGTGCACCGTATTGATAAAGATACATCGGGCCTGATGGTGATTGCCAAAACCGAATATGCCATGACGCATCTGGCGCGGCAGTTCTTCGAGCATACTATCGAACGTACCTATAATGCGCTCGTGTGGGGAAATCCAAATCCGCCAGATGGCACCATTACGGGCTACATTGGCCGATCAGTACGTGATCGAAAAGTGCAGGCCATTTACGACGAAGAGACTAAAGGCAAATGGGCCGTTACGCACTATAAAACGCTGGACGATTTACGCTACGTTACGTTGCTTCAATGCAATCTGGAAACGGGTCGTACGCACCAGATTCGGGCACACCTGAAACACATCGGCCACCCGCTGTTCAACGACGCTACGTATGGTGGCGACCGAATTCTGCGAGGCAATCCGGTGGGGAGTTACAAAGCCTTTGTTGAAAACGCGTTCAAATTGTTACCCCGACAGGCGCTACACGCCAAATCGCTAGGCTTCATCCATCCGAAAACCAGGCAATGGCTCCAATTCAACTCCGAATTACCCGACGATTTTCAGGCTGCGCTCAATAAATGGCGGAAACGAATGAATGATGAATGATGAATTTTGTCGAAAAAATATGTCTCGTGCAATGAAAAAAGATAATATTGTTCTCGAGAAAAGTTTCCGTTTCGCAATACGTATTATAAGGCTCTATCAGCGCCTTAAGGAGACCCAACATGAATACACGTTGAGTAAACAAATGTTACGTTCGGGTACCTCAATTGGTGCTAACGTCCGGGAAGGAAATAACGCTGAAAGTAAAGCTGATTTTATTCACAAAATGGGCGTGGCCCAGAAGGAAGCTGATGAAACCATTTACTGGCTTGAGTTATTAAAAGAAACAGACTACTTGACAATCAATGAATTTGACAGTATGTATCACGATGCTGATGAATTGTTAAAATTAATCCGTAGTATTATTCCTACAGCAAAGAATAATCGCTAATAGGCATTTCATTCATCATTCATCATTCATCATTCATCATTCCAAAATGATCATCATCCGCCCCGGCACCCTTGAAGATACACCCGACGCCTTTGAATTAGTTATGGAGTTAGCCATTTATGAAAGGGCGGCCGATCAGGTTTCCAACACGGTTGAGCAAATGGCTTTAGATGGTTTTGGCCCTAATCCGCTGTATGGTATGATCATGGCCGAAGATTCTGAGACAAAAAGAATTGTTGGCATGGCGCTTTACTTTTTCCGGTATTCGACCTGGAAAGGAAAACGCCTGTATCTCGAAGATATCATTGTTACTGAATCCTTTCGCGGATATGGAGTTGGCAAACTGCTATTCGATGCCACCGTTGAGATGGCTCACGAAACCAACTGCACGGGCATGATGTGGCAGGTACTCGACTGGAACGAACCCGCCATCGGCTTCTACAAACAGTTTGGCACCCGCTTCGACGACGGCTGGACAAACTGCCACCTTGATTTTTAGCAGAGGGAAAAGGGGGTTGGGTAACGGGTTACTAACCCTATTCCCTTTGCCCTCTGCCCTTACCCCTATGCCCCATGCTCATAAAACGTTATCTTTGTAGCTCGCGAATAGTGACAAAGCATGACATATCGTCAACAGAAAGCCTTGCGAATTGCGGGCTGGGTGTTTTTAGGTATCTTTTTAATTGCCTGTGTGGGAGCGGGTATCGCCTACTCCAAACGGGAGAAACTTCTTCAGTCTACCCTCGAACGGGCTATCAAAAAGGCCAAGCGCGATTATAAACTCGACGTACGTATCGGTTCTGCCCGATTTACAGGACTCAGTTCGGTAGCGTTCACAAATATTTCGGTTGTTCCTGAACAACGCGACAGCCTGGCACGGATTGGGCGGGTTGAAGTGGCCGTTCGCTTCTGGCCGCTTTTGTCGGGAAAGATTGGGTTATCGGGGATGACGCTCGAAAATGGGTTGATTCAGGTAATTAAACGCGATACGCTGACCAACATCGATTTTTTGCTCCGCAGGCAACGTGACTCAACACAGGTTGAAGAAACGCCACGCGAAAACGGACGACGTGCTGACTTATCGGAAGTAGCTGAAAATCTGATCGATAATATTCTGTCTAAAATTCCTGACGACCTGAACGTAACAAATCTGGAATTTCGGGCGATGGACAGCAATGATACGTTGAGCCTGCTGACGCAAACGGCTCTTATTGAAGACGAAGCGGTCACTTCGACCATAAAACTCAACGGCAATCAGGCAACCTGGCACGTAGCAGGTACCGCCGATCCTCGTAGCCGTGAATACGACCTGGCTTTGTATGCCGATGGAAAGCCGATTGAGATTCCCTATATCCAGAAAAAATACAATCTTAAAGTTCAGGCGGATACGTTACGGGCACAACTTCGTGATGTAGATCGCTCGGAGGGAGAGTTTCGCCTGGAGGGAGCCGGTTCAGTACAGAATCTACGTATCAATCACCCCGCCATTGCCCGCACCGACGTACTGGTGAAGCGAGCTGCCATGGACGCCAATTTGTTCGTAGGTGAGAATTATATTGGAATCGATAGTTCATCGACACTGTATCTGGGTCAGATTAGTGCCAAGCCATTTTTGAAATACACCCTTTCCGAAAACAACGAGCCACCCCAGGTTAAAGCGGTACGTAACACGTCAGACAAAACGCCCGTCTCCAACAAAGTATATGAATTACAGCTACATACTGGCTCAATGGACGCGCAGGCGCTGATCAATTCATTCCCACAAGGCCTGTTTGAATCATTGGAAGGAATGCAGGTTGCAGGTAAACTGAAATATGATATGTCGTTTCAGTTGGATACTGCTCTGCCTGATTCAGTTAAGTTCAATTCGGGTATGACCTCCGAAGGTTTTAAGATACTACGAATGGGGCAAACCGATTTTTCATCTATAAATCGTCCTTTTATTTATACGCCTTACGAAAAAGGGAAGCCCGTCCGTGACATCATTGTTGGGCCTGAAAACCCGAATTATACACCGCTTGAGGAGATTTCGCCCGACCTACGTAACGCCCTGCTCACCTCGGAAGATTACAATTTCTTCACACATAAAGGTTTTAACGAAAAAGCCTTTCGGGTATCTATTGCGACAAACTTTAAAGAGAAGTCGTTCAAACGGGGCGCCAGTACGATTTCGATGCAGTTGGTGAAGAACGTTTTCCTGAATCGAAACAAGACACTTTCGCGCAAAGTCGAAGAAATTCTCATCGTCTGGCTGATTGAAAATGAGCACATTGTGCCAAAATCCCGGATGTATGAAGTCTACCTGAACATCATTGAATGGGGACGTAACAA
The DNA here is from genome assembly GCF_014699005.1 of Spirosoma profusum. GTDB lineage: Bacteria > Bacteroidota > Bacteroidia > Cytophagales > Spirosomataceae > Spirosoma > Spirosoma profusum. The sequence continues at coordinate 173,048 of NZ_JACWZY010000011.1, forward strand.
ATACGGCATCGGAGAAGCAGCCCGCTATTATTTCGATAAAAGTCCGGCCAATCTGGACCTGGGCGAAAGTATTTTTCTCGCTTTTGTAGTCCCTCGACCGAAACGGGCGCTCGACTGGTTTTTGCCCGATGGTACGTTGCAGACCAGGAATGTACGCGGCTATTTCAGGCTCATCGGACGTATCATGGCCCGACGTGGTCTGACGGCGCCCGATTCAGGAGCCTATGGTTTTTATAATGTCCGGCTTCGGGAAGGATTACGTCAGCAGGTCACTCCTATCGATTCGATATACCAGCCTGATTTGTTGTTTCCAGATCCGAATACTGAAGAAATTGATGAAGATGAAGGAACTGGTATTGGCAATTTCTTCCGTCGCCTGTTCAAAGGCAAGAAAAGCGAAGAGAAGCCCGACAACGAACAAGTCACTGAACCACAGCAGAATAATATCCCTTCGAACGAGCCAGCCCCTACCGATACGGTTAAAACACGGAAACAGCTCCGACAGGAACGACGTGAACAAAAACGAAGAGAACGCGAAGCCAAAGCTCAACAGGAAAGCTCGAATAATTAGAAAGGAAATAGCTTTCTGTGCTACGTATCGTTTAGTATAATCCTGACAATCGCGGATGGATAATCCGCATTACACATGAAATCATTAATTAAACTCTTATTAATACTTGTTGTTGTCGGTGGCGTAATTCTCTACTTTGTTTCACAACGTAACAACACCTCATTTTCACCATCAACCATTGATCTAAGTGTTGACTGTTCGGAGGTAGATAACGTATTGGTTACGTCGACGGTGAACGTAGTGGTGAAGAATTTTTCGTCTAGAACGCATTCTGACGTATCGGTGAAACTTGTCGCCTATGATGATAATGACAAGGTAATTAAGGAGAAATTCACTACGTTCTCGCGCACGCTATCTCCACAAAGCACTTTCGATAAACCCGTTACGTTACCCGCCGAAACCAAACGCTGCGACTGCAAAATCGTAAGTTCGCATCCGCATTGAGTACGTTTAATCGTTGGGTTATTCCAATAAATCTGGACGACGGGCCTGTGTGCGGGCCAATGCCTGTTCGTACCGCCACTCATCAATTTTTGCTTCGTGACCGGACAGTAAAATAGCCGGTACCTGATGGCCTTCAAATTCGGCTGGGCGGGTATAGACGGGAGGAGCAAGTAAGTTATCCTGAAACGAGTCGGTCAGCGCTGAGGTTTCGTCGTTCAGGACGCCGGGCAACAGACGAATAATAGCATCTGACAGCACACAGGCCGCTAGCTCTCCCCCACTCAATACGTAGTCGCCAATACTGATTTCTTTGGTAATGAACAGTTCACGCGCCCGCTCATCGACGCCTTTGTAATGACCGCAAAGTATAATCAGATTCTGACCTAGCGAAAGTGTGTTCGCCGTTTTTTGATTCAGCCTTTCGCCGTCGGGTGTCATGTAAATGATCTCGTCGTAACTACGTTCGGCCTGCAACGACCGGATACAACGGGCAATTGGTTCAATCTGCATCACCATGCCTGCGCCCCCACCAAAGGCATAATCGTCCACGCGCCGGTGTTTGTCGAGCGTATAATCACGCAGGTCGTGTACGGCGACCGTTACGTACCCACCCTGTTGCGCCCGTTGCAGAATCGAATGCGCAAAAAAACTGTCCAGTAATTTGGGGAGGCAGGTGATTATATCAATCCTCATCGGTATCATCTGCTACGTCGCCGTGCGTTTCTGGTTTATCATTACTGGTATCGTCCATGTAGATTTCCAGCAAACCGTCGGGTAGTACTACGTTCAATTTCTGATTGGCCCGATCTATCGTCCGAACGATGTCGCTGTTAATCGGAATCAGGACTTCTTTACCCTGATAATCCATTGCAATCAGGTCCTGCGCATTCATGGCATACACCCCCCGCACAGTACCCAGCTCGCCCGAATTGGCATCAACTATCTGATAACCAACGATCTCGTGAAAATAAAATCGACTTTCGTCAGTAATAGGCTCCAGTTCGTCAAGGGGCAGAAATGCTCCGCAGCCAATCAGCCGCTCAGCCTGTTCGATGGTATCAACGTCTTCAAAAGCAATAATAGCGCGGCTTCCTTTCACGATTGCGATCGACTCCATAAAATACGGAATGAGTTCGCCTTTTACCTCCAGCAACACCGATTCGAGATCGGCATATTCGTCAGGCTGATCTACATCCAGAAAAAGCACCAGTTCACCATTAACGCCATGCGTTTTGGTGATGTGACCCAATTGATAGCAATCGTCTTTTGTCATATTCTTAATTACGAGTTACTACGTTAATAGAAGAACGTAGTGCGTAAATAAAATAAGCCCGTTCAAATGCGAACGGGCTCGTTGTTTTTTTGCCGGGTCGCCGGTACGTCAGAACCTATTCGGCAGCTGGTTTTTCTTCAGCTTTAGGCGCTTCTTCAGCAGGTGCTTCGGCTACTGGTGCAGTTTCCGCTGCGACTTCCTCAGCAGCGGGGGCAGTTTCCACAGCGGCCTCTTCAGCAGCGGGGGCTTCGGCTACAGGAGTAGCAGTTTCTTCAGCAGCAGGTGCTTCCGTTACTACTGGTGTTTCTTCAACAACAGGTGCAGTTTCCACGGCGGCTTCCTCAACGGCTGGAGCTTCTTCAGCTACTGGCGCTTCTACTACAGCAGTTTCCACTACAGGCTCCTCAACTTTGTTTTTCTTGGCAATTGCTTCAGCACGAGCGTCGTTCACCTTTTTCTCAGCTTCCAGACGAGCAGCACGAGCTTGTTCTTTGGTTTGTGCTTTGGTGTCGGCAGCGCCAGCTTTGCGATTTTCCTTGTCGCCTTTCCAGGTTTCGAATTTTTCATCGGCCTGATCCTGCGAGATAGCTCCCTTGTTTACACCTACTTGCAGATGTTTACGGTACATGATGCCTTCATGCGACAATACCGAACGAGCGGTATCGGTCGGCTGAGCACCTACCATGAGCCAGTACAGAGCCCGTTCCGACTTCAATACGACCGTCGAAGGGTCGGTGTTGGGGTTGTACGTACCGATTTTTTCGATAAACCGGCCATCTCGTGGAGAAACTGATTCAGCCACTACGATGTCGTACATCGCCATTTTCTTGCGTCCGCGACGCGCTAAACGAATTTTAACAGCCATTTGTGCTTGTTTGGTTTTGATGGAGGACGCATCCCCCCTGTAAAACGTGGCCGCAAAGGTACGGAAAAAATCGTTACGTCCTAACCGAAGCTTATAATCCCACAAGGCTTTTTTATAAATAAACGTAACGGTTTATAAGCCGATAAGACGGGCTTTTTTACCGTTACGTTCCTTACCAACGTATTGATGACGATCCAATCGTCATCAATACGTTGAAAATCAGACATATACTTGATTATTCAATCCATAATTCACGTTACCTTAAGGTACTACGTTAATGCCTTTTCCAATTTTGAGCAATAGGTCCGATACGGCACGTGGTTGAGCCAGGAAGGGCGAGTGGCTCGTATTAACCTGATAAATCGTTTTGATGCCTGCCCCGGCGATCATTCGGTCCTGAAGACTTGGTGAAATCACTACGTCCTGGAGGGTTTTGATATACACCTTTTCTACAGCACCGAAATTTTCTTTGGTCAGCGTTACCTTATTGGTAAATGGAATGGCCGGTTCAGCCCGATAATTGGCAATCACCCGGTCTTTTTCAGCTTGTGATCCATCGTTAATAAAGAGCGCGGTCAGTTCCTCACGTTTCACATCAAGCATCAATTGATCGGCCGAGGGAACTAATGCAGGACCTAATTTTGAATCAGGGTCAGAAAAGGCCAGATCCGTAAGTGCCTGCCCTGATGCCGGAAGGAAAGCACCGATATAAACCAGTCTGCTGATTTTGGTGGGGACTTTCTCGGCCACATTTGTAATAACCATGCCGCCCATGCTGTGTCCTACCAGCACAACTTTACCATCGACTTTTGACATTGCTTCGATAACCTTATCCCGGTACGTATCCAGGGTCAAAGTATGCGGTGGCGTTTTATCAGCGCCATGACCCGGGAGTTCTACGACAAGTACCTTTTGACCACTAATGATCAAATCGGAACGTACCGCATCCCAAACGTAGGGGGCTTGCCATGCACCATGAACCAGAACATAAGTGGCTGACGTAGCGGCTGGAATTTCATCCTCTTTAGCACATGAGGACAACGACGAAAGGGCAACTGCTGCTGATAACAGCAACGAAACTGAAGTTTTCATTTTGTTTGAACTATTTGATTGTTAGATAATTAATGTTAAAAACTTGTAGGTAATCGAGTGGAAAGCTGTGGCTATCAACTGGCTGACAAAAGGGGGTTATCGGGCCTGTTCACCTAATTCTTCGACTTTTTGCAGCCAGTTGCTACGTTGCCTGTCGGTTGATTTTCGGATGAATCCAAAGGTGGAGAACCGGATGGGATCGAAGCCCACATACCCGAACACGATACGTTTAAGTATCTGGTACTGCGATGCTCTGTAAATCAGGTAGAACCACCACGTTGGCGTATCCATCGTGACCAGTAGTCGGATGCTTTTTCCCGTTAAAAGTTTTTCAGGAAAGATTTTCCCGGAGTGATGTTTGAAGGCAAAACCGGGCAGAAAGAGTCTGTCTATGAACCCTTTAGCAATGGCAGGCATAAAACCCCACCAATTGGGATAAGCCATCACTACGTGGTCGGCCCATTGGATGAGTTGCTGAGAAGCGACCAGATCCTCTTCAAGCTCCAATGCGTTTCCGGTTTTATAGCCGTCCGACAGATTTACATCAAATTTCAGTTTGGATAGGTACAGTGTTCGGCAGGTCGCTCCTGCCCGTTCTGCACCGTTTTGGTAGGCTTCCAGGAGCGCTTTGCAGAAAGAATTTTCTGAAGGATGCCCGAGTATGAGTAGTATGTTCCTTGCCATTGCAGTTTCTAGTTAATTGACACTGCAAAGGTGGACTATAGAGGAGAGGGGTTACTGACACAAATGTGTCAAAAACTATTTATGCGCTAATTTCTGGCGAATTCGGGTAAGTGATTGACGTTCAACACCCAGATAGCTGCAAAGGTGAGACAGAGAGATTCTGTTAAACAGGCCTGGTTGTTGTTTGATAAATTCGAGGTAGCGCTCTTCGGCTGTTTCAAATATGAAGCTTTCAATACGTTCCTGTTGCCGCTTCAAAACCTCTTCTGCGATGATTCGCCCGTATTTTTCAAAGTTTGGCGACTGTTGGTAAATCCATTGCATGTCGTCAAACGAAAGACAAACGAAGGTCGTTGGTTCTAAACATTGGATGGAGTAGCGACTGGGTTTCTGCGTAATAAAAGCGGGGTAATGCGTGGCATAATCGCCCTCAGCATAAAAGCCTACCGTTCGTTCATTGCCTTCCTGGTCAATAAAAAAAGCGCGGATCAATCCTTTCGTTATAAACCCAATCACTTTCTGGATTTTACCTGACTGGATAAAAAAATCTTTCTTATTTAATTCGTTAACAGTGAGTTTAGCCGCAAACTGAGCTAGTTCAGAATCAGTCAGGTTAGGGCAATTTTCCCGAACCGATTTTAGATAGATTTCTGTTTGTGCTTCCATTTTCGGTCTATCGGTTGCTCATAGTATATCCCGGATTAGTAAACGTTTATGAGAAACATTTACTAACGATTCACCGATTCTTTATTTGCTTAAGAATTCACGTATCAGTTCGAATGTTTTAGCTGGTTCTTCAACGAACGTATTATGACCACTACGTTCAAACATCACAAATTGCGCCTGAGGGCAATATTCTTTATACTTCACCATCATCCAGGGAACAGCAACCCGATCATACCGGCCCGCCATAATCAGGATTGGCATAGGCAGTTTTTTCAAGTCTTTCCTATAATCGAAGCTTCCGATATCACTGCCAACGGTAAAATCTCCATCTTTTCCCACCATTTGATAATACAATTTAGTGTTGTATCTATTTGGGTAGGGAGCGCTTCTGGTACCCGTAAAAAGTGTGGGGTTGTAGGTATAGAAAAACTCATACGGTACGCGTCCATAGATCGCCTGATGCAGCGAATCACTGGACTTGTAACCTTGTTTGCGGATCACCATCAGCGTATCCCAAACCTCCGGGTAATTGGTCTTTATTTCTCTATTATAATTATCGTCATTTTCCTGCCACATCGCATTACTGTGAAACGGTGCGGAAAGGAGCAAATGGCTAACATTTTGTGGATATTGAATGGCGTATCCCTGCGCGACAACAGTACCGTACGAATGACCCAGAACGTTTATTTTGGTAAAACCCATTGCCTTTCGCAATCCTTCAAGGTCTTCAATGTCTCGTTTCAGGCTATATTCTTTCACCTGTTTAGCCGTATCCGACTTTCCTCGTCCGAAACCATCAAAGTAAACGAGGGTGCAGCTCGTGTGCAACGAATCAAACCGTCTTAAACCTGGATGCGCACCACCCGGACCTCCCGGAATGATAAATAAGGGCTCCCCTTTCCCAAAGCTGACTGTCCAGATTTTAGCTCCGTTGACGGTGTAATATTTGCCATCGGTTCGGCTATCAGGAAACGTTTGCGCTAGCAGACAATGCATGCTCGTTAAAAAGGCAAAAACAGCAACGATAACTCGCATAACAGCTTGGTTGATTGTTCAATAATAGGAAGCAAAGTAAACGTTAGCTTTTAGATTAGAACCCGGCAATTTTTGTCATTCCCCGTAGAATAAGCGTTGCTTTTTTCTACGGGGGAATAGTCTGATCTCAAGTTACCCAAAAGTAATTCCTACCAATACAAAGGTTGGCTGATTTATCGCTCAGAACCAGCCTGAATGAATAACTGGTGGGTTTAAAGGAATTCCTGGTGATTATTGTCTTTCCTACGCCATACTACGTGCCTGTTCGTGCTTATCCAGTACGTCCATCAGGTGATTTTCGCAGAGGACTAACGTATCATACTGGGTGAATTCCGTAGCCAGGTTTACTACGTTATCGCGGTACTGTGAACTGCTCAACACCTCTTCAACACTCCGGCGAATGCTGCCTGCTTTGGGGGTTTCCGTATTCAATCGCAATCCTAACCCAAAATGACTCAGGCGAGCTGCAATTTCGTTTTTCCCTTCATAAACGCCTGCAACGACCATGGGTAAGCCATTTTTGATACTTAGCAGAACTCCGCCGTAACCACCGTTGGTGACAAAAACACTCGCATACGGCATCACGGCGTTGAAGTCGATAAAGTCTTCAATAATAATATTGGATTGAGGGTATTTGCTACGTAGTTCAGCCGTCTGAGAACCGCCTGTGGTGGCAATTACTAACGTATCATTCTCGTTTTTAAAGGCTTCGAGCGTCGGGATGATAATTTTACCGGGATCGCGTTCGACGGTTCCCTGCGTTACCAGCACCACTCGCCGGTACGTACAAGCCAGTTGCGCATGCCGGAACGGACGCTTATTACCCGATTTATGCGGCAATAGCGGGCCAACAAAATGAACATTTTCGCTTATGTCGGAACGCTTGTACTCGAAACCGGGCGTACCACTTTGCAGGTATCGATCAGCTTTCGTCACGGCAATATCGAAAAGCAATCCTTTTTCGGGCGGCAGTCCAAATGGACGTATCACTTCGTTGTAAACATCGGTGCATTGGCGCATCATTCGACCCACGACCATACGTAGCAAACTTTGTACGTGTCGGCCCATCCATGATTTTGCTGGCGTCATGCCGATGCCGTTAGGAGGCAAGTCGCGGGAACTCTGTGGCAACGGCACAATACCCATAACCACAACCGGTACGTCGAAGACGTGCTGCATAACCGAAATAGCCGAAAATCCGATATCGCACACCACCAGATCGAAAGAGAATAGCTGATGAATTTGTCGCAAATCGACCATATAGTCCTGAATAGGACGAACGAATACGTTATTGATATCGAACCGGATACGGTTGATAGCTCCTTTAATCTGTGTTCGTTCCGGGAATAATTTGTCCAGATTGTCCTGATTAATGACTCGGGCTTTTTGAAATGGGTAGACCGGAATTCCCAGCCGATCTGCCCGGTCGGCATACGAACCGCCTGTGTACCAGCGAACATCATGACCTTGTTGTTTGAGGTGAACGGCCAGGCCGGTAAGCGGATTAAAATGCCCGTCCATGGGCATGGTTGCAAAGAGGATTTTTCGGGGTGTCATCGTAAGTTGTTGTTTAGTTGTTCCAGAAAGGTCTCGGCAAAGGTGAGGCTTTCTGATACAGCCAATCAATCACGGATACGACGAAGCGACACTTCTACACGCTGAACTGCCTGAAGCCCCGCCTAAACCGGCGCTTTTAGCCATTTGAGCCATTATTAAGGCTGGAATCAACTATTTCTCCGAGTCGAAAGAGAGTACATACACTTGATAGTTCGTTTTCTACACTTCGCCCATAACTTCTTACGGTTCGTCAGCCATCGCCTTTCTGAACGGGCACTAACCCACCAATTTTGAATCGGCAACGCACTAAAGCACTGCCTGAACCATCCTCTTTTTCTAAAAACAACAACTACGACATGAACACGTATTCTATCTCAACCCGCTTATTTGGCCTTTGCCTGCTCGGTCTTGTATTGACAATGACTGCCTGCAAAAAAGAAACGGAAATCGTTAATCCTATCGATGGCGGCAGCGCACCTGCTTTCGTCGATAAAAACCTACGTATCACGGCTGTTACGTCCGATCCGCTTATCGATATTGATGGCGACGGCAAACTGGACAAAGACCTGCTGCCTTACCTGCGTCCCTGCGACCTGGACAACACCATTCGTTTCGAGAAAAGCGGTCGATTGTCGGGCAACAGCGGTTCGAACAACTGCAACGACGGTTCCGAACAGGCTAGCGATAGCAAACCCGGTACGTGGACGTATGACGGCAAATCGCATATTCTTCGCCTGATCACGACGGTTGATTCCAAACAGAACGTAGCAGAATGGGAAATTCTGGAAGAATCGGCCAGTGGTTTAAAAGCAAAAGTAAGCGCTCAGGGAAGCACGGATGACTTCCGGCTCGTTATGACCTGGCGGGCGCAGTAGTGGGGATGTAAAGAGTGAAAGCGCGAAAGAATGAAAGAGCGTGTAGAACGGGACGCTCTTTCATTCTTTCGCGCTTTCACTCTTTACACCTACTTTTACGGCAAGATGCTCCCAACCCCGACAACCAAGCCTCGTTTCGATGATATTTTCATGGATCTGGCCACTAATCTGGCCCGCCGATCACATTGCATCAAAGCGCAGGTAGGTGCAGTACTCACCCGCGATACCCGAATTATTTCCATCGGTTATAACGGCCCGCCAGCGGGTACGCACAACTGCGACGAGGAATTTCCGGAAGTGGGCTGCCCACGCGATTCCAAAGGCTCCTGTTCGCTGGCCCTTCACGCCGAACAGAATGCCATTCTGTATGCCGCCAAAAACGGTTCGGAAGTGGAAGGAGCGACGATCTACGTAACGCTTTCGCCCTGTATTGCCTGCGCCCGCATCATCTACAGCATGAAGATCGCCCGCGTGGTTTACCTGAATTCTTACGCCGAATATAAAGGCATTGCGTCCGACGAAGGCGTTGATTTTCTACGTCGGTTTGGCGTTACTGTTGAACGCTACGTGCCAATCCAACACCATGAACATACTGGCACATAGCTACTTATCAGGGAAAGACACAGGTCTTATTATTGGGAATTTTATCGGCGATTTCATAAAGGGCGATCCGACTCATCCGCGCCATCAACTTAATTCCGGCGAAATACTGGGCGTGCGGCTACATCGTGCTATTGATTCGTTTACCGATAATCATCCGGCCGTCGACGTAGTACGGGATTTACTTCACCCGCGCTGCCACAAGTATGCAGGGGCGGGCGTCGATATTTTTTTCGATCATTTTCTGGCTCTCCATTTCGAAACACTGACTGGTCAAAAACTCACTACGTTTGTTCAGGCGTTTTATCAGACGTTACAGCTCAATCAGTCCCGGCTACCAGCAGCAGCTGTCCGTATGACCGACTACATGATACGTCAGGACTGGCTCACCAATTACCAGTTTGCCGAAGGCATCGACCGTTCGCTTAAAGGACTCTCGCGCCGAACAGCCTACCCATCCGGCCTGGATACGGCCATCGAAGATTTCACTACGTATTACGACCTGATTGGCAGCCAGTTCGCCCGATTTTGGCCCGATTTGGTAGCCCATACCGAACCGCTACGTTCGGGCGTGGTTTAATTTCGTAATTTCTGGCCCAGAACTAACGTAACGTTTTGGCTGCTACGTCGATAAGCAGTAGACCGATTGTGATTAATAATGATTCGTATTCCTTCGCCAGACTATGCGCTCAATAAAAATAATTACGCTACTTATCAGCTTAATTAGCTGGGAAACAGGGACTTCTCAGGATAAAAAAAGTAAGTTATCCGAACTGATGAAGGCGTATCACAGCTATAATATGTTTGACGGGGCCGTCTTAGTCGCCGAAAATGGAAAAGTAATTTATAAAGACGCCTTTGGTTTAGCCAACAGAGAATGGAACATTCCAAACACGACTGATACAAAGTTCATGATTGGCTCTGTTTCAAAGCCATTAACAGCCGTGTTAATGCTATTACAAGTGCAAAAAGGATTAATTAAATTAGACAAAACTATCGAAGATTATTTGCCAGAATTTAAAAATAAACCGGCAGCAAAAGTCACAATAAGTCAATTACTAAATCATACGTCCGGCATTCCAAATTATGATATTATCAACGATTTCTTTCCCAGAATAAGCCGTCAACATTATACCCGAGAAGATTATTTAAAAACATTTATTGATTCGTCACTTGCCTTTAAACCCGGCACTCAATACGCTTATAGTAGCTGGGGCTATTTTACACTGGGCTATATTATGGAACGAGTAACAAAAAAATCGTACGCTCAACTTATGTCCGATGATATTTTTAATAAAATAGGCATGCGTAATTCAGGGTCGTATTATCATACCCAAATTATACCTAAACGAGCTACAGGCTATGATTATAGTTTTGGTGGATATACATCATCAGATTTCCGAGACCAGTCGAATACAATGGGAACGGGCGACATTTATTCAACAGTGGACGACCTTTTCAAATTTCACATGGCCTTGACCGATAATACGTTGCTTAATAAGGAGTTAACCACCGAAATGTTTACATCTGGAATTGCTCCTGCTAATTATGGGTACGGCTGGTTTAACAAACAATTTAAGTATACAGCTACCGATAGTGTTGCGTCAAATTTTCACCTGGGCATGACGGATGGGTTTATTTCGTTTATTCGTCGGATTCCGTCAACAAAAAGTCTGGTCGTCATTCTTTGCAACAGTTCACCAACTGATTTTTTTGGGATAACAACTAATTTATATAAAATACTGTATAATAAACCTGTTTCGTTGAAAGAGCCTGCACATAAAAAAATGGAAGTATTTATAGAAAAACTAGGCACCGAAAAAGCAGTTGTTGAATACAAAAAGATGAAGATAGATACGGCACATTATTATATTGACTGGATTTCTATGAATTTCATAGCCCAGCAATTACTAGCTTTAAAACGATATGAAGATGCAAAAGTAATTGCGGAAAATAATGTGAATGAATTTCCAAATAAAGATTTAATGCTGGTTACGATGGGCAATGTTTATCTCGCCTTAAATAAAAAGGAAGACGCTGTCCGATTTTATAAAAAAGCGCTTCAAATTACACCTACGTTCGAGGAAGCAAAAAATAGGCTAAAGGGGTTGGGAAGTCAATAGACAATCCATTACGTATCAATACGCTACGTTTAAGCCAGAATACCTTTCACGAGTTTGCCTTCTACGTCGGTCAGCCGGAAACGGCGACCCTGAAATTCGTAGGTTAGTTTTTCGTGATCGATGCCAAGCAAGTGCAACAATGTAGCCTGAAAATCATGCACATGAACTGGGTTATGGGCAATGTTGTAGCCGAATTCGTCCGTTTCACCGTACGTAATACCTGATTTTACGCCACCACCAGTCATCCACATTGTAAAACATCGCGGGTGATGGTCGCGACCGTAGTTGTCTTTCGTCAGTTTTCCCTGTGAATAATTCGTCCGGCCAAACTCCCCCCCCCACACAACAATAGTGTCATCGAGTAAACCTCGTTGCTTCAGGTCAATCACCAGTGCTGCCGACGCCTGGTCAGTAGCTTTGCATTGTTTAGCTAATCCTTTGGGCAGGTTACCGTGCTGATCCCAGCCCTGATGATAAAGCTGTACGAATCGAACATCGCGTTCGATCAACCGACGGGCCATGAGACAGTTAGCTGCATACGTACCGGGTTTTCGGGCGTCGGGTCCGTAGAGATCAAATACCCAGTCAGGCTCTTTCGACAGATCGGTTACGTCGGGAACGGATGTCTGCATTCGGTACGCCATCTCATATTGTGCAATCCGATTGACGATTTCAGGATCACCGAAACGGTCGGCCTGTACCTGATTGAGTTGTTTCAGCGCATCCAGCATGGCTCGTCGGTCGTTACCCGCATAACCAGTAGGATTGTTCAGGTATAGAACCGGGTCATTTCCCGACCGAAACTGTACACCCTGATGCCTTGACGGCAGAAACCCATTTCCCCACAATCGGGCATATAACGGCTGATCCTGTGGCGCGTTATTCGACACAAGTACTATGAACGCCGGTAAATTCTGGTTGATCGAACCAAGTCCATAACTCACCCACGAACCGATACTTGGGCGGCCCGCCAGTTGGTTACCCGTCTGAAAAAACGTCAGCGCCGGGTCATGGTTTATCTGCTCCGTATACATGGATTTGACAAAGCAGAGATCATCGGTAATTCGACTCGTATAGGGTAACAATTCACTGACCCAGGCCCCACTTTTTCCGTGCTGACGAAACGCATAAGGTGAACGTACCAACGGCAGGGCTGACTGTTGCGCACTCATGCTCGTGAGCCGCTGTCCTTTTCGCACCGAAGCGGGTAAATCCTGCCCATGCATTTTAGCCAGCATCGGCTTATAATCAAACATTTCCAGTTGCGACGGCCCTCCACTCTGAAACAGGTAAACCACCCGTTTCGCCTTCGGTGCGCGGTGCGGACGGTCATCAGATAGCGAGGCCGAACGTAACGTTTCCGGCAACAATGAACCCAGCGCAAGGGTGCCAAGCCCTAACGATGTTTTCCGCAGAAAAGCCCGTCGGTTGAACGTATCGGCAATGAGTTGGTCCAGTTGGTGGTTCATAGTTGTTTCGAATCAGCTGTTAACGCCGGGTAATGAACGCATCCGAATTCATGATCGCGCTGGTCACCACTGTGCGGGCAGCCAGTACTGATAAATCATTTTTTCGGCCAGCGCGATACGTTCCAGAATTGAGCCAGCCCGCCATTTTGGCCGGATTTCGCTTAAACTTCTCGTATTCAGATTGATACAAACGTAGCAATACGTCCATTTCCCGCGCTATTGGACGCTGCCCTGTTAAAAGACGATAGCAGTACAGGATTTGCTCTTTAGGAGATTCATTCCGCACTGCCACCCGTTCAGCCACCACGCGAGCTGCTTCTACAAACTGAGGGTCGTTGAGCAAAATCAGCGCCTGTAAGGGTGTGCTGGTTTTCTGTCGCTGAACGACGCAGTAACTTCGGGATGGCCCATCGAAGGTGTTCATGGATGGTGGCGGATTCGTACGTCGCCAGAAGGTGTATAAACTTCGTCGGTACAAACCTGTACCCGTATCTGGTTTATAGACAGCATTATTTACTGCCCACAAACCCTCTGGTTGATAGGGTTTCACGCTTGGCCCACCAAGTTTACGGACTAACAAACCACTGGCCGCCAACGCATTGTCACGTACCATTTCGGCCGTAAGCCGGAACGATGGACCACGAGCCAGCAACGTATTATCGGGATCTTTACGCAGTAATTCGGGCGTAGCCTGCGACGACTGGCGATACGTTAGCGACATAACAATCAGTTTTTGCAAAGCTTTCACATTCCAACCGCGAGGCAGTTCCGAAGGCGACATAGCAGTTGGCTTCCGGAACGTAACGGCCAGCCAGTCGAGCAATTCCGGGTGGCTGGGTATTCCGCCCTGATTACCGAAGTTATTCGCATTCTTTTGAAGACCCGCCCCAAAATAGTTCTGCCAGTATCGGTTCACGATGACCCGCGCCGTGAGCGGGTTATTGGGATGCAAAAGCCACTGCGCCAATCCTAGCCGGTTCTTCGGAAAGTTTTGAAAGGATAATACACTGGCCGGAGCATCTGGGTGGACTTCGGGGCCGTGTGCATCATATACTCCTCGCTTGAGCAGGTACGTTGGCCGGCGCGTTTTCATTTCGTCCATCACCATAATTTCCGGAATAGTATCTACGTAACGGTTCCGTTTGGAACGTAGCGCTTGCAACGTAGCGGCTTGCTCCTGATACGTTTTCGAGTAATTTGCTACGTAGTATTTCGCCAGGTCAGGTATAGAAGACGAAGGTAACAAATTTGTACCGCCCTGATTTTGCACGAGTTGTGCTATTTCGGGCGCTGTCAATTCGCGGGTGTAGATGACCAGTTCATCCATTTGCCCGTTTTTGAAACCGGCCCCGCGCATGTCGGCTCCCAGTTGCAGACCGGGCTGCTCGCTACCGATCAGGTTTTCCTTGCTGAGCAGAATGTCTTTGTAGAGATTATCTTTTTCAGTAAGCATTCCCGCTTCCCTCCCATCAACGTAGAGCCGCAGGCCATTGGCTTTGCTAGAGCCATCATACGTCATCATCAGATGCACCCATTTCTCCTTTGGGAGTGTCTGCTGACTCACCCGAACAATGCTGTTATAGGGCCAGGTGTGCGCCATCAGCAGCTCGGCCCGACCGTCGCGCAGGTTCAGGAAATAGCCCCGGAAATTATAGAGTATATCGCCCATTCCTTTGTGAAAAATCACCCCTTTATTCAGGTCTTTCGGGATGTTGACCCACAAACCCACCGAGAACGGCTGTGACCGGTTGAAAATACCGACTTTACCAAGCTTCAATACGTCGTCGCCGTTCGACTGGAAGGCTTTACCCAGCTTGCCGGGAACCAGCTTCGGTTCTTCGACTTTCCCTTTGGCTTTGGACGATACGTTATTGATGAACTGATTATCAACAAGTTTATCAAACGAATAATGTGCCTGTAGACCTTTCTTTACATCAAACGTTGGCGTTTTGCTGGCCGACGTTTGCCAGTTGGTAAAAGCCGTTTTTTCTCGTTCGGCAGTCTGACGTAATGCAGTTTCACTGGCTTTAATCTGGCCGTCCAGAAATGTCAGCAAACTATCCTGTTTTTTCTCCGTCAACAGCATCGTAGGAACCGGCATGGAGTTATCCCAGGAAATCTGACCGGCTTCGTCGATGTTGTTGAAAAAAGCGAACAGCGAGTAATAATCTTTCTGTGAAATCGGGTCGAATTTATGATCGTGACAGCGGGCACATTCGACCGTCAGGCCCAGAAATGCCGTTCCAATCGTATTCGTTCGATCAGCTACGTACTCCACCCGGAACTCTTCATTGACAATGCCGCCCTCCATGTTCTGCGAGTGGTTGCGATTGAAAGCCGTAGCCAGTCGCTGCTCTTTCGTGGCATTTGGCAGCAGATCGCCAGCCAGTTGCCAGGTCGTAAACTGATCGAACGGCATGTTCTGGTTAAATGCCTTGATCACCCAGTCGCGCCAGGGCCACATTGGTCGGTAGCGGTCGACTGTGTATCCATGCGTATCGGCAAAGCGCGCTGCGTCCAGCCAGTCAACAGCCATTTTCTCGCCGTAATGCGGAGATTTCAACAGCCGATCCACCACTTTTTCGTAGGCATTCGGTGAATGGTCAGCCAGAAAAGCGTCGATTTCCTCAACGGTTGGTGGCAGGCCCGTAAGATCCAGCGTAACCCGACGTAGCAGGGTTTCTTTATCCGCTTCGGGAGCGGGTTTGAGTCCTGCTTTCTCCAGCGAATTAAGTACAAAAAAATCAATCGGATTTTTGGGCCAACCTGCGTTATTAACCGTTGGCAACGTAGTAACTTCAGGTTTAATGAGGGCCCAGTGCTGTTTATATTCGGCCCCCTGCTCAATCCATTTCATCAATAATGCTTTCTCATAAGGCGTCAGAAACCGATTCGACGCGGGGGGAGGCATCATTTCATCAGGATCGGTGGCAATCAGTCGGTAATACACTTCGCTGGCGCCCAGGTTGCCCGGTACGATAGCGTGTTTTCCTATTGAATTTTTCAGGGCGGCATAGGCTCCTTCTGGAGTAGCCAGTTCAAGGCCACCTTTCTGAACCGCTTTATCGGGCCCGTGGCAGAAAAAACATTTGTCGGATAGAATAGGCTTTACGTGCCGATTGTAATCGATGGTTTCGGGTAACTGGGCGTCGAGTCGAGCGATTTCGGCTGGTTTTTCAATACGAGTACACCCCTGCCAAATCAGGCTGACGCAGATAAGCCAATTCAAGCACAACCAGTACGTTCGATGCCGCCATATCCGCATATTGACTGTTTACGTTTGCTTTTGTCGGGTTAATTATTGTCTGTTTCCCGGAAATAATAGACACAAATATAGTTGCTTTGGATGAAATAGACCGGAATAGCAATAGGTAATTCACCTGATTAGCAACAAAAACGCCGACCATTTCTGACCGACGTTTTTATTTATACTATCAAATACATACCACGTAGCACACTACGGGAATTTCGGAAATTTACTGAAATCCGGCTTGCGCTTTTCCAGAAAGGCGTCTTTACCTTCCTTGGCTTCTTCTGAAAGATAATATAGCAACGTAGCATCACCAGCCAATTGCTGGATACCTGCCTGCCCGTCGAGTTCGGCGTTGAAGGAGGCTTTGAGCATACGTAGCGCGATAGGGCTTTTCTCCAGCATTTTGCGGCACCAGCCTATCGTCACTTCTTCTAACTGATCGAGCGGTACTACCTTGTTAACCAATCCCATATCCAGTGCTTCCTGCGCATCGTACTGGTCGCAGAGGAACCAGATTTCGCGGGCTTTTTTCTGACCAACGATACGTGCCAGATAACTAGCTCCGAATCCACCATCAAACGAACCAACTTTAGGGCCGGTCTGCCCAAAACGAGCGTTTTCGGCAGCAATCGTCAGGTCGCATACTACGTGTAATACGTGCCCTCCTCCGATGGCGTAGCCAGCCACCATCGCCACAACAGGCTTCGGAATGCGTCGAATCTGCATTTGTAAATCCAGTACGTTCAGGCGCGGCACTTTATCTTCTCCAACGTAACCACCATGCCCCCGAACCGACTGATCTCCGCCCGAACAGAAGGCATCTCCGCCCTCCCCGGTCAGAATAACAACGCCAACTCGTTCGTCCTGACGAGCCAGTTCCATGGCTTCCGACATCTCCCTGACTGTCAGCGGGGTAAAGGCGTTCCGTTTATGGGGGCGGTTGATACTGATTTTGGCAATTCCGTCGTAATAACTAAACAGAATCTCCTGATATTCTTTAATCGTTTCCCAGGGGTAATTGCTTTGCATATTTAATGAGTGAAAGAGCAACTTTAAAGAGCGAAAGCGTGACTGAGTGAAAGAGCGAAGTTCCAGTGCCATTCGCTCAGTCACGCTTTCGCTCTTTAAAACTACTCATTATATGAAACTTCGTGATACTCCACATCCCACGTATGGTCGGCCATCATGCGGACGGTGGCGAGACAACGCTCGAAAGGAAATTTGCGTCCCCATTCGTTTGGTGCCACCATGGATAGTACGTCCTGACCGTTTTTGCGGGTATAGAAATGATACGTTTTGCCCACTACTGGCTCAAAGCTCATCTGAGCCGCGTAAATCCGCTCCGAAATTTCAACCCGGTGCCGGATGGCCGTAGCCTGTTCGGCCAACAACTGCATTTGTTTGTAGAGCTGGCTCAACTGCATGTCGGTCTGCTCGCGCATGGCGGCAACGGCCCGACCGGTGATTTTGCCTTTGTCTTCGGGCCGAATCACGGCCCCTCCTGCTGTGTGTGCGTAGGCCAGCAATCCTGGCGCATCCGCAACTTTATCCGGCGAAATCGGATTGATGAAAACTTTCGCTTCTTCCATTTTTGTAAATTGGGGTTACCGCCCGGCGAACGTAATGTTCGCTGTCGTTGAATGACAAAAAATTTATCTTTATACCGAAATTCGACATAGAACCACAAAAATACGCGAAAACCGCTATGGAAACCAGTTTTTCCTCCCTCGATAAGTCCACGATGCCACGACACAAGTTTTTCCGTGTTCTGGGTACTGGCATTGGCGCACTCCTCTTAACTGGTTCAGCATCAGCCTGCACCCCGGAAGAAAACCCGATAATTGACACGACGGACGCTGTCCAAAAAATTGATTTTACGCTACGTCTGGACGATAATGCAAACCAGAATCTGAAAACAAAAGGCGGCTACGTAGTAGTAAACAACATCATTGTTGCTCAGACGAACGACGGAAAATTTGTAGCAGCTTCCTCAAAATGCACGCACGATAACACCCTTTTGGTGTATCGACCGTCCGCCAATGAGTTTTATTGCGCTCTCGATCTTTCCCGTTTTGATATAACCGGAAAAGTAATAGCTGGCCCTGCCACAAAAGCACTCACGCTTTACAACATCGATTCCAATCTAACCGCTGGTACATTACGCGTTCATAATTAGCAGTGGGCAAAGGGCGTTGGGGATAGAGTAGAAAATGTACCCATACCCATTGCCCATGCACTCTGCCCCATGCCCCATGCCTATCAAACTGAAGCCCAGGAATTTTGTCAGTCCTGGCTGAGTGGTCAGACGTTGTTTACGCTTCATACATCGGGCTCTACAGGTACACCGAAGCCCATTCAGCTTACACGAGCGCAGATGCAGGCAAGTGCCCGTCTGACCGGGAGAACGCTTGGTTTACAGGCGGGTGATACGTCGCTGGTTTGTCTGAATATTCGCTACGTTGCTGGTATTATGATGCTCGTTCGTGGGTTGGAACTGGGGTTATCCATGACCATCATCGAGCCATCCAGTAATCCACTTGCCGACTTCGACCCGACTAACGTAGCGTTTGACTTTACGGCGCTGGTGCCGCTTCAACTGCAAACAATTCTGACCCAGACGCCCGAAAAACTGCCTATTTTGAACAGAATGAAGGCGATTTTGGTGGGTGGTGCAGCTACCAGTCCGGCGCTGGAAGAAGCGTTGCAAGTCATTACGTCTCCGGTTTATGCTACGTACGGCATGACCGAAACAGTGTCGCATATTGCCCTTCGGCGGCTGAATGGCCCTACCGCTACGACCGTTTTTACGGCATTGGAAGGTGTAGAACTAGGTACTGATGATCGAGAGTGCCTGCACATTCGGTCGGCGGCTACAAATTTTGACCTTATTCAGACGAACGACGTAGTGGAACTAATTGACGCTACGCATTTTCGACTGCTTGGACGTGCCGATACCATCATTAACAGCGGTGGCGTAAAAATACAGCCCGAACAGGTGGAGCAGATTATCAGCAACGTACTAGGTCAGGCGGGTTTATTCTGGCGTGTGCTAGTTGTTGGTCGGCCAGATGCCTTACTGGGCCAGCGAGTTACCGCACTCTATGAAGCTACAGAATTCGCCAGAACGGCGTTTTTTGACGAAGAGAACGTAGCACAGGCCATTCGCCAGCAGCTTGGAACATACGCGGTTCCGAAAGAATCCATCTTCTTACGTACTACCTTTGTGGAAACGGCAACTGGCAAAATCGACCGGAAGGCAACCGAAGCCACAGTTTTTTCCAGGCCACAATCCTGACCCGTTTCCTAACGTATGTCTTTCCAACGTCTCCAGATTCGCTATCAGACGGCGCGCTCATTGCCAGCGCCTTACGCTTATTTTTATACCCTTAGCCTGACATCGGCAGGCGCTAGCGGCCTTCAGGTCGAACTCGCTATTACGTATCCCGACCGCGAAGACATCGACGACGATGAACTGATTGCCGAAGGTTTCACACGCGACGACGATTTTAGCTGGTCGGGCCAATTGCCCAAAGTCTGGCTGGAAACAGTTGCTGCGTTAGTGACGAAAACGCGCCTTCGCCCCCTGAACGAAGATGAGCTGGGCGAAGATGATGATTTCTGGGAAATTACCGTCGATACGCAAGGCAAAGAGCAACAAAAAGGCGCGCCCGCTAATGCTGATCAATGGCAATATCTGGTGCAGGAGCTGATACAGGCCGCCTACGAAGTCATTGGCCGCGAACACCCGTTTCACCTGACGTACCTGGACCTAAACAGCCGTCGGAGCGATACGAAACTGGATCTGACAGCCTCTTTTGTAGATCGTAACGTTAGAATTGTCAGTAATTTAAATGGTCAGGAACGTAGTAAAACGATGCCCTGGGCTACGTTACAGAAGCTAATGGGTCAGGTTTATGAACACGATTATGATCCTGAAGAAGCCTTATTAAAACGCCCGAAACGCGATGGTCAGTGGCTAAACCTGGGCGGTGAAGAATGGTATGATATCAGCGATTTTCGAAAGCTGATCAATCAATTAACTGACCTGCTGTAAAGGCGTTACGTGTTCGCAAATTCCAGATTTCAGCAGTCGCCATTCCGTCGACCTGCCTGCTACGTTGCTGAACGGCCAGTCCTGATTCGTTCATAATGGCTTGCCAGTCGGCTAGTTGTTTGGTTTCGATACGTGCCGTCAGTCGGAAGAAACGTATCATTAGCCACAAAAGCCCTTTTTGCCACCGACTATTGGGTTGAACAAAATCTGTTACGTGCCACTGTCCATCTGGTTTCAGTACGTTGCGGAGTTGGGGAATCATTCGGGAACGTAGCGTTTCTTCGGTGAAAAGGTCCAGCAAAAAAGGGGTCATCACTACGTCGTAACGTTCATCAGATTGCAGCGTCTGCTCATCACCAATCCTGAATTCCACCGAGCCTATTTGTCTGCTCTTTATGATACGTCGGACTGCCCGATTAACCATCTGGCGCGAGGTTTCGAGGTATAATACCTGTCGAGGCTGACAATGCATTAACACCTGTTGAAGTAGCCAGCCTGTTCCACCACCAACGATTAAAATGGACGCATCAGCCGGAATCTGATGAAGCCAGACCACCTGCGCACGCTGAAGGCGTCGACCAAAAACCAACGTAGCCAACGCATCATAAACCGGCGCAACCAGATCGAAACCATCAAACATACTATATGATTTATGAAGTATGATGTAGAATACATGATGGATGTTTCCTGCTATACATCCTATATCATACTTCATACATCACATTTATTCTCCTTCTGCCATAAAATCTTTATAAAACGGGCATTCCTGAAGCATTTCCGAGTGGAAAGCGGATTTTGTGTGATTGGTCAGGTAGTCGGTAAAATCTCTGGAAAATTTCGACTTACGTATCGTTTTCATCTTTTTCACAAAAGTCGAATCTTCCTCGTAGACGTAGCCGTTCCGAACTTGCTCAATCGACTGTTGCATTGTAAACGCGTTGGCTTCACAACGAGCAGCCATATACGCCGAGCGGTCAGCCAGAGCTTGTGTTTTAGCTATTTTGACCGATTTCTCGAAGTAGTTTCGGGCGTAGGTCGTTGTGTAGTAATCGGTTTGGGCAAGTGCTTCGAACCGTTTCTGCTTCGCCGTCGGGTCGGTGGGGAGGTCGTAGAGGGAAAGTTCAGCACCACTCCAGTACGATTTAGCAACGAGCCAGGCGTTTCCGTACCAACTCAGATTCCAGGCACCACAACCCAATTGATAATACAGTTCGGCGGCTTTATCGCCTTTTGCGGCTTTGGCCTGTTGTTCCAGTTCAGCCATTTTTCGGACAAACGTTACTGGCGAGTATGGGTTCTCATCCACTTCGGCCGGGAAGTTCATGTTTTCAGCAGGATCACTTAATTTGGGCATTTTCACGGCAAATGGGTTAGTCTGGAAATACATCGAGAAGTTTCCATCATCCCAAACTTTGGCATCTACTTTGGCAAATGCCTCAGCCGCTTCGGAGTATCGATGATCCATGATCAGCCGACGGCCCAACAGCAAATTCAGATCATGGGTTGTCAATCTCGATAACGCAATCAACCGCTTGTCGAAATCAGATTGATTTCCCTGATTGGCGTAGGCAATTACGGCCTGAACGGTAGATACCCGAACAGTATCTTCAATGTAGCGCGGATCGGCCGTGCTGGCGAAATAGGTTTCGGAGCCGGGTTGCGACGTAAGCATCGTCATCAGATAGGATTTGGCCTGACTGGTTCCGTCTACTAGTTCTGTTTTAGGCCGACTACAACCTGATAACCAGCCGGTTTTCGCGTCAGCTTTATTCTGGTAAAGGTCGGCAAAGCGCTTGCAGACGGATACGAAGGCGTTGTTCAGTCGAAAATTACCGGTGCTGTCAAATTCTTCCAGATACGTTATCAGTTTGTTTTCGACTTCGGGCGTAACATTTTCAGTTTGAGCCGCCAGCAGAAGCATTTGCTGTACGGTTATCTGTGTTTTCAGAACTTTATTAGAAGTCGATGCCTTTTCAGCCTGCTCCAGATGCGTTTGGGCGGCCTTGTAATCTTTCACGGCGTAATCCAGATAAGCCCCCGCTGTGTACCAGTAAGCGGCATTACCAAGCTCCTTATTTTCAGCCGATTCGAGGGCAAACGTTCGTAGCTTCTCAAAATAAGGAGTGGATTCGGTTTTTCGACCTTCGAATTGCGTCGAATCTGGGTGATGCGGCAATCCATAATCAATAAACTCCTGTGCAGGTTCGAAGAAATAATACTCGTTTCGATTGATTTCCCGCGCCATCACCAACTCGACCAGTGGATTTTTAGGTGCCAGATGTACCAGCGATTTCAGCAAATCCAGCCCATCCTGCCCTGGCTGAATGGCGCATAACGCATAAACAGCCGCCCGTTCGGTGTCGTTGGTGGCGTATTGCAGCGCGTCTTCCCGGAAATGAATCCCGTATTTACGAAGGCTCAACTCGGCGGCTTCCCGTCGCGAAGGGCAACGGGCAAACACCTGCGCAAACTCGTAAATAGCCCGCGACGTATCGCCCAGCGCCAGCGATGCCCCCGCCCGACGACTCAGTGCCCAGTCGCTGATGAAGGTTTTCTTTGGTAAGGGTTTCACCAGTTGGTCGAAGAGTTGAGAAGCCTGTTTAAAATCACCGATCTGGCTGGCCAGCTTCACCGCCTGAAACGCGTATCGTTCTTTCAAAAAACCATCGCTCGTCGTTTGATACGTTGTTTTGGCCTCTTCAAGCTGCTGAGGCAGTCTGGCGCTATCGACCGGCGTAGCGGCTGCATCCCACGGACTACTCTGCCCGTTGTCGGTCGACCAGGCAAAATTCAGGTACGTAACGGCGGGGGCTGACAGTTTCGATTTCAACGTATTGACTGCCGCTGCGTCTTCTGCATACAAGGCTTTGCTGACAACTTTTTCCGGTACGTTTCCGTCCGCATAGGCCGCCCAGGCCCGTACGTTTTCATCCACTACAAGGGTGTCTTCCTCGGACGCTACGTCCCATTCGGTATCAGCGTAGAGTTGGGGTGAAAACATATAGCGCTTGTCACCCGGCGACATGGTTGCGGATTCAGGCATGAAAAAACTCATGAACTCGCTCGGGTCGAACGAGGGGCCGCAGGCAAGGCCAAGCCCTACGGCTATTGTGAGAAACGGTTTACGGAAGCGGACGAAAAAGTGTCTGAAGGATTTCACGGGAATAAGGTGCTAAAACAAGTGAATCAAGATGGTATAAAGCGAACGTAATGGGTTGATTATCCAGCTTTTGGAGTAATTGTTCTTTAGCCGTCAGCAACGCCTGATGAGAAACAGCTTCGGCCCGAAACAAGTCGCCCCGACGTACCGAAAACCCAAACGCTGACGTATCGTTTCGGGCTACAAATCGGTTAGTATCAGGAAGGGCATTCAGGAATGTTCGGTTGGCCAGTTCGTTTCGGTCGATGTTATTCAAAAACGTCAGGAAACGTCCGTTGCGATATACGACGGTCCAGCGGAACAGCGGTAACACTACATCGAGCGGCAACGGATACGTAGCGACAAACGATACGTATTGACCAGCTACCTCCGCGTCGTAAATGGAGTTGCGGGTCGACGGATTTTTCCAGTCTGCTACGTTGTAGAGCATCAGCATCCCCCGCGCTACGGGCGGAATGCCAGTCTGATCCGTATATTTTACCTGATGAAGTCGGATGGTGGCCGAAATAGGGCAGTTGAGCTGGTTACTGAGCAGACGTAACAATTTAAAATACCGGTCGCGGGTGCTCACGCTCCAGTCACAGTCGAACTGAACTTCTTTGAATGTAATCGTTTGTTTTTGAGCAATCTGGCGAATCATTTGCGTTACGTGACCAGCCAGTTCGGATAGGGCAGCAGGCGTAAGCAGCGTGAGCGTCCGATTGGTGATGAATACCACCGGCACTACGTTACCCATTGGTTTTTGGGCGAAACGTAGCAGTGCTTTGGGTATTGGCTGACGGGTTTTCGGGTCCCAGTCGACATCGAAAAAATGAACGTATAGCTTATTGACGTTCAGTCGCTTAATTTCTTCTATTTCAGACTGAGTTGGGTTGTACGTCGCTTTCCAATGGTAAAAAGCGGGCGTAATCGGGATAGCCGATTCTGTGCTACGTTGCTCCGACGATTGACACGCAAACAGCCCCATCCCGATCAGGAAATAAGCTATGATACGTATAAATCGACCTCGCGACGTTTTCATTCGGGGCGAAAATACGAATCTTCAACTTCTGGTCCTGAAAGACTTCTCAAGCGGTTGATTACGTCTGCTGGCTTAAAAGCCTTTTTGTCATGCTGACGAAGGAAGCATCTTAAGGCATCCAAATTTGAGGGTAAGGAAATCTTAAGGGATTAAGCAAATATTTTAGTGTATTTTAGAGGACCTTTCATCTCCTCTGCCATGCTCAAAATTACACTCACCGCTGACC
>NZ_JACWZY010000012.1 GCF_014699005.1 Spirosoma profusum
CTGTATTATTACGAAGCCACCGTCAGTTTCGCGGTGGCTGACAGGAACGCCCCCCCGCAAATCGTCAAAGGCTGGGTGCAAATCCTGCGCGAAGGCGTGACGATGCGGTAGAAAGGAGTGATAATTGATGAACGATGAGAGATGAGTTCGCTGACGCCAAAAATAAAAGCATGCGTCAGCGAACTCATCTCTCATCGTTCATCAATTATCACTCCTTTCTATTTCATGTTATGATACACCGTCTGAACGTCGTCGTCCTCTTCGATACGTTCGATGAGTTTTTCTACGTCGGCGACTTCTTCGTCGGTTAATTCTTTGTAATCGTTCGGAATCCGCTCAAATTCAGCCTGTTTGATTTCATAGCCTTTTTCTTCCAGGAACTTCTGAAGGCTTCCGAAAGCAGTGAATTCGCCGTAGATGACGAGTTGATTCGTTTCATCGTCAAGCTCGATTTCATCTCCCCCAATATCAATCAGTTCAAGTTCGAGTTCTTCCTGGTCAATACCCTCCGCCGGAATTCGAAATACCGATTTCCGGTCAAACATAAAGTCGAGCATCCCCTGCGTACCCAGGCTGCCACCGAGTTTATTCAGGTAGCTCCGAATGTTGGCAACGGTGCGATTGTGATTGTCAGTAGCGGTTTCGATAACCAGTGCAATACCGTGTGGCGCATAGGCCTCATACACGATTTCCTTATAATCCTCCTGATCTTTCGACGAAGCTTTTTTGATGGCCCGCTCCACATTGTCTTTCGGCATGTTAGCGGCTTTGGCGTTCTGGATGATAGCCCGAAGCCGGCCGTTACTATCCGGGTCGGGGCCTCCGGCCTTCACGGCCATTACGATGTCTTTGCCGATGCGGGTAAAAGTCTTGGCCATTTGCCCCCAGCGTTTCATTTTGCGGGCTTTCCGGTATTCAAATGCGCGTCCCATTTTTTAGAACAATGTATAATGAAGAATGTATGTCAATAGAACGCTGATCTTTATGATTGATCTGATTTTCTAACTAAGAACAGGTAAATCAGATCAATCATAAAGATCAGCGTTCTATTTTATTTAAAACCGTTGTTTCAAGTTCAATAATTTCCTGACCACGTAGCAAATCCTCGAAGGTTTCGCGCTGACGAATCAGATGCGGTTTGCCTTCGTAGACCAGTACTTCGGCGGGCCGGGGCCGCGAATTATAATTCGACGACATCGAAAATCCATACGCACCTGCATTCTCGAATGATAGTACGTCGCCCGTACGAACTTCGGGCAGCATACGATCTGTAGCGAACGTATCGGTTTCGCAGATGTAGCCCACTACGTCGTAAAGATGCTCCTCACCGGTCGGATTTGATACGTTCAGAATGTGGTGATACGCATCGTACATCATCGGACGTATCAGGTGATTGAGGCCCGAGTTGACCTGCGCGAACGTACGGGTTGGGTTCTTTTTCACTACGTTCACTTCCGTCAGCAGATGCCCGCTTTCGCTCACCAGCAGTTTGCCGGGTTCGAAACACAATTCCAGTTCACGCCCGTAACGGTCGCAGAACGACCGGAATGCCGCCGACACTTTTTTACCCAAATCGGTTAAATCCGTGAAATGATCGCCGGGGCGGTAGGCAACTTTGAAACCGCTACCAAAATCGATGAAGCGTAGATTAGGATAATCGGTAGCCAGGTCGAACAGCACATCGGCGATTTTCAGGAACGTATTGCCGTCCTTAAAATCGGAACCCGTATGAATGTGCAGGCCCACCAGCGGAATACCGTACTTCTCGACAATACCCTTGATTTCAGCCCGGTAATCATTTGGAATACCGAATTTGGAATTGCCGTGGCCGGTCTGAATTTTGAGGTTTCCGCCTTCGGTGATGCTGGGATTGATACGTAGCGCCACCGGATATTTGTTACCATACATTTGCCCGATCAGTTCGAGCAGGGGCAGGCTGTCGGCGTTCAGTTGAAGCCCCATCTCAAGCGCTTCCTGAATTTCGGGCCATGAATTACCGCTGGGCGTAAACATAATCTGCGCTGGCTCGAAACCAGCCAGCAACGCCAGTCGGGCTTCGTTGACTGACACCACTTCAATGTCGATACCCTGCAATCGCATCAGCTTTAGGATCGATACGTTGGTCAGGGCTTTGGCCGCATATTTTATCTTCAGATTCACACCGGGAAACGCGTCCCGAAGTGCGCCGATTTTTTCGATAATTTTGTTGGCGTCGTACACGTATAAAGGCAAGCCGAACTCGTCGGCTATATCCAGTACGTTGACACCCTGAATCTGATAGGTTTGGTTATTGAGTTGCATACTTTCCTGAAACGAGCCGCAAAATTACGCTATCTTTCCCCCATGTACAAGATTCAATATTATCTGCTGGCACTTACGCTGGGATGCGTTTATCCTTCGTTCGGTCAACAGCCTCAGGTTGTTAAAGCCCGCATCAGTGGCCACGGAGGCCAGAAGGCAAACGTTACGTCTCAGCTCCAGTCAGGACCGATGGTTGGCTATTCCGATACGCGCGAAGTGATGCTCTGGGCACAGACTAAACAGCCCGCCAAAGTTCAGATTCGCTATCATGAAGTGGGCAAGTTAACACCCGTCCATCTGACCAATGAAGTACTAACCGACCGGAAAACGGCTTTTACAGCCCACCTGCTCGCCGATCAGGTGGACCCCGGAAAAAAGTACGAGTACGAGCTGTTAATCGGGGGCCAGAAGGTGAGCCTGCCCTACCCGACCCAGTTTCAAACCCAAAGCCTGTGGCAGTGGCGGACGGACCCGACGGCTTTTCGTTTCGGCGTCGGAAGCTGCACCTACGTCAACGAACCTGAATACGACCGACCTGGCAAACCCTACGGCGGAGGCTACGAAATTTTTTCGGCTATTTCAGCGCAGAAACCCGATTTCATGCTCTGGACGGGCGACAATACGTATACCCGCGAGGTAGACTGGAACAGCCGAACCGGTGTTTTAAAACGCTACACACACACACGCTCGTTGCCCGAAATGCAGCCGCTGCTGGCGAATACGCATAACTACGCTACGTGGGACGACCACGATTTCGGCCCGAACGACGCCGACCGCTCGTACTGGCTCAAACCCGTTACGTTGGAAGCGTTCAAACTGTTCTGGACAAATCCGAACTACGTGTTTCCGGAGGGATGCGCCGGTACGTTCTTCTGGAACGATTGCCAGTTTTTTCTGCTCGACGACCGTACATTCCGTGCGCCCAACGACATGCCCGACGGTCCAGCCAAGGCGTATTTTGGCGATACGCAAATTCAGTGGCTGGTGGATGCCCTGACGTTCAGCCGTGCTACGTTCAAATTTATCGTAACGGGCGGTCAGATCATCAATCCGACGGAAGCGTTTGAAAACTACTCCATTTACGGCACCGAGCGAAAGCGTTTTTTTGCCGCGATTGCCGAAGCGAAAATTCCGGGTGTGCTGTTCATCACCGGCGACCGACACCATTCCATTCTGCATAAATTAGATCGTTCTGGTACGTATCCATTATACGATCTGACCATTTCTCCCTTGACATCGTCCGTAGCACAACCCCGCGCCGACGAACTCAAACAGTCAACTTATGTGGATAATACGTTAGTTACCGAACGGAATTTCGGTTTGCTGAGCGTGAGTGGCCCACTAAATGATCGGGTGCTCAACATAAAAGTATTTGACCAGAAAGGCACCGAGCGATGGAGCCGTGATTTACGGGCCAGCGAGTTGAAATAGCTAGCATTTTTGTCATGCTGAGGCACGAAGCATCTTAAGGTATCATCACTCTCAAGTTTGTATGCTTTAAGATGCCTCGTGCCTCAGCATGACAAAAATGCTCTTTTTGGGCCTTAGGTATGACTGTTTAAACTGATTCATTACCAACTTTGCTCCAATTTCAGGCAACTGCCACCAAGTATCAAAATTCATGACTATCCAGAAATTTCCTGATTACGAAACTCTTTCACAACGTACCGCCGAACACATGGTGGCTGTTATTAACCAAAAACCAGACGCACTGATTTGTGTTACGTCGGGTGATACGCCTACCGAAACGTATCATCGGTTTGCAGCACTGGTACAGGCCGGACACGCAGATATTAGCCGATGCACGTTTGTTGGTTTAGACGAATGGGTTGGTTTTACCCCCTCCGACGCCGGTAGCTGCACGAATTACCTCTTCCGCGACCTATTTATCCCGCTTGAGTTGCCTTCGGAGCAAATTTATATTTTCGATGCTACCTCCAACGATCTCGAAGCTGAATGCGCACGTATTGATACGTTGATCGACTCACATGGCGGGCTGGATTTAATGCTGGTGGGTATGGGCATGAACGGGCATATTGGGCTGAATGAGCCGGGAACGCCGTTTACGCTGGGATGCCACGTTGGCGATCTGGCCGAAAGCACCGTCACCGTCGGGCAGAAGTATTTTGAGAAAGAAACAACGTTAACACAAGGCATTACGTTGGGGCTACGCCATCTGACCGGCGCGCACGATGCCATTATGCTGGTGAGTGGCGAAAAGAAAGCCGCTACGTTACGTGAGGCACTTACTGGTCCCGTTACCGAAGAATTACCTGCCAGCATCGTGCAAACGGGTTCCAATATTAGGGTCTGGTTTGATGAACCAGCAGGACAGCTTTTGTAACGCATTGCAAATGAGCACATAATGACCAAAAACGCTCAAAATACACGTACTGAAATTCTCGCAGGCATTTCCACATTCCTAGCCACGATGTACATCATTGTGGTGAATCCGGCGATTCTGAGTCAGTCGGGTTTGCCGTTTAGTGGTGTGCTGACTGCTACGGTACTGTTATCGTTTTTTTGCAGTTTGATGATGGGACTTTACGCCCGCAACCCGATTGTAGTAGCGCCGGGGATGGGCATGAATGCGTTTTTCACGTTTACGGCGGTGAAAGGCATGGGTATCCGGCCTGAAGTAGCATTGGGGGCCGTTTTCTGGGCGGGCGTGCTGTTTTTGCTGTTGTCGGTACTGAATGTTCGGTCGGCCATTGTGCGGGCAATTCCGCAACCGCTACGTTACGCAGTTTCGGCGGGTATTGGGCTGTTCATTACGTTGATTGGTTTTGAAAATGCGCATTTCATCATTGCCAATCCCGCTACGTTGGTCAGCGTTGCCCGTTTGAATGATCCGATCATCCTGACATTTGTATTCGGGTTGCTGCTCACGAGTGTGTTAGTCGTGCGCGACGTACCGGGGGCTATTATCATCGGAATTGTACTCACTACGTTGGTTGCGTGGCCCATTGGCCGGTATTGGGGTGATGCATCGGCGATTAATTTCGGCCAGAAAACGCTGGTCAATTTTGGCGAAATCTGGGCCAATCCTGACTTTTCGTTGCTGGGGAAACTGGATTTTATGGGTGCGCTGAAATGGTCACTGTGGCCGGTTATTTTTGCCTTTGCCTTCACTGATTTGTTCGATAGTTTGTCTACGTTCGTTGGGGTAGCCGAAGCGGGTGGTTTGCAGGACAGCGATGGCAATCCTCGAAACCTGAACCGCTCCCTGTTGACCGACGCTGTGGCTACTACGTTGGCGGGCGTGTTTGGTACGAGTCCCGGCACGGCGTATATCGAATCGGCAGTGGGCATTGCGCAGGGCGGACGTACCGGTCTGACAGCGGTAGTTGCCGGCTGTTGTTTTTTACCGTTTCTGTTTCTTTCTCCGCTTTTATCCGTCATTCCGGCCATTGCTACAGCTCCGGCGCTGGTGTTGGTGGGCGCGTTCATGATGCAACCCATCACGCGCATCAACTGGGGGCAACTGGACGACGCGCTGCCTGCTTTTTTGGCGCTGGTGCTGATTCCGTTCAGTTACTCCATCACGCAGGGACTCATCTGGGGATTTTTATCCTGGACTGTGATAAAAGTGGCCGTAGGCAAACATAAAGAAGTGTCGCTCGGCCTCTGGATTGTGGATGTGTTTTGCATACTGGCGTTGACGACCGGGCAGTAAATAACGTAACTTATGGGTAGTTACTTTTTGTCATCCTTCCTTCGTCAGGATGACAAAAATCCGACAAAGCTTTATTAATCAACTATTTACTCTTTCAAATACTCATAATTCACGTTATGCTACATAGTGAACGTAACGTATCGACCTGATCTCTAATGAAAAAAACGATATTCCTATTACTTCTTGCCCAACTTGCTTTTGGGCAGCGTTATAAACCGAAACCCGTTATTGGCCTATTAGGTGCCTTCGGGGCCGAAGTTGCGCTTGTTAAAGAATCTCTCAAAAAGCCCAAAGCGGTGATGGTCGATGGTGTTACGTTCACCTGTGGGCGGCTGGGAAAACAACGGGTTGTACTCGCTGAAACAGGTATTGGAAAAGTAAATGCGGCCATGACTACTACGTTGCTTCTCAGCAGGTTTCGCCCCCAAAAAGTACTCTTTACGGGTATTGCGGGCGGCACGAATCCGGATTTACAACCGGGTGATATTGTGATTGCCCGTCAGACGGCACACCATGATTACGGGTCTATCACCGACAAAAACACGCCGACGCGCCAAACCCGGAATGCCATTACAAAAGAGTTTAATCCAGTCTTTTTTCCAGCCGATTCCACGCTGCTCCATCTGGCCGAAACCGTTGTCAGCAACGTATCGTTTGAAGGCATTCCGCTGGCTTCGGGCGGTGTTTCAAACCGGCCCGTCAAAGTGACGACGGGTACGGTGGTGACGGGCGACGTATTTGTGGCATCGCCGACCAAAGTGAGTAGTCTGCGTGCCGATTTTGGCGCCGATGCTACTGAAATGGAAGGAGCCGCTGTTGCGCAGGTTTGTTACCAGATTCAGGTTCCCCACCTAATTATTCGGAGTCTAAGTGATCGTGCCGACGCCGAAGCTCATATCGCTTACGACAAATTTTACCCAATGGCGGCCCGCAATTCCGCTAAAGTAGTCATCGCCATAGTGAAGGCATTGTAAATAATTAATGTACTTCAATGTTAACAGAAAACATACATTTAGGTACATATTTCGTATTATTGCCCCAGTTTCACTAATTAATTTAATCACGCATGAAAAAATTTACAGTACTCACCGTTTGTCTGTTCATTACTGTTTTAACCTCGTTTGCGCAGGTGAGAATTGGCGTAACAGGGGGTTTGCAAATGGCGAACCAGAAGAATTCCATTGGTGGCTTTTCCATCAGCGGAACCAACCGAATTGGCTACACGGCCGGCCTGCTGATCGATGCTGCATTATCCGAAAGTTTTTCAATCAGACCGCAGATTTTATATTCTGTAAAAGGGACAAAATTTGATTTAGGGGGTCTATCCGGCGGATTGGCAAACGGTAATGTAACCTTAGCCTTTAACTATATCGAAGTTCCAATCCAGGTAACTTATGGACTCGAAGCGGGTCCGGGGCGGTTGGTGCTGGGAGCAGGACCATATGTCGGTTACGCGCTGAGCGGAACGACAAGCGGGTCTGTTCAGGGACAGTCGGGTAGCGAAAACATTGAATTCGGTTCAGCTGAAGATCAGGTAAAACGCCTTGATTATGGACTGCGTTTATCGGGTGGTTATGAGTTATCTTCCGGATTATCTATTTCGGCTTTCTATTCACCCGGACTGGCTAATCTGGCGAATGGGTCTAATCAAACAACCACGAATACAGCCTTTGGTCTCACCTTAGGTTTCCTGTTTGGAGGGGAGTAATACAACCCAATTTTTCGGTATAAAAGACAAGTCCACTTGGTTTTACCAAGTGGACTTGTCTTTTATAAAGTAATTCTTCTTTGGCCCATTAATCCCATTTTGAGTATTTTCCAGAGCAAAACCTTTTCTTTTTTGCATTGCAACGCTGTAATTGTCAAGCGACTACGATTAAATTTGAGGCAGAGACCTAACCTCGCTCGTCGTTAAAATTAATAGTATCAGAAACTACCGTACATTATGAATCGCATCACTACGTATTTAATTGGTCCCGAACTGGTCTGGCTCTTGTTGTACATTTGTGCCCGTGTACTGACTAACAATAATCAGCCTCCCACGCCAGACGGAAACGCCCAACTGGAAAATCTGCAATGGTACGTTGCCCTGCTGGGTGTGTTGGTTTCATTCATTCCTTTATTCTGGGTCAGCGACCATCTTTGGTGGTGGTTACTACGTATCGGTGTAGCCGGAATAATTGGCGTGATCGTTATTAACCTGACCCTGATTGGCGGAATCGATTATGGAGACAGCCGGAATTCGGGAATCGGTTCAACGCTATTCCTCACCGTTCCGCTGGGCGGGTTACTCCTACTGATTGGGGTGGGTACAGTTGCTGTCGCTACGTGGTTGAAGTGGGATTTTCGACCCGTTTTAAAGTGGTCATTAATACTTGTCGGCAGTTTAACAGTAATTTTATTGTGGACGAGTTGCACTAGTAAAACAGAAAAGAAGCAAGCGAACGAAGCCTCGGCAAACGGCTCTCCATCCGACACACTTACGCATAAATGGTCTACAGAACAGTGTGAGTATGTAAGTACGTATGATCCGGGGCGTTACACCGAATCACAATTGATTGCTACGTCTGCTCTCTGGTACGACAGCTGGTATCTTGAGTCTTTTTTCATTGCAGGTATTCCCGAAGATATACAGCAACTTAATCTCGATACGCTCCATCAGGACTATCTACGCACGAAGGAGAAATTGAAAAAACTGACCGTTGTTGATGTGCCTTACTGGAAAAAGTTGAAGGAGCAGCGACTGCAATCTATTGACTCGGAATATCAGTTGAAAATACTAGCCATTAACGCCTACAAAAATCCAGCGTTGCTACGTCAGACCACCTACGATAAAGCGGCTGCTCCGTATGTGAATGCGCTCATTGCGGGCGATTCAACTACACTCCTGTCGGCCTGGAAACAGCTACATGAAGACCAGAAAAAGACCAGCGGATTACCTGAACAGTTAGAACGTGAGTTCAAAAAGAAATTCAACAGCCCTAATCGGGTAGCGATGGCGCAGGTAGAGTTGATGCAGGGCTGGTGGCGTTTCGTTACGCAGCGCATTCCCTACGCAACGCCAGATGCACAAATGGAAAAGGAATATAAAGCGCTATTCGTAACGACTAAAGCTATGTGTCCGGAGCCATAACGAACCGCCATTTCGCGCTAAACAAAGCGAATCGGCGGATTTTTGTCAACCTATACAGCTTAGTATTATAAATCATTTATACAACTGAAAATCAACCTTTTCAAAAGTAGTGTAGCTGACCTTAACAGATAAAATTATCATGTAACTTCGTGCTTTTGGGGCCCAGATATCCTCCACTCCTTTACCCGTTATGATTCGTAGTTCAGTCATTTTCCAAGTGGCTTGTTTGCTGGCTATAACATGGCTGAACGCGGGAAAAACATCTGCCCAGATCAATCAACTGGCTAGCCTGTCGCCCGATGACCGGATAATCTGGCTCTGTAATAGTAACTGGGATAAAGACACCACCACGCAGGTCCAGATCGACAGCATCAGGCAACTAGCCAGACAACTTAACGACGAACGATTATACTGGTATACGACCGTACAAAAGATTGCTATTCGGGCTACTGCTCAACGTATTGCAAAAAAAACAGTAACTGCTTATGCCAACGCTGATGCACTTATGGAAACCTCCCCTGTCGAATCCGTGCGAGGAGGCTATTATTTCATGCAGGGGCAATTTTACCTATACGAGGAAAAAAATTTCACGAAAGCATTCCGGCTTCTTTTCAGGGTACGTAACATTTTTGAAAAGGTCGGCTATGCCAACCTACCCGATGCCGTTATTTATCTCAGCCGACTGGGCGAAGATTATTACTGGTTCGAAGATTATCGAAATGCCATTCATTACCTGGAACTAGCCGCCAAATACCCCTGCGACAGAATCCGGCAGCATGCTTCGCAATAGTTCTATTGTCAGAATACGCTCGGAATGGCCTATCAGCGATTGAAAGAATACGCCAAAGCCGAGCAGGTGTTTCGGAACGTAATGTGCCTGGCAAAAGCGCAGAACAACATAACCTGGGTTGGTATTGGAAGCGGCAATCTGGGTAATACGTTACGTTTGCAGGGGAAACATCGAGAAGCCCTCCCCTATTTGTATCAGGACGTAGCAAGCCAGTGGGGGCGAATACGTAGCGGTCGTAACAAATACCTGCACAAGCCTGACCTCAACGGTGTTCAGTCTCAGCATAAATGTCCCAACCGGACGAGCGTATGTAAGGAGCGCTACTGGAACTAACGACGGCACCAGTTGGCCCAATGCCATTACCAGTCTTCAGTCGGCCCTTCAACCCGGCTGTCCGCTCCCGGAGGTTTGGGTCGCCAGGGGCGTATACAAACCGACCGCTACCACCAACCGTGCGATTAGCTTTACGATAGCTAACGGTGTGTCAGTTTACGGTGGCTTTGCGGGTAATGAAACCAGCCTGGTTGGTCGAAATCTGTCGCTTAACCCGACAGTTCTCAGTGGCGACATTGATAATGACGATACAAATACAGATGGAAATAGCATTGCCGAAAGCATTTCGGACGTGAAGGGGAATAACAGTTCCAACGTAGTGACCGTGCTCCCTTCCGCTGTAGCTCGGCTCGATGGATTTATCATAACAGGTGGTGTAGTCATTACTACTGGGGCCGATGATCGTGGAGCAGGGTTATATAGTCGTGGTCAAATCATGGTCGCCAATTGCCGATTCCACGGAAATAGAGGACTGAAAGGAGCAGCCATTGGTGTTTTTGGTGGTACGTTGATGTGCGTGAATACGTCTTTCTCCGGTAACCAGGCCGATAATGGCGGAGCCTTATTAACTAGTACCGGAAGCAGTACGTTGATCAACTGTACCGTGATGAATAACCACGTACTGAATGGCGGTGGGATTGGTGCAGACGCTGGCGCTAACGCTACGTTGCTCAACACTATAGTTTGGAATAATACCGCCCTAAACGCGAACTCTGTATATGGCTCACTGAACATAACATATAGTAATGTACAGAGCATAACAACGGTCATAGGCAACATCCAGCAGGATCCAATGGTCGAAAATGCAGCTCTCGGCTATTTACGACTGAAACTAGGTTCTCCAATGGTCAATATGGGCGGCCCAGCCACGACTACCAATCAGGCAGGCTTTTCTTTTCTGATCTGGCTGGCGCTCCTCGATTCAGTCGCGGACGTATCGATATCGGCGCCTATGAGTTTCAGGGGTCGGGTGGTCCTATTTTTACAACGAAAACCGGCAACTGGAACGATGCCAGTGTCTGGTCAATTGGGTTTGTGCCGCAGACAGGCGACATGATTGAAATTCAGTACAGTGTTACGTTACCAACCAGCTACGTAGCGTATTGCCAGCGCGCCAGCATGACCGCGACCGGTCGCATACGCTATGAATCGGGAGCGCGGTTATCCTTCCGTAACCTATAAATCAAGTTCCTAAATGAGCATTTTTTGTCATTCTGACGAAGGAAGAATCTTAGAGCATCCGAATTTAAGAGTGTTGG
This sequence comes from Spirosoma profusum, assembly GCF_014699005.1. GTDB lineage: Bacteria > Bacteroidota > Bacteroidia > Cytophagales > Spirosomataceae > Spirosoma > Spirosoma profusum. The sequence goes on from NZ_JACWZY010000012.1 coordinate 11,493, forward strand.
AAATTTAAGATTCTTCCTTCGTCAGAATGACAAAAAATACTATAGTGCATGGCTGAATCCATTCTCTACGTACCGCATTGTACCTTTGTGAATGGATTATTTCAAAAACCTGCTCCAATTACTCAAAACCGAACGGGATGAAGATCAGCGTCAATACCAGAAACTCACCGAAACTACGTCAATAGCCGAACGCCGGGCCGCTGGCCTGACCTGGTATCCGATTGCCATTCGCGGCAACGAAATGAGCCGGGGTGATTACCTGACCGTCGAAGTGGAACGTACTACACATCAGGACATTCCGCATCAGCTTCGGTTTGGAATGCCTGCCGTTTTGTTCAGCAACCACGACCCACGTAACGACCGCGTCGAAGGCACCGTAACTCACCAGAGCGGCAACCGACTCAAGATTACGCTACGTACCGACGAACTCCCTGACTGGTCGCGCGATGGCAAGCTGGGCGTGGAAGCCCTTTTCGACGACAATAGCTACGACGAAATGGAATCGGCGCTCAAAACGGCCAATACGTTAGGCGACAAATCTGAAAACCGGCTCATTCAAATCCTGACCGGAGAAAAAGTTGCTACGTTCCACACAGAAACATTTATGCCAACTTTCCCGAAACTGAATCCCAGTCAGGTAGCGGCTGTTGGAAAAATCCTGTCTGCCAACGAATTGGCGATTGTGCATGGCCCGCCGGGAACGGGCAAAACCACTACGTTGGTTCAGGCGATAAAAGCGCTTCATAAACAGGACAGTAAGAAAATATTGGTTGTCGCGCCCAGCAACACCGCTGTCGATTTGCTGAGCGAGAAACTGCACGATGAAGGACTGAACGTACTACGTGTCGGTAATCCGGCTCGCGTATCGGAGCGGCTGATGGCCCTGACGCTGGATCAGAAAGTGAGCGAACATCCGGCGATGAAAGAAGCCAAAAAGCTGAAAAAGCAGGCCAATGAGTTTCGCAATATGGCCCACAAATACAAGCGAAATTTTGGCAAAGCCGAACGCGACCAACGGAAAGCCCTGTTCGATGAAGCACACCGAATCATGAAGGACGTAGCAAACACCGAGCAGTACGTTATGGACGATCTGATTGCTAAAGCGCAGGTCATTACCGCTACGTTGGTGGGTGCTAATCATTACACCGTTCGTAATTTAACGTATCATACGGCAGTTATCGACGAAGCGGGTCAGGCACTGGAACCGGCCTGCTGGATTCCCATCCTGAAAGCACAAAAATTAGTTCTCGCCGGCGACCATTGCCAGCTTCCACCGACTATCAAATCGCCCGAATCGGCCCGGAATGGACTGGCCACTACGTTGCTCGAAAAATGTGTAGCACTTCAACCAGAGGCTGTTACGTTGCTCAATGAGCAATACCGAATGCACGAGCACATCATGGGTTACTCATCGCAGGTGTTTTATGAGAGTAAAGTGAAGGCCCACGAATCAGTAGCGCGTCATTCCCTGTTTGATGGTGATACGTCGCTGGCATTTGTCGATACGGCGGGTTGCGGATTCGAGGAAAAGCTGGAAGGTACCAGTTCGACCAATCCCGAAGAAGCGGCTTTGCTGATGAAGCATTTAACTCAACTGGTAACCAATCTGAGTACGCGCTACATCCGGGCAGACTTTCCGACTATTGCGGTTATTTCTCCCTACAAACAGCAGATCAGCATTTTGAAAGAATTGTTGCTACAAACCGCTGAACTTCAAGAATACCGAGACAAAATTTCGATAAACACCATCGACAGTTTTCAGGGGCAGGAACGTGACATTGTGTACATCTCCCTGACGCGTAGCAACACCGAGGGCGACATTGGTTTTCTGTCGGACATTCGACGAATGAACGTAGCGATGACCCGCGCCCGCAAAAAACTAATCGTTGTGGGCGACAGTGCTACGTTGGCCAGCCTGCCGTTCTACAGCGATTTCATTACGTATTCCGAAAATCTGAATGCTTATCAGAGTGCGTGGGAATGGATGTAGTTTTTTTGCGTAGGGCAGAGGGGTAGGGGCATAGGGCACGGAATGAAACTTTTCCTTATGCCTCTGCCCTACGCTTGTCAAACCTCCGCAAGTTGCTGTTTCACCACGGCTATACCTTTGGTGGCTTCAGCGTCAAAATCGTTCCAGACGCACTCCAGCGACAAGCCGCCTTGGTACTTTATCTGTTTTAAAGCCCGGAAATACGGCCGGAAATCATCGCCCTTCACGCCTGGTGCGCTACGTGTTTCTTTTTCGGCAATGTGGCAATGCGTGATATAATCGCCATATTTCACAATTTCCTGCGGACTTTCACTTTCTTTTAGCATGTGATAAATGTCGCACTGCAACTTAAACCAGGGATTTTTAACGGCCTGAATGATTTCGACGCCATCGGCCAGGCTGTTGATGAAATTGGTTTCTCCCCGATTAAGCGGTTCTACAGCAAGCGTGACGCCATATTTTTCGGCAATTGGCGCCATTTTCTGGCAGAGGGCGATGTGCTGTGCTTTGGCCTTGTCCCGGTCAAAACCGTCGGGAATGAACCGTGAACCACCACTGCCAAAAACAATATTTTTCGAGCCACATTCCTTCGCCCGACGTAGCGCCAGGTCAGCTCGTTCTAAAATGGCTTCATGGTGAATATCCGGCCCGACGGACTTTAGTTTTCCCGGAAAAAAATAGATGTAGGAACGTACCGGAAGGCCTTCTTTTTTCAATGCCGCTTTGTTCATTTCGTATTGAGCGTCCCCCCCGGTATCTGGAATTAAAAATTTACCAACACTTTCTTCCACGAAAGAACAGCCTAACCGTTTCAGTAAATCAGTTTTATCATACGTAGTACAAATGCCCAATGGCAGTGTGAGTCCGGCGGAAGATACGTTACTTAATGCAGACAACGTAGGCAAGGCAGCCAAAATGCTGGCCGAATATTTTATAAAATCTCTTCGTTCGATGTGATTCTGCATCTGCTTACAAACTGGCTGTATAGAATGGCCTAATAAGTTAGCAGATGCAGTTTTTTACTATACGGACTATAAATCACCAGCTACCTTTCCAGCGCTAACCGGATCGCTTTCTCTACGGGCGCGTACCCGTCTTTAGCCCCTTCAATTGTCAACTCATTTCTAAGTAACAAGGGAGGCTGCGCTAAAAATCGAGGTTCTTTACCCTGATGCGCCTGAGCCGCATGAGCCAGAAAAGGGTGGCACAAATAAACCGTTCCTGCCATACCAGTTGCTGTCACTACGTTACGTTCTGGCAACCCTTCCAGTTTGTTGGCTAATCCCATAAATGATAACCCTTGTTCACCAGCTGGTGCCAATAGTCTTGCTACGTCCAGATGCGAACCAACACGAATGCGCGTAGGGGCATCCTGTTCGCTAACATCTGAAAAAAGGAACAACATCAGTAGTGCCCGGCCTTTCGAGCGCACATTAATACGCCAATCAAAATAGTTATCAGGATCTGCACCCGGAAAACTGGCATCCACATGCCAGCCCGCATCGCCGGGGTCTTCATCCGACGGAAAACGGACTGGAAATGTGCCCATACTCATCGGCGGAATCCATCTTCCACGACCAATCAACTGATCGAATACCTGATGAAGAATTGGTGTATTAGCTGCCTGAACAAACGGTTCCTGCACATACATACCAAGTCGGACTACTGGTTTTATCCAGGTGGATGAATCATTCGGATCACAGCCTGTATCTCGCCAGAGGATGTTTCGAGCGGCCTCCGCTAACTGAGAAGGGAATGCGTTATCAATACGAATAAATCCCTTCGTTATAAATTGGTCTATTTGGTATTTTGTCAAAATTTCTTCCATGACTACGTAACAGGAAATGAGGTACTATACAGATTATAGGTATGCCTGAGTCAGCCGAAGGTCAGTGAGCAAGAGTCCTAATGTCGAAGCAAAAAGATGCGAATCAGGGGCTTAGCCTAATAAGCTCCTGTAAATAACCCTCGCTAAAAGCAATAGGGAAATGAGCCTAAAAAAGGCCAGATGTCAGAAAGACAGTGGAAAGAAATTTTAAAGCATTGGTGCCATCCTCATAATGACAAATGTAAAGCAAATCCCGCAAATGGTAATATTCAGCTCTCATCGTTGCTACGTAAGGGCTATCAGAGATACCGTGTAGTTTTAAATTTCTCGATAATCGAATGTATGTTACGTTTCCGCCATTCGTTTGCTTTAATATGGATTCGCCTATTCTGCCAGCTACTACGTCGCTACCGTTACCTATTCTTTACCAATCATCGGATTTGGTAGCTATTAATAAACCGCACGGATTGCTCGTTCATCGGTCGCCGATGGCTAGTGATGTCCGTGAATTTGCGGTTCAACGATTGCGCGATCAATTGGAGCAGCGCGTGTATCCGGTTCATCGGCTGGATCGAAAAACGGGCGGTGTACTCTTGTTCTCGTTGAACGAGTCGATGAATTCGGCGATGCAAATGCTTTTTGCAGAAGGTAGGGTCCATAAAACATACGTAGCAATCGTACGCGGCTACACACCCGATGCCATGACTATCGACTATCCACTACGTAAAGACGACGGACCAGACTCGAACGTAGTACAGGAAGCCATTACGTTCCTCAAAACGCTACAACGTACTGAGATTCCGTTCGCTTTTGGCAAACATGCTACGTCCCGCTACTCCCTGGTCGAACTTAATCCGGTAACGGGGCGTATGCATCAGTTGCGGAAACACATGGCGCACATCCTCCATCCCATCATTGGCGACCGCCCCCACGGCTGCAACAAGCAGAACAAACTTTTTAAGGAGCATTTCGAGATGAATACCATGCTGCTACATGCGCAACGTATTGAATTCGACCATCCTGCTACGTCGGAACGGATTGTGATACGTGCTCCCTGGCAGTCGGAGTTTGAGCGAATGATGGGAATGTTGTTTTGGGGAAACGTCAATTCAATAATTTCTTAAGTGCTTCGGGATCAGGCAATACGTTACGTAGATGGTCGAGCATATTAAGGCTAAGCTAATACGTTGCTGCGTCCCTTGAGTTGTAAATTTCTGGAAAGCCTATTTCCCTATTTTCTCATTCTATCAACCACCGGATTTTCGTCAGATAACCGTTCAATAAAAGGAACTTGGTCTCTATACGTTCACCACGTATTTTTGCCGATCAAAACAGAAATGCCTGTGATCTCCCTGGTTTAGGCCCTAAGTGGCCGGGCTGCCTTTCCTGGTAGTCTTTTTTACTCCTCTATTACGAACTGCCCACGCAGACGACTATTCTGTTGCGTGCGCTTTTCATGCCGTATCTGGTTGATACGGACAAAATCTCTATTCAATTATCCATCAACACACTCGGACCGTAGATAAAGCGGTTGCCGATTGATGTGTTGCATTTACCAAACAAGATTTCCAAAAATTCTTTCAGACAATGATCACAACAATTAAAGACCAGTGGTACGAGACTTTTTTTTCTGGCCTCAACTGTGAACTGTGGGAACGAGCCGTCACACCCGAATGGACGAAACAAGAAGCTGATTTTGTAATTTCTGTGCTAAATGTCGAACCCGGCGCTACGCTTTTAGATATTCCCTGCGGATTTGGTCGGCACACCGTCGAACTGGCAAAACGGGGCTTTAGCCTGACGGGTATCGATATATCTGCCGAATTCCTCCAAACCTTGCGAGAACGAATAAACACTGAACAACTGCCAATCCAGGTCATTCATGGAAATATCTTAACGACCACGATTAACGATTCTTTCGATGGCGCCTACTGTTTAGGCAACAGTTTCGGGTACGTCGATTACGACGGAATGGACATGTTTGTGGAGAAAGTGGCAAACGCGCTGAAAACAGGAGCTCGCTTTGTTATCAACTCAGGCGTAGTAGCCGAAAGTATCCTGGTCAATTTCCCGAAGACAAACCGCTACGTGCTTGGCGATTTGACGATGGATATTCATAATGAATATGTTGTTGGCGAGAGCTACATGGCCACAGAACTCACGTATACTAAACCAGACCGGTCGGAGGTGCATCATTTTAAGCATTATGTGTACACGCTTTCCGAGATAAAACGGTTGCTGGCAAGGCACGGATTACAGACCATCGCCGTTTATAAGTCAATAGAAAAGCTGCCTTATCAGTTGGGTGACCAGCAGATGTATCTGGTCTCCGAAAAATCATGATGCCAGATTAGGTAAATTGCAGCCAGTTTCTCCTTATTTACTAATACAATTCCTATACGTTTTCTCATGAACCAATCAGATAAGTCGAAGTCGGGCGTGGATTCACCCAGCCAGACTGCTTCAGGCACAAGCCGCCGTGCGTTTATTCAGGCTGGCGCGTTGGCCACGGCGGGTTTCTTCATCGTGCCTCGCCACGTACTGGGCGGCAAAGGTTTTATTGCGCCAAGTGATAAACTCAATATTGCCGGCGTAGGCTTTGGCGGTAAAGGATTTAGCGACACGAATAACTCGTATAACAACGGTGCCAACAACATTGTAGCTCTTTGCGATGTAGACTGGGGTCTTCCGCGCGTGAAGGAAAACTTCACCAAGCACCCGAATGCGAAACGTTATAAGGACTTCCGTGAAATGCTCGATAAGGAAGGCAAAACCATCGACGCTGTAACGGTGTCAACTGCCGACCATACGCACGCGGTTGTAGCGATGGCTGCCATGTCGCGGGGCAAACATGTGTATGTGCAGAAACCGTTGACGCATAATATTTACGAAGCCCGGATGTTAACCGAAGCGGCTCGTAAATATAAAGTGGTTACGCAAATGGGTAATCAGGGAGCCTCGAACCCGCAACAAAAAACTATGGTGGAGTGGTTTGATAAAGGAATGCTCGGAACAGTTCATACCGTTCATCTCTGGACGAACCGCCCTGTATGGCCACAAGGTATTCCTGTACCAGCGGCCGCCGACCAAACTCCGGTTGATCTGGATTGGGATCTGTGGCTTGGGCCCGCGCAGAAAGTTGGTTATACGCCGGCTTATCACCCCTTCAAATGGCGGGGCTGGTGGAATTTTGGTGCTGGTGCGTTAGGCGATATTGGTTGCCACATCATGGATGTTCCTTTCCGTGTATTGGGGCTAGGTTATCCAAGCGAGGTTGAAACCAGCGTTGGGCAGGTGTTCTTGAAAGACTGGGTGGCGGAATACATTCCGGAAGGTTGCCCACCGTCGTCAGTTGTTGAACTGAAGTTTCCAGCATCGGCTAAAAACAAATCGGCTGTTCACATGACCTGGCAGGATGGCGGTCTTCGTCCGTTCCGGCCTGAGTGGCTGCCCGAAGGTGAGGCTTTCCCAGAAAATGGTTCCAGTGGTATGTTTATGATCGGCGATAAAGCCTTACTGGCCTGCGGACTGTATGGCGATGATCCGAAATTATATACCAAAAGCGGTGAGAAGATTGTAGCTCCACCAAAACCCAAACCTGCCGATGGGAAACCATTACCTGAAAATGGTCACCAAGTTTTATGGACAGAAGCTTGTAAAGCTGGTTTCAACAGTAAGGAGCATAAAGAACTTACCTCATCTTTCGACTTCTCCGGCCCGCTGACCGAGTCAGTATTGATGGGTAACCTGGCGATACGTAGCTACATGCTTCGTGCCCCAGGCAGTGAAGGACGTAACGCGAACTTTATCGGACGTAAAAAACTGCTGTGGGACGGTAAGAATATGAAAATTACCAACTTCGACGAGGCTAACCAATTCGTGAAGCGAGTATACCGCGATGGCTGGTCGTTAACGGCTTAATACATCTGCGACATTGAATCAAACCCCGCTACGTTGAACGTAGCGGGGTTTGATTTTTTTATGCTCTTGTGAATAATCCCTGCACCATGGTACGTAGCCGACTCTGTGCTACGTAGGCCCAAATCAGGAGCATATACATCGAAAAGTCCTGATAAGAAACGGGTAGAGCGAGATTATTGACGTAGTAACGGGTAGACGTAAACTGGAGCGAAGGTGTAAAACCAATCAGGTTTTCGTAACCCAGCATAAGCGTTAGTCCCAGTGCATAAAAGAGATACGTGGGTTTTCGGACTGCCCAGAGAATACTGGTTAACGCAGTTGCACTAAAACCTACGTAGTGTTTCCAGGTGAGTGTCAGTTCAGTCGTGAATGCTACGTAAATAGCGTAGCTCTGTACCACAATCAGGATAAGTACAATAAGGCCGTAGCCATAAAATTCTTTTAATTGAGCACGTTGCATAAATCGGTTCGTTACGGAAGGATGAAAAAAGAAGGATAAAAATAAAGCAAAAATCCGTAAACACCCTCAGCAACGTACTATTTTTTGGATGAACCTTCATTAAAAAATACAAATAGACCATCTTTTCCGGCTACAATTATGTCCTTCCGGCCAGTTTTGTGCAAATCGGCTACAGCGAAATAGATACCTGTTCCTTTACCTACGCCAGCCTGGCCATACGAAATGTCGTGCTTCTCGAACTTCTTTTGTGCTACGTTCCAGGTAAAATAATAAAGCCCAACCGGGTCGTAACAGCCGGGGTCGCCATCGTTATGGGCACGGAACCGCTTACCGGTAATGAGGTCAGGCCGGCCATCGCCCGTAATATCTATCCATTCGAGGCAGTGGTATTGGGAGTTTTTATCGTCTATCAGGTGTTTGGTCCAGCTACGTTTCGCTTTGCCATCGCCCGTTTGTTCATACCAGTGCAGGCCGTACCCGTGTCCCTGCCCAACAATTAAATCAGCCCGTTTATCGCCGTTCACATCGGCCACGATGATGGGCACACTGGCCGTACCCAGTGCAAATTCTTTATGCAGCGTCCAGTTGCCTGACTCCCGGTCAACGGGAGCTTCGAGCCAACCATCGCTCACAATAATATCGCCCCGGCCATCGGCATTCACATCACCAAACCCCAGGCCATGCCCTTGTGTGGGTGCTACGTTAATCGTTTTGAACGTACCAGGCTCAGTTAACTTCAGGTATTTCAGTGGATGATTCGGGTTATTTGGTACGATTTCAAGTTTACCATCTCCGTCGATATCCCAGGCACGCGTCGTTTCTACGTTACCGACTTTGCCAATTTCGTGCAAGGGCCAGGTCTTTTTACCATCGCCTGGATTCTCGACCCAACGTATTGTTTGATCAAACCAGCCGCCGGTTACAAAATCCTGACGACCATCAGCGTTCACATCCATTGGAATGGTCGAAAAATCGTCGTAGTACTGGTCTTTGCGGGGCTCATTCCCAATCAGGTGCCGACGTCGAAAATGGGGGCCTTCGTACCAGAAGTCGCCGGAAACCAAGTCGAGCGTATCGTTTTTGTCTACATCAAAAACGCCTACGGATTCATAACTCTCAGCCGCCACAAAATACCGGCGAAAGGTGGGTGTCGGTTCAGGTGCGGTCAGGCCAACGAGCATGACTATACTCGTAAGGCAAACTATGATTCGAATCATGGAAGGAAATATTTCTGGAAACTTTTATATAGAAATAGCAGATTATAACTTAATCTACTCAACATGACGTTAGAGGTTTTCGGATGAGTATGCCTATCCTAAAACCTCATTTTAAACTGTCAGACAGTCTCTCTACTGCAATCTTTTGCAACTGTTTTTATGTAAGTCTGCAAAAATTGCAAGCTTAACTATTAGTAAATATCTAAGTAGTCATTCATTAAATAGTACTAAAACCAGATTTAATACACGATCATTAATTTGTTCGGCTATTTATTAATAACCTAAAGAATTAATTCCATAAACTACTTTAAGTATTCAATAATAAGCTTAGGTATTTCTACTTTTTTAATCTTTTTAATTTGGTACTAATTCTTTTTTAATTTTTTCTACTTTTGCATGAGTAGTTAATAGTATTTATTGTTTTTATCCAAAGTTATACTCGTTATTATTAACGTTTCTTTAACCTAAGCAGCCGTTCACGCGGCTAAAACCTATGTTCAAACACTTACCTCCCCCTACTGGGCCCGTTAAACGGCTTAGTAAAATCACCTCGTTTTTCTTATTAGGGCTCCTTTGTTGCACGTTTACGTCTGTATTAGCTGCTGCGCCAACTGCAACAAATAGCCTTGCTCCGACTCGAGCTGCCGACCGCCCCTTAACCGGTCGTATAACAGATGAGAAGAATGAAGGACTGCCTGGCGTTAGTGTACTTATCAAAGGAACACAGCGGGGTACAATTACGGATGCAGATGGCCGTTACCGACTGGAAATTCCCGATGGGAACGTAACACTGGTATTTTCATTTGTGGGTTATCTGTCACAGGAAGTAGCTGTTGGAAGCCAGAACTCCATTAGCCTAAGCCTGAAAGCCGATGCCAAAATGATGGACGAAGTTGTGGTTATCGGTTATGGTACTGCCAGAAAATCAGATTTGACGGGCGCTGTTGGTACGGTAAAAACCGAACAACTGATGGAGCGACCTGCGCCTTCGCTGAACCAGGCACTTTCTGGCCGTATGCCGGGTGTTCAGGTTAATACGAACTCAGGTCGCCCAGGTGGACGTACTACGGTTCGGATTCGGGGTTTTAGCTCGATCAACTCGTCTAACAACCCACTCTACGTAGTGGACGGTGTAATGCTGCCACAAGGGAACCAGAACCAATTCAGCTCGGCTATCGACTACATCAACCCGAACGATATCGTTTCGATTGAGGTACTGAAAGACGCTTCCTCGACGGCTATTTATGGTGCCCGGGGTGCCAATGGCGTTATTCTGGTAACCACCAAGAAAGGGAAGGCTGGCGAAGGTACTGTTACGTATAATGCTGATTTCAGCGTAAACACAATTGGTCCAAACCGTCCTCAAGTGCTCAATGCTCGTGAATATTTGGCGACTGAAGACCTGGCCTATGCAAACATCGCGAAGTATGACCCCGCAGGCTGGGCATCTGGCAAATACACCTATCTTGATCCAGTAGCTCGTCGGAAAGCCTACAGCGCTAAATACCCAGGTGTTTTTGATGCCAACCTGAATCCTCTTTATGATACCGACTGGTTCCAGGAAGCCGTTCAGAATAAGTTGTCGCAAAACCACCAGTTGGGTTTCAGCGGTGGTAACGAAAAAACGCAGTATTCGCTCTCGCTGGGTTATCGGAACGATGAAGGTCTTATCAAAACCTCATACCTGAAACGCTACTCTGGCCGGTTCACCATCGATGATCAAGTGAAGAAATGGCTGAAAATAGGCGGTACGTTAAGCTACAACAACCAGACTGAGAACCTTGTTGATATCAATGATGCCGTTGCCCGGCAGATTGTTGAAGACTTCCCATTCTTACCTGTGAAGTATGCTGATGGTACGTATGCTAACAACCGTGACTATCCAAACGCAGAAGGAACGTTTAGCTCGGCAATTCGCCTGGCAGATCGCCGATTCATTCTGAATACGCAAACCACGCTGGGTAGCTTGTATACCAACATCAATCTGGCGAAAGGACTGGAAATGCGTACTGTGTTGGGCGTAAATATTCAGACACAGGAAAACAATGAGTATCGGACGCGGGTACTGGACCCAGGCGCCTTAGGATATTCAGCCGCCCGGAACCGTAAAGAAAGCTTCTGGTCGCTGGAAAATTACCTGACGTATAACAAACAGATTGGTACTGCGCACAACTTTACGGGGCTGTTGGGTATTTCCTGGCAGGAAACCAACATTTTCAACGTTAGTGCAAACGTTAATAATTTTGCCACTGACTATTTTGGTTTCAATAACCTGGGCGCTGGTTCGGTTAACCCACAGGTTGGTTCTGGCGCATCGCGGTTTGCCTTTAACTCGTACTTTGGTCGGATCAACTATAGCCTCTTCGACAAATATCTGTTGACCGTAACAGGTCGGGCCGATGGTTCGTCGAAATTCGGAGCGAACCATAAGTTTGCGTTCTTCCCATCGGCGGCTCTGGCCTGGCGTGTGTCGGAAGAAACCTTCCTGAAAGGCAACCCAGTTGTGAATAACCTGAAATTACGTACCAGCTACGGTCTGACGGGTAACTCTGAAATTCCGCCATATACGTCGCTGGCGTTGCTCAGCTCAAACTATTCGACGATCCTCAACGATACACGGGTTGGTGGAACCGGTATCGACCGTCTGGCTAACCCCGATCTGCGCTGGGAAAAAACAGCTCAAACAGACGTTGGCTTAGAAGTTGGATTATTCAAAGGTCGTGTTAACCTGGAAGCAGATTACTACTACCGTCTGACGACCGACATGCTGCTTGATGCTCCTGTTCCACGTACCAGCGGTTACGGAACCATTCGTCGGAACGTAGGTTCGATGCAGAACTACGGTTTTGAATTTGGTTTGAACACGATCAACATCAACCGGGGCGATTTCAGCTGGAACACTACGTTCAATATTTCCTTCAACCAGAACAAAGTACTCTCGCTGGCAACGCCATCCGATATCTTTAACGTAGGTGGTCCTAACTTTACCAACCCAACCAACGTGATCCGTGTAGGTGAGCCAGTAGGAGCTTTCTACGGTTTGACCCGTCTGGGTGTATGGAGTGAAGCAGAACGTGAAGAAGCGGCTAAGTTCACCAGCTATCGGAACAACCTGACCATGTTGCCCGGTGACATCAAGTATCTGGATGTGAACGGCGACAAAACCATTACCGATGCCGACCGCAGCATTATTGGTAACGGTAGCCCGAAAGGCTGGGGCTCTTTTACAAACCAGTTCAAATTCAAAGGATTCGACGCTACGGTGGAATTACAGTTCATGTTTGGCAACGACGTAATGCTCATGAACCTGCACCCCAGCGAAGACCGTCAGGCTATTGCTAACAGCTACAAATCGGTGCTGAATGCGTGGACGCCCCAAAACCAGAACACGATGATTGCCGAGATTCGGGAAACACGTGCCGGTTACGTAACGAACGTAGATAGCTGGTGGATTAAAGATGGTTCGTTCTTACGTGGTCGGAACGTACTGCTGGGTTATACGCTCCCGTCAGCTCTGACGAACCGGATGAAAATGAGCCGTTTGCGGGTATACGCTACGGTGCAGAATTTCTTCCTGATGGTTAAAGACCCAATCGTGGGTGACCCAGAAGTTACGCCTACTAACCAAGGTGATGGCAACAGTGCTTTCTCCCAAGGGATGATCTGGCACAACTATCCGAAACCAACCACTTATTTATTAGGCCTACAGGTTGGCTTCTAACCCACAAATTACTTTTAACTAGAACGACATTTATCATGCGAATTACCGTAATAAAAACCATTACAAAGGCTCTGTTGTGTGGCACTGTTCTAATGGGTCCCGTTGGCTGCTCCAGCTTTCTGGAGGAAAAAGCTCCTTCGAACCTGACGAACGACAGCTTCTACACCATTCCTGACCACGCTGAAGCCGGCCTTGCTTCTGTATATGCTTCGCTACGTTTCTTTGGTGATGGAGCTGGTATCTTCTCGTCAAACTGGCAGTTGCTGGAAGCCATGACGGGAACATCGACTACCGAAACAGCTCAGAATTCCGATCTGAACAACCTGTATAGTATGTCGCACGATGGCAACACTGCACACGTTGTCAACTACTGGAATGGCTTGTATCGTGTAATTGCCCAGGCAAACCAGGTACTTGAGAAAGTGCCTGCCATTACGCCTATGGACGCTGCTCAGAAAACGAGAATTCTGGGCGAAACCCGGTTTCTGCGTGCGTCAGCGTATTTCACGGCCGTTCAGTTGTGGGGCGATATTCCACTGATTACCAAGCCTCAAACAGCGGCTTCTGCGGATTTTATGCCAACTCGTGCAAAAACGGAAGACATCTATAAGCTGATTGTTGATGACCTGCTGGCTGCTGAATCCGCTGGTCTAGCCTGGATGGACGTAAGTGGTCGTGTAAATCTGGCCGCTGTAAAAACACAGTTAGCCAAGGTTTATCTAACGATGGCTGGCTTTCCGCTGAGCAAAGGCGCTTCGCATTTTAAACTGGCAGCCGACAAGGCGTTAGAAGTCATTACATACGCTAACGCGAACCCATCGACCATCAACCTGTTCCCGACTTATGAAGATATTCATAAAGAAAGCACAGAAAACAGGCTGGAGCATATCTACATGCTTCAGTACAATACGACTGTCGCTGGCAATCCGATGGACAATTTCTACGGAAACTTTAAGCCTATCAACTACAACGGGCCAACAGGAACCGGTAGCTCTGTACCTACCCCTTCGTTCTACAAATCGTTCGAAGCTGGTGACCTACGGACAAAAGATCAGGATGGCTATTTCTACACGACGTACTTCACCAACGGTACGGGTGCTCGCTTCGAACTGGGAGCTCCTTATGTGTTCAAGCACTTCAACCGTACGGCAAATGGTACGTCGGGTGTAGCCGGTACTCGTCAGAACAACCTGAACGTTCCGCAGATTCGTTTTGCTGAAACGCTGCTGATTTACGCCGAAGCACAAAACGAAGTAGCAGGACCTTCACAGCCTGTTTACGACGCCTTCAAGCGTATTCGCGACAGGGCTAAATTGACAACGCCTGCGATTGGTACGTACAACCAGACCAGCCTTCGTGAAGCCATCTGGCGTGAGCGCTGGTATGAGTTCTGCTACGAACAACTTACGTGGTTCGACATGGTTCGTCTGCGGAAAGTGTTTAACGAAACCACCAAAGGCTTCGATAATTTTGTGGGTCACGTAAACCTCAGCACGAACAAAGCACTGGAGCAGAAACACTTACTGCTACCATTGCCAAGACAGGAGATGTTGAATAACCCAAATCTGACTCCTCAGAATCCAGGTTATCCAAACTAATACCTAACGCATCTTAATAACGACGCCCCAACGATTGATAATCGTTGGGGCGTTTTTTATGGCAGATAACGTAACAAGATTACTACGTTAGAACCAATGACAACGTATCATCCTACAAATGCTTTCCGATAAGCGCTAGGTGTTTGGCCCGTTACGTTCAGGAATGTCTTATTGAAATGCGATAAATTATTGAACCCCACTGCGAAACCAATATCAGCCACTGTTCGGGCAGAATGCAGTAACCGACGCGCCTGATTGACCCGATATTCGTTCACAAAATCAGTAAATGTAAGGTGTGTCATACGTTTGAAATACCGGCAAAAGGCCGGCACAGTCAGGCTGGCTATATCTGCTACGTCCTGAATATCAATTGGTTCAACGTAGTGCTGTTCGACGTACTGACAAATGTGGTTGATACGTTCCTGTTCTTTTGGATTTAGGTCAAACCGGGCGCCGTTCGTGTGGAGGGCTTCGGCATCGGGCGCATTAGCCAGCAGTTGTAAAATCTGGAGCAGGGACAGAAATCGCTCAAAAGAACCCGCTTTGGGAAGTTTTGACAACAACGCTCCTGCACGTCGTTTGGTATCTTCACCAAAAGCCAGTCCTACGTGTCCGCGTTCAAATAACCGCCGAACGGCAGATAGTTCTGGTTTTTGCAGAAACTTATCGCCCATAAAGTCGTCCCGCAGTTGCACCACAATTTCTTCGAACTGCCCTATACGTCCATAACTAAAGTTCAGGTGTGGCATATTCGGCCCGATAAACACCAATTCGCCGGATTCGTAGCGTGCTACGTTCGTACCAACACGTCGCTGTCCGTTGCCAAACGGCAGGTACACAATTTCGTATTCTGGGTGATAATGCCAGTATACCCGACAGGTTTCCGGCTCGGTGTTATGAATGACCCGAAACGAACTCCCCGCTTCGGGCTCTATTTTTTCAAATTGAAGTTTCATAAGTAATGGGCAGAGGGATGGGTACAATGGCAGAGGGATAGTGCTGGTTTTACCCTTTGCCATTATCCTCATGCCCTCTGCCATTGAAACCGCATTCGGCTTTTTATCGTTTATATACTAAAACAACACAGCATGAAACGCATTCATTTATACGCGCTTAGCCTGCTTCTTCTCGCGGGCTGCGCACAGGGTCAATCGAAAGATTACGCTCCTGCAAAATTACCAACCCTGAAATCTGGCGAGGCCGTTGCTACGTTTGCCGGCGGATGTTTCTGGGCATTGGAAGAAGGCATGAACCAGCTTAAAGGAGTCCGGGAAGTAGTTTCGGGCTATGCCGGCGGTGATGTCAAAAATCCAACCTATGAACAGGTCGGTACCGACAAAACTGGCCATGCCGAATCGGTTCAGGTGTATTATGACCCCAAAGTCATCAGCTACGCCCAACTGCTCGACGCCTTCTTTGCCGGTCATGACCCCACAACACTAAACCGCCAGGGACCAGACGTTGGCCGCGACTATCGGTCGGTTGCTTTTTACCGGACACCCGAAGAAAAAGCTGAGATTCAGGCTGCTATCAAACGTACCAACGAATCGAAGCACTATCCAAACCCGGTTGTTACGGAGGTAACCCAGCTTACAGCATTCTATCCCGCCGAGAATTATCACCAGAATTACTTTGCCCTCCACCCCGACCAACCATACATACAGCGTGTTTCGCTCCCAAAGGTCGAAAAACTACGTAAAGCGATGGCCGGTCACCTCAAAAATAATACAGCGTTAACAATGGACCAATAAGTAGTCGACTTAAAACATCAATACAGCATTAGTATTTGCTAATAGATTGCCAAAAGAGCCGCTTCCGGGCGGCTATTTTTGTGCCATGAATACAACCATTTCACTCAACAAGACCAATCGAAACGTGTTTCTGCAAAACCTGCTGACGTTTTTTCTGAATCGGCAAGCGCTGGCCGTTGGATTGGTATTCGCGTCGGACAGCCTCCTGTTTGGGAGCTGGGTCGCGCACATTCCGCATGTAAAAGCGAA
This sequence comes from Spirosoma profusum, assembly GCF_014699005.1. Taxonomy (GTDB): domain Bacteria; phylum Bacteroidota; class Bacteroidia; order Cytophagales; family Spirosomataceae; genus Spirosoma; species Spirosoma profusum. The sequence goes on from NZ_JACWZY010000012.1 coordinate 28,228, forward strand.
CCTGCACCTCTCCGATGCAGAATTGGGTCTTACGCTCTTCGCCATGCCCGTTGGCTTACTGATCATGAATCCGCTAACCGGCTGGATCGTCGCTAAACTTGGTGAAGCAAAAGCCTGTTTCTGGTCGGCAGTTGGCGTAGCACTAGCCGTTTGCGTTCCGATTAATGCACCCAATACGTTGGTAATGGCCTTGGGGCTTTTTCTGCTGGGACTGAGTAGTGCGCTGCTGAACGTAGCAATGAATACGTCCGCTACTAACGTAGAACGTTCACAGAACATTTCCATCATGTCGTCGTGTCATGGCATGTGGAGTTTGGGTGGCTTAATCGGTTCGGGAATCGCTGGTCTGGTGATTGCACTGCATGTATCGCCGTCTATTCACATGGCCATCATGTCGGGATTGGTACTGCTTGCTACGTTCCTGCTTCAGCCCATTCTGCAAACCGTCCCATCAAGCAGCCGCCCGGTAGATGGCCAAACTGACCCGGCTCAACCATCGGGCTCGTCATTCGTAGTACCGAATCTGGATTTGTTGCTGATGATTCTGATTGGATTAGCCGTAGCAATGGGCGAAGGCGTTGCCCTCGACTGGAGTGCGGTGTACCTGCGCGAAACACTGGGAGCTACCAGCCAGATTGCTGCGCTTGGTTTCGGCGCTTTCTCGCTGACAATGACTTCGTTTCGTTTCCTCGGCGACGGTATCATTCCTAAAATTGGCGCAAAAAACTGGCTGCAACTCGGGGCTGTGGTGGCAGCAATTGGCTTACTGATTGCTATAGCCTTTCCCTATCCGGCTACTGCCTTAATCGGATTTGCTTTATTGGGAGCCGGCTGTTCGTTAGGAGCGCCAATTCTCTACAGTGCTTCGATGCGCGTACCGGGTATACCACCGGCGGCTGGTCTCGCTACGTTTGCTACGTTCAGCTTCATCGGTTTTCTGGCAGGACCGCCAGTGATTGGTTTCGTAGCCGAAGCGTTTGGGCTTTATTACGGATTAGGGTTCGTGGCGGTTATTCTGATCATTTCAGCCGTGCTATCCCGCGTAGTAAAGTTGTTCTAAGAAACTCTTCGTTAGTTACAGAGGAACGTAACAGGCTACGTTCCTCTAGTATACTCCGTTAATTGCATCATCGCGTAGGGACCTAACAACGTAGCTGATTTGTTTGGTCGCTACGCGACGTTTCTTTTTACCGCTGATATCTCTACAAACATCAGGTCGCTACGTGACGATTCGACTAATTCAAACGCTTTCTAGGGCACAAGCACGTATCGTTTTCCAGCAGTTCCGCTACGTTCCCAGGCGCTACTCACTTCACTAAGCGGCACTGCTTCGGTGTCCAGTTTTAGTTTGCCAGTAGCCACCAGGTCAAAAAGCTGCGGTAAAATTTCGGTTGGGATTTTTTGCATGACTTCTTTCGGAATACTTCCTCCTCCCACGCCGTACAGTTCAATGGCTGCACTACGTAGCGTATCCGACGCCAGTTGAATAGTTGGGCCAGCCATTGAACCAACGGTAACGTAGCGGGTTCGATGAGCAACCGCCATCAAATCGTTACCAGTAAGGGCACTAAGCAGGATTTCAGCCGGATGCCCCCAGGTATAATCGATCACTACATTTATTGGGCTTTTTTTGAATTCTTCCTTAAAAGCGGTTCGTAGGTCATCATCGGATTGCAGCAGCGAGATCGTAACATCGGCACCCAGTTCAGGTAACATAGCAAGGTTTTGTGCGTTACGTCCTGTGACGATTATTTTCCCGGCTCCCAACTGTTTAGCCAGTTGAATCGCCGTTTTTCCAGTGATGCCGGTGGCTCCATTTATCAACACCGTTTCTCCGGGTTGCAACCCCGCTCGCGTAACCAGCGAAAACCAGGCCGATAAACCCGGATTGGGCAAAGCAGCCGCCGTTACGTCGTCAATAGTATCGGGTAATGGGACGAAGCTACCTTTCTGAACAATCGCTTTCTCGGCCATGGTTGCACCCGAAAAAAATGTAAAGACCCGGCTTCCATCGGGCAGTACGCCCACCCCATCAGTTCCTACAACAGCAGGAAATTTCTTATGACTGTCGTAATGTGAACCGTTGGCCTGTCCTTTGTCGATGTTTTTGAGCGATGCGGCTTTTACCGTCATCACTAATTCCTGTTCGTTTTGTGGAACAGGATCGGTAATATCTTCATAGCGAGGCACTTCGCCAAATTGATGAATGACTGCGGCTTTCATAGTTATCGTCGTTTTTTTCAGACAAAGGTCTGCCTGACGACGCCTGGGGCACGATAACAATTGTTAACAAATAACGTAGTGATTATTTTTTCTGCCGCATGAGTTTGTTCCGGATTCGACTTAGCGACACAGGCGTAATACCCAGATACGACGCTACGTAGTGCTGCGGTACACGCCGGATAATGTGCGGACTTTCGGCCATGAGTTCCAGGTAACGCTCTTCCGGATTATGTTTGATATGGGACATAAACAATCGGGCGTAGTGGTTCATGCGCTGGAGAATATGGTCCTGCATGAGTTCCTGATAACCAGGAATTTCCCTGATCAATACGTCCAGATTGATTTTACTGATCACCCACAGCGTCGACGGCTCAATACTTTCGATACTGAACAGGCTCGGTTTACCCGAACGAAAACTTTCAATTGACGAAACACCCTGATCTTCAAAGAAAAACTGAAACGTTACGTCCTTGCCATCGTTGTTGAACCAAACCCGAAGACAACCCTTCTTCACAAAATAAGCATTCGTTGCTACGTCTCCTTCACGCAACAAAACAGTTCGGGCAGGCACACTCACTTCCTCTACCAGATGACTGTATTGCTCCCAGTTCAAAGTCGAAACCGAAGACGTATCGTTACGCATAAAATTTCTAATTAGGGCTTCCCGGCTCCCCAGAAAATGGCGTTTCGGAAAATTTTCACGAAGGCTTCGTTTTTAAACAAGTCGGGATGGTGGCCCATGAAAATGTACACGTTACGTGCCTTAAGGTGCTCGTTTGACCAGATTACGGGGTGATCGCCCATTTTTATATTACTGTCGGGCGAATACGTCGATTCATCGACCGAAGCCAGCACCGTTACGTTCGGTCGCGGGCTTTTGTTATACGTGTACCACTCTTCTTTCTCAACAACGAACGTAGTTGGAACGTCTTTCAGGCACGGGTGATTCGTAGCCTCTACGTTGACGGTAGCTTTAGCAAACGTAGCAATGTAGTTTTTGTAACGAATACCACCCAGAAATTCCGAAAACCACGTCCACATCGGAAAACCATCGAATTCACCCAGCAAACTCGCGTGATGAAAGCCAACCCAGCCACCTTTGCCTTCGGTAATGTATTGCTGAAAAGCCGTTTTTGCCGTATCACTCCACCGGTAGGGCGGATAATCTAATTGAATAAACAGTTGATAGTTAGACAGAAACGTAGCGTTTATCGATTCAGCATTTTCGATGTAATCGACGGTAAATCCATTTTCAGTAGCAAGTTTTCCTAACCATACTTTTGCGGCTGCCACAAAAGGCGCATGCATACTTGCCGGCTCAGCCATAGCTACTACCCGAAAATGGGGCTGTTTTGTCTGCCCGAAAATTGGCCGGTTAATAGCCAGAAGCAGCAGGCAGAACGTAACACACCCGAACCAGTATTGTGCTTTTTTCATTCGATTTCGATGCGCTTATCCGTTAATACCGCTTGCCCTCTTCGCTGACGCTTATCAGTCGTTCAAGCCGGCTGAGCCGGGTAGCTTCCTGTTTGGCCGTCATGACCCAATTGCTGGCCTGCTTCCGATACCAGGGTGCTTGTTTCTGGAAAAATGACCAGGCAGTTTCGTTGGCTTTGAATATCTTTTCATACTCGTCAGACAAGCCCGCTTCGACCTGTTCGTAGGCGTAAATTCGCGATTTGCTTTCTTCACGCTTTTCAAAAGCCGCTATTCCAGCAGGCTGCATGAGTCCCTGTTGAGTCAGTTCGGCTACTTTCTGAATATTCACAGCACTCCAGTTGCTTTTTGGCTTTCGAGGGGTGAAGCGGTTGCAATAACTTTCGTCGTCAATGGTTCGTCGTACACCATCGATCCAGCCAAAGCAAAGCGCCTGATCGACCGACTGCGACCAGTTCATACAGGTTTTTCCTGAACTAACTTTGTAATAACCAACTAGTACTTCCGTCGCTTTATCGTGATTCTCAGCCAGCCACGCACGAAATTCAGTCTGATCTTTGAAAAAAATGACGTTCATTGCAGCAGTCCTAAATTGGTAGGCAAGCCATCGAGACTTACCAGGTTTTTCTCCTGAATATATTCCTGAAGGCCGTCAGCTCCTTTTTTCTCCGCCCAATTAAAATGGACATCCCGTTCGCCAGTATACTTGAACAAAGGAACGCCAAAGCCACAGGAAGTTTGCACTAAGTCAATAGTGGCCACAATGAGCTGACGCGTACTGGGGTAAATGATAAAGTGCGGAGCGTACTCATCCCAAAGCGACGTACCGGGCAGTACAGTCTGCCCTTTGCCGTATAGTCGCAGGATATTAGGCGCGCCCTGAAACGAACAGAACATGAACGTAATACGTCCATTTTCGAGCGTGTGCGCTGAGGTTTCGTTACCGCTGCTAATCAAGTCCATATACGCCACTTTTGCCTTCGATAAAACCCGGAAACAATCAAGTCCTTTAGGCGACAGGTTGACGTGGCCGTCGGCGCTAAGGGGGGCCGTTGCAACAAAAAAGATGTGCTGCTCTTCGATGAATTTCTGATGAGTCGGTTTGATGAATTCGTGGAATTTACCCATTTCGATTAAGAGATGTAATACGTTACGTTAGCTCACCGCCAATGCGTTAAAATCGAACCAGCGTTTGACGCGCAGATTAATAAGGCGTTTCAGATATAATTCATTCAGGAACGTATTAGACCAGTTCTCGAACCGCTCACACTGCACGCCAATGTAGAAGAAATAAATGCTTTCGCCCAGCATCGGAAACAACCGTTTTTCCTCTTCGCTAATTTCTGTAATGGACTCGTATCCTTGCAGAAAGCTTTCTTTTTTATTATGGAATTCTGCTACGTCGGTTTCGGTGCTATGAATCTGCAAAATGTAATACGCGATATCGAAACTCAGAAGACCATTTCCGCAAAAATCGAAATCGAACAACGTAACGGTGCCGTCTTTCGCAATGTTCAGATTGTCGAACCAGATGTCCAGATGCACAACTCCCTGGCGAGTTTTTGCATGGTCTATATTCGCAAACTCGTTCAGCAAAAAACGCTGTGTAGACAGCATAAACTGCATTTCAGGCGTGTCTTCAGACAGAAAAGGTTTGAGCTTTTCAAGCGGATCGACCAACATAACTTCGGGCGTATACGTAACACGGTCGATGGTCTGATTCACTGTAATTTGGTGAAACTGCGCCATAATTTGCCCCAGCTTATAATGCACTTCCGCTGGAAACGTCAGCAGTTTTTCACCTGCTGCAAACGAAAATAATACACCAAAACGGCTGCCCTCTGGTGCGTTCAGTTGCTGAATGTAGTGCCCCCTTGTATCAGTCAGCGGGTAAGACACGGGAATGCCGCCTTCGTTAATTCGATTCAACAGGCTGATCTCTTGAGAAATGTCCGTTTCAGTGCGCCAGTTCAGACTATAAATACGAAAAACGGCTTTAAACTCGACATCGGTAATCAGGTATGAATGATTAACACCTGCTTTCAGCAATTGACACGTAGCATTCTGGCTAAACCCGTATTGCTCACGAAGGAAATCGGCCAGATGGGTAGTAGATAAAATAGAGGATGAAACTGGAAATGTTTTCATTAGGTGGTTGTACTACTTGATACGTTCTTTAAAACGTTACGTTATAACACTTTTCCGAACATGTTCCGGTATTGCATCGGACATTTACCGGTGATCTGACGGAAATATTTATTGAAACCAGACGATTGATTAAAGCCACTCTCCAGACCAATCTGGCTAATACTCAACGTACTATCGATGAGCAATTTACAAGCATGATGTACACGCAATTCGAGCAGAAACTGGGAATACGATTTACGACTGCGCATTTTGAAATACCGACAAAATGAATTAACGCTTAGGCTGGCAACTTCTGCAATCTCCTCCAGTGAAATTTTGCGCTGGAAATTGGCAATCGAATATGCATAAATCCGATTGATTCGGTCGGTATCTCCTTCATCGAAATGGCTGGGATAATCGATTGTCGATAGCACTTCCATCTCCTCGGAATTAGCCAGAATGGACAGCGTTTTCAGAAGCGTAACCAATCGCTCAGGACCGGATTCGTCCAGCATTCGAGTCAATAATGCCTTCAATCGCTGGTTCGTCTGCCCATAAATACGCAACCCCTGCTGTGCCAGGTTAAGTAGTTTAACCATCGGTCGATTTTCGGGTAAATGCAGGAACGTATCGCCCCAGAAATCGGCGCGGAAATGCACGACTGTCGCTTTGGCAAATAAGTCTGGCCGGTGTTCAAAATACGCTTTGTCGCACCGCCAGTAGTGGGGCAAATTAGCCCCAATCAGCAACGTATCGCCCGCCTGAAAATTCCGAATGCTGTCACCGACAAACTGCGTTCCGGTTCCGGCTTCGATGTGCAACAACTCCAGTTCGGGATGATAGTGCCAGCGGTTGTAAAAATGGGGCCCAATGTCGTGGCGGACACTAAAAGAGAAATCGGATGCGATAGAAATTTTGAGGAGCTGTGGTTTCATACCGACGTATTAACACTCGCCATCCGATCTCGTCTGGCCGCTTGCCAAAATAATGGCAAAACTAGCCAATTCAATGTAACTAATTCATCAAAATGTAATATTCTTTTGTAGGTACAGACGCTCCAGGCCTATTATGCACGTAGGTCAACGTAACGTATTGTTATCATAGGTTGGTAGTCAGCAAAGCTTCACCCAGTTGCGTGTTCGCTTTCTTAATTTTTCCCTCCTTACGGAAAGACGGTCCAGACCGAATCGTTCACTTCCTCTAAGCGCTCGGCTTATAACGCGCGGCATCCAGAATCGACCACAGGTGGATAATCCATCCCAGCAAGATAAACCACAGAATGGCTGCCAGCACGAACTGAACAATTGCAATACCTAGCCGGCCCTGCAAAAGTTGCCCCAGCCCTGGAATGAAAAAACTACAAAGGGCGGCTAATACGTTACCACCCGATCCTTGGCCTGCCATATTATTATCGTTACGTCTATCTGCTTGATTACGTAATGATATAAACAATTGTGGTGCCGAGTTGTCTAACCCGACACCACAAAAATCAGTAATTTTAACTGCTTACAATCCTAGTACTTTCTTATTAAAATTCTCATCGGCGCCGGTACCGGCGAAATCGTCGAAAGCGCGTTCGGTGACGCGGATGATGTGCCCTTCAATGAAAGGTGCTCCCTCAGCAGCACCTTGTTCGGGGTGTTTCAAGGCGCATTCCCACTCCAGTACTGCCCAGCTATCATAATCGTACTGAGCTAGTTTGCTGAAAATACCGGAGAAATCAACCTGTCCATCGCCCAGCGAACGGAACCGCCCGGCCCGTTCGACCCAGCCCTGGAAACCACCGTAAACGCCCTGCTTGCCGGTTGGGTTAAACTCGGCATCTTTCACGTGGTAAGCGTAGATACGTTCGTGGTAGAAATCAATGAATTGTAGATAATCAAGCTGTTGCAGCACAAAGTGGCTCGGGTCGTAGTTGATACCGGCCCGTAGGTGATTGCCCACTTTCTCCAGAAACATCTCGAACGTAATACCGTCGTGTAAATCTTCGCCAGGGTGAAGCTCATACCCAACGTTCACACCTGCTTCGTCGAAAGCGTCCAGAATGGGCTTCCATCGATTCGCCAGTTCCGTAAAACCGGTTTCGACCAGCCCAGCCGGACGTTGCGGCCACGGATACATAAACGGCCACAGCAACGCACCAGAGAACGTAACGTGACCCGTCAGGCCAAGATTTCTCGACGCTTTAGCTGACAGCATCAATTGGTCGACGGCCCAGGCTTGCTGTTCTTTCGGTCTACCAGCCAATTCAGCCGGACCAAAACCATCGAACATGGCCGCGTAGGCCGGATGCACCGCAACCAACTGCCCCTGCAAGTGCGACGACAGTTCGGTGATTTCAACACCAATATCTTTCAGTTTCCCTTTGAGTTCATCGCAATAGGTCTGGCTTTCAGCCGCTTGTTTGAGGTCGATGACGCGCGGGTCCCAGGTTGGCAATTGAACGCCCTTGTAACCCAAATCAGCCATGTATTTGGCAATGCTTTCCAGGGAATTAAAGGGGGCCGTATCGCCCAGGAATTGGGCAAGAAATATGCCCGGACCTTTCATTGTTTTCATGTATGGTCAATTTTTGAATGAGTGAATAAGTGAAGGATAGAATAGGTCAAAAGCCTTGTGCTATTCACTGTTCCGCGCTCAGGCCATTCTATCATTCACTCATTGAAAATTAAATCTCTACCCAGGCTTGTTTGCGGTTGCTTTCGAGGATTTTCTCGCAGATAAGCAGTTCACGGTAGCCGTCGGCGAAGGTTGGATACGTTGGTTTTTCGGGTTGTTTTCCAGCGGCAATCGCGTCGTAAACTTCTTTGAATAATTGTTTCGACGTATCGGGAAAACCTTCGTTGTGTCCACCGGGGAACGAGATAACTGAACGTGCTTCGGGGTGGGCAAGGGATGGATCACGCATGAACGATTCGTTGGCACCATCACGGTTACCAATCCACATTTCATTAGGCGATTCCGAGTTCCAGGCGTAGGTTTTTTTCGAACCAGCAATTTCCAGTTTCATCTGGTTCTTACGTCCGGCCGATACCTGCGATACCGTAATAACTCCTCTGTTACCATTGTCGAAACGTAGCAGTACGTTGGCGTGGTCTTCGGTATTGATCGGTACGTCGGCATAATCTTCCGGCTTCAGCATCTTACCCGAATACGTTTCTACAGGCTTAAGGGGCTTCTTACGCAGTTTGTGAACGGTGTTAAAGTCGGCCATAACCGCTACCGTTTTCAGGCCGGTGATGTATTCAAGACTATCCATCAGGTGCGAACCGATATCGGCAATCGCCCGCGAATCGCCCGATTTATCGGGTTCGAGCCGCCAGTTATAATCGGTATCGTAGAAGAGCCAGTCCTGTAAATAAGAGCCGATGATTGAATAAATGTCGCCCAGATCATTCTGCTCGCGCATTACTTTCATCTGACGTACCAGCGGATAATAACGCAGGTTGAAGTGTACGGCATTGACTAAGCCCGTTTTCTCGGCCAGCGCAACCAGTTCTTCAGCCTCGTGTAAATCCTTCGCCAGTGGTTTTTCGCATACTACGTGTTTACCTGCTTCCAGAGCCGCTTTCGACTGCGAGTAGTGCAGGAAATTAGGCGTACAGATGTGTACGACTTTGATATCGTCCATCTTAAGTAGTTCGTCAAACGTACAGGAACGTTCGATGCCAAGCTGGTCGGCTTTCTGACGAGCGAGTTCAGGCGTTACTTCGCAGAGCGCCAGAACATTGGTGTTGGGTAAACGACGCAGGGCTTCGATGTGCGCAGGCCCGATGAATCCGGTGCCAACGACACCAACATTAATTTTTTGCATTGATTTAGGGGGAAAAGGTTATGACACAATGCTGGGACGCAGAGATGCACAGAGGAACACAGAGATACGCAGAGAAATTAAAATAACTCTCTGTGTGTCTCCGTGTCTCTCTGTGCATCTCTGCGTCCCAGCATTGTCTCAGCAATTTATTCAACAAACTTTGTCCATTTCTCCGAAGAGGTATTCGACGCAATGACGGTATCGATGAAAGCGAGTCCACGCACGCCATCTTCAACACCTGGAAAATCGTAAAGAGGGTCGGCGGGTTTGCCTTCCATGTGCGCTTTTACAGCAAAAGCAAAGTTGCGGTATAGGTTGGCAAAGGCTTCGAAAAATCCTTCAGGGTGTCCCGACGGCATCCGCCAGTGTGCCTTCGCCGATGCCGATAAATCGCCTACGTTGGGGCGGATGATACGTTGTCCTTCCTGGGTTTTGTACTTAAGTGTATTGGGTTCCATCTGATGCCATTCCAAACCGCCCAGTTCGCCATACACGAAGATTTTCAGTGCGTTTTCTTCACCGTTTGCAATCTGACTAGCGTGCAATACCCCTTTGGCCCCCCCTTCGAAGTGAAGTAATACGTTGCCATCGTCATCGAGCATTCGTCCCAGAACGAACGTAGTAAGATCGGCGCAGAGCTCGCTGATTTTCAAGCCTGTTACGTATTCAGCCAGATTTTCGGCGTGGGTCCCGATGTCACCCATGCAACCAGCGGCCCCCGATTTAGCCGGGTCGGTACGCCAGATAGCCTGTTTGTAATTGTTGTCTTCTTCTTTTTTCGACAGCCACCCCTGCGGATATTCCACAACCACTTTCCGAAGCGGACCCAGTTTGCCGTTACGTACCATGTCGCGGGCTTCTTTCACCATTGGATAGCCCGTATAGTTGTGCGTCAGACCGAATACCAAACCAGACTTTTCGACAATCTGCGCCAGTTCTTTGGCTTCTTCCAGATTCAGCGTCATCGGTTTGTCGCAGATAACGTGGAAACCGTTTTCGAGGGCCATTTTCGCGGGTGGAAAGTGCATGTGGTTCGGCGTTACGATGGAAATAAAATCCATGCGTTCACCTTCCGGGAGCTTCTTTTCCTGCTCAATCATTTCCTCATACGAGGTATAAGTCCGGTTTTCGGGAAGATAAAGCGCACGACCCGTTGCCTTCGATTTCTCAGGCGTTCCACTGAATACGCCACACACCAGTTCGATTTCGTTATCGAAAGCAGCCGCCCGACGGTGAACGGCACCAATAAAGGCATCAAGCCCTCCGCCCACCATACCCATTCGCAATTTTCTGTGCATCGGTAATGAAGTTGATTAAAACAGATTGGAAAAGATCGCGACAGGGTTGGGTTTACTGTAGTTTGTTTCAGGTTTGATTTTCAGGACTGGTTGACTAAAACCTTGACCATCAAACCTGGAACCTGAACCGAAAAATCGTTTCCCTGTAGCTCTCGCTTTTTTGTGGGCGGAAATTAGCTGTTTTCTCTTATTTTTCGGAAATTTTGCACAAAAACGACACCGAAACGGGGAGTTTATGCTTCGTTTTGCCTTTACGAAATAATCAAATCCATAACTTACTAAATCCCCTCCTGCAGAAAATGAACCAAGTTAATCCAAACCGGCTCTTCTACGCCAGTTGCTTCGCGCTGATAACTACGGCCTTCTCGTTTAGTATCCGAGCCGGTATTCTGCCTCAATTAGGCACTGAACTCGGACTGACGGCCGAGCAACTCGGTTTTATCAACTCCATGTGGTTCTTTGGTTTCCCCATTTCTATGATTATCGGTGGGCTGGTTTATTATACAGTAGGTCCCCGTACAATCATGATGGTTGCCTTTGCGTGCCATACACTAGGCATTCTTTTGACAATCTACGCGGGAAGCTACAATACGCTACTGATTTCTACGCTGTTAATTGGTATCGGTAATGGCTGTACGGAAGCTGCCTGTAACCCATTGATTGCTGATATGTTTTCGGGCAATACAATGAACAAAATGCTGAACCGCTTCCACATGTGGTTTCCGGGTGGTATTGTTATCGGAAGTCTGCTCTCCAAATTTATGACCGATGCTGGCTACTCGTGGCAGACGCAGGTTTGGATAATTATGATACCGACGCTGATTTACGTATTCCTGTTCTTCGGCCAGGCCTTTCCAACATCAAAAGTGGTGAATGCTACGTCGTTAAGTAGCAATTTCCAGGCGATGCTTACCCCGCTTTTCCTGTTTATGTTTGTTTGTATGGCCTTCACGGCTATTTCTGAATTTGGGCCACAGCAATGGGTTGGCTTGATCATGGCAAAAAGTGGAGCTACACCCATGTACATTCTCGCTCTGACAACGGGGCTGATGGCTATCGGTCGTTATTTCGGTGGGCCAATCATCCATAGCCTCAACCAGACAGGAGTTCTGCTGGGCGGTGCCGTCTTTGCAACCATTGGTATCTATCTATTTAGTACGCAAACTGGCTCTATGGCTTATGTGGCCGCTGTTTTCTTTGCGATTGGCGTGTGTTATTTCTGGCCAACCATGATTGGTTTCATTGCCGAAAATATACCAGCCAGTGGTGCCTTAGGTATGTCGGTTATTGGTGGCGTGGGTATGTTCTCGACCTCAATCTGGCAACCTATCATTGGCCGTTGGATTGATGAAGCCCGTGTTGAAAAAGCGGCAACGGGTATTACTGGTGACGCGCTGGAACTGGCTGCTGGTCAGGCAACTCTGGCCAAAATGACGATGTTCCCGATTTTCCTCATCGTAGCGTTCGTCGTTCTTTGGTTCTGGATGCGCAATCGCAAACCCGGCCATGTCGATGAAAAATTAGTGGCTCAACAACCTCAGTTGTAAGGCTTCCTATCCATTAATCCGAAGCGGTTGCTGCTACGCATTTTCGATACGTAGCAGCAACCGCTTCTTTTTTACCAACGTAGCAGATTATACTTTTTTGAACGTGTATAAAGCAGTTGGATTGTCAACCATGAGTTTTCGCCAGTAGCCACTCAGTCCCCGGCGCTCAAGTTCTTCACGAAAATGGGTCAATAAAAACACCAAACCTGGCTTCCCGCCATAAGATTGCCAGTACGTATTGCGGGCGGCATCCATACCCACTACTATCTGATCAGGAAAATCGGGCAGAAGGGTTTCCAGTAAATGATACGTTCCATTCGGTTCGTCTTTCTTCCAGCGAAACGCACTGTCATATTCAAGTCGCACACCGGTTTTCAATAGTTCCTGATGATACGTTACGTCCGGGCGACGGTCCACGTGTGAAAGTACTACGTGTCTCAAATTGGCTCCTAACGTATCGAAGCGTTTCACTTGTTCCATCGCTTGTCGCCCCTCGTTTGTATGAGTCAGGATCGGTACGCCCGTTTCGCGGTGCGTATTGACCACTGCTCGGAAAATAACCTCCTGATGAGACGTAATGGCTTCATCACCAGTGGCTAATTTGACCATTCCCGCACGGTGAGAGGTTCGCTCAACAATGGGGCCGTTGTAATCGTAACGGTCGATACCTTCCATTACGTCGGCAATGAACAGGCGCGTTAGCTGATCTTCTGAATACTGATACCGCCAATGTGAAGCTGGGTAATATTTTTCCAGATGAATACCCGTTGGTGCTACAATATGAATACCCGATCGGCTTGATACGTCGGCCAGTTTCACTACGTTACGCCCACAGTTAACAGGCATTGTATCGATCATTGTACGTCCACCGGCTGCGTACACCTGCGTCAATTCTGCCGTTATTTTCGCTACGTCGTTCAGCAGAAAATCCGGGTTCGTTTGTGTCGGGAAACTTTCCTCGATAATGATATGCTCGTGGGCATACGTAACGCCCGCCTGTGAAGGATCAATATCGCCCAGAACGGTTCGAATAAACGTCATGCTACGTTGTATATATGCCGCGCCGGAACATTATGTCGCCAGCCGTTACGCGACGTATCAGCAACAGCATCTGGTACGTCCAGAACAGCGCCAAGTTGCAGCAAATCCTCCTGCAACTGCTTGATGGCTATAGCATTTGCTGGCTCATCGTTACGTAGTGACTGTACGGCTGCGAGTCCGGCAGCCTGCCCCATCGACATGGTTTGCGCCATCGACCGACACGACGCATGGGCATCGTGCGTGGCCGAAAAACACCGACCCACCACCCAGACCGTCTGGCTTCCTTTCGGGACTATAGTACCGTAGGGAACTCCATACACGCCCGCGCCGGGAATGTACTCCCAATACGTCTCCGACGATCCGTCTGCGCCTTGTCGATGGTCTTCGATGGGGGCACCGCAAAGGAAAATACGGTCGTTGGGGAGCAGACCCGCCAGGCATTCGTCTTTTGTGAGCCGATGTTCGCCGTAGACGCGCCGGGTTTCGCGCACGCCAATCTGATGCGAGAGACCGATGATATTCGACTCCTGATACCCCGGTACGTCATCGCGGAAAAAATCTTCGTACACAAAAGCCTGTCGTCGACCTTCAATTTCGGCCTGTGTTAATGTTTCGGCATTCAATGCTGACAGCCCTGCTACTTTTACGGCAACCGTCGAGATGCACATTTTCGCGTTCATTTCATGTGCCGAACCTTCTTTGCGAGGCAATGGATGGTGGCCACTATCGACAGCTTCCTGCATAGCTCGCACCAACATTTTCTTGCCACCCGCCCGTTCATATTCGTCCAAATCGACATTGCTCATCCGAAACGTAGTGGTCATACTTTGAGCGGGTTCGTGCTCACCTGCGCGTTCGTAAGCAAAACCGGCTAAATGACAAAAATCGGCATCGCCCGAGGCATCAATAACCCGCCGGGCCAGTACTTTACAAAAACCGCCTTTGTTCCAGAAAACACAACTGTAGCGTTCACCGGCTGAATTAACATCAATCAATGTAGTATGCAGTAAGTAGCGAATACCCTGTTGCTGAATTAGTTGATCCCAGACGAGTTTCAGCCGTTCGGGGTTGTAGTTGACGCCTGTACCAGCTCCATACGTATTGGGACGCAGAAAAATATTACCCGTTTTGTCGAGTTCGTTCACGACGCGGTCGGGCCAGCCGCCAACCACTTTTCGCGGTGTTTCGCCGGGCGTAAAAAAGCCGTAGAACGTATCGAGCATCTGCGTCGACGTACCGCCCGGAAAACCGTACCGCTCCACCAGCATGACCGACAATCCTTGGCCCCGTTCTGCCGCAGCCAGAGCCGCTACGCACCCTGCTGATCCCGCGCCAATAACCAGTACGTCGACCTCAGCCAACAACGGCACCGCTACGTGATTAATAATCGTAGTCATGCTTCCGGTGTTTGAACCGTTGACGTAGCACCGCTGACGTAGGACGGAATTCCAACCTGTTGATAGAGTTTGGCTAGCCTGTGGGCGTGTTCGTCGTAGGCTCCTTCAAACAACGTAACGGCCCGTTCAGCACCCACTACGTTCGCGGCCGATAATACTTTGGGGGGCTGTCCTGCTTCGGTAAGCAGACGCGCCACTTCGGCTTTGATGCAGTTTACAATCAGCGCTCCACCAACCGTTGAGCCGGGGGATACAGGCGTATCAAGGCCCGGAACAGTCACCATTGCATCGCCCATCGGTGCGCCGGTATCCAGCACTAAATCGGCAAAGTCGGTCAGTTTTTTCCCGTCTTTTCGTTTGCTGGTACTTTTTTCGGCGTGTTGTTTCGTCACCAACGCCACTACTTTAACGCCCCGTTGCTGAAACAATTCGGCCATTTCGATGGGTACTACGTTACAACCGCTCGACGAAATCACCAGCGCCGAATCTGTTGGAGAAAGATCGTAATTCCGCAGAATCCGGTCGGCCAGCCCCGATACGTTCTCCAGAAACATGGCCTGACGTTGCCCATTAGCTCCTACCACCAGATTATGAAACGACAGCGAGAGTTCGACAATGGGGTTGAAACCGGCAAACGACCCGTAGCGCGGCCACATTTCTTCAACCATAATCCGGCTGTGGCCACTCCCGAACAGGTGTACCATCCGGCCCGACAAAATGGTCTGGCTGAACCATTTGGCCGCCTGTTCAATAGCAGTTTCCTGTTGTTCAACGGTGTTCAAAATACCCTGTGTACGTTGCAGATATTGTTTGATTACGCTCATCATGCGTGATGTTTTCAGTTTCAGAAAGAAGCGGCTCCGATAGCGCCTGCCCAGTCATCGAAATGCGCCTTGACAATGGTTGTTTTTTTGCCCGACGGTCGCCATTCGAACAGGTCCATGAACGTAGCGAGTGGGCTAAACAGTGCATCACCCGCCTGCGTAATGCCTCCTCCGATGATGACAACCTCCGGCGAACACAAATTCGCTATAGACGCCAATGCCACCGCCAATCGACGTATCGATGTGAGCCAGACCAACGTAGCGAGTGGTTCGCCCTGCCGATACGCATCTACCAACTCGTGTGTGGTTTGATAACGGCCGTACGACCGGCGGCTCACCGTTACGTTGCCGATGGCGTCTTCCAGGCTACCGGGCATATTCGTTACGTCCAGGTGTTCAGCGTCGGCATCGACGGTGATGTGCCCTACGTGACCGGCCATCTGAAAAAAGCCCTGATACAACTGCCCATCCACCAACAGTCCTCCACCTACACCCGTACCCAGCGTGAGCATCGCTACGTGTCGGAGGTTCCGAGCCGCTCCAAATCTGGCTTCGGCCATTAAAGCTGCGTGCGCGTCGTTCAGTACGTGTACTGGCTGTCCCAGATATTCGGACCAATTGAATCCTTCCAACCCCTCCAATCGACCCGGCATACAGGCGATGGCCGTATTATCGACCGTGGGAAGCCCCGGAGCTGCCAACCCAATATGCTCTATAGGTTCTGAAATCAGTGTTTTCAGATCGGTAACAGTCTGCGCGATAGCCCCTTTCCAGCCGCTCCCTTTTTCGCCGTCGTTGGTGGGTGTCAATTGTTTATGCAGCACCTCGCCGGTATCTGTGTCGAGTAAGACGCCTTTAATGCGGGTGCCGCCGAGGTCGATGCCAATGGTTTTCAATACGTAAAAAGGTAATGAACGCCGAAGCGACGTTGTTGATTTACACTGACGAAAGTAAAGACAATCTTTTGAAGAATAAATAACTTATTATAATAAGTTTAAATTTTTACTTTCAAGTTTCTAATAATCAGCAACATATACGCAATATCCAGAGAATGATATCGTAACAGCCCACCGCTTCAGCAGTGGGCTAATATGGCTTCCACCGAGGAAGACTTATCCTTAAAACGATTAACTCTGCTTACGGTGAATCGTCATAGCGCCTGCCTGTGCACCCGCCAGAATGGTCATATCGGCAATGGTAACGTGCGCGGGAGCCGTTACGGCATACACAATGGCATCGGCAATGTCGTCGGGGGTGAGGGGTGTGAAGCCATTATAAATTTTTGCGGCACGCTCCTGGTCGCCTTTGAAACGTACCAGCGAAAACTCCGTTTCGACGGCACCTGGTGCTACGTTGGTTACCTTGATTCCGTGCTGGGTTAAATCAAGACGCATACCCGCGCTGAGCGCTTCAACGGCGGCTTTACTGGCGCAGTACACAGCTCCGTTGGCGTAGATTTCTTTACCGGCTATCGAGCTGATATTCACGATATGTCCCTTCTTTCGTTCAACCATACCCGGCATCACGGCTTTTGATACGTAGAGTAAGCCCTGCACATTCCCATCGATCATCTGGTCCCAGTCCGCTACGTCGCCATCCTGAATGGCCGACATCCCGTGTGCATTTCCCGCACAATTCACCAGAATATCAATGCTTTGCCACTCTTCAGGCAACGTATTGATGGATTCATAGACTTCTACCCAGTTGCGCACGTCGAAATTGAGCGTAGTCGTCGTCGTTTTCTGGCTTAACTGTTCCTGCAATTCATCCAGCCGGTCCTGCCGACGACCGCAAAGAATCAACCTGAATTCAAGATCGGCAAAAGCTTCGACGGTTGCGCGTCCAATCCCCGACGTAGCACCAGTAATAAGAGCAATACGAGACATAGATACAATAAACGATAGATGGAACGGTAAAGATAAAGCCCCGACAAAAGGTTTTGGGCCTTTCCCAAACAATTCAGTCGAAAATATGCAGTCTTTGGCCGGTGGTTCGAAGTTTGGTTAGGTTTTTGTATTAGACCGATCAGAGTTAAGCAACCCCATTCGATTCCTCAACGTATCGACAGAAGTTGCGATAGAGCTCTGCTGCGCTCAATCAATTTATTTTTAGTACAACTCCATGACACCTGAATTTTCGGTTGTGATTCCAACGTATCAGCAACCAGCACTACTACTTAAATGCCTTGATGCACTGGGACGGCAGCGGCTCCCGCGTCATCAGTTTGAAATTATTGTGGTCGATGAGGGCAACTCGTCGGAGACAGAAACCGCTGTTCAGCTTTTTGCCAA
The DNA here is from genome assembly GCF_014699005.1 of Spirosoma profusum. Taxonomy (GTDB): domain Bacteria; phylum Bacteroidota; class Bacteroidia; order Cytophagales; family Spirosomataceae; genus Spirosoma; species Spirosoma profusum. The sequence goes on from NZ_JACWZY010000012.1 coordinate 46,227, forward strand.
ACAAATTGCCCGCGACGGAAGTCCTCTCGAAGTTCGTTACCTCCGACAGCCTGAACGCCGGGGTATGGCAGCCGCCCGAAACCGGGGCTGGCAGGCGGCACGGGGCTATATTATTGCGTTTACGGACGACGACTGTCTACCCGAACCGGATTGGCTTTCGTCGGCGCTGGCCTGTTTTCAGAGGGGGGCGCAGGTGGTCAGCGGACAAATGCGCGTGCTTTTGCCCGACCATCCTTCACCACTCGACCGAACCGCAACGCTCCTCCGACGTACTGAATTTGTTTCCTCGAATTGTTTTGTCCGAAAATCCGCTCTGGAGCAGGTAGGCGGTTTTGAAGAAGCTTTCGATACGTCGTGGCGCGAAGACAGCGACCTGCAATTCAAATTGTTACGTGCCGGTATTCTGATCAGCAAGTGCCCGGAAGCGGTGGTTGTTTATCATATTCGTCCGTATCCCTGGTATGGGTTGCTGCAGGACGAACGAAAAAATAGCTACGACGCCTTACTGTACAAACGGCACCCGGACTTATTCAAAAAGCGCATTCCGTCGTACCGTCGACAAACCCGGCAATATTATTCGGCAGTTCTAAGCATTGCGTTGAGCCTGATTTGCCTGATAACCGGTCAGCTAGCCTTCACCCTGATTGGCCTGAGTATCTGGACAATTTTCACGGCCGACTTGGTGATACGTCATCTTCCGCGCAATCCGCTCACCTGGCTCGACATTAAACATGCTGTTGTAACTGCGATTGCGACCCCTTTTTTATCGATCTATTGGCGTCTCTACGGAGCGTTCAAGTATAAGGTACTTTATCTTTAGCATAGGGCAGAGGGGTAAGGGCATGGGGTAGAAAGATTTACTGATTATGAGTTACGCTATTTAGCAAAGGCAGCAATACGGATGTTGGTATACCACACAGTATTTGTTAGAAGAGTCGGGTCAGGTCCGATATGTCCCACAGCGAAGGATCGGGCTCCATTCTCATAACCAATATCAATACCGATCTGCTTAATTGGTTTCAACGTTAAACGAGGCCCATAATAGGAGAGTAAAGTAGCCGCCGTCGAATACAGAGCATTTCCCTGTTCAAATTTAAGTAGGGGTCTAAGGCTTATATTGAAAGCAATCGAAACCCACTTAATAGGCTCATAGGCAACATAGGGCGCGATATTTAGATAATGAAACTTATCCTGGATAATAGGGTCACCATTTTTATTGGATTCCTGTAAAATCAGTCGATAGTAGCTGACATCAGTACCGGCATGAATTTGTTTCGTAATAGCATAATCACCATAAATTCCAAGGTTTACTGGCCTTAGTAAAGAGAGACCACCTAATTGCCAGGATGATGAAGAGATATAGCCAAGGATCAATTCAGGTTTGCCCACACCTGCCAGCACACCAAGCGTAAAATTTTTCTGGCAAATTCCCGTATTAATTGACACTAGGGCTAAAAAGAAAAGAAGAAGTTTTTTCATTAAACTTTGAACTGAGAATCGCGGTACTATTGAAAAGCCGCGATTCTATCAATACACAATAATTAATTCGTAAAACTCACAGAAAATATATCATACTAGATCCAACTCAATGTGCAACTAGCACAACCACCAGCATCACAATAAACTGCTTTAGCAAAAAGTAAGCTGCCGGAATTTAAAGAACAACCTGAATTACCACTGTTACACTTGCATTTGTAAACAGTTGCTGCGGCTCTGGCTCCAGCGTTTTTGTCATCTCTCATTAGTTCATTCACCAGTGGATCTACGGAGAGCGTAATATTGGTTTGAACGGGAAGCATGATTAACCTGCCAAAGAGATTTACATGTATATACTGATAACTGGAAGGTAAATCGGCAGGCCCAGTACTCTTGTTTAAAGCATCCAAATCATCAACCTGATAGCCTTTAGCAAATGCCACAATCTGCTTGCGTATTTCTTCTAGCTGCATCATTGAATGGCTTGGAGATACCAACGTACTTAACTCTGCTTTGCTTGTTACAAAGTGGATGGGTTGATTAAAATTGATGATTTCAGCGGTATTGAATGTTTCCTCTGAAACACCAATCCTGGCCGAACCGCTAGTCGTCATGTTGCATGCAGTACAATTTTTGGCCGCACAGCCCATGCTTACTTTTCCTCCGAGTGTAGCATAATAAGGGGAACATCCATTTCCTCTAGTGCAGGTACAGGTCACACTACCTCCCGCTGCTGATCTTGCCTTGCCGTCCGTAGTTTGTCCAATTACCTTATACCCATTAGGTAACGTATAGGAAAAACTACTGGGATCATCTTTGATCTTTCTTAAAATGGTGCCTATTGGTAGCGTAAGCCCCTGATTCCCAATTTTTAATTCTTCGGTTAAAGTAATCTCATCGTTCTTGCTCTCTTCGCCTAATAGAAGCTTATCGAATTTTGCTCCATAGTTCAGAATTTGATCACCTGGCTTTAGCGTCTGATCATTTCCTGGCCGGTTGCAACCAACAAGCAATACCAAGAAAAGGAATGTCAATAACTTTTTCATAATTTTGAATTGTTTAATGGCAAAACATTGGACACCTTCAAAGCCCTACCTCCGGTCGTCAAACTGTTGTAGGGCTTTATTATGCCAAGTAACAAAATTCAAGTATATCTATAAGTATTATTTTAATACTTATTAAATAATTTATACATATTTTATAGACACATATTCGTATTCAATTTCAGGAAAACACTGTTATTTTATATCAATTTTAAGTTTGATTGCTATCAACTAAAAGATGGGAGATTGTCAGTTGTAATGTTTTAGGATAGAAAATTCTTTAAAAAATTATACATACAGAATGGCTCGGATTTTGTCCCACTTTGAAAGTTAGGAAACCTTTCAGTTTGATGAAATAACTCCGGATGGTTGAGCATCTATCTGGGGTCGTAAAGTTGGCTGACGCATTTGGGCTGTAGCAAAACCTTTCAACCCTATAACCCTACAACTTTATAACTCCCAATGAGGAACCATTAACGATTCGATTGTATTTTTGAAGGATGAAGGCAGTTGGCTAAAGCTGCCATTATCCGTTATGGACCACCTAAAGCAGACATTTGCCGTTCGGTTTACTTATACAGTTTTCTTTACCGAACAGCTTTTTGATACCAAGAACTTACTCTTTGCCGATTTTTTTAGACAGCAAGCAGCTGACAAATTAGCCAAACCGATCTTATTTGTGCTGGACGCTGGCGTTACTGAAGCGCATCCGAAGCTTGCTGCTTCTATTACTACGTATCTGGCAAAACACACGGCTTTTACGCCTGAATTACTGACTGTTCCGGGTGGAGAAGCGGCTAAAAATGATCCGGCGCTGGTCGAAAAAATAGTCGATGCTGTTGACCGCTTCGGCATCGACCGTCACGCATACGTAGTGGCTGTTGGTGGTGGTTCTGTGCTTGATCTGGTGGGCTATGCGGCTGCAATTTCGCACCGGGGTATTCGCCACATTCGGATTCCGACTACAGTGCTGTCACAAAATGATTCGGGAGTTGGCGTAAAGAATGGCGTGAATTACCGCCACAAGAAGAATTTTCTGGGCACATTCGCGCCACCCGTAGCCGTTTTCAACGATAGCCAATTTTTAACCACACTCGACGACCGCGACTGGCGTTCGGGTATTTCGGAAGCCGTAAAAGTTGCGCTTATCAAAGACGCTACGTTCTTCAACTGGCTCGAAACCAACGCTCAGGCACTCGCCCACCGCGATCGTGCAGCAATGGATTACCTGATACACCAATGCGCACAATTGCATCTTCAGCACATTGCCGGTGGTGATCCGTTTGAAATGGGTTCGTCGCGTCCACTGGATTTTGGCCACTGGAGCGCTCACAAACTGGAGCAACTCACCAATTTTTCGCTACGTCATGGCGAGGCCGTTGCTATCGGAATTGCGCTTGATACGTTGTATTCACAGCAATTGGGTTGGCTGGATGAAACGGATACCAACCGGATTCTCAGTACGTTACGGACGCTGGGTTTCAATCTCTACCATCCGATGCTTGATGCCGATGATAGCGCGGGTCTATTGAAAGGACTTTCTGAATTCCGTGAACACTTGGGCGGTCAATTGACGATCATGTTGCTCGAAGGCATTGGTCGCGGTGTGGAGGTTCATGACATGGACAATGAACGAATCAGGCAGTCCATCGCTACGTTGAAAGAATCGAACGACCTAACATACAACGTATTGGAAACTCTGTAGCTGCTGGTTATGCAAACATCTCTTGGTCACCTCGGCTATTGCACCAATATTCATGCGGGCGAATCTTGGGAAGCTCATTTTGCGGCTCTCCAACAGGCAATTCCCGAATTAAAAAAACGACTGTCGCCCGATGCTCCTTTTGGTATCGGCCTGCGGTTGTCGAACGAAGCGAGCGAAGAACTGGAGCAGCCCGAAAATCTGATCCAGTTTCAGCACTGGTTGGCCGATACTAACTGCTACGTCTTCACAATGAATGGTTTCCCGTTTGGCGGATTCCACGATATGGTCGTGAAAGACCACGTTCACACGCCCGACTGGACCACCGAAGCGCGTGTCGAATACACCAAACGGTTGTTTCGGATTTTGTCGGTTTTACTGCCGGTCGATGAATTGGGCAATGCCATTCAGGGTGGCGTTTCTACGTCGCCCCTTTCCTATCGTTACTGGTTTGAGTGGGAACAGCCCGCAGCCCGCGATTATATTCTGTCGCAAACGACCCAGAACGTACTGGAAGTGGTTTCGGAGATGGTACGTCTCCATCGCCAAACCGACCGGTTGATGCACCTCGATCTGGAGCCTGAACCCGATGGGGTTATCGAAACTGCCGACGAGTTCATCGCGTGGTTTACCGACTATCTCCTGCCGATGGGCATTGAGCAACTGACCGAAGAATTCGGAATGTCAGATACTGAAGCTGAAACTGTTATCTGCGAACACGTCCGGCTTTGCTACGATGTTTGCCATTTTGCAGTCGGTTACGAACGACCCGCCGACGTACTGGACAAGATGAAGGAATACGGTTTGAGAATTGGTAAAATACAAATCAGTGCCGCGCTAAAAGCTCAGTTTCCAACCAGTTCCGAAGCTGACCGTGAAGCCGTTCGACAGGCATTTGCGCAGTTCAACGAGCCAACGTATCTGCATCAGGTAGTAGCGCGTACTACGTCGGATGAACTGCTACGTTTCCGGGATTTACCCGACGCGCTGGTGGCTTTCAACGAAAATCATGCCGAATGGCGCTCTCACTTCCACGTACCGATTTTTGTGAACGATTACGGCGTTCTTCAGTCGACCCAAGATGATATTCGGGAAGTGCTACGTTTGCAGGCGGAGCGACGGTTCACCAATCAACTCGAAGTCGAAACCTATACCTGGGGCGTATTACCCGACGATCTGAAAAAAGACATCGTCGATTCCATTGACCGAGAAATGAAGTGGGTAATTGAAAATGAGTAATGAGCATTTTTTTGTCATTCTGAGGTACGAAGAATCTTAAAGCGTCATAGCTCTCAGGTTAGTTAACCTTAAGATTCTTCGTACCTCAGAATGACAAAAAAATCGCTGATGAATAATATAAGGCAAGTTCGTTCTCCATTAGCCTGCATTGATACATGAAAAAAACCGTAGTACTCGACGTAGTTGGGCTGTCTTATTCGCTGATTAGCGAACATACACCTTTTTTGAAACAGTGGTTCGCGGGTAAACATCAGGCGACTATTGACCCCATGCTGCCCGCCGTTACTACGTCGGTACAATCGACCTACGTAACGGGCAAATGGCCGAGCGAAACCGGTATCGTGGGCAATGGCTGGTACGACCGGACCGACTCCGAAGTGAAGTTCTGGAAACAGTCGAACAAGTTGGTTGGTGGCGAAAAAATATGGGAACGGGCCAAGAAAATCGACCCGAATTTCACTGTATCGAAAATGTTCTGGTGGTACAACATGTATTCTACCGCCGATTTTTCGGCTACACCACGCCCGCAATACCCATCCGACGGCATGAAAATTGCCGATTGCTACACCCACCCCGGCGACCTCCGCGACAAGCTTCAAAAGGAGCTTGGTACATTCCCGCTGTTTCAATTCTGGGGACCGGCTACGACCATTAAAAGCAGTCGCTGGATTGCCGATGCGTCGATGCTGGTAGATCAGTGGCACAACCCGACGCTCACGCTAATTTACCTGCCCCACCTGGATTATTGTCTCCAGAAATTTGGCCAGGATTTCTCAAAAATTGGCAACGATCTGCGCGAAATCGACGACGTTTGCCGCGACCTGATTCAGTTCTACGAGAAACAAAACGCCGAGGTGATTGTGCTGTCGGAATATGGCATTACCAACGTATCGAAGCCCATTCATATCAACCGGATACTACGTGAAGCGGGGATGATACGTTACCGAGAAGAACGCGGCCTGGAAGTATTCGATGGGGGGGCTTCCCCGGCATTCGCTACACCCGATCACCAGATTGCGCACGTGTATGTCAACGATCCTTCGGTTTATACCAAAGTACGTTCGCTGCTCGAAAAAACGCCGGGTATTGAACTAGTTCTGGACAAGGAGCAGCAGAAAAAATATCATATCGACCACGACCGTTCGGGCGATTTTGTCGTGATGGCCGACGCTACTAGCTGGTTCACGTATTATTACTGGCTCGACGATGCGCGCGCCCCTGATTATGCCCGTTTGGTGGCTATTCACCAAAAACCCGGTTACGACCCCGTCGAGATGTTCATGGATCAGACAAACCCGCTTATTAAGCTGAAAGCGGGCTACAAACTGGGGCGAAAATTGCTCGGTTTCCGCTACCTGATGAACGTAATTTCGCTGGATGCTACGTTAGTAAAAGGTTCGCACGGGCGGGTGGGTGTGCCGACCGAACATCATCCGGTTTTTGTTAGCAGCCAAAACCTAGGGAAGTCGTTGGCTGCCACCGATGTTTATGACCAGATTTGGGAAATACTGGCGGTTGAATCGCCCAAAAAACAGAAGGCCTGATTTCTTGGTTATTCGTAGGAAAGGTTTTAATTTAAAACCATGAAAGCCCTGATCGCCGTTCTCCTGCTGTTTACAGCCTGTAAATCAACTCGGCCACTGAGCGTAGATGCGCCCGCTGATGGGGCCGAATATTATCAGACCAGTCAGCCACTCGCTAACTTTCAACAGCGGCTTTACCCCGACCCTCAGGGCGGGCTTGGCCATTCGCAGGACCCGGATATTCGCGTAACAGACATCCGATTGACGGCCAGTTACACGGTGCTGTACATGACCTACGGGAAAAGTCCGAACGACCGTGATAACAATTACTACGGCAGCAGTAGCATTTCGTTTAATCCCAAAGCGTTGTTAGCCTCTGCCGATGGGAAGCGGACGTTTAAACTTTTGAAAACCGAGGGAATTCCGATGACGCCCGATTCCCGCGAGATCAAAAACAGCGAAATTGTGCCGTTTATTCTGTATTTCGAACGACTTGATAATGGAATCGAACAATTCGATTTGTTCGAATGCAAGAGCGATAATTATAATTCCTGCTTCAACGTATCGGGAATGAATATCCGGAATCCAGACCAATCAACTAGCCAAAATCCGCGTTAATACGCTTAACAGACAATAAAATGACGAATGCCCTTACTTCAGGTAATGGCATTCTTTTTTGAGAATAATCTCCATTTACTCTATCTTTTCTGTTCATATATACACAGAATCGGGCAACCAGACGTTAAGAGGTAGAGTATGCTTACCTCGTTACGTTTGATTATGTCTTTTTTCGCTTCATTTCGTCAATCACCTCGTTTTCGTTTTTTTTCTGTTCTTGCTGTTTTTAGTCTGCTTTTAAGTGTCATTACGCTTGCCCAGATTAACCTGACGCATCGTTTGCTGACTGCCTATACGCTCAACACCGATGCCAAGCTTACCAGAGGCAAACCTACCTTACTTATGTTGGAACAAGCCGACGATTTCGAGAAGGCGTTTACGCCAGACGCCACCGAAACATCGTCGAAGAAGAAATCGAACGTACCAAATTTCACTAAAGAAACAGCCATCGGTATTGTTCTCCCATCGACTAACAAACCGCCTAAGCTGGCTGTCAGTCGAGTTTTTGTGCAGGATTCGACCCTGACGATACGCTACATTCGGATGACCGATACTACGTTAACGAAAAACCCATTACCAACAGCCGTTCATCCTACGTTGTTGTTTACTATTCCGAAGCAAACCGTCCTGAAAACCCGGCTTATCGAAAATGGGAAAGTCGTGCACATCGTAAAAAAACAGGACGAATAGTTTAAGTTTTCCATCTAATTTTACGTATTGGTTCGTGAGGCAATCGACCTAGTTGGGTCTGCCGTTCAGTTAGTTGGCTATTCGCACAATGAGAAAATAGAGAAATCGTTCTTTTTTGCGAGCTAAATCTGTCGCTGGCTTGTATGGTGCGCCTTTCGCTGCTTTTGCTTCTGCTGACTCCCCACTTGCCGGGGTTCACCCAGCCCAGTCAGGCTGGCAGGACGAACGTAGCAGCACCCGTCGGAAAATCCATTGTCAATCAGTTCGAGCATTTGTCGGTAAAAGATGGGCTGTCCGATAACTCGGTCAACTGCATTCTACAGGATCGGGAAGGATTCATGTGGTTTGGTACCAACGATGGCTTAAATAAATACGACGGCTACAATTTCACCGTACTCAAATCGGACCCGAACGACCCGCAGCATAGTTTTCAGAATGACTTACTGTCTGGCCTGTGCGAAGATCACGCCAACCGACTTTGGGCCGTTACGCAGGGCGGCTTGCACGAAATCAATAAGGAGACGGGGCAGGTAATTCCGCACCTGATACGTTCCGTCCGCAACGCCGATTTGTGGAATTTCCAGCATTCCGTTTTTGAAGATAGTCAACACGTATTGTGGATTAGTTCGTTAGCCGGACTAGCTCGTTATGAACCAGAGAAACATTTTTTTACGCTTTTTCCGGTTCCTGATCCTGAAGCCACTTTAAAAACCGTGTTTGAAGACCCACAGCACCGGCTCTGGGTTGGCACGTACCGGGGCTTGTACCTGTTCGACCGCACATCAGGACGCTATACATTGGTGCCGGTTCCCGTGCCAGCGGGCGATTATCAACCGACATTCATTGCCTTCCATCTCGACGCCCGGCAGGTTCTTTGGATGGGTACTTCCACAGCGGGTTATGGTTTGTTCCGGCTCGATTTGAAACGGCAGCCCTGGCAACTGGAGCCTTATAATCCGAACGGCCAAATCAATCCGTTTACATTTCTGAATTCGCTACGTAGCGATGCCGACGGTATTTTCTGGATGGCAACCACTACGGGTTTACAACGTATCGACCCAGTACGTAATCAGGTTTATACGTATCGGCCTAATCCAAATGAGCCCAAAGGCATCAGCAGCAGTATGGCACAGACGGTGTATATCGACCGAATGGGCACGCTCTGGGTAGGTACGGATAACGGTATCGACCAACAGTCCATGCACGATAAGCCATTCGTTACGTATCAGGTACGTCCGAACAAAGGCACGGCGAATCTATCTGAGAACAAAGTAGTTGCGCTACTACCCGATAAAAACGGCGGTTTCTGGACCAGCAACGGCTATACCGTTTATCGACCACGTAACAGACAGACATCCGAACCGATTCCTCCCGCCATACTGGGCTCGATTGGTACGTATAAAAATTACACGCAGGCGCTCGCACCCGATGGTCGGAATGGCGTCTGGCTAGGAACCTGGAAGGGTTTGTACCATTTCGATAGAGCAACGAATCGGTTTAGTAGTTACCCGGCTGAGGTTCCGGTCGAGTACATGAGCTGGGGGCCAACGGGTGAGTTATGGGTAGGTGGGTATATTGCGCCTGAGTCCGGAATTGCCGCTTTTAATCCGCAAACGCACCGGTATCGGTATTATAAATTTGACCCGAAAAGTCCGAATGGTTTGCCCGATCAATACGTTCATGGGCTGCTCGCCAGTCGGAATGGCGATGTCTGGATACCGTTCCGCAAACAGGGGATTGCCCGGTTACATTCGAAAACGGGTCGTTTTGATCATTATCTGGCTGGTTCGAAAAGTGGTTTAAATAACAATGCTGTCCTTACCGTTCACGAAGACAGATCAGGAACCATCTGGCTCGGTACGCAACAGGGTGGTATCAACCGCTTCGACGCAAAAACAGAGCGTTTCTCGGCTTTTACCATCCGCGACGGACTACCGAGTAATAACATTGTCGGTATTACCAGCGATCAGGCGGGTAATCTTTGGATAAGCACCGACAAGGGCCTGTGCCGGTTCGATCCACGAACGAAGCGGGCGCGTAATTATCAGACGACGAACGGGTTACCTAGTAATGATTTTCTCAAAAATGCTGTATTTAAACAGCAAAATCGGCTCTTTTTCGGTACGCTGAATGGCGTCGTTCATTTTAATCCTGACAGCATTCACGACGATACGCGCCAGTTACCCGTACAAATCACCGAGTTGAACGTTCATGACCAAATCCGACCAATTACCGGATCTCGCGTTACGTTAACGTATAATGAAAATTTTTTGTCGTTCAGCTTTGCGGCACTGACTTTCAGGCAGAATCAGCAGAACAAGTATGCGTATCAACTCGTTGGCGTCGATGAAGACTGGATTCAGAACGGAACCCGCCATTTTGCCAACTACACCAATCTTCCCCCCGGCGATTATACGTTCCGGGTAAAAGCCTCTAGCAGCGATGGTACCTGGACCGAAAACGAAGCTGCTGTTCAGGTTGTTATCCAGCCGCCATGGTGGGCCACCTGGTGGGCATATAGCCTATATATTCTGCTATTAGGTGGGATTATCTGGGGGCTGATACGTTTCTACCTGAATCGGCTTCGGCAGCAGCAGGAACTGGAACTGAACCGCCGGGAAGCCGAACAGCTCAAAACCGTCGATGAACTGAAAACGCGCTTTTTCTCGAACATTACACACGAGTTTCGGACGCCCCTTTCGCTCATCATTTCGCCAGTTGAAAAACTGCTTCATGACAACCGATTCGATACCTCGACCCGACAAACACTGGGGCTGATGAAACGTAACGCAGACCAGTTACTACGTCTCATTAACCAACTTCTCGATCTCTCGAAGCTGGAAGCCGGGCGGCTGGACGTATCGTTGATGCGCGGAGAGGCCATTGAATTCGTCGAACACGTAGTGGAATCGTTCCGGCAGGCGGCCGAGCAGAAGAACGTAACGCTAATTTTCACCAGCGAACGTAGCACCCACGATTGTCTGTTCGATGCCGACAAGTGGGAAAAAATTCTGACTAATCTGCTGGCGAATGCGGTGAAGTTTACGGGTCAGAACGGCAACGTAGCGGTTTCGTTGACACCCAATGCTACGTCGTCAGATGGCGTAATTACTCATTTTACCATAACAATCAGCGACTCCGGTATCGGCATTTCGGCGGAAAATCTACCACATGTTTTCGACCGATTTTATCAGGTTGATACGTCCCGTACGCGAGCTTATGAAGGTACAGGCATTGGGCTGTCGCTGGTTAAAGAGTTGGTGGAATTGATCGGTGGTTCGATTAACGTAGCGAGCCAGCCTGATGTAGGTACTACGTTCATCGTAACACTGCCTGTTGAACCCGTATCGGCTAATCGGGAAGTGCCGTATGTGGTGCTGCCAGTTCATGAACCGACCATTACGGAGAAACCGCCAATTCCGGTCGTTTCTGCTACATCTGAACAGCTAACTGGGGAAAAGAACCAGGATCCTCTGGTGTTAATTGTAGAGGATAATGATGAACTGCGTGAGTTTCTGGCGGGTGAACTGGCTACGTCGTACCAGATTCTACGGGCGAGCGATGGCGAAGCGGGCTGGCAACTCGCTCAAACCGAACTGCCCGACATTGTTATTTCCGACGTAATGATGCCCCGTATGGATGGCTTTGCATTAACTCGTCATATCAAGCAACATCCTGATACAAACCATATTGCGGTGGTGTTGCTTACAGCGAAAGCAGCGCATCAGAGCCGACTCGAAGGGTTGCAGGAAGGAGCCGACGATTACCTGGCGAAACCGTTCCATCTGGACGAGCTACAGTTGCGGCTACGTAATCTGCTCTTGCACCGCGAAAAACTACAACAGCAATATCGTCAGCAATTAGCGCATCCTGATACGTCGCAATCACCTGAAAACGTGCAGGATATTTTTCTCCGCCGGGTTTATGAGTTGCTTGACAAACACCTGACTGATACGTCGCTCAATGTCGATTGGATGGCCGATGAACTGGCTATGAGTCGTAAAACGCTCTATCGCAAAATTCATAATTTAATTCAGTTGTCGCCCAACGAACTGATACGTCAATACCGGCTCCGCAAGGCAGCCGAACTCCTCCTGCAAGGGCATACTGTCGCCGAAACGGCCTATCGGGTTGGCTTCCGAACACCTTCTTATTTTACTATTGTTTTCAAGGATTTTTACCAGAAAACGCCTACCGAATTTATAGCGTCTGGGTTGACGAAAGCTTAATAAACCCCCACCCCAACCCCTCCCCAGAAGGGAGGGGCTTCAACTACGAGCGAAGTAAAGTCCCTCCCTTCTGGGGAGGGATTTAGGGTGGGGTTCATAACCCCTCATCCCTCCCCACTTATAAACCTGACTCTATTGCTTTCAATTTAGGGACTCTTGGCCGTGTCCTAAAAAAAATCGTAACCTGATGACTTACCTTCGACAGCCCAACCCGATTAACGGTTGGGCTGTCGAATAAAACAGCCATGCTAAATTTCTATAACCATGAAAAAGAACTATTTATCAGTAGCAAAAGGCGTTTGGCTGGCCCTGTTTGGTATGGGGCTGCTGATTGGTCTGAGCGTAAGAGCACAATCCATTCCAGACGCTCAGTGGGCCCGAATTGGAACGGCAGTGGCTATCTCATCCGATGGTAACGTTGTCGTATCGGACGAGATGGCTCATGTGGTAAAGTATGACTTGCAGGGCAATCAGGTCTGGCGCACAGGGCCGCTACCAGGCGCATCGTACATTGCCGGAAAAATCCCTACCAATTGCCCCTGTGTAGGTGGATACGCCGTTGTCACGAACATTGATCAACTGGCCCCATTACCTAATGGATCAATTGTGCTGGCGGGTCAGGAATGGGGTGGAGCCGGGATACACAATACCATAAATGCATCGGGTGCAGCCCCTGGAACTTCGCAATACGGGGGTGCTAAGGAAGACATGATAAACACGCCCGACGGTGGAACAGTATTTCTGAACACCCTGTCCCCGTCAACTACCAAAACAGTGGTTTCTGTCCAGAGAACTGGTGCAAGTAGCTGGAGTTGGGCGATTGCCTACCCAACAGCTAACCCAGACCAGAGTGTTACCAAAGGCGAGGCCGTGCTGAACACACCCGACGGCGGTTTTCTGGTTGTGGGCTATCATAACACAACAGGCACTGTACAGGATTTGAATAACAGTACGTCGTTAGATAACACTGGGTGGATAGCAAAACTCGACGGGCAAGGGAATGTGGTCTGGCAAAAGCTGTTGGGTGCACTGCCCATTACCAATACCAGTAATGGCCCTGTAGGGAATTCGGTTGTTCGAATGCTCACCATCAATGATGTAATTCCTGCCGCCGATGGAAACGGATATGCGCTGGTAGGAACGGCACTCACGCCTAGTGCGCACGTACCGGCAGCCGCCGTAACCGCTCTGGTTGAAGTCGACTGGGACGGAAATTTCAAACGCGCAAGAAGTGTCAATCCACAGCCAACCGAAGCGTTCATTACGCCTTATACTGACCCGAATGGACTTAATTACTACGTAGTGGGTAATACGTCCCGCACTAATGGGGCTGATCCGCACGTCATAAAGGTAAGTACGGCCAACGTTGGCCTGAGCGATCCGGGGTTGTTTGCTGTGATAAATGAGCGTACGTTCGATGGCCCATCGGATGGCTTTTTGAAAGGAATTACACGGGCTGGTGACGGTAGTCTGGTACTGATTAGCAGTAATCTTCAGGTAATTAAACTGAAGGTAGAAACACCACCGACCGTCTACCCACTCCAGATGATTTCGCCATCCTATAACTGCCCAACGGGCCAAATAATGTTCAATGTATCGGGCGGAGATGGTTCGGCCGTTACGTTCATTTCGCCCGGCATCCAGCGCAATTCACCAACCGATCGATTCGGTGTTGTGGAACCCGGACTACGTAACGATCCCAAAGTGATTACAATTACGGCCATACAAAAAGGAGTAAGTGTAAGTGTCGATTTTGATTTAAAAGCTGCCTGCTCCCCTACGGGCCTGTTACCTCCTCGTGTGACTCAGAATATTCCTGACAGGACTTTTGGAATTTACGAATCGGTTTACATTCCGGTTGGTACGTATTTCTCCGATCCGAACTTCGGTATCAACGCCAATTATCGATCTAACTGGAATATTTCTGCCAGCGGTCTGCCGCCGGGAATGGGCCTCTCTGCCAAGATTTCTGAGCTTCCGTTCACACCAGCCGTCGTCCTTGTCGGCACAGCTACTACTATAGGTGTTTATGATGTTAGAATCTCAGCTTCAACAACCGGAGGTTCGGCCAGCACTACGTTTAGAATTACGGTGTCAACAACAACGCAACCGCCTACGCCACCAAGTGGCAGCTTCGCGCTAACTCAGCCTACGTACAACTGCCAGACGGGTGCCATTACGTTCAATGTTAGCGGGAGCGATGGCTCGCCCATTACGTATATGGCCCCCGGTATCTCCCGCGCTTCGGTCACAGATAATTTTGGGACCATAGAAGCGGGCTTACGTGGCGACCCTAAACCCATTACCATTACGGCCATGCAGAGTGGTAAAACGGCTACGTATACGTTCGATTTTGGTGCCTACTGTTCTGGCAATCCGCCTACGCCACCCAACCCACCAACACCGCCCACACCTCCAACAGGAAGTTCGCTTAGCTTGCTGGCACCGACTTACGACTGTGCCACAGGTGCTTTCCGCTTCAATACCTCCGGGGGCGATGGTACGTCGATTGAGTACTTCGCCCCCGGCATCACCGGCTGGACCACTAATCCCAATCAGTTTGTGGACAAGGATAGCCGGACGGCCAACGACGTAGCACCATTCAACCTGATGGCGCGTCAGAGTGGCGTAACGGTGAGCTATGTCTGGAATTTAAAATCGGTCTGTAATCGGGCGCGGGAAGGCGTATCGGAAATTGGCCCGAAACTACAGGTACGCGTGCTGGGTAACCCCGTGACCGGATCAGCTGCCGAACTGGAGATCAGCGGAGCCGAAGGGCAGCCAGTACAGTTGATGCTGGTTAGTCAGCAGGGAACTGTGTTACACCAGCAACGTATCGGACAGGCGGGCGCACAGGAGCAGGTGCAGGTGCCGCTTAATAATCTCAATGGGCTATTTCTGATACGTATACAAACGGCCCGTGAGCAGCAGACGGTCAGGGTGATAAAGCGTTAAAAGAGTTGTGACACAAAGATGCACGGAGACACACAGAGATTCATAGAGAAAGAAACTAAAAACGCTGCGTATCTCTGTGTGTCTCCGTGCATCTTTGTCACAACCTTTTGGAGGGGAAGCAACGGCGGAAAAACACAAATTAATATTTTTATAATTCAAAAATGCTAGCTATCTTGACCGTACAATCAACATGTTAAGGTCATGAAAACTTCCGTTCTAGTATTCGCCCTTTTGTTGAATGGTATATCGGGCAGCTACGCCCAGTCAGAAAACGAGGCCATTAAACGGGTACTGTTTAATGAGACTGAAGGTTTTTTTACACGTGATAAAGCGCGATGGGCCGACTCCTGGGCTCATACACCTTACGTCAATTTTGCCGCTAATTTGTATGGCGGAGATTTCAGGCTAATCAAAGGCTGGACCGATCTGGAAAAACAGTTCGCGAGCCAGTTCAAGAGTAAGAAGATAATCGATAAAGTCACGGTGCAGAACGCCAATTACACCATCCATCAGAATGGCAATATGGCGTTTGTTACGTACGACCAGACGTTGCTGGATAGCCACGGCAAAACGACCTCGAAAGAGACACGCGTAGTCGAGAAGATTAACGGCAACTGGAAAATAATCAATGTAATCGCGCTAACAAACCTGCAGAATTTCGCTAAGAAATAAGGAAATTCACGTTTAAAATGTAAAAGCCAGTAATCTGACTATCAGATCACTGGCTTTTACATTTTAACGCGAATACAGTTCAATTTATGGCTTGAGCAGTCTCGCCCGAAGCCATTTTGCCCGTAATAACATGGTCTTCAAGTAAGCGTTTGATGATACTGCTGGGTGGCACCTGTTCGCCATACGTTGGATTTGAGGAAACAATGGCTTTCCAGAATGGCTGACCTGTGGCCGCAGTTTTCATGTCAACATCATACTCATATGGTACGTTGGTATACTGACTCGACTGGCCCCGCTGAACTAGTTCGAGTGTTAGTATGACGTCACTCTGACAGTTGGCTACCTGCTTACGGATTTCCTCGTCTGGATTACCGAACGACAGTGGAGTCAATGCCAGCGTGCATACGTCGTAATTCCTTGGAAACTGACGGGCGAATCCCTGGACATACTTTTCCGAAGCCTTCCGTAGTTTCGTCACAATCAGCACGCGCTTGAACGTTGGGATAGCGTCTGCCTGAACATTCGATTTCACCGTGACGCAGCCTGTCAAACTAACCATTATAGTTACAACAAGCCATTTGTAGAGCGTTTTCATAACTAAGAAGCGTTGATTTTCGTCTATTAAGATAACTACATATACCAAATAAATA
Organism: Spirosoma profusum; assembly: GCF_014699005.1. Classification (GTDB taxonomy): domain Bacteria; phylum Bacteroidota; class Bacteroidia; order Cytophagales; family Spirosomataceae; genus Spirosoma; species Spirosoma profusum. The sequence continues at coordinate 63,024 of NZ_JACWZY010000012.1, forward strand.
GTTAAATGCCAGTTAAAGATCCTTACTATGGATTGTTAACTATCTTACCAGAAAATAGATCAACGCTATGCCGCAACTGCTTTTCCTGCTCGTACTCTTTTTGCCCATAGCCTGCCACTCCCAATCCACGCAGTCGCTACGTACGCCCGGCCTTCAGCAACCTGTTGACATCATTCGTGATCGTTGGGGAGTCAATCACATTTACGCCAAAAACGAACACGATTTATTTTTTGCACAGGGTTATTCGGCCGCCCGCGATCGGCTTTTTCAGCTCGAAATCTGGCGTCGACAGGCGACCGGTACCGTAGCCGAACTGCTGGGACCACAGGAAATTAAACGCGACATTGGTACCCGGCTGTTCAAGTTTCGGGGCAGCATGGCGCAGGAATTAACGCATTATCATCCACGCGGAGCGCAGATTGTTCAGGCATTTGTGGATGGCATTAACGCCTACATTTCCGAAATTTTGAAAACACCCGAAAAACTACCTTTCGAATTCAATGTACTTCAGACAAAACCACAACCCTGGACACCTGCCGTAGTTATCAGTCGGCATCAGGGACTGCTTTACAACGTCCGTGACGAACTGGATTATGGTCGGCTGGTGAAACTGATTGGTGCCGACAAACTCCGTGAACTGGAATGGTTTCACCCCACTACCAAACCAACCGAACCCGATCTGACGCTACGTGTAAACGGCGACGAATTGTTTCAGCCCATTTTGGAACTATACGAAGCATTTCGGCTTCCGCTGAAATTTCAGGGCCAGGCCAGCAAAGCCGACGAAGACGCGAGCAATCGCACAAAACAGTCAATCGACGATTGGTGGAATACCGAAAAACAGTACGTTGGCTCGAATAACTGGGTGATTTCGGGTAATAAATCGGCCAGTGGCTATCCCATGTTGGCCAACGATCCGCACCGATCTCAGGCAACACCTTCGTTACGTTACTGGGTCCATTTAAATGCTCCCGGCTGGAACGTAGTGGGTGCAGGCGAACCGACGCTGCCGGGAATTTCCATCGGCCACAACGATTACGGCGCGTGGGGATTGACCATTTTCGAGACTGATAACGAAGATCTCTACGTTTACGAAACCAATCCGACCAATCCGAATCAATATAAATACAAAGGGAGCTGGCTGACAATGACCACGTTGACCGAACGTATCGCCGTGAAGGGTGGCCAGCCTGTTACTGCTACGTTGAAATACACACGGCACGGACCGGTTGTGTTCGAAGATAGAATTCGCCATAAAGCGTATGCGATTCGGGCGGGTTCGCTGGAAATGGGCTGTGCGCCTTATCTGGCAAGCTTGCGAATGAATCAGGCCCGGAACTGGACCGAATTTCGACAGGCCTGCATGTTCAGTCGAGTGCCGGGTGAAAATATGATTTGGGCCGACAGAACGGGCACTATTGGCTGGCAGACGGTTGGCTTAGCGCCTATTCGAAAAAATTTCAGTGGTTTGGTGCCCGTTCCCGGCGACGGCCGTTTTGAGTGGAGTGGTTATTTACCCATTCAGCAGTTGCCCAATAAATTGAATCCAACAGAAGGCTTCATTGCGACAGCAAACAACAATCTCACCCCACCCAATTTCCCGTACCGAAACGCCATTGGCTGGAGTTGGTCATCACCAAATAGAGCGCATCGTATCGAAGAAGTACTGGCAAACGGGACGCGAAAAACCATGAGTGATTTCACGGCTTTACAAGCTGATTACCTGTCGATTCCGGCCCGCACACTGGTACCGTTGCTGCAAAACCTGGCCTCGTCTACTAACCAGACCGAACAGTCTCTGAATTACCTGCGTCGTTGGGATTATAAACTGGAGCCTAACTCCATTGCAGCCGCTATTTACGTAGCATGGGAGGATCAATTGAAGAAGACTGTTTACGAAAAATTGGTCCCGAAAAAAGCTCGGCCTTATCTGGAAAACCTCCCGTCGAAGCGCGTTTTCGACGTCATACTGGTGCCAACGCCCGACCGCGATACGTTGCTGCTAGGCTGTCTTGACCGTGCTGTGGCCGAATTGAGTACTCGCCTGGGCAACGATATGAACGACTGGAATTACGGGCAACGGAAAAATAAACACATTACTATTACGCACCCACTGAGCAACATGGTCGACGAGGCCATGCGTAAAAAAATAAACCTCGGTCCGGCTATTCGGGGTGGGTACGCCGAAACGGTCAACGCTACGTCGGCGAATTTGAACCAGACAAATGGTGCTTCGTTTCGTATCCTGATCGATACAGAAAACTGGGATAAAACATTGGGAATTAACAATCCCGGCCAATCTGGAAACCCTGACGATCCGCACTACGCCGATTTGTTTCCGTTGTGGGCCGAGAATGGTTATTTCCCGGTCTATTTCTCGAAAGAAAAAATCCAGACAGTTGCCGAATCAACCACGCGTTTACAGCCTTAACGTAACGCCGTCGCTTTTCCCACGCTACATCCTGCGACATTTCGTACTTTTGCACCACGAAACTGCTTTTTACGTAGTGTCGTCATCGGATGGATATTCAGGAAGAGTTAAAAGTTGCCATTAAACAAGCCATCACCGAACTGTATCAGCAGGAAATCGGTGAGGTTGCATTACAGCCTACTAAAAAAGAATTTGACGGACTATACACGTTCGTTACGTTTCCATTGACCAAAATTCTCCGCCAGAATCCCGCGCAAATCGGTCAGTCGATTGGTACGTGGCTGGTCGATAACAGCCCTATAGTTAGTCAATTCAACGTAGTACAGGGATTTCTGAACCTCAGCATTGATGATTCTGCCTGGATTACGGTGATGAACGACATGGCTACCGACGTAGCATTTGGTACGTTACCCGCTAAAAATCAGTCGGTAATGGTTGAGTTTTCGTCACCAAACACCAACAAGCCGCTGCATTTGGGGCATTTACGGAATAACTTCCTGGGCGATTCAGTGAGCCGGATTCTGGCTGCCAACGGATATGACGTAGTGAAAGCCTGCATTGTTAACGATCGGGGCGTTCATATCTGTAAATCGATGCTGGCCTATAAGATGTTCGGAGATGGCGAAACGCCTGAATCGGCTGGTATGAAAGGCGATCATTTGATTGGCAAATACTACGTTCTGTTCGATAAAGCGTATAAAACGCAGATCGAAGAAATGGTGGCGCAGGGAACGCCCAAAGAAGAGGCCGAAAAGCAGGCTCCGCTGATGCAGGAAGTCCAGCAAATGCTACGTCTGTGGGAACAGGGCGATGCCGAAACGGTAGCGCTCTGGCGTAAATTGAATAATTGGGTGTATGAAGGTTTCGACGCTACGTATCAGACAATTGGCGTTAGCTTCGACAAGACGTACTACGAATCGAACACGTATATTCTTGGAAAAGAGATTGTTGAAGAAGGCCTTCAGAAAGGCGTTTTTTATCAAAAACCTGATAGTTCAGTCTGGATTGATCTGACAGAGGAAGGACTCGACCAGAAACTGGTGCTACGTTCCGATGGTACGTCGGTATACATGACGCAGGACCTCGGCACTACCGATTTGAAGTTTCAGGATTTTCATAATGACCGCCAGATTTGGGTAGTTGGCAACGAACAGGACTATCATTTTAACGTATTATTTGCTATACTACGTCGGCTGGGGCGCCCGTATGCCAACAATCTGTATCACCTGTCGTACGGTATGGTCGATCTGCCCACGGGCAAGATGAAATCACGGGAAGGCACCGTAGTTGACGCCGACGATCTGATTCAGGAAACGACCGAAGCGGCTTCTACGGCTGCCGACGAAGCGGCTAAAGGAAAACTCGACGAATTCAGTGACGCCGAGAAAGCGGCCTTGTTCACTACGTTGGGTTTAGGTGCGTTGAAGTACTATTTGCTGAAGGTCGATCCGCAGAAGCGGATGCAATTCAATCCAGCCGAATCGGTTGATTTACATGGCAATACGGGGCCGTATATTCAGTACGTTCATGCTCGTATTCAGTCTGTTTTACGTAAAGCTGTCGAATTAAACGTATTGACTGATAAGCCGGTGGAGGCAACCGATCTTGACGAAATTGAGCAGCAACTTGTATTTCTGTTAAGTCAGTATCCGCAGCGAGTTGAAGAGGCCGGGCAAGACTACGCTCCCTCCTATCTGGCGCAGTATGCCTACGAGTTAGCCAAAACTTTCAATCAGTTTTACGATAAATTGTCGATTCTGAAGGAGGTCGATCCAGTGAAGCTGCACACGCGCCTGGTTTTGGCCAAAGTGGTTGGTGAAACTATTCGGAAGGCAATGGGTTTAATGGGAATAGACGTTCCTGATAAAATGTGATTAAATTGTTCAGTTTCAGTAGTTAATAAAGCCACGGTTTTCGCTTTACCTTTGGTAATGGAAATTCATCACAATCTATTGTCACTTATCTAACGTATCTGATTTTAAAGTTCACTTTTGACCAAACAACCAACCATGAAAAAGAATTTTGCATTGACCCTGACGGCTCTCGCGTCTGTCTTCATTTTATCCAGCTTTATGTCCTTCTCAACACTGAAAGGTATTTTCTTTGGCCGTAATGCAGCTATTTCGGCACCAGCCGATGCCAAAGCACCCACCAAAAGCCTGTATGATTTCACAGTAAATTCACTTGATGGCAAACCTGTAGCGCTGAGTGGATTTAAAGGCAAAAAAGTGGTAATTCTGAACGTAGCGTCGAAATGCGGCTTTACTCCTCAGTACGCCGACTGGGAAAAATTCTATAAAGAACACGGTAGCAAAATCGTAGTATTGGGTTTCCCGGCCAACAATTTCAAAAGCCAGGAGCCCGGTTCTAACGAAGAAATTGCTGAGTTCTGCAAGAAAAACTACGGTGTTACGTTCCCGATGTTCGAGAAAGTATCTGTAATGGGTGACGATCAGGCTCCGCTTTACAAATGGCTGACAACCAAAGAAATGAATGGCTGGAACGAGCAGGTCCCTACCTGGAATTTCTGCAAATACGTTATCAACGAAGAAGGCAAACTGACCAATTTCTTCGGTTCGAAAGTGAAACCCGAAGATGAAGAATTCAAGAAAGCTGTTGGAATTTAATTAGTGAATGAGCGAAAGAGTGAATGAGCGAAAGACCATCCGGTAGCAATTATCCGGCAGGTACTTTCGCTCATTCACTCTTTCGCTCATTCACTGTTTGACTATGAAAAGTTGGATTGCCGCTGCCCGGCCACGTACGTTACCACTCTCTCTGGCCAGCATTATTCTGGGTAGTTTTCTGGCAGCAGCCAGCGGGCGATTTAGCTGGCTGATTGCCTTACTGGCCGTTCTCACCACCATTTTCCTGCAAATCCTTTCCAACTTTGCCAACGATTACGGCGATGCGGTTTCGGGGAAAGATACCGAACTTCGGGTTGGGCCACGTCGGGCGGTGGCTACGGGCGATATCTCCAAAGAAGCAATGCTTCGGGGAATTATTGTTACTAGTGTTCTCTCGCTCATTAGTGGTATCGGACTGCTGGTGGTTGCCTTTCGGGAGGTCAGTGCGGAGTTGTTCTGGTTTTTTCTGGTGATTGGTTTACTGAGTATTGCGGCTGCTATCGGATACACAAACGGCAAGCGACCCTATGGCTACGCCGGTTTTGGTGATATTGCCGTACTCATTTTCTTTGGTTGGGTAGGCGTTTTGGGTACGTATTTTCTGCATACGCTATCATTTAATCCACTCTTACTGCTTCCTGCCACGAGCGTTGGTTTGTTTGCAACGGGTGTACTTAACGTTAACAACATTCGCGATATTGAAACCGATACGTTAACTGGCAAAAAGTCGATTCCAGCCCGAATCGGTTTGCTATTGGCCATTCGTTATCACTGGGGACTTTTGCTGACGGGTATGTTCTGCGCCCTGGTTTACTCCTTCCTGACCAATGCTGCCTGGGTCAGTTACCTTTATCTTCTTGCTTTTCCGCTCTTCATTCTAAACGGTCGTGCGGTCGCTACCCACAAACGCCCTGTCGAGTTGAACGCTCGTTTGGGGCAGTTGGCACTTTCTACTTTGCTCTTTGTGATTCTGTTTGGCGTGGGCCAGGTTTTATAGAAAATGGCCGTCTGTTTTGACAATTACAACAGCTAGTAAGAATTACATTTGGCACTAAATTCCTGATTAATCTGCCTAGCGAGGTCGTATGTATTACACAATGACCAAATTCAATTATTAATAAACTTTCTCTTCGTTCATTAGTTTTTCAGGAGATAATTCGCTCAAAAACCAGACTCATATGCAATCGATTAGATGGTATTCGCCAGGGGGCGACGCAGACCAAGGAGGAAACACAGCTAATGACAATGACTCCAATCAGAGTCAGGAAGGACAGCACCAACCAGGAAATACGCCTTTAGACGATCAGGAAGAATTGGCCGATGGATATATTCATGGGCACGCCGAACAAGATGAAGCTAAGGAATAAGTCTATATGCCATTCTTATAGAACCATTTCATTTTATGCAGAGTTAAGTCAGCCTGGTTTACAGCGGTAAGCCAGGCCACTTTTTTAATCTCCATTCATTTCTTTGCAACAGTCGAAATTTCAGCAAACGATACCAGATAGACCCTCATCTGGCACAAAATAAAACACACTTGTATGTGCCCAACTATTTCATTTTTGAGAAACCAAACGCTGCTTATCCATTTGCCGTAAGCATTATTATTCCCGCACAATCTTGCGCGTCAGCATTTCCTGACCGACCTGTATCGTAAGTAGATACGTCCCCACGATGTCGGGCATTTGTATGGATTCGGTCAGCGAAGAAACCGGGCCGAAAGGTTTCTGAAAAACAGATCGCCCCTGTAAATCGCGCAAGTGTAGCGTTACGTCCTTTTTCTGTGTCAGCGTAAGTTCGACTCGTACTACGTCGTGAGCCGGGTTAGGATAAATCCATAACTGACCACCCGCAAATTTCTCGGCTTCGGTAGGTATCACTACGTTGATAAGGGCTTGCCCAGTTGCCGTTCCTTTACCACAACCGTTCTCGACACTCGCTACCGAATACGTAGTGGTTTGGGCGGGCCGAACACGGAGTTCGGTTGGTGTGACGCTGCTTAAAAAGTTAGTTCCGTCGGAGAGACTACCCTGCCAGGGAGCATCGCCTGTGAACGCCAGCGAAAGCGAAGCGGGTTGCCCCTGCAAAACCGACATTGATCCCGTCAACGTAGCAGTTGGCAACGGTTTAATGGTGAACGGATCGCTCGGAACCAGTTGCGGATTGGCGATACCACGTGGACGAACCCGCACGCGATACGCCGAGCCAGCCGGTACGTTAGCGGGAATGGTAGCTTTCAGGCTGGCTAACGTACCAGAACCGACCAGATTATCGCCGGAGAAATTACCGGTTGCATCCGAAAGTATTATGTCATACTGCCAGTTTTCGGGCTGATACGCATTTTCAGAAACCGCCGTTACGTCGAAACTTCCGCCGATGCAGACCGACGTAACGGTTTTAGCTGTCACTTTCGGCGGCAAAAAATTGATGGCTACCTGCCCTGATCCCGTTCCTTTGCCGCAAGCATTTTCAACGCTTGCAATGGAGTAAGAAGTGGTTGCCGTAACCTGAATGGGGATGACGGCGGGGGTAATCGTTGTTGAAAAAGCCGATAATGACGAGCCATTCGATAACGTACCAGTCCAGGGTCCGTCGCCGGTGAGGGAGATGGTTAACGACGCAGGTTGCCCCTGTAATACCGTCGCAGGACCGGTCAGGGTGGCGGTGGGTGGTGCTTTAATGGCAAAACCATCACTTGCCACGAGTTCGGCGTAAGGAACTCCGCGCGGACGAACGCGCACCCGGTAACCAGAACCAACCGGAAGACCCGCCGGAATCGTCGCTTTTAACGTAGCAAGTGTGCCCGAACCTACGATTCGCTCCGTCGCAAAATTACCGGACGCATCCGAAAGTAATACGTCGTATTGCCAGCCAGCCGCTTTGGTCGTATTCTCCGGTGTGGCCGTTACGGTGAACGTACCACCTGGACAAACGGAGGTCGTACCGGTTGCTTTAGCGGTTAAGCGAGGAGGGGCTTGTACCGTTACATTAAACTGGTCGGTTAAGCACTGCTGGCCGTCTGTAACCGAAATCGGGAAAGCACCCGCCTTGTCGGCAACGTAGCGAAACGAACGCCCTGTTTGCCCGCCGGGCCATCGGTAATCGCCTATCCACGAAGCCGAAAATTGCAACGTATCACCAAACTCAGTAGCCAAAGCGGTCGTTTTTGCTACGTTCTTCATGATGGTAAAACGGTCTCGAACGGAGCCATCGCTGGTCAGAAACTGCGCATCCAGCCGATTCTCCACTACGTCCAGCAACATGGAGCCGCCGATGATATTGTTATAATACAGCATAGCCGGATGCGGGTAATCAACAGCCTGCCCGCCAAGCTGCCCACCCGACCCATTCACTACGTATACGGTTCCCTGTCCCTTCGTCAGAATTGGGCACGAGTTCGGCGATCCATCGTAGCGACCCGTCGTATTCTCGACAACGTAAGCATTTTTGTCGTAGGTATTGGCCAGTCCGCGATGTCCTTTCATTCGATACGTTCGCTCATACCCATGACTATGCCCGTTCAGGACTAAATCAACGCCGTAACGCTCCAGAATGGGCGTCAGGTTTTCCCGAATGAGCCGCATGGCCTCTTCGGTGTCGGAGTTACGCCCCCCTTTACTATAAGGTGGATGGTGGAAAATGACGACCGTCCAGGGCAGTTTATTAGCGGCCAGATCGCGCTTGAGCCATTGTACCTGCGTTGTCGTGGTATCATAAAGCCGAAACTGCCCCTCCTGCCTACCTTGAGAATCGAGTGAAATCAGATGAACCGGGCCATAATCAGCAGAAAAATACGATTTTGAACCTGATGGAACCCCACCTGCTTCGCCCTGTTGCGGAAATGAAAACAGGTTGTAATACGGTATATTAAAGTTTACTTCACTATCGGCATAGTCATGATTACCGGGTGTTGTGAAGATGGGTAAATTTCGGAGAGTTTGCGGATAGGCCGAAAAAACATACTTATTGTATTCGTCTTCCTGACCACAGCAATAGGCGTGATCGCCGAGCCAGACCCAAACATCGGCGCGCTTGTTAACAGTCGCATTCAGGTAGGACTGATAAACGTTTTTCTGATTATCATTACCTGCCCCAAAGTCGCCTAGCGCCCAGAGTCGAATCGATTGCTTATCACCTGGAACTGGTGCTGTTTTAACGTAGTAATCATCGCCTGCTCCGAGCTGTTTATCATCGTACCCAACAGCGTAAGCGTAGCGTGTGGAGGGTTGCAATCCCTTTATAGTCAGGCTGTGTTCAACTCCCGACTGCGATTCGCTTATGTTACTATTTAGCTGATTCGTTTGCGGTCCGTACCAGATTCGACCAACAGTAGGCTGATCGGTTTGCCACCGCACGACAACCGAAGTTGGCGTAAGCACCTGCAAATAAGGACCTCGCGTGATTTTCGCATTCTGTGCATAAACAGCCTGGCAAAAAATTAAGAGGTACAGGATAATGACAAAGCGACTGAATTTCATACGGTTATCAAAGAGATTACCGCAAAAATACAGTCGCTAGTCAGAACATCCTACATTTACCCTTTCTGATGCCGCCGTTTATCGGCTGATTGTCAGTAAGGAACGGTGCATTCGTAGAAGATACCGAACAGGCCAGTCGTTTTTGTTGTACGATTCGAGCTGACTGGTTTTCAGCAGCAGCATTCGCTCGATCCGTCGTCGTTCGTCGGCAGGAAGCGTTTTCATACGCGAGGGCATATCGTCCAGTACCTGACTTAATTGAATGCTGGCCGTTGACGGCAACGCAAAAAGAGACGCCAGTCGTTCGACATCCGACAGTTTCCAAAGATCGGGTTTAGCCCGACGATTCCGGATGGCATTGCCACTAAGTCCGATCGAAATTCCTAACTGTTCATCATTGAGTGGGCACTCCCGTAACCGCCACATAACGGCCTGATAATTATTGACGAATGAGTGCAGCGTTGTGCGTAAATAATCGATCAAAGTCGTACAAGATTAAAAGTGAACGTAGTATTTGTCCATACCAAATGGTGTAAACCCTTGCGCGATTTCGTGCTACGCAGCTATGCCCGCAGGGTAATCAGGGATAATGACTACTGGAATAATTAGCCTTATACAACATTCATGCCGTTGCACGATTTACTCGAATTGTTTATATAAATTATTGATTTTAAATGAGTTACTAAAACAGACCTATTAACCTTTTGGTTAGACGTTTCTTTGTCATGCTGAGGCACAAAGCATCTTAAAGTACCCAAACCTGAGAGTAAGGAAACGTGAAGATACTTCGTGCCTCAGCATGACAAAAAAACGTCTGACAAAGAAAAAGGGCACCTCCCAAATTTGAGAGATACCCTTTTGAGTACTACGTTCTTTATGATACGTAGCGAACGTAAATCGTTACGCCTTATCTACTTTGATACGTAGTCGGAATTCGTCCATATCAATTTCCGTTGCCGAACCGTTCAAATCTGGCACCAGTTCGAGCGAAACGGCCTGAACTTCCTGACTGATGTAATCCCGGTTGGTTTCGATAGCGGTCGCCAGTACCGCATCGTTACGTTCGAGCTGAATTTTTATCTTGTCGGTCACGGCAAAATCGCGGTCTTTACGCAGATTCTGTACGCGGTTCACAAAATCGCGGGCGATACCTTCGCTACGTAGTTCGTCCGTTACGTTCACGTCGAGGGCAACCGTCAGACCGCCTTCGCTGGCCACCAGCCAGCCGGGAATATCTTCGGTCTGAATTTCGACATCAGCCAGACGTAGTTCGTACTCGCCAATTTTCAGGTAATCAGTCCCTTCCAGTTCACGAAGTTGTTCTTCATTCATGGACGTAATGGCTGCTGCTACGTCTTTCATCTGCTTTCCGAATTTCGGACCCAACGCCTTGAAGTTCGGTTTCACTCGTTTCTTCAGAATTCCGCTGGCATCGTCGACAAACTCGACCGCTTTTACGTTCACTTCCGACATAATAATCGGTGCTACGTGCAAAAGTTGTCGACGCGTATCAGCATTCAAAACCGGAATCAACACACGGCTAAGTGGCTGACGTACTTTCAGTTTGTGGCCTTTCCGCAAGGAGTGTACCAGCGACGAAACACCCTGAGCGCCATCCATCGACTCTTCCAGCTCGATATTAATCAGCGACTGGTCAGCCTTCGGAAAATCTGTCAGGTGAACCGACGTAGCGCCTTCCGTAAGATTCCGATACAACCAGTCCGCGTAGAACGGCGCGATGGGCGACATCAGTTGAGCCACCGTAGTCAGACACTCGTGCAGAGTCTCGTAAGCAGCCCGTTTGTCGGTCGTCATTTCGCCGTCGGACGTGACCGAAAGGTCGGCCCCGCCCAGCCAGAAACGCCGACGCGATAACCGAACGTACCAGTTCGAGAGTTGATCGTTCACAAAATCCTGAACAGCCCGGCCTGCTTTAGTCGGGTTGTAGCTGTCGAACTGGCGTTCCACTTCCTGAATGAGCGATTGCAGTTTCGAGATAATCCAGCGATCAAGCTCGGGCCGCTCGGCTACAGGAACGGTACGTCCGGCAAACGAGAAATTATCCAGATTGGCGTAAAGCGCGAAGAAATTATACGTATTCGACAACGTACCGAATAACTTCCGCTGCACTTCACCAATGCCGTCAATATTGAATTTCAGGTTATCCCAGGGCTCGGCGTTGGTGATCATGTACCAGCGCGTCGCATCGGGACCATACTGCGCCAACGTAGCAAACGGGTCAACAGCGTTACCCAACCGTTTCGACATTTTGTTGCCGTTTTTATCAAGCACCAACCCCGTAGATACTACGTTCTTAAACGCCACTGAATCAAACAGCATTCCCGCAATAGCGTGAAGCGTAAAGAACCAGCCGCGCGTCTGGTCGACACCTTCCGAGATAAAATCAGCCGGAAACGCTTTTTCGAAAATATCCTTATTCTCAAATGGATAATGCCATTGCGCATAGGGCATCGCACCCGAATCGAACCAGACGTCGATCAGGTCAGACTCACGCTGCATGACGTTGCCACTGTCCGAAACGAAATACACCTCATCGACGTAAGGCCGGTGCAGGTCATAATCTCCCAGAGAAAGCTGATGCAGGAAAGCTCCGTTTTTGCTACGTTGCTCATCGGTCAGGGCATCGCTCCACTGCGCTTTTTGTACGCGTTCTTTCAATTCTTCCACCGAACCAATACACACTTCTTCGCCCGTTTCGCTACGCCAGATCGGCAACGGCGTTCCCCAGAAACGACTGCGACTCAGGTTCCAGTCAACCAGGTTTTCGAGCCAGTTGCCGAAGCGACCCGTTCCGGTGCTTTCGGGTTGCCAGTTGATGGTTTTGTTCAATTCGACCAACCGATCTTTTGCCGCGGTTGTGCGGATAAACCAGCTATCGAGCGGATAGTATAAAATCGGTTTATCGGTCCGCCAGCAGTGCGGGTACGGGTGTTCATATTTCTCAACGCGAAAGGCTTTGTTTTCTTCCTTTAGTTTGATCGCAATCAGTACGTCGGTTGGTTTGAAATCAGGGGCGTCGCGTTCTTCATCGGAATAATATTCCTCCTTAACGTAGCGTCCGGCAAAATCCGTGATTTCATCCACAAACAGACCGTGTTTATCCACAATCGGTACGTCCTTACCGGTTTCATCCTTCACCATAATGGGAGGAATTCCGGCAGCCTGCGCCACGCGAAAGTCGTCAGCCCCGAACGTTGGCGACGTATGTACGACACCGGTACCATCTTCTGTCGTTACGAAATCACCCAAAATCACCCGGAAAGCGGGAACTTCAGGCGTTACGTAGGGCAGCAATTGTTCATACTCGATTCCTTCGAGATGCGCGCCTTTGAACTCCGAAACAACATACCACGGAATAACTTTGTCGTTTGGCAGATACGCGTCGAAGGCCGGACTCTTTGGGTCGGTCTGATGGCCTTTTTCGTTAAACCAACGGCTCACCAACGCCTTCGCCAGTACTACGTGGATTGCCTCAAACGTGTACGGATTGAATGTCTTGACCAGTACATAGTCGATGTCTTTCCCAACTGTCAGGGCCGAGTTAGCGGGTAACGTCCAGGGCGTCGTTGTCCAGGCCAGAATATAGATATCGGCATCGGCCGAATCGAAGAACAGAAATCCTGATTTACCCGTTGGCTTCACCTTAAACTGGGCTACTACGGTCGTATCGCGCACATCTTTATACGTACCGGGCATATTTAATTCATGCGAACTCAGGCCCGTTCCCGCCTTGGGTGAATACGGCTGAATGGTGTACCCTTTATAGAGTAAACCTTTATCGTACAGCTGTTTGAGCAACCACCAGACGGATTCAATGTATTCATTTTTATACGTAACGTAGGGATTGTCGAGATCGACCCAGTAGCCCATTTTCTGGGTCACTTCGTTCCATTGGTCGGTAAACCGCATTACCGTTTCGCGGCATTTGCGGTTATATTCCTCTACGCTGATGCCTCCCTCCGATTCAGGTTTGCCGATATCGTCTTTCGTGATACCAAGCTCCTTTTCGACCTGCAACTCAATGGGCAGCCCATGCGTATCCCAACCGCCTTTCCGTTCGACCTGAAAGCCTTGCAACGTTTTGTACCGGCAGAAAATATCTTTAATTGTCCGGGCCATGACGTGGTGAATACCCGGCGTTCCGTTGGCCGACGGCGGACCTTCGTAGAACGTAAACCGGAGCTCCGGACCGTTTGGCTTCCCATCGCGAATGGCGACGGATTGCTCAAATATCTGATTCTGATTCCAGTAGGTCAAAACCTCGGCCGCGATCTTCGCGTAATCGAGGGACTCATATTGCTGATACTTCACGGCTGAGAGAATCAAAACGGCCTAAATCGCTCTGTTTGCGTCAGCAGCGACTTGGCCGGTAAAAAAATAAGTGCAAAGATACGGAAATTTGCCGCAACGGGCAGACTACGTATGGGTTCAGATTTCTCGTTACCTTTGTTTAGTAAGTAAACAAAACGCATCGGTCAGAACGTTCATAGATTAGGTCGCTGCATTTATCAAGATGGAAAACAACCTGCAAACCCCGCTTACCGAACCTCAGTTAGAGTTGCTGAAGATGTTCTCGCACAAGGTTGATGATGCGGATTGGATAGCCATTAAACGCATGATTGTGAAGTATTTCGCACAAAAAGCGATCAACGGCGCTGATCAGGTTTGGGAGGAGTAAGGCTGGGATGGTAAGAAAATTGAAGAAATCCTAAATACCCATCTGCCTACCACTACTGTTTTGTTGAAAAGAAGCTTTCAAAATTCAGGAAACAACTTGAAAATGAACGCTTTTGTCATGCTGACGAAGGAAGCATCTTAACGTTCCCTAATTTGCTCGTTAGGATATGTTAAGATGCTTCCTTCGTCAGCATGACAAAAAAGGCGTTAAAGATTGAACCGTTTCAAAAACTGAGTTATGTGCCTTTGTGACGTTAGACTCTCACGTCTGCGGTTTGGTGGTTTACCACATAACGTATCAGCAAAACCGTTCATCTAATTCGCCTTGCCTGCTTAGTCTGGAAATCAGTATTTTGGAGGTTATTGAACAACCGTTTACTAAACTCCATTTTCAAACTAATCATGCGAAAAATTACCTATCTGTTCAGTGCAGCCGCGCTATGTTTAAGTTCGCTGTCTGCCGTTGCCCAGCTTATATTTCCAGCCGATGGCGGCAACAAAAAAGCGTCTGTCTCCGAACGTATCGGCATCACCGACGTAACGATTCACTACGACCGACCCGCCGTGAAAGGTCGCGAAGGAAAAGTCTGGGGTGAACTGGTGCATTATGGTTACAAAGATTTAGGATTTGGTTCCAGTAAAGAATCTCCCTGGCGGGCGGGGGCCAACGAAAACACTACTATTACGTTCAGCACCGACGTGAACGTAGAAGGCAAACCACTGGCAGCGGGTACGTATGGTCTGATGATGGGCGTTCAGGAAAATGACGTAACGGTGATTTTTTCGAAGAATGCTACGTCCTGGGGCAGCTACTTTTACGATCCCAAAGAGGATGCGCTACGTGTTTCGGTGAAACCGCTGAAAAATCAGCCGTCGGTGGAACGACTCAAGTATGAGTTCATGAACGAAACCGACAGTTCGGCGGTCATTGCCTTGCTATGGGAAAAATGGACAATTCCATTTACGGTTTCGGTTAACCTCGTGCAAACGCAGCTGGCTTCGCTACGTAACGAACTACGGAGCGAAAAAGGGTTCCGCTGGGATGCCTATCAGCAAGCGGCTAATTACGTAGCGGACCATAAAACTAACCTTGAAGAAGGACTGCGCTGGGCGGATTATTCCATCAACGGACAGTTTGTTGGCGAAAAGAATTTCAGTACGTTACAAACCAAAGCCCGGCTCCTTGCTATGCTAAACCGAACAGCCGAAGCCGACGCGCTTATGAAAGAAGCCCTGCCGATGGCCAACATGCAGCAGGGCTATCAATACGGCCGACAGTTGATTAACCAGAAAAAAGGTAAAGAAGCACTCACGTTTTTTCAGGATTATGCAAAAAAATACCCTAACGTATTCACGGCGAACATGGGCCTGATGCGGGCTTACTCGGCGGTAGGCGATTACAAATCGGCCACCGACTGGGGCAAAAAAGCACTCGCTGTGGCTCCTGATAACAACAACAAAGCCAACGTTGAGCGCTTACTAGGTCAGTTGCAGCAAGGGAAAGATGTGAATTAATTGGCGACGTTGGTACAAACAAAATGACGCTATCAGGCTTTATAGAGAAAAGCTGCCACTATGAACGGGCAGTTAACTCAACGTAAAACCACAGTGCCATGCAATCAGACGAAAGTTTAGACAATGTACGCTTAGATATTGAAGCCGTAGGGTTCACTCTGGACGACGATATGCGGGCCTCCGTCCTGGATGCGCTCACCAAGCTTCGACGTTTCTACAAAGGCGATGTTATCACAGCCGATGTGTATCTGAAAGTAGAACCGAGTCAACGTAGCAACAACCGACACGTAGGCATCAAATACGGCATCCCTGGTAACGATGCTTTCGCCGAAGACTCCGGCGATAACTGGTATGAGCTAATCAATAACGTAGTGGGCAAGCTCCAACGCCAGTTAGAAAAGCGTTTTGGTAACCACACCCACGACCACCGCGCTAACATCGACGAAATCGACCCAGCCAGTTTAGTTTAATTTTAGGGTTTGTAAATATAACCGCCCGGTTTTCGCAGAGAAGGCCGGGCGATTGATTGTTACTGATAGCTACCCCGAAGTAATTAATATATCATTTGGCTATAATAGTTTATTTAAGTATGTTTGATGACCCATCCGTAACAACCCAAGTATGAGTGATGAAGAACGCGCTGAGTGGCTGGCTCAACGTAAACGATTAGTTTTCTATTTTGAAGAAACTCAACAACAAATTATTGATTACCCAGCTAAAGCAAACGATGAAGATTACTTGTTTCTGACTCGGAAAGCCATTTATTATCAGGATATGATTAATAAGTTAGATGACCTCTTAAACTCAGGCGATAACTAAAAAAGCTATGCAAACGACACTTCACACCCTTATTGATCAGTATAATGCAACCAGTAATGAGGCTGAACAACAATCAATCAAAAATCAAATTCACTTACAGTATTACCATGCTTCTGCCGCTGAACGGCAAGCCGTCCGAGATAGTATGCAACCCTTCTTAGATGAGATTGAACAGGAAATGATTGAAAAAGACCCAATCGCTCGACAGACCTACGAAATGTTAAAACGCTTTGAGGCTTCGAAAGCGGTGGCTGGGCATTGATATAGATTTACTCCCACAATAAGTCAGGATCTTACTTTAATGTTTAGTCAGGCTAGAACCGATTTAGCAGAAAAAGGCTTTACCATCATTCCCGATTTCTTTACGGATGAAGTGCTTCACGCATTTACAGAAGCTATTGAACAAGCATCAGCAATAAGTCCTAATTTCCGGCGTACTACCGATTTATTCGCTATTCGTAACTTATTACAGGAAGTCCCGATTTTGCCTGAGCTCCTCTGGACTATCCCATTTAACCGCTTACTCGATACTGTAGTTGGCTACGGCTACGATTGTGTAAAAGGCATTTATTTCGACAAACCCGCCCAATCGAATTAGGTTGTACCTTATCATCAAGATTTACAGATTTCGGTAGATCGTCAAGAGCAAGTAGCCCACTGGACTAATTGGAATTCACGACATGGGTCATGGTCAGTTCAGCCTTCCCATTATTATCTTAATTACCTGTACACAGTTCGTATTCATCTAGATTATTGTGATGAGAAAAATGGTGCCCTGAAGGTTATTCCAGGCTCTCATCGACTAGGCATCTTACCCGATGCTGACTTACAGACGTTAAACAAAAGCCAAGCAACAATTTGCGCTGTACTTAAAGGTGGGCTTTTGATCATGAGACCGCTCTTAGTACATGCGTCAGGCAAAAGCACCAGTAACACGAACCGGCGTGTCATTCATTTAGAACTAACTGACCGGCAACTTCCTAAAGGTTTGCAGTGGCGCGAATTCTCTCGTCGTTGGACGAAGATAGGTTATACACGGAAGATGCTTACTCTTAATTCACTTCCTTAGAATCTTCAAAAGTGGTTAGTATTCAGTCCAAATAGCAAACTGAATCAGTCTGTCAATCATTCGCTGTAAATCGATCAAATGGCAAATAAAAACTCCCGGCCATGTGAACCACAGCCGGGAGCAGAAACTTGAATCCTTAAATCAAAACTCGTTTACGAACCACACATCTCGCAACCTTCCGGGTCATCGAGCGAGCAGGTCATGGCGGCATATTGCTGTTCTAAATCTGTAACCATTGGTACAGGCGCTGGCGTTGCGTTGGTCGCATGTTCTTTGGCGTATTGCGCGTAATCAAGTGGTTTCTCAACGGGCGCGGTTTCGGCCAGGGCGGGTTCGAGTTGGGGTTCGGCTTGTGGTTGTACTACGGTGAACTTCACAGCGTCGGCAGCGGCTTTCGTGCGGAGGTAGTACATACCTGTTTTCAGGCCCGCTTTCCAGGCGTAGAAGTGCATCGATGTCAGTTTGCCGAAGTTCGAATCCTGAATGTGAATATTCAGCGACTGTGACTGGCAAATGTAGGCACCCCGGTCGGCAGCCATGTCGATGATGTGCTTCTGCTTAATCTCCCAAACCGTTTTATACAGGTCTTTGATGTTCTGCGGAATGTTCGGAATCTGCTGCACCGAACCATTGGCCAGAATCAGGTTATTCTTCATGGCGTCGTTCCACAAGCCCAGTTTCACGAGGTCTTTGAGCAGGTGTTTGTTCACCACCACGAATTCGCCCGACAGTACGCGACGGGTGTAAATGTTGCTGGTGTAGGGCTCAAAGCATTCGTTGTTACCCAGAATCTGCGAGGTTGATGCGGTTGGCATCGGTGCTAACAGCAGCGAGTTCCGAACGCCGTGTTCTACTACGTCCTTGCGCAGGCTTTCCCAATCCCAGCGACCTGATTTTGGTTTCACACCCCACATATCGAACTGGAAAACACCCTGCGAAATCGGCGACCCTTTCCAGGTTTCGTACGGTCCGTACTCTTTCGCCTGTTCCATCGACGCCGTCATGGCACCGAAGTAGATCGTCTCGAAAATATCCTCGTTCAACCGACGCGCTTCATCCGACTCGAACGGCATACGTAGCATGATGAACGCATCGGCCAGCCCCTGCACACCCAAACCGATTGGCCGGTGGCGCATGTTGCTCCGACGGGCTTCTTCAACCGGGTAGTAGTTGATATCGATAATTTTGTTGAGGTTGCGTGTAGCCGTTTTCGTTACCTCATACAGTTTCTGGTGATCCAATCGCATAATGCCATCTGGATCACGTTTGATGAACTTCGGCAGCGCGATAGACGCCAGGTTACAAACCGCTACTTCGTCGGCAGCCGTATATTCGATAATCTCGGTGCAGAGGTTCGACGACTTAATGGTACCCAGGTTTTTCTGGTTCGATTTTTTGTTAGCCGCGTCCTTATATAACATGTAAGGCGTGCCGGTTTCCGTCTGCGATTCCAGAATTTTGAACCACAATTCCTGCGCTTTCACTGTCCGACGTGCGCGGCCTTCACGTTCATACCGTTCGTATAAAGCTTCGAATTCATCGCCGTAGCAATCGGCCAGGCCGGGGCATTCGTGCGGACAGAACAACGACCAAACGTCATCCGCTTCCACGCGCTTCATGAACAAATCGGGCGTCCAGAGTGCGTAGAACAGGTCGCGGGCGCGACCTTCTTCCTTGCCCGAGTTCTTTTTCAGATCCAGAAACTCAAAAACATCAGCGTGCCAGGGTTCCAGATAAATCGCAAACGAGCCTTTCCGCTTTCCACCTCCCTGATCAACGTAACGAGCCGTATCGTTGAAGACACGTAGCATTGGCACAATTCCATTAGAGGTTCCGTTAGTGCCTTTAATGTACGTACCCGTTGCCCGAACGTTGTGAATGCTCAAACCAATACCACCCGCCGACTGCGAGATTTTGGCCGTCTGCTTCAACGTATCATAAATACCATCGATGGAGTCATCTTTCATCGTCAGCAGGAAGCAACTCGACATTTGCGGCTTCGGCGTACCGGCATTGAACAACGTAGGCGTTGCGTGCGTGAACCACTTCTCCGACAGCAGGTTATATGTTTCAATGGCCGCGTCGATATCTTCCTGGTGGATTCCGACAGCTACACGCATCAGCATGTGTTGCGGGCGTTCGGCGATACGTCCGTCGAGTTTCAGCAGGTACGATTTTTCGAGGGTTTTGTAGCCGAAATAATCATAGCCGTAATCCCGGTCGTAAATGATCGTTGAATCGAGCAAGGCCGCGTGCTGACGTACCACTTCATACACTTCCCGCGAAATCAGTGACGCATTTTCGCCGGTTTTTGGGTCTTCGTACTGGTACAGTTTTTTGATGGTACCGGAGAACGATTTATTCGTCTCCTTGTGCAGGTTCGAGATGGCAATCCGGGCGGCCAGAATGGCGTAGTCCGGGTGCTTGGTGGTCATCGATGCCGCTGTTTCAGCAGCCAGGTTATCGAGTTCGGTGGTTTTAACACCGTCATAGAGACCGCTCACGACTTTTACGGCAACTTCAACAGGCTGAACATAAGCAGGGTCGAGACCGTAACATAGTTTTTCGATTCGAGCGGTGATTTTGTCGAACTTGACAGACTCCCGACGGCCATCACGTTTAAGTACGAACATGAGTAGATGGGCTAGTTATGTATGGAAAAATGATTGGTACAAATTGAAAGTTGAAGCGGATTATTGACTCGATTTGGTCGTTAAGAAGAAGCGAGCCTGCCAGGGCAACAATTACAAAGTAACTCCAGAAAATAATTCATAGAATTAAACATACTGACAGCGCACGGCGTGTTAAAGTTCTATTGAATCAGACGGAAAAACAACTCAGAAGGTTCGATGATTTTGGTCAATCCTGAAAACATACAATTCTAAGAAGTAGGTTAAGAAATTGTTAAGTCATCATCCTGAACGACTTACCAACAGTCTTACTTCAGAAATAATCTAAGAAAATAAACAGCGATTTTTTATAGAAGACAACGAGGTCAGAAACTGAGCAACGCTGTTCTTGACAGGGAGATAAAACCGTTTGGAAAAGTAACAAGAAAAGTAACCCAATGCAAGGGATTATGACCTGATTGTTAGTAAACGGGGGTATTTACTGTGTTCATAATCAGCTTATAAAAGAAGCATTAAAAACGTTTGACAATCCTCAAAAAACGCCGTACATTTGCAGTCCTTTTCGGTCGGAAACCGAGAAGATGACAAGAAACTGAGCATTAAATCATGAAAAAGGGCATTCACCCGGATTACCGCGATGTGGTATTCCACGACCTGTCGAGCGATTATAAATTCCTGACGCGCTCAACAGTTCAGACCAGAGACACCATCGAGTTCGAAGGTAAAACCTACCCACTCGTTAAGATTGAAGTTAGTTCGCAATCGCACCCTTTCTATACCGGCAAGAACGTACTGCTCGATACTGCCGGTCGGGTCGATAAGTTCCGCAAGCGCTACGGCACGAAATAAGCGGTTCTACAACCTCAATTACCACGCTCCCCTGTTGCGCCAACGTAACAGGGGAGTTTTTTTTAGCAATTTGCTACGTTGGTCATAAATTGTCAGTTGCCGTCGTTCTGATCCAACTTGAACTATCTATAATTTACAGGATAATCGATTGATTTTAAGTGTACTGCTGTCGCATGGAGCTTCGACAGCAGTACGTTCACATAGTCATAATTCACGTTAATCCATTGACGTATCGCTCTCCAGATGAAAAAAATCCTGATTATTGAAGACGACCGACGTATCGCCCAGAACATCAGCCGGGGGCTTCAGGAAGAAGGGTATTCCACCGAAGTGGTGTATGAAGGGCTCAATGGCCGCCAGATAGCCTTACAACCCGGTATCGATTTGCTAATCCTGGATATTAACCTGCCGGGGTTGAATGGCTTTGAAGTCTGTCGGAGTGTGCGGTCGGAGAAACCAAACTTGCCCATTATTATGCTTACGGCACTGGGCGAGATTGAAGATAAAGTCGAAGGGCTGTCGCTGGGGGCCGACGATTATCTGGTAAAGCCTTTCGATTTCCGCGAGCTGGTCGCCCGTGTAGCCACCTGTTTCCGGCGGGCGTCGCATACGACCGAAACCAGCCGCGAGGAAGTCTGGCAGGTAGCAAATCTGACGGTGAACGTAACAACTAAAGAAGTCAGGCGTAATAACACGCTGATCGATTTGACAGCCCGCGAATTTGCCCTACTCGAATACCTGATGCGGAACAAAGGCCGAGTTCTCTCGAAAGCCGATATTGCCGAAACCGTCTGGAATCTCAATTTCGACCCTGGTACCAACGTAGTGGAAGTCTACGTAAATTACCTGCGCAAAAAAATAGATCGCGACTTCGAACCCAAGCTCATTCACACCCGCCCCGGACTGGGGTACGTAGTGAAAGAAGAAGCGTAGAGCAGAGGGCATAGGGGTAATGGCATAGGGTAAACGTTCCAATCCCACGCCCTTCGCCCCATGCCCCATGCCCTCACCCCCATGCTCTATGACCATTCGTAACCGCATCGCGCTTCAGTTCTCGCTCATTGTAGCTTCTATTCTGGTGGTGTTTTCGGTGCTGATTTATTTTATTTCGGCAACGTATCGGCGGGAGGAATTTTATGACCGATTGAAGAACAAAGCGCTCACAACGGTTCGCTTTCTGATTGAAGTGAAAGAGGTAGATCAGAAGCTACTCAAAATTATCGACCGTAATACGTTGACGGCGCTGTTCGACGAGAAAGTGCTGGTTTTCGATGCCAAAAACAAGTTGATCTATGCCAGCGTCGATGATCAGGTCATTCATTTTGAGTCTTCCTTATTAGATGAGGTACGTCAGCGGAAAGAGGTTGAAACGTTTAGCGGGCATAATGAACTGGTCGGTTTGCTTTACCAGCACGACGATCGCAATCTGGTGGTGCTGGCATCGGCCTATGACAAATTCGGGGAAAGTAAATTAGACAACCTCCGCCTGACTCTGGGATGGGGGCTTTTTGTCGGTATAAGTATTAGTATCGGGCTGGGAATTTTCTTTGCGGGGCAGTCGCTACGTCCTATCAGCCAGATTAATGAGCAGGTATCGACCATCACGGCCCGCAATCTTCAGCAACGCCTGGACGAGGGCAATCGTCAGGACGAAATTGCCCGGCTGGCCATCAATTTTAATACGGTACTGCAACGGCTGGAGCAGGCTTTCGACCAGCAGCGAAGTTTTGTTTCACACGCATCGCACGAGCTTCGAACTCCTTTGGCCGCCCTGAAGTCGGAAATACAACTGGGCCTGCGCAAACGGCTGACGGTAGGCGAATATGAGGAAATTCTAACGAACCTGATGTCAGACACAGACCGCCTTATTGGTCTGACTAACAGCCTGTTGTTTTTGGCCCGCACGATGGAGTCGAGTAGTCATGTCCTCTTTCAACGGGTACGTATCGACGATGTTATTTTCGTAGCGAAAGACGAACTGGTTGGAGCTAAATCAACGTATCGGATTGAGGTCGATTATCAGAACATCCCTGAAACCGAAACGGAAACCGTTGTTTACGGAAACGAGGATTTGCTCAAGCAAGTCTTGTTGAACCTCTTCGATAATGCCTGTAAATATTCGTCCAATCAAACGGCTCAGATACGTATCAGCACCAACGCCCAACACTGCCAGATTAGCATTGAAGATCAGGGCATTGGCATGAGCGCTGAGGATGTCCAGCATATTTTTGAGCCCTTCTACCGCGCCCAGAACGTACTGGAGTATGACGGTTTCGGGATTGGGCTATCGATTTCGGCCAAGTTGATCGAACTGCATCGGGGCACACTTGCCGTCGAAAGCCAATTAGGGAAAGGAAGCAAGTTCACCATTTCACTACCACATCTGTAAACTGGTAGTCATTCTCAGCGTGTGGCCCAAACAGACAGAGCCTGTTTGGGCCACACGCTGAGAATGACTACCAATGACAATCTTCACAGCTTTTCTCTAATATTTTTCTAATGTTTTTTTAAAGCCTCTATAATCCGGTTCTAATCCTGTCTTAATGTAGGTTAAAGACATTTGTAGCCCAACATCCAGTTCTCTATGCGGCTACTACTTTTTGTCTTCGTAGCTACCCTGTCTTTACCTGACTTTTCATTTGCTCAGTTACAAACGACTTCGGCGTTGCAGCAGGATTCGCTTCGCTTGACGCTACGTCAGGCCGACAGCCTGTTTGTAAAAAACAACCTTCTGTTGCTCGCCGAGCGATTTCGATTGGAAGCCAGTCAGGCGCAGGAATTGCAAGCCAGTTTATACGACAATCCGACCGTCAGTCTGGAGGTGAGTGCGTACAACGGTGATGCCCGGCGCGTGCTGGACGTAGGGCGTCAGGGCGAAAAAATCGTTGGTATACAACAGCTTCTGTACACCGCTGGCAAACGTAACAAACGGATTGCGCTGGCCGCCGAAGCTACCCGACTTACGCAATTTGAAGTACTGGATTTGCTACGTGGTCTCCGCTTTGATCTCCGAAGCCGATTCTATTCGATTTATTTTCAGCAAAAAACACTGGCCCGGTTCAACCAGCAACTTACTACGTTGCAGAATACCGTAACGGCTTACGAAGTGCAGTATAATCGAAACAACGTATCACTGCGCGAGCTGCTACGTCTGAAAGCCCTTCTGTTCCAGATCAGTAATGACCGTACGGCTATTCTGTTTCAACTCGCTGATGATCAGCGTGCCCTACGAACGTTGATTAGTGTAGATCAGCCTGTTAGGCCAGTAGTAATTGACGAAACGTTGGCGCAGTACAAATTACCGATCCAGTCGGAAGATACACTCCAGCAGATAGCCCTACGAAACCGCCCTGACCTGAGAGCATCGGAGTCGCTCAGCAAACAAGCCGAACTGAATTATAACCTGCAACGAGCCCTGGCAACCCCCGATTTGCGGGTAGGCGGTACGTATGACCAGGCCGGTAGTTACGTCCAGAACTATGTTGGTTTGTCAGTTTCAGCTGATCTTCCGGTTTTCAATCGCAATCAGGGAGCGATTCGGGCGGCACGTAGCCAGATCAGTTACCAGAACCAGTTGCAGCGGCAGAAAGTCGTGCAGGTAAACAACGAAGTGGCGACCTCTCTCCAGAAAGTCCGGGAAGTCGAACGACGGGTGCAATCAGTTGAGGGACAGTTTACGGAACAGTTCGATGAATTGAACCGTGGAGTGGTCACCAGTTTTCAGAAGGGGAATATTTCACTACTCGAATTTGTCGATTTGATTGAAGCGTACAACGACAGCATCAGCCAGCTCAACCGGCTGAAAGCCGACCGGGTGAGTGCATACGAAGAGTTGAACTACCTCATTGGGGAAGATTTATTTAAGTAAATGGAGAATGTAGAATGCGTGATGAGGTTGTCCCAGACATCATCACTTAATACAAATTGCTCATTACCCATTTAATTAGAAACCACAGATAACCGGACGTATCAACCGGAATAACCATGAAAACCACTCTTTTTTTACTCATCAGCAACGTAGCACTCCTGATTTCCTGCGGGCCAAAACCCGAACCCGAACAGGAAAAAGCGTTTATGCTGTCGGATACGATGATGCACCGGATTTCAATCGACAGCGTAACCACGCAGCCGGTACGTAGCGAACTCACCTTGGTGGGCAAAGTGATGGCCGACGAAAACCGCGTCATTAAAGTCTTCCCACTGGTTGGCGGCAACGTAGAGGACGTAAAGGTTGAACTGGGCGACTACGTTCGAAAAGGTCAGACAATTGCTTCCATTCGGTCGGGCGAGGTGGCGGATATCGAACGGCAGGGGATTCAGGCCCGATCGGATCTGCTGCTGGCCGAAAAAAACCTGCGCGTTGCTCAGGACCTGTTCGAAACCAAACTCACGTCGCAACGCGAAGTTGTAGCCGCTCAGAAAGAAGTGGAAAAAGCGCAGGCCGAAGCCAATCGGGTTGCTGAAGTATCCCGGATTTACGGGCTGGGGAAAACGTCGATGTATACGGTTAAAGCGCCCATCGACGGCTACGTGATCGAGAAAAACGTGAACCGGGGTATGCAGCTACGTTCCGACAACGCCAACAATCTGTTCACCATTGGACAAATCAGTGAAGTTTCGGTATTGGCCAACGTCAACGAAAGCGATATCGGGCGGGTACGTATCGGCATGGATGCAACGATTCAGACACTTAGCTATCCAGATGAATTATTCCGGGGCAAAGTTGATAAAATCTATACCGTCCTCGATCCCGGCACCAAAGCCATGACCGTTCGTATTCGACTGGGAAACAAGGGCATGAAGCTACGTCCGGAGATGCACGCCACTGTTACGTTGCATTACGAAGATGGCGGGCAAATGGCTACCGTACCGGCTGGCTCGGTGATATTCGACCAGTCGAAACACTTTGTCATGGTGTTCCGAAGCCGCTCCGACATCGACACCCGCGAAGTCAACATCCTGAAATCGGTGGGTGATGTAGCCTACATTAAATCCGGCCTGAAACCGGGCGAACGAGTGATTTCCAAAAACCAGCTACTGGTCTACGACGCGATAAACGACTAAATGGCATAGGCTCAGGGCATAGGGTAAATTACAACCCTGCCCTCTGCCCTTACCCCTCTGCCAATGAACAAATTCATTCGGGATGTTGTCGGTTTCTCGCTGAAGAACCGCTTCTTCATATTTTTCATGACCATCGGACTGGTGATTGCCGGTGTGGTCAGCTATCTGAATACCCCACTCGAAGCCTTTCCCGACGTCACCAATACGCAAATCATTATCGTAACGGAATGGAACGGCCGGTCGGCGGAAGAAATCGAACGGTTCGTGACGGTGCCGATTGAGGTCGCCATGAACTCGGTGCAGCGAAAAACCAATGTCCGTTCCATCACCATGTTCGGCCTCAGCATCATCAAGGTGATTTTTGATGATGACGTAGAGGATTTTTTCGCCCGACAGCAGGTTAATAACCAGCTCCGAACGGTTTCGCTCCCCGAAAATGTTGAACCCGACGTTCAGCCACCTTACGGCCCTACGGGTGAAATTTTCCGCTTTACCCTTAAATCGGCTTCCCGCGACAGCCGCGAATTACTTACCCTACACAACTGGATCATCGACCGCCAGCTACGTTCCGTGCCGGGTATAGCCGACGTAGTGGCCTTCGGAGGACGGGAAAAGAGCTATGAAATTCGGGTAAATCCCACGCAGTTAGCCAAATACGACATTACGCCACTGGAAGTGTATCAGGCGGTTACACGTAGCAACATCAACGTCGGCGGTGATGTAATCGAACGTAACGGGCAAGCCTACGTAGTACGCGGCATCGGTTTACTCACGTCGATTCAGGACATCGAAAACCTGATTGTAGAAGACCTCGACGGTAATCCGGTGCTGGTGAAGAACGTAGCAGAAGTGGCCGAATCGAATCTGCCCCGCGTCGGGCAGGTGGGTCTGGACGCCAACGACGACGTAGTGGAAGGCATCGTGGTGATGCGGAAAAACGAAAACCCGAGTGAAGTGCTGGCCCGCACAAAAGCCAAAATCGATGAGCTCAACGAACGCATATTACCCTCTGACGTCAAGATGGTTACGTTCTACGACCGCGACAATCTGATTAGTTTCTGTACGCGAACGGTGCTGCATAACCTCACCGAAGGGATTATTCTGGTCACGGTCATCGTGTTCCTGTTCATGGCCGACTGGCGCACCACGGTCATCGTCTCCATCATTATTCCGCTAGCCCTGCTGTTTGCGTTCATGTGCCTGCGGATACGTGGTATGTCGGCGAATCTGCTCTCGATGGGCGCAGTCGATTTCGGTATCATCATCGACGGCGCTGTGGTAATGGTCGAAGGAATTTTCGTTACGCTCGACCACCTGGCCCATCAGACGGGTATGAGCAAGTTCAACCGGATGTCGAAACTGGGGCTTATCAAGAAAACAGGTGGTGAATTGGGCAAAGCCGTTTTCTTCTCTAAGCTTATCATTATCACGGCCTTATTACCCATCTTCTCATTCCAGAAAGTAGAGGGTAAAATGTTTTCGCCCCTGGCCTGGACACTCGGCTTTGCTCTCCTTGGCGCGCTGCTGTTTACCCTCACGCTGGTGCCGTTGCTGTGCTCTATTCTTCTGAAGAAAAATGTGCGGGAGAAAAACAATCCGCTGGTCAATTTCTTCAATCGGATCGTGATGGCAGGTTTCAATCGATGCTACGCTAATCGACGACTCAGTTTGCTGGCGGCAATTCTATTTATGAGTGCTACGTTCGCATCGGCCACGCTCATGGGTACGGAATTTCTGCCGACGCTCAACGAAGGGGCCCTTTGGGTAGAAGCCAAATTGCCTATGAGTAGTTCGCTGAATCAGACGGTGGGAATGGTGAAAATTCTCCGAAAAAAACTGATGGAATTCCCCGAAGTAAACGGCGTATTGTCGCAAACGGGACGTTCCAACGATGGCACTGACCCATCGGGATTTTACTACGTGCAAATGCAGGTGAACCTCAAACCCAAAGACGACTGGAAACGTAAGATCACGACCGACCAGCTGATTGAGGAAATGGACGCGAAGTTGAAGCAGTTTCAGGGCATTAACTACAACTACTCACAGCCCATTATCGACAACGTAGCAGAAGCCGTTGCGGGGATGAACGCCAGTAACGCCGTCAAAATTTTCGGTGATGACCTTAACGAATTGAACAAACTGGCCAATACAGTCCTTGGCGCCATCCGCGACGTACCGGGCGTGAAAGACGTGGGTATTCTTCGAAACATCGGCCAGCCCGAAATCAGCGTTCTCTTTCATGACCACAAAATGGCCCTTTACGGCGTATCTCCGGCTGATGCACAGGCGGTTATCGAAATGGCGATTGGTGGCAAAACGGCGTCGATTCTGTACGAGGGCGAACGCAAATTCGATATTCGGGTCCGTTACGATGAGCGTTACCGGAAAACCGAAGACGATATCATGCGGCTGATGGTACCAACGCTACGTGGCAGTAAAATCCCACTGCGTGAAATTGCTACAATCCGTGAAGTAACCGGCCCTGCTTTTGTCTATCGCGACAACAATAAACGATTTATTGGCGTGAAGTTCTCGGTGCGCGAACGCGATTTGGGTAGTACTATTGCCGATGCCCAGCACCGGGTCAACGCGGCTCTAAAAAGCCTGCCCAAAGGCTATTCCATCAACTGGACTGGCGAATTTGAAAACCAGGTACGGGCAACCGGACGGCTGGGGCAGGTGGTCCCGCTAAGTTTAGCCGCCATTTTCGTTATCCTCTTTGTTCTGTTTGGCAACGCCAAAGACGCCGGACTGGTACTACTTAACGTACCGTTTGCCTTGATTGGCGGTATTCTGGCCATCCACATAACGGGCATCAACTTTGGCATTTCGGCAGGGGTTGGATTCATTGCCCTTTTTGGTATCTGCGTGCAGAATGGCGTCATTCTGATCTCGGTTTTCAATAACAATCGGCAGCAGAAAATGCCTCTCGACGTAGCAATTCGGGAAGGTGTTCAATCGCGGATTCGTCCCGTGATTATGACAGCACTCATGGCCGCCATCGGTCTGTTGCCAGCCGCCGTATCGACGGGAATTGGCTCCGAAACGCAGAAACCACTCGCCATCGTTGTGATCGGCGGACTGATTACGGCAACCATTCTGACGCTGCTGATTTTCCCGATTATCTACCGAATGTTTTACCGGCACAACATGACGCACAAGCCTAAATCGCTGGCGGTTGCGGTGGAGTAAAGCTGTGCACTTCGAATAAAAACGTATCGATCTTCTTTGTTACAAGTGCAGAAGTATTGATACGTTTTTGTCATTCTGAGGAACGAAGAATCTTAAGGCGTCCTGACTTTAGCGTTTAGAAACGTTAAGATTCTTCGTTCCTCAGAATGACAAAAACGGCACTTTTCAACCTGTACTCTAACAGGCCTTTGTACCTTTGCAACATGGCTTTTATGCAGACCGATACGTTCACGCTACGTGGCTATGAGTGCGATGCCTTCGGGCGAATGAGTGTGACTGCCCTGATGAACCAGATGCAGGAATCGGCAAACCGAAATGCGATTGATTACGGCATCGGTATCAGCGATCTGGCGCAACGAGGGTTTGGCTGGATGCTCATGCGGTTTCATCTTCGGATGCACCAGTACCCGCGCTACGGGCAAACCATCCGCCTGACTACGTATCCGACGCTTGTTGAGAAGTATTTCATCTACCGCGATTTTCAGGTACTGTCCGAAGATGGTACGTTACTGGCCGATGCCGCCAGTACGTGGCTGGTGTTTGGGATGGAAAAACGGGCGATGGTTCCCCTCCCCGATTTTATTCGTCAGTTGACTCCGCCAACGATTCTTGAACCACTTCCCAAGCTGTCAACCAAGCCTGATTTCTCCACTACGTCTTTCTCGCCTGATACCGAAAAATTGGTTGAGGTTGGCTGGCTGAGCATCGACCAGAACCACCATGTTAACAACGTAGCGTATGTCGGCTGGCTGCTCGAAGCCGTTCCCGATACGTTGCTGCAAACGCAGGAATTAGCCGAGCTTGATTTAGTGTTCCGAACCGAAAGCCACTGGCGCGATCAGCTCAACATTCAGTCAGTAGCCGAAACCACAGAGACGCTGTTGCACCGAATCATTCAGCAGGAATCTGGAAAGGAAGTGCTGCTGGCACAAAGCCGGTGGCGGTAGAAATTTTTTGTCATGCTGAGGCACGAAGCATCTTAACGTTTCCTAACGAGCTAGTAAGGACGCTTTAAGATGCTTCGTGCCTCAGCATGACAAAAACCGCATGACAAAAAAGGTACCTACCGTCCCATAATGAGCCGGGTTTGGGCGGGCGATTGCGGAGCGTCCTGAAGCTGAATAGCCAGTTTTTCGTCTTTAAACTGCGATCTGTCGATGGTTAACGTAATGGTTTGCACACCCTGCGGCAACTCAGCAATTGCTCCTTTTGGGGTCAATTTCAGAGGTCTCTGTCCAGCCCAGGCGGTTACGCCAGCAGTCGAGTTTAGGGCTAGCTCTACGTTTCCTTTGCTCACAACCTCTACGTCGAACCGCACGATACTGTATTTTTTGGTTGGACTCACCTCAATAATCGGCAATTCGCTAATCGGCAACCCACCTGATACGTTGCTGTAAATAGGCGTGAAGGGAAGCTTTCCGTTGTCTTTTGCTACGTACCCAGCATCTGCCGCAATTTTCTGAGTTAGTTCTTTCGATCCTGAAACCGTACTCCAACGCCGGACAAATCGGGCCGTCGGTACGCGAAAATCTCCTGACTCACCAATTTTCGACAGGAATCCAATCAGGTTGATGAATTCTTCTTTTTCAAGACCCGCCGTCAGTCCAGCGGGCATCAGTGAACCGGGCGTTTTTTCGACGGTGTTAATCTGGTTTTTGGGGATGGCAATCTCCGTACCCGCTACGTCACGTACCACGACTTCTGACGTACCGTTGCTGACCAGATAGGCCATCATTTCACTGCCATCTTTTTTTACGATACGTTGCAGTTCGTACCCTTCTTTGATGGATAACGTGGGATAAAGCACCGACCGGATGATCGTCTCGACCGGCGAACTCGTACCCAGACTGCTCAAATCAGGGCCGATACGTCCCCCCGCTCCGCCAATGGCATGACAGGTCTGGCAAAGTAACTCACTTCTTCGAAATACCTTTTCGCCCAGCATCGGATTGGCCGACTGGCTAATGGTTTTCGCCAGCGCCGTAATTTCCTGATCGTTGAGTTGCTGCGGCATTCGCTCGACGGGTAACGTACCACCCGACGCTTCGAATGCTTTTATTAAATGCAGCGTCTCATCGGTTCGTTGCCGATTCCACGGAATGTTACGCGGCATCAGTTGGCGACCGGCTTTCGCAACTTGTTCGGGTATTTTTTTAGCGTCAATAGCGTCAGCTAATGCCTGCGTGGTTTCTTTTTTCGCGAAAAATGCCTGAAATAATTCGGTTGCATCGGTTTCGGCGGGTAGTGTTCGCAGGAGGTCTGTGCCGATACGGGCCGCTTCGGCTGCATCCAGCGACATCAGTTGAGCTGTAGCCAGCAGACGCAACTCCGCCGTATTTTTCGGGCCACTCATATCGACCAGAATCTTTTTGGCGTTGTCGTTACCCATTGAAGCAAGGGCACCTAAGGCAGCTTTTTTAATGGGCTTACTGCCCTGCCGAATCAGACTGACCAACTTGTCATTCAGAGATTCCAGCCGCCATAATCCAGCCAACTGAATCGCGCTCGTGGCAACAGCTTCGTCGTCGCTGGTGATGAAATTGGCAATTCGGTTCAGGTCGTTGGTTGGCTTTACGTTACGTTGGCGAGCAGCATCGGCTAGGGCGCTCAGTCGGGCTGCGGTGTTTTTGTCGCGTGCGCCATATCCCTGCACCGTCATATCGAACAACGTAGTGAGTTCGGCGGGTTTACCGTATTTGGCAATCGACGCCAGAGCATCTTTCTGATACTCGTCGGGTATTTGGCCTTTTTGATAGAGCTGCGTTAGCTGGGTAGCCGCTTCGGCATTACTCAGTGATTTAAGCGCAAAAGCTGTTTTTCGAGAATCACCTAAAAAATTAGGGTCGGTTTTCAGGCGGTTGGCCCATTGCGGCTCCAGTTCACGAATGGTTTGCCAGAGCGCGAAATCCAGAAATTCGTCCATCGGCTGATCCAGCGCGCTCAAAGCGGTTTTGGCTGCTTCGGGCGATGCTACGTTGCGTAGGGCAATAACCGCTTCCAACCGAACGCGAGGATGCACGTCCGCTACCGCCTTCGACAACAAAGTCGGCTCATCTTTTATTTTGCCATGCCACAACCGGAATGCACGTACCGCTGCCGCCCGCGCATCAGGTTTTTCCGCTTTCAACAGTTTCAGCAATAGCGGCTCATTCACTACGTCAAGGGTTTGATACGTCCAGAGGGCTTCGAGTAGCAAATGTTCATTGTCAGCGTCTTTAGTATCTAGCTTAGAAACCCACTGTTCTAGTACGGGAATTACCTCTTTGGCGCCGTGTCGTTTGAGTACCTGCTTGGCCTGTAGGCGAGTCCAGTCTTCGGGCTGACGTAGCGCGTCGAGCAGTTCCTGAACACTAGCTTTTTCCAGTTGCGGCTTTTTAACCAGCGGGCGATTTTTTGCCACAATCCGCCAGATACGTCCGTGCTGCTGATCCCGGCGTGGGTCGTGGAAATCCACTTCGCCGTGCTGAATGATGGGATTGTACCAGTCTGCTACGTAGATCGCGCCATCGGGCCCAACCGAAATATCGACCGGACGAAACGCTACGTTGTCGGTCCACATCAGGTCTTCCAGTTGGCGGGATGCAAAGCCGCTGCCCTGCTCTTCCAGCTTGAATCGATTGATTCGGTTCGCACGAAAGTCGTTGGTGATCAAACTGCCCTGCCAGGCTTCGGGCAGATGTCGCCCTGAAATAACGTCTAGCCCGCTATGTTTCGGCTGACCGGGATTCAGACCACGCAGGATACGTTCTGCACCGGGAGCGGTCAGGAACGTAGCACCCGGAAAGGCGTAGTTGATGCCTTCGAAACCGGCACCATCAGTCAGAAACGTAGTGCCCCAACGCGTGAACTGCAAACCCCACGGATTGACCAGCCCTTTGGCATACACATCGAGGTCAAGTTTTTCGGGACGTAGCTGCCAGACACCCCCGCCCTCAAGGCGCTTGATACCCGACGGCGTTTCGACGTGACTATATATATATATGGACTGGTTGAAATACAAGCTTCCCTCCGGGCCCCAACGAAACGTATGAATCAGGTGGTGCGTATCGGCCGTGCCAAAACCACTCAGAATCCGGCGTTTTTTATCCGCTTTTCCGTCGCCATCCGTATCCGCGAAATGCAGAATCTCCGTCGAGTTTGCTACGTATACGCCACCGTCACCCGGCAGAATACCCGTTGGCGTCAATAGCCCTTCAGCGAAAATGGTCGATTTATCGGCCTTGCCATCGCCGTTGGTGTCTTCCAGAACAAAAATTTTGTCGTTGGCCTGTTCGCCGGTTTTCAGATGCGGGTAAGCCGTACTGCTCACTACCCACAGTCGCCCTTCACTGTCCCAGTTCATTTGAATGGGTTTCGCTACCATTGGCTCAGCCGCAAACAGCGTTACTTCAAAGCCGTCGGCAATCTTGAACGATTCGAGTTCGCGCTTTACGTCCGGGTCGGGCACGTCGTCGGGGTTATTGTCCTGAGTAACTAATGCGGTCGTCAGCAGAATGACGGGAATGAGCAGACTTTTCCGCAGAAAGGATTTTATGGAGTTAATTCGTTGCATGGTCTCTATTTTCGCGAGTCTCTACTTTAGCTGAGTAAGCTGATACGTTGCGGATTTGGGCTGGCGGCTTACCGCAATTTGTCCTTCCAGCCATTTAATGATTAAACTTTGCTCTTCCAGCCCCTTTTTGTGCCGTCCCTGCTCGTAAGATCGGAAGCCGATAATGTAGGTTCGATTCAGGGGGCGGTATTGAAAAAAGAACTGTTCGTTCTTCTTCAAAATCATTTGCCGCAACTCCGCCGATTGCGTAAAAGCTGGCCCCTGCCGAATGACAACACCATCGGCCCATTCTTTTGCTGACGCCGTTTTTACATCGTCGTTATCGATAGTAAGCGTATAAAATCCTTTTTTCAGTCCCGAAATTTTAATCAGTCGTCCGTTGTTCACATCGATGATTTTTCCGTCCTGTTGCGGGGCCACTAATGGCAGGTACGTATCATCCACTTTGAAACTCAGATTCCCGGTCGATTTATCGAAATTGATCATTTTAGCGGGCGCAATGGCATCCGCCGATTTCGTTACGTCGATATTTATTTCGCCGAAACGCGAGTTGAGACCAAGTCCTTTTTCAAGAATAGTAGCCAGATAATAGTAGCCCGTTTCGTTCAGGTGAATACCGTTGTCGGTTATCATGGCCTTTTTACTGACTTCCTGAACCGGTTTAAACAGATCGATGTAGCGTTTTTTACGATCCGAAGCCAATTTGGAAATGGCCGATGCGTATTGCTCCAGTTCGGCGTTACGTTGCGTCAGTTTATCAGCGGATTGCCCCGACAGAATTGGAATTGGCGATAAAAGAATGGTTTTCGCGCCGAGCGAGTCAATCTTGTTGATCAACTGGTTTAAACCCTGCTGGAAACGTGGCAGTCCCGATTCGCCTTCCTGCGCTTCAATACCTCCGTAGGCGATAAAAACCACCGTCGGTTTGGCCTTCGCGATTTCGTTGATTAACGCTTCGTAGGGAGTCGGTGGCGTCGTAATATCACTACGTCCATCGCCAAAAACGTCGTCGCCCGACCAGCCCAGGTTTCGATACGTTACGTCCCGGTCTGGCCACCGCGTGGTTAAAGCCAGTTCCAGATAGCCAAATTGCATGTCGTTCTCGAACAGCGAATTACCCAGAAATACGACCCGGTCGCCCGATTGGAAATTGAATGGTTCTGCTACGTTCTGTCCGCGAACGAACTGGCTGGAGAAACAAAGTAGTAGATGTATAAGTAAGCCTGGTAGGATCGGTTTTCGCATCAGTAAGCGTATATATGGGTATTGGCACAAATAACAATGAGTACGTTGATTTTACCTAAAATCAAAAGCTCAAATCAACCAAAGTTTAATCACCTACATTGGTTTCAAAATATTTATTTTTAAAGTATAAATTTAAATTTGACAGTATCTTTTCGTTTTTATTCCCCATGCATTCGAATACGGTAGATGATGATGCGCTGTTATGGCATCAGTTTCAGCAGGGCGATTCGGCATCGCTCGGGAAACTGATGACCAAACATTATACGGCGCTGATTCACTACGGTACGAAGTTCAATCGAAATACCGACTTCATCCGCGATTGCATGCAGGATATATTCGTGGAACTCTGGAATCGGCGGGCAACATTGAGTTCGCTTAGTACGGCGCAAGTCAGGCCGTACCTGATGACGATGCTACGTCGGCTGCTGCATCAACACTATTTGGACCAGCAGCGATACGATTTTCAGCCTATTTCGGAGGATAGTGATACGTCATTCTTCGACATTTCATTTTCGCCGGAAGATCAGTTTATTTCCAATGAGAATCTGCATCAACATGCAAATCGCGTCGGTCAATTACTGGATAAACTGCCGCGTCGGGCTAAGGAAGCGATATATCTTCGCTTTTACGAAAATTTAGACAGGTCTTCCATTGCCCAGATTATGGGAATATCCGAGCAATCCGTTTCTAATTTGTTTCAGACCACGTTTCGGCAGCTACGTCAGCAAATAAATACCGAGTTCTTCTGGCTCTGTTTGCTGCTTTTTTACTGGCTCTGAAATAATTCCCGGAATTTTTCCACCAAAAGCAGTATCCGCTTATTTGTTTTCCCTATCAGGTAATGAACGTGATTTATCATGCCTGACTACGTAACATTCACTACCGAAGATTTTCTGGCCGATCCGTTTTTCCAGGGCTGGGTCAGGAATCCTACGGCTGCGAATGAAGCCTTCTGGCAGGAATGGCTCACGCAGCATCCTGAACGAATGGATGAAGTGAAACTGGCTCGTCAGCTTTTACTGAGTTTGCAGACGGAACAGCCCGTTATCAGTCCGGAGCAGATTCAGGAGGATGTACAGCGAATGTTGCAAAAAATCAGCGTGCAAAATCACCGGCAACCTTTCCAGACTGTATCGCGCACGAACAACATCAGGTGGTTAGCTATAGCCGCAACGGTCCTGCTCTTGCTGGGTATTGGCTGGTGGTTTACTCGTCCCGAAAATGGGGCAGTTATTGGGCCGCAGCTAACGTCGGTTCAAAAATCAGATGGCATGCAGGAGCAACGTAACGATACGCAACAACCTCTTCGAGTGAGCCTGCCCGACGGCAGTGTTGCTACGTTGTCGCCCAGGTCTGTGCTAACGTACCCAGCGGTTTTTAGCGATTCGAGCCGGGAAGTCAATCTGGTTGGTGAAGCGTTCTTCGAGGTAACCCGTAATCCTGACAAACCGTTTCTGGTGTATGCTGACCAGATTGTTACGCGTGTATTAGGAACGAGTTTCCGCGTAAGTGCCTACCCTCAACAACAGCAATTAACCGTAGCGGTACGTACGGGAAAAGTAGCCGTGTATGCCCGTGCTACGTCAGAAAATACGCACAAAGGCGTTGTCGATAAACGTATTATTTCGCTCACGCCCAATCAGCAGGTCAATTTCTCAAAAGCAGATGCCGCCTTCCGGAAAACGCTGGTCGAAAAGCCAGCGGTGATTGACCAGACCGTTAAAATCAACGATTTTGATTTCGACGAAACGCCCGTCAGCGATGTACTTCAGCGGTTTGAGAAAGCCTATGGAATCGACATCATTTACGATTCTGATTTGCTACGTGACTGCGCACTGACAGCCTCCCTTGCCGACGAAACCATGACCGAAAAACTGGCGATCGTTTGTAAGGGCATCGGTGCTACGTATGAGATTATCGACGGTAAAATTGTGATTCATTCAACAGGATGCCGGTAATGAAGTGGCTTAAACTATTGGCTATAAACGATCTATATATTTTTGTCATGCTGACGAAGGAAGCATCTTAAAGCATCCTGATTCGTGAGTGATGAAACGTTAAGATGCTTCGTGCCTCAGCATGACAAAAAATAATCAGCATGACAAAAAATCAACTAAACACCTAACCCTGCCTATGCCCCAACTCAACTTTCTCACCTGATAAACGAACGAAGCCGACGGTGCGGCCAGGCACCATCGGCTTCTAAAGCTCCCTCTATTTTCTCAGCCCGAGCATCCAAAAAATTTGGATGAGAGGAATTGGTTTGTCTGTTTTTCAACAAAAACCCGCTAAATCTAATGAAAAAATCATTAACGCTTACGCTAATGAAAATCACTGCCATTCAGCTTTTTGTGGCGTTGATACTAACCGCCGTCAGCTACGCTGGCGACGTAGAAGCGCAGGAAGTTCTCGAACGTAGAGTCAACATAACCATTGAACAGGCTACCCTGAAACAGGCGCTGATGCAGGTCAGTCAGGTAGCCAACGTAAAATTTGTTTTCAACTCAAAAGTGATACGTTCGGATGAGCGTGTTTCGATTACGGCCCACAACGAACGGCTGGCCGACGTACTGAACCGATTACTTAAACCGCGCCATGTTCAGTACGAAGTGGCTGGTAAACAGATAATTTTTTCCCGGACGGAGCCGGAAGCATCACTGGTGCCAGACCTTCAATTCGACAGCAACAAGCCGCCGAAAATTACCGATGTATCTGTTTCAGGTACGGTTCAGGACGAAAAAGGAATTGGTTTGCCGGGTGTAAGTATCGTCCTCAAAGGAACAAATCGCGGATCTACAACCGATGCCCAGGGAACGTATCGAATTGACGTTCCCGATGCCAGTGCCGTCCTGATTTTCAGTTTTGTAGGGTATCGGAGTCAGGAAGTTTTGGTCGGGAATCAGACTCAATTGAACGTAACGTTGCTGCCTGATAATCAATCGCTGAACGAAGTCGTGGTGGTTGGCTATGGATCGGTCAAAAAGTCGGATTTAACAGGTTCGGTGTCGTCGGTCGGTGCGGATAAGATCACGCAGGTAAAAGGTATTTCCAACGTAGCGCAGGCTTTGCAGGGTTTTGCCGCCGGGGTTCAGGTTAATCAGTCGTCGGGGCAACCGGGCGAGGCCATGATCATTAAAATACGGGGTACAAATTCGATCAGCGGAGGAAACGCACCTTTATACGTAGTGGATGGGCTTCCGCTGGATGGCTTGAGCGCCCAGCTTAACCCCGACGATATAGATCGAATTGAAGTCCTCAAAGATGCCTCATCTACAGCCATTTACGGATCACGAGGGGCGAACGGTGTTATCATTATATCTACCAAAAAAGGTAAAGAAGGCAAACCAAAGATTTCGTATAATGGCTATTATGGTGTTCAGAGTCTCCGCAAAAAAGTTGATCTGATTGGCGCCCGCGACTTTGCCATTTTACAGAATGAAGTAATAACCAACGATAATGCGTCGGGTCTGAATACGCCACAGAAAGCTTTACCCTGGACGACTGCGCAAATTGACTCGCTGGGCGGGCGAGGCACCGACTGGCAGGATTTGGTGTATCGAAATGCCATTGTTCAGAATCATGATCTATCGGTTAGTGGCGGTTCGCAGAATCTGAAATATTATACCTCGTTCGGCTACTACGATCAGGATGGGATTATTCGCAATTCCAATTTCAAGCGCATGTCTTTCCGCGTTAATCTGAGCTACGACATCAGCAAAAAATTATCGGTCAGCAACAGTTTTTCGCTCCAGAATTCAATCTACCGCCAGGCGATTTACGCCGGAGCCGATGGCGGTGGTGGTATTCCCTTTACCACGATGGTGATACCACCAACGCAGGGGCCCTACGACGCCAATGGCAATTACACAAAATTTACCGGCGTCTCGTATGGCGAAACCAACCCGCTGGGCCTATCGACCGAACTGTATAATCCATCGGCCAACCTACGACTCATCGGCAATACGACGCTTGTGTATGAACTGGTTAAGGGACTGAAGCTGAATACCAGCGTGGGTATCGATGGCGGCTACACCAAAAGCGATTACTACGCCCCATCGACAATCAGCATTGGGCAGCCGGGTGGAAAGGCGTCCAAGGGTTACAGTAACACCAGTACGTTCGTTACCGAAGATTACCTGACCTATTCCACAATCATCAACAAACACACAATTGATGCGCTGGGCGGTTTTACGTATCAAAGTAATCAGTCCGAAAACCTAAACAGCGGTACCGGTATTGGCTTTATTACCAACGACTTTACCAACAATAACATTAGTGCCGCCACCACGCCGGGCCTGCCCAGCACTGGTTATTCAGACAGTAAACTGGTGTCGTATCTGGGTCGCTTGAATTATAATTTCGGCGATAAGTACTACGTTACGGTAACCGGTCGATACGATGGTTCGTCGCGGTTTTCAGAAGATAAAAAGTTTGCGTTCTTCCCATCGGGGGCCTTCGCCTGGCGTATTTCGGAAGAGCCATTTATGAAACAAATTCCGACTATTTCGACCCTGAAGCTTCGAACAACGTATGGGTTTTCCGGCAATCAGGCAATTGCCAATTACCAGACGCTTGCCCGGCTTACCAATACGAACGTAGTATTTAGCAATGTCAACAACATTGCCTA
The DNA here is from genome assembly GCF_014699005.1 of Spirosoma profusum. Lineage (GTDB taxonomy): Bacteria > Bacteroidota > Bacteroidia > Cytophagales > Spirosomataceae > Spirosoma > Spirosoma profusum. The sequence continues at coordinate 102,820 of NZ_JACWZY010000012.1, forward strand.
CGTGCAGGGCTCATTGGCGTACAATAACCTGAAATGGGAAACCACCCGCCAGTTAGACATCGGCCTTGATCTGGGTTTCCTGCGCGACCGAATCCAACTCACGCTGGACTATTATGACAAGAAAACCGAAGATCTGCTACTGAATGTTGGTCTGCCTACGTCGTCGGGTTTTAGTACGGTTCTGCAAAATATTGGTGCTGTTCAGAATCGTGGTTTTGAGTTTCAGCTGACCACCGTAAACACCACAGGCGCGCTACGTTGGAATTCGGTCGTAACCATTTCGCACAACAACACCAAGGTACTACAACTGGAAAATGACCCGCAGGGCAATCCTGTTACGTATAAGGAAGTCGGCGCTGGCGGCAACTGGTTCCCGATACAGGTGGGACAGTCGATCAATGAATTATACGGCTACAAAGTGTTGGGCATTTATCAGACCAACGATGAAGCCGTGAAAAATGGCGAACCCACCAAACGGGCTGGCGATTATAAATTCTGGGACCGCGATGGTAATGGCGTAGTAGATGGCAACGACCGGTCCACGCTTACGCACCTGACGCCCAAAGTGACCTTTGGCTTCAATAACAACCTGACGTACAAGAATTTCAACCTGTCGCTACTGTTCGTGGGTTCATTGGGAAATGACATTGTCAATGAGTTCAGGAAATATAATATTACGTTAAACGGCAACTGGACACCTACCAAGGAAGCTTTTAACCAACGCTGGACCGGCTCTGGGAATGGGTTCGATGTTCCCTCTTCGAAGAGTGGTAGTTCCATTCGCGATTACGCCAACAGTTTATGGGTCGAAAACGGCTCCTACGTAAAGCTGCGCGACATTACGTTAGGCTACACCTTACCTACTACGTTGCTGAAGTCGGCGAAGATTTCATCAGTCAATGTGTATGTGAGTGCGCAGAACTACCTCACCATTACCAAATACACGGGTTACGACCCGGAAGTTTCCTGGAGTGCAGCTTCTGTAAATGGCTGGGACCGAGGGAACTATCCATCTATGAAATCAATCACCGCTGGTTTGAAAGTTGATTTTTAATGTAACTGAAACACGACCATGAAAAATTATATAATCGCTCTAGTTATTGGATGTTTTCTGGCTGTTACGTTGTCTGGCTGTCAGGAAGATCTAATTGAAAAACCCAAGACGTTCGTTAGTCCAAACACGTTTTTTGCCAATGCCGATGGTTACGAACAGGTTGTGAAAGGCATTTACTCAACGCTGCCCAGTCTGTTCACTGCCAATGGCATGATGATGCGGGAAATGTTCAGCGATTACAGTGGTTCACCGTCGCCCTCGTATGAGCAGGCGCTGCCAACGTACCAGAATAATCACCAACCCTTTTTCTACAATGTGCGGGGCGAGTGGGCGAATGAGTACACGATCATAAAAAATGCGAATTTCATTCTAAGTTACCTTGACCCCGCCACCAATCTGTCAGCTACTAAAAAGAAGGAACTTACTGCTGAAGCCAGGTTTTTACGCGCTTTTGCGTATTTCCAGTTGGTGCAGTTTTTCGGCGATGTGCCTATTCGCACAACCCCACTGAGCGATTACAATCAGGCGCAGGCTCCCCGTTCTCCGCAGGCCGATGTGTATAAGTTAATTCTTGACGATTTGATATACGCCGAAGCGAATCTGCCGGAGCAAACAACTCAGCAGGGGCGCGTTTATAAACTGGTAGCAACTGCCCAACTGGCTAAAGTGTATCTGACGATGGCCGGTAATCCGTTGAAACAGACGCAGTATTTTCAGAATGCTCGGGAAAAAGCGCTGGCCGTCATCAATTCGGGTAAATTCCAGCTCGTTTCCGATTATGCACTGTTATTTCACAACACGGCTTACACGACTGAGAGTATCTGGGAGCAACTTTTTCGAACTGAAGTTGGCGGCAACGGTTTGCAGGCGTTGAGCAGCACCGCAAAAGGATTTATACCGATACTCTTGCCGTCGAGCTGGTTCATCAGCAGTTTTGCCAAAGGTGACCAACGTAAAGAATGGGGAATCAAACAGAATTATAAAGGGCCCGATGGCGCTACGTTGGCACCGTTTTACCAGAAGTTTGTAAACACTACGTTCATCGACGCAGGAGCCACGCCTTCAGGTGTCATCAATGGCTATACCGTACCATTTTTACGCCTGGGAGAAATCTACCTGATCGCTGCCGAAGCCGAGAACGAAGTCAGTGGTCCGGCCAATGCTTATCAGTACATTAATCGTATTCGCCAACGGGCGCGGGTTACCAAAAGCGATGCGACGAACGTACCGGATTTGGCCAGCCTGTCGAAAGAACAGTTCCGGGAAGCAGTGTATATGGAACGCAAATGGGAACTGCACGAGGAAGGCAACGCGTGGTTCGACTTAAAACGTACCGGGACCCTGACCAAAATCCAGACGATACGTAGCGCCGATCTGGTACGTCCAATTGGTACGTATAATGATACGTGGTACATTCCTGATAACGAGATTCAAAATAATACCATTGACCAAAATCCATCTTACGGAAAATGACCCATCCTTTCCAACTGGTACGTAACGTAATAAGATGTACGCTGGTCGGCTGGCTGGGTTTTGCTACGTCGGGGTACGCCCAAACCCGAATTTTTGTTGCTCCGTCGGGAAGTGATAAACAGGCTGGTACGTTGGCATCGCCACTGGCAACGCTCGACAAAGCGCTGGCGAACGTAAAAACAGCCCCGCAGAACGAGGTACACATCTATCTACGTAACGGCGTCTATTATTTACCCAAAACGCTACGTATCACTCCGCAGCAAATTGGCAATAAGACGCTGTTAATCAGTGCTTACCAACGTGAGCAAGTCGAGCTAAATGGCGGACGAAAACTGGCGTTACGTTGGCAAAAATCCGACAACGGAATCTGGACAGCGAACGTAGCAGGCGAACCGTTTGAGCAGTTGTACGTCAACGGGAAGAAGCAGGTGCTGGCTCGTTATCCAAACTACGATTCGACGGCCCACGTATTTAACGGAACAGCCGCCGACGCCATCAGCCGAACGCGGGCGAGTCGCTGGAAAAATCCGGTGGGTGGCTACGTTCACGCCATTCACCGGCACGAGTGGGGCGGTTTTCATTACCGCATAACGGGCAAAACGGGGGATACGCTTAGCTATGAAGGTGGCTGGCAGAATAACCGACCGATGGGGATGCATAAGAACCAGCGTTTTGTCGAAAATATTTACGAGGAATTGGATGCCCCCGGCGAATGGTTTTACGACAAAACCACCCAAACGCTTTCGTTCATCCCTCCCGCCGGTCTTGACCTAAACACAGCCGTTGTGGAAGTATCGCGCCTAAAATCGTTGGTGGAGTTGGTTGGGGCGCCAGAGGCACCGCTACGTCAGGTACGTATTCAGGGAATCCGGCTGACTAACACCGAACGCACGTTTATGGAGCCGTATGAACCGCTGCTACGTAGCGACTGGATGCTGTACAGAGGGGCAGCGGTTTATCTGGAAAACACTGAAAACTGCCGTATCGAGTCCTGCGAACTTACCCATCTGGGTGGAAACGCCATTCTCGTCAGTCGATATAATCGGAACGCAACGGTTAATGGTTGCCATATTCATCACGTGGGCGCTACGGCCATTGGTTTTGTGGGGGATACGTCGGCGGTTCGTTCTCCTGCATATCGGTATGAGTGGTTTGTGCCTTATGCCAAGATGGACCTTCGGCCGGGGCCGAAAAATAATCGGTATCCGGCGAACTGCACAGCCAGCGACAACCTCATTCACCACATCGGCGAGATTGAAAAACAGGCTACCGGCGTCGAAATATCCATGGCTTCCGACATTACGGTACGTCATAATACGATTTATCAACTACCCCGCGCGGGCATCAACATTGGCGACGGTACGTGGGGTGGGCATCTGATTGAGTTCAACGATGTGTTCGATACGGTTCTCGAAACCGGCGATCATGGTTCATTCAATTCCTGGGGGCGCGACCGCTTCTGGCATCCCAACCGAAAAACGATGGATAGTCTGGTAGCGGCTCATCCCGAATTGATTAAGCTCGATGCGCAGAAACCGGTTGTCATCCGAAATAACCGGTTCCGCTGCGACCACGGCTGGGACATAGACCTCGACGATGGCAGTAGTAACTTTCTCATTTCCAGTAATCTACTATTGAATGGCGGATTGAAATTTCGGGAAGGATTTTACCGTACCGCCGAAAACAATGTGATTCTGAATAATTCCTTTCATCCGCACGTCTGGTTCAAAAACAGTGAGGATGTGTTTCGGAAAAACATCGTCATGCGTGGCTATTTCCCGATTCAGGTGAATTATTGGGGCAAAGAGCTGGACAACAATTTCTTCCCCGACCAGACCGCTCTACAAAAAGCACAACAAAACGGCACCGATGCCCACAGCCAATTTGGCGACCCACAATTTACTAATCCTAAGCAGGGCGATTACAGTGTAGAAAAGGGAAGTCCCGCGCTGGCGGTTGGTTTTCAGAACTTCCCGATGAATAAGTTTGGCGTTCAGAAAGCGTCTTTACGAGTTTTAGCCCGTTCGCCGAAACTCCCTGAGTTAATCAATTCGCACAAAGAATCGAACGTAGCGGAGACGACCTGGTTAGGCATTCGGATACGTAACGTGCAGGGTCCGGGCGACCGGTCGGCGTTTGGATTGCCGGATGAAAAGGGGGTCGTTGTGCTCAACGTACCCAAAGAAAGCAAATTGGCCGCATCAGGTTTACAGAAAGACGACGTAATACGAAGCATCAACGGCACCGACGTAGCAACCATCACTCAACTGGTGAGTATGCAGCAGCAACTGCATTTTATGAGCACCATACCCATTCGCGTGATGCGAAATCAACGTATCGTAGAGGTTCAATTGCCTGTGAAGTGAAAACAGAAAAGTGGTTTTGAACCGCTTTTCTGTCACAAACGCTAATTCAATCTAAGTTTACTTCCTGAAGCATATATCAGTTGGCCTGACGGGCTGAAGGTCACTCGAAGGGCATTTCCCGTATAGCTAGCTGGCAGCGTTACAGCGTGATTCAGCGTCATTACGTCTGTACTGACCGGTAAACGTCCACACGACCAGACCGTCGGATCATCCCAGGCGCCAGCTTTGATCGTAAACATATTTACACAAGCCGTCGAGTTAGTCACTGTAATCTGGAACGTAGTCGAAAGAGTCAGTCCGCCTGGATCGGTAACCACAACCGTTACCGTGAAAGGCGAACCAACCGTAGAGGAAGGTGTGCCACTGATTGTTGACGGGGCCGTAAACGTGAGCCCAATTGGTAATCCACTCACTTCCAGGGCGAGGCCGTTCGGCGTTTCTGCATCGGTAAAATTACTGGCGGAAATAAGCAGAAGAAAAGGCTGGTTCACAGGGGCTACTTGTGGCCCAATGCTCTGAACCACAGCAGGATTTGTGTTGGATACCGGCAACACACTTAGCGTAAACGTAGTCGAAACCGACAAACCGATTGGATCGGTAGCCACGATCGTTACAGTAAATGGTGAACCAACCGTGGTAGAGGGAGTGCCTGAGATGGTAGTTGGGGCGGAGAAACTAAGTCCATTGGGTAATCCACTCACCGTCAGGGTAAGGTTATTGGGGGTTTCTGCATCAGTGAACGTACCGGAGGGAATAGTAAATAAATAGGCCGTCTCTACAGTTGCCGTCTGTGAAGCAATAAGCTGCGCCACCGTTGGAGGTGTTTGGGGTGGAGGGCTTACCGTCAGCAGGAACGTAGTGTTTACCGACAAATTGCCTGGATCAGTGGCAATTACTGTTATTAAAAAAGGAGAGCCGACCGTAGTAGAGGGCGTTCCTGAGATGATATTCGGTGAAGTAAAGCTAAGTCCAGCAGGCAATCCAGCCACACTTAGTGTAAGGTTATTCGGCGTTTGGGCGTCGGTGAACGTAGCAGAAGGAATGGTAAAGATATAACTTACGTTTAACGTAGCAGTCTGTGAGCCAATGCCCTGCGCTACAGTTGGTGGTGTATTTTTATCCGTAATCGTTACACTCACCGAATTTGTAGCAATGCCGTTATAGGCCGGATCGGTGCTGGTAGTAGTTTGAATTATGTGGGCAGTATGCATGCCCTCCACTACGTTGTCATCAATAGCGGTTACGCTCACCGTCTGGGCTATGCTATAGGAAGATGGTGTGAATGTCAGCGAAGTAGGACTAACTGACAACTGTGAACCAGGATTGATAGACACGATTACATTGGCCACCGGCTGACTGTTGAGCTTAACCATATATGAATCAGTAGCTCCGCCTTCAACAACGGTTGTGCTGCTGCCGGATTCAACGACCAGCACCCGATTCAGCGGAACGTAATAACCACCCGGATTACCCAGATTACCCGTTGTGGCTATATACGAATTCTGACCATCGCCAACGACGGCAAGTTGATACGTAGCAGTCTGATTTAAGCCCAGATTGGCAGGTGCTGTCCAACCGCTTACGTCGTTTGTACGTACCGAACCTGAAATAGTTTGATCATCAAACGTCAGTCTATCCACCAGTGTAGCCGACGTATTGTAAATATTTATTTCATCGCTACGTCCAAGATTCTCTGTATTTCCACCAAGCACTTTAACCGAAGTGGGCAGATACCAGGCTCTTCGGAAAACGGACACATCGGCCTCCGTCACAACAACCGATTCGCCCGGTTGCACGATGCCTAAGCCACTCAGTGAAAATGAACCTGCCTGACGCGAATTATCGTCGTAGCTCCAGCCAGTCAGATTAACGGATGCATTACCCACATTAGTTAATTCGAAATATTCGCCGGGCGTACCACTGTACATATATTCGGTGATACGGATGATGCCCACTGGAGTCGAGCTAACCGAGAAGGAAAACATAGCAGTGGTCATATTACTTGCCGGATCGATGGCCGTGATCGTGACCGACGACAACCCTCCCGTAGTAGGTGTACCGCTAATTGCCCGGGTGACGACATTAAACGACAAGCCATTGGGAAGGCCTGTAGCGGCATAAAGAAGCGTCTGACTCTCTGGGTCGGTGAAAGCCGGTACTACGTAGCTAAACGAGACGCCCACGGTGGCAGTCTGATTACTGAGCGAAGCGGCAACCGATGGCTGATTGGCGTTAATAAGTATCCCCAAAGTGGCCGTTACTGAAGCTCCTGCCGGATCGGTGGCTACTACTGTTACCGTATTGGGGCCGCTGACCGTTGGTATACCAGAAATAATACGTGTCACATTATCGGCACTCAGACCAGCCGCTACACCCGTGATGATGTAAGCAAGTGTCTGACTCTCCGGGTCCGTAAAAGTGGGTACAGTATAGCTGAAGGGTACGGCAACAACACCGTTCTGGTCGGAAATAGCAGGAGCAACGGGGGGCAGATTAGCCGAGCCTACCGTCGTGCTAACTGTGGCCGTAGAGCCGTTATTAACCTTATTCGATTCTGTAATGGTGTTGGCCTCATCAACAACAGCAGCACCGGGCTGTACAGTAATAGTACCCTCAGTGGGCGACGATACAGTAACTGTCAACCTAGCACTGCTACTGGCGGATATAGCCCCCCCTTCAAAGGATACGACACCACCTGATTGCGTCGCCGTGAAATTGTCTGCTTCAGTTGCACTGACGTAAGAAACCCCCGCTGGCAGCGTAAACGAAACCGGTACGTTGGTAGCCGTAGCATTGCCTATGTTGCCAACAACCAAACTATATATAAAGGGTTGGTCCACAATGGCCGACGATGGGCCTGCCACAGACACGGTCAGATCGGGTTGAGCCGGAATGTTAACTCCCTTTACCGTTACCATGTCGAATCGCCAATTTCCTGATGTTGCATACGTTGAGCCTGGATTGGCAGCCGTATAACTTGTAGGACTAACCGCTGGAACCGAAAATTCCGCAACGATACGGAAACGAACATCGGTACGATTATCAATGGCCGTGATGGATGATAAATCGTACTGGTTGTTGTTATAGAATTGATCGCCTGCTGTAGCGGAAAAGGGCGGTGTGACATCCGTGTAAGACGTGCCCCCATCGGTAGAGTATTGCAGGCGAGCTCTATTGACAGCTGTATTGCTAAAACGTTGATCCCAGGAAACCGTCAGACTCTGGAAACCAGTCGTTGCAACCCGGAATTCGATACCGGCGGTTTTATTGTTTTGGGTAGCAGACGGAAAGTTGGCAACGCCATAGCCTGTGTTGTCAGAAGCTGCCGGATCACTTGAGCCAGACCCGTTGGCAAACGATCCTGTTGTACCACCGACAGTGCTTAAACTACCTGTGCCCGTCGACGGCGTTGTCGTGCCCGTACTGTTGGATACATCAGAGGGAACAGAATTGAAATTCCATTGAGTGATAGTCGTTTGCGCCCAACTGGCCGACCCCATTAGCCATAGCGCTAAAAGGGGAAAGCAAGTCAGAAAAACACGACGCAAGGAAACGTGCTTCATAAACTGATTATGGCTGTTACGGATTAAGAGTTCAGACGCTCAATGGGAGAAAGTATCTGATTAGCACAAAATTACAACTCAACTTCACACGATCGGCTATAGTAACAATCTATTACTATGGCGCTTGTTAATGAGCCAACGTCTACAAAAAATAATCGGCACCGAAAAGCTAAGCTTCCGGTGCCGATTATTTTTTTTATCCATCCCGAACGCCCTGGTGATGACGTTTGTCATCACCAGGGCGTTCGGGATGACTCTATTCAGGAGAACCTGTCTTAAAAACCTAAACCGAGCGCAAAGCCGCGAACGGTCGGGTTACCCGGAATGGTGGCCACAGCCGAAGCAGCACCAGACCCTAAATTGATGCTATATATGGTTGTTGTTCCACCAGAACGTAGCAGTGCATAACCCATATTGCTCGTGCCGCCAATATCGAATCCATTGCCCCCTTCGGCACTAAAGCCCAGACCACCAACTGGAACCAACGTACCATTATTTGGTGGATTTTGGATAACCAACGTAGCGTTGGCCGTACGAATGTCAATGTCATACAACGTAGTAGCCGTAGAACCAGCGAAGTTGTTGGTATAAGCCGCAGCTGTTACAACGGGCGAGCCTGGATTCAACGGTGTGTCCTGAGCGGCCAGCGTTCCATCATTTGGATTGAGACGCAAATCCTGACCACTGTTGGTAACCACCCGAATCCGGTCAACGGTTGGGTTGAAGTCGAAGCCAATGTCCGTGCCGGACAGCGTCGGACTGAATGGGCCACCGCCAACAGCTGTAGCAGCTCCCGTACCCAGATTGATGGTATACAGACGGCTCGTACTGCCCAGTACGTACAACTGTCCATTCGCCGGACGGAAATCAAGCCCATAAACCGTTTCGCCCGGTTGCATACCTGTAATCGCTTTCGCAACAGGCGATGGCGACATCGGGTTGAAGATCCACAGATTGTTCGAACCATCAGCCGAATAAGCCACCGGCTCCGTTGGAATGGCCAATCCTACGATGCTCATTCCTCCTGGCAAACCACCCAGATATTCAACGCGGCCGTTGCTCAGATTCACCTGATAAAAACCCTGCGTATTGTTGCTGATCAGGGCAGCCACAGCGTCGCCATTAGGTGCAATATCGAAACTTCCCGTACCAGCGATGTCGATGCCCAGCATACCTACTTCCACCAACGTACCATTATTAGGGGGGTCCTGCCGGTATAATTTGTCGGTAATCGGATCGATGTCATACAACGTAGTGGTGGTTGCGCCCGACCGGTTGTTGGTATAGGCTGCACCCGACAGTGCCACGCCCGGAACACCATTAATCGCACCATCTGCCATAGCAAGACCTCCCGTTTCTGGATGCAGCCGTAGGTTCTGGCCTTTGTTCGTAATAAGGCGAATCCGGTCGACGGTTGGGTTGAAATCAAAGCCCACAACGTCGCCATTGACAGCGGGCGAGAAAGGGCCTGTTCCCAAGGCTGTTGCTACCCCACTCGCCAGGTTGATCATGTACAACCGGCTCCCGTTACTAACCGCATAAAGTTGCCCCGTTGCCGGGCGAAAATCAATCGCTGTCAGGCGTTCATTGTTCAGTACACCGGTAACCGTTATGGTGCCCATATTAGCCGACGGATTCTGGGTATTCAGCTTAATAAGCTGATTATTATCGGTCAATACGTAGAACATGAAATCAGCCGATAATCGGGCGTTAGCCGTATTTACCTGTGGCTCAAGTTGTACCTGAGCATCACGGCAGGATTCGAGTGTCATCAGGGAGCCAACAGTCAGCAAACCCATGAAAAGGCGGAGTGGTTGTTTGTAGCGCATAACTGTAGTTTTTTTCATTCGGGAGTCGTTAAATGATAAATGAAAACGATACTCACAGGGCTATACGGCTACGATCATAAAATAGATTTGCAAAAATTAAAAATTCGTTAAAAAACAATTTAACGGTATTTATCCAATCTACGAACGTAGTGCATTCGGATAACGTAACAGGTTATGGGTTTACATGTAAATCACGCATTCGACAGGCCAACGCGTATGAATTAACTCAGCTAACACCTGCAATCCCCACACTTCAGAACGTTGGTGCCCAATAGCGACCACGGCTATACCAGTCTCATCGACAGCCACTTGGGCAGGCTTTCGATACGCTCCCGTCAGGTACATATTCGCCCCTCGCCCATCCGCTTCCCGAACAAGGGCATCGGTCATGGCACCTACTACGGCAATGCGAGAGCTTTCGGCATTCCAGCCACTAGCGAGGTGCCCAGCTTCGGCTCTGTCGTAGCCGCCAAACAATTCTTTAATTCGGGTCAGCCAGCTATCGAACTCATCTTCCGCTACGTTCACAATCATGCCCAGCGGTCGTTGGGGCAGGATTGTGCCATCGTCGGTAACCGACTGCTTATAGCCAATTGGCTCAGGCGGAGACGTAGCACCTAGTTCATGCGCCAGTTGCCTGTTATGGCCTACCGTCATCGTTTCATCGAAAGGCAGATGGTGCGACAGTACGCCAATATCGGCGGGTATTGTTGAGAGATCGAGTTGCCAGGGGCGGTGCAGCCAGATGGCGTCGAGGTGTTGTTCAGCTATCCATTCGGCCAGCGTCGGAAACGGTTCCAGTGCCAGGCCGATACGTCGTATGGATCGTTTTGAGGGGTAATAAATTCCACCCTGTTCATCGGCTGGATAGTTTTCAGTAGTCAGTTCGCTACGCAGGAAATCCCCAATCTCCTGAAGCGAAGGATGTTCTGTATTCATACTTCTTTAAACTACCCTTATTCTTTATGGTTATTTTTTTAACCACAAAGAGCGCTAAGGTTTACGCAAAGTACCGCGAAGCACTCTGCGAATCCTTGCGTAAACCTCTACGCTCTTTGCGGTTTGAAAAGCGAAATCCTGAATAAAAGCGTATGTTTATCCACCTAAATTCCTAAGCTGATCAGTACAATGACCCACTGGCGTATTAAACTTTCACTGATTCTCAACTATTTCGTATTTGCGATTCTGCTCAATAGTGTAGGCACAGTTATCTTACAGGTTCAGAATAACTACGGCGTTTCCGAATCTTCGGCCAGCGTGCTCGAAGCATTTAAAGACCTCACCATTGCCCTTGTCTCGTTTCTGATCGCGTCATACATCACCCGGATTGGCTACAAACGGGCGATGCTTTTCGCACTTGCTTTGGTAACACTGGCCTGTCTGTTGATGCCGCAGGTACCCGCCTTCTGGACGACCAAATTGCTCTTTGCCGCTACCGGTGCTGGATTTGCCCTCATCAAAGTGTCCGTTTTTGCCACTATCGGTCTGATAACGAACGATGCCAACGAACACGCCAGTTTCATGAATTTTCTCGAATCGTTTTTCATGATTGGCGTATTGTCGGGATATTTCCTGTTCAGTGCTTTCGTAGATGACAAGAATCCCCAATCGACGAGCTGGTTAACAACGTACTACGTGTTGGCTGGAATTTCGCTGATAGCTTTCCTTCTCCTACTCAGCACATCCATCGACGAGTCGGGCGTTCGTCACGAAGCGACAAAGAGTTTTGCCGACGATCTGGGCGATATGCTACGTCTGGCCATTTTACCCGTTGTACTCGTATTTATTTTTACGGCCTTCGTCTACGTACTGATGGAGCAAGGCATCATGAGCTGGCTCCCAACATTCAACAGCAAGATTCTAAAGTTACCCGTTTCGCTGAGTATTCAGATGGCCAGCATTCTGGCGGCTTCAACGGCGGCTGGACGTTTTCTGGCGGGAGTTCTACTGAACAGAATTTCGTGGTACTGGCTTCTGATGATTTGCCTTGTAGTATCGGCGGGGTTGGTTCTGCTGGCGCTTCCGCTGGCCGCTTCGGTCGATGGGAGTAACGTAACGGGTTGGGGCGATGCGCCGGTTGCAGCTTTTGTTTTCCCGCTCATTGGCCTTTGCATTGCGCCAATTTACCCGGCCATCAACTCGGCAATTTTAAGCAGTCTGCCGCTACGTCAGCACGGGCCAATGGCTGGTCTGATCGTCATTTTCTCCGCACTGGGAGGAACAACTGGCTCCATCATCACAGGACACGTTTTTGAAGCCTACGGCGGTCAGACAGCCTTTTACTTTTCGCTAATCCCCATCGGCCTGCTTCTGCTGCTAATCACCATATTTCACCGAATGCAGCAGAAAACCGGCCGGGAAGTGAAGCTGGTGTCAGGTGTGGGAGGGCATTAAGGTTTGCTTTTTTCGTAGGTATAGAGATTGCCGTCTAATTCGGTATTATCGAAAATCAGTTTCGTTGAACAAACGCTAAAAACACCCTGATTCAATGTTACAACGGATGTACCTGATGACTTATTGATCGTTTTGTACCTGATCGATTTGTCAGGCTGCTCTAAAACTAATTGATAACTGATGGTTTCTTTACCTTCCTCGTATAAAGTAGCTTTCTGTTGATCATCAATGGCCATTTCAAGTAATTTATCCGGGGTTTTGACATCTCCTGTCCATCCAGATTTACTTGATACCAGTCGCCAACGTCCTACAGCTTGTTTTTTAGCTTCACTAAGACCAATGGTTGATGATCCACAATCTTCTTGGGCAATTGATTTTTGCTGACAGTTAACCAGTAAGCTCGATCCTATCATAAGGACAGAAGCTAGCAAGATTTTAAGTAAACTTTTCATGGTACTAATGTTTATCCCAATGACCATATTCATAGACAAAGGGTTGGAATACCTTTCTCCGAAATAAACCATACTCCTCACTATCTTCAAATCAATTCTTTAATTGAGAAGGGAGAAGTATGGTTATAAAATTCGCTGTATGTTCATTTCAATGTAATGAGTACTTCAAAATATCAATTCAATGTACGATCTCCAGTTTTAAGAATTGTTCCTCCCGGATTTCCTACTTCATGTATCCAGATATCATAAACACCTGGAGTAAGAAGAGGGCGAAAATTGGCATTATTCGGTATATCTGCCTTGTTAATCAAAACACCTGATTTGAAAATCTTACACGTAACAGTTGTTGAACAGAAACGGGATATTTGCCATCGGATAAGACATTCCCTAAAGAAACCTTGCGGAGCAATAAGATCAAACCATATTTGGGTCATTACATCATCTCCATATACGGCTCTTAGAGCGGATATATCCCATTCAGAAAACGAACTCCACTGTGGAATAGAGTTTGAGTCGGTCGTAAGGCCCGTGGCTGGACCACTATTGAAAACAGACTGTGGGTCACTTGATGGTGAAAATGGAGCCTGGAAATTGTTGAAATTACCAAGATCTGTGTGCATGAAACCAAAGTTGTGCCCAATTTCATGAGCGATTGTGTAATGCAGTCGACTATCTGTCATTGATTCAGATTGAAAGTTAAGATCAATCGTTGGCCCAGGATTACAATTTGACGGCCACGTACCCAACCCATATTCTCCAGCCGCGAAACTTGAATTATACCGTATGGTAATATCTGGGGAATACAGTTCAGTATAGTACATGTTAACTCGGCAAAAGGAAACGTCATTCCAACTATTGATTGCCGCTTGAGTTGCCACAATGACTTTTTGCCTCTAGGTTTCATTCGGAAAGCTATGGTCAACGGTTACAGCTACGTTTGGTGCATGCCAGGAAGATACCAGAGGAGTGAAGTCGACAAGTGTCTGGCTCTTTTTAGCATTCTTTGATTTTTTAGGCTTATCAAATTTGATATCTCCCTGTACAACCCAGTAGTCTCCTTTATCAACGACATCACTTTTCTTAAATCCCAAGGCTAAGATCTTTTTTAAAACAACGTCTGTTTCGTCCAATTTGACCGTTGAGGCCGCTGGGATTGTGTCATCCGGATGACAAGATGTAATTAGGAGTAGACCAACGCAGAGCACAGTAGTAGCTGCATACCGAATTGACTTTACGAAAAAGTTCATAACTTTGACTGGTTTAATAGTGAAACATTGAACTGCTCAAAGCCCCGCGTCCGGTCGCCAAACTGTCGTGGGGCTTTTACTATTTGAAACCGTTTACCAAGAGAATAGTTACTAATAATAAAAAAAGTACAAACAACACTCTTAATAAGATAGTCAATTAACAAGTATACAGATGTTGTAATTTTTACACATGAACACCCTAACTGTCACTAAATCGCTGTCGATTATTATTAACAATCTTGTATATATTGTCGGATATATAGTTTATTTAACAGTAGACTTTTCTACCGTAATATAAAATTTCTTAAAAAAATTAAATAGATATATTATTACGGACTGAAGAAGCTTGCTGAATAGGCATGGCAAGTTCAACTCGCAGTTTAGTGTAGCCTACATATAATTATTTCCCCACTATATATCCCGGTCCCATCAGCAATTGACCCGGTCGCTGGCCGTTGTGTTTTCCATTTTCAACCACAGGCGTTCCGTTGACTAATACGTAAGAGATGCCGGTTGTGTAAGCGTGGGGCTGGTCATACGTAGCGCGATCGGCAACGGTTTTTTCATCGAACAGAACAACATCGGCGGCATAACCCGGACGTAGCAAACCCCGATCTGCGAGTCGGAAACGTTGCGCGGGAAGTGATGTCATTCGGCGGATGGCTTCTTCAAGAGGGATAATATGCCGTTCGCGAACGTAGTGGCCCAGTACGCGGGCATTGGTGCCATACGCGCGGGGATGCGGCATTCCCGACCCAAATTTCGCTACGCCCGCATCCGAAGCAATCATAGTGTTTGGATACCGAAGAATATTCTCTACGTCGGTTTCCGACATAGTGTGGTACACCATCTGAATACGTTTCAGGCTGGCTTTTTCCATCAATTCCATGACCAGTTCAGCCTCCGTTTCGGCGTTGTTCTTACGGCCCAATTTCTGATTGATGGCGCTGATACTCTTACCATTGAACGTAGTATCGGGTTTGTAGCTGGCCACGACCGCGTACTCGTAATTCTTCCGCAGGTTCTTCCTGAGTGTTTCCAGCATTTCATTACGTATTTTGGTACGTATCGCCGGATCATGAAAACGGATCATCACGGCAGAATCCCCATCAGCCAGCGCCCATGATGGTAAAATACTCTCTAGCGACGTACTGGAAGCGGTGTATGGATACTGATCGACCGTTACGTCCAAACCTTCCCGACGAGCGGCTTCCACCAGTTCAACCGTTTCGGTGCTTTTGCCCCATAATGGCTTACTGGCTACTTTAAAATGCGAAATTTCTACTGGAATATTTGCCTCGCGACTAATCTGAATTGCCTCGGTAACAGCATCCTTTACGTTCTGTCCCTCGTTACGTATGTGCGATGCGTACACACCACCGTAGCGCGCTGCCGTTTTGGCCAGATTCACCACTTCGGGCGTACGGGCATACGTACCGGGCGTGTAGATGAGCCCTGTAGAGATGCCCACAGCTCCGTCTTTCATAGCCTGTTCAACCAGCGCTTCCATATCAATCTGTTCGCGGGCGGTTGGTTCGCGAAAAGCCATTTTCATGACTTTCATACGTACCGAATTATGGCCAATCAGCGCACCCACGTTAATCGACGTTTTCATCAGTCGCAACGTATCGAAATACATTTTCAGATTTGAACTCGACCCGCCACAGTTGCCGGTTATCACTGTCGTAACGCCATCATGAATAAAATTGGGAGCGCCGGGCTGAGCTTCGAGACTACCTTCTACATGGGCATGTACATCGATGAAACCCGGCGCCACAATCAGCCCTTTAGCATCAATGGACTGTTTAGCATCGGCCGCCGGAATCGTTCCGACGCGGGCGATACGTCCATTCTGAATGGCAATGTCGGCATAAACCCATGGATTACCCGTTCCATCGACAACGCGGCCGTTTCGGATAACCAGATCATAAGGTTGAGCGAGAAGAAGACCGGGAAGAAAAATAGAAAATAGCAGTACGTAAAGACGAGAATACATAGATCGAGTCAGTGGGCTAAAAAAGAGAATGAACCAATATGACTCTTTTTCTGCGCAAAATCAACCGGAATGATGTATGAAGTAGGATGCATGATATATCTGCTGTGAAAAATACATCATACATCCTAGTTCATACATCATTTAATTCTCGTCAGCACTTGGCCCGTAACTGCCAGGAATGGGAATATCGAGCAATCGAAGGAAAACGCCCATTTGAGCGCGATGATGAACAATCTGGTTGAGTGCGGTACGGATAACTTCGTGTTTGGGCGACGTAAAGTAGATTTCGGCTCCGCTACGTAACGTCCAGGGATCATTCAGGACAGCCTCACTTTCAGGCACAAGCAGCGATTTACCATCAGCCAGACAGGTTTCCAGATACGTCATCAGTTCAGCAGTATTATTGATCTCATCTTCTTTGTACGGGTTTGCCTCAAAATCCAGTCCATCGGTTGCTATCGCCATAGTTACCCACGTTGGCAAATTCGCGATATGCGTAGCCAATTGCCTGACTGTCATACTTTTTTCATGGGGTTTCCAATCGTATTTATCGTCAGGAATGCGTTGTAACATTTTGCGCGTTGTCTGGGTCTCCTGCTCAAGTTCGGTCAAAAACACGGGTATCAGTTGCATAGGATTTTGTTTGGTTTATTGTTCGTTACAAAGGTAAATGGCCCCTGTGACAGCCCTATGTCAGCAGTGTTTGGCAGGTTAAAACGAATTTTCAACTACCTTGCATCCACCGCCAGAAATACGATTTCCCATGAAACAAGCCCTGTTTCTTTTCCTGATTTTCACTACGCTTATCGGTGTTGCGCAACCGACGAAACCCATTTTCCCGACGCCTTTAAGCCCGCGTCTGGCGAATTACCAGATCGACGTAACGCTTGACCCTGTCGCGAAAAAAATCACCGGACACGAAACACTGACCTGGCGCAACGCATCGCCCGACCTTATTACCGAGTTGCAGTTTCACCTGTATCTCAATGCGTTTAAGAACGACCGCACTACGTTCATGCGCGAATCGGGTGGGCAGTTGCGAGGCACCGAAATTGACCGAAACGCCGACATTGATCCGTATGGCTCCATCGACATTGTTTCAATGCAGGAAAAGGGAGGGCAATCGCTAACGTATCAGTTCATTCAACCCGACGATAACAACACCAGCGACCAGACGGTAATTCGGGTGCCGTTGAGCAAACCACTGGAGCCGGGCCAAACCATCGCGCTGGACATTGCTTTCCGGGCTAAATTGCCGAAAATCTTTGCCCGCACGGGTTTTGACGATGACTTTTTTCTGGTGGGACAATGGTTTCCTAAAATTGGTGTCTATGAGCCAGCAGGATCGCGCTACCGCCCCGTCGGACCGGCAAAAGTGGGCCAATGGAATTGCCACCAGTTTCACGCTCATTCGGAGTTCTACGCCGATTATGGCGTTTACGATGTAAATATCACAACACCGAAGGAGTATTGGGTAAGCGCGGTCGGCCTGTTTACGTCCGAAAAAATGCATAAGAATGGCACCAAAACCATTCTGTATCATGCCGAGGACGTAGTGGATTTTGCCTGGACCGCTTCTCCGCATTTTCAGGTGATTAACGATAAATGGAAACGTCCTTCGGGTGGCAACGTAGATATTGAACTGGTCATGCAGCCCGAACACGTGCATCAGGCGAAACGTCACCTGGATGCAGCCAAAGCCGCGCTGGCTTACTTCGACAAACACCTCGGCAAATATCCATTCCCGAATTTGACCATCGTTGATCCGCCCCTGAGTGCCGACGGTGCAGCCGGCATGGAATATCCAACGTTTATCACCGCCGGAACAGCTTCTTTTTTGTCTGAAGGCTTCCGCATTCCTGAACAGGTAGTTGTGCATGAGTTTGGCCATCAATACTTTATGCAGCTTTTGGCCACCAACGAGTTCGAAGAAGCCTGGCTTGATGAGGGCGTAAATCAGTATTATGAAGGCCGGATCATGGATGCTACGTATGGCGCCCGTATGTCGGTCGTAAATCTGTTTGGCTTTCGGATGGGCGACCTGGAAAGTTCGCGGGATAGTTACGTGCATCAGGACAACCCGGCCATTGGATCGTCGTTTGGCAATACGTGGCAACTCCCTGAAGGACAATACGCTGTACTGACTTATACCAAAACCGCTACGTGGATGCGAACGCTGGAGGGCTTGGTTGGCCGGGCGGTGATGGACGAAATTATGCAGACGTATTTAATCCGCTGGAAGTTTAAACATCCGAGCGGGCAAAACTTCATCGACGTTGTTAACGAAATCGTGCCGAAGCGACTAAGCTCGAAATATGGCCCCGACATGAACTGGTTTTTTGAGCAGGTGCTCTACGGCGAACAGGTTGTAGATTATCGGTTGGCATCACTACGTAACAAGACGTTGGGTGGCGGTTATCAGTCGACGGTGACCGTTGAGCGAAAGGGCGACGGCCGGATGCCAGTAGACGTATTGGTGCATTTCGACAATGGTAAAGAGCTGATGCTGTTCTGGGACGGAAAAGGTCGGCAACGGCAGTTTACGATGACTGAAAATGCCAGAGCTGTATGGGCGAAGGTTGATCCAAAGCAGAAAATTTACATGGATACGGATTTGAACAACAACAGCTTAACCCTCGAACCTTCGTCGGCACCGGCGGCTAAATTTGCCACAAAATTCCTGTTCTGGGTCGAAAACTGGATGCAGTGGCTGGCCTGGCTGGCGTAAGGTTAGGGTGATTTTTTGTATCTTTAGGTTAAAATCGAAACTGATTTAATAATATCAGCCCACTGCTTTAGCTGTAGGTTCACGAAATAGAAACCGCATTTACTCAACCGTTTTAACGGTTTAATAGGCACACAAACCGTTAAAACGGTTGAGTGATACGACAACCTTATTTCCAACCCACGCTTAAAAGCATGGGCTTTTAAAACGAATGACATTCCCCGAAATCGCAGACCTTCTTACCATTCAATTTGGCGACCTGCAAATCAACACCCAAAATCTACAGCCTTTTCTCATCGTTCCCACCGAACGTCTGGTAGCGGTATGTCAGTTTCTTCGCGACGACGAACGGTTGTTTTTTGATCTGCTGGCCTGCGTGACAGGCATTGATAATGGTCTGGATGCCAATACGATGGAGGTTGTTTATAACGTAACATCCATTCCTTACGAACATAACCTGATGCTGAAAGTCGTGGTGCCACGTAACGCCGGAGGAAATCGTCTGCCGTCGGTGCCGAGCGTCGCACACATCTGGCGAACTGCCGACTGGCACGAACGGGAAGCCTTCGATCTGGTCGGTATTCAGTTCGAGAATCACCCCGACCTGCGCCGAATTCTGCTCCCCGCCGATTGGGTGGGTCATCCGCTCCGGGTTGACTATCAGGAAGAAGAACAATATCACGGCATAAAGACAAAGTAAAACAGCGACATTTATAGTCAGCTATTGACAGTTTCGGCTTTTCGTTTGTTATTGCTTTATCTGTTTTTTCGAAGCAATGAAAACCCTGAATCGACGCTATTTCTACTTACTGCTTTTTACAGGCTGTTTCCACTACGTATCGTCTTACGCCCAGTCAGTCGATTCGGTGATCGTGACCGGACGTATCCGAAATTTGTCGGCTCGGCTCTACCGCGAAGCTCCGACTGTTTTTATGAGTCGGACGAATATTTTGCAGGCCAATCGCGAGTTGGTACGTCCCGCCCCACTCAACCTCGACGGTACGTTCCGGGTGTCCCTGCCACTCATTTATCCGCAGGAAGAGCTGTTTTTCAATTACGGACGCATTTCAACGGCTCTGCTGGCCTCACCCGGTACACTCACGATTGACCTGGATGCAGATTCTTTGTTTTCGACCGCTGTGCCGTTCAAATTTGGTGGCGTAAATGCACAGGTGAATCAGCAATTTGCCCGCTACAAGGCTTTCGAGGCCAGTTATCCCAACAAACCTGATGGTAAAAAACTATCGAATCAGGTCAATAACATGGGCAATGAAGCTGCTTATAAATTGGTAGCCAGTGCTTATCGGGCGCCCTTCGCAGCTTTTGCCGCGAAAGAAAAACCATTTCCATTGCTGGTTCGCTGGGTGGGCTATACCAATCGATACAATGCTGCGGCCTTTCTATATGACAAAGCTGCTTATGAAAATGACGATTTATCGGAGATATCCATTGATTCACTACGTCCCGTCGACGACCAGATTCTGACACTGGCGCGGGCTTCGGCTATGAACCGGTTTGCCAACTACGTTACCCAGCGCGTATCTACAACGATTTCCAATAATGGCAAGAATGGCCTGTCGGTTCGGGTGCTGTCTACGTTGCTCGACCGATACGGTAAAGACCTCACCGCCGACGAGCGTTTACGATTAAATGACTACGCCCTGAAAAATTCGGCCCGTGCCGCTGACCTGCGTTTCTTTGAACGATTAGTCCAACGTAGTCCTGATACGTTGCAACGGCTGGTCAACTACGAAACCATGATCGAACGTAGCAGGCAGACATTTGACGGCCCGGCGGTGAGCTACATGGCAGCGTATTGGCTGGCCAGTACCTTGCCAGGACTTACTCTCGATTTTGCCCATTTACTGTACGATTATGCTCGTCCGCAGGTGAACGATTCAGCCTTAGGTCAGTCGCTGGATGAATTGTATCGACTTGAAATAAAGGATAGTACACGTATTCGGGCGGCTGTACAGACGTTGCAGAACGCCAATACGGCAAAGGGAGCCGTTGAAATTTCTCCCGGCGTATTTTTTACGCAGAATCGACTGGGCAGTGGCGCTACGTTGTTCGACCAGGTAATAAACTCGAATCGGGGAAAGGTTATCTACGTATTGATGGTACCAAACGACGAAGCGGGCAGGCAGGCGGCACAGGACGCGCAACGGCTACGTAGTGCGTACCGCCCACGTGATTTTGCCCTGATTTACGTACCCATGCCCGACACGAATAAACAGGTTTGGCCCGAAATCGCGACCCGATACAACCTAACCGGCGACCATTTGCTGCTGACTGACAACCAGTTATTCGATGCCGTTGAACGGATGCGTGCCGATGGCGAAATCTCGGCTATGGTGATTAATCGAACGGGTAAAATCATTAAACGTAACGCTCCGCTCCCGGCTGATTTTGAAGAAGCTCAGAAGCTGCTGGATAAAAATTTGTGATGCTACGTTCGTCTTTAGCTCTGGAGCCTATTTAAAATCCATTTTTGTCATGCTAAGGAACGAAGCATCTTAACGTTTCCAGACACACAAACAAGGATAGTTTAAGATGCTTCGTTCCTCAGCATGACAAAAAACCCTCTTTAGCGTTGTATTCTCGAAAGTTTAAACAGCTTCCTAATCTAAAGTCGATACGTTCAAAACCGACGTAGCGAAATTCTGGTTATGCTTTGCGTAGTGAAGTAAACAACTCTATGCGGAAACCATACTCCAGTTCTTTTGTCAGGCACTTGTTGCTGATTGGCTTATTCATGGGCCAGTCTGCCGACGTACTGGCTCAGACGCTGGTGAAGCGGTTGTTCAACCGTTTTCTGAACGATACTACGTCGTCTTCCAATCCGCATGTATCGTTTTATCCGACGCTGGCGTATGCGCCAGAAACCAGCTTCGAGCTTGGAGCGTCGGCGCTTTACCTTTATCATGCCAACAACAAGGTGCAACAGAACCGGCTGAGTCAGCTTCAGGCGTTCAGTTTTGTTACGTTACGTGGTCAATACGGCCTTTTCCTCGACCATACCATTTACGGTGATAACGACCGCTGGTATTTTCTGGGACGCGGGCGCATCCAACGATTTCCAATCCTTTATTACGGCATTGGTCCCCAAACGAAACCAGATCATCCTGCCACAGTTGATGCGTTTTCGGTTCAACTTCGCGAACGAGCCATGCGCCGACTTCGACCTAACCTGTTTGGTGGACTGGAGCTTGATTTTCAACACTTAAGTCATATTGAGTTCGAGCAGCCCGAAGGCATGACGCATGACCTTCCGCTGGGTAGCAATGGTACGTCGAACATTGGTCTTGGACCCGGACTTATTTACGATAGTCGTCCGAGTGCGCTAAATCCACGTAGCGGTTTTTTTGGTGAAGTAGCTTACCTCAATTATGGGCAATCACGCGACAACGCTCTTTCCTTTCACAATCTGTTTGCCGATGTACGGATGTATCATCCAATGCGAAAAAATCAGGTACTGGCCTGGCAGGTCTACGGTAATTTAACGTCAGGTAACGTTCCGTTTAACCAACTGGCTCTGCTGGGTGGCGAAACCATCATGCGGGGTTACTACATGGGCCGTTATCGGGATAAGTTTCACGCGGCTGCCCAGATCGAATATCGCTGGTTACCCTTTCCATTCAGCCAGCGATTTGGAGCCGTCGTATTTGCAGCTGTCGGTACGGTCGCGCCCGCTATCAATCAGGTTCAGTTTAATCACCTGCTACCAACCGGCGGAACAGGTATCCGCTACCTTCTCTTCAAGAAAAAAGATGTTTTTCTACGCGCCGATATGGGCATTACCCGCGAAGGCGTAGGCTTCTACATCCTCACCGGCGAATCGTTTTGAGTGGCAAAGGGCATGGGGCGTTGGGCATAGGGTAAAAGTAAAGGCAACCCTCTGCCCAACGCCCCATGCCCTTTGCCACGCTACAAACCGTTTTTATCCAGCAAATAAACCAGCGCAGCCATCGACGCACCACCGAGTTCAAGTTCACGCTGGCTAACGGTTTCGAACGTATCGACCATTGTGTGGTGGTAATCAAAATAACGCTGAGAATCTGGCTTAAAACCGAAGAGTACTGTGCCTAACTGCGCCAGTGGGCCAATATCAGCCCCGCCACTACCGGGACCAATTTCGTGGAGGCCGTAGGGAGCCAGGAGTGGTTTCCAGGGAATTACCTTCGCCCGTTGTTCCGGCGTTCCGACAATACCAAAACCGCGCGGGGTGAAACCACCATTGTCAGATTCAACGGCAGCGATGTGTTTCTCGTTATTCTTCTTTGCTACGTCGGCGTATTGAATACCGCCCTTCAGTCCATTTTCCTCATTCATGAACATAACCGCCCGAATGGTACGTTTCGGCTTGATACCCAACGCTTTCAGGATACGTAGCACCTCAATAGACTGTACGCAGCCAGCGCCATCGTCGTGAGCACCTTCGGCTAAATCCCACGAATCGAGGTGGCCGCCAACGACAATGATTTCGTCGGGTTTCTCACTCCCGCGAATTTCGCCTACTACGTTGTACGATTTGGCATCGGGTAAGGTTTCGCAGTTTTGTTTAAAGAAGAACGTAGCATTCGGGTTTTCGGCCAGGGTTTTACTCAATAGATCGGCTCCATTGGTGCTGATGGCCGCCGTCGGAATAAGGGGTACGCCCGTAGCGTAGCGCATACCACCCACGTGCGGGTAATCGTCGTGAACGTTGGTCATTGACCGGATAATGGCCCCTACCGCTCCCAATCTGGCCGCTTCGGTAGCCCCATTGGCTCGCTGCTCTACCGCTCCGGCGTAAGCTTCGAACGTATTGATTTTGGTCGGGTCCATCGGGCGATTGAAGAACACGATTTTCCCTTTGACCTTATCAGGACTCATTGCCCGCAGTTCGGCAAAGCTTTTTACTTCAATGACGCCCGCGCCGATACCTTTGGGAGGAGTCGCTACGGAGCCACCCAGAGCCGCAATGGGCACCACTGTTTTCTTTTTCCCATTCAGAATATATGCTTCCTCCTTGGCGCCACGTACCCAGTGGGGCACCATGACATCCTGCAAATAAACCCGGTCGAAACCCTGTTGTTCCATCAATTGTTTGGTCCAGTCAACAGCTTTCTGCGCCCCAGCCGAACCGCTTAATCGCGGGCCAATTTTCTTGGTCAGGTGCCGGAGCCATTCGTACGATTTTCCGTTCGAGAGGGCTTCATCGTAAATTTTTCGGATGGTAACCGAGTCGGTGTATTGCGCCTGAACGTAGTGAACAACGAGAATGAGAAGAAGTGTAATCGTTTTTTTCATGATTGGGGTTGTATTGGTTAACGTAGCAAGATACAAAAACGCCCGACTTACTACGTAGCAGCCGGGCGTTTCTATGTTCTGACAGGAACGTATTACATATTGATCGCCCGGTTATCCGTTGCCGCCAAGCAAGCTTCTTTGAAGGCTTCGGTATAGGTCGGGTGGGCGTGCGACATGCGTGATACGTCTTCAGCCGATGCACGGAATTCCATGGCAGTTACAGCTTCGGCAATCATGTCGGCGGCACGAGCACCAATCATGTGAACGCCCAGAATTTCGTCGGTTTCTTTGTGTGCCAGCACTTTTACCAGCCCATCAACGTCCATACTGGCCCGCGCACGACCCAGCGCTTTGAACGGAAACGAACCCACTTTATACGGAATCCCTTCTTTTTTCACTTCTTCTTCGGTATATCCCACCGAAGCCACTTCCGGCCAGGTGTACACAACGCCCGGAATCAGTCGGTAATGAATGTGCGGCTTCTGACCCACAATAGTTTCGGCAATGAACGTACCTTCTTCCTCGGCTTTGTGCGCGAGCATGGCACCACGTATTACGTCGCCGAGGGCATAAATGTGTGGTACGCTGGTACGTAAGTGATTATCGACTTCGATACGTCCCCGATCGTCGGTTTTCAGACCGGCGGCTTCCAGGTTCAGACCATCAGTGTACGGGCGACGGCCAACCGATACCAGACAGTAATCGCCGGTAAGCGTAATTTGCTCGCCTTTGGGTGTATCGATACTCACAACCACTTCATCGCCTTTATTTTCTACTTTCGTGACTTTGTGGCTGAAATAGAAATCCGCGCCGAGTTTTTTAACGACTTTCTGCAATTCCTTACCCATCGTTTTATCCATGGTCGGAATCATCGAATCGGCAAACTCCACAAAAGACACTTTCGAGCCAATCCGGGCATATACCGAGCCTAACTCAGCACCAATAACACCCGCACCGATCACGATGAGGTGTTTGGGAATTTCCTGAAGCGTCAGGGCTTCGGTCGACGTAATGACCCGTTTTTTGTCGATGGGCATCGACGGGAATGACGATGGTTTCGAGCCGGTCGCGATAATAATATTTTTACCGCTGATGGTTTGTTCGCTGCCGTCGCTTTTGGCGATTTTTATCGTATGCGGGTCAACAAACGAACCGACGCCGTGAATTTCATCGATTTTATTTTTCTTCATCAGGAACGTAATGCCCTTGGTTGTCTGATCGACAACGCTTGCTTTGCGGGCAATCATCTGCGCCAGATCGACCTGCAGATCAGCCAGTTTGATGCCGTGTTCGGCAAAGGTGTGGGCGGCATTGTAGTAATGTTCCGTCGAATCGAGCAGTGCTTTCGACGGAATACAACCAACGTTCAGGCAGGTTCCGCCCAGCGAAGGATATTTTTCAATAATGGCCGTTTTGAGTCCGAGTTGTGCACACCGAATCGCGCCGGTGTACCCACCCGGGCCGGAGCCAATCATAATTACGTCGTATTCCATAGAATTAATTTAAAAGCGACTAAGTAGAGAGACTGTAGACGCAAGAAAAAGAAAATTGAACGGTATCATACTGTTCATCATCTATCTAACATCTTTCGCCGAAACAAAATGCAAATTTGGGCGAGAATTTGATTACCCAAACCGATTTACAAAAAATCGTGTTGGTAGTTCAGTAAAGTCTACCGGCTTTTAGGTCTATTTCGGTTTATCTATGCGCTTAATTCCTATACTTTTTAGTATTGTTCCGCTGTTACTCAGCAATTGTACCAACCCAGCTCAACAGAATCAGGCCCCTGTTTATTACGACGTAGTAGGGTTTGTGCAGAAACAGATTGCCGGTTTATCGGCGCAGAAACCGTTGGTCAGTAAAACGGTGTCAATCAACGAAAAGCGAAATCAGCAGAATACCCACGATATTAATTGGGCGAAAGAGCTGGAATTATTTGTTCAGGCCGACATCAATAAACCCGCACTACGTAGCAGCTACGTAATTACGCGCCCCGATTCAGCAACGTATCAATACACTCTGAAACCTGAAGAGCATCTGGCCGTCCAGTCGCTTACGGTGCAATTGGATGCTACGTCGCATCAACCCCGCCGAATCGAAGCAGTGATGCAAACCAGCAATCCCCTATACACTTCAGAACGACACGTATTGCTCGAAAGCGGTCCCGCAGCCGGGCGCGAATGGCAGGTGAAACACTACAAACTGACCGGTTATCAGAAATTACCCTATTTCAACAAGAATGAATTTCTGGTTGAAGGGCAGGTGCAGTAAGATAAAAACTGTAAGCTCCCTACTACCCCTAAAGGGGATTTAGGGGTAGTAGGGATACAATTAAACGATTTCTTATCAAGGAAGTAAGTTTCTTCCGATTCAAGACTTCAATGGTTTTATAGTGGTCAGATAACGTATCACTCCTATCACTAGAATCCCTACAATGTCGGCCAGCGTAAACGTAATGTGAATCCAGTTGAAATCGAGACGTAGCAGTGTTAGAAAATAACCTACTAAGTAAACTCCCCATACTGACAGCAGTAGGAACATCGACAGGCGAAATGTTCCTTGCGGGATAGCCGGAAGTTGTGTACCTAAATCTTTCCAAAGGCGGTTCAGCGTGAAAACAATAAACACGTAGTCAATTAAGGCAATGAGTCCCCAGGTCAGTTTCGGCCCGGTCTGAATCTCATTATCGAACGAAAGCTGCTGATGACCAATATAACTCGCCAGAAACATAAATAGCACAGCCATCAACAACCCTGCGTATTGACGTTTTATACGCTCCCAAGGCACTGCAAGAAAAGAAAGAAGTTGAATAACGAGCAGTGGAGACGTAACGAACCAGCTAACGTAACGATATTGACCGACAGCATTATACGCTTCACGGATAGATGTTTGTCGGTCGTTGCTGTCGGTTATGGTGGCTAATTCAGAAAGGGATATAACGTAGTGGTTTTGAATCTGGTAATAGACCAGCCCGGCCACGGCTGATGCCAATGCTGTTAACAGGAAAGTACTACGTTGCTCAGAGTGAAGTTGATCGCGAACAGTCAGTGAGAAGATAAAACTGGCCAGGAACCCATACATGGCTACTTGTAGAAAAAAATAAGTAACCATTGCTAACAGACCCGCAGTACCCGCTGTTGGAATAAACGTATCGGTAATCTCCATAAATGCAGTAACGGTAGGTTTGACGATACTACCATTACTGCATTTAGGGCATAAAGGTTTTATTTAGGCATGGCAGCTTTTGCTGTTTCCATGTCTTTCTTTGCTTTATCGATCAACTGTTGGGCATAGGCACGTAATCCTTCATTCTTGCCATACTGGAGATACGTAGTGGCCATATCGATAGCATCCTGCCGCTGATCGAGCAGCAACGTAGTGAAATTTTTATCCAGACTGCTCGTCAACTTATCGCTGGCACCATTCTGCTGTAATTTGAGGTTCATAGCCTCAATGTTACGACTTTGCTGTTGGGTAAATGCCTGATTTGGGCGCGTAGGTTTCAACTGCTTTATGGTACCATCGAGCATGCTGACATCATTGGTGGTAGTGGGCAGCATATCTTTCGCCAGTTGCTGTATTGCAGGTTCTTTGCCATTCTGGATTTCCTGATTCAGTAAGTCCTGGACACCCTGGGCATGCAGTTTAGCCTGATACGCGTAGTCGAAGTCAGGATCGCCCGTAGCAACGAGTTTTTTCATTTTTGCAATAGTCTGTTGCAGAGGCTGAACAAGCGCTGTTTTGGCCGGATCGGCAGCTGGCGCATTCGACGTAGCAGCTCCAGAGGTAGCCTGCGCACAGGCACTCAACGAAGCACTTGAAAAAAGGGCCACGAAAGCCAGAATAACTAGATTGGATGGGAGCGTTTTCATTAGTGTACTGATGATTAAATTAGTGTGATGACGTCAACCTTAACGAGTTACCTAATAAAGACAAAAAAAAGTCGGGAAGGTTTAGTGGCTTGCTATTAATACCTACCTGAGGCAAAAAAAAAGACGAATGTAATTCATCCGTCTTTTTACAAAATCCATTATCATGAAGCCTATAACCGGATAATCTCCGCGCCGATGGCGTTTAGACGAGAATCGATGTTTTGGTAACCGCGGTCAATCTGTTCGATGTTGTCGATGATGCTGGTGCCTTTCGCCGACAGAGCTGCAATCAACAACGCAACCCCCGCCCGGATATCGGGTGATGACATGCGAATACCTTTCAGCGGAATCTGACGATTCAAACCCACAACCGTAGCTCGGTGGGGATCGCAGAGTATAATCTGGGCACCCATATCGATGAGTTTATCGACGAAAAACAGGCGACTTTCGAACATCTTCTGGTGAATGAGCAACGTACCCTGCGCCTGTACGGCCGTCACAAGCACAATACTCAACAAATCGGGGGTGAAACCCGGCCAGGGAGCATCGGCAACGGTCATCATACCACCATCCAGAAAACTGTCGATTTGATACCGTTCCTGCGCTGGAATGAAAATATTGTCGCCCCGGAATTCCATCTGGATACCCAACCGCCGAAACTGGTCAGGAATGATACCTAACTCCGGAATCTGACAATTTTTGATGGTAATTTCTGATTGAGTCATGGCAGCCATACCAATAAACGACCCGATTTCAATCATGTCGGGCAGCATGGTGTGCTCGGTTCCTTTCAGTTCTGATACGCCTTCGATGGTGAGCAAATTCGACCCAACACCCGAAATTTTTGCGCCCATCGAGTTGAGCATTTTGCTCAATTGCTGGAGGTAAGGCTCACAGGCAGCATTGTAAATCGTCGTAGTTCCCTCAGCCATTACAGCAGCCATCAATACGTTGGCCGTACCCGTTACCGACGCTTCGTCAAGTAGCATATACGTACCCCGCAAATTGCTGGCATCGACCTGATAATAGCCTCCATCATTTGCGTCATAGTTGAATTGCGCACCCAGTTTCTCGAAACCCAGAAAGTGCGTATCCAACCGCCGACGACCAATTTTGTCGCCACCAGGCCGGGGAATACGTCCTTTTTTGAAACGAGCCAGCATGGGACCAAGTAGCATAACCGATCCACGTAGCGCAGCAGCTTTACGTTTATAGATATCCGTATCGAGATAATCGAGATTGACGTCGCTGGCCTGAAAACGATAGGAATTTCCCCCAATTTTAGTAACCCATACACCTAAATCACCCAGTAAATCAATGAGTTGATTGACGTCGCGGATGCTTGGAATATTATGAATAGTAACTGGTTCTTTGGTGAGCAATACGGCGCAAAGAATTTGTAACGCTTCGTTTTTTGCTCCCTGTGGAATCAGCTCCCCTTTTAACGTACGTCCACCTGTGATTTGAAAAGATGCCATTTTTGGAATGATGAATGATGAATTATAAGTGATGCGCTATAAGTGATAAATGATGAGTGATAAACACACGCAATCGCCTGTCCATCACTCATCATTCATAACTCTTTACTCATCACTAAATGTTTTACCGTCTTCGACGAGGGCCGTCGTTGCGGTTATTGCCAGGGCGGTTATTGCCGAAATTGCGCTGGCCTCCCGGTCCGTCGTTGCGGTTGTTGGAACGACCCTGCTGGTTATTGTTTCGGTTACCGAAATTACGCTGACCACCCTGCCCGTTATTCGGTCGGTTCTGGTTATTGGGTCGCTGATTGCCGTCCCGATAATTGGTATTGCTGATACGTTGTGGCTGATCGCCAGTACGTTCGCGCGGAGTCGATTCAACCAGGCCCTGCTCCCGAATCAATTGAATATCGTCGTAAAGCTTACCGTTCGACAAGTCAATCAGGCTCTGGTAAATGGTCTCGTCCTCAACCGATTCTTTGTTCCAGGCCTGATAGAAGGTACGCATCAGGCGGGTCAGATATGACACAAACGCCCGACGTTCTTCGGGGTCTTCCAGCGACGAAGCTTTCGCCACCAGTAAATCGACGTTACGTCCGAAGTGCTTGAATTTCAGATGATGCGTGTTGTATGGAACCCGCTGCGGTTTTTTGCCCAGGGCTTCTTCCGAAGGGGGTGGGTAAGGGCTATCGACATCTAACGTAAATTCCGACATGATATACAGGTCGTCCCACAGTTTATTGTAGTAGTCCTGCCCATCTTTCATGTTGGGGTGAATTTGCCGCATTAATTCGATCAGGATGTGGGCGTAACGCGTACGTTTTTCCCGATCCTCAATGTTGACCATGTTGTCAACCAGCTTTTGGATACTGCTGCCGTATTCTTTCAAAGGCTTTGCCTGATTTAATTAAGAAAACAAAAGTACGAAGAAAGCCACAGGGTGCAAGTAACTAAGCGCGGGGGAAACGTACTGTTTTCCGCTCCTGACGCCAGCTATTGACTCAAACCCACTAATTGTTGATTCAGGCTGGTTGCGACTGGGTAGCTGCGGTAGTTTCGCAGCGTCAAAACAAACAAAACAACAAATACAATGATCAAGTTAGTGAAAAATTTGGCTTTTGTGGCCTCAATTCTTACGTTCTCGTCTGGTCTGTTTTCCTGTGATAAGAATAGCCTGGTTGATCCAATGCCGCAGCAGAGTGGATCAGTAGATATGGCTGCTAACGTATCAAACGAGCTACCGGTAGTAAGTGTTTTTAAAAAATATACCCTTACGAAAGACGGTAATATAGAGCTGTCGTATTACGGTGATGGTAAACTGATGAAAGCTACGTATGGTCCGTCGACTTATATCGACTATAGCTATACCGGAGGAACGATCACAAAGACCAGATACGAAAGTGGCAAAGTTATTAAACAGGAGATCTACACGCTGAACAATGACGGTAAGGCAACGCATTCGCAACACAAAACTTTTTCCAATCAGGGGCAGTTTACGGCTGAAAAATCGTATGATTACGAGTATTACTCCGACAATAACCTCGGCTTTAAGGGAAACCTCAAGAAAATCACAAACACAGCAACTGATGAGCAATGGGATTTCATGTACAACTCTAACCACGGTATCGCCTGGATTTACCACTTCGATAATGTTGGTGTGAATGATTTGAAAATCTGGTTTGATTACGGTAGCCAGAACGAGGGCGTCGTTAATAAAAACAGACTCAATCCATCGACACAGGTACAGGTGTTAGACCCGTATCTGAAAATATTTGGCGGCTTTGATCAGGTTCACCTGGTTCCTGCGGAGTATCATTACAAGCCCGGCAACAATACGCCCATCGCCAGTTTTACCTACGATTATACCCTGAATCAGGATGGCTATCCGATCAAACAAGAAAGCAGACTGAGTGGTATTTTATTTGCTGTTAAGCTCTTCGATTATTCCGTGACCACCGCCGGCGTAATTCCACGTCAAAATTAACATTCTGACAGTCAGTCTATTTTACACTGACATAATCCGTTTCGATTTTCCACCCGACTCCCCGGAAACGTAGCATTTTCGGGGAGTTTTTTTTGTTAGACCTGAACGTATTACTCAAATCGGCGTAAGTTCCATCGGCAAACGTAGAGAATAAACTACTTTTGCGGGCACATTTCATGCACAGCGACTGTGCATCTTTGCCTCATGTCTGCTCTCCTACGTCCTACACCCTTTACGTATCGTTCTGAACTCATTGATACGATTCGACTGAGCGTACCGATCATCATTGCGCAATTGGGAGTTGTTCTCATGGGTGTTACCGATAATCTATTTGTCGGGCGGCTGCTGGGTTCAGTATCGTTAGGGGCGGCTGGTCTGGCCAATTCGCTCTCGTTTCTGATGTCGAGTATTGGCGTAGGTGGATTGTCGGTTGTGGCCGCTCTGGTATCGAAATCACGCAGTCAGGACGATCCGGCGGCTATCAATCGATTTTTTCGGGCGGGCATTCGCGTGGCGCTGTTGCTTAGCTTCATCCTGGGTGGCTTATCGGCACTATTAGCATTTAACTTCAGTCTATTCGGCCAAACACCCAACGTAACGCGATTGGCACGTGACTTTATGCTCATTCTGAGCGCATCGTTGTTTCCTCTGCTGATTTTCGTATTAGCGCGCCAACTTTGCGACGGGCTACGTTATCCGCGCGTTGCTATGACCATTACGTTATCGGCGCTGCTGGTCAATGCGCTGCTCAACTACGTTTTGATAAAAGGCATTGGACCATTTCCAGAGCTTGGTCTGATGGGTTCGGCAACTGCTACGTTATTTTCCCGATTGTTTATGGCTGCAGCTATGCTAACGTACATTTATCGGGCAAAACGTTTTCAGGAATACTTAAAACCAGAATTTCGACCACAACCAACCAACGCTGAAGCCTGGACGGTTCTGCGCTTAGGAATTCCGGGTGGGCTAACGTTTTTTTTCGAAGTTGCTACGTTCGCGCTGGCCGTCGTGATCGTTGGATGGCTGGGCGAAAACCAGTTGGCGGCTCATCAGATTGCCATCAATATGGCTTCTGTTACGTATATGATGGCAACGGGCATTTCGTCGGCCGCTGCGATTCGGGTCAGTGCCGCGCTGGGACGTAACAGTCGGGAAGGTATCTGGCGAGCGGGTGTGGCTGCTTTTGTACTGTCTATCGGCTTCATGAGTCTGGCTGCCCTGCTCTTTCTGACGGCTAATGATTGGCTGGTAACGCTTTATATCCGGGATAACGTAGCAGTCATGCAGATAGCTGCTTCACTGGTCATTATTGCGGGTTTTTTTCAACTTTCCGATGGCGTACAGGTAGTGGCGTTGGGCGGTTTGCGCGGTCTGTCCGACGTGAACGTACCGACGATAATTTCGTTGTTTTCGTATTGGGGGGTCGCCCTTCCGCTCAGCTACGTACTGGCATTCCCGTTCAAGTTAGATGCCATTGGCGTTTGGATCGGCCTACTAACCGGACTAACGCTGGCAGGTGCGTTGCTGACATGGCGATTCTTTCGGCGGGTGAAGCGAACTCTACCAGTAATGTAGCCTGGACGTCCAGACTACATTATCGCATACTATCCAGCAATTCATCGCGGCTAGGTCGGTCGGAGCTAAGATCATAGGCGATTCCATCCTTATCCAGATAATCCATGAACGTAGCGTATTGCTCTTTCTCAACGGAAAAGACGTACCAGTTTTCGTAAGGCTCGCTGAAAATCTCGACTTCAGTCAGTGAAGCGCGTTTTTGCAATTGTTTGTACTGCGCCTGTTCGAGCGCATTCTGCTTAATTAGGAAATACCACAAAGGACGTAGCGGTTACTATTGATGAATGAAAGAAAACTGCTACGTTATTGCACAACGTAACGGTTCACTTTGAGAAAACGAAAAATCCCGTGTGACAGTTTGCCACACGGGATTTTATGACGTTTGGGCGTATTACTTATTTGTTTACGGCCAGAATATAATCAGCTAGCACTAGTCCCGCTTCGGTCAGATAAGGGTCTTTCTTCTTTTTAGGAGTAGCCGGAGTTCCCGTTTCATCGACGGGCGCACTGGCAGCCTGCGAAACTTTGTTGGCAGCTGCCCGTTTCTTCTCGGCTTCATCCCGCTCTTTCCGCCGTTTGGTTTCCTGTAATGATACGACTGTATTTTCTTTTGCCTTCTTGAAATCGGCCAGATCCTGCGCCAGTTGTTTCAATTCCGGGTCAGATTTTAGCCGCTGATCGAACCGTTCGCGCAGGCGGGTCAGAATTTTGTCGTTCAACGCAGTCGATTGCTCGTAACGAGTTGAACCAATCTGATCCCAGGGTAGGGCGCTCGGCTGTGAACTTTCGCCGTATTCTTCAGCCGAGAAAGCTGATGGCAGCTCAATATCAGGCGTTACACCTTTATGCTGCGTGCTGCTTCCGTTGATCCGATAGAATTTCTGAATGGTCATTTTTACCTGACCGACTTTCTCCTGCGATTTGGGCAGCCACTGATTCAGGTCGATCAAGGTTTGTACGGTCCCTTTTCCGAACGTCTGACCGCCAACGATGATACCGCGTTTGTAGTCCTGAATGGCTGCGGCAAAAATCTCGGAGGCCGATGCACTGAAACGGTTCACCAGAACTGCAATCGGACCATCGTATGTAACAGATGGGTCAGGATCGGTGTAAACCTCTGTTTCGCCAGTCGACTCACGTACCTGCACAACCGGGCCTTTCGGGATAAATAGCCCCGTCAGGTTAATGGCTTCGGTCAGCGAACCACCGCCGTTGTCGCGAAGGTCGATGACAATACCGTCTACTTTATCACCTTTAAGCTCTTCAACGAACCTCTTCACATCGCTGGTCGTGCTGCTAAAGCCTTCTTCACGACGACGTGCGCCTTCGAAATCCCGGTAGAACATCGGAATATTAATCACACCAATCTTAAATGGCCGACCGTTGTCCGACACCTCAATGACTTCTTTCTTAGCCCGTTGCTCTTCGAGCTTGATTTTCTCACGAACCAGACGAATTTCTTTGGGTGGCGCTCCCGCAATGGCGTTGGGCGATATAATTTGCAGACGTACCACGGTGCCTTTTGGCCCTTTGATGAGTTTCACAACCTCATCGACCTGCCAGTTCATGGTATTTACTATCGGCCCATTATCGCCCTGCGCCACGCCCGCAATTTTGTCTTCTTTCTGAAGGAGTTTGCTCTTAAAGGCAGGCCCTCCCGGCAGCACTTCCGAAATCCGAATGTACTCACCGTCTTCACGTAGCATAGCACCAATACCTTCGAGCGACTGGCTCATTTCCTGATTGAAGCGGTCAGCGTTATTAGGCGACAGATAGTTCGTATGCGGGTCGAGCGCTTCCGCAAACGAGTTCATGTACATCTGGAACACGTCGGCGCTCTTAATGCGATTGATCGCTTTGTCCAGATTACCATACCGTTGATTCATTAGGGCCACTACAGCGCTGTCTTTCCGGTTTCCCAGACGTAGCTCTAGTGCCTGATTTTTCAGGACTTTCGTCCAGAGCTCGTCCTGTTCGGCGGTCGATGTAAGCCAGGGTGCTTTTTCGCGATCTGTGTTAAAACTCTCGTCGGTCGTAAACGTAAACGGTTTTTTAAGTTGCTCTTTAACAAAAGCACTACGTTCCTGATACCGTTTCCGGAATACGTTATAAAGTTCGTAAGCGGCCGAAAGGTCGCCATTGATAAGGGCGTCATCGATCTGGTAACGGTATTTCTCAAAAGCGGCTACGTCCGATGCCAGCAGATACGTCTTGTTGCCATCGACTTCTTTCAGATAATTATCCCAGACTACCGACGACAGCGAATCGTTGAGCCTCACTTTACGGTAGTGATACGTTGTCAGCAATTTGGCCACGAGCGTCTCTACCTGTTCCTGCGATACTGTAGGCTTCAGGTCGTCGGTGGGCAAAGTCGTTCGGCTCACATGGCTAGAAGCACGTCTCAGCGTAGATGCATCTGAGGGCGAATCCGGCTGAAAACTCAGCATCAGCACGGGCAAAAGGGTTACCAGATACTTTTTCATTCGATCCAGATTAATGGCGAAGGGGGGAAAGATCGAAAGAGTGGTGGTGATCTGGTTACCTATTCACTCTTTCATTCTTTCGCTCCGCTTCGGCGGTCCGATTTCACTCTTTCAGTTATTGTTTAACAATATCAAGCAACTCTACATCAAAGACCAACGTAGCGCCGGGTTTGATGTCGGGACCGGTACCTCGATCACCGTAAGCCAGGTCGGACGGAATGTACAATTTCCATTTCGAACCGACAGGCATCAGTTGTAGCGCTTCCGTCCAGCCTTTGATTACTTCAGTAACGCCAAATTCGGCGGGTTGGCCGCGTTCAACTGAACTGTCGAATACATGGCCATCGAGTGTGCGACCGGTATAATGTACTTTAACCCGATCTTTGTCAGTTGGTTTAGCACCGGTCCCTTCTTTTTCAACAGAGTACTGCAATCCGCTGGACGTAGTGACTACGCCGGGCTTGGCTTTATTCTCAGTCAGAAAAGCTGTTCCTGCCTTTTTGTTCTCAGCCGAAGCTTTCAACATTTCAGCTTGTTGAACAGCAGCCTTCTTCTGCATAACGTTGTTCATAAGTTGCCCAGCCTGGGCCATTGTCAGCCGTGTATCATTGCCTTTCAGCACATCGTTTAGCGCCTGCGACAGCAACGTAGTATTAACGTCAGCCAAACCCTGTTGTTTCAGGTTCTGGGCCATAAACAGGCCAATGCTATAACTGATCGAATCCTGAGTAGATGCCAGACTTGAAGCCGACGTACTCGGTTTTGCTGTAGCAGTCGGACGGGCCGCTGATTTTGGTTTTGAAACGGCAGGTTTTTTCCCTTGTGCAGCCGCAGAACCGGCCATAAAAACGGCTGAAACCATCCCGGCCAGCATCCATTGATTAAACTTCATGCGAAAAATTAAACGTGTGAACTTACAGAACCATACTATTCCTAAAACATGAACGAATAGGATAAAAGTTTATTTATAGAACGGTTTCGAAAAAAAACCCGTCTTCCCCAAAGTCATGATTTTAAACGACATCCATCTACTAAAAGTAGCTGAAAATTTGGCTAATGACAATTTTGACAGCCTAATGTACGGCGATTTTGGATAAACGGTTCGACGGGCAGGCTTAATGGTCGAACAAATCCGGGTTATATACCGGAAAAGTCTAACATTCAGCCGTTATTTCTTCATTTCGTCGCATTTTTATGAAATTTTAATTGTACCTTTGCGGCCGAAAAATCAAACTAAATATCCCTCTCATATATGGACTCCGTAAGACCCGACGAGATATCAGCCATTCTGCGCCAGCAACTGGCCGGAACACAAACCGAAGCTGAACTCGAAGAAGTCGGTACGGTGCTGCAAATCGGCGATGGCGTAGCGCGTATCTACGGCCTCTCCAAAGTGCAGGCCGGCGAATTGCTGTCGTTCGACAATGGGCTTCAGGCAATGGCCCTGAACCTCGAAGAAGATAACGTTGGAGCAGTATTGCTCGGCGATTATTCAGAAATTAAAGAAGGCGACACGGTTAAACGTACCAATCAGATTGCCTATGTGAACGTAGGCGACGGCATTCTGGGACGCGTTGTAAACACCCTCGGTCAGCCAATTGATGGAATGGGCCCTATTCAGGGTGACGTATTTCCGATGCCGCTGGAACGGAAAGCGCCGGGCGTAATTTTCCGGCAACCTGTAAACGAGCCGCTTCAAACCGGTATCAAGGCTATCGATGCTATGATTCCCATCGGCCGGGGTCAGCGGGAGTTAATTATTGGTGACCGGCAGACGGGTAAAACCGCCGTAGCCATCGATACCATCATCAACCAAAAAGAATTTTACGACAAAGGCCAGCCGGTATTCTGTATCTACGTAGCGTGCGGTCAGAAATCGTCTACGGTGAAGCAGGTGGAGCAAACACTGCGCAAAGCCGGTGCCATGGACTACACAGTAATTGTATCCGCTGGCGCTTCCGATCCTTCGCCGATGCAGTTCTTTGCGCCGTTTACGGGTGCCGCTATTGGTGAATTCTTCCGTGATACGGGCCGTCCGGCACTGGTTGTTTATGACGATTTGTCGAAACAGGCCGTTGCGTACCGCGAAGTATCGCTGCTGCTACGTCGCCCACCGGGCCGTGAAGCGTATCCAGGAGACGTTTTCTACCTCCACAGCCGTTTGCTGGAACGGGCCGCCAAGATTAACCAGAACGACGACATCGCCAAAAACATGAATGACCTGCCACCTTCGTTGCAGGACAAAGTGAAAGGCGGTGGTTCGCTGACGGCGCTTCCAATCATTGAAACACAAGCTGGTGACGTATCGGCTTATATTCCGACCAACGTAATCTCGATTACGGACGGACAGATCTTCCTGGAATCGAACCTGTTCAACTCGGGTATCCGGCCAGCTATCAACGTAGGTATCTCGGTATCGCGCGTAGGTGGTAACGCTCAGATCAAGTCGATGAAGAAAGTGGCTGGTACGTTAAAACTCGACCAGGCGCAGTTCCGTGAACTGGAGGCTTTCGCGAAATTCGGCTCTGACCTCGATGCGTCAACCAAACTGACCATCGAACGCGGTCGTCGGAACCAGGAGATGCTGAAACAGCCTCAATACGCTCCAGTAGCTGTAGAACAGCAGGTGGCTATCATCTACGCATCGACGAATGGTCTGCTCGATAAAGTGCCTGTCAACAAAGTAAAAGCGTTCGAAAGCGAGTTTGGAATGGTGTTGAGCGCTCAGCATCCGAACGTACTGGACGAACTTCGCGCCGGAAAATTGACGGACGAGGGTACCGCTACGTTGAAGAAAGTAGCCGCTGATTTGTCTGCGAATTATTAACATTTAGTCAATAGTCATTAGTCGATAGCCGTCAGTAGAAAACTAGCGCCTATTGACAAATGACTATCGACTGTCGACCACTATGGCCTCTCTTAAAGAAGTACGCGCCCGTATCGCATCGATCAACTCGACACAGCAGATTACCAAAGCCATGAAAATGGTGTCGGCGGCAAAACTGCGTCGGGCGCAGGAAAACATAACGCAGTTACGCCCTTATGCTCAGAAGCTGAGCCAAATGCTCGGTACTGTATCGGCGGGAGCCGAAACGGCGTCGGAAAGCCCTTATAAGCAGGCTCGGACAGTTGATCGGGTGTTGCTGATTGTTGTTACGTCAGACCGGGGTTTGTGCGGTGCCTTTAACTCAAACGCCGTAAAAGGAGCGTTGGCGCTGATTGACGAAAAATATGCGTCGCAGGCTCGTTCGGGCAACGTAGAAATTATGGCTATCGGCAAAAAAGGTGCTGAAGCTTTTGCACGTCGCGGCATGAAGGTCAATACGACGCACGTTGATACGTTCAGTTCGCTGAGTTTCGCTAATGTTCGTGCGGCTGCCGAAGAAGCGATGGCTGGTTTTGCTGAAGGCCGTTACGACGTAGTAGAAGTCATCTATAACGAGTTCCGTAACGCTGCCGTGCAGATTATTCGGACGGAGCAAATGCTTCCTATCGTAGCTACCGAAACAGCCGGTTCATCCAGCTCGATCAATTACATATTCGAACCATCGGAAGAAGAAATCGTAACGGAGCTGATTCCGAAAACGATCAAGATTCAGCTTTACAAAGCCGTTCTGGATTCCAACGCTGCCGAACATGGCGCCCGGATGACGGCTATGGACAAAGCGACTGAAAATGCGGGTGAATTACTAAAAGAGCTTCGTCTGGTCTACAACCGGACACGTCAGGCCGCCATCACGACCGAAATTCTCGAAATCGTGGGGGGTGCCGAAGCGTTGGCGAATGCTTAATAGTTAGTTACTACGTAGCAAATTTTATAAAACAGGCCACAACTTAGATTAAGTTGTGGCCTGTTTTGTTTTCCAGTAAAACAGACGATCCGCGTTACGTAGCGCTACTACGTTCGGCCCAGTTCTTCATACAATTTCCAATAGTCGGCAGCAATCGCTGGCCACGAAAACCCGTTAGCCCGCCGGCGTAGTCGGTCCTGACGTAGTGGATTCTGCGCAAAATCACGTAAGCCTTCATCGAGCGTCCGGGCCATATTTTCGGGTTCAAAATCCTCAAAATAATACGCTTCCTTTCCGCCTACTTCGGGCAAACTTGTCAGCCGGGAAATGAAAACAGGCTTGCCAAATGTCATCGCTTCGGCAACTGGCAGACCAAAACCCTCGGCCAGAGAAGGGAATAAAAATGCTTCGCAATTGGCGTAGAGCCATAATTTCGTTGATTCATCAACCGGGCCGGGCATTATGAGTCGGTCGGCAATTCCTAGTTGCTGAGCCTGCTCACGGATGTGCTGTGCGTATGGATGCCGATCGGGGCCAGCCAGCACCAGCCGATAATCGGGGAAAGCTTCAAGTAGAGGAAGCAGCGTATGTACATTCTTTTTGGGATGGATGACCCCAACGAACAGAAAAAACGGTACGTCCGTAAATGATACGTCGAACGGTTGGTTCCCGGGCAATTCTGTTGGCGCGTTTTCCGGATTGACCGCTACGCCTGTGTACACTACGTTCAACGGTTTAGCGGCTGGAATATGCAAATGTTCCCGCATAACGGAAGCAGTATAGGCAGAGCCAGCCGTCAGCAACGTAGCGCGGTCGATTTTACGCTGAAGTTTCGCCAGTCGCCTATTTTTCTTGGCGGTCGAATAATCAGTACGTTCCAGAAAGTTCAGGTCGTAAACCGTTAATATCAGTCTCGTTGACCGACTGGAAGGTAAATAGGCGGAATCCTGATGCAGACAATGCCAGACATCGTACTGCCCCGGAATCCAGATTTTCCTTGGCCAGGACGCTTCGATGTACTCGACCGTATCGCCGAAAATACCCATCTTGCCTTTGGGTACCAGAAAAGTTAGTCGCCAGGAAGGCGAACACTGACGTACCAACTCGTGCCCTAGATGCAGACACACTTGTCCTAAACCACTATTGAGGTCGCGCAGACGTTCGGCGTCGATGAAAAGAGACGGCATTCGATTGTATAATTTTGGCAAATTTGAGAAATCTTAGCCAATCTGCTTCTCTCTAAGCAAAATCCAGTCAATCCTTAAATCTGCTGAATCCCGGTTTATCTTTGCACCATGACTTTACAAAATGATTTGCTGCTCCGCACTGCGCGGGGCGAATTGACCGAACGTGTACCGGTCTGGATGATGCGGCAAGCCGGCCGAGTATTACCTCAATACCGGGCCGTTCGTGAGCAGGCTGGCAGTTTCATTACGTTAGCGAAAACTCCCGAACTCGCTGCCGAAGTGACGATTCAGCCGGTAGACGCTTTCGACGTAGATGCTGCCATTATTTTCTCCGATATTCTGGTGGTGCCCGAAGCGATGGGCCTTCCCTACGAAATGATTGAAAGTCGTGGCCCGGTTTTCCCGCAAACGGTACGTAGCATGAGCGAGTTGAGCCGCCTGCGGGTAGCCGATGCCGAGAGTGATCTTGGGTACGTATTAGACGCTATCAAACTCACTAAAAAAGAGTTGAACAATCGCGTACCGTTAATTGGTTTTGCAGGAGCGCCCTTCACCATTTTCTGTTACATGACCGAAGGAAAAGGCTCTAAAACGTTTTCAGTTGCGAAAAAACTACTTTATACCGATCCCGATTTTGCCCATGCGCTGCTTCAGCAGATTACCGATAGCACGATTGCATACCTACAAGCACAGATACGCGCCGGGGCCGATTTGATTCAGATTTTCGATTCCTGGGCGGGCATTCTCTCGCCTGAGCAGTATACTACGTTCTCACTGCCCTACATCAAACAAATCTGCGATTTGATAGCCGGACCGCCGGACCGCAACGTACCAGTTACGGTTTTTGCCAAAGGAGCTTTCTTTGCCCGGCAAGATATCGGTCAGCTTAGTTGCGACGTAGTGGGGCTGGACTGGAACATGGACCCGCACGAGTCACGTCAACTCATTCCAAACCGGGTTTTGCAGGGTAATCTGGACCCTTGTGTGCTTTATGCCGATTTCGCACAAATTCGCACCGAAGTGAAGCGTATGCTCGATGGGTTTGGCCACCAGCATTATATTGCCAATCTGGGCCACGGTATTTATCCCGATACTGATCCGGATAAAGCGAAATGTTTTGTGGATGCCGTGAAGGAGTTAGGAGCGGCTTGATTTTTTGTCATGCTGACCGGGCCGCCGGAGCGGGACCGAAGCATCTTAAGGCATCCTAACTCGTTTGTTCAGTTGCCTTGAGATGCTTCGGTCCCGCTCCGGCGGCCCGGTCAGCATGACAAAAGTAGTATGACAAAAAAGCTACGTCTGCGCAAGGGGAATGGTCATAATTACCCGCGTACCAGCCGACTGATTATCAGCGTCGAACAAA
This sequence comes from Spirosoma profusum, assembly GCF_014699005.1. Lineage (GTDB taxonomy): Bacteria > Bacteroidota > Bacteroidia > Cytophagales > Spirosomataceae > Spirosoma > Spirosoma profusum. Next base: position 144,944 of record NZ_JACWZY010000012.1, read on the forward strand.
TCGACAATTTCCAATTTTGCCTTGCTGTCTTTTCGGCGAAGTGATTCGAAAATACCTCGGGTCATTTCCTGACCTCGTGAAATATGACCTTCGACGCGGGGTGCAAACGTTCGCCCGACGCCATTGTCCTCAATGACACACACAATATGGCTCTGCTGAATTCGGGCCGTTACAGTCAGTATCTTTTTTCCTTCTTTCGGCATCAGGCCGTGCCAGATGGCATTTTCGACGTAGGGCTGCAACAGCATCGGCGGCAGCATGGCATCCAGTAACTGCTCGTTATCTTCAATGTCGAAGCTATAGCTGAACTCGTGGTTGAAGCGAAACGATTCGATCTCAACGTACATTTTCAGCGTTTCAATAATCTGTTCAAACGAAAGATACTGGTGATTCGAATTCTCCATGATTCGACGTACCAGCTTCGAAAATTTCGACAGATACTTGGCGCCTTCAATCCCTCGGTTAGTCAGCAAATAATTCTGTACCGAATTGAGCGAGTTAAACAAAAAGTGCGGATTCATCTGCGACTGTAATGCTTTCAGCCGCCATTCGGCAATCTGAAGGTCCAATTGATTTCGTTCGGCCAACGTATTGAACCGCCAGCGCATTAGCAGCACAATCAGGCCGCCAATGAAAATCCCAATCAGAATTTTGAAAAACCAGGTGTCCGTAAAATACGGTTCCACGGTCAACCGAATAGCCAGTGGTTTATCCGTCGTTAATCCGAAACTATCACTGCTCCTGACACGTAGCGTATAGGATCGACCCGGCAAATTTGTAAACGATACCGTATGCTGGTTGCCAATATCAACCCAGCCCGGTTCATAACCTTCTAACTGATAGCTATATACGTTTTTAGAGGCAGGTTCAAAATTCAATGTCGAGAAATTCAGTGTAATCGAATTCTCGTCGGGTTGCAGAACAATCTCCTTACTAGTGTCGTGATGAAGCCGTTTCCCTCTTACATCTACCGAACTCAGCGCAATTTGGGGAATAAACTGCGTGTGAATCAATGCATTAATATCCAGCTTATTAACCGTATTCAAATAGCCTAGCAGCAACTCACTGGCTCCATTTTTGAAAAACCCAGTTGGTGCATTGCTGTTCAATCCTTCAATAGTGGTCAGATGCTTAATTTTTCGCGTTTTTATATTTGCAATATGAATTCCTTCGCTCGTACTAAACCAAAGATTGCCAAAATTATCCTCACAAACATTGGTGCAATACGTATCATTTAGTTCATCACGTTGATAATCGAAAGAAGTTAGAATCTGCCCGTTCGACGCAACTTTATTGACTCCCCCCCAGCTGGCTACCAGTACTGATCCATTGGTACCTCGCTGCAATGCGTTGAGACAAAGCCCTCCCAAACTCTTACCCTTATTAACCGGCAGCGTTCTGATATCAACAAATTTACCCTTCCCCGAACCAGCCTGCTCATCTACGTAGTAAAGGCCTTTGGGGCAGGTGGCTATCCAGATTTTTCCGTCTTCAGCCTCGCAAATCGTCTTAACGTAATTATTTTGAATAAGCAGTCGATGCTCCGATTCGGCCCATATTTTGTGTTCGACGCCCGTTTTAGGATCAATTACCTTCAAACCTTCTGTAAGATTGGCAATCCAAAGCCGCCCTTTTCGGTCGAGCAAACCATCTCTAAACTCGGTGGAAGTAAACAGATGGGGCGCTACGTCCGCAGTTGAGAACGTACCAGTGGTCGGATTTCCTACAAACATGCCCTTATCAGTAAAAGCTACGGGCTTTCCCTGAATCCAGCGCAGTTGAAATGTATAGCTATTAACCGGGTAGCGCCACAAGCGAAACTGATTCGTTTTCGGTTGCCAGGCCAATGCCCCTGAGTTCGATAAGCCCAGTAGATAGCCTTTGTCAGGCATGGGCAGGAAGCTCGTTACGTCCACCTGCGCTTGAGCGATCTTGGCCGGTATATCAATGGTGTGAATTCCGGGGTTGCGATAGCGGTATTTAAACAGGCCTTTACGCGTACCGATCCAGAGTATTCCATTGGCCCGATCATCATACATCGTTTTAACGTGAATCCCTTTTCGGTAGAATTCAGGCAGGTGATATACTTCATCCCGGTCTGGATAATAAACACTAAGCCCTTTTTCAGTTCCGACAAAAAATAGTTTTTGCCCATTTGCGTCCACAGATTCCTGTCCACAAATTACATTCTGGTTAACAAACTCTTTCGTCAGAAACCTAAATGTTCCGTTCGCGGGCGAAAAGCAAACCAAACCTCTATCGTACGCCCCCATCCAGATGTTTCCCGATGAATCTTCAAAGGCCATCTCAAGTCGAACTGACTTTTGGTTCGTGAGCTGACTGGCTTCGTGCCCCAGCAAACAGATGAGTTTATCACGCTTACGGTCGTACTGGTATAATCCTATTTCCGAAATAATCCAGAGCCTACGCTGACGATCTTCAAAAAACGAAGCGTCTTCTTGCCTGGTGTGCCTGGCCGAAAGCGAATAAAACTTTAGCTTTTTATGGGTCTTATCATAGCGTTTCACCGATGTATAATCGCACACCCAGATTTGACCATACGAATCCACGAAAGCCCGATCGTGCATATCGTTGCTTTGGTCAGTGTCCTGATAATTATTGTAGAGAACCGTTCGGGCCGTCAGCGTTTTGGGATCAATTTCCCACAAACCCTTCGTTGCAATAGAGGTGTAGATGGTTCCCGACGAATCAACGGAGACGCCAGAACTGTATCCTAATTTCTGATTATCAGGCGTATAGAACGAATAGCCATCATAGCGACAAACGCTACGTCCTGTACCTATCCACAGGAAACCTTCCTTATCTTTTGTGATGCACCAGACATCGTTCGATGGCAACCCTTCTTTGGTAGTCAGGTGTTCAAACGTCAAAGTTGGTTGTTGAGCATGGCTATTCCAGATAATAGCCAGAAAAACCAACAAAGAAACCAACCGTTGCCGCATACGTCTATTTTTACTGACAAAGTAAACGTTTAGAACGTACTACTTCTGTTTGTTAAGCCAATATGTTAATCATCAGTATGCTATTAACCAAACGTAGCACCATTTTCTGGAGTTTTTTTGTCATGCTTCGTTCCTCAGCATGACAAAAAAACTCCAGAAAATGGTGCTACGTTAACTAATTGGCTTAAAACCGATACGCACCCGTAACGCCCGCGCTTCCCGAATTGAAACCCGCATTTATCGAGTAAATAGAATTTCCATTAGCGAACGTACCAGTGGCTATTATGGAGGGAATCAGTTCGGCACTCAGATACCATCTAGGGTTGAAGTTGTATTGAGCCCCCAGCACAAACCCAATACCGATAGAAGGCGACGCCAAAAATCTATTCGATCCCGTGATGGTAGTACTACCACCGTTGCCAGTATCGATGGTCACCGGACCATTGACACCAGAATAAAGGGTTACGCTGGCAATCAATTCTGTGCCATAAATGAATTGAAGTTTATCATTAACAGATCGGCGTTTTTCTTTACCGATAGCCCCTCCAGCAGAAAGGCTAAACAAAGACGTGTTTTGATCGAAATTGGCACTCAGATTTCCAAAAGCAAGTCGATACCGGCGGAACGTATTTTCCCGCATCTGTTTTTTGTAAACCATGCCAATACTATTGAAATTGCTCATTCGCAGACCAATTTCCCGCGTTGGTGCAACCTGAGCCGATACTGAAGTAGTTATTAAAATATTGACGAAGAGAATTGAAAAGAATGTTTTCATAATTGTTTTAACAGTTTGATACGTTCAGCAAACTTATTAAAACACATGAAAACAATTTGTTGATTTTGTCAACAATGAGTTAATTTATCCAAAATGCTCTTTGGCTTCTTCCTTTAGTTGTTTCTTGTCAATCGGAACGACGCCAACGGATTCACAAACGAGCCCTCCACCCAAATTCGATAAACCAGCAATAATATTCGGCGATTGTTTCAGCGCCACACAGCAGGCGGCAATGCTGATAACGGTATCGCCAGCGCCCGATACGTCGGCAATCTGGCGGATGTGTGCGGGCAGTTTCTGCGTTTCGCCATTGTAATCAATGAACGCGCCCCGCTCCGACAACGTAATGAGTGCTCCTTTCAGATTCAGTGTTTGCGTCAACTGACGTACTACGTTACCCAACTCAATAGGGTTATCCACATCGAAATCCACTTTTAAGCCTTCTCTTAGTTCTTTTAAGTTCGGCTTAAACAAAGTCGCATTCTGATAAGAAAGGAAATTCCGTTTTTTAGGATCGACTACCGTTGGAACGCCCTTTTCATTGGCAAAATCGATAATGTCGGCAATGGCTTCTTTACTCAGTACGCCTTTATCGTAATCCTCGAAAATCACTACGTGACAACTCGGTATCAGTTCTTTGGCTTTGGCAATCAATAACTCACGTTCGTCGGCAGTGATATATTTATCTGATTCTGTATCAACACGTACTACTTGCTGCGAACCGGCAATGATACGTTCCTTGATGGTTGTAGTTCGGGTTTGGCTACGTATCAGACCGGAACTGTTCAGTCCTCGCTCGTCAAGTTGTTGTTCGAGTTGATTGCCCGCCTGATCTGTACCAATTACTGAACAAATAATAGCTTCGGCGCCCAATGCCTGTACGTTCAGTAATACGTTACCAGCCCCACCCAACCGCAGCTCGCGCCGGTCGACCGTCACTACCGGCACGGGTGCTTCGGGCGAGATACGCTCGACATGACCCCACACGTAGGAATCAAGCATTACGTCGCCAATAATCAGCACGCAGAGGTTATCGAACTGGTCGAATAGCTCATCAATAGACATATCCAGCACTGGATTCATAGGGGCACTTTCAGGATGTTTTCGGTACAAAGAAACAAAAACCTGATCTATTGGAGAAAGCCGTTTATTGATTGGCCAGCCAACGTAGCACCAAATCCGGTTTCAGGAACAGGATAATTACCGGCAACGTAACACCAACCGTTAGCCAGACAGCAGCTTTTGACATTGGCACTAAACTATCTGATTCTGAAGACGTATCAGCAGGCCGAAAGAAGAGTAGGAATGGAATTTTCAGGTAATACACCAACGAAATCAGCGCATTCAGCAGACCCAGCACAAACAAGGCCAGCAACCAGGAATCACCCGATTGCTGATAAGCCTCGTAAAGAGCCGAAAACGACAGCAATTTGGCCGTAAATCCAACCGTCGGCGGCAAACCTGTCAATGCCAGCATCACTACCAAAAGCGCCACCGAAAGCAATGGTTGTTTTGGAGCAAGTCCGGCAAAACTACTGATAGTCAGATCGCTATTGTTGCTACGTGCCAGCAGATCGACCAGGAAAAAGGCCGCCAGTGATATAAACAGATACGTACCGGCATAAAACAGCGTAGCTTCGAAACCAGCCTCATTCAGAGCCACAACGCCAACCAGCAGAAAACCAGCGTGTGCAATGGTCGAATAAGCCAGCAGCCGCTTAGCATCGGTTTGGCGCAGGGCCGACAAATTTCCAATCAGAATACCAGCCAGCGCCAGTACGGCAAGGGGCGTTTGCAAGACTACTGCCGTGGTACCTCCAGGCGCTTCGAGGGGCAGGCTCGTTACAACCCGCATCAGCACTAAAACACCCGCGATCTTAGGCCCCACTGAAAAGAAAGCCGCCACCGGAACCGGAGCCGCTTCGTAGGCATCGGGTGTCCAGATGTGAAACGGCACACCCGCAAGTTTGAACAGCAAACCCGCGCTGGTCAGCAACATTGCGACGGCTACAACGGGCGCATCCTGCTGAGCCAGTTCGGTTCCGAACACGTCGGCAGTTAAATCGAGGGTGCCGGTCATGCCGTAGAGCAACGACATCCCATAAAGCATAATGGCCGAACTGATCGCCCCAAATAGTAGGTATTTAATGCCCCCTTCCGACGCTTTCCGATCACCAACCAGCGCAGTAAGCAGGTAGGAGCAGATGGACACCAGTTCGATACTTAGGTAAATACTAAGCAGATTAACTGATACGGCCATCAGAAACAGGCCCAGCGTCATCGCAATCAACAGCGAGTACCATTCCAGTGGAAGGTTTGGTCTTTCGGCTGAGTTTGAACGTAATACTACGTCAGAATCAGACGTAGTGAAGGCTTCATAAAGTAAGACAAATCCGGCGCCGAGCGCAATCACGACCTGCACAAAAATGGCCTGGTTATCGACAAAAAGCAGATGCATGAACAAGAATCCACGTACCGGCATCAATGCCGCCCAAAGTCCAGCCACCAGCACAGCTACTACGCTCAACACCGCCAACAGCCGACGTACCGTTGCCTTACTACGTTGTAAGCCAAGCAGTTCAATCAGCAGCACCACGCAAAACGACACAGCTAACCAGATCTCAGGGCCAAAACCGCCGAGGCTGCTTAGAATGTCTAGTAATTGTTCGGTAAGAGACAAGGTAGTGAAGTAAGAGTCGTCAGTCGTTAATCAATAGTCGTTAGTTTTCAGTTGATACGTGTCTTGTTGATTAATGACTATTGACTTATCGCCTGCAAAACTAAACAATTCCGTCTTGCTGGGGCTGCCCTCCATAATTGTGCAATTGAATCGGTTTCTGTTTTTTACGAAGTCGAATATTGAGAAACTCAACCAAGAGCGAGAATGCAATGGCGAAATACAGATAGCCTTTGGGCACCGAACCGACTTCCTGATCGAAAATGATTACTTCAGACAGGTGAGCCCCTTCGGCTACCAGCATGAAGCCAATCATAATCAGAAAGGCCAGTCCCAGCATCTGAATTGTTGGGTGCTCGTTCACAAACCTACCGACGGGTCCGGCAAAGAACATCATAATCAGGACAGACAAAATAACAGCGATCATCATGATTGTTACGTTCTGCGTCAGTCCAATGGCCGTCAGAATAGAGTCAATCGAGAAAACGATGTTGGTGATCGCAATCTGAGTGATTACACTCGAAATGGTCGTTTTGGATTTCGAGCCGCCTGCCGTTTCCTCATGGTCGCTGCCTTCCAGCTTATGGTGAATCTCGGACGTAGCTTTGTATAGGAGGAAAATTCCACCACCAAACAGAATGAGGCTTTGACCCGTAAAAGCAGCTTTAAACCAGCCCGCATCGATGTGCGTAAATGGCTTACTAAGCGATATAACAACCGAAATGCCCATAAGGAGGATAAGTCGGAAGGCCATCGCCAGAATCAGACCAATATTGCGGGCTTTTGGCTGATCTTTACGATCCAGCTTGTTGGCAGCAATGGAAATGAAAATGATGTTATCAATACCCAGAACGATTTCCAGAAACGTCAGGGTCAGTAAGCTGATAATCGATTCAGCTGTTAAGAGATCACTCATCCGTTGAATAGAACTAAGAAGCCCAAAATTACCCGCTAGCGACCGGGTCTGCAACAATTCTTTACGAAAGAACCCTAATCCGGACAAAAGGTTAGCTGTTTTTATGGTCGGTTACGGGTGTTTTCAGTCATTTCTGCCACATCCACGCCAACATTGGCGTATTCATTCTGTTACGTATGTACATAGCGTTCGTCTGACTTCATGAGCAGCAAAACGACTGAATAGAATGAAGGCGTGATTATTATGGACATTTAATAGCTTTAAAAAAGGCTCGTAACATAATACTTCGCCAACGCGTTATGAACGTAATAACATGGGTAATGCGCAATGAATAATGGTTAATGAATACTGTTCTGAGCCATCTATTATTCATTAACCATTATTCATTAATTAATACTGCCTGTGGCAAAAATACTTGTTCGTATTCTGCTGGGAATTATAGCCCTCGTGCTGCTCGTCGCCGGGTTCGTTGTGCTCATCGCCACGACTCCCTGGGGTGAGCAATTCGTCACGAAGCAGGTAAACTCGTACCTGGCAAAACGGCTTCAGTCGCCTTTTCACATTGGACGTATCAGCTATTCCATTCCTGACTGGATTGAGCTGGAAGACGTATTTTTTAAAACGCCCAAAGGCGATACGTTGCTCGACGGAGGCCGAATGCGCGTTGACCTCGATATGTGGGGTTTGCTCAATAACCGCATTGCCCTGAACCAGATTGAACTGGAGCGCGTCCGTGTGAACATTACCCGCACATTGCCTGACACTGCCTTCAATTTTCAATACATTCTCGATGCCTTCGATACAGGTACGGCACCCGAACCGTCTGATACAGTGTCGACACCGATGAAAATCAACCTCACGGGAATTGCCCTGCGCGATGTACGTATCCGATACAAAGACGACGTAGCAGGCGCCGACGTAAATGCTGTCCTCGACAGCCTGAACGCCAAATTCAGCGATATGGACGTCAATACGTCGAAATACCATTTATCAGACGTAACTGGTAATGGGCTGAACGTATTCACACGCTTGTATGAAGGTCTGCCAACGCCACCCGGAGCGCCTTCCAAACCGGGCGATACGTTGAATCTGGCACTGGGTAAGTGGCAACTCAACAACACGAAATGGGACGTTCGCGTCGAAACGGCCGATTTCCGGACGAAAGGAGCGGTGAATCGACTCGCGATGGAATCCGATTATTTTTACCTGGAGGGATCGAAAATTGGCCTTAAAACGCTGGAGTTGACCGACGGCGATATTGCCGCTACGTTAATTCGACCAGCCAAAAAAGCAGCCTCGCCCGAACCACCGCCGTCGACAACTACTACGTCCCCCGGTTGGCAGGCACGGCTTACCAACGTGCGATTTGCCAATAACCGCATTCAATTTGATGATGAAACGGCCCCGCGCCAGAAACAGGGACTCGATTATGGTCATCTCGACCTGCGCAATCTGGGCATCGACGGTAAGTTTCTGGTTTATCAGGATTTAGGCAAACGCGGTCAACGTATCAGTGGTCAGCTACGTAACGGTCGATTCCGCGCTACGAGCGGGTTTGTGCTTCAGAAATTCGAGAGCAATTTGCTGTATACCGATACAACCACCACGCTCACCAAACTCTATATCCAGACGCCCACTACGTTGCTCCGCGACCAAATGGTGCTACGTTACGATTCGCTGGCGCAGTTGAGCAATCCGCGATTTGCTAAACGTGTCGCCGTTCGGGTGAATTTGAAGCAAAGTCGTTTGTCGGTCAATGACGTATTGCAACTGGCCCCGGATCTGGCCGATACACCACCGTTTGCGGGAAATCGTGGCGGTGTGTTCAAGGCAAATGCACAGGCGAGTGGTACGTTGGCCGCGCTGAATTTGCCTGTGCTCGAATTCGATATGTTGTCGGGCACCAAACTACGTGCGAGTGGGCAACTGACGAACGTAACAGACCCCAATCGGCTTGGTGTAAACATGAACGTCCGGGAAGTTAGCACTACGTTAGCTGATATTAATAAACTGGCACCCAAAGGTTCAATTCCGTCAACGATTGATTTACCACCCGGCTTAAAACTTACTGGTAAAATACAAGGTCAATTGAACGACCTGATTCTGGATGCAAAAATTAATACCGTTTGGGGTTCAGCCGCTTTCGACGGTCGATTGGCGGGTTTTGTGGCGGGCAAAAATGAGACCTACAAAGGCACGCTAAATCTGACCGATTTCGACGCGGGCAAATGGCTGAAACAGACCGGAACGATTGGTAAGGTAACGGGCCGGGCTACTGTCAATGGGCGCGGCATCGACGTCAATACGTTGACAACTGATTTCGATCTGGCGATTAAATCAGCCGAATTGAATGGGTATCGCTATCAGAATCTCGATGCAAAAGGTAAACTGGCGAGTGGGAATCTGGATATTAAGGGCGCACTTAAAGACCCGAATGCCAACGTCGACATCGATGCGCAGGTTGGACTGAAGGGTGAATTCCCAAGCGTGAAAGGCCAGACGGTTCTGAATGAACTCGATCTGCAAAAACTCAAGCTTTATGACGACCCACTTTCGATCAAGGGACGTATCATCATGGACATGGCCTCGACCGATCCAGCCAAACCTGTTGGTACGGTTTCGGTTAATGATGCTACGTTAAGTTTAGATGGCAAAAGTTACCCCATCGACTCGCTTTATGCCCAACTGGGTGCTGATGGCAATACAAAGTCGGTGACGGCGCAGGTACCGGGTGCGCAGGTTAACCTCAACGGGCAGTTCGAGTACGCACAGCTTTATGACATCATTGCGGGAGAAATCGGTCGATATATTGCCCTGCCTGATCTGAAATACAAGGCGATTCCGCCCCCGCACGCGTTCACGATGAATATGAAAGCCTATCAGAATCCACTGCTGCTAGGGTTCGTTCCCGGTCTTACCAAGCTGGATACGGTACGTCTGGATGCCTATCTGGACAATGCGCGCGATACTACGTTATCTGCTACGTTCCGTACGGGCGTGGTCGTGTATGATACCACTACGTTGCAGGGAAGTAGTTTTCTGCTACGTGGTGTTGGTAATCAGTTAGTTGTGAATGGACGTATCGACGGCGTTCTTTACGATGGGATGACTATCCGGCAAACGAATCTGAATGGGACAGCCGCCAACAACCAGTTCAGGTTTGCCCTGGTCAACAAAGATTCGGTCAATCAGGATTTGCACGGAATTTCGGGTAAGCTCAGCATTGTCGATTCCAGTTACCGATTCCAGTTTGCACGTAATGGTCTGCTTACCAACTATCAACGCTGGCAGACCGATACCAGCGGCTTTGCGCAGTACGGAAAAGATGGTGTCCTGATTAACCGACTGCATCTGGAGCAGCAACAGCAATCGCTCGAAATAAGTAGTACAGAACAATACCCAAATGCACCCATCCGCGTAACCGCCCGCGCCCTCGACATAGCAAGTATGGCCCGACTCGCCAACCAGGACACTACGCTGGCCGATGGCGAACTCAATGGAACGATCATCGTTCGGGACTACATGGGTGAGGATAATAATATGGCGTTTACCGGGTCTGTTTACGTCGATAGTTTACAGGTGATGGCTAAGCCCATCGGCAACCTGACCGCCCGATTCAACAATACCTCGGATGGTCGTATCAACGTCAACACAACGCTGATTGGGCCGTTTAACGATGCTACGGTTACAGGATTTTACAACCCCGAAAATGCTAAAGAAGCCCTCGATCTGGCCATCAAATTGAACCGGCTGGATGCCCGAACCATCGAAGCGTTTAGTTTCGGTGAGCTGCGTCAGGCGAAGGGCAAACTCGTTGGTGGTTTCACCGTGGCCGGGTCAACCGATAATCCAAAAATCGACGGCAGTGTAGCGTTCGATTCGGTAGCGTTCAACATCAGACAACTCAACGCTACGTATCGCATCGACCAGGAAAAACTGGCTTTCGCGGGGCAAACCATTACGCTGAATGATTTCAACGTGCGCGATACGTTGGGCCGTACCCTCACAACGGATGGCACCGTCGTGCTACGTAATTTACCCGACGTAGCCTACAACCTTCGCGTAAAAGCGGCCGATTTTCAGGTGCTAAATGCCGCTCGTAAAGACAACGATTACGCGTATGGACAAGCAGCTATCAGCGCCGATTTACGGATTAAGGGAACAGGGTCCAACGCGTCGATAAACGGTACGGTACGTCTGGAGGATGGTAGTAAAATTTCGATGGTGCTACCCGACGAATCGGTCAATGTGAACGAAGCCAATGGCATTGTTACGTTTATAAACCACAGCGATTCGCTGGCTCTCCGCAAGTACCTATACCGTCCCAAAAGCGATACGACTAAAACGACTCGATTGGCATTTGATGAGTTAAGTAACTCAACCATCTCACTTGATCTGGAAGCCGATGAAAAGTCAGAATTGACCATTGTGGTCGATGAGCTCAACGGCGATTACCTACGGGCGCGGGGCAACGCCCGACTTAATGTGGGCATCAATGCAGCGGGTCAGATGACGGTGCTGGGCCGTTATGACGTAACGGAAGGTGAATATTCGATGACGTATCAGGTATTGAAACGGCAGTTCCAGTTACAGAAAGGCGGCTATATCAATTTCACCGGCGACCCGCTAAAGGCCGACATCAATATGACGGCGATTTACAAAGTGTCGACCTCGCCCGGCGATTTGATTGGCAACGAATCGACTAGTGTGGATGCAGGAGCCGCCAAACGTAAATTACCATTCGAGGTATTACTTACGATTTCCGACAATTTATCGGCACCCAAACTGAGCTTTGACATTCGGTTGCCCGAAGAAGAAAGTAATGCCGCTCAGTCGAGTGCGCTGGGAAGCAACATCGATAGTAAGCTCCGAACGCTGCGTCAGGATCAGTCGCTGATGAACAAACAGGTGTTTGCTTTGCTGGTGCTGGGCCGGTTTTTGCCGGAGAATTCGTCAGATTTCTTTTCTGGGTCGGGCAATGGCGGGCTTAATACACAGGCTGAAAACATCGCACGTAGCAGTGTAAGCAAACTTATTTCTGACCAGTTAGGTAGACTGGCTTCTAACGTACTGAAGGGCTTCGACGTTGATTTTAACCTGCTTTCGCAAACGGGCAGCGCCAATACGGGCGGTGTTACCAACGGTTCCCGTACCGACCTGAACGTAGGCATATCGCGTAGTTTTCTGGCGGGCCGCGTGACGGTTTCGGTGGGTAAAAACTTTGTACTCGACAACGCGGCCAGTGCCGCCACACCTAGTCAGAATCAGGTATTTGACAACGTATCGGCCAATTATAGCATCACACGCGACGGTCGCTACGTATTGCGGGCGTATCGACGTAACGATTACCAGGCTGTACTCGATGGTTACGTCATTGAAACCGGAATTGGGTTCATCATCACAATGGATTATAACTCATTTTCCGAAATTTTCAGCCGTACGTCGCCAGGTGCCGTGCTGAATTAACGTATTATGAAAAACTTAGTTACCTGTCTATGCCTTTTGCTCACGGTCTGGCTGCTCAACGGCTGTAACGTTGCCAAGCACCTGCCAGCCAATGAGCGGCTTTACATGGGCACCGACATTGTTGTGAAGGCCGATTCTACCGTACCGTCTTCCGAACAGGAAGCCATACAGGAAGAACTATCCGGATTGGCCCGCCCTCGCCCCAACCAGCAACTCTTCGGTTATCCGTATAAAGTAGGACTTTACTACCTGTTTGGCGAACCTAGGAAGCCAAAGGGGTTTCGGGCGTGGTTTCGTCGGAAATTTGGGCAGGAACCTGTATTTGCCAGTGCTAAAGCGCTTTCGGCAAACATTCCTATTTTCAAGGCTACACTGCAAAATGCGGGCTATTTCGGCTCCGACGCTACGGCTCAGCTAAAAGAAGACGGTTATAAAGCGCGTGGGGTTTATGACGTAGATGTAAAACAACGCTATCACATTGACTCTGTTGGTTTTCTGGTCGATTCGACCCCAGTTCAGAAAGCCCTGCGGTTTGCCTCCCGACGTACCATTATCAAAAAAGGCGATCCCTATCTGTTCGACAACATCAAACTCGAACGCGAACGTATCAGTCAATCCATCAAGCAGCGTGGTTTTTACTATTTCCTTCCCGACTACGTAGCGGTAATTGCCGATAATGATTCGGTGGCGCATAAAACCAAGCTCTATTTCGCCGTCAAGCCCGATATTCCCGAAGCGGCCAGCGTGCCTTACACCATCCGCAACGTATTTATTTACCCGAACTATAACTTATCGACAGCGCGCAACGACACCAACCAGCGACGAGCCTATCAGACGAATGAAAGTTTTCGGGTGGTCGATTCAACGCGCCGGTTCAATCCGAAACTGTTTCGGGATATAGTGACTGTGCAACCGGGCAAGCTCTATAGCAGCCGAATGCAGGATTTAACCTTGTCGCGGTTTATCAACGTAGGCGCATTCAAATTTGTCCGTAACCGTTTCGACCCCGATCAGCAGGGTGATTCGGCGGTACTGGATGTGCATTATTACCTGACCCCCTACCCTGCCAAATCAATGCGGGCCGAACTAGATGGTACGTCGCGTTCCAATAATTTCACGGGTACGCAGCTTATAGTAAGCTGGCGGAACCGGAATGCGTTACGTCGGGCGGAGTCATTGGTGATCAACGCTAATGCCGGTATCGAATTTCAGTCAGCCGTGGATGGTGAAGGTATCACCAATTACCGGTTCGGTGCCGACGCTACGTTAAGTTTTCCGCGTTTAGTATCGCCATACAGATTCCGTTACGACCAGCGGCAGGCCTTGCCCAAAACCAATACCACCATTGGTTATCAGACCATTATCCGGGGCGGATTATACCGTATCAACTCGGCACAGATTACGTTTGGCTATGCCTGGCGGCAGAATCAGCAGGTTGAACACGTATTTCAGCCGTTTAATATCAACTACGTTTACGTACCATCAAATAAAGCGACAGGTCTTTATGACTTAATTGGAAATACAGATATTCCCGAGATAGTAAGACGTCAATACGTCAATATTCTCAATTCCGACCAATTAATTCTCAGTAGTATATATACCTTCAACTATAACTCGCCAGCCCGTTCCATTTCACCGAATACATTTCGGCTGACGACAAACGTTGAAGCCGCCGGGAATCTGGCCAGCTTATTCTTTCACAAAGCAGTTCCTAACGATGACCGGAAAGGCATATTTGGAGTGCCTTATGCGCAGTTTCTGCGATTGGATGCCGATTTCCGCTACTACCGGAAATTAGCTCAGAATTTAACCTTAGCCAATCGGGTGTTTGCTGGTGTCGGTATCACGTACGGGAACTCCAAAGGTTACCAGTTGCCCTTTACGAAGCAATACTTTGTTGGCGGCAGTAACAGCATACGAGCGTTTCGGCCGAGGGCTATAGGGCCGGGCTTATTTACCCGCGATACCCTACGTAACGTTCCAATATTTCAGGATGGTGGAGGTGACATTCGGCTTGAAGCGAATACAGAGCTGCGACTCAAGTTCAATAAATACCTTGAGGGCGCTGTTTTCGTTGATGCAGGTAACGTCTGGACGTATGCAAATACCGATATTTTCGGTTATGGCGCTCAATTCTCGAAAACATTTTATGAGCAGATAGCCATCGGTACCGGCGTGGGTATTCGAATAGATCTGTCTTATTTCCTGATTCGGTTCGATTTGGGAACACCGCTACGTAAGCCCTACCAAACGGATGGCAGTGAGTGGGTTATCGACAAAATCAATTTTCGCAGCCGCGACTGGCGTAAAGAAAATCTGGTATTCAATATCGGCGTGGGCTATCCGTTCTGACAGACGCATGTAGCGTATAAAAGCCAGCAACGTAGTGAAGAGTATCGGTTATAAGAACGGATTTACCCGCTACGTTCAATCCTTCGAAGGCTAGTGCTACGTAGTGTTTAATTTATTTTAGTAATTGTCCAGCTCGTGTTATTCAGGGTAATATTTTGTGTCAGCCCACTGGGAAAATAAAATAAGTCTATTGTGTCTCCTGCATTTAACTGAACATTGCTTGACAACGTAATGGTAGAGGCTTCCAGAATTGTTCTTAAGTCAAGAACCAACGCTATATTGACATTAAATGTTGGTATGTACCCAATTGTCAGATTAGTTTTCAATTTAAAAATATAGAAAACATTATCGCATTGTCGATATGGTAACCACACGCTGATTATTGGATGCAAATAGTAAGTCAGACTGGTGCATTCGATTCGCTACGTTTCATTACTACGTTCCACAGCAACTTAGAAGCGCTTCCGGGACCGATAACTGTTTTTATTACCGGACGAGTACAAAACTTCCCAAGATTTTTGTCATCCTGACGCAGGAAGAATCTTAAGGTTTCCTAACTAGAGTGTCGGGAAATCTTAAGATCCTTCCTGCGTCAGGATGACAAAACATAATTCACGTTATCTGGCAAACCAACCTTTCTCATTTCTTCCCATAATCGCAGAGGCTATTGTCGGCTTTAACGAAATACGATTTGTAATTTTTCGCTTTGGGGTCCATGCAACCTTTCAGATTCAGGATCTCTACTTTCCGAAATTCGACCGGATGACTTTCGCTTTGGAGCGATATAGACCCATGGTCAAGCAGTTTTCCATCGACAACCAGAGACGCGTCGTGGCCACTCACCGAACCACCGCCAAGCTGTGGCTTGTTATATTCCAGCACCTTTTCGCCATTGGCAAAATGCTGAATCAGCGAATCGCCCAGCACCAGCACTTCGGCCTGTACCCATTGGTCACCGTCGTATGTCTTCGACGTAGAATTGATGCAGTGCTGCGTGCGTAACTTCCCATCAATCACTACGTTGGTTCCGGGCGTACAAAGATTACAAGTGGTACGTTTCTTTCCGTCACCACTACCACCCAGCAATTGAACTTCGATAGACGCCGGAAAATCCTGGTCTTTACCCATGCTGGCGGCCGGTTGTCCATGAACCATAATACCGCTGTTACGCCATGCCCAGCCTTCTCCTTTTGGCGCCTGTTCGCCCACAAACCGGTATTCAACAATTATTCTGTAGTACGAAAAGTCGCCTTTGTAAAAAATATGGCCGTATTTCTTCTTAAAGTCGTCGTACTGGTCGTAGCGGACCACCATTTTACCATCCTCCACCCGGAACGTATTGCCGAAATTGTCGTTCAGGTCGTTTCCCCGGATTTTAACATCCCAGCCATCCAGGTTTTTACCGTTAAATAGCGGCTTCCATTCTTCCTTGCTGGCCGAATTTCCCTGTCCAAAAGCTGCCAGCGTACAGCAAAGCAGCAACGTAGTAATTTGTGATTTCATGTCGGGTTGAGTGTTAACTTGAATTTATTGAACTGAACCTGTTTAAAATTTAATTCGAGAGTAGTTTTTGTCATGCTGACGCAGGAAGCATCTTAAAGTATCTAAACAAAATAGTAAGGATACTTTAAGATGCTTCCTGCGTCAGCATGACAAAAACATTCATTTCTTCTGTTGCGACAGGAACGTAATCAGCGACGCAAACTCTTCGTACGACAGCGCGTTTGCCAGACCACTGGGCATCATTGACGTCTCCATTTCCTTGCGGCTCAGAATATCAGATGCTTTCAACGTGGTAACCTGCCCGGTAATGTCACGTAGCACAACCCGGCTTGCTGATTCTTCGGTTACAAATCCGGTATATGATTTATTACCTTTTGCTGTGATAAGTACCGTAGCAAATCCCTGCGAAATCGACGCATTCGGCTTAAGAATCGATTCGGCAATCTGCTCGCGTGTCATAATCGAACCGATTTGCCCCATAAATGGTCCTTTCATGGTTTCGCTCTTGCTGAGACTGTGACAGGCAACACAGCCCTGTTGCGTAAACAAGGTTTTGCCCAACGTAGCATTTCCCGGAATCTTAGCCATAGCCAGCATGACGTCTTCGATGGACGTTTCGCCAATCTGGCCTTTTTTGTTACGTATTTTTTCCAGATCAACTTTGGTTTCTTCCTTGGCTACTACAACGGAATCCTTAGCACCAAATTCCGGAATTTCGGTACGATGACGGCTGTCTAAATCCGCAAAAAATGTTTTGTCAGCAGCTTTGTTCCATTCCTCAACCAGAAAATCTTTAATCATCGGCGACGACTCCCACGTAACGGTTTTGTAATACGGGCCATGCGTATCAGGGCGTGTACTCCACCACCACGAACCATCGTAATCAGCTTCTTTTCGATACAGCCTCGACAACGTAACGAGTATCTGTTTTTTCAGCGCTTCATTCTGCGTATGCTTATAGGCGGCCATCAATCCGGTTACAGCTTTGGGATCATGCATATAACGTAACGCCCAGAGTGCCAGCGTACCATGAGCCGATTCGATGGCCTGCACACAAGCATCGACTGCATTCAGGCTTACCAAAGCCCGAACAGCCAGGTGTGGCGGTACGATAGCGGAATTAGGCGTAGCGTGTGGTCCTTCGGTACCTTTTGCCGGTGGTGCAAACGACGACGGTACGTTCACGGCCAGCAACGCTTGTGCTGCCTCAGGTCGACCCAAGCGCCCTAACCCAATGATACCCGCCGTTTGAGTACGGGGTGATGGGTCTTTCAATGCGTTCAGAAATGGTTCAATAGGCACCGACTGACGTAGCGGCTTTCGATCGGACAGGGCACGTAGCGCAAACTCCTTCATGTCACTGTCTTCGGTCAATTTCACCAGATTGGCAAGGCCATCAGCGCCGGTGATCTGGGCATAAGTATACATAGCGGCCACACGAGCGTAACGGGGAGCTGATTTATCGTCTGCGATGCTCCAAGCCAGCTTTGTCGACTTCTTGGCAGGGCGTGTAATCAATTCCTGCTGAGCGGCCAATCGAGCTACGGAACTACCCGATTTCAGCAAAGCACCCAGTTTTTTCTCCGATAATTTCGTTACGTCCGGAAACGCTTTGTACGTCCAGTTTTTGGGCACGGCACGTACCACAAATCCCTTATTTGGATTACCCGAATACCCCGCTCCCGCCCAAGCCGACAGGTACATCTCACCCGACGCATCCACGTCAACGTCTGTAATCTGTGATAGCTTGATGAACTCTTCTTCTTTCTGCGTGAACGTCGACTGATCGGGCGTAACGCGGTGAAGATAGAGCTGGTTACGGCCCCAGTCGGCCATCATCGGTACGTGGTTGTATTTTTCGGGCCAGGTGTCATCATCCATGTAAAACGATCCTGTACCAGAACCACCGCCTACATCGACCAGCGCCGGGATAATTTCGTCGGTAAAGTGCTTAAACAGAACCGGGTAGCCATATTCGCCCGATTGAATCTGATTGCTGAACCGGATATTCCACCCGCCACCATCGTTGGTGTTATCACGAGTGAAAATATTCATGTAAGGGTCGATGGCTACGTCGTAGATGTTACGCATACCGTGCGTATAAATCTCCATTTCGGTACCATTGGGTCGTACCCGAACGATGCCTCCACCCAGCATCGTCATTTTTTTTCCCGACCGGTCGGTTGCGCCGTGGAAACCAAAATCGCCCACTGCAATGTAAATCCACCCATCGATACCCATCCGAATACCGTTGGTAGCATGGTCAGTACCACGACTCTGTATGAACTTAGGCGAGCAGATGTGTTCAATAATCGGCGACGAAGGGCCGTCGGCTATCCCATCATGATTTTTATCGGCAAAGACAACCAAATCCATTCCCGACGCTATACCCGTTTCCTTGGAAAACATCGTATGAAGCACAAATACCTGATCACCAACAGGCAGAATACCACGCGGGTTATCGACCACGGCGAACGTAGTATGTTGGTCTACTTTCCCATCGTGATTCGAATCGACCAGTCGAATGATACGTCCCTGCCCCGGCTTTTTCCCCAGCGAACCAATCATATCGACACCGACGAATACTTCGCCCGTAGGCGCTACAGCCAGACAGGCGGGACTAGGTGTGAGGTCAGGCCCTGTAAAATTAGTGAGTTTAAGTTCAGACGGCCAGTTGCTGGCATTGGGAAGAGAGTCGGCCCTGCTTAGCAGGTGAGAGGATTCCGCTGTCTCGGAACGTTGAGGACGTAACGGACTGAAAAACAGAAGGAAGAAAACAGAAAAAACGGTGAATATGAGCTTTATCATTGTCGGATAAGGGCACTGAGCGATTAGATATATCACAAATAACGTAGCAATACTTATCTGATACGTTTCCAGGCAGGAGTATATAGAAGTCAATGCGCCCAAAAATATAATATGCTTACTATTTATTGGTATCCGCCGTGCTACGTTCTGATGTGAGCTTATTGAACGTAACGGCTGTTGTTAACGGCTAATCATTATGTTCAGATGGAGTAAAGCCTAAAACACTCTGTTATCGAATTTTCACCATTCATGGGGGTTTTCTGACAGTCTATACTTATCCCAATTCTCAACCGATTTTTACCACCATACCTTTGACTCATTCAAACAACAACAAATACATAACACTCATGAAAACTTTTGTCACATCCATCATTGCTGCTGTCCTGTTAAGCACTGCTACGTTTGCCGCTCCGGCCACACCAGCTTCCAATCCAACCGCTATTACGGCCTCCTACAAAGCGGCCGTTTTCCCGTCGGCAACGCCTTCCAAACTGAATGTGTTTGTGGAGCGCGAACCCGGTAAGGTGCTGGTCGTTTTGCTGAAAAGCAAAAGTGGCGACCTACTGGCGAAACAAATGATCAACAAGAAACAAGGCAATTTCCACTTCCAATTCAATATGGTTGATCTGGAAGACGGTGCCTATCAAGTAGAAATCGTTTCGGGTGAAGACGTATCGGTGCATCCCGTTACGTTATCGACCAAGCCGGCTCAGACAGTTACTCGCACCATTACGTTGAACTAAACAGTAGCTATTTTTAACGAGAAAAGCTACGGCTGTGAAGCTGTGGCTTTTTGGTGTTTATGGATAACTGGCTAGAAATTCTTTGACTTGATTGTGGAAGTGTCTGAAGCTTTCGGAACGAGATTCTAACCACGAAACGTCTCATGATTCCAAGATGTCATTAGCGATGGGAATCTGTTTTTTCACCACGTTTGTCTCACCATAAATGGCTTGCTTAGCTTCCAAACTCAGCAAGTCAGGAATTTACTTTCCCATTTGTACAGCGCGCATCAGTACGGTATTGTCGGGGTCGATGGCGACGGCGGCTGGTTTAGTGGCCATGGGTACGGTGAACGTCTGGTTTTGTTCAGTCATGTTCAGGCGGGCAGTGCGAGAAAGCTCACGACCGCGCGCGTCGCGGATGCTGAACGTGAGTGGTATTGCAAAAAACGCACCCGTTCGCTGCGCCTGCCGAATGTCGATGACTAACGCTTTTTTCGCTTCGTCATAACTCGTGCCCCAAACGATTTCAGGATATCCGGGCTGATAGAGCCACTGCTGAAAAAACTGGCCTAATTTCTTGCCCGACGCGCTTTCCATAACTGCCTGCAGATCGCTGGTTTGCGCATTGCGGTTGCGGAATTTCTCATAATATGCCCGGATGCCTTTCCAGAACGTATCATCGCCGAGTTCATGACGTAGCATATGCAGTACCCAGCCGCCTTTCTGGTAGGAGTTTGGGTTCAGCAAATCCATCAAATCGTTGGCCGTTGAATCGACAATGGTCCCCTTTGGTTTCAGCGCCGAATAGCGGAAAATCTGGCCTTTGTTCTGGTTCAGAACGGCGTTGAGTGTGTCTTTGCCATACGCATGTTCGAGGTAAAGCGCTGAGAAATACGTAGCAAATCCTTCGCTCAGCCACAGTTGCGACCAGTCGGTTTCGGTAGCGGAGTTTCCAAACCACTGGTGAGCAATTTCGTGCGCCAGCAATGCTTCTACGTCCGAATCCTTACGTCCAACAATGACTTTCTCATTGTAAAAAATACAACTGGCATTCTCCATGCCTCCGAAAATCGTCGTCGATTCTACGTTCGCGAGTTTTTCATAGGAATACGGACCAATTTTATTGATGAAGTACTGGAGAATTTCCTTAGCTGGCCGGTAATCGATGAACCCCTTCTGGCTATCTCTGGGATAGAGCCAGCTTTGTACAGGAACGCCACCCACGGCTCCAACTTCTTCAACAGCAAATTGGGCGGCTCCAATCACCATCACTTTGGTCGGAATCGGCGTAGTTTCCTGCCAGCGGGTTAGCTTTCGTCCGTTGGGCAAACTGCTTTCACCCATAAACTTACCGTTAGCAATAACGCGATACGTAGCGGGCGCATTAACCGCAAATGTACAGGTTGCTTTGTCGGATGGATGGTCGACGACGGGTAGGTAATTGCGGGCATTGTTTGGCCAGTTATCACCGAAAAACGTTCGCTCACCAAATTTATTCCTACTGATAATCAACCCTTTCTCAGGTATTCCGTCATAACGTATCACCAGTTCGGTTGGTTGATTGGGTGCGGCAGGCAGGTTAATAAAAACCCGGTTGTTACGTTGGCTGAACGGTGCGGCTTTGCCATCGGCCAGTGCTACGCTACGTACTTTCATGCCAGTTACAGACGAATCAGATTTGCTGCTAATGAGGTCGAACCAGACGGTTTGCCGGTCGTCGGCGCGGGTGAACCGGATGGTGGTTTCGCCTTTAATCTGGTTGCTTGAATCACTGAGTGTCAGCGAGAATCCATAATGCAGTACGTCAACGCCCGGCTGGGTAAATCGGGCCGTATAACTGAGTTGTTGCCCGCAGGCAAACGTTGTTATGAAAAGAATAGCGATTCCTAAAAGTCTCTGGATGGTTTTGTTCATTTTCGGTTACTCCTTACGCTCCTGACACAGTTCCACCAACACGCTGTTGGTACCTTTCGGATGCAGGAAACACACTAATTTATTATCGGCTCCGCGTTTGGGTGTCTCATTAAGTAACGTAAAGCCCTCAGCTTTTAGCCGGTCCATTTCGGCCTGAATATCATCTACTTCAAAGGCAATGTGATGGATTCCCTCCCCTTTTTTCTCCAGAAATTTTGCAATCGGGCTATCTGAATTGGTTGCTTCCAGAAGTTCGATTTTCGTCTCATTAACCCGAAAAAAGGACGTAGTAACACCTTCCGAAGCAACCGTTTCCGATTTATAGGGTGCTACGTTCAGAAGTTTGGTAAACAAATTGTTCGATGCGGTTATATCGCGGACGGCAATCCCAATGTGTTCTACGTTGGTGAACATCTATCGAATGAATAATGCTTAATGTACAATGAGTAATGGGGTATGGTCTAGCAGGAAACTTTTCTCAAGCCGTAAAAGTTATTTGTATGGTGTTGCAAACCTACGAATGCATCGCCAGAACGTTGCTAAAACATTTTTCATTATACATTAACCGATCATGGTTACGGTTTCGGAAGTTGCTAAAAATAAAATCATTGAGCTGCGGCAGAAAGATGGCCTTGCTGATGAATACGCCATTCGCGTAGGTGTACAGGGCGGTGGTTGCTCGGGTCTGATGTACGACCTGCAGTTCGACGCTACGCAGCAACCGACTGACCACGTTGTTGAAGATAAAGGCATTAAGATACTAGTCGACCGCAAAAGCCTGCTTTATTTGGCCGGTACCGAACTCGATTTCTCGGACGGTCTGAATGGTAAGGGCTTTCAGTTCAAAAACCCGAACGCAAGCCGTACATGTGGCTGCGGAGAGAGTTTTGCTGTTTAATTGTCAGAACCGGATTTAAGTATTTTCAGGATTTTGTTTAGAGCCGCTACGTAGCGGCTTTTTGTTTTTAAACTGCATAGATTACCAGATATTTGTCAGAACCGGAATTTAGCCGATTGATGGATTTTCAGGATTTAGTTTCGCTTCTTCGAAGCGCTTATTTTGAAAACAAAATCCCGTCAATCCTGCAATCAGCTAAATCCCGGTTCTGACAATCCTTAAATCAGCTAAACCCGGTTCTGATGACCGCTAAGCCTGTTAATCATTCACGCACTACGTTGACGGAGTTGATGATTCCGTCGTATGCCAATTTTGGCGGTCGTGTACATGGGGGCATTCTTTTGTCGCTGATGGACAAAGTTGCCTACGCATGCGCTGCGAAGCACGCGGGGCACTATTGCGTAACAGTGTCCGTCGATGGGGTAAATTTTCGGCAGCCAGTGGAAGTTGGTGAACTGGTTTCGCTAATGGCCTCGGTTAACTACGTCGGGCGAACATCATTAGTGGTTGGGATCAAGGTAGTAGCGGAGAACGTAACGACGTCCGTCATGAAGCATACCAATACCAGCTATTTTACGATGGTCGCCAAAGGCGAAAATGATCAACCTATCGAAGTGCCCCCTCTCCTTCTCGAAAATCCAGATGACGTTCGGCGTTTTCTGGAAGCCATGAAACGTAAAGAGTTACGTACCTCGTTTGCTACGTATTTCGACAACGCCAAAACCCAGATGCTGCTTGATGAAAGTATGGATAAACTGGCCAACGAGCGGTGTGTGGTAGGTCTTTGAACCGGGATTTAGCCGATTGATGGATTTTCAGGATTTTGTTTTCATCAGATTATGCGCTTCAGAGAAGCGAAAAACAAAATCCTGACAATCCTCCAATCGGCTAAATCCCGGTTCTGACAAGCTTCGCGCCAGCCACCATATTTGCCAGTTTTTGTTTAGCGGCCCAGCGAGCCGTTTGGCTCAGGCCACAGTCGGGGGCAACGGCTAATTTCTCGGCAGGAACGTACGGCAGGCATTTTCGGATGCGTTCCGCTACGTCTTCGGGCGTTTCGATGTAATAACTTTTTACGTCGATGACGCCGACTGCTACGTCGAATTTCTCAGCGAAACGCTCTAATAGATTTACTTCCGCAAAATTCAGGATGGTCATTTCTGAATGCAATTCATCGACGGTCATATCCAGAAAATCAGGTAGCATAGGCGCGATGGTCTTTTTTCCGACTGACCGACCTTTGTAGTTTCCAAAACAGAGGTGCATCGACAGACGGGTTTTACCGACGCCGGGCGCTACTGTCCGATTGAAAATATCGACGAAACGTTTGGTATCCTCACGGTATGCGTAACACGACATGGACGGCTCATCGACGCAGATTTCCGGTACGCCCAACTCGACCAGTCTAGCAATTTCCTGATTCACCAGCGGCAATAAAGCCTCCGTTACTTCCCAGCGGTCTTTGTATAAATGGCCGGGGAGTAAGCGCCCACTAAGCGTATAAGGCCCTGGAATGGACACCTTTAACCATTGTCCTTCGGGTGCTAACCGTTTCAGACGCAAATATTCTTCAACCACGCCGAGGCCTTTGGGAGCCGTTAGCGTTTCGATGATGTTATGCTTCCCGCGCTGGTCATGAGCGGGCGGCCCAAATCGACGTAATTCGGTGTCGTTGTTCTGAATACCATTTATATAGCCGTAAAACGACAGGTTAAAATCGAAGCGCGTTTGTTCACCGTCGGTAATAACATCCAATCCGGCTGCAACCTGGTCATGTACCGACGTAACGACGGCGTCTTCAATCATTTCGTTAATGTCGGCGGGACCCAACTGCGTCAGATGCTGACTCGAAAATTCGAGCCATCCCGGGAAAGGCATCGAGCCGACAACGGTAGTTTTAATAGGAACGAGTTGCAACGTAATAGACGGTTAGGGGTTGAAATCCAACTAATTCAGTTCAGGACAATTGGCGGATATGGATACTACGTAGCAAAGAACTGCTACGTTATTGATGGATGAAATTTAATGACAATTCAATTTTCAACTGGAAAGAATCTGATTTTTGCCGATACTAGTCAGTCAAACGTGTACTCCCACCAAAGCATATTTTCGATTCTGTCGAACAAGCGAAAACCATTTTTTTCGAGCACTTTCTGCGATGCTACGTTCTCGGTATCAGTATCGGCCACTACGCGCCGAACACCGGGTTGCTGCTCAGCCCAGGCCACTAATCCGCTCACCATCTCGCTCATGTAGCCTAGCCGGTGGAGGGATGGATACGTACCGTAACCAATTTCAACGGTCCCTGTTTCGTCGGGTTCTCCTTTGAATTTGGCTTCGGCTACAAACTGCTGTTTTTGCCGGTCGATGGCCAGCCACATCGTATGAAAAAGCGGATCACGAGTAGGATCTTGAAGTCGGGGAATCGTAAAGTGCATAATGATGCTTAACACGAGTTCCCCGGCCACACGATTGCCTTTCTGCAACCCCAGCGACTCTTCCAGCCGATAATTGTCTGCAATATACAATCGAAGCTGGTCGAGCGTCAAAGGAATAAGCGTCAGGCGGGACGTAGTGATCATACGAGTGCTACGTTCTCAATACTGCCCTTCGCTTACACTCCAGCCCCCATCGACCGTCAGAATTTGGCCAGTGGTAAAGGCCGAATAATCGGACATGAAATAAACGGCTGCACCATCCAGGTCTTCTGGCTGGCCAATACGTCCGCCGTCGAGCGGCTGTTTGGTTTTGGTGAATGCGATAATTGCATCATCCTGTGAAGCCCGCTGCGCCATTGGGGTTTCGACCAGAGCCGGTGCCAGTACGTTAACACGAATATTGTCGTTGGCGTAGTACGCAGCTATTGATTTAGTGAAGCCAATAACAGCCGATTTCATGGCGGCATAGGCGTGAGTAGCAAAATGTTCGGGCGACGGTCTGGCGCCCAGTACAGAGCCCATGTTCAGGATACTTCCGCCTTTCCCCTGCGCCCGAAACGCTTTCACGGCGGCCTGATTGGAGAGCATCAGCGACGTCAGATTGAGATTAGCTGTATAATTCCAGCCGTCGAGCGTCAACTCGTGCAGGGGGCCATCACCGAACCGCCGTCCGCTGCCACCAGCTACGTGGTATAGGCCATCGAAATCACCAAAAATCTGTTGACAAAGGGCAATAGCTTTGGGTGTCGTTTGCGGATCTGACGCATCACCCGACATGGCTAAACCGTTTCCATCAAGCTGATTCTCAGCGGCTGCGCAACTTTCTGGATTTCTGCCTACCACAACAACCTGCGCCCCTTCGCGCACAAATGCAACCGCAGCCGACAGGCCCATGCCTGTTGTACCGCCAATGACGACAATCTTTTTATCTTCTAACCACATCAATCCTATACATCTGTTTTGTACTGCAAGAAACGAAATCAACTGGCTATCGCCAACAACTCGTTAAGATTGTTACGATGGTCGCTACGTTCGATCAGCAATTGATTCCTGTTCGACACTGCAACTAATTTGTCATTTAGTCGACAAGGCTATAATTTACGAGTATGAAAAACTTATTCCGCTCTCTAAAACTTATCGAGATCGCGATCTTCAAAGACATACTGTTACCTATTTTCATTACCATGATCGGGGTATACCTTGGCTTACTGGTAAGCGATTGGCAGGAAGACAAGAAAGATGAGCAATTGAAAAATCAGCTCACGGCGACCATTCGCCAGGAAATTCGCGACAATCAGGCTGGTTTGAAAGCTACCGTAAATTATCATCAGTTATTACATGACTCGCTGGCTAGCTGGCGACGATTGCGATTACCACAAGGAGAGGCACTAAATCGGGGAGCTAAATTATTTGGCGTTAGAGGCCTGAATCCCGCTTTTCTAAAAAATGCGGCTTTCCAGTCAGCAACCTCCTCTGGTGTCTCGCATTTGCTTCCCTACACTATTTACCACAAGATTAATGAAGTGTATACGCTCCAGCAGAAAGTAGACGGACTGACACAGGTTTTTCTGAGTGAATTTATTCACAACATGATCACGACCGACCCGCAAAGCCAGTACCGGACTCATCAACTGATCACTATTTATCTGGCCGATATACTCACTACCGAAAAGTATCTGTTGCAGGAATACGCTACGTTGCTTAAACTGCTTGGGGCAACAACGCTGAAGAAATGAAATAACAGAAGTTGATGTGAGCGAATATTTTAAAACGTGCGACTTTGTCATGCTGAGAAACGAAGCATCTTAATGTTTCCTAACTTGAGAACAGAGAATCATTAAGATGCTTCGTTTCTCAGCATGACAAAAATGGCTATTATACTACGTCCCGCTCGATAATCTTACCGCTGGATTTTTCTTTCAAAATCACCTTGTTACGTCCGTCGTGAGTCATTTCCTGTTTGATGAGGTAATGATCGGCGTCGTATTCCACCAGGGTTGATTCAGGCTTGAGCCCTTCCTGACCGCGCCAGACGGGTAGGTTCACTTTTTCCCACTGTTTCGTTTCAGCCGACCGATAGGCAGCGTCCAGAACGGCATTCACTACGTAGCCATCATAGAACGTTTCGGCGGGTTCGCGGCCTTCTTCCTGCGACTTAAACATGTCGGTGAACATGTGATTATAACCCAGGTCATTCACTTCGTCGCCGACAGGGAAGAGCCAGCCTGTGTTCGATTCGGCTTTTTCGGCTATGTAATCACCACCCTTGCCCGTTGTGAACATTTCGAAACCCGTTCGCAGGAAATTATTGATCCAGATGGTACCTTCTGTTCCCATCACTTCATCGCGGAGGTCCATGCCGCCCCGGAACGTCCAGCTCACTTCAAACTGTCCGATGGCGCCATTTTCGTATTTAACCAGGGCAATGGCGTGATCTTCAGCGTCGATGGGTTTCACCTGCGTGGCGGCCCAGCACATCACCTCCACTGGCTTTACGTCCTTTCCAATAAAATTCCGGGCGATTTCAACGCAGTGACAGCCCAAATCGAGCATACAACCACCGCCCGCCTGTTCCTTATCCCAGAACCAGTCAGAGTGCGGGCCAGGGTGTGTTTCTCGGGATTTTGCCCAGAGAATACGGCCCAGTGCGCCGTTTTTTACACTGTCCAGCGCTTTCAGGAATTTGGGCGTGTAGCAAAGGTCTTCGAGATAGCCCGCAAAGATGCCTGCTTCTTCCACCGTCTTCATCATACGTAACGCTTCCTCGCCCGTGCGTCCCAGCGGCTTCGTACAAACCACTGATTTCTTGTGTTTTGCGCAGAGATTGACCGCCGTTTCATGAATGTTATTTGGAAGCGCGATACAAACCATATCGACATCAGGGTGCGCAATGACTTCTTCCATATCAGTCGAAGCGAAGCTACAGCCATAATCGGCTTTGAATTTATCGGCAGTTTCCTGACGACGGGCGTAAATAGCGACGACTTTATCGCGACTGCGCTGACCGTGGAGTGAATCGGCGTAGAAGCGGCCAATGAAGCCGCCCCCAAGCATGGCAATACGTTGCATAAGGGTTTATTAAAAGGTTAAGCTGTACTTTCGTGGCGTTAAAGATGGTAAATCCTGCTTGATTGCTGAATCCCATGCCCGATTTTTTTGACATACGTACCATTTTCTTTACCGTCTGGGATTACCCCATGAGTTACCTCGAATTTTTCGGGGGTGTGAGTGGTGCCGTAGCCGTATGGCTTTCGGCCAAAGCCAATATCTGGAGCTGGCCCATTGGTGCGTTTAGTGTACTGCTGTTTTTCTTTCTGTTCTACCAGATTCAGTTGTATCCCGACATGTTTTTGCAGGTGTTTTTCTTCATTACGAACATACAGGGCTGGTGGCGGTGGACGCATCCAAAGCAGAACGAAGCCGATCAGCATCAGGAACTACGTATCAGCCGGATACCGATACGGCAATTCATTATCTGGAGCGTATCAGGCGTAATCGCTACGTTCCTTTTGGGTACGTTCGCCAGCAACCTGCATGAGTGGTTTCCCATCCTGTTCAGCCAGCCCAGCGCGTTCCCTTACCTTGATTCGTTTACGACGGTGATGAGCATCGTTGCTACGTTCCTGATGATTGAAAAACGGGTCGAGTGCTGGTACGTATGGCTGGTTGTCGATATCATACTGACGTATATGTATTTTCAAAAAGGCGTCAAACTGGTTGGGGCTGAGTATTTTGTATTCTGCTTTATTGCCGCCGTTGGTGCCTGGAACTGGACGAAAGAATACCGGAATTATCCGAATCAATTAGCTCAGCCTTAAGAGTTGTTACACAGAGATGCACGGAGGAGAACAGAGATTATATTAATTTTCTCTGCGAATCTCTGTTCTCCTCCGTGCATCTCTGCGTCATAGCCCTCTTTAATCCTACAAACAGAACTATTCCAAGAACTTATTCAACTCCATTACACGTAACGTATTGATTCTAGCCATACTAGTACGTTACGTCATTTGTTCTATAGCACTGATTCTGTTTTTACATCTTGCAGAAGCTAGCATAAAGATTAATTTTGTTAACCAGAATTCAGGTAGTCTGCTCTGTACATAGCCACTCGTTTTGATTGGCTTTTCCACATAATAACCGCATCCGCAAGCCATGACGCAAGACAATGTCAGTGAACCGATTTTAGAAGAAGATAAAGGCCGATTTGTGCTGTTTCCAATCAAGCACTGGGATATCTGGGAGTACTATAAAACCCACGAAGCCTCATTCTGGACTGCCGAAGAGATTGATCTCGGGCAGGATATGAAAGACTGGAACAACCTCAATGATAACGAACGGCACTTTATTTCGCACGTACTGGCCTTCTTCGCGGCATCGGATGGCATTGTGAACGAAAATCTGGCGGTTAACTTTCTGTCGGAGGTGCAGTATGCCGAAGCTAAATGTTTCTACGGTTTTCAGGTGATGATGGAAAACATCCACTCGGAAACCTACTCGCTGCTGATTGATACGTATATCAAAGATCCGGGCGAGAAAGACCGGCTGCTCAATGCCATCGACACCATTCCGTGTGTGCAGAAAAAAGCCGAGTGGGCGCTACGTTGGATTGAAAACGGCTCCTTTGCTGAACGACTTATTGCTTTTGCCGCCGTAGAAGGCATCTTCTTCTCCGGGTCATTCTGCTCGATTTACTGGCTCAAAAAACGGGGTCTGATGCCGGGATTGACGTTCTCGAATGAGCTTATTTCCCGCGACGAAGGGCTGCACCGCGATTTCGCCTGTATGCTTTATACCGACCACATTTTGCACAAAATGCCGGAGTCGCAGTTATATGACATTATTCGTGACGCTGTGGAGATTGAGCAGGAATTCGTGTCGGATGCCTTACCGGTATCGCTGATTGGCATGAACGCCGACCTGATGAAGCAGTATATTGCGTTCGTGGCTGACCATCTGCTCGTTACGTTGGGCCTTAAGAAATTATACAACGTAACAAACCCCTTCGATTTCATGGATATGATTTCGTTACAGGGCAAAACCAACTTCTTCGAGAAGCGTGTGGGTGAATACCAGCGGGGTGAAGTCATGTCCAAATTCAAAGCAGCTAAAGCGGCTGCTCAAAATCCGCAGGATGCCGAAGCCGAAGTGACAAAACCAGTTGAAGAGCCTAAAGGCATTACGTTCGACGCTGATTTCTAGACGCTACGTTGTAAATGTCTTCCTGAAAAAAATACCCCGCTACGTTCCAGAACGTAGCGGGGTATTTTTTTCAGGGTATTGTGGAGGTAGGTGCAAGAACCAGCCTCTACAATATGTCCTCACTCAGAGTCACGTTGCGCCAGCCTCCATACTTCCCGAATGCGTTGAAATTTCACATTTGGCGATACACCACGTCCATTCCAGTTGATGATTAGATCACAAAATTTCTCTAATCCATCCGTGTCGATTAATTGTTCCAGCTCGCCATTCAGTGGCTTTTCCTCGTTGAGATAGTGAATTGTGTCCATGTTTTGGGGTGTTGGTCTACTTTAGACTTCTTGATTAGGGAGAAGACACATTTTAGACTAAACTAATAAATATATTAAACGGTTTTACTGCCTTGCTGTCAATATATTTTTGCAAACCTTCCAACACAAAGCGTTATTAGTTAGCTCCGTCAGCCTTAGCGCCATTGATGGCCTGCTGCCCAATTACAGTACCCAACTGCGTTCCCCGCTCATTATCAAACCGATACTGCGTGCCACTATACAAACCTGCCATAGCCGCTTCGGTTGCCTGTGCATTCAGGTTAGTCGCTTCGTTCGGAAAAAGATGGGCTAAAATCAGCGCAGCAGCTGTCGATACTGTGGCCTGGTCTGCTACGTAAGATGGCGTATTAGGGATGGGAATTGCCGTTTTAATGGCTGGGTTTATCTGTGAGGGGCGCGGCACAAAGTAGGTATATTTAGTAGCCCAGGCTGCCGTTTCGCCATCCTGCATCACCCGATTTAAAAGAGAATATGTACGGGCTGCCCGCAGTTCATTCTGCCCTACCTGCCGAATGAGGTCTTCGGCCAGCGCATTCCATAATCCTGCTAATCCATACGTATTGTTTCCGTTGGCCCAATAATTGGCAATACGCCACTGGTCGCGGGTTCGGCTGTTTGCTACGTCCTGAACCTCAGTTATCGCTTTCTGAAAATCAGCAGACGTAGTGGCCGGAGGGGCTGTGGGTAGTGCCCGATAAATGGTTGTGGAATCGAACCAGGTTTTCACGCGTCCGGCCAGTGGCAGCAAAGGCGAACGGGCAGGCAGTTCCAGACTTTTCCATTTCTGGTCATACGATGCTCTGGTAAGTGCTGTTTGCCAGGTGTTTGTCGGATCGTCGGCGGTCGCGAACCGGTCGCTTTTGGCGCGAACAAGCACACGGGCCATGACGGCATTGGCGAGATCTTCTCCTGCCTTTAGGTCGCTCGGGACGCAGGCACCGGCATATAGTCGACTCTGTTTGTGTTCAGTAGCTTTGGCTTTCAGCCAGGCCGCTTCGCTCGGGAATAAATAGGCCAGCGCCTGAGAGGAGGCTTCGGCAACAGCCGCATCTTCCGATGGATACGACGGTACGTCCAAAACGGGAACGCGGGCAATAACGCCCTGTTTATCAAGCGATGGACGATTATACTGATACTTTGCCCGCCAGGCTACCACAAGCGCGTCGTATTGCGCTACGCTCAGGATTGCATACACACGTGCCGCAAACGGAGCACCAGCCAGCGCATTGGCCGATTCAGCGGGTGTTGTCTGTCCCGTAGCGGCATCGTAACCCGGCACGATGTTGTACTTCGCTACCAGTTGGCGGGCAATCTGATTCCAACGTAGCACACCTCCTGCTGCCCAGTAGTTGACAGCCGTATTCTGTTCGGGAGTTGCGCTCTGTACACTGGTTTTTACATCGCTCAGTTCCTTTTGATACGTAGCCGACGTAGTAGCTGTCGGCTGAGGAACGCTGATGGTAGTAGCTGATGGCAATATCACCGTTCGCCAGTTACCACCGTTAGCATCGACTGCCGTGATGTCGGTGAAGGGCAGAATACCTTCGTCGATGGTTGGTTCCTTGCAGCCTACCACCCAAAACACAAAACTACTTGTCAGTATGATCGAAAAAATTGTTCTCATTTGAATGTGTAACGCGGGTTTCCACCCGCAGTTTTGAAATACAGACTGCGGGTGGAAACCCGCGTTACTTACCTGTTATTATTCCAGTAACCAACAATTAGCCCTGCGCTTAGCAATGTACTTTTGCCGGTGTTACGTCCGTCGAGGGTGGCGCCGTAGCTGCCGGTTATGCCAAGTTGTTTCAGCAAGCGCAGATAAGCGGTGGCGCCCACCCGTGTGAATCCGATAGCATTGGTTGGGTATGGAATACTGGGACCGATATTCGTCCCTTCGTTGTAAGGCGTTTGGCGTTGTCCCCAAACGTTGATATTAAACCATTTTGAAACAATACCCGCCTGAACAATCAATTCAGTAACATCCGGTACATTCACTTTCGAGCCACCGTAGGGCAAAAGCTGACTAGGATCGTAGAAATTCACCGGGTGGTCGAGGGAAACCTGCCCCCTACGGATGTAGCCGTATTGGCCGGTTATGAAGAACGAAGGCGCTTTAAAATGCAGAATGGTACGTCCGTCGAGATTACGGGAACCTTTTCCGATAGCCACCATCGCGTCGTTTACGTAGTTCTGCATCGGAATGGAATAGCCTAGCCCAAACAGCCACGACAAGCGCGTATTGCCGAACTTATAGTCGTAAGCTTCCCAACGTAGCGCAGCCGATACGTCCTGAAATCCTTCCTGTTTTGCCCAGTAACCTGCACTGGCTTCGGTTCTAACGTAAGGGGCCGCTACAATCAGATCAAGGTCGTAGCCGAGGCCATAGGTGGCCATTACGGTCAGAGCCTGCGTAGTGACGGTTCCGAGATTCGGATTACGGGTTTCGGTTTTGTTGACGTAGTACGTATCGTAGGTTTCCTGCGACGCGATAATGCCGAGGCTCCCGTTACGTGCCCCCCGCATAAACCCGTCCATAAGGCCCTGTGCGTGAATCGGCTGGACAAAACCGAGGATCGTGAATGCAATGAGGAAAAAATAAATAAGTCGCATACGGCTGTTTTAGACACACAAAAATGGGTTGTTCAGCCGAAATATGGGCGTTGGCAAAGAATATTCTGCACGAATAGACAGAAGTTGAATGCTACGTTGCTACCGACGGGCCGACGTTGGTACTAAGCCTTTACCAGAAATCAACGTCGGGCTATCGACTGCTATTATTTAGAACCTTCCTGATTTTTGAGGACTTTCTGCAAAAGTTGTTGAATGGCCCGCAATTCCTGCTGGCTTTGTTGCTGTTGGGCTTCTAATACCTGCACCTTTTCGGTGAGTTGGCTATTGGCGATACGTAGCGTTTGCCGCTTCTGCTGTTGCTGACGATTGGCTTTCTCCAGTTGACTATTGTAGAGGGTGAGTTTCTCAATCTTTTTGAGCAACGTAGCATCCATCTTCACTACATCCTGAGCCGGAGGAACGTATTAGTTCTTTTCCAGTAATTGTTTCAAGAGTTGTTCTGTTTCGTTCATTTCGGTCTGATATTGTTAGTTGATTGCTTATCAAACGGAATGGCTAAGCCTTTTTCTAAACTTGCAAAAATCCAAAATATCTGTTCTTCCCTAAACCATTTTCATGAAATCATACGTAGCATAAATAAATCGATCACTTTATTTCCGTTACATTTCAGATTCATCATTACCAGAACATTAATAATTCATTATCAATACCTTAAAATAATATGCAACTTTTTTATTAAAATTAGTAACTATAATAAAAGAGTACCCGGCCGCAAGGCAACCGGGTACTGCAACTAACCTATGATTGAATAAATCGTACTAAAATTAGAGAACTTAATCCGAAAGGACTAAGGAATTCTGCCTAACCTATCAGATGGTTAAACCTACCGTCAGCGTGGCGCTACGTCCGTCGGATGGCCAGATTCCAGCTCCTGGATAGAATGTCGGTCGTTTCGTGAAATATTGTCTGTTGGCCAGGTTGCTGATACTTCCACGGATATGCAGTCCTTTCCGCACGCGCCAGCTTCCGTTCAAATCCAACAGGCCATACGAAGGTACTGGTCCAATGGCTCCATTTGCCGAAGGCGTGGCGGTATTCAGTGCATCGGAAAACGTTTCGCTGACGTAGCTGTATTGCAGCGTCAGGCTGGCGGTTCCGTAGCGGGCGGTCAGGCCGTTGCGACTTGTCCAGCGGGGAGCCGACTCTACCTGATTGCCCGTAACAGTCCGGTTCTCCGTTCCCGCCGAAACGCGGCCACTGATGTAACGAGCGTTATTATAAGCCGTTGACGTAAAGCCACTTACCAGAAGTTTCTCAGTACGTAGCAACTGCGTTTCAATCAGTGCTTCAACACCTGTACTGCGGCTGTCGCCAATGTTGGTACGGAAAATATAGGTCGAACCATCCGAGCTATTCAGCAGCAACGTACCAAGTCGGTTGCGATAGAGCAAGTCAAAAACTGTCATGTTGATGTGCAGATTCTGCCAGTGCGCATCGACGCCTACCTCAGCGTTATACCCAAAAGCATCTTTCAGACCCTTGTCGATACGTTCGTACACCGAAGTCGGAATGATGTCCTTGAAAATCACCGGACGATACGATTGCGACCAACCGCCATACAGTTTCACAAACTGGTTGATTCGATATTGTGCGTTGATACCCAGCAAGGCGAACTTATGGCTAATGTCGGTTGGCAGGTTGACAGGATCGTAGTAATCGATCATGCCCCGAAATTCCGTTTTTCCATTCTCCACACGAATACCGGGCGACACCGTAAGTCGGTTGGTCAGCGAAAACTGGCTTTCGGCAAATACTGCTATGTTTTTGCTGCGGAAGTGCATATCGCGTCGGAACGGACTCGCCAGCGACAAGTCGAAATCGGTATCGGTACTGCCCCCGCCGAGTTGCCGACGGTGTAAGTCCGTACTAATCAATTGCACACCTGTTGCTGCCGTAGCCTGAACTGAACCGATACGATACCGGTGCAGTATACGAAGTTCGGACGTGTAGCTGTTGAAATTGTCGATGTCGACTTGCCGGGCCGCGTACGTCCGCGTAACACGGCTGATGGTGTCCGGTACGTTCGCCAGCCGGTCAAATAACACGCTGTTACGGTCGCCCAATACAGCCGAGTTTGTCCAGAGCAGCCGCGTACGATCCGAAAGTTGCCAGTCAAACTTCAGCGATGGAATGTAAATATCTGGATTGAAGTAGTTTCGGCTGCGAGTCGATTGACGCGGGTCCTGAGCAAACATGGCATCGGTTAGCTGACCGGGAATTCGATACAGGTACATAGAACGCCCCAGTTCAGCTGTGATTCCCAGCCGAGGGTTTGCCTGAAAATGCAGCCGCCCAAACTGCGCTTCGGACTCAGATCGGCTGTTTTCCCGATACCCATCCGAGTGACGTCGGTAATAATAGGCATAGTACGTTAATTTGCCGATTCGTCCACCGATGGCAT
Organism: Spirosoma profusum; assembly: GCF_014699005.1. Lineage (GTDB taxonomy): Bacteria > Bacteroidota > Bacteroidia > Cytophagales > Spirosomataceae > Spirosoma > Spirosoma profusum. Next base: position 180,939 of record NZ_JACWZY010000012.1, read on the forward strand.
TGTACGTACTCAACAGGCCAAAAGAGCCCACTGAGTTAATGGTTTCGAACCCAAACTTACGTGTCGTATCGGCCCCTTTTGTTACGTAGTTGAGCATACCGCCAAACTGGGCTCCGTATTGCAAGGAAGCTGTACCCCGTACCATCTCAATCCGCTCAATGCTTTCCATCGGGGCCGAGTAGTGGCTGGCGGGATAGCCATACATATCGGAATTGGTAATGACGCCGTTCTGTCGGATGTTATTTTCCCAGGAGCGGTGGGGGTCGAGGCCACGTGTTGATACGTTGATCTGATTGGCTGTTCCGTCCATATCATAGACAAACACGCCGGGAATTCGGGAAAAAATCAGGCGAGGAGTTTTCTCGGCTACGTTTACGTCGATATCTGAAAGGCGAACCACTTCACTACGTTTACCACCCATCAGATACGTACCATGTACTTCAGGCAAGGCTTCCATTACGGTCGAGCGGACACCCCGAACCGTGACCGGATTCAGCGTGCGGGAACGTAACGTATCGACCGCATCCTGCTGACCAGCAGCTATCTGGGCACTTAGCAGATAGACCATCAGTGCGGGCAGCGCTCCCTTCTTATAGCTATTATTAGTACGGTTGTATTTCATAATAAACTGTCGATTTTCAGGGTCAGACGCACGCACATTTTCAGGAACAAATCCCTGAAAATGTGCGCCCTATCTGTTCGTTCCAACTATTGTGCCAGTTCAGCCGATACGTTGATTTTATACAGAATTCCGTTACAATCCAGACCCATCGGCCTTACCGCGATTGATGGCATAAGTGCCAATGTTTTTTCCGGCGCTCAGTCCTGCTTCGCAGTCGAAACGGTAGTGAATGAGTCCGTAAATGCGTGAGTTCGAAGCGTCTTTGGCCTGCTCCCAAAACTCGTTGGTACGTTCGGGGAAAACGCTTCCGAGCACAACAGCCGCAGCCGCCGAGAAAGTCGAGTGACCCGACGTATAGGACGGGAAATTTGGCAGACCTACCGATGTTTTCACGCCAAACTGTTGCGGTCGTGGATAGTAATAGTACGATTTGGTATCCCAGCAGCAGATGCCCGCATCCATAACCGCCGTATTAACGAGGGCCAACGTCCGCGCCATACGTACCTCGCTATAGCGCGCTTCGTGGGCGGCATTAGCGGCTATACGGTCCCAGTGTCCTGGTGGCGTGTAGCTACCGGCGCCATCGGCCCAGTAATTGGCGATACGTGCCTGCTCACGCGTCTGGTTTTTCTCAATCGACTTCAACTCATCCAGTGCTTTGGTAAACTCTGGGCTATCGAGAGCCGGTGGTGCTTCGGGGCGCAGTTTGACTTTGGTTGCGGCATCGAAATTCCAGGTCATCACGGCACCATAATTCGGCAGCATAGGTGGCCGAAGAGGACTCTCCTGGCTAACCCAGGCTTCCCGCAATCCCCGTTTTTGGGCATCAGCAATCATACCAGCTGTCAATGCCTGGTTATTAGCAGCACCCATTCCATCAGCGCGGGCGCGGGTCATCACCTTGGCTGCCACCTGATTACCCAGATCAACGCCAGCCGTCAGATCACTCTTTACGTTCATGCCAGCCCACAAACGACTGTTCTGACTTTCAGCCAGTTTGGCATCAATAAATGGCACTTCACCTGGAAACATGGCTTTCAGCACCACCGCCGACGCAGCAGCGACTACGGCATCTTCAGACGGATACGTCGGAATAGTTGTTACCGACAACGCCACACGTATACTGGGATCAACTTTCGAAGGGGCGGCCCGGTTGAATTTGTACTTGGCACTCCAGGTTGCTACCAGCGCATCATACTGGGCTACAGCCACATACGCCAGTGCACGAGCCGAGTAGGGTGGGTTGGCAAACGGAAATTTCGGATCGGCCAGCGGATTGGCGGCATCAGGAACCGGGTATTTGCCATCGGCAGTCGATGCGGGAGGTATGTTGTACCGGGCGCATAGTTCGCGGGCAATTTCGTTCCAGCGATACACGGCCCCGGTGCCCCAATATACCACAGCTTCCTGTTGCGCCTGCGTTAGTGAGGCCGATTTCGATTTCAAATCAGCCAGGTCAGCCTGATATTCGGCTGATGACGTAGTGGCTGGTGTTGCAACCGTTACGTCGTTGGGCGACGTCAAAACGTAGGTTTTCCACGTACCAGCTTTCTCGTCTACGCTCGTCGGAGTATAGCCAACACGTTGGGTTTCAGAAATGGTTTTATCGCAGGAAATCAGGGAACTGGCCAGTACGGTAATGGCACCACCGATCACGAGCAACTTTTTATAGCGTTTCATAGAGATAGCTTATTTTTTGAAATTGATTTGATAAAGCAGACCCACCATGTAGCTCGTGCTCTGTCCTGCATTTAATCCGTCAACTACATAGCCGACACGGGCGTTAATGCCGATGTTACGTGGCTGTACTTTACCGTACCAACCTACCGACGTAGCCTTCATATTGTTGGTCGGAAATGGCATATCGTTCCGGCGGATGTTGTCGCCACTCAGACAGTTGTTACGTTCTGCCCACACTTCTGTCTGCCAGCCTTTCCGTTGTACGCCTAGCCGAATGCCCGCATCATACGTATTTGGAACACTTACCATATTTGTATTATAAACCCGATCATCAGCCTGATAGGCATCGCGATCTACTTTTATCGTACTGCGCCAGCCATAGCTTCCATGTGCCGTTACGTACAGCCCCGTTTTTGGCTCTTTGTAGCTCGCTATCAACCGCCCTGTGGCTGTGCGGCACTGCATTCCAATCGACATGGGAAGAAAATCCGGCACGTAGTTACCAACCGGAATCGATCCGCCTATAACGCCGTGCAGCGAGAAGCCACCTGTATTCAAAACTTTCACTTTCAGCCAGGCCGAAAGGTCCTGAATGCCTTTCTGCCCCATCAGGTTGCCCGCGCTCGTGCTGGTCCAGACGTAGGGAATGCTTAGAATAATGTTGACCCGATTGCTGATACCAATGGCCGGCATGAGCATGACACTCTGAGTGGTGTGCGTACCAATGTTGAAATTTTCGCGTTTGAACGAATTTTCCCAGTATTCTTTCCAGGAGCTATGCCCATACATAGCCGCCACACATACCTGTCCTTTACTCATGTAAATGGCATCGTGAGGCATCTGCGCGTGAGCAGCCAGCGGGGCCATCAATAAAGCAACGGCCAGCTTTTTTAGACTTGTTTTCATAAATTGGATTGTACAGTTACTAAAAACGAATTATCAAGGTTATTAATCAATTGGCGAAAGCTGTCTGAAACAGTGAGATCGGCTCCAGACAGCTTTCAGTTGCTAAAACCAGCGTGATACGTTTACCGAAATCAGGTAATCAGCAAAAGCCGCGTCGCCATGACGAACACCCAGTGGATCGAGTCGGTCGGAATAGCTTTTAATACGATTGCGATACACAGCCACCGGAACGGTTGCGGCTACCGACGTTTTGTTACGCATGTACGACAGGCCCGGCTCTACCGACACGATATATCCCGGACGCCGGAAACCCGAACTGCCACCGAACGCATCGGTAGCCGGTACACCTTCAACCCGGCCACCCAGCATCACCGACAAACCCGGAATCGCTTTAATGGATTGCGACAATCCCAGACGAGCCGCAAACTGGTCGGCGACGGAGAACGAGCCGGTTACCAGATCGATGGTCGACACTTCAGGATTGCGAACAACACCGTTGGTTTCGCGTGGATTGAACAGGTAAAAGCCGTTGGCATAAACCGTTAACGTACTGGTGAGTTGTGCATACCCCTGAAGCTCGATGCTGGCACCCACGCCCCCATCGCCTAACTGAATCGACTGGTCAACCGGCTTATTCACTACGTAGTCAGTACCTTCTTTGGTCAGCTTGTGGTAATCATCGGTTACGCCAGAATTGCCTGTTGGTAATTTGATACCCGCTCCTACTGCCAGATTCACTTTAGGAAGTTTCACTGGATTGATCAGCCAGTAGCTTCCCGAAATACGCAGATCACCGATTCCCTGCGACCCTGTGTGAAACCGTTTCTGCTGCGGATTCTGCGCTACAGCGTTGCCATAATGTTCATACAGCGACGAGCGGTCGTTATACTGAATCGGCAAATTCGCCGAAAACGACAGCCGCTGATTCACCATGTAAGTCAGCCCCAGATCGAGCGCGTGCGATACGTTGACAACTTCGGTGTTTTGTTCGAGTCGTTCGTGCTGCTCTACGTCGCCTTTGTAGTGGCGAAACGATCGAAAATAACGGTACCCCGCCGACACCTGCCAGTGTCCGCTACGTTGCTTAAAAAAATCGGCCGACGTAGCACCGCCGGGCGCCGAACAACTCATGTGCCGGACGGCCACGCAACCCTGCGCCAACGTCTTTGAGGTAAAAAATAATGTATACGCAGCCGCCAAAGCGATGGTAAAAATCGATTTCATAAGTAAGATTATCTGAGTTGGAAAAGAAAAATTAATGGTCAATGCGTAATGAATAATTAGTCTAACAGCCAGACTATCAAGCATTATTCATTACGTATCACCTGCATCGTGAGCAGTAGATCCTTTCCGGGACGTAGTAGCGTAGTCCTAATGAAAAGCGTTTAACGAATAAATAGCAAACGGTTGATAACCACCCTGTACGTATAATTCATTAAGCATTATTCATTCCCACAGGACGGCATCAACTAACCGACTTGTTTCGGAAGAAAACAGGCACGTAGCACACGATTGGTAATGCCAATCAGATTTCGGGAGGGGGCGAATGTACAGGTAGGGCACGGGCGGCAATCACAAACAATACGTCTGGAATGCGAATAGCTTCGCGCCATTGAGGGGCAAGAAAACTAAAAATAACTCGCGGATTGGGCGAATATTCTTTCAACAGAAACTTCAGGAATTGATTCGCTTTTTGCTGCGAATCGGTAGCACCGGCAATGTGTTTGTTGAGAAATGACAGTAAATCACTACGCCAGAACGAATGGCTTTCCGACTGAAGGCCAGCGATATGCAACGTATCACCCTGAATCTCCATGCTCACTACCGAATAATACTGCCCCCGATACGTGAATCCATCCGACGTAGTACTTGCAATGGCACTGGCATCGGGCTTATCCTTCAGCGGAATCTGGAATTCAACAATACTATCGACGGAGCGATACACCAAAAGCCGCTCCGACAGGTCGTGCTCGGCCTGCCACCACGTACCCACAAACACCAGCACATAGGCCAGTGTGTGGTAGAGGAGTAAGCCAAAAAGACCAATAGAAACTGCTTTTCTCACGAACTCAATAAGGAAAGTTTGTTCAAAAATAATACTAATTTTTAAACAAATAATAGGCCGTATCGGATAATTTCTGCTTTTAGCAGCACATACATCGTCGGCGTATATAGTCATACGTCTATTTTCGATACGTCGAACGTATTGGCCCAACCCCGTTACAAATACATTATTGCAATCAAAAGTTGTAATTTTGTGTTAGTCCAAAACCGATGATTTACGACAACCATAACCGTCCCATTACCTATCTCCGGCTGGCTGTAACTGACCGCTGCAATTTGCGGTGCTTTTATTGTATGCCAGAAGAAGGTATCAAGTACCTGCCCAAACATCAGGTGTTGACCTATGAAGAAATGGAGCGAGTGGTACGTGTGCTGGCGCAGTTAGGTGTGCATAAAGTACGTATCACGGGCGGAGAGCCGTTTGTGCGATCGGGCTTGATGGGTTTTTTACATCGGTTGGCAGCAATTGACGGACTCACAGATGTATCCATAACGACCAACGGTGTTTTGACGGCCCCACACGTAGTGGATTTAGCAGCTATGGGCGTTAAATCCGTGAACCTGAGTCTCGATACGTTAGACAGGGAACGGTTTCGAAAAATCACACGTCGCGATGAATTGCCAGCCGTTCTGAAAACCCTCGACGCGCTGCTGGACGCAGGTATTCAGACTAAACTCAATGCGGTAGTGATGGACGGGCAAAACATAGAAGATTTGCGTCCGCTTTCCGAACTAACTCGATCCTTCCCGATTGATGTGCGGTTTATTGAAGAAATGCCGTTCAACGGTGAAGGCACTCATTACCCGGTTCTCTACTGGACGCACCAACGTATTGCCGATGAACTGCGTGAGTTCTTTCCGGATTTGCAGAAACTCACTGATTCTCCATTTTCAACGGCGGCCACGTATCAGGTTCCGGGGCATCTGGGCACGATTGGTATAATTGCTGCTTTCAGTCGTACCTTTTGCGGCACCTGCAACCGAATTCGCCTGACTGCTCAGGGCACGCTTAAAACCTGTCTCTACGACAACGGAGTACTCGATATTCGGGCCATGCTACGTTCGGGTGCATCAGATACCGAACTGATAGCAGCCTTTCAGAAAGCGTTCGCCCATCGGCCACTCAACGGCTTCGAAGCCGAGCAACAACGCGACACCGTGACCGAGTCGATGGCTACGATTGGAGGATAAGTTTTTATGTCTGAGATAGGATGTATAATATAAGTGTTGCAGCGTAGGGGAATATATCATATACCCTACTTCATACATCTTATCAAAGTCTCACAATCGTCGGAACACCCTCAAGGTATTCGTTGGTAAAGAGGGTATTAACGTCCATTTGCTGAATGATTTCACCTTCGGAAGAGGTTAGCATCCGGTTACGAATCATCCAGTTCATAAACGACATCCAGACGCTCCGGTGCATCAATCCCCAATGCCCATCGCCGTCCAGATAATAGCCCGATACCATTTGCTGGCTCTGCTCCACGAAGTTTCGATTGCTAAGAGACGGGTGATTCGCCGTTTTCATGAGAATTCGGGCGGCATCGTCCGGGTTTTTCACGGCAAATCGAAAGCCAGCTGCTGTTGCTTCCAGAAAACGGCTCAGCGCTTCTTTATTTTGATTTGCCCAGTCCTGATGCGCCGTCAGAACGGGGTTGTAGCCGTAAGGAATTTCGTATTCATCGAACAGAAACTGGTTCAGATCAATACCATCGATATCGGCTTTGACGCCCTCCCAGGTCAGCCAAAACCAGGCGGCATCAACTTCGCGGGTGAGCAACGCCTTCCAGATGCCCGTCCAGGGTATTTTATGGGCTACGAAATTACCGCGTCCGTCATCGTTCTGAACGAGCTGCCGAATGATATCTTCCTCATAACGAGCTCCATAGGAGGCATACACCTTTCCATCTAACTGGCTTGGGCGACTGATTCCGCTCTCCCGGAGGGTTACAATAGCACTAATATCGCGGGCTAGCAACGTAGCAACAGCGATGAGCTGAGTGCCATTGGTTTGGTAACTGATTACACTTTCAGAAGGCGTAATGGCCAGATGAGCATCGTTCTGCGCTACCCGTCGGGCGGGCATCATCTGGTATTTTTCCTGATCTGGAATAATAAACTCTATATCAAGACCGGCTTGTTCATAAGCGCCTTTCGCCAGAGCTACATAAAATCCGGTATGGTTTGTATTAGGTGTACGGTCGAGTGCTAAACGTATTTGCGTATTCATACGGCGCGGCAGTGTTACGGCTAAGTTAACAATTCAACGAATGGAAGGTTTAGTGCAGTCTTGATACGCTGATCCAGGCGCTATTTTCTTTAGACGTTACCACTACGTATTTGAGTGAACATATCGTATAATTATTTAGCTTTTTCTTTCTATAGTACCACAGATAGATTGTTTATAGCTAAAATATGCCTGATTATGTACGCAAGCGACGTAGCAGGCGGTAACAAATTCTTTTCTAAATTCTGCCTGAACGGCTGGCTACATCGACACTACGTTGGTAACTCGTATCGGGACAACGTAGCAGCCAGTGATTCTTTCATTTCCTGAACCAGACTCTCCGGCTGCAAGACAGTCAGGTGTTCGCCATAGCTGCGTAGGTGCATTAGCAGATCGCGGTTGGGAGCCAGACGCAGCCGTACTACGCATTCGGTATCGGTGTCACTCAGCACCTCCTGCGTCTGGTGAATGGGCTTGGCTTTGACGTAGCGGCCAAACAAAGGAGTGAACGATAGGAGTATTTCTTCGACCGGGCCGCTGCTATCGGTGATGCCGTAAATGTGTTCGAACAATTCGCTTACGTTGGTGAGCACCGTTGGGGGCACTTCGCAAAGGTCGTCGGTCAGTTCGAGGTCGCGCATGCGGTCAAAGGCGAAGGTGCGTTCTTTGCCAGAAGCTTCGTCGTACCCAATTACGTACCAGCTATCGGCCACTTCACGCAGCAGAATGGGATGCAACGTACGTAGTTTATTGTCGATTTCGGGACTATCATGCCGCGAGTATCGAAACGAAATCTGCCGGTTCTGATTGATCGCCCGAATCAATACCGGTACGTACTGCCGGTTTCCGCCCAGAATTCGCTCTTCTACATAAACCACTCGCCGGGTCAGCGTTTCGGTTTTCACTTCCCGGATAATATCCAGACTCTGCCGCACTTTCTGTAACGCATTAGCCAGTTCGCCCGCTACCGATGCGCCCTGCGTGGCCGTAAGTACTTCACGCGCGTAGTCGAGCGCTTCCATGTCATCGGGCGAGAGCATCAAACGTAGCAGCCGAAACTGCGGGTCGGTGTAGTAATAGCCGTTACGTCGTTTGTCGTAGGCGATGGGCGCTTCGTGGTCCTCGCGCAATCGTTGAATATCTTTTTCCAAGGACGAAATGGAACGGATGCCGCATTTGTCCTGGCAAAGTTCGAACAGACGCTGCTTGGAATACTGACGCGGGTATCGACTGATAATCTCGTCGATTAATCGATAACGTTGAAAGGCGGAACGAGTTATGGGCATAGTTTTCGAATTAGAGCTGGGACGCAGAGATGCAAAGACACGGAGATTCACTGAGTTATTTTTAAAATAAATCTCTGCGTATAGCTGTGCATTTCTGCATCCCAGCTTTTACCCCACAAAACAATCAAAAAAAATTTCACAAAAAAAGATGAACGTAAAAAGATTACGTTTTGGCCGGTAGAACTTTGTTCTGTGAATTTTAAATAACAATACTAATGAACACCCTTATGAACACCTACTCGAATCGCTCAACTGGCTTAACGCCCTCGCTTTTTCCAGCGCTGAATACGTCTTCTCAATGGTCGGCTTCATCGGCAGCTACGCGTTCTGGTAAACGTGCTACGTTGTCGGCAGGTCAATTGTTCGATATTGAAATGGGGTTGTTTCTGTTGTCGCAATTACTGCCAACGGCTCCGCCCGACGCATTGCCTACTCTGCTGGCCGATAACGGTACGTCGTTCCTGGATCGGCCGACCTGGACACCTAAACAACATAAACTATTGAATCGCGGCCGTATGCTGCTGAGCCACATTCAGCAACGTAACGTATGGTCGGCGCTGCTGGATGCCTACACGACTATCCCCGACCGATTACAGGCATACGATATCAGCGCCGACCGCAGCCGCTTCGGCGAGAAAACTGTTGGTTTCTTCCGGAACCGGATTATAACATTACGTCAGATGGTTGGTTAATATTACTATCTGATTATCAACCAATTCAACCAATGATGACCTTGACGAACACGATGGTACGAGGACGGGTGAGCGCACTACTGATACGTTCCCTGTGCAGCGTAATTAGCGGCACGGCTCCTTTGCTACGTCGGATGATTCAATGGCGCATTGGAGTCATAAAGTGGATCAAAAAATAGCTGTAAACGCGTAAACGCACGAACTGAAATGGAAACAATTGTGAAATCAATTACGCCCTCTGTGGTGTCTCAGGCCGCTGCTACGTTAATGGTAGCCGAGGGCGGTACGTCGACACTGCTTGTTCAACAATTTCTACGCAATCAGGGGTATCAATCGTATGAGGCCGAAGTATCGAAATGGCTCAATGTAGCCGCTGAGGAAGCTGGCTGGGCTGTTGAGGACAAAGGTTTATTTCGGGTCTATTCTTTCCCCGAAAATCGATTTGCGGCCTGAGCGCTGAAATAAATTGTAAAATAATGTTGCGGAAAAAGAACAACGTAAAATAATTACGTCCTGAGAGTGTGAAATTTGATACGAACAGTAAAACAACGATACTAATGAACACTGCATTGACTTCTGCTCCTCTGACCGTTCGGCCCGGCCTGACGAATTTGTTACGTTGGCAGGAGCCGCTGGCCACTCGCCTTCGCTTCCGGCACGCGCTGCCTGGCATGGTTGCCAACCGGATGCTCAATGTTGAACTTGGGCTGTATCTGCTGGCGGAATTACTACCGCTGATTCCCGCTCAATTTCTGCCCGACCTGCTTAACGGCCAGGGCGCTGCTTACCGGCTTCGTCCAATCTGGTCTCCCCGCCAGCACCGCGCGCTGAATCAGGCTCGTCAGTTGCTGGCTCCCTACCGCGATCAACGTGTGTGGCTTAAAGCGCTGGAGAAATATGCTACGTTACCAGTCGATGTACGGATCTTTTCGCTAAGCGGTCGGGGCGGCTGGAATTCGGATGTGAGCAGCTACGTCCTCCGCGAACGGCTGGGCTTATTTCAGGGCGTGTTGGCATAAACGTAGCGCTGCTACGTTGGTGCAGACATACCAAAATTTGGTAATTTGTGCGTTTGTGTCATCCCGCATTTCGCCGATTTATCCTATGAACCGACGTAGCTTTATTAAAACCAGTTCAATTGTTTCCGTATCCGCCACATCGCTGGCGGCTTGCTCCTCTCCCCAATCTGAAAAATCAGAAAATACAGACGCGCCTTTTGTTGATACGTTCGCGCTCAATGAGTTGACCATCAACGATCTTCAACACAAAATGCAGTCGGGTGAGCTTACTTCCGAAGCCATTACCAAACTTTATCTGGACCGTATTGATGCCATTGACAAAAAAGGGCCGCACCTGAATTCCGTCATTGAAATCAACCCCGATGCTCTGACGATGGCAAAAACCCTGGATGGGGAACGAAAAGACGGCAAACTCCGGGGCCCAATGCACGGTATTCCGATTCTCATCAAAGACAACATCGACACCGGCGACCAGATGATGACCACCGCTGGTTCGCTGGCTTTGGAAGGACACAAAGCCGCTAAAGATGCGTTTGTGGTGGCGCAGCTGCGAAAAGCCGGAGCAGTGATTCTGGGTAAAACTAACCTAAGCGAGTGGGCTAATTTTCGCTCAACGCGATCAACCAGCGGCTGGAGCAGTCGGGGAGGTCAGACGCGAAATCCCTACGTACTGGACCGTAATCCGAGTGGCTCTAGTTCAGGTTCTGGTGCAGCGGTAGCGGCTAATCTATGCGCCGTAGCGGTTGGCACCGAAACCGACGGCTCCATCATTGCACCTTCATCACATTGCGGCTTGGTTGGCCTTAAACCAACCGTCGGACTGGTCAGCCGCAGCGGCATCATTCCCATTTCGCACACCCAAGACACCGCTGGTCCCATGGCACGTACCGTAACAGATGCGGCTATTTTGCTGGGAGCTCTTGTGGGTATTGACGCGGAGGATACTGTCACCCTCGAAAGTCGTGGGAAGAGCGTAACCGATTATACCCAATTTCTGAAAGCAGATAGTTTGTCGGGCAAACGTATCGGTATCGAAAAATCGTTTCTGGAAGGCCATGAGGACGTAGTGGCCTTATACAAAGCGGCTATCGACGTACTGAAAAAACAGGGCGCTACGGTCGTAGAAGTGGAGTTGCGCAAAGGACTTCGGGAAACGGGCGGAGCCGAATTTACGGTGCTGCAATATGAGTTTAAAGATGGCTTGAATCGCTACCTATCGAAAGCCAACGCACGAGTAAAATCCTTAGCCGAGGTCATTACGTTCAACCAGCAGAACGCAACCAAAGCCATGCCGTATTTCAAGCAGGAAATCCTCGAAAGCAGCGAAGCCAAGGGTGATCTAACCAGCAAAGAATACACCGACGCTCTGACCAAAACAAAAAGTTGGCGGCAACGTATCGACCAGTTGATGGCAGCCAACAAGCTAGACGCCATCGCCGGCACCAGCATCGGCTTCGCCTGCTGCATCGACCTCATCAACGGCGATTACGACACCGGTTTTTACTTCTGCCCACCTGCTGCTATGGCCGGTTATCCCCACTTAACCGTTCCGATGGGCACCGTTCACGGCCTCCCCGTCGGGTTTTCGTTTATGACCGGCTCGTATCAGGAAGGGCCGTTACTTGCTATGGGTTACGCGTATGAGCAAGCGTCGAAGAAGCGGGAGCGGCCCGGGTTTAAGGAATCAGCGATTTTAATTTAGTTCACGAAGTTTTTCTCATGCAAAGTACACTTTCTCGTAAAAAGCTATCCCTTTTACGGCCATTTCGACTGTGAAGTTCGGCCAATTCTAACGGTTCGAATCCTATTTTTTTTGCTATATCGGCAATAATTCGGTAGTGGCTTAACTGCGTTGATTCAAGCATCTTTGTGAATGGTCTTAGAAGCAGTCTCCTGTAAGCATTGTGGGCA
>NZ_JACWZY010000013.1 GCF_014699005.1 Spirosoma profusum
GAAACAAGGTCGTTGATGTGTATCAACGACCTTTTCTGCTTTATGAGCCGGGCAACTGAGTAGAGAAGCGAGATTTTTGTATTTTCCTTGTATTGCTGTCACTCAGTAATCTCTACTAATCAATGGCTATCTTCAAACTACAAGTTAATAACCGCAGCTATCAGGCAGATGTTGAACCTGATACGCCACTGCTTTGGGTCTTGAGAGACTCACTTGGATTACTTGGTACAAAATACGGCTGCGGTATTGCTCAGTGTGGTGCCTGTACAGTTCATCTTAATGGCGAAGCTACTCGCTCTTGTGTGTTGCCTGTATCAGCTATTGGCAAATCGAAAGTAACTACAATTGAAGGGCTTTCCGCTGATGGCGCCCATCAAGTTCAACAAGCCTGGGACAAAATCGACGTAGCACAGTGTGGCTACTGTCAGGCTGGCCAGATTATGACAGCCGCTGCATTGCTGAAACGTAATCCAAAGCCAACATCGGCAGAAATTGATGAAACCATGACGGGCAACCTTTGCCGGTGTGGAACGTATCACCGTATTCGGGAAGCTGTAAAAGCGGCATCAGAAATGAAAGTTACTACACCAGCTAAAACCCCAAAAACAAAATAGCTATGTCGACGTTCGGGAATTCAAGTCGAAGAAGCTTTCTAAAAGTAGCTGCGGCTACCGGTGGTGGGCTTATTTTAGGGTTTAACTGGAGTGATTCAGAAGCGGCCATGTCGAGTGCTTCTAGTATTGGCACTTCTGCGGCAGGTGTTGATTTCAACAGCTATTTATCCATTGATCCTCAGGGTGTCATTACTATTCTATCGCCTAATCCAGAAGTAGGTCAAGGAATAAAAACCGCATTCCCAATTATCGTTGCTGAAGAACTGGACGCCGACTGGACAAAAGTTGTTGTCGAGCAAGCGCCACTCGATACTAAAAAATTCGAGCGTCAGGTGGCGGGAGGTAGTGGTTCTATACCTCATTCCTGGAAACGGTTGCGCGTTGCTGGCGCTACGGCTCGTCTGATGCTGGTAGAAGCAGCTGCGAAGCGTTGGTCGGTTCCTGCAGTCGAGTGTAAAACCAGCAAAGGTTTCGTTACGCATCAGGCTAGTAATCGTAGATTGAGTTATGGCGAACTTGCAACTGAAGCTGCCAAAATTCCCGTACCGACGGACGTACCACTGAAGGAGAAGAAAGATTATACCCTGATTGGGACTACAGTCAAAAATGTAGATAATCCAAAAATCATTACGGGCAAACCGTTGTTTGGGCTGGATTTTTACCGGGAAGGGATGCTTTTTGCCATGCTGCAACGTCCTGCGTTTGGCTATAAACTCAAATCCGTAAATACAGAAGCGATAAAATCTATGCCGGGTATCGTCAACGTTGTTACGTTCGATAATAACGTAGCAGTCGTCGGTAAATCGACCTGGCAGGTGAAAAAAGCCAAGGATGCCCTGAAAATCGAGTGGGAAAAAGCGGATGCATTAGAAAGCACTGCCGATCACAACCGATTATTCAAGGAAATGCTCGACAGTTCGGAGGCAACCGTGCGCCGGAAAGATGGCGATGTGGAAACTGCGTTTAAAAATGCGGCAAAGGTTGTTAAATCGGAATATCAATGTCCATTCCTGCCGCATAATCCGCTGGAACCGATGAATTTCTTCGCGCATGTGCGGGCCGATGGAGCAGAATTGGTTGGGCCTACGCAAACCCCCGAGCTGGCACGTAACGAAACCGCTAAGCTGTTGGGAATAGCTCCTGAAAAAGTAACGGTGCAACTCACTCGTATGGGGGGCGGTTTTGGTCGTCGGTTGAAAGCTGACTACGTATTGGAAGCGGTGAACGTATCGAAACTGGTGAATGCGCCGGTAAAATTAATCTGGACTCGCGAAGATGACATGACCGGCGGAAGCTATCGTCCGGCGGTACGTTACCGCTTCGAAGCTGCTCTTGATGCGCAGGGCATGATGATTGGCTACAAACTGCGTGGAGTTAGTATTAATGCCGGCAATGCCACTCGTGAAGATAATTTCCCGTCAGGCGCGGTCGATAACCTGCTGATTGACAGCGTCGATCATAAGTCGCCCATTACGACAGGTCCCTGGCGGGCGCCGATTACAAACTTCCTGGCGTTTGCCGAACAATCGTTTCTAGACGAAGTAGCGCAGGCAGCCGGCAAAGATCCAGTTCAGTTTCGGTTAGAATTGCTGGAAAAAGCCAAACAGAAACCCGCAGGTGCCATCAAATACGACATCGATCGAATGAAAGGTGTTATAGAATTGGCTGCCGAAAAATCGGGATGGGGTAAAAAGAAAGGGGCCGATGGCAAACTGCTGGCTCAGGGCTTTAGCGTTTACTTTTCACACCGTTCCTACGTAGCACAGGTGGGCGAAGTTGTTATGCAGAAGGGCAAACCCGTACTCCAGAAAGTATATTCAGCTGCTGATTGCGGTGTGGTCGTAAACCAGAGTGGGGCACAGCAACAGGTGCGAGGTTGCGTGGTTGATGGAATTGGTCATGCGATGTACGGCAAAATTACTTTCAAAGATGGCGTGCCCGAGCAGAAAAACTTTAACGAATTTCGCCTGATTCGCCTGGCCGAAGTGCCTGAGGTAGAAGTACATTTCGTTGAAAATAACATCGAACCAACGGGCCTGGGCGAACCTTCTTTACCACCTGCCGGTGCTGCTGTTGCCAATGCTATTTTCAAAGCAACTGGTAAGCGCCTACGTAGTCAGCCTTTTATTGAGCAAGACGAATTTAAAGGTATATTGTTATAATGTATGATTAACGTACTGTTGCTACGTAGCAACGAATGGATACAAAAATCCCCTAAAAACAGCGCTGTTTTTAGGGGATTTTTGTATCCTACGTCCTATTGCATCGCAATGGTACGTAGTGGCTTTTGCACTGGTGGCGTCGTCAAATTGAGTTGCTTACGGATGCTGCCTTTTTCTGATTTGAATTCCAACTCATACGTACCGTCGACCAAAGCGTCAACATCCAGTTTTACAGCGTAGGCCGATTCTTTTTTGCCAACAATCTGACGGTACAGAACTTCCTGGCTTTTGTTACGTAGCAAAATCGTAACCACGGCATCTGCATCTTTCTGGACGACCACCCGAACCTGATTGTTGGTCATTACGTAAGCGTTGGCCTCGAACGACAGAGCGTTGGGCGTAGTTGGGTTCATAAACGTAGCGGCACTCAACAGAAGAGAAACGGCTACTTTGCTCATTAGTGGTAACATGGTAGTGTAATGTTTAAAGAGGTTGTAAAATTTGTTGTTTATCTGATTGCTTTATATAAGCCAAAGCTTGTGCCAATTATGTTAACTAATTGATTGTTAATGATTTGTAGGTCTGTGCCAAATCAATTAATGTCCGATGGCGGACAAGCTACGTTCACTTGCGGACAAAACTAACAGGCTGAATTACAGCCTTGAACAAGCAACGTAGTGAACTGTATCAATTAGCACTTGAATCGGATAATATGATTTCTCAACAGATTTTTATGTTCAGGAAGAGATTGATTTTCAGGTGTGATAAGTTTACCTATGATCTGGCAACGCAGTAATCGCCTACCGACGTATTGACTGATACGTTGCTATAGTCTCGAGCCAACCCGGTATTTTTACGGCTTCCCAAAGATGGGTCTATAACCTACCAGTAAAATCAATTATGCCTACGTCATCTAAACCCCTGCGTGTGCTTGTTGTCGGATGCGGCAATATGGGTTCTTCGCACGCGATTGCCTATCAGATCATCGATGGATTCGAAATCTGTGGTATTGTATCGACCGGAAATAGTAAAGTTGTACTTAACGAACGGTTGGGCGGAGGATACCCCCTGTTCGATGACTACGCGAATGCATTAGCCGAAACCAAACCCGATGCCGTGTGTATTTCGACCTATCCCGACACGCATGAGCGCTTTGCTTTAATGGCGTTTGAACAAGGATGCCACGTATTTATTGAGAAACCCATTGCTGACAGCGTCGAAGGTGCCGAACGGGTTATGGAAGCGGCTCAGAAAGTGGGTAAAAAGTTGGTGGTAGGCTATATTCTCCGCCATCATCCTTCCTGGGAAAAATTTGTGGAAATAGCCCGCGAAATGGGTAAGCCCCTGGTAATGCGTATGAACCTCAATCAGCAGAGTCATGGTACCATGTGGACGGTTCACCGGAATCTGATGAAAAGTCTCAGTCCGATCGTCGACTGTGGCGTTCATTATATTGACGTAATGTGTCAGATGACCCGCTCAAAACCCGTTCAAGTTAACGCCATTGGCGCCCGGTTAACCAACGACATCCCTACCGACAACTATAACTACGGCCAGTTGCAGATTCGCTTCGACGACGGTTCTGTGGGCTGGTATGAAGCTGGTTGGGGACCCATGATGAGCGAAACAGCTTTTTTTGTTAAGGATGTAATCGGGCCTGAAGGCTGCGTATCGATTGTAGCCAAAAACGCGGGAGGTACAGGAAAATCTGATAATGTGGATTCGCATACCAAAACTGAATCACTACGTGTACACCGCGCCAACCTCAACAGTGAAGATCAGTTTACAGAAGAAGATACGTGGATTGATATGCAGGACGAGCCTGATCATCAGGAACTTTGTAATCGTGAACAACGCTATTTCCTGAAAGCCATCCAGGAAGATATCGACCTGACCGACCATATGCAGGACGCCGTCAACAGCCTTCGGATTGCGTTTGCCTGCGATGAATCGGTTCGGACTGGGCAGCCGGTTATGTTGTAACTACGTAGTATGTCCGACGCACCCAAACGTACCATCGGGACAACCGTTAAGCAGTATGGCAACAAACTGTTACGGTTTATTCGTGGTCAGGTGCGTTCGGATGAAGATGCCGAAGATATTCTACAGGATGTCTGGTATCAACTAAGTAAAGTGGTTGACCTTGAGGAGATTGGTAGCATGAGTGGCTGGCTTTATCAGGTGGCTCGCAACCGGATTGTCGATACGTATCGCCGGAAAAAAGAAGATTCGCTGAGTGATTTAACTGGTGATGAGGAAGATGACAACTTCCGTTTTCGGGACATTTTGTTGTCGGATGCCCAGACACCGGAAGACCAGTTTTTTAAAGATATTTTCTGGGAAGAACTTATGCGCGCGCTTGATGAACTCCCCGAAAATCAACGTAACGTATTTGTGTGGAACGAGTTGGAAGACAGAACATTGCAGGAAATAGCTGATCAGACCAATGAGAATCTGAAAACCATTATTTCCCGAAAACGGTACGCGGTGCAGCACCTTCGTAAACGACTGCAAGCCTTGTATGACGAACTGGATAATTTATAGTTGACAAGAAAGCGCAAACGCATGGAACCCCGTCACCCTAAACGTCGCCGACGTATCTTCTTCCCGTTCTTTTTCCTGCTCGCCTTTATGGCGCTCACCGGAGTAGTATATGGACTCTGGAATAACGTACTGGTAAACGTAGTGCCCGTTAAATCGGTAACGTACTGGCAGGCTATGGGCTTACTGATTTTATTCCGAATCCTGTTGGGAGGTTTTAGATTTGGCCCGCCAGGTGGGCGTCCTTTTAATGGCGGTCCACCTCACTGGCGCGATAAGTGGCGCAATATGAGTGATGAAGAAAGAGCAAAATTTAAAAACGAATGGCGACGACGAGGTCCATGGGGAAAAAGGGAAAGCGATGAAAGCTGAAAAATCAGGTTTCGTTACGTAGGTATCATCGACAATTATTGGCAATCTATCTATGTTTATCCAGCCTTAGTCTAGTTGATTTCTCTATCCAGCGGATTGTCGCCAATTTTGGTTTTCGATTAATGGATAGAAAAGTAAAGCGGATTCGCCCTGTGGATTCGCTTTTTTGTTTAGGGTAAACGTAGTAAAACATGTCTTTACAGTTTCAATATCGGCATCCGGAAAGAACCTTTTACTGAAACCTTTTCCAGTTTAAAATTTTTGTTGCATACTCCAGTACGCCTGTAGCAAGTGCCCACAAATGAGCCTGTTACGTAGCGAACGCCGTTTGTCGTTTCGATGAGGTCAACCGAAAGCCCATCGGGAGAAGGGTGGCATAATCCATCGCAGTCACCATCGTAATAGCTAATGTAGGCATCTGGAATTTCGCCGTCTTTTGTAATAGACGAATAAACAGCTTGTACTCCGTTCACGGCATCTACTCCACATTTGTCATACGTATAATATCCTTCATGCAGGTCTTTGGCATTAACTTTCAGCATCATAACATACGAACCCACACTGCCTTCCAGTATAACCTGGTTGGCTACCTGAGCACAGGAGAAACTACTGGAACCCTTCGTATTATTCTGGGCTGTTAGCGTAAAATACGAGCCATCTCCCACATAAATCTGGCAAAACAAGGTGATTTTAAACTTTTTGTTTTCAAATTCCAGGTCTGCCGTTACCTGAACTGGATTCTGGACAGGGGGAAGGCCGGGAGCTGTGTATTTGGCACCTGATGCCTTTGGGTCAACGCTTAATTGCCCTTCGCCAAATAGCTTCCAGTTCGAGCCAAAGCCTTTTTTTGCCTTTAATGGCTTTTCAGTACTGTCTTTTGGGTAATCTGGATTCGACGTAAGAAGTCCCGCATACAGGTCAATAGATTTGCCACAAGGAACGTATTCTGTGCCGCTGGTAGTAGATGAACCAATACCCGTAAATTCAAGCTGAGCGAGTTCATAAGGCGTCCAGTCGCTGAAATGGCGTATTGGTACGTTAATTTCATGTTTACTGGTATTAACGCTGGCCCCTGCTACGTCGTACCAAATGCCGTTGCTACGTTGGTAAGCAATCCCCAGATTCTCTACGTCTTTACTGGACAACTTCTTTTCATCGTACTGAAACGTCAACGTAGCAGCCTGTCGGAACGTCAATCCTTCGGGCGAAAACCGATACGCCTGCGCCAGGCCGTTTGGGTTTTTGTTCGTAATGAGCTGAATGGAAATATCCGTTGATTTAGTAAGAGCCCCGGCTGGAATGCTCAATTGTACATGACCATCGGCGGTACTGATAGTCCCGCCTTCCGGTCCAATTACTTTACTGATAGGTGCCCCCTGTGGCTGACCTGATTCGGTTACCGTACCTGTCTGCTCAATACCTGGTGGTAGGGGCAAGGGTTGGAGGGTTGTGTCTACTTCGGGTTTACAAGCCGTAAATGAAAGGAGCGTCCCCAGGCCGCAAAAAAGATAATGGTGTAGTTTCATGATTGCAGTATGATTGTTCATTAGCGGGTTGTTGTACCGCTCTTATGGCACAAAGGTGCTTCGACAGGCCACCCTATTGCCACTGAAACCAGACTGAGTTGTTATAAGTAACGTATCAGTTGTTAGTAGATAGCAGCCATTTGTCGATTGGATACCAATCGGGCGAGAAAAAAGAGGTAATAGAGCCGGTTTGAGATTCCCGGGAAATGAAGAATCTGGTAGGAAATTGCAGCTGGAATTATCGAAAATAATTGCTTCAGGCCACCAACAGATTTTTACAATTCATTCCCAGTTGCGCTCAACTGGCCACTTATAAAAGGCAATTGGTCCTACAGTTAATTGATTAGCCCTCTTTCGAGTAGCAGATTTGCATCGTTGGCGCTAGGACTACCTACGTTTAACGTCTACTTTTTTCAACCAAATAATTTGTAAACAACATCATAATGAATCTCCTCTCTAAACGTATCATTACTGGAGCCGTTTTGCTAACGGTAAGCAGTTTGTTGACCCTCACTGCCTGCGAAACCAAACCCGTAGTAGAACCTGATAACAGTACGACCACACCAACTGACGAAGGCAACAAAGCCGGAAAAGCTGGCTTTTTAACCGGAACCGTTACCGATCCGCAGGGAAAACCACTAGCTCGGGCTACCGTTTTTATTGACAATACTGTGTTTAAAGGCCGTGGTGCCGAAGTAAATTCAACAACGAACGGAACGTATCAGGTGCAATTGGTAAAAGACCTGGGGCAATGGATAGCGAAAGGCTATATTTTGAAACAGTACAACGACCGGGTTTACAAAATCAACCTGGAGGCCGAAAACCCAGATTCGTTTACGGAGGCCGAAAAACCCATTCGAAATTTTCAGTGGAAACTGACCGGACACATCCCCGATCTTAGTCTGGATTTGTATTACGGTGGTACTGTAGAAACGTTCCGCGACCTAAATGCAGACGAACTTCGCGATAACGAGAACATCGAATTCACATTCAAACCGGTTGGCCCACTTATCGATGGTTCCACTGGTAAAACGCTGTCACTACGTAGCAAAAAGCGTTACGATTCCTTTATTAAGGACGTACCAATCGGGCGCTACGTGGTTACCGCAGCTTATAAGCCCACCGGAAAATCATTGAAGGTACGTGACGTCTATGAAGATGGCGACTATGCTACGTCGATTACTGTCGATTTTGTAGGTCGAGAATCCGCTACCCGCTCGAACATGATGGGTATCGGCTATACGAACCAATAGCTTGAGACTCCGGCTGTCGGAGCTTTCTTTAGCCAGCACGGTTTCAACCCCTTGCTGGCTTGGTTATTTAATAGAGCTATGAGGTTTATCGCAATCGGGTATACAACAGGTGAAATTGGTATGTATCTTTAGTATGCTTAACTAAACGGCAGTTGTGTTGGTATGTCGGGTGAAGATATAATGTTTTGTTATCTGGGCGCTGTAGGCTCTATTGTCGTCATCAATGCCGTACAGTGGGGGCTTTCCCGCAACCTGATTTATGCGCTGTTTACTTTACACATACTGCCTTCACTGATTAATGCGACTATATTCAGTTTAGAGCTGACAAAACTGGAACGTAGCCTAACGTACGACGTAACGCTGGCTGTTGCTCATATTTGCTACGTAGCGTTGGTTGATCGATTTTTTGACCTCAGGCAACGGATACCACGCCTGCACCAATGGTTTCGTAGTTTCCAGATACTGCTGGCGATTCAGATGCTGGTTGATATCGGGATAGATTTCTCCCAAACGAATCGCAATACGAATAGCCTCTTGTGGTTTGCAACAATTCTGACGGGTCTGTTTTTTGTAGGTATCTGTCTGATTAGCCTGTGGGTAGCTGCTCAACGCAAGGATATTGTTGGGCGCCTGTTTTTGATGGGGAGTTTCCTTATGTTTCTCGACGAAGCGCGGGCCGTTATTTCGTTTAGCGGATTACTGTGGGAAGCCCAGCCGGATTCTCCTACAGCAATTAAAAACTGGTTGCTGATTCCTATGGAAATAGTTATTACCCTGGATTTACTGTGCTTTTCGTTGTGCTTTCTATTCTGGCAACGCCAACTGGCTGTTAAGCAGGCTATTGAACAGACGCGCGTTGAGGAGCAACTCGTTCACGAGCGCGGGCAACGGCATCGTGAAGCCCTGGAAGCAGAACTGGTTCATCAGCAATTAGAGCAGGAGAAAACAGACGTGCAGCTCCGGGCTTTGCAGGCGCAGGTCAATCCACACTTTTTGTTTAATAGCCTTAATTCACTTTCGGCGCTCATTGAGGATGACCCGCCCAGGGCCAGCCAATTCGTCGATGAACTTAGCGTAGTGTATCGATATTTATTAAAAGCCAATGACCAGCAACTAACAACATTGGCTAACGAATTAGCCTTCATTCAGGCGTATTATCATCTTTTGAAAACTCGGTATGGAACCGGTCTGACGTTGAATGTGGAAGTTGATACTGAGTTTCATCCATGTTTATTACCACCTTTATCGCTGCAATTATTAGTAGAGAATGCCGTGAAACATAACGTAGTGTTACCCAGTCGTCCATTACTTGTCGATATTTATACCGATGCCGCCGGCCATCTGATTGTCCGGAATAACCTGCAACGCAAAAACACACGGACTATATCGAACGGAGTTGGGTTGACTGCTATTCTTCATCAGTATCATCAGCTTAAGCAGCCTCCCCCTGAAATCACAGAAGCAGAAGGTCAGTTCAGTATTCGCCTGCCACTTATAATACCAGCTACTGATAATGGTGTGCCTGTCTAAACATAAAAAATCCCCGTGGAAGCGTTCTACGGGGATTTTTATGCGTCCGGAGAAATAATTGAAAAAATTTCAGGAAGTTTAAAGTAATTCTCTGAGCAGGCCGTCATCCTCTTTGAACACGATTCAAAACGTAAAAACAAAGACAATGAACAACACCCTGTTAAAATCAATTCTGGCCGGATTACTCATTGGAGCGGCCCTGTTTATTATGCCGTTCTTTCTGTTACGGTTCTTTATCTTCATTTTCATCATTGGCCTTTTATTCAGGCTCTTCGGTCGAGGGCGTCACCGCCGGGGCTGGGGGCGCGGTTGGGGATATGGCCCCGGTCCTATGCCCGCCTTTGCCGACCGAATCCGGCAGATGAGCGATGAAGAATACAATACGTTCAAACAACGCTTCTCGGGCAACTGCTACGGGTATGACGCACCGAAAGAAAATAAAGAAAACCAAACACCTGAAAACAAATAAAAGCATGAGACAACGAATGAACCCTTGGGTAGTCGTACTGACGGCTGCCGTTACCTTCGGAAGCCTGATGGCTTTTGTTGGTCCCCGCGCATATGGTCACCGGTATTGGGGCCACCACGGATATTATCGCGGGTTTGACCGGGGCCACGGCTACGACGGCCGCTGCGACAACTGGCGCCACGAGAAAGGGCATTCTCGCCCTGATTCAGTAGACCTGTAATTGAAGGATGATATATGAAGTATGATGTATAGAGCCGAGTCGAACATTATACTTCATACATCTTCAAAATTAACTTTTAATAAATACAACCTATGTATAATCATGGCTATGCCGGGCATCGATTTGCCCGAGGACACCACCACGGTGCACATTTTTTCGATCGATTTACAGGAGCCACTTCATTCCGCCGACCCAAATACAATGTTCCTATCAATATTATTGACCACGATACGTTTTTTGAGGTCCACGTTTATGCGCTTGGCTTCGATAAGGAGAACATTTCTGTTTCCGTTTCAGACGACGTATTAACCATCAGCGGTACACGGAGCATCGACGAAACCCAAAAGCCGACATTTCTACGGCAGGAATACCCCATCAAATCGTTTGAAAGGGTGGTGCAACTGAACGACAAAGTCGACGTAGCAAACATCTCCGCCAAACAGGAAAACGGCGTACTGATTGTTACGTTGCCCAAAAAGTCCAGCGCACCCGGCGTGACGATTGAGGTAATGTAATTTTTGTCATGCTGACGAAGGAAGCATCTTAAAACATCCGAATTTGAGAGTGAGGAAACCTTGAGATGCTTCCTTCATCAGCATGACAAAAACGCTCGTCCGCGTTACGTTACTTCGCTTTCCAATTATTATTGCTCAAATCGGCATCCATAAAAATGCCCCCGTCCAGTTTAATCGACTGGACTTTTTTATTGGTAGCCAGTTTAATAACGGCCTGTTTCTGATTGGCTTGCCAGATGGCGGGCGTCTGGTGATACGTTTGTGTAGAGCCATCGGTGAACGTAGCGATAATATCGACCGGTGCTACGTATCCGCCGATGTTCTGTAACGTAACAGTCGTTTGTGAACCGGATGCTGCTACGTTCTGAATACCGAAATCGATGTAATTATTGCTGAAAAACCAGTTGTTCCAAAACCAGTTAAGGTCTTTGCCCGACGCATCATTGAACGTGAAAAACATGTCCCAGGGCGTCGGATGTTTGCCTTTCCAGCGATTGATGAACTCATGCAGCGATTTTTTAAATGCTACGTCGCCCAGCAACTCTTTGAGCGCCAGATAACCAATAGCTGCTTTGCCATACTCATTATTACCCATCGCTACGCCACTTAATACGTTGGTCGGTATAATGATGGGTAAATCCTGCTCGGCCGACGGGTCATTTGCCCAGGAATTGACCCGAAACTGTTTGAAATTCTGGGTAGCCTTCTCGTTACCCAAATCCGACTGACCAATCAGGTATTCGAAAGCGGTAGTCCAGCCTTCATCCATGAATCCGTAGCGGGTTTCATTGACACCCATGTAGAACGGAAACCACGTATGAGCGATTTCGTGCTCGGCCACAAACCGCGAGAATTCCAGATCGGGTGTGCTGCTGTCGTTCACCATCATCGGATATTCCATGTCGGCGAAACCCTGCACCAGCATCGTCTTAGGGTAGGGGTAAGGCAATCCCGGCCAGTTATTCGAAAACCAGTTGAGGGAATGTCGCCCAAAACTCACCATCTGGTGGAAATCGGCGGCATTGTCTTTAAAAGCTGCCTGTACACTCGCTCGTCGCCCTGTCGCCTTGTCGACCACTACGCTCGACGCATCCCAAACGTACTGATTACTAATGCATAAGGCCATATCTGGAACGTAGTCGCCTTTCCAGCGCCACGTGTTCGAGGCTGACTGCGTCGTTACGTTCCGGGCTGCTACGTCCTGCGCGGTTGCTACGTGAATCAACGAATCGGTTTTCATGGATTCGTCCAGCCGTTTGGCAAAAGTCGGTTGTAGAACTTCGCTGGCGTTCAGTAGGTTGCCTGTTGCCCAAACCAGGTAATCTTTGGGAACCGTTACGTTCAGCGTATAGTCGTTGAAGTCGTTGTAGAACTCCTGCGCTTCGGTGAAAGGCGTCTGATCCCAGCCGTAATAATCGTCGCGAACAGCTACGCGCGGGTAAAAGTAAGCCAGGAAAAAAGTCGTCGAATCTAACACGCCTTCGCGTCCACTCTCAATTGATACGTCGTAATGCCAGTCGAACGTCAGTTTAACTGAATCGCGGGGCATGAGGGGCTTCGTCAATTGCATCCCGGCCAACGTACCGACGCCCTGATTTGGGAATTGACGTGTTACGTTGCTTTCGGTGTATTTATCAATATGCAGACCCGATGTCAAATAGTTTTCCGAAGCCTGACTCTGCCGTATCGCGCCCGGTTTGTGGCTGTTCATGAACAACTTGAACACCAGAAACTTCAACGTATCGGGGCTGTTGTTAATATAGGTAATTTGTTCCGTTCCGCGAATGGTACGGTTTGGCGGGGCAGCTGTGATGGAAATAGCGTATCGGGCTGTATTTTGCCAGTAATTCTTACCGGGCTTGCCATCCATCGAGCGCGTTCCTTTCTGATACGCTTTTTTGACATTTCGGGGCATGTACAGCGATTGCGCCTGTATCAGGCCTGCGGAGAGAAGTAGGTAAAGATAAATAAGTCTTTTCATGGCGGTATTTTGGCTGTCTTAGCATAGGTTTATACGAACAGCTAAACTACGCGAAAACCACGCTATGTGTTCGGCAGAATTGGATGAACGGTAAGCCGAGAAATCAGTAACTCTATAAACTATGCGAGCGTTTTGGTTAACTATACTTGTTGCGGTAATCTATTCTACGACCTGTAGAACGCATTCTTTTGGGCAGAAGGCACAGGAAATCAAACGCTTTCAGCCGAAATTGGTGCAGCAGGGCGTGGCCGTTGACCAAACCTATTTCTACGTAGTGAACAACCACTCGCTGACGAAGCATACCAAAACCGACGGAAAACAGGTAGCCGCCTGGGAGGATACAACGGGGTTGCTGAAGCATATGAACAGCGGAGTTATTATCGGTCAGAAATTATACTGTACGCACTCCAATTACCCGAACGTACCGATGGCGAGTTCGATCGAAATTTTCGATACGGCGACGCTACGTCATATCGGTACCCACAGTTTCGGATTGTTCCCCGGTTCGGTCACCTGGGCCGATTTTTACAAAGGGTATTGGTGGGTCGCTTTCGCCAATTATTCAGACAAAGCGTCTGCCGAAGGACGCGATAACCGCTGGACTACATTGGTGAAGTTTAGCGAAAACTGGCAGCAACTCGAAGCTTGGACCTTTCCCGACAACGTATTGCAGGCATTTTCGCCCAAAAGCACTTCTGGCGGAACCTGGGGAACCGACGGTCTGATTTATTGCACCGGCCACGACAAACCCGAACTATACGTATTGAAACTTCCCGAACGTGGTTCTACGTTGCAGTACGTCAAAACCATCCTAACCATCAGCGAAGGGCAGGCCTTTGCCATCGACCGAAGCCGTAAAGACAAACTCGTGTTGTATGGTATTACCCGAAAGGATAATTACGTAGTTGTTTCAATTGTGGAGTAAAATCACCCCTTCCCTACCTCAACAATGTCTTTTACTTCAAGAATGTGTTTAGGCGCACCTTTGGTCGCTACGTTAATCATAGCCTGTCCGACTTCTGCTAACGTACAGAAACCACTTGGAAACAGGGCCCGGCCAATCGGATAGAGCCAACCGATGTATTTGTAGGCACTAAGCACGTTTTTCTGGCCAGGTGTGGCTTTCATAAAGCCCGGCCTGAACATGTAGGCATTTTTGAAGAGCCGCATGAGGGCATTTTCGGTGGCTCCTTTCACCCGCGCCCAGGCCACACGACCTTGTTCGGTGCTGTCAGTGCCGCTGCCTGATACGTAGCAGAATGTGAGGTCTGGGTTATTTTTGGCCAGTAGATTGGCCATGTGCAGCGTAAGATCATAGGTCATGCGTTTGTACTCATCCTTGCTCATCCCGACCGACGATACGCCCAGACAAAAAAAGCAGGCATTGTAACCCTTGAGCTGATCTTCAATTGGGGTCAAATCGAAGAAATCGGTATGAATGATTTCGCGAACTTTCGGGTGCGATACGCCCGTTGGTTTTCGATTAATAAGCAGAATTTCGGCGACATCGGGATGTGACAGACATTCGAGCATCACGCCTTCACCCACCATACCCGTAGCTCCGGTAATTATTACGTTTATGTTCATGCCATTGAAAAGTGCAAACCCCTGTAGTTTGTTGGGTGAATTAGATAAATTTACGTGAGCCAAGTTAGCCTATTCTATAGATTATTGCCATCCCTTTAATCCTTTTTAAACTATGCGAATCCTCATTGTAACCTTATTTCTCGCTCTGTTCCTTGCTCCATGCACCCTGCTAATAGCGCAGGAATTAACCAGCAATCAACAACGCGAAATCGTGTTTAGGTCGGTTAATGTTATCCCGATGGATAGAGAGCGTGTGATTGAAAACCAGACGGTTGTCGTTAAAAATGGACGTATCACGGCATTGGGTAACGAGGGTAGCGTCAAGTTTGGAAAAGACGCGCTGGTCGTGGATGCCAAAGGCAAATATCTGACGCCGGGCTGGGCTGAAATTCACGCCCACGTACCGCCCATCGACGACATTGAGCCGATGAAAGAAGTGCTGCTTTTATATCTGGCAAACGGCATCACCACCATCCGGGGAATGTTGGGACATCCCAAACACCTGGAGCTACGTAGCAAAATTAACAGTGGCGAAATACTCGGACCACATTTCTACGCTACTGGCCCCTCATTCAGCGGGCAAACGGTGAAAACGGCTGAACGTGGTGCCGAGATGGTACGTGAACAGAAAGCAGCCGGATACGATTTCCTGAAACTACACCCCGGATTGACGAAAGAAACCTTTCCAGCCATTGCCAAAACTGCCCATGAGGTCGGAATTCCATTTGTGGGACACGTATCATTTAATGTGGGCGTTTGGCGGGCTATCGACGCTGATTATTCGTCGATTGACCATTTAGATGGCTTTATTGAAGCTATTACGCCGGGTTCCGATACGTTGGTGGAGCGCGAAACGGGCCAGTTCGGTGCCTGGATCGGGTATCGGGCCGACCCCTCCCGCATTCCGAAACTGGTGAATGGCCTTCGCGAGCATAAAATTCGAGTGGTGCCCACGCAGGCGCTGGCCGAACGATGGCTGTCGCCGATGCCCGCCGAAACCTACACGAAAGCGCCGGAGATGAAATACATGAAAGCCTCTGATATTCAGAACTGGACCAACGCGAAAAATAACTACACCAATAATCCGCAATTCTCGAAAGACCACGCCCAAAAGCTGATCGAGATTCGTCGGAAGTTGATTCTGGAATGCCAGAAAAATGGCGTTGAGTTGCTGCTGGGCTCCGATGCGCCACAGGTTTTCAACGTACCGGGCTTTTCGATTCATCACGAAATGAAATACATGGTCGATGCTGGCCTGACGCCTTACGAAACCTTACGTACGGGTACAGTCAACGTAGCATCTTATTTTAATAAGCCGGATTGGGGCACCATCAAAACCGGCAACGTATCGGATTTAGTCCTGTTGAGCGGCAATCCCCTGAAAGACATTAGCCAGACACGTAACATTGAAGGCGTGATGATGGGCACAAACTGGCTCTCAAAAGAATATATTCAGGCTACGCTTAAAAAATTGGAGAAACAGTAATTCAATACGTTGATAATTAGAAGGCTATGCTAAAATTAAGGAAATATATGACTGTTGCTTAAGTGTGAAAAAATAAGAAAAATCCAATTATTGCCATTTTGGTGGAACAATCGTTTACTGCCGAACGTATCTATGATACTACCATCACATTGTATTCATGACGCGTCGACAGTATTTTGTCGTTATCCTGATTTTAGGAACGCTTTCCACCATCAGCCCTTTCTCGATAGATATGTATCTGCCGGGATTTCCGGCTATTGCTAAAGATCTGCACACGACCATTGATCAGGTGCAGCTTTCCCTAACGGCTTATCTAATAGGTATTTCCGTAAGCCAATTGATCTATGGGCCATTGCTGGACCGCTTCGGTCGAAAAATACCGTTGTATGTTGGCCTGCTCATTTACGTAGTGGCTTCGGTCGGATGCGCCTTTTCGTCATCCATCGAAATGTTGATCGGTATGCGTCTTTTGCAGGCACTTGGCGGCTGCGTTGGGCTGGTAGCAGCTCAGGCGCTGGTACGTGACCTGTTTCCTGTCAATCAGATTGCGCAGGTTCTTTCGCTATTAATTCTGGTAGTGGCGGTTTCTCCAATGATCGCCCCAACGGTTGGTGGCTATGCTACGCTTGCTTTTGGCTGGCACTCGATGTTCATTATTCTGGCCGCTATAACCGCGCTGATTATGGTGGGAATCTACGTAGCATTGCCCGATGGGAAACAGCCGGATGCCACGCTGTCACTACGTCCGAGGGCTGTATTAGGGAGCTTTTTCACCGTCATTAAACAGCCGCAATTTCTGACCTATTCGCTGGTTGGCGGTTTTGCTACGTCGGCCCCATTTGCCTATCTGGCTGGTTCGTCAGACGTTTTTATGAATCTCTACCACGTTAGCGCTCAGGAGTATGGTTGGATTTTCGCTTTTCTGTCCATCGCCGTAATTGCACCTACGCAATTGAATCGTTTTCTCCTGAAACGATTCACCAGCGAACAAATTATTTTCACTACGTTAGCGTATCAATCCGTAGTAGGGTTGCTGATGGTGGTGGGCACCTGGGCAGGCTGGTTTGGAGTGTATGGCCTGATTACCATGCTGTTCCTGTTCCTCTGTGGACAGGGAATTACGGGTCCTAATGCGTCGGCGCTGTCACTGGCACCGTTCGCACGTCATGCGGGCAGTGCGGCTGCGTTGATGGGAAGCTTCCGGATGGGTTTTGGGGCTTGCGTGTCGGCGGGTGTGAGCATCTTTCACAACAATACATCGATGCCGATGGTAGGCGTCATGACGGGTTGTGTCTTTCTGGCTTTATTCATTCTCCTTGTTAGTCAACGGGTTATAACGTATCAGCGGGCACATAAATCTATTGACGAACCAATGGCGGAAGTGGCCTTGTGAGCTATTCTTCTGGCTTTGTTCCGTATTTAGCTTCTCGGATGGCAATCCATTCGCGGGCGGTGCCGCCATTGCTGAAGTGCTCGTCTTCATCCTGAATTTCCTGATCCCAACTAAAGTCAGTGGTAAATCGTCCATCAACAGTCAGGTCGATTTGTAGTTGATTGGCGCGGGGGTGACCTTCCTGGGTTCGATGCGCGTACAGTCGCTGAACGGCTTCAGTAACTTCATCCGGAAAATCGGTTGTTAAGGGTTCTGCCTCTCCTTCCGGGTTCAGGTACGTACCATCAAATTCAATCTCCTGCCCATCCGAGAAAAAGCTGACATTGAGCCGGGCAATGGTCCAATCGCCGGGAATAACCGAGCTAATGGCATCGGTCAATACGTCGTAAATTTCGTTCGTTGTCATGCTTATTTGAGTAATGGATTAATGAGCCTGTTTAAACTTTCAGGTACAAGCCCAAAATGAGTGTTTTTGTCATGCTGACGAAGGAAACATTTTAAGGTTTCCAGGCTAGCTTGTTTGGATGCGTTAAGATGCTTCGTTCCCGCTCCGGCACGGTCCGCCGTTGCGGGCCCGGTCAGCATGACAAAACTACTAGTGAAGTTACTAATCAATATCCGCTCAAATCCAGCTCTGCGGTATCTACCTGCTCGACTCGCTTCCCCATTTTTTTCTGGATAATTTTAAAGTGATGCTCATCGTCGGGGGTGATCAGTGAAAAAGCTTTTCCCGTCGCTTCTGCCCGTCCCGTTCGGCCAATGCGGTGAACGTAGTCTTTTGGTGAACGGGGGAGGTCGAAGTTAATGACATACGGAAGTAGCTGAATATCAATGCCGCGAGCCAGCAAATCTGTAGCGACCATAACTTGCAACTTACCCGATTTGAACTGGTGAAGCACTTCGGTTCGTATCTGCTGACCCTTCTGCCCGTGGATGGCAGCCGCCTGAATGCCATTTTTATTGAGCTTGACAACCAGATTATCCGCCGTTCGGGTTGAGGAGACAAACACCAGCACCTGCTTCATTTGCTCCGATTTGATTAGGTAACGTAGCAGCGGGCCTTTGCGCGTTGGGTCGACTTTATAAGCCAGCTGTTCAATTAATTCGAGATTGGTAGTCTCCTCAACGACTTCAATTTTAACCGGATTCCGGAGCAACGTAGTATTAATGTGCTGAATCGCATCGCCCAGCGTTGCCGAAAACAGAATCGTCTGGCGTTTTTGGGGAAGTAAGTCGAAGAGTTGATCCATTTCGTCGGCAAAACCGAGTTCCAGCATTTTGTCGGCTTCGTCGAGCACCAGAATTTCAACATCCGACAGACGTAGCGCATTTTGGGCGAGCAGATCCAATAATCGACCGGGTGTGGCGACGATGATATCGGCTCCATGTACGGCCTGCATTTGCGGGTTTATAGCCACGCCCCCGTATACCGCCACAGTTTTTACTTTCGGAAATAGATGCCCTCCTAGCGTCAGAAATACGTCGGCAACCTGTCCGGCCAATTCGCGCGTAGGAACCAGCACCAGTACGCTGGCAAACCGACTACTGACGTTTTTGGTCCGATGAAACAATTCCAGAATGGGCAGCACAAAACTGGCGGTTTTTCCTGAACCGGTTTTGGCGATACCCAGAATATCTTTCCCGCGCAAAATGGGCGGAATGGCATCCTGCTGGATAGGATAGGGACGAGCATATTGCTGGTCGGCAATGGCTTCCAGCAGTGGTTCCGATAAACCAAGCTCTTTGAATGTCAGCTTACTTTTTTCCGCTTCGCTTAATGGGTCGACCATATTTTTTCATTTTCTCGGCTGCATAATCACGCCGGACATTTACTTTCTTATTTTTTGCCAGTTTCTCATGAAATGACGGACCAACGTCTTCGCGCTTAGGCACTTTCACGTCAGGCAATTTCATGTAGACCTTAGGCTGTTCATCGTCGGTCAGTTCATCCGATATAACCAGATTTGGCGGCAAATCGAGCATTGGTATCTGGTAATTCATCAGGGTTTCGATGGCTTCCTGACGTTCTTCATCGGCGGGGGTTACGAACGTAATGGCAATACCTTGCTGATCGGCCCGACCCGTTCGACCTATACGGTGTATGTAATTTTCCGGTACGTCGGGCATGTCGAAATTAATGACGTGCGAGACCTCTGCTACGTCCAGTCCACGGGCAATAATGTCGGTGGCAATCAGGATGCGATACGTACTGTCTTTGAATTTTTCAACTGCATCAAACCGCTGATTCTGGGCCTTGTTGGAATGAATAATGCCAGTCTGATCTGGGAACGTAGCATCGATCTGATCGTATAACTGATTGGCAAGCTCTTTAGTGGCTGCAAACACCAATACTTTAGTCATGTCGCCATGCTGGTTCAGCAGGAGTTCCAGCAGATTGACCTTCGTGTAAAAATTCGGAACCGCGTAAGCCGATTGTGCGATATTATCCAGGGGTGTACCAACGGGCGCGGCTTCAACCCGAACCGGATTGTTGAAGAACGTATCGATCAGTTGCTCAACATCCGCCGTAAGGGTTGCCGAAAAAAGCAGGTTTTGCCGTTTCGGTGGCAGCAGGTCGAGAATCGTTTTAAGTTGCGTACGAAAGCCAAGGTTCAGCATTTCGTCAACTTCATCAATGACCAGTTTTTTGATGGCTTTGGTCTTTAACAAACCATTCGCCAGCAGATCGACCAGTCGACCGGGAGTTGCTACCAGGATATCCATGCCTTTTTGCACTTCGGCCACCTGTGGTTTCAGATTAACCCCGCCATACACGCCAACCGCCACCAGATTCATGTAAGCTGTTAACTGGTTCACTGTTTCCAGCACCTGCACCACTAACTCACGAGTTGGCACGATGATTAACAACTGCGGCAGTTTTTCCTTCGAAAATTGAAGTTGACGCAGGCAGGGAAGCAGGTAAGCCAACGTTTTTCCGGTACCCGTCTGTGCCAGTCCGCATACATCGCGTCCCGACATTACCACCGAAAATACGTTCTGCTGGATGGTTGTGGGGGTGGTATATCCCAGATCATTCAGCGCATTAATCAGCGGTTTATTCAGATTCAGTTCTTCAAAAGTCATGGCCTTGCTTCTTTCAAGTTACGAAGGTAGGGCTATTCCACGAACTCGTTCCACAAAACCTGTAACCTCTAATTCATTACTAACCAGAAACCAACGTAACGTCTTACTTTTAGGGCATGATAACCCCACAGCAACAAGCGCAAATTCTGGCGAACCTCGGTATTTCGGCCCTAAACCCAATGCAGGAAGCCGCTCAGAGAGCCATTGGCCAACAAAATGATACGTTCCTGATTGCCCCGACGGGTTCTGGAAAAACCGTCGGATTCCTCCTGCCCGTTCTCCAGCTTCTTAAGCCCGATGCTACGTTGGTACAGTGTCTTATTCTGACACCAACTCGCGAATTGGCCATGCAGATTGAGCAGGTCTGGAAGAAGATGGCGACAGGTTATAAGGTCAACGTTTGCTACGGTGGGCACCCGATGGACACGGAAATAAAAAATCTGAGTAACCCTCCCGCCCTGCTCATCGGTACACCCGGCCGGATTACGGACCATATTTCGCGCCGAACCTTTTCTACAGCGGGTATACACACACTGGTGCTGGACGAGTTTGATAAATCGCTGGAGCTGGGGTTTCAGGACGAGATGGCGTTTATTATCAGCAACTTGCCAAATCTTAGAAAGCAAGTATTGGTTTCTGCTACGTCGGGTATTAGTATTCCAGACTATATCCGGCTCAACGACCCCGTTACGTTGTCGTTTTTGCCCGAAAAAGATGAGCCAGCCCGTTTAACAATCAAGCTGGTTTATTCGGAAGCGAAGGACAAAATCGATACGTTGTTTGAATTGCTCTGTTCGCTGAATTCGGAGGCAGCCCTGATTTTCTGCAACCACCGCGAGGCCGCCGAACGTACCAGTACGTTACTGACCGAAAAGGGCATCTACGCTACGTTCTATCACGGTGGTATGGAACAGGACGACCGGGAGCGTGCCCTGATCCGGTTTCGAAACGGTAGTGTCAGGTATCTGGTTACGACGGATTTAGGCGCGCGCGGGCTGGATATTCCCGAGATGAAACACGTGATTCATTACCATCTGCCGGCGCATCCGCATGAGTTTGTCCACCGAAATGGCCGGACGGCCCGCATGTCTGAGTCGGGAACGGCCTACGTGATTTTGCATCGAGATGAACCGCGCCCATCTTATCTGGACAGTTCGATTGACGTACTAGGGCTGACAACAAATAACTTAATCTTGCCTAAACCGCCAGAGTTTGTTACGTTGTACATCAGTGGCGGCAAAAAGAATAAGTTGAATAAAGTCGATATCGTCGGTTTTTTCAGCCAGAAAGGACAACTCGATAAAGGCGATCTGGGACTAATTGAAGTGAAAGATTTCAGCTCATTTGCCGCCGTGAAAACCGAAAAGGTCACTACGTTGCTCAGCCGAATAAAGGACGAAAAAATGAAAGGGAAGAAGTATAAAATCGACGTAGCGCGTTAGGTGTCAAGTATTCTTTTCGATTTGTAAACAGGGAGTTGTTACGTTAACGTGAATTGTGGTCAGGTGAACGTATTGCTGACGCGTGGGGCTTCAACAGGCTCAACCTGACAAACCAACTCGATTCAAGAAATTTAGGTAGACTGTCAGGCTGAGCCTGTCGAAGTCCCACGCGTCAGCAATACACTTAAAATCAATCGATTATTTTGTAAATCATAGTTCACGTTACGTTATTATTGCCAGATAAATCCGTTTTTAATAACACCTATCCCTTTTATTATCGATGAAAACATTACTCTTTACCCTGCTCCTGGCTCCCTGTACCTTACTCTTTGCCCAGCACGACCATGCTGCGGCTACTACCCCGTCGAAGGTTAGCAGAACCATTCTTCTTCAGCAGTTACTGAACGAAAAAGGCATCGATAATCGGGAAGTGCAGATGCTAATTGTCGATTACCCACCCAATAGTGCGTCGCCCGCTCATCGCCACCCTTGCCCAACGTTCGGCTACATTCTGGAAGGCGAACTTGAGTCAGTTTTCGAAGGGAAGACTCACGTGTACAAGAAAGGGGATACCTTTTATGAGTTCACCAATGGTCTGCATAGTTCAGCTCGAAATACGCATCCTACAAATCCCGCCAAGTTGTTAGTTTTCTTTGTTGCCGAACCCGGTAAGCCGACGTCGGTTCTTGAGAAGTAATATCTTAAAAAGGTTGTGACAGAGATTTACAGAGACAAATCAAAAACCTCTGTGAATCTCTGTGTTACATCCTTTTTTTAAGTCACCTTCAACGTTTCTGGCTGCGGCTCGTCGCTACTGGCGTTTTGGTAATTGGCTAGTAATGTTTTGTAGGCATTAGATTTCATAGCCAGCAACGTAACAATTAACCCGATGATGCCAGTAACAGTAAACAGCAAGGCGAGGCCCCTATCTTTTCCGGTGCCGAACCAGCCACCAATGAGCGCTACGCCCGCACCGGTTGTCATGAACGGAATGAAAATGTATTGCGCAATTGGCCCAATCATAAAGGCAGTAATAGGAGAAGCGGCCTGTTCAATGCTTTGCGCAAAACCAAAAACGCGTCCCTGACGTTCGGGCGGAATCAATTTCTGAACAATCGTCTGCTCAGCCGCTTCGACTACCGGAATCAGGCATAAATACGTGAACATTCCCACCGCCAGCAAGGCAATCCACGCCTGAATGGTAAAGAAAACGCAGATGGTCCACATCACTATATTGGCCAGAAAAAGGGTACGTAGCGGTTGCTCGCCCAGTCCTTTTTTTGCCACAATCAGGCCACCAATAATGAAACCCAAACTCAATACACCCCATAAAATTCCCCACGTTTGCACCGACACGAGCGACAGGCCGTAGGCGTCCATCAGCGACATGAAAACGCCCCCCAGAAAGTTGTTGAACGTATTGAAAAAAATCAGCGCAAACAGGCCGGGCATACCCTTTAAGGCACGTATCGTTCCTTTAATGTCTATATGATTGGTTTGCCCTTCCACGTGAGCGATGCCTTTTTCGGGAATCGACAACAACCATAGATGCACTAACGTCAGCACCGTCAGAGCAATTGCCAACACCAGTGTCCACGACATTCCGAGAAAGCCAATACCAAGCCCGCTGAAAATTGATGAAATCAGGAAGGAAACCCCATTGGTGGTACCGACCATGCCGTTGGCTTTATCGCGCTCATTCTCAGGAATGAGTACTGTCACAAGCGTGGATAAGGCAATCGAGCGAATGTTACCAACAATGGCTCCAATCAGCGATAAAACGACAAATGCCCACAGAATCGGGCTGGACGGATCAGAGAAAACTTTTTCGGGGGTAGAAATGAAAATAATAAAGGCGACACCGTACAAAATGAGCGAACCAATGCTAGACACCATCATGGCTATTTTCTTTTTGTAACGATCTACAAGTGAGCCCAAAAAGAAGCCAGAAAGCGCCACTGTTCCTGAGTAAATGCCGGCCATGATCGACGTAGCAACCACCGATTTGGTTTCGAGATACACCCAGAACGTAACGGCAAACCAAACAAAGTTATTCGTAAGCGATGCGGCCAGCGAATTGGCCAGAATAGCATGAAATGTTTTCATTGAGACTGAGTTTGTCTTCACCAGAAACATGGATAGCTGTTACGTAACAACGTAGCAGCATTGACGAATGTCGTTGGGCTGGCGGATCGATCCTAACTGAACGTACCAAATTCCGGTGAATGGGAATTGGTTTCGGCCGCACAATAAAACTATAAAACCTTACCCACGACGGATAAGTTTTCCCTAAAAAAAGCTATGAAACGATTCGAATTTCCGCTCCGGTTAGGGAAACGGGCTATTGGGCAGGTAGCCGTAGGGCGATGGG
Organism: Spirosoma profusum; assembly: GCF_014699005.1. Taxonomy (GTDB): domain Bacteria; phylum Bacteroidota; class Bacteroidia; order Cytophagales; family Spirosomataceae; genus Spirosoma; species Spirosoma profusum. The sequence goes on from NZ_JACWZY010000013.1 coordinate 24,547, forward strand.
CAGTTGGGGCGTTGGCCATTGGTGCCGTAGCAATGGGCGCCGTGGCTATTGGCGCACTTGCCATCGGGCAGCTACGTTTGGGACGAGGATATATTGGGAAGCTGCACATCGGTGAGCTGGAAGTCGATAAGCTCACCATCCGTAATCAGTGATATATGATGTATGAAGTGGGAGGTATAATTGTTGTAACTATACATCCTACTTCATACGTCATATATCACTGATTAGGTTGGATTAACCGCTGCTGGGTCCATATAAAGTATGTTCCAGAGGTGCCCATCCAGATCCTGATAGCCGTGGCTGTACATAAAGCCTTGGTCATCAGCCTCTTCGATTGTAGTGCCTCCAGCCCCAACGGCTTTACGAACCAGTTCATCAACTTCTTCACGGCTTTCGACGGATAGACAAATGATTGCTTCTGAGACTTTTGACGTATCAGCAGTTTCTTTCTTCGTAAAACTATTGAAGAACGGCTCCACCAACAGCATTACGTAGATATCATCGCTAATTATCATGCACGTAGCTTTCTCATCTGTGAATTGCTGGTTGAACGAATAGCCAATTTTGGTAAAGAATTCGACAGACGTGCTGAGGTCTTTAACGGGCAGGTTTAAAAAGATCTTGGTTGCCATAAGTAATTGTTGTTTAATTGTTTACGTAACAAAGATACGGCGGGTGGAGCAAACAAAAGATGGCTGATTGCGACAATAACGAGGGGTATTCCGACAACTTTTTTGCGGAGTAAAATTATGCTGAAAATTATGCTTTCAGATATGGTTTTTCGCCTTAACAGATCGGGTAAATGTATCCTGAAATCCCTTTTTTACTACGTAGCCAGGTCTAAATTTAGCCTGACTACGTAGTGCTTAGGAACAACTCTAGCGATTTCTCAAAAATCGTAGATTAAAACGATAACCTGGGCCACCATTGCTGTAAAATACAATATTATGAGCTTTCCCAGTGGCATTTTCCTGAATACTGCATGTGGTTCCATCGGCAGTCCAGAATTCGCAGATGTCACCGTCCAAAGGATCATTATCCTGATAACTATACCCCGCTGGATGGGCGTTAAAGCCAGATGTATTCGTGCCTGGAATTGTACGCCAGTTGGTAGTAGACGTTAGCTTGCTAATGGCTGCTTGCCCCGTTGCTCGATGAGCCGTGAAAACAACTCCTTGACTCTCAGCAAGCGCGGTATAATCCTCTCGGGTTGGTAACCGCCAGCCTGTTGGAACAACAACAGCTTTAGCTTCATCAAATGTGTAATAATGACCATACTCAGGCTTTTCGTTTCCTTTTCTGTAAGGCAATCCACCAGGCCCTTTATAGTTGGTCGTAGTCCAGATTTGATTACCAATTGTAACTGTAGAATACTCCTTGCCACTAATAAGAACCGTTGTTGACTGAGGAGTTGGTTGTGTGTCCGGATCTTTTTTGCAGGAAATACAGGCTACTATGAATGATATAGCCATAACAACGGAGAAAATTAGTTTTTGCTGTTTGTGAAACATACTTTGCAGGTAAACTTGTTGTGAACTTATCTTCGCAAAGCAAGTGAGAAGGTCATCGCTTTAAAACACACAAACTGATTGACTGTAGAAAGTGCTTCCTGGGTTGTTAGAAATAGCTACTGAATAGGAATTAGCCTTTATGGCTATAACAATATCCTTTTATTAAACTTTAAAAGGAACTGCTTTTACAACTGGCATTAATCCGAGCAAAATTTCATGCTACGTATCTCATTACTCTTCAGTATCCTGTCGATTACGCTCCTGCTGAGCATGGCGTTTAAGCCCGGCCCCAAAACCAAACCGGTTGTTATCGCTTATGTAGGCGGGTTTCGAGGGCTGATAAACACCGATTTGATTGCCGTGGAGAAGCTGACACATATTAACTACGCCTTCGTCGATGTCAGGAAGAACCGCGCCTGGTTGCACAATCTCGCCACCGACACGACCAATCTGAAAAATCTGTATAACCTCAAGGTTCGGAACCCTGATCTGAAAATTCTGATTTCTATTGGAGGATGGGCGTGGAGTGAGAATTTTTCCGATGCGGTACTGAGCGATACCGCACGAGTAGCTTTTGCAGCTTCGGCGGTCGATATTGTCCGGCAATACCAGCTCGACGGCGTTGATATCGACTGGGAATATCCGGGCATGAAGGGCGAGGACAATGTATTCAGGCCCGAAGACCGCGAAAACTTTACACTACTGTTCAAATCCCTGCGCGAGCAACTCAACAGCCTCAAACAGCAAACCGGCAAAAATTACTACGTAACAACTGCTCTGCCCGGATTCAGCGGCATTTTCACCCATACCGACATGGGGCAGGCGCAGCAGTATCTCGACTACATCAACGTTATGTCGTACGATCATTTTACGGGCGGACCTCTGGCGGGGCATCATACGAACCTGTACGCAACAGATAAAGTCGAAAATGAACAATCGGGTGATAATGCCGTAAAACTTTACAAACAAGCGGGCGTACCAGCCGAAAAACTAGTGCTGGGAATCGCGTTCTACGGCAGGGCATGGCAACTGCAAAGCGACGACCCGGAACTGCACCCGCGCAAGATCGTGAAAGTAGAACGGGCTGGTGGTTACACGTTTATCAAAGACAGTCTGCTCACCAATCCCGTCTACAAACGTCACTGGGACCGAAACGCTCGCGCACCTTATCTGTACAATGCTAGTCTGAAGCGCTTTGTTTCTTACGATGACGAGCAGTCGGTGAAAGAAAAGTGTCGCTACGTGCGAAGGAAAGATATGGCGGGTGTCATGTTCTGGGAGTATTTCAACGATCCCAATATGTATCTGCTCAATGCGATAAACCGGGAGTTGCGGTAGTATACGACGTACCGTTACTACGTAGCGAAGAGGCAAATATTACAGGAAAACAAATATCCCCGGATACGTAATGCAAGGCATTCCATCCGGGGATAATTAGTTATCAAACGTTCGCTATTTGCGTGTAAAATACATAACCTCAGTTGGGTTATCTTTCGAGCCGACGTATAGCGTCAACTGATTCGTACCGGTAAGCTCAAAAAATTTGGCTTTAGGTAAGCGGTCCAGATATTTACTTTCGGCATTCATATCTGCTTCAGAACCACCCATCAAGGTCGAAATAATATCGTCGGTCGATACAATCAGACCTTTCTGTTCGTCCACTTCAAATTTGCCACCGTAGTGATTAATGAAACTGCGGCCACCTATCTGCATTTCATCTCCGGCCAGATTTTGAAAGCTTAACGTAGCACGGTTTTGTAGAGACGGGGTTAGCGGATCGTTTTTGTAATTGGTTAACATCCAATCGCCTGCCAGCGAGCTCATACTTGCCCGCATGGCCTGTATAGTCGGCGCTGGCGCAGTTTGATCGGGTTGAACATTCGACTGATTACAAGCGAACTGACTTAAACCGAGGGCAGCAGTGAGCAGTAGCTGCCCGGTCATTTTTACCATATTCATAGTTTTTTCTGTTTAGTGAATTACTATGTCGACAGGTTAATGACCTCACTTAGCTGGAAACGGTTGGAACGTAGCGGCAAAAAAAATGGACTTTCTGAAAGATAACTTGAATTAATCTCTCAGGTCCGATTCGTTCCTCAGCATGACAAAAAGAAAGCAGGCCCTTTAAAAATCGGTATTTGCTTCCTTGATATCCTGCTTTTGAATCCAGATGTTGCGATAGAGTACGTCGTGGCCTTCGGCTTGCAGTTTCAGGCCGCCTGGTGTATCCGTGATGCCTTTGCCGCCGTCGTTACCTCCATCAATGCCTGAATTGGGACCACCCCAAACCTGGCTGATTTTGTGGTTTTTATGGACCTTCTTGCCATTGAAATACATCGTTACCATCGCCGGTTCGGTACGTTTGCCATCTTTGAAGCGGGCCGCCCGGAATAAAATATCGTAGGCATTCCATTTGCCAACGCCGTTATAGGCGTAGTAGGGCGAAGGAGTTTCGTTGATAATCGCTGCCAGACCGTGCGACGTAGTATCGCCGTCCAATACCTGAATTTCGTAGCGATTTTGTAAGTAAACGCCACTGTTTCCACCTGGTTTGCTGATATAAAATTCGATGTGCAGTCGGAAATCGCGGAATGTTTCTTTCGTCACAATGTCGGCAGAACCGTACTTACCGCCCGCAGCCGCAGGGTCGTTTGTATTCACAACCGTACCGGGGCCAGCGGGGTCTTTTTCAATCTGCCATTTGATCGGTAACGTAGCCGCCAGCCGGGGACCTTGCCAGTACGTCCATTTTTCGTCGAGCATTTTTCGTGAGCCGTCGAACAACACTTCGGCACCTTTCGCAGGTTTGGTACCTACCCCCACTTGGGCGATGGTCTGGGTAAACGTAGCAACACCCAGCGCAACGGGCAAAAAAGCGCGGAACAGATTACCAGTTTTAGGCATATAAGACATCATGGAACAACGTTTGAACGATTTAACAAAGTATGCCCCAATAAGCCAATGAGTCGCTTCATTTACCTATGAAGGTTGCTACGTGTAGCAGTAAATCACTACGTTAATCGGGTTTTAGCCAAGTAACGAGACGTAGCAATAAACCCGTTTGTCATGAAAAACTCCCGCCGAAAATTCATTAGACAGAGTGCTGTAGCCGCCACTTTACCGTTCGCTAACGTAGCGGCTACTACGTCTGGCGAGTTGTTAAGCCGCGCGAAAGACGCTGACCTTCACATGTGTCTGGCGTATTTTTTCGGCTTCGAAACCCAGAAAATGAAGCTTTCGACGCAGATGAACGTATTGGGCGCGGTGGCTCCGGCTAGTGCGGGATTGGCGGGTTTGCCGGACGGAAAATCCTGGCAGTACGACGTATTGAAAGCTCTGAAAGATCGCTTTGCCGGAGAAGGGCTGACGCTACGTGTCATTGAAAGCCCAACGCCCCTCGATAAGGCGAAACTGGGTCTCGATGGGAAAGACGAAGAAATTGAGCATTTCATTACGTTCATGAAAAACCTGTCGAAGGTGGGCGTCGATACGGTTTGTTACAACTGGATGCCGGTTATCAACTGGTCGCGGACGAAAATGGACAAGCCATCGCGGGGTGGGGCACTGGTCAGTTCGTTCAATTACGAAGAATCTAAAAATCAGCCTGTAACTCAGTTTGGCGAGTTTTCGGCCGAAACGATGTGGAAAAATCTGGAATACTTCCTGAAAGCCGTTGTACCCGAAGCCGAAAAAGCAGGCATCAAACTGGCCCTGCATCCCGACGATCCTCCCATCGATAAACTTCGGGGCATTTCACGAATCATGACCTCTGCCGATGCTTTTAAGAAAATGCTGGCGCTCTATCCAAGCCCAAACAATGGCATTACGATGTGTCAGGGTAGTTTCGCGACGATGGGGGAGGACATTCCGACAGTGGTGAAATACTTCGGCGAACAGGACAAAATCTTCTTTGTTCACTTCCGCGACATTCGGGGCAATAAGTTGAATTTTGAAGAAACGTTCTACGACGACGGCCAAAACGATATGTACAAAGCCATGCAGGCTTACTACGATATCGGCTTCAAAGGGGCCATTCGCCCCGACCACGTACCGACGATGGCGGGCGACAGCAACGAACATCAGGGCTATAGTTTGCTCGGAAGCCTGCACGCGGTTGGCTATATGCAGGGGCTCATGGAAGCGATTCGAAAACAGCGCGGCTAACGTAGCGTCATAGCTTATTTACCCGTACGCCCACTTTCGTCTCGACCCGAATCATGACCTGAATCTCATCGGGACGTATCGCTACGTTCTCGGGTACAAATTTGAAGGACTGAAGCCCTAAGTCGGTTTTTTCACCCGGCTTACCTTTTTCAAACGCTTTACTAATCTTCTGCGGAAGTTGCTCAATCTCATTACCCAAAGAGATAGTTACCAACTCGCCCAGTATCTTACGCAGACCTGCGTGCCAGAGCGCACCCGTATCTTTAGACAGTAAACTTCCGGTTTCGGCGTCAAAATCAAGATTGTTGATACGTAACGTATTGCTGGCTGTGTCGAACATCGGGCGTCCTTTCAGATACACAAGGCCATTTAAAAGTCCATCAACTTCGGCTTTGATAATCAGCGCGTGTTGCCCTCCGTAAACCGTAGCTCCTTTCAACGTAACGGTGCCCAACGCCATTTTTTTTGGTTCTCGCTTGATGTTAAGCGCCAGCATCCGGTTAATATCGACATACGGAATCGCACTCAATACGTGTAATTCCGATGTTGAATCAACTTTTTCCCGTTTCTGCAATTGGGGCAATGGCGTTTCCAGATGCGACGGCGTTTGGGGCTTCACTTCGGTTTTGGTGTTGAAGGCAATACGTAAATGTGTAGTTAACGACTTGGCGTTTCCTGTTACATTACTAGCTGCCACACTAACGGGTTTCGGCAGGAGCCACAGCCCAAACTCCTTGTTGATGAGTAATGGTTTCTGCAAATCGCGCCAAATTGGCCGGACCATCCGGTCGAGCCGTAAATCTTTGTAAAGCGCTGAATCAATGGCGGTTTCAATGGATGACTGGAAATTTTCAAGAATTTTCTGCGCCATGTTTGTCAGCGAAATATCCTTCCCCAGCAGCCGAATATCAGGTTCTTTTATCCAGCGATATTCCGCGAATTTTGTCCGGCTGGCGAGTCGCCAATTTGGCGTCACCGAAATTGGCGATTTAAAACTGACGTGTAAGGCGCTGAATTGCTTTTTAGGGGGCGTAGTATCCTTGCTGAACGGTTTCGTCAGCCACATTTGCAGGGGAGCCGACAAGCTTATCTGGTTGTCAGCGTATCGCACCTGCACCGGCCCTGTGCGTTTTACCCGAAATGAGATAACTCCTTTGTTCTCGCCGTTTTTAGAGCCTTTCCCAACCAGAACCGGGTCGAGTTCGCGATTGATTTTATCCTGCAATTCTTTCAACTGAAACGTAATAGAGCCAGCTACGTAAGAAACTCGCTCCTGAATTGGCGGGTCGAATCCGATGGCTTCGGGAGCGCGGGGTTCCTTTTTCTGACATTGGAGCAATAGCAATGACAGACCAGTTAAAACAGGTAATATCAATCGTTTCATGAATCAGGCGTGTCGCAATGAATGGTTATAAGCCCTAACTCTGGTTCCGCTACGTATGTTTTACCAATTGGCAAACAGCCTTATAAACGTATCGCCCCGCAACCAGCGTTGGCTACGGGGCGATACGTTTATGGTAGAAGGTTACTGTTTTATCTGCACAGGCAAGTCTTCCAGTTGGGCGTAGCTGAGTTTCCAGGCATTATCGGTTCCTTTTTTCCAGAGCAGAATAAAGTTGCCTTCGCCATATCCGCGTGTTTGCTGACCTGTTTCGGGAAGTACATCGACTGAGAACGTACCGGCCTCGTATGCCGTCTGATTGTCCGTAGCTGAACTTACTACGTTCGTTTTCAAGTCGTTGAGGCTGGGTAACGTAGCACGCACCCATTTTTCGGCTACCTCCGATTTACCTCTGAAGTGCGTTTCGCCCTGGAGGAAGTGAACGTCTTCGGCCAGAAATGAAATAATCTGGTCGGAGTTTTTACTGTTCCAGGCACCAATAAACTGTTGATTCAATGCTTGAATATTAACAGCTTCTTCCTGTTTCACGCAGCCTGTAAACAGAGCCGCCGACAGCAGGGTATATAGAATTAGTTTCGTGGTTTTCATGACAAAAGTTGGACAGTGGTTGAATTGAGTAACGCGACTCCGACAGCCAGAGTCTGTCGGGGTCAAACGTATTACCAGCTTTTACGTCTATATTCCGACGTTGGATAAGCGGTGTTTTGATCGCCATACGTAGGGTTCGGCAGGAAAGGCGCATCTAAAGCTAACGTATTAGCCGCCAGCATCGCGGGTACAGGCGACGTAGCAGTTGCTGGAGAAGGAGTTGGTTGTACGGCAGCTACGGTACGTACCGGCGTATTGGCTTTAGCATGAAGGGCGCGTTCGCGTTCAACGGCGGCTGCAACAGCCCGATCACGTTCGGCGGCAGCGGCTTCGCGTTCCTGTTCACGGCGAGCGATGGCTGCTTCCCGTTCCCGTTCGGCAGCGGCTTCCCGTGCCCGTTCGGCGGCTGCTACACGAGCAGCTTCTTTGTTCTTATTGTCTTTATGTTTGCCGATGGCATATCCGGCAGCTCCGCCTACGACACCGCCAATCACGCCACCGACTACCCGATTTCGTTTGTTGATAATGGCACCTGCTGCACCACCAGCTACGCCCCCGATAACAGCCCCTTTGGTCTGTGGTTTCCAGCCACGTTGCGCCTGAACTTCGGTTGAAAAGCCAACTACGAGGCCCGTCAACACCAGAAGTGCGGTAAAAGAATGGAACGTTTTCATCGTCTTTTTTCAGTTAGGTTAAAACTTGCATTAACGATAATAAGACAAGGTTTGGCTAGAAAGGTTTAGTTGAAGAGTGCTTGGGAAGGCTTGGCTACTACTAGAAATTGGGCATGTTAACTCTTGAATTGACACGTATCACCCCCCTGTACTAACAACATAATAAGCGCATTCAATCAACCGGTTTAACGGTTAAGCGCGAGTAAAAACCGTTAAACTGGTTCTCCTACTTTTTACTTTTTTCTCTTTACCCATGACTAAAGCAGTGGGCTAAAATTTTTTTCAAACCATCGTTGCGAAATCACTTTAAACCTCGCACGATGGTTACGAGTAACAGCTAATAGGGTAAAGCTCGACGCACTACGTAGCATCAGCCGTTTGCCCAATCGGTTGTTTTCGGTTATATTTCTGCATCCATGATTGATACGTTACATTCCTGATGCCTTCACGCCGTTCGTTTCTACAGGCCGCCAGCCTCTCACCTTTTGTATCGCTGTCTGCCAGCCAGAATCCCCCGCCTGTCATAAAGCCCGACCGGCTCAAGCAGGGCGATACCATTGGTTTATTTTGTCCGGCTGCACCGGCTTTCAATCGCGAAACCGTACTGATTGCGCAGGAGTCGTTGCTGGCGCTGGGTTTTCAAACGAAACTGGGTCCGCACATTTACGACCGCTACGGTTATCTGGCCGGACGAGATGCCGACCGCGTGGCCGACATGCACGCGTTTTTCGATGACAAAAGCGTCAAAGCGGTCATGGCCATTCACGGAGGGTGGGGGTGCGCTCGTCTGCTGCCGCTGCTCGATTATTCGTTGATTCAGCGCAATCCAAAATTGCTGATTGGCTATAGCGACATCACAGCGTTACTGCTGGCTATTTACGCCAAAACAGGGCTGGTAACCGTGCATGGACCCGTCGGCTCTGCTACGTTCAACGCCTTTACTGTCGACTGGTTTAAGCGGACGCTGATGGAGGGGGAGCAGGTCACAATGCGAAATCCGGTTAATAAAGGCGATAATCTTACGCAGACCCAGGATCGTATCACAACCATCAAATCGGGCTTGGCTCGCGGGCGATTGGTAGGCGGAAACTTAACTGTACTGAGCCATCTAATCGGTTCGTCCTATCTGCCCGACTGGAAAAATACGATTCTGTTTGTGGAAGATACGCACGAAGAAGTGTACCGAATGGACCGAATGCTGACGCACCTCAAGCTGGCGGGAATTCTGGAACAGATAGGCGGTTTTGTATTCGGGAAATGCACCGATTGCGAACCCACCGGAGGAGGATATGGCTCGCTGACCATGGAAGATATCATAACGGAGCACATCGTTCCGCTAGGCAAGCCCGCTTTTTCGGGAGCCATGATTGGTCACATCAAGGATAAATTTACAATTCCATTAGGTATCGATACCGAAATCGATGCTACGTCGGGTACCATCCGACTGCTGGAATCAGCCGTTGGATGATGCGTAATGAAAAATGATTGATGGATAATGAATAGTGGGTTAGCTGATGTCTATCGATTACCTCGTCGTACATTTTTCATTATCCATTACAAATCGAATGATTTATGAATGAAGATCAACAAATGGGCAATCCTCAGTTGCTGAAGGAGTTGCTACGTTATCAGATGCCGTTTGGGAAACACAAGGGGCAGTTAATTCGGTATTTGCCGGTATCGTATCTGGAGTGGTTTGTGCAAAAAGGATTTCCGGCGGGCAAGCTCGGAATGCTGCTCCAGACTATGTACGAAATCCGGCTGAATGGACTGGAATATTTGCTGGATGAGTTACAACGTATCGAAAAGCGATAATGCTACGTAGTGAAAATTTTACACGATTATTTTTCGCTCTTGAATGCTACCGCTTCAATTTCAACTAAATAATCAGGATTGGCTAAACCGGCAACGATAATTCCGGTAATAATCGGCGGATTACTTAACTTTTTCAGAAAGCTTTGGGCACCTTCAAACCCCTTTCGAACATCCTGACCTTGTACAATATAAATAGTCAATTTAAATAGATCGTCTAACGTAGCACCGCAGGCAGTTAAAGCAGTTTCAATGTTGTTTAAAACATGCTCTGTTTGTAAAGCTATATCGCCTTTCCCAATGATTTCCAGGTCTTTTGTGATAGCATTTTGACCGCCAATATAAATTGTACTTCCATTTCCTTTTGTAATGACAGCCTGAGAGAATGCAGGATTTTTTAGTAGCTCATCCGGATTTAGAAATTCTAAGTTTGCGTTCATAGCCTGATTGATTAATACGTAATTGAGTAACAATCAATTGGATAATCTTGTTGAAGATTGGTTAATGTAACGTAATAAAAATGGGTGCTACGTATTGTTTTCATCAGCAAACAATACGTAGCACCCATTTTTATTGGGCATTCTTAAAACAGTTTTTCGTTTGGTGGCTTAACGCCTTTCATCCGAATGTAAATGGTGGTCTGACCCCGGTGGTGGGTCTGATGCTCAAACGCCTTGGCTAGGGCTAATTCACGGGTCATTTCGCGTTGGCCCATTTTCACGTTTTCAGCCAACTGCGCATCGGTCAGTCCTTTAACGGCATCAATCACAAAATCGTAGCTATCCAGAACGGCTTTGGTCAGAGCCGCTTTCGTTTTTAGCTCGCTCATTTCTTCCATCTTTTTGCCCTGAAATGGATTCGTTTTGCCACTGGCCATAGCCGCAAAATTGTAGTTCGCGTTGGCCAGATGTAACATCTGTTCGGCAAAACTCCGGATTTCGGGTGTTGGCTTGAAGTTGACACCATCTTCCGGCATCGCATCCAGATACTCTTTGGTATAGTCTCTAGCCCGTTGCCAGTCGGTGGTTAACTGCGATATTGTAGTCATTGGACCAGCCGCCTGAGCCGTTGACAAGACCCAGAACAGAGCCAGAAGGACAGACATGAATCGGAAGCGTAATGTAGAGGTCATCTTGCTAGTAGTTTGTTTGACGATTAAAAGGGAAAAGCCTTCTAAAGCTACTACGTTCTGATTCTGGTGTTGCCGAATGCTACGTTTCGTCTGAGCGCTAGGTGTCAGTCATGTCCTTGACCAGATAGAGCAATTGTTGATACGTGTTTCGAAGCGGGAAAAGCAACTCTGAAATCAGAAGACCTAGACTTCAAATGGCAGTTCGTAGGTTTTGCTAACAACTTTCGACGAGCGCGTTTTTACTTCTACTTTTATTTTTAAGGGCGAATCGATCACCAGGTAATTTTTGACGAACTGGTCATCATAATACATCCACGATTGATCTTCGAGCAGGTAGTCAGTTACGCCCGCCTTCGATGCCTGATAAGCCAGCCGTTCAACCGCAAGTGGCTCATAATTAACGATGTGGCCCATATAATACACCTGTAAGCCTGGCAATGACTGGTTGCCTAATTCGGTGCAGCTCATAACGGTAATTTTCAGTGAAGAACCATCTTCCAGGTCTTTTACCGCCCATTCGTCAAGGATTGTTTTTTCGTTTGCCATTAGTAGTTGTGTTTTTGGTTATGGCCGTAAAAGTAGTAATACCCTATACCGAAGCGGATGATTTTCTTATTGGACGGCGGTTCGCGGATAGTTAACAAAACGCATCAAAACAATAAACCCAGCCACCTATGAAAATGACTGGGTTTACTTCTATAAGTAAGTCGGGACGTATCAGACGCCTAATGGGCCGCCTGACGTAACGTCGGGATTATGGCTTTCATGACGGCCAGCGTGATGGCTGCCAACGTGCTCATCTTCTTCTGCTTTCGACCGGTCGTTGATGAATGATTCGGCCAGTACGGTTAATTTCCGATCGGCTTCTTTTTCTTCTTGCAGCGTTTTTTCCAGCAATTCAGTCGATTGCGTAAAGTCGAGTATGTGAGCCAGCGTTACCAGCGAACCATACGTAGCAATTTCCAGGTGCTCGATCTTCTGAGCGGCAATAATGAGCCCGGCATCACGCGTAAGCGAACCTTTAGGCGTATCGGAGATGATGCGTCGGGCATCATTGACTAAACCGTCGATTGCATCGGATACATGTTCTTCTGTTCGGATACCGATGATTCTGAAAATTTCTTCGACCCTTTCAACCTGTGTTTCACTTTCGGTCTGGTGCTGTCGGAGGAGGTCGCTCACCTCGTTCGTAGTGCTGGCCTGAGCCTGTTCGGATAGCGCATGAACAGCACGTTTTTCAATGTAGTAGGCAGTTTTTAATTCACTGATAAATAGGTCGCGTAAGCCTTCGTCTGTCGTGGAATCGTTTCCGCCGAAGAAGCTTGTAATTCGCTCTGCCAGAGTCGCCATGATGTTTGTTGTTTAACTGAGAACTAAGAAATCTAAAACGCTACGTTGGTACGAGGCAGGAATGGGATGGGACGTAATATGGAGTGTAGCGTAGTGCCATATGACAAATAGTACCTGCTAAATCCATGCCATACGCTGGTAGTGAGGGTGTTAACGAAACGGTAGACTGGCTTCTGTTTACTTTTCTCTACAGATTATGTAGCATATTATCGCTTGTATCATTTGTGATACGTAGCAAAATCAGGTACGCCAGCGTATTGAATACCGCTTATAAATAACAAAATGCTACGTTCGAAGAACATTCTCGCTACTTTGCCTGTAGTGGATAAATACGTAACTAGCAGACCTTTTTCTAATCTGGTACAACAGCCGACCACAGAGATTTTTACAAAAATGAGTAACGCAAATCAGGTTCTATATTTCGTATCCCAGTCGTACAGACAGATCCAAATATCGGTCGACAAAGGATTGGAGCCCTATACCTACGGTGATTTTGCCCGACAGTTCAACAACTTGCTGGTTTCGTCAGACAACGAAACCTACGCCCGCGAATTGACGCTTTTCCTCGTCGATGAAACCATTCGGTATCGGAAAACAGTCGATTATCTGCGTCAGGAAATGGCTTTTGAAGCACAGGCTTCGGCCGAACGCGACCGGGCTAAAGTGGCGCTGGCGGAATTGAAAAAGAGCGAAAACAGCGGTAGTGATGATCAACTGGACCTTTATAACCGACGACTGAGCCGGAAAGTCGCTTAAACCCAACTCCGCTACCGAAAAACGCTGACTATTTCAACTGGGATTTGATCGATGCCAAAAGCGATTTGCCTAGCCTGGCAGCATCCTGATAGTCACGTAGCAGCTCTTCACGTGTGGAGCGCCGGACCAATATTGAGTTCTGAAACGCTACGTCGTTGATGATAGACGTCCAGGCGGCTTTTGCTGGAGTGCTCGGTTGTTTGCCCAGCGGAAGCCGCCCGAGTAGAGAAGGGCCAACAATTGTATTCGTGGTTTCTAATTCGGCAGTTTCGACCCGGATAATGGTTTCGTACTGTTTGTAATAATCGAAAAGAGCTTTTTTGAACGGAAGGCTGCTGATTACCTGCATATTACCGGTACTTTTCAGATCCGCGAACGTAGCATCTTCGGCAATGAAACGGGGACGTTTAAACATAAACCGAACGTTGTCGACAAATCCCGCATACGTAATAGCAGACCGTTGCGTATCCATTTCGGAGAGCGTCCGGGTAGCCTGAATTACCTGCTTTGTTTCATTTATCACTTCATTGATCTGGTTCATATCGGTCTGGATATCACTGTATAATCCTTTCAGATACGTTTGCTCGGTTTCTTTTTTCTGCCGTTGGTCTTTCCACTCGTCGAGCGCGAACGAAATCGTAATACTGAAAATAATGACAATAATTTCCAATAAGTATTCCGGCCATTTTTCGCGAAGCAAGTTGAGCACTTTGCCGAAACTGTTAACGGGTTTGATTTCTGGGGCCGGAGAAGCCGATTTTTTCGCCATGTTGTTCTGATCAATCAGGTTGTAAGTTAGATGATTGGATTAGTGGCTAATAGCCAGCCGCCTGACCATCTTTTCGCATTTCGGTGGCTCCCCAGTAAATCCTATTTTGGGTATCCCATTGAATGGCCTGATAGCCTCCAAAGAAATCGTTTGGAACCAGATGGTGACCGCGTTTTTCCAGTTCAGCACGTACCGTCGGCGAAATACCACTTTCCAGGGCTAGTTTGCCGCCATCGGACATGAGCGTGCCCGTAGGTTCGCTGCTTCCGGAATGACTGAAACGAGCGGCATCACCGGCTTCCTGCACGTTCATACCGAAATCAATGATGTTGCACAAAACCTGTAAGTGACCCTGTGGCTGCATGGCACCACCCATAACGCCAAAACTTAGAAATGGCTCTCCATTTTTCAGGACAAATCCAGGAATGATGGTTGTAAATGGTCGTTTTCCAGGTGCGTACACATTGGCGTGATTGGGCGTCATGCAGAAGCTGGTACCTCGATTCTGAAAAACGAATCCTAACCCGTTCGGTACCATCCCACTCCCAAATTCCAGCATGTTACTTTGAATGAGCGATACCATATTCCCTTCCTGGTCGGCTATGGTCAAGTACACCGTGTCTCCCGCACGAAGGGCTGGTTCGCCCGCGTCGATACGTTCGGAAGCTTTGGTCGGGTCGATCAATTTACGGCGTAGAGCAGCATACTCTTTCGAGAGCAGCCACTGGGTGGAAGCTTTGGCAAAATCGGGGTCGGCGTAGTAGCGGGCGCGGTCTTCAAACGCTAATTTCTTGGCTTCAATCAGCAGATGCAGATAATCGGCAGAATTATGTCCTAGTTTTTTTAAGTCAAATCCTTCCAGTATAGTCAGCATTTGCAACACCGAAATTCCCTGCCCGTTTGGTGGTAACTCATACACATCATAGCCCCGATAATTGATAGAAACTGGCTCAATCCACGTGCTTTTATGCGCAGCCAGATCAGCTTTACGTAGAAAAATCCCCACCCGACGAGCGTAGCGATCGATGGTATCGGCGATGGCGCCCGTATAAAAAGCGTTACGTCCGCCCGTCGCAATTTTCTGATACGTAGCAGCCAGATCAGGGTTGCGAAAGAGCTGTCCTTCAACGGGCGCTTTGCCGTCAATGAGAAAGGTTTTCTGGAAATTACCGAACTCACCGATAACAGTCTGACTTTCGGCCAACCGTCGGGCAGCTACCTGCCAGGAATAAGCAATCACCTGCGGAACGGGCACTCCTTCGCGAGCGTACTGAATACTCGGTTTCAACAGATTTGCCATTGGTAATTTGCCAAAACGCTGATGAAGCTGAAACCACCCATCGACCGCGCCCGGTACTGAAACCGACAACGGCCCGTAGAGCGGCAACTGCTGGCGAGTGCCCAGAATTGAACGTAACGAATCGTAAGAAAGCCCTTTGGGTGCGCGTCCGCTGGCATTCAAACCATATAATCTCCGGTCTTTCGCCGACCAGACAATGGCAAACAAATCGCCCCCGATACCGCCGTTGTTCGGCTCCACGACACCCAGCGCAGCGTTAGCCGCAATGGCCGCATCGACAGCCGTACCACCCTGTTTCAGTATATCGAGCCCAATTTGCGTCGCCAGCGGGTGACTGGTGGCAACCATCCCGTGACGACCGAGAATAGGGCTTCGCGTGGCAAAATTGGCACCACTAATCCGGTCGCCTTTACCGATTGTCTGGGCATACGAGAACGTAGCAGCACATAGGATGCCTACCAGACCGGTCAGGAGGTTGCGAATGAATACGGAACAGTCTGGGTTTTTGCTCATCGTACTTTTTGTTTGCTGATAAATCCTATGGCATATCAATACCTAAAGCAGTCGCTGTTTCTTCGCCAACTTCGCCATCGGCCACGAGGCCTTGCAGCCGCTGGAACGCCACTACAGCGGCTATCGTATGCGGGCCGTATTTGCCGTCGATGTCGCCGGGATTCAGGTCCAAAGCTTTCAGTTTTTTCTGGATTTCACGTACCGTTTTTCCCTGCATCAGCGGATTTGTCAGTCGAAAGACCAGTGTTGGGGGCGTCACGATGATGGTCCCGGCAAGCTGCGTATACTCAAGGTCTGGTACTAAAACGCCCGTGTCCCACCTACGCCCGGTTACTTTTCCATTGATCACACCCTTCGCCGGCGAATGCGCTTCGTATGTTCCACCCTTGCCATCACAAATAACAATATGTCCGTCGAGTCTCGGCCGCTCGATCGGGTAACGTAGCAGAATGCCACCGACGGTCTTGGCCGCCAGTTCGACGCTTACCTGAATGCCCGTGTTTGCTACGTCGCGTCGCCAGTAGCCGGTGTAAGCGTTGGCTGTTGTCGGATTACCCCAGTTGTTATCGCAGCCGTATAATTTCTGGGCAGCCTGGAAAACGCACCACGACACATATTCAGCGCAATCCCAGGGCCCACGCCAATTAGGATTATCTTTTGGGGCCAGAGCGCCATAAATGTATCGCTCACCCACACGCTTGGCGGCTATCTTGACGACATCTTCTCCGGTTGCCATTTTAGTTAGTGGAAAGAAATAAGAGAAAGATAAATGAAAGTCACTTTCAAACTAGTGTTTACCAGAACGTATCAACGAATAAACCAGTCTACGACCAGCACTCCCAACAGGCCCGATATTGAAACCAGCGTTTCCATCACCGACCAGGTTTTAAGCGTATCGACCATCGATACGTTAAAATACTCCCGAAACAGCCAGAAACCCGTATCGTTCACATGCGAAAACATCATACTCCCCGCGCCAATACTCAGTACCATCAGATTCGGTTCTACACCCGACACTGTAAGCAGGGGAGCCATAAAACCAGCGGTCGTGATGCCCGATACAGTCGATGAACCTACGCTGACCCGGATGAGGGCTGCCATACCCCAGGCCAGTACATATGGGTGTAACGACGAACCGTGCATCAGGTCGGCAACCGATTGATTAACACCTCCGTCGGTCAGAACCTGTTTTAGGGCACCAGCCCCACCAAAAATAAGAAAAAGCAAGGCAACATCTTTCACGGCATCGCCCAGTAACGTAGTGACTTCCGCTATCGATTTGCCTCGCCAGCGTCCCAGCGTAAACATCGCCAGCACCACCGCGCAAAACATACTCACAATGGGTTCACCGAAAAAAAGCAGTACCTGCTGACTCAGCGAATCGACAGGCAGAAACGGGCTGATTAACGCACTCAGGCCAATAAGCAGAATCGGAAACAGCACCGTCAGAAAGCTTACGCCTGTGGATGGCATCTGCTCGTCGCTCAGGTCGGGTGCGATAAATGCTGGATTCGGCAACGTAGTATAGCGTTTCAACGTAGCACCAAACAGGGCTCCCGACACCAGAATGGCCGGAATCGACACCAGAATTCCGTAAAAAAGCGTGAGTCCCATGCTGGCATTAAATTGTTTCAGAATAGCCAGTGGAGCCGGGTGGGGTGGCAAATAACCCTGCGTCACCGACAAAGATGCCAGCATCGGTATGCCGATATACAGTGCAGGAAGTTTGTAACGATAAGCCACCGTGATAACCAGCGGAGCCAGCAGCATAAACCCCACCGAATAGAACAGGGGCAGTCCGACAATGAACCCCGTAACCATAAAAGCCCATCGGGCATGACGGGTGCCCACTACGTTCATAATTGCCACTGCAATACGTTGTGCCGCACCACTTTGCGCCACGAGCTTGCCCAGCATAGCGCCCAGTGCAATAATAGCCGTAATCGAACCTAACGTACTGCCGATGCCTTTCTGAATGGCATCTACAATAGCCAGTGGTTTCAGTCCCAGCGCCAGACCAACGCCGATAGAAACCGCCAGAAAAGCCAGAAATGTATGGAGCCGGACAAAGGAAATGAGCACAATCAGCACCAGAATGCCGAGAAACGTAATGAGCAACGACATGGAAAACAGAGACAGCTTATCTGGCAAATAGCAAATCGTGAAATATCTACTATTTCAGCCTGGGGCGTAGGGCAAGGGCAGAAGCCATGTTACCTCAGTGACCAGTTTCGTCTTAAGAATAGATTACTTGATTCACTACGTCTTCCCTTTCCCTAACTTCTTCCGTTGATTTGCCGGAAAAGTATGGTAAATTGTTGTGTTTTGCAGAAGAAATGAAATGTCTTAAGTATCCGGTTGATGGTTAAATCGTTACACCAGAAGTTTATGCGCGTCGTGGTGGTGTTTTTGTGGCTGATATCGGCTGTGGGATGGGCGCAGGAGAGACCGCTTGAACGAGCCATCGTGCAGGCCCGAACTACGGGCAAAACCGATACGTTCCCCAATCTGTTTACGGCAAATGGCACTACTCACGCCCTTACGAATGCCCAGGATACTACGCAACACATCGACAAGTTAACGCTCAATACCAACGTATTAAAATCCATACGTAGTCAGAAACGGGAACTGCTGGAAATTTCGCTGCCAACCGCTCTGGGCACTCTGGAACTGGAATTAGTACCTGTCAATCTCTTTGCGCCCGGTTTCAACGTAGTGACCCACCTGCCTGATACTACGTTCCAGTTCGATGCCAGTCGGGTTGTGTATTATCAGGGTATGATTAAAAATAATCCCCGTTCGCTGGTGGCGCTGGCGTTATCGGATGAGAACGTAGTGGGACTGGTGTCAGACAGCACGGGCAACCGGGTTTTGTCGAGGCAGCGGGCTAAATCGGCTTCACAAACGGATTACGCTTTATATAACGAACAGGCCGTACAAACGAAAATTCGCCCATTTGCCTGTAACGTAGCGGATAGTGGCACGTCGGATTTGATAGAAACCCCCAGTGAAAAGCCTACTAAACAAACGAATTCGAGCAATTGCGTAAAATACGTTGGCATTTATCTCGAAGCTGACTACGCGCTTTATCAGTCATACGGTGGAAACATAACCGATTTGACCGAAGATATACTATTTGTATTCGATCAGGTCATTACGTTATACCGTAACGAAAACGTCTACGTACAATTGTCACAGCTTTATGTCTGGAACACAAACGATCCTTATAGCACCGCCACTACGTCCGCATCGGCTTTGGCAGCTTTCAAAACTCACTGGAATAATTTCGGGAATAGCTTTCCGGGCCAGATAGCGCATCTGATGAGCAGTCGAAGTTTTAGCGGTAACACGGTCGGGCTGGCTGATGGCTACAATGGCCTTTCAGACAAGTCGACCGCGTATTCATTTAATAGTTCACTCAATCCTGCCTTCGCAGCACCTTACCCAACGTATTCATGGGCGGTGTTCGCCATCGCACACGAACTGGGCCACAACTTCAGTTCGCATCATACGCACTGGTGCGGCTGGCCGGGAGGTCCAATTGATAATTGTGCAGTCCCCGAAAATGGGCCCTGCTCAGCGGGCCCCGCGCCGGTAAATGGAGGTACCATCATGAGCTATTGTCACCTGGCAAATGGCGTCAACTTTGCCAAAGGCTTTGGTACGTTGCCGGGCAATCAGATTCGGAATAAAATTGCCAGTGTAACGCTTCCGATCACTACGTCTGATGGAAAAGTAGAGTCTATAAACTCCGGCATCTGGACCATGAGCGGCACCTGGACCTGTGGCGTAACACCTAGTGTGCTTTATAAAGCTACCATTAGCCCTGGTCACCGGGTGCAACTCAATTCTACCGGAAATGCCAAAACCCTCACCATTCAGGGTACTCTCAATCTCTCTACCCCTGGAACCGTTATCCGAATCGGACAAACGCAGTCGAATTGAGTGATAAATGATGAGTACTTATGCGTTGAAAGACCACTCATCGTTCATCACTCATCGTTTATTACGCGCTATTACCGTAGCCTAAATAGGCGTTGGTCGGGTTGATATTTGCCCGGACAACGCCTATTTTAGTCGCTATTAATCAATATGTTAATATAAACACAGAGAATTATATGCGCGCTCTTTATGCTTTGCTAATACTAACCAGCAGTCCGGTGATAGCTCAATCACACACTTCCTATGTTGTTAACTCGGGCAACACGACGGTAGGTGGGTTTATTGGTAATACGCTTGTTGGTCCTGCTGCGGGTATCAGCCTGGGTAGCGGAAATTTTAATACCATGCTGGGATATCAAACAGGCTATAATAGCACAAACGTAGAAGAAAACACGTTTGTGGGCAGTTCTGCCGGGTTTGCGGTCACAGCGAATAGGAACACGTTTATTGGGAGCCAGGCCGGTTTTTTAAGCATTTCGGGCGTAGAGAATGCCTTTGTGGGGAATTCGGCAGGAGCGCTGAATGGATCGGGTAGTTATAATTCTTTTTTGGGTAGTAACGCGGGTAACCAGAATAACGGAGGCACCAATAACACCTTTATTGGCGCTTATGCAGGGTACAAAAACGGCTCTGCCTTCCAGAACACCTTCCTAGGGGCCGAAGCTGGTTATAACAACACCGGCGGTACGTCTAACGCATTCGTGGGCTATCAGGCCGGAAAGGCCAATACGACTGGCGTCTCCAACGCCTTTCTGGGGGCATTCGCAGGCAGAAGCAACACCTCTGGTAATGACAACACCTTTCTGGGTTCCAACGCGGGCACCAAAACTACCTCCGGTGGCCAGAACACCTTCACTGGCTACGGGGCCGGAGCCCAGAACTCCACCGGGGTCGGCAACGTCTTCGTGGGCAACCGGGCGGGCTACTCCAATACCACCGCCAATGCCAACGTGTTCATCGGCTCCCAGACGGGATTTTCCAATACCACCGGCATCGCCAACCTGTTCATGGGCCAACTGGCGGGCTATAGCAGCAACGGCTCCTACAACCTCTTCATTGGCAACTCGTCGGGCCAGCAAACGACCTCGGGTGGGGGCAACACTTTCATTGGCAATGGCTCGGGCTATGGCAACATCACTGGCCAGAACAATACCTATATCGGCAATGGGGCTGGCTTCACCGGCAATGGGGCGGGTCAGAGCAACACCTTCATTGGTCAGAATGCCGGGGTATCATCGGGGGCTGTTGTCAATAACTCCACTGCCATCGGGGTGGCTGCTCAGGTATCGGCTGACAATTCGATTGTGTTAGGCGCCCCCAACCCTCTGTGGAAAGTGGGTATCGGCAACACCGCTCCCAACAATAAACTGGAGATTACCCATGGCACCAATGGCCAGTCGGGTCTGCGCTTCACCAATCTGAAGAGTACAGACGCTGCGTCGGTGACTAATGCCACAAAAGTTCTCTCCGTCAATAGTAGTGGGGATGTGATTCTGGTGAGTACCAGTGTGTCGACTCGGGAGGGGGCTATGGAGTCATTTTGGCAACGTAGGGGAGGTTTTCTGCAAAGCACCCAGCATGAAGCGGTCATCATCGGAGGGAATATAGCACGCACGCCATCAGGCTACAAGTTATTTGTGGAAGAAGGTATTCTGACTGAGAAAGTGAAGGTGGCTGTCAAGAACAGCAGTGAGTGGAGTGATTACGTGTTTGGTGATACGTATCAGCTGAAGTCATTAGGAGAGGTAGAACGTTACGTTCGTGAGCACAGGCATCTGCCAGGTGTACCCTCGGCAACGGACGTAGTGGAGCAGGGGATCGACGTAGCGAAGATGGATGCTACGTTGCTCAAAAAGATTGAGGAATTGACCCTCTACAGTATTCAACTTGAAAAGGAAAATCAGAAGCATCAGCAGGAGTTGCAGACTATTCGGCAGCAGTATGACCAGAAATTCGAACGTATCGAAGCCGAACGGGAGCAGCAGAAACAGGAAATACAGGCGATGAAAAAACTACTCCAGAAAGCGTTAAGGAAATGAGTGATGAGTTTACTGACGCGCTCAAAAAATACGTGCGTCAGCAAACTCATCACTCATCACTTATCTCTCATTCTAAAATGAGATTGTAAGCTATGACGTGCTTCACTCCGAATTGCTTATGCCACTCATTAACAGGTACCTGACTTTCTGCGACTGCACAGTATAAGTAAAATCCATCTTTGAGATAGGGTAGGCTGTGAACAAAGAACAGGATTTTTTTGCTCATGGGAATTCGAGCTTTTTCGTTCTTGTAAGCCACAACATCAGTCCTAAAACTAAATCGTCTGGCATCGTCAGCTTCTACTTTAAACGTTTTGCGTTGGCTTACTTTCGGTAATTTAAACAGAGCTTCAATCGTAGTAGGGTCTACCGTTCGTGCATATACGTCGATGGTAAACTTGCCCGTCGAATCAATTTGCAGTATTTCCTTGCGTGTGCCAAAACCAAACATTTCCTGCTCAGGTTGTGCAATGCCATTTTTGTATTCCTGACACGTGAGGTGAAAATACTTTCCGGCAAGTTTGGGGTCGTTTAACTCAAGACGGAATTTTTCTACACCAATAAATGACATTAAATCCTTTAATTCAGTGTTAGTAGAACCGTAAACACTTCTCACAACGGTGCTGTCATTCGACTGAGCGTTTACCAGGCAATTACAAAAAAGTAGTAGAGCAATAAACGTTGCCTTCATCTAAGCTAAATCAAAAATGGAGTAATTTGCCTTCTCTCGTATTTTCAGCCCGAAACTTGGCTATATAAGCTACTGCATTTCATCACGCAGCATTCATGATCTATTACGAGTCAATCACTTCTGTTCCCGCAGAAATACGTCGTTGCTGATGGATTCGAGACGTACCGTCGTGCCACCGCCATTAACGGTGCCTTCCAAAAGATAACCGACGTGCGAATGCCTTTCTTTCTTGCCTTTAAAAGCGATATCCAGGTTGGAATATACTTCGCCCGTAATAGTTTTCATCTCGACATTGGCCCCTTTCGATTTAGGCCAGCTCATGTCGACAAACCCACTGATGGATTTGGCCATAACCGGTGCCGATGCTCCCTGAATGTCGATGTTGCCGTTGATGGTTTCGAGTTTGAGCTGAGCCTGCCGGGGTAGAAATACTACATAATTTATATCGCTGCACACGACCGTGTGCGTTCCGTCGCGGTTATTGCTCCAGGAAGAATATTTCTGATCGGGACAATCTTCGGGTTTGCCTTTCTTGATAAGTTCTTTATCGTAATCGGTTTTCAGGCTTACTTCGCCATCGGTCGAGCCGGTGGTTACCACTAAGGCGTCATCAAGTTTACCACCGTTGATGGTCACGGAGATACGTACCGATAAATCAGGTTTGTCCCAGTAGCGAACCTGAATGCTATCGGCAAACCTCAGGTTCAGGTTCACGATCTGATCTTTACCAACAGGCATCGTTTTCTGGATGATTCGCTGGGCCAAAGAAGGCAACGCCAACGTAGCAGTCAGGAGGAGGAATAGTAGTTTTTTCATCACAGTAGGCGGAAGGGTTTATTTCTGTTTCCGGATGTAGATGTTGCTGTTGATGGTCTTGAGCTGCATCTCAACACCCCCGCCGTTGGTTGCTCCGTCGATGTTACGTCCACCGCCTACTCGATTCATGCCGTCTTTGGTCATTTTCACCCCCAGATCAAAGTCAGTGTACATCTCGCCCTGCACAGAGCGCAATTTAAGATCGGCTTTGGCGGTTGCAGGCAACGTAATGTCGATAGGCCCGTTGATGGTCGAAATAGCCGTCGGTTTTTCCTGACTCAACGATGAAAACGTTACGTTCACTTCGCCATTGATGGTGTTGGCTACCACCGGACCCGTTACGTTATTGAGGTCAATCTGCGAATTGTTGGTACGTATTTCCAGATCGCCGTCCATATTGCTAATGTTGATGCCCGATCCGTGCCAGTTGACTTCCTGATACAGAATGGCCACTTTACGAGGCAGCTTGATGGTGTATTTGATTTGCTTCCGGGCAGCCTTTTCAATTTTCAGCCCGTTACCTTCTGGCGTTACAGACAGTCCGATACCGGTGTTATCGACGGCCGTGTTGTAGATGGGCTTCAGCCCTTTAGCCCGTTCGGGAGGAGCTTCGTAGCCAGATGAGGCCTGAATAATCACCTCATCGCTGTTGTGGCCCTCGATTTTGAGATTCGAAGCGTCCATCTCAATAGTCACTTTTCGATCTTTGGCATTCGCCAGTTTGGCTTTGTACTCCAGACCTTGAGCCTGGGCCGTGACGAGGCCCATGAGCAAGCTGGCACTTAATAAAATTGACTTTTTCATTGGTATTTGTGGTAATTAACTGGTTATAAAATGATACGTAGTGAATGTTTAGGTAAATAGTTACGATGGTGCATTGCCTGCCTGGTTCAGACTTTGAACCCCTTCTTCAGCTTTCAGTCGTACAGCGTCCAGCGCTTCCTGATTTTCAGCCAGTCGCTGCATTTCCTCGACGGCTCGCCGTTCCTTGATCGTCACCAATACGTCGATAAGCGTAATCTGTACGTTCGGGTCAGTCTGCACCTTGAGCGACTGAATCAGGCCATCGCGCACGCTGGGTTCTCGTTCGAAACGTGCCAGTGCCTGACAGGCCGCCAGCCGTACGTTGACGTTGGAATCGAAATTCAACGTATTGAGCAGCAATTGGGTAATTTCCTGATCAGCCTGCGTGATTTCGTAACTCTGGTTAATAGCATCGATACGTTCGCTGGCTGATGTTTTGGCAAGCTGTTCAAACGCAAGTGTTTGTTTCAGGCTTTTCTCAGGAGCCGTCTCCGAAATGAACGAGAGATCTGTTCCTTTTCCGGCCGATGGTCGTAGTTGATTATACACCAAACCACCCCCGAAGCCCAGTATCAGTAAGCCGATGCTGGCTGCCAGCCGCACGCTCCACGAACCCATCCTGACAACCCAGTTTGGTTCGGGCGCATTCAGGCGATTGGCTAGCGCATTGATGGATTTAAGCGACGGATGCTCACTACGAGCGTTGGCAAAGTAGCGGAACTGCGGTGCATGGCTTTGCAGATGCGCCGGAATGTTCTCCTGCTGGAAATAAGCCCGCAATTCTTTTTCCTCGTCCAGCGTGGTTTCGCCGTCGTAGTATTTTTCCAGTAGCTTCTCAATAGTCGGCTTCATAATCGTTGGCTTTTGTGTAACTGTCGCGGAGTCGTTGTCGGGCCCGCGATAAAATCACCCGGATATTATTGACACTGAGGCCCGTGAGCTGCTCTATTTCCTCGAACGAATATTCCTCAACGTCGCGCAGGTGCAGAATGAACCGTTGCTGGTCGGGCAGTTCTTCCATAAGTCGATGAATCAACTCGTTGCTGTCGGCGGCTTCCACCTGCTGATAAGGCGTGGCGGTTGTCGCCTGTACCTCTGGGAAATCGCCGTCGGTGGCCATCTTTTGCCGACTGTGTGCCTTCAGTTTATCGAGACACAGATTCCGGGTCATCTGCACGGCCAGTGCTTCCAGGCTCTGGTACGTTTCCAGTTGCTGGCGGTTGCTCCAGAGCCGTAACATCACATCCTGCAAGGCATCTTCGGCTTCTTCGCGGTTACGCAGAAAGAGTTGCGCTACCCGAAAAAGGCGCCCCTGAACTGGCAGAATCCGTTGTTTGAAAGCTTGTACATCCATGTCAATAGCATAGACGACTAAGTACGAAAAACATTACAGCGTCGCCCAAAAAAAATTTCGGGTTTTTTGCTGCAACCGTTACGTTGCTCACAAAAAACCCGAATTCAGGTTGTATTCTTCAGGAAAATTATTGCAGAGCTACTACTCGGTTGGTAGCTTTGAGTGCCTTCGTAGCTAGCGTAATTTGTTTACGGATGCTGCCTTCGCTCGATTTGATTTCCAATTCGTAGACACCGTCGGCCAGTTCATCTACATTCATTTTCACGGCGTAGTTGACGTCGGATTTACGAATGTTTTCCTGAAAAAGAATCTGCTGGTCCTGGTTGCGAAGGTAAACGGTCACAGCTTTTTCGGGCGATTTATTGATCGCAACCCGAATCTGATTGCTGTTCGTTACAAAGGCGCTGGCTTCGAACGAGAGTGCTTTGGGAGTAGTTGGGTTCGTTAGCATAGAAGCACTCAGAAGAATCGAACCGACGAATTTAGTGATTACAGGTAACATGATAGTATTTGTGTTTAGTGTTGAAATTTCGTTGCTTACTGTGTTGAAATAGCGTTGTTTACTGTTCGAGTACTATATGCCAACGATTGTGCCAGTAAATTAAACAGCTGATTATCAGTAAACTGATGTTTGTGCCAACTTTGGAAAGTGTACGCAACCGGACATTTGTTGTTCACTTGCGGACAACGTAACGCGGACATCCTGTCCGCAATGTTAACCTGCGGACAGGATGTCCGCGTTACTGCTATGACAACTCTACAGAAAGAAACCACTACGTTAAACCGAACATCAAGCCGGGTATTTTCTATCGATGCGTTTCGGGCATTGACCATGTTGACCATGATTTTTGTCAATGATTTCTGGTCGCTGACCGGTATACCGAACTGGCTCGAACACGCCAAAGCCGATCAGGATTTTCTGGGATTTTCCGATGTAGTGTTTCCCTGTTTTCTGTTCATCGTAGGTATGTCGATTCCTTACGCCATCCGGCAGCGGCTGGATAAGGGCGATACGTATGCTCAGATCATCTGGCACATCGTGCTACGTTCGGTAGCTCTGCTGATCATGGGCGTTTTCACCGTCAACATTCCCGATATGAACGACGCAGCGACTGGACTGAGTAAAGCTTGGTTTCAGATTTTAATGGTGCTGTCGTTTTTCCTGATCTGGAATCAGTACCCAAAACGTAGCAACGGGGAGCGATGGCTATTCATTGGTTTACAAATACTTGGCGTTGCCCTGCTCATTTATCTGGCGTTACGTTTCAGAGGTGGCTCTGATGACCAGCTGGTACGTATGACTCCGCAATGGTGGGGAATTCTGGGACTCATTGGCTGGACGTATCTTACCTGCGCTGTGGTTTACTTATTTATTCACAAATCGCCGGGATTGCAGTTTGTGGCCTGGGGGCTTTTTACGTTATGCTGCATTGCCGGTCATGCGGGCTTGTTAAAGGCTATCTGGCCCGGTGGGCCGGGAGACTGGATACTTGGCAATGGAGCATTCAGTTCATTTACGTTTGCGGGCATTCTTGCTACGTATCTGCTGACCAATTTTTCAGAAAAGAATCAGCGTTCGCAACTCCCGCTACGTTTTGTGGGTATTAGTACTTTGTTTCTGCTGGCGGGTTTTGTGGCAAGAAACTTCTTCATCATTTCAAAAATTCAGGCAACACCTACCTGGGTTTTTCTGTGCTGCGGCATTGCGTTTATTATGTATGCTGCCATTTACTGGTGGGTCGATTTACAAGGGAAGACGCACACATTCGATTTCATAAAACCGGCTGGAACCAGCACGCTGACCTGTTACCTGATTCCTTACGTGTATTACAGCGTTGCTGAACTATTAAGCTTGTCGTTACCTGATTCGCTGAAAGTTGGGGCAATTGGTTTAGTCAAATCGTTTCTTTTTGCGTTGTTGATTATTGGTATTACAGCGTTGCTGGGTAGGCTGCGTATCAAACTTAAATTGTGAGCGCTTACCTAAAACTAAATGCATTGATTTTGTCATGCTGACGAAGGAAGCATCTTAAATCGTCCTTATTTGAATTTTGAGACACCTTAAGATGCTTCCTTCGTCAGCATGACAAAAAATGCTCCCCTCATACATATTTTAGATAGCCTCTAATTCATCCCAATGCCCCATCTGATTCCTGCCTTACTCGGTACGTGGTTTATTTGCAGTACCAATTTTCCGATGTGGCTCAAAGGCGACAAGCTGAATCCTACGTTTACCTATTCCCGCACCGACGAAAAAGCCGATACGAACGTATTACTGGACGAAGTCAAGTACCTGAAAAACGGTAAAACGAAAACGCTGACTGGCTACGATTATCAAGATACGTCTGATTCGGCGGCATTCGTCTGGAGGGGGAAAGGATTATTGAGTTTGCTACGTAGTCGATGGAACGTAGCACTGGTGGACCCCAACGGTCAATGGGCAGTCATCTGGTTTTCAAAAACACTTTTCACGCCCGAAGGCGTCGATATTATCAGCCGCACATCGCGGCTTTCTCCCGCTACGTTAAAGCAAATAAAAGCGCAGATGGCTGCCCAACCCCGTCTGGCCAAACACCTCGATAGCCTGCGCGAATTGCCCATTCGTTGACATAGTAGAAAGTTAGCGTTACTTCACTTGTCGGTTAAAAGTAACCGATTTTGTGAATGCCATCTACATTAGCCGTTTGCTCAATACTCTGGTAATCATTTGCCTACCAAATGGTAAGTAAGTAGCTTGCGTGTCTCTTCCAAGGATTTCATCTCACCTTAATCAAAAACCATCAATGGACAAGCTCGCCACAATCCGATTCTTGCTGTTTTGCAGTCTCGCTCTATTTCCCGGCATTTTGCTGGCGCAAACTAATTTGTTTATTACTTCTCCAGGTTCAAACACACCTGGTGCAAATAACGTGGTGGTTGGCATTGGTGCCAGTAATACCACGCTGACCGGAAGTGCCAATACGATTATTGGACGGAATGCAGGCACTAGTTTAACAACGGGTAATAACAATGTTTTTATTGGCATAGCAGCCGGCGCGGTTAACACGAGTGCTGTTCTGAATACGTTTGTCGGAAGCCAGGCTGGGAATAAGAATACTCATGGTGGTAACAATACGTTCCTAGGCGGGCAGGCAGGTTTTGACAATACTTTAGGGCATAGTAACACCTTTATAGGAAACGACGCAGGGCATGAAAACACAACTGGCAACCACAATACGTTCGTAGGATTATCGGCAGGTAGTTCCAGTACAATAGCTAGCAATAATTCGTTTTTTGGGAGTAGTGCCGGGGAGAATAATACAACCGGCACCAACAATGTCTTTGTCGGCGTCCAGACCGGCGGGAACAACACGAGTGCTAATCAGAATACCTTTATTGGAAGTCAGGCCGGATTTGATAATACCACTGGCGCCAACAATTTGTTCCTTGGCTATCAGACGGCTCATAATAATACTACTGGGCAAAATAATGTCGTCGTTGGTCCTCAATCAGGTACAATTATTACTACGGGCAGTAACAACGTACTGCTGGGAGCAAATACCCAAACTACCAGTGCTATTCTTCAGAATGCGGTAGCCATCGGCACCAATGCCCGGGTGGCCTTGAATAATGCCATCGTGCTGGGCGACGTCACCAACACCAGTATAGCGGTGGGTATCGGCACCGATTCACCCCAGTTTCCCCTGGATGTACGAGGCACCATCAATCTACGTAACAGCGGTATCATCAAGTTTAGTCATCTGCTTAATCCCAGTCTGCGCAATGGGTACACCGACCGTTTTCTGACGGTCAATGAAAAGGGCGAAACGGTACTGGCTCGCTATCAGTTACGTATTGATAATGAGAAAGAATGGAGTGATAAAGTGTTTTCTGCTACGTATCGGCTTCGCCCGTTGACCGACGTAGCAACTTATGTGCGCCAGCATGGTCATTTACCGGGCGTACCGTCGGCGGGAGAGGTGGTTCGGGAAGGGATCGACTTGACCAAACTGAATGCTACGTTGCTGGAAAAAATCGAGGAATTGACCCTTTACAGCATTGAATTGGAGAAAATCAATCAGCAGCAACAGCAACAATTGCAGCAGTTAGAAAAAGGTCGGCGGCAACAACAAACCGAACTTGCTGAACTAAAACAACTGGTTAAGCAATTGCTCGATAAAAAATAAAAATCGCTACGTTATCGCGCTGCTACGTACTCGTAAACCCATTGCGAGATCGTGGCCAGTATACCGTCAATAGCCTCATCGTCTTTAACGTTTTTCGACATGAGAACCAGTACGTATTTACGGCCGTCGGGTAGGAAAACGATACCGGAATCATGCTGAACGCCCGTGATGGAGCCGGTTTTATGCGCCACTTTTACGTCTTTTGGCAGTTTCGCCGGAATCACGGAGTTTAGTTTCTGAGCGAATAACGTACCAATCATGGCCTGCGAAGCTTCAGGACTGACAGCTTGTCCGTTGGCAATTTTTTCGAAAATCACCATCAGATCGTAAGCAGTCGTAGTGTTGTTCAGGCCCTGGGCAAACGCTTTTGAGTCTTCCACGCCCCGACGAACCTGAATGTCACGCGCTCCCAGTTCGCGCATGGTTTGTGTTACGTTCGGTCCACCGACGAGTTCGATAATCAGGTTGGTCGCCAGATTGCTACTCATGGTAATCATGTCGAAAACTAAATCCGCCAGCGTCCGTTGGCGACCAATTTGTTTGTAGGTAAGCGTATCGCTGTCCCCCGATGCTTTCAGCGAATACGGACTGCCATCGACAATACTTTTGAAATCGGTTTTGATCAGTATGGAGTCCTTAAGCGACAGTTTACCCTGAACCTGTTGCTTGTAGACTTCAATCATCACCGGCGTTTTCATGGTGCTGGCCGCATGGAATACTTCCCGTTCGTTCATCAGCAATTCCTGCCCCGTGCTTAAATCTTTGAACGCAACGGCATACGTGAACGGATATTTACCAAGTTCCTTCTCAATTTTCGTTCGCAATTCGGCCAAAGTTGGTTTAGATTGGGCGGAGGCTGGCAGCCAGAAAACACCTAATATGAACAGTGTTAAAAGAAGACGGAATTGGTGTTTAAAAGACATGCTGGCAGGTGATATGAATGATGTCCCAAAAATTAGACAATTTGGATGGAAACTTACCAAATTTTACCAACCACTACGTTGATAAACGCATTGATAACCACCGCCATTCCGAAAGACGTAGCAACTGAGAATTCGGGCAACCAGTGGGCTTGTAAATACAGGAACGTAGTGAATCCGAGCAAACCCATCACCAGTCCGCGCAACGTAACGATGGCCGCGTTACTGCCCTGAAGCGTGTGCGAAAAAATGGCGAGCACAGACGTCAGAATGGGGAACGGCGTGAGAATACCGCTCCAGTTTGGACCTAGTACATGAGCCAAACCGGTAATAATCAAGACAAACAACGTAGCAACGCCCATGCGGATGGGAATGTCGAATGGCAAGCGACGACCATCAGCGGGCGGAGCCGTTGGGGAGGGGAATAGGTATAGGGTCAGCACTACGTAGCTCAGGACAAGTACATAGCTCAACATTAAATTGAGCCGTAGGTAATCGAAAACGACCGCCGTTAGCGTGTACAATACGTAAGCAATGAGGAGCGTCGGTAGCCAGGTGAATTTTCGGGCGAAAATGGCATAACTCAGGCAGAACGTAATCAAGGCCATAATGCCTGTCATTGATCCCTGTATCGACTGAATACCAAAAGCTTTGCCCTGTTCCAGAATAAAAAACAGCAGAATGGCGCCAGCTACCCAGGGCATACTTCCAATCAGCCCCCCAATTTTTCCACCCCACTTTCGAATGGCAAGTGTCACCAGTGCAACAATCGTTGGGATCAGGGTAAGCTTGAGCAGAAGCAGGTTCATGCGTAATGGATAGGTAATGAAGCCGCAAATTAGCCTGAAATGAGGAATCAACTACGTTAAATCTGGATGGTTTGTGTAGTGCTTTTTTTTGTCATCCTGAGGCACGAAGGACCTTAAAACACCCTAAGTTGAGAGTAAAGATGCTTTAAGATCCTTCGTACCTCAGGATGACAAAAAAGCACAAATCAACCCCAAATTGAATGGAACTGGTTTAGTCAATTGAGGGTACGGAAGTAATCGAGTGAGGTCGGATAAGTCGCCCGAATTTATGCTGGCTATCGTAAGCCAGTCCCAGCCCAACACTGGAAAGTTTGTTTTCGTCGGCGATGGCCGCATTAGGGAAAAGCTGTTTAAACGCATCCTGAATGGAACGTACTTCAGTGGTGCCCCCAGTGAGAATAACCAAATCGATGGCTTTATTTGTAACACCCGCATCCTGAAGACATTGCCGCGCTGAGGCCGTAATTTTTTCTACATCTTCCTGAATAGACTGGTCGAAAATCGTGCGTTGAATCGAGATAAAAAAAT
This sequence comes from Spirosoma profusum, assembly GCF_014699005.1. Classification (GTDB taxonomy): domain Bacteria; phylum Bacteroidota; class Bacteroidia; order Cytophagales; family Spirosomataceae; genus Spirosoma; species Spirosoma profusum. Next base: position 56,587 of record NZ_JACWZY010000013.1, read on the forward strand.
CGTCTTCAATGAACGCAAAGGCTGCTTTGTATTCATACTGCGATGTAAGCGCAATTTTAGCATCTTCAGCGGCCGCCAACAGCGAATGTCCAGTTTCGTCTTCCAGCACCTGCAGGAGCCGTCGATATCGTTTTTTATCGTGCGACTGATGGAGCAACTGCCTGACCTGCATCAGCATTTTAGGCGTATACAGAAAGTTAACTTTACTCCACTCGGCCAGGTCGTGATACGGTTTCAGGGGCACTTCCAGCCCCTTGTCGCCATACGTACTGCGGTAACCCAGTTCGGGCATGATTGCTGCCAGACTTAGCTGCTTGTCAAAATCATTACCGCCGACCCGGACGCCCGTATTGGCCAGAATATCGGAAGAACGGTCGGGCTTATGCGTGTTGGCCCCTGAGAGTTTAATGACGGTAAAATCGGACGTACCACCGCCCAGATCGGCCACAATAGCCAGTTTTTCGCTGTTCAACCGAGTTTCGTGGGCGAAAGCAGCCGCGATGGGCTCAAACTGAAATTCGATATGTTTAAAGCCTATTCGCTGCGCAATTGCTTTCAATTCGTCCTGAGCACGGGCATCGGCTTCCAGATCGTTGTCGACAAAGTGAACCGGACGGCCCATCACCACATGTTCGATATCCTCTCCCGCCATCAGGTCAGCTTTCGCCTTCACCTGCCTTAAAAAGGCCGTAATGATGGTCGAAAAATTCATGGACGTACCGTTCACCAACGTACCGTGTTTCATCAGCGACGTACCCAGCACCCGTTTTAAACTCCGCATAAAACGACCTTCCTGCCGGTCGAAGAAGAGATTGACTGCCGCTCGGCCATAATAAGCGTTGTTGTCGCTACGTCGGAAAAAGATAGCACTTGGAATCGTTACGTTCCCATTTTCGACCGGTACCAGACTAATGTCGCCGTGGTTATCAATAGCCACACTTGTATTCGATGTCCCGAAATCGATTCCGCAGGAAATTGTTGCCATTTCAGTTATAGCCAGATACGTACCAGCAGCTTTAGTAGGCCACAAAAGCCCGGTTTCTAATGCAAAAAGGGCGCAAATTTACACGTAATAATGGATTTAATGGCTTTTCTCAGATCGTAAAAACACGTGTTTCATTGCTCCGACTACTCGTTACGTTCCCATTTACCATTATCTATTTTACACAATTCATTAAAAAAGGCAGCCACGTAACGCGGCTGCCCAAACAAGTGCACGGTAGGTAAAGACGTTCAAAATTACTCCTTCAAGCTCTTAATATATGCTATGCTTTTGGGCATTTGCTCATATTCTTTATTGCTCTCGTCTTCAATGTAATAATGTTTGATTCCCGCTTTTTTCGCCAGACGTAGTATTTCGGGAATATTAACCTGTCCTTCGCCCAGTGGTACGTCGTTTTCGGGAGGAGTGCCGCCCGTTAAATCACCTTTAACACCTTTTTTGAGGTCTTTCAGGTGCATCAGCTTGTAGCGATTACCGTATTTTTTAAGTAGAGCCACCGGGTCGGCTCCGCCGTGCTGGGTCCACAGGATATCCATCTCGAACGATACGTAGTCGGGGTTCGTATTCTTGACGATGTAGTCGAACAACGTACCGTCTTCGTGCGGTTGGAATTCGTAGCCGTGGTTATGATAACAGAACGTAATACCATTGTCTTTCATGGTTTTACCAATCCGGTTGAAATCTTCAACGGCTTTTTTGGCATTGTCCAGATTGAAGCTTCCGCGCTGATGAGGTATCCAGGCGCACATGACGTAGGATGCTCCCAGCGCTTTGGCTTTATTAACGGCATCCATCGGATCTTTGACCAACTGCTCATAACCTCCGCCTGTTCCCGAAATAGTGATGCCGCGTTCGTTGCACAGCTTTTTAAATTCGGCTTCGGTCATCCCTTTCGGCGCTCCGCCTTCCATATCGGTGATGCCCAGCGCTTTGATGGTATCTAACGTAGCAATGACGTTTTTAGGAAAACTGTTGCGGTAGGTATACGACTGCACGCCAATCGGGAAGGTGTACAGCGGTTTGCCTTTTTGGGCAAAACTGTCTGTCAGGTTAAGTACGAAAGGCGTTGTCAGGCACAACGCAAGGAGGGTTTTTCTCATGGTTATTGGTTTCCTTATTAGTTGATTCCAGCCGTAACGTACGGTTAGCTGTACGACGTCTGGCAGACCATTGACCTATAAACTACGATAGGCACTTTTTTTACTTAGTGCTTCGGGCAGTACGTGATCAATATATAAGCTCCAGCCTGGCCCGGTCAACGCTGAGAAACGCTCTGAAATGAATGGATTCGCTTCTTGCCATAATTTTTCTTACGGCGAGCGTATTTCCGCCAGTTATTTACTTATTGACACTTGTTGTTAGTTCCGATTGGAATGCTGGCTGATGGCATTTCTACCTTTGTTGCGTTCAATTACACATAATGATTGAGCATCATTCACAAAACCAATCACAAACAACAAGTACAATGAACTCTTTTTTGAAAATTACCACCAGTGCCCTGAGTATCGCTTTTTGTATCAGTTTAACGTCCTGTGAGAAAGACTCACTACTCTCACCAATGGCCTCGGACGCCAGATCGTCTGATAATTTCAGGGAAGCAGTTACGCCGGTAATCAACCCGACGATCCCCAAAAAATATACGCTCATCAAAATGGGTGGGTACGAACTAACGTATCAGGCTGACGGCAAGCTGGCTGGCGTGAAAAAGGGTAATAAATTTACCACCTACGAATACCTGCCCAATCTTTATAAAATAATAGCCCACAGCTGGCAGCCGGTTGGAAATGGTTACGAAGAGTACAGAAAGATCGTGATTGACCTTTATGGTGGAACGTCGGCTGCCAGGGCCGAAATTTGGGCCAAAAGCAACAATAGCAATGCGCTTTACAAAATTAAGACGCTGGCTTTCACCTACGAGAATCATCGCCTGATTAAATGTAATGACGAAGATTCTCCGTACTCCAATAAAAGTACGATCTTCACTTACAATAACGACGGTGATTTAACGTCTGCTAAAGTTCAAAACTACAATACCGTTTTTTATGTGGATCAGTACACTTATGGTGGCAGCGGCAGCCCGCTAAAGGATTCTCATCCGTATAATCCTCAATTCTCATTCTTTGGCGAAGGCGAAGACGAGGGTACAGAATTAATGTTTCTGCCTGTTTTTGGTACGTTTAACAAACATCTTGTCCAGACCGTCAGCCGCATCCAGAATGCTCCTTACAAAGTGTTGTTTAACTACGCTTATAAATACGATCTTAACGCCGATGGACACGTAACAGAGCGCGAACGCTGGAACCAGACTATCAACCAGAAAATCGCAACCGATTTGTATCAATACAAGGTAGAAAACCTGGCTATTAATCCGTAAAAAACGTAATAAAGAGGAAAGGGTATAGGGTTGTAAAGTTGGCTGACATCGGACTAATAACTGGTGTCAGCCAACTTTTCAACCCTATACCCTTTCCTCTTTATTACGTTAAAACTTTACAACTCTTAACGTATCATTCCTTCATTTTTAGCAGTAGATAGTCGGTATATGTGGCTCTACGTAGCATGGAACGACGGATGTTTATTCAGAACACGAGCTTGCTGGCGGCTGCGTTGGGAACAACCGGCTCTGATCTGCTGGCGACCCCGCCACAACGTAACGTAGCAAAAAACAAGCTGCCAAAGTGGAAAGGCTTTAACCTGCTGGATTTCTTTTCGCCCGATCCCGCCAACAGTCGCCCGGCTACAAAAGAAGATTACTTCAAATGGATGCAGGACTGGGGCTTCGACTTTGTGCGTATTCCGATGGCGTATCCATCGTATGTCAAATTCGACCGGAGCCGAAATATTACACCCGAAGAAGTATATCAGATTGACCAACAGGCCGTTGATCGGATTGACCAACTGGTAACAACGGCGCACAAATACAACCTGCACGTCAGTCTGAATCTGCACCGCGCACCCGGCTATTGCGTCAACGCGGGTTTCAACGAACCCTACAATCTCTGGACCGATCAGGCTGCCCTCGACGCTTTCTGTTTTCACTGGAATATGTGGGCCAAGCGGTATAAGAACGTATCGTCGCAGAAAATCAGCTTCGACCTGCTCAACGAGCCAAGTATGCGCGCCGATATGAACGACCAGCATTCGAAACGTAGCACGGTGCCGGGCGAGACGTATCGAAAGGTAGCGCAGGCGGCTATGAAAGCGATACGTCAGGAAAATCCGAAGCATCTGATTATTGCGGATGGCAACGACGTAGGCAGCTCGGTCATTCCCGAACTAGCCGACCTCGATATTGCCCAGAGTTGTCGGGGCTATAATCCGGGTATTATTTCGCACTACAAAGCCCCCTGGGCCAATAAAGATCCCGACCACCTACCCGAACCCAAATGGCCGGGGCAAGTGGGTGACAAATACCTGAGTCGGGCCATGCTCGACAAATTCTACCAGCCCTGGATTGAATTGGTGAACAAAGGAGTTGGCGTACATTGTGGTGAATGCGGCTGCTGGAACAAAACGCCACATCCCGTATTTCTAGCCTGGTTCAGCGACGTGCTCGACATTCTGACAAGTAATGGAATTGGCTTTGCCCTGTGGGAGTTTGCAGGTTCGTTCGGCGTACTGGATTCGGGACGTACCGACATAGCCTATGAAGATTGGCACGGCCATAAACTCGACCGTAAATTGCTGGATTTAATTCGGAAAGTGTAGCTGGGTTGGGGGTGGTAAAACGGCTTTTAGGATCTAAATAAAATTGTATTCTGCCAAGAGGGCATTAGGATTTTAGTCAAAGTGGTTTATCATGATTTGATCATCTGATGCGTTGTTAACAGACATTTAACACATGAATACTTAAAATCAACTAATAGTTATAGTAATCCCCTTTTTGGTACTATATCCTGACTTGAGGTAAGTAGCTAGTTATCGTAAATTGTGAGCATAACTCAACCCATTATGCTCATGAAAAAACGGTTCTACGAATTCCTTGCGGTTTTGGGGGTAGTTTTAGTGGTTTGCGGGTACGTAGCGAAAGATAATCATCAGGCTGAGGGGAGCGTTTTCTTTAGTTCTCAGGAGGGAACGTTATATGCACTTGATGTCCGGAACGGAAAACCAAAATGGCAAAATAAATTGAGTCGGGCACCCATCGATGCCGCGCCTATCGTCGCAGATGGACTGGTTATTCAGGGTGTATCTTCCGAATCGGCTTTGTGCGCTGTCGATGCCTCAACCGGCGTTATACGTTGGAAATACCAACTCAGAGCAGGCCCCGTTTTTTCACCCCGGATCAGCAATAAAACGGTCTTTGTACTGACCGACAACAAAGCTCCCTGGGATCTTACCCGACCAAATTTCACAACCCTTCATGCTATTGACCTGGGAACGGGGCAGCTCAAATGGGTATTTCGGGCGGGCGAGCAGGCGGCTGGTACGTTGGCCGCGGGCAATACGTCGGAAAACTGCCCGATTGTGCATGAGGGAATTATCTATTTTGGTGGTAACGATGGTACGTTTTACGCGCTCGATAGCCAGAACGGAGATGTAAAATGGAAATACAAGTCAGGTTTTTCGTTTCATTCCAGTCCGGTCTGGGTAAAGGGGTACGTTTATGCCGGTGATGATTATGGCAATCTGCTGGCGCTGGATGCTATGACAGGTGCCCTGATATGGAAAACACATGATGCATTCTCTATTCATACCAATATTGTTACCGATAATAACTGCCTGTTTGTTCCCTACGATGGCCCTTCGGCATTAATTGCTTATTCCTGTGAAGATGGAAGAAAACGCTGGTCGTTTACGCCAACAAGTTTCATTGTCACAGCCCCATCGTTAGTCAACGGCTTTATTTACCTTAATTCGATCGATGGCAGGCTCTACGCAATAGATTCTCAGAAAGGAACGGTGGTCTGGACAAAATCGGTGTATATGCCGAACACAACGCCCACCGTAGCCGATGGCACGCTGTACGTAGGAAGTGGCAGCAAATTATGTGCGTTCACTGCCGATAGTGGCAAGGAGAAATGGGTATTTGCTGCGGCCGGTTCAGTTATGAAAAGCGCCTGTGTACAGACGCAAAGCGGATCCGTTTATCGCGGATTGGGCGGCATTCAACCGTAACGTAGTGCGAATTTCGGCCCTGACAGGCTCCGGCCGCTTCGGCGGTCCGATGTCGGAGTCGCGGTAGCGACTAATGGGATAGCTACAACACATCCGCTAACTTCGACATCGGACCGCCGAAGCGGCCGGAGCCTGTCGAGGCCTTATAAATTCTTGATAAACGCTTCCAGTGCGTTCAGGTGGTCGGTAAACGCCTGTTGCCCAGCCGGAGTGGCCGAGTATGTCGTGTTGGGTTTGCGCCCGACAAACTGCTTTTGAACCGATACGTAGTTTAATTCCTCTAACGCGCGCAGATGGGTGGCGAGGTTGCCGTCGGTGAGGCCGAGCAACTCTTTCAGCGCGTTGAAACTCAGGGAATCATTGACCATCAGAACCGACATGATGCTCAGGCGCGCTTTGCTTTCAAAAGCTTTATTAAACTGAGCCAGCAGGTCGTTCATCATGGGTTACATTCCGTTCGTATTTATAATACATGGCCATACCATACCCGATGTGCAGTACGCCAAAACCAATCGCCCAGGTCAATAAATTATAACCAGGGAAACAGATCGACAGCAACCCCAGGCCAATTTCGCAATACGCCAGCGATTCGACATCGCGAAACGTGTATTTACTACCGTTCAGCAAAGCTAATCCATAAAATATAAGCGTCGCAGGAAAAGCCAGCCAGATGAGGTTATAATAGAGCAGTGCGAGGCAAAACACGCCACCCGTAGCCAGCGGTACCACCAATGCCCAAAGGAGTCGTTGCGATGACTTGTTCCAGACGCGCAAACCCTGCCGTCGGGCTTTCCGGACGGTGAAATACGTACCAGAGAGCAGTGCCAGCACCAGTACGTAGAGAGCTACTTTTACCACAAATTCTACTACAGTCTGGTTCGTTGCGTCGTCGTAACTTTTTTGCCGGTCGTAACTTAGCACGGTGAACCAGTTTGTACGCAGGCGCATGTACACAGCCAGGGCGCCCGCCATCGCCACCAGCCCCGCCGATACGCCAGATAAACCACTTAACGACAGGAATTTGGAGGAACGCTCCATCAGACTGCGGATTTCCGTCAGTGTTTGCAGGTGTTCGTGCGATTCGCGCATGATTAAAGAGTGAAAGAGTTAATGAGTGAAAAAGTGCTGCAACGGATGTTGAATGACTGAATTAGTAACTGTGATTTGAGCGTGTGAATAAAATGGGTTTCCTGCTACGTCGAGCAATCGTCCGCCGAGGATAATCAGGCCGACAATCGCTGCTGCAATGGCTACCAGCAGCACAGCGCCCGACGATAAATCTTTAACGGCTTTAATTTGTGGATGGATGTCCGGCGATACAAAATCGCAAAGTTTTTCAATGGCAGTATTGAAGGCTTCGGCCGCCCAGACCAGCCCAAACTGCGTCAGGATGATGGCCCACTCGATCCGGCTGAGTTGCAGGGCGAATCCTGCCAGTACCACCAGAATGGCGATGAGCAGGTGAACTTTGGCGTTGTTCTCGAATCGAAACAAATCCATAATTCCCTGCCCGGCAAATCGAAAACTGCGAATAACTTTTCGGAAATCAATCATTCCGCAAATGTATCGTTAATGCTTGCATTTTATAGCCAGAAATTGGTTCGTTTGTCGCTCACAAACGCGCATCGTCCTCATGCTCAACGTACCAGTAAAACGCTACGTAGAGAATTACCAGTACGAAACCATAAGCCATAGTCAACTTAACGCTCAGATGGTCTTGATACGCAAAAGCCACGGCTTTGGTCAGCGAAGAGGGTTGAGTCAGTATATCCCAGCTGTTCCATCGACCAAAACGCCCCAGGTAAATGCCGAATCCCGACAATACCTGGCTGGCTAGTATCAACATCCAACTTAGCCACGAAACCATGAGTGGACGTAGCATTCGATGCACGAGAAGCGTCGAATATAAGCCAATTAACAAGCCTGTAAATGCGTATAAAAAGATTGACATGGTATCGAACCAGAGCAATGGCTGCGGAATGTGGTTGATGTGATATAAGTCAGTGATGATATACGGAGCGTTTGGTAAAAAGGCTAGCCAGAGCAGCAGTGAGCCAATCAGTAACCACCGACTCCGAAACCATGAAACCGTATTGCCGTTTGCCCGTAAATCACGTAGCACCAGAACGACCCCTAATGGAAACCAGGCCAGAAACAGGTTCCAGTCGAGCATGAGAAAATACCACCAGTTTCCGGTCAGCAAGCCACGTAGCGTGACCAAACTAAATCCGGCAACTGTGAGCAGGGCCAACGCCCATAAGCCTTTACCAGGCCGGGCGTCGCGTGGTAGTGACAAGTTTGAATAATGCGTAGGATGTGATTGTGTTTGCATAGTAAAAGTACTTTGTGTTGCAAAGTAAATGAAGTAAATCAATACATGTCAATATGGAGTGAAAAAAAGTTTGTGAGCGAGTGGTACGTGTCGGGTTCTTTTAACCGTAAAGAGCTCTGAGATGTACGCAAAGGTTCACGAGTAATTCTATTTGCGGTTAAAAGAGTCTTCTCGTTTTTCTCTTCGCCATTTCCCCCGTTTTCGTTAGTTTTACCAAACACAAACGGTACGTGAGAGAAATTCTCTTACGTACCGATTTATGAAATCAATGAAGGAATTTCAGGATATGCCCCTCCGTCGTCAGCAACAACTGATGGCTTTTGATCGACTGCTGACTATTATGGATGAACTACGCGAACAGTGCCCCTGGGACCGTAAACAAACCATGGACAGCCTCCGCCACCTCACCATCGAAGAAACCTATGAACTTTCCGACGCCATTCTGGAGAAGAATAATGCGGAAATATGTAAGGAGTTGGGTGACATCCAGTTACATCTGGTTTTTTACGCAAAAATTGCTTCAGAAGCCAGCACCAGCTCGCCCGATCATTTCGACATGGCCGACGTACTGAATCGGGTTTGCGATAAACTCATTAGCCGCCATCCGCATATTTACGGCGACACCGTGGCCGAAACCGAAGAACAGGTAAAAGCCAACTGGGAGCAACTTAAATTGAAAGAAGGGAACAAGTCGGTGCTGGGTGGCGTACCGGGTTCACTGCCGGCACTCGTCAAAGCCATGCGCATTCAGGAAAAAGCACGAGGTGCGGGCTTCGACTGGGACGAGAAGGAGCAGGTTTGGGAGAAAGTAGAGGAGGAAATGCAGGAGTTTAAAGAAGAATTTAACGTATCGTCCAGCCAAACTATCGACGTCCAGCGAGCCGAAGGCGAGTTTGGTGATTTGTTATTTTCATTGGTCAACTACGCTCGTTTTATCGACATAAATCCTGAAACAGCTTTGGAGCGGACAAACAAGAAATTCATCAAACGCTTTCAGTATCTGGAGGAGCAGGCGCGGGCCAACGGCAAAACGTTAAGCGAAATGACGCTAGCTGAGATGGACGTGTACTGGAACGAAGCTAAATCCCGGTTCAGACAATCCTATTAATCCCTAAATCTGTTAAATCCCCGGTTGAAAATGCGAATTGCCTTTATTACCGATATGCATCTGGATGCCGAAGGTGAAAAACCAGCGGGCGTCGATGTGCGACAGAATTTCCTGGATGCCCTGGCTTACCTGGCCGAACTGAAACCCAATTGTCTGGTCATTGGTGGCGACATCTGCAATACGGAGGGCGACGAAGCAATTTACCGTTGGGTGAAAAGTGAGCTCGATAAACTTCCGATGCCTTATTTTGTGATTCCGGGGAATCACGATGATTCGGCGATGATGGCCGAGATATTCAAGCTTACACATAATCTGATTCAGAGTGAGTTATATTACGCGTTGCCTATGGAGGGACGCCCGGCTTTGTTTCTGGATTCTGGTAAAGGAGCGTTTTCGGAAGAGCAATGGAACTGGTTGGAAGATTACATAAAAGCCTTACGCGATACGAACGTAGTGATATTCATGCACCACCCACCCTTACGGGCGGACGTTGAGTTCATGGATAGCAAATACCCATTTCGACAGAGTGAACGGTTTCTGGAACTGGTACGTGAATTACCCTGCCACGTAACAGTAATTTGTGGTCATTACCACGTCGAAAAAGTAGTTCAGCGGGGTAATCTGGTGGTGTTGCTTTCGCCGTCGACGTTCTACCAGATGAAGCAGGATACGCCGGAATTTGCCGTTGATAATTACCGCATTGGTCTCCGCGAAATCGATCTGACTCTTCACGGCACCATTAGTAATATATATTATCTGGAGCCTTCCGTCCAACGTAACACTGATACGTAATTCTACGCGCATTCTTCCAGAGAACGTAGTGATACCCGACTAAAATTGGGCAATACTACGTCGAACAGATTCCGCAATTCTGCGCTAAAACCGCTACGTTTATTCGCCGACTTTTGGGAAGTTTTCACCCTAAATCAACTTCTCAAAATGGAAGCATCCAAAAACACAAAAGGCAGCGAATTCCACGTATTGCTAAGTGGAATGAAACTCCCTGCCCGACTCGAAAGTAAGATTGCAGCCGGTATTCAGACAGTAGTTGCATCGGCGCTGGCGGGTTATCCGAATCCCGATGATCCCGATGGCGACGATGGTCCGGCTGGTGGTGGAGGAGGGTCATTTCCGGGAGGAGGTGGCTCGCACGTAGTGATTCCGCCAAGTCGCTGGAAAGGCTACTGGATTAAAGCAATCGGTAGAGACTTGAAAGTCAGCCTCGACGAGATAAAGGTTCAGGAGGGATTATTGCAAAAGGGTATTCAAGGCATGTAATTAACATGGTAACCCCAAATACGACCCTTTGCCCCAGCGCACGCGCCGAAGAAGGCGCGTTGCTGCTGGGCGTTGTTGGCCCCGATCAGTCGGTGAGCCTGCTGAAAGAACCTGAACTGCTTACTACCGAATTAACCGAAGCTGTTACGTCCATCGACGCGCCTGAGCGACATTTTCGATTTGCCAATCGGTGTGTGAAATCGGGTTGCAATCAATGGCGCGAAGGCCGCTGCGGTGTTATTGATTTAGTGATGTCATTCAACAAACATCTGTCGGAGCCGACCGCCTTGCCCTTTTGCGCTATTCGGTCGCAATGTCGGTGGCATCAACAGGTTGGGCCTACCGCCTGTTCCATATGCCCCTTCATCATAACCGACTCAACTCAGACCAATGAAGAACGACTGAACTACATAGAATCCAACGCATTGGCGGTTGAGTGATGATTCATTTATCCGCTTGTCAGAAGTTTGGGATGGATATGTAGCAGCTATTATTTATACTGACGACATACGTATTAATTCTGATTCATTTGTTGAAAAATCGGTAATCAAGGGCTTATTTTACCGAAATGAGTGCTTTTCTCCTTCCTCAGAATTAAACATGCTCAACATTTATCGAATTTCACGTAGCGTACTACGTATCAGTTGCTGTGTATTGGTTTTGATGATGGGTATGGTTGATGCATACGCTCAAATTGAAATAGAAACTGCCCGTCAATACGTAGCAGCCAACATGCAGCAACAGCAGTTAACCCCACCCGATATTGATGGACTGCTTTTGTCCAGCGCTTACAAATCGCCCACTACGGGATGGTATCACGTTTACTTCAATCAGGCATATCAGTCAGTTGAAGTTTACAATCGAATGATGAACGTAGTGCTGATGGATAAGCAGGTTTCGTACACAAACCATAATTTCATTGCGGGCATCGATCGCATTGCGAAAACCGGAACCAGTAAGAGTATGATTTCTCCAGTGGTTGCCCTTCAGAAAGCCGCAGCAAACGTAGGGCTGGCCAGCACCAATCTACTCCCGATTCAGGAACTGGCAACAGCCAAACTAGCCGATGGTACGTTGACGAAAGCCGTCTATTCGTTGACTAATCTATCAAACGAAAAGATAAATGTAAAACTGTACTGGCTTCCGGTTACTACGTTTACGGTAGAGAAAAAGCAGACAGCAATTAATAAACTGGCACTAACCTGGCAGGTTCGTTTTCTGACCAAAGATGGCAAACATGGCTGGAACATTCATGTAGACGCTACGTCGGGCGAAATTCTGCAAAAGAAAGACGCCATCATTAGTTGTAATTTCGGTACGTCGACACACCTCGCTGCCCCCCATGAGTGTGTCGATGGCACCCAGCCCGATGGTGCTAAATATTTTGGAATCCAAAAGAAATCGGGGGCGTTTACGGGGAATGGTTATACGGTTTTTGACTATCCAATCGAAGGTCCCACCTTCGGTCCGCGTACTGAATCGGTGATGCCTTATGCGCGGTTTGCTCCCGCCGGTGTAGGGCCAGGTACTACCAATGGCTGGCACGACGATGGCGTAACCAGCTACACCACCACGCGCGGCAACAACGTCTATGCGCAGGAAGACATCGACGACAATGATCAGCCGGGAGCGAGCCCCCAGTCGGCGACACTGGATTTTACCTATCCGTATACGTTTGGATTGAATACGGCAGTCGGCAACCGGGATGCCGCCATTACCAACCTGTTTTACTGGAATAACCTGATTCATGATGTGCTCTGGAAATTTGGCTTCGATGAACCGAGTGGTAATTTCCAGAATAGTAATATTCAGGGCCTGGGTGGCCTGGGTAATGATTATGTTATTGCGGATGTTCAGGATGGCGGGGGAACCAACAATGCAAACTTTTTCACCGATAATGACGGCATAAGAGGCCGTATGCAGATGTACCTGTGGAATACGTCATCAACGTATCAGCCTGATGGCGATTTTGATAATGGTATCATTACGCACGAATATGGTCATGGCTGGTCGACCCGGTTAACTGGCGGGCCAGCTAACTCGTCATGTCTGGATAACGCAGAGCAGGGTGGCGAAGGCTGGAGTGATTTCCTGGCATTGATGCTAACAACTAACTGGTCGTCACTGAGTGCTAATGTCGCAAGTGCCAATATCCCGCGTGGGGTTGGGACGTATTCGCTGGGCCAGCCGACGAACGGGGTGGGTATCCGTGATTATCCGTACTCCTACGACATGGATAATGTAAATGGAAACGTTACCTACGCCAAAGTGGGTGATGCAGATTTCGCGATTCCACACGGTATTGGCTCAATCTGGGCAACCATGCTCTGGGATATGACCTGGGAAATCATTATGCAGGATAACCACATAGAGCAAAACATATACACCACCCCCAGCAGTATAACTGCTATGCGGGGGAACATCGCAGCTTTGAAACTGGTCAATGAAGGGTTGCGAATGCAACCCTGTAGCCCGAGCTTTGTGCAGGCTCGTGATGCTATTCTGCAGGCCGACCAAATGTTATTTGGCGGTCGATATCATTGTGCCATTGGCAGAGCTTTTGCCCGGCGTGGTTTAGGAGCGGGGGCCTCCACCGGTGTTTCGTCCAATGACCGCCTTGTTACTGAAAGCTTTGCCCCAATCGATGGTCCCGCCTTAAGCTCACCCATAACAGCCACAGTCTGTTCCAATACTTTGTTTACGTATAATGCTACGTCTACTACCGCCAATACAACCATCAGTTGGGTCCGGATGCCCGTTACGGGCGTTAGTAATGGAAGTGCCATCAGCAGTTCGGCTGCAATTAATGAGACACTTATCAATACCACTACGTCTCCGGTTGTTGTCCGATACGTGTTTACGTTATCAGCTCCGTCTGCCCAATGCTCCACTCAACAGACTATTAAGGTAACGGTCTATCCGAGTATTGTTCCAATCGTTGGCTCCTATTCGGTTTGTCAGGATGCCAGTGTACCTACTGGTGCAGGTCTGGTTGTACCCACACAAATCAGCAATCTTGTAAATGGAGCACTGACAACTGGTTCGCCCACGTATGCGCGGGCCGCTAACGATGATGTGACTACATATAATACAGGCACAACGGTTTATTATCAATCGTTTACGTTTGTGGCTCCTGCCAGTGGTCCACAAACTTTCGAAGTCACAGCATCTACTTTCCCTGACAATGATTCTTACTTATCATTGTATCAGACTTCATTTAACCCAGCTAGTCCGGCAACGAATTTCCTGCGTGGTGATGATGATATTGACTTTTTTGAAGGCCTCTATCTCTCAAAGCTCACGCATACACTGGTAGCTGGTTCGACCTATATTTTAGTGGTTGGTACGTTTTACTCTGGTATCACCGGAAGCTTTACGTTGCAGGCGACTGACCAGGGATTTCAACTTGGTCCGCCCAACTGGTTTACGGCGCCTTCTGGAGGTTCTCCTGTATTCTCAGGTACGGTCTTTAATCCGGTGGGGGTTGGAGGATCAGGCGTTCCTAACACCAATACGCCCGGAACTACCGTGTTTTACGTAGCGAGTCCCAACCAAAGCATATGCCGTACAGCCACTACGTTCACCGTGCTGGGTACTGCATCGCCAGTAGTCTCCAGCACCAGTGTAATCATTACGTCGGGTGGCTCTGCCACGCTCAATGCAACCGGATGTACAGGTGTTGGTGCTACGTTGAAATGGTACCAGACTGCCGATAACGTAGCGGTAAGTATGCCTGTTTCGCCAACCGTTACGACGCAGTATTACGCTCGCTGTCAGCAGACTGCCAGTTCGGGAGTTTGCCTTAGTGTGCCTAGTCAGAATGTTACAGTAACGGTCGTAACCCCAACGGCATTCAGCTCGGCCCAGACGGGTAACTGGAACGTACCGACGACCTGGGATTGTAACTGTATTCCCAATGGTACGTTGCCAGTTCAGATTATGAGCACACACGTAGTAACCGTTCCTACCGCCTATACCGGACAGGCGAAAAAACTGAAATTTACCGGATCGGGGAAAGTCCGGCTGGAAGGGACGGGAAAAGTGAATATTGTGAATTAGGCTAAAAGTCGACAGCCATTAGTCATCAGAATAACTAACGACTGACGACTAATGACTGTCGACTTTTAACCCTTACCGCGCCGAGTAATTCGGTGCTTCTTTCTGAATCTGAATATCGTGAGGATGGCTCTCGCGTGAACCGGCCGTGGTGATTTTGACAAACTTGGCCTGCTGCAAAGCCGGAATATCAATAGCTCCGCAATAACCCATACCAGCTTTCAATCCTCCAACCATCTGATACACAATCTCAGATACCTTGCCTTTGATTGGTACACGACCGACAATTCCTTCTGGTACGAGTTTCTTGATGTCGTCTTCGGCGTCCTGAAAATAGCGGTCTTTCGAGCCATCTTCCATAGCTTCAACGGAACCCATACCCCGGTACGTCTTGAACCGTCGACCTTCATAAAGCACTACTTCGCCGGGCGCTTCTTCAGTACCCGCCAGAAGCGATCCAATCATTACGGTGCTGGCTCCACCGGCCAAAGCTTTGGTTATATCGCCCGAAAAACGAATGCCCCCGTCGGCAATTACCGGTACGTCTGTGCCCTGCAACGCTTTTGCCGACTCGTAAACGGCGGTCAGTTGCGGCATGCCGATACCGGCAATGATACGTGTGGTACAGATACTACCCGGTCCTACGCCCACTTTCACGGCATCGGCACCGGCATCGGCCAGGGCTTTGGCACCTTCGCCAGTTGCTACGTTACCCGCAATGACCTGAAGTTTGGGAAATTGCTGCTTGATGTTACGTACCGCGTCTAATACGCCTTTAGAGTGCCCGTGGGCAGTATCTACACTGATGACGTCGACACCGGCTTTTACCAGCGCTTCGATACGTCGGGTAAGATCGGGGGTTACACCCACAGCTGCTCCTACACGTAGGCGACCGAGTTCATCTTTGCAGGCATTGGGATGGCTTTTCTTTTTAAGAATGTCCTTGTACGTAATCAGCCCGACGAGGTGGTAATTGTCGTCAACGATGGGTAATTTCTCGATGCGGTATTGTTGAAGGATGCTCTCAGCTTCTTCGAGCGTAAGATTCTGCCAGGCTGTTACGAGGTTTTCCTTCGTCATGATGTCCGTAACGGGCTTGGAGAAGTCGTTCTGGAAACGTAAATCCCGGTTGGTCAGAATACCAACGAGTTTACCGGTATCATCAACCACGGGAATACCGCCAATTTTAGACTCCCGCATAATTTTATGCGCGTCGCCCAACGTAGCGGTTTCTAAGAGTGTAATCGGGTCGATAATCATACCACTTTCCGAGCGTTTCACTTTACGGACCTGATCGGCCTGCGCTTCAACGCTCATGTTTTTGTGGATGATGCCAATACCGCCTTCCTGAGCCATAGCAATCGCCAGCGCCGATTCGGTAACGGTATCCATGGCCGCCGAAATCAGTGGAATGTTAAGCTGTATGTTGCGGGTAAGCTGGGTGACGGTTTTCGTATCTCGGGGGAGAACTTCCGAATAAGCCGGAAGGAGCAGTACGTCGTCGTAAGTAAGAGCCTCGTAAAGAAATTTGCTGGTATCTAAGCTCATGAGCAAATAGCAGGTTGTGTTATTTGCCGGGTAAAATTACAAAAAAATTCTGAACCGGGCTGTCTGAACCAGGATTTTTTCAGGATTCTGAACCGGGATTTAGCTGATTGACGGATTTGCAGGATTTTGCTTTTTATTAAGCGCTTCGAGGAAGCGAAAGCAAAATCCTGCAAATCCGTCAATCAGCTAAATCCCGGTTCAGAACTTCTTCAGAGCAATCTGAATCGTTTTTCCACCATTGCCAACCGTGAATTGGCAATCACTGAATTTGGGTGCCGACATTTTAGGGCGAAAGTTATTGCTGAATCCGTACGGCTCTTTCGGAATACCAAACATTTTTTTGTCCATCTTGCCATTACTATTTTCGTCGTGAAAAATAGCGATGGCATACGTACCTGGCTCCACAGAAAAACTTGCCCGAACGGTCGCACTCTCAGCATCTACTTTTTTTCCATCAATGGGTTTCCCATTGGGGAACTCATTGCCAGGGGGAAACAAGGCTACAAAAACAGTTCCTTTCAACGGCTGGACGTTTTGAATTTCAACGGTTAGATTGGTTTTTTTTGGTGACGACCGGGGGACGAAGGCCGTCATACACAGGCTTAGGGCGAAAAGGAGATAGCGCATAACGTAGCGATTTTATAAAAACCGATTTAATTTTACAATCATGATAGCCCAGCCGCACCCGCCTACCAAACGATGGATAACACGACCGTTCCCCGGTTCAGTAGAACAACAGGCTGCTATCGACTCTTTAACTCAATCGCTGGGTATTAGTTCAGCCCTGGCCGCATTGCTGGTGCAGCGTGAGGTTCATACCTACGATGAAGCCCGAACTTTTTTTCGGCCTGAAATGGGTCATCTGCACGACCCGTTCATGATGAAAGACATGAACCGGGCGATTATGCGATTGCAGATGGCGATGCTGCCCGAAAAGCAGGAAAAAATCCTGATTTACGGCGATTATGATGTTGATGGCACTACGTCGGTGGCACTGGTTTATAGCTTTCTGAAAAACTATCATTCCGACATCGACTACTACATTCCGGATCGTTACAAGGAAGGATATGGCATTTCGAAGCAAGGCGTTTTGTGGGCGGCTGAAAATGGGTTCACGCTCATTATTGCCCTCGACTGTGGCATTAAATCCATCGAACGTATCGCCGAGGCAAAAGCATTGGGCGTCGATTTTATTATCTGCGATCACCACCGCCCCGGCTCTGAACTGCCCGATGCCGCTGCCGTGCTGGACCCAAAACGCGACGACTGTGGGTATCCGTACAAAGAACTGAGTGGTTGCGGAGTAGGTTTCAAACTGCTTCAGGCGTTTTGCATGAACGCTTCCATTCCATTGGATGCCTTACTTCCAAGTCTGGATTTAGTGGCCGTCAGTATTGCATCCGATATAGTGCCGCTGACGGGCGAGAACCGGGTAATGGCGTACTATGGCTTAAAATATCTTAACACGGCACCACGTACCGGGCTGAAAGCGTTAATCAGAGTAGCAGGTTTTGCGCGGGAATTGGATATTACTAATCTGGTATTTGGTCTGGGGCCACGTATCAATGCCGCTGGTCGGATTCAACATGCCAAAGCCGCCGTACAGTTGTTGTTGGCCGAATCTGAGGACGAAGCCGATACGTTTGCGATGGCAATTAACAAGCATAACAACAGCCGACGCGAGTTCGATAGCAGCATGACCGAACAAGCGCTGGCCATGATTCGCGAGAGCGAAACGTTGCTGAACGCCAAAAGTACTGTTTTGTACGATGCTACGTGGCATAAGGGGGTTATCGGTATTGTGGCTTCCCGTTGCATTGAGCATTTTCACCGTCCGACCATTATTCTGACGCAGTCGAACGATAAGGCGGCTGGGTCGGCAAGGTCGGTGCCGGGTTTCGATGTATACGAAGCGATTGAAGAGTGTGCTGAACTCTTGGAGCAGTTTGGCGGGCATACATTCGCAGCAGGTATGACCATGCCCGTGGATAACATCGACGCGTTCCGGCTTAAGTTCGAAGAAGTCGTTTCGCGCAAAATAAAAGAAGAGCATCTGACGCCCATGATTGACATCGATCTCCCACTCGATTTCAGCGAGATTACCGATAAACTCGTCAGGATTGTGAAGCAGATGGGCCCGTTTGGCCCGCACAACATGCAGCCGGTGTTCATGACCGAGGGCGTTTATCTGGTCGAAGAACCGATTATTATGAAAGAGAAACACCTGAAAATCAGCGTTCGGCAGCAGCGTTCAGGGCACATATTAACGGCTGTTGGGTTTGGGCTGGCGCACCTGGCTCGTCAACTTCGTAAGGGAGAACCGTTCGCCATCTGTTATCAGGTCGAGCAGAATTTTTTTAACGGCAACGTACTACTCCAGTTGATGCTGAAGGATATAAAAGTTTAGTCAATAATCGACAGTCACGGTCCGCCGTTGCGGTCAGTCTGCACAAATGAAGTAAGAGCTGTTAACTATCGACCGTCAACTATTGACTGCTGATTTAAACTCATGATTCTTAGAACTGAAAATTTAGTAAAAAAATACGGCTCGCGGCTGGTTAACAACAACGTATCGTATCAGGTTGAAACGGGCGAAATTGTTGGATTGCTGGGCCCGAATGGGGCCGGTAAAACTACCTCATTTTACATGGCGGTTGGGTTAGTAAAACCCAATAGCGGCAAAGTTTTTATCGACTCTACCGACGTAACGGATTTGCCCATGTACAAGCGTGCCCGGCTTGGGTTAGGGTATCTGGCGCAGGAAGCTTCTATTTTTCGTGACTTATCAGTAGAAGAGAACGTATTGGCAGTGCTCGAAATGACCAGCCTTCCTAAAAGAGAGCAACGCGAAAAAGTAGAGCAATTGCTGGAAGAATTCAGCCTGACACATGTACGCAAGAGTAAAGGAAAAGTGCTATCAGGTGGAGAGCGTCGACGTACTGAAATTGCCCGCGCGCTAGCCGTAGACCCCAACTTCATTCTCCTGGATGAACCTTTCGCGGGCGTCGACCCAATTGCCGTAGAGGATATTCAAAGCATTGTGGCCAAGTTGAAGCACCGTAACATCGGCATTCTCATTACCGACCACAACGTTAACGAGACTCTCTCCATTACCGACCGGGCTTATTTGTTGTTCGAAGGAAAAATTCTGAAGCAGGGTTCCGCTGAAGAACTCGCTAACGACGAACAGGTACGTAGGCTGTATCTGGGTCAGCATTTCGAATTGAAGCGGAAAATTTAGACTAGTTCAGCACTTCCCGCAACACCGGCAGCGATTTCACTTCGCCAATCGAATCGATGTGAATCTGGTAATACGCTACCAGTGCGTCAAGCAATTCGTTACGTCCCGCACGACTTAACTTGATGAGCGTACCGAGCTTTTGACGTAGCATGATGTTCAAGGCTGTTTCCATTTCAACATCAGGCAAAAAAGGGTAGGAGTTTTCGCGAAGTTGAGTCTCGAACTCTCGTGATGATTCAGGGCCGAAACCCAGGAAAAACGAAAGTTTTAGCAGGAAAGTGAGGTGGAAATTCTCGTAATTAGTCTGAGCTTCTTCCAAAAATAAGACTGAATCGATCAGGAAGCGGTACATCATCGGATTGCTGGCTTCTTCCTTCAGGACTTTGTTCAGCATCTCCGTCACGAATAAGGCAATAGTTGATTTGCTTACCTCAAAGGGTAGGCTCTGGAACGGGTAGCTTGTCTTCATTTCCGACAACCGATGCAGATCGCGGTCGGGTTTGTTGTAAACCACCATATCCAGTAAGGTAAGCGGCTGAAATAAAGCAATTTTATTGTTTTTACTTCGCGCCGAGCGGACGCCGTTCACCAGATAGCTTTGCAGGCCGAACTCTTCGGTGTAAATGCGGGCAATGATTGATGACTCGCGGTAACGGATATAACTGAGGGCAATGCCCCGGGTTTTTTGCAGCATTTTCGATGATTCGTAAGCCTACTAAGATAACTCTTTTTGAGCGAAATGTAGGCTAAAATCACGGATTTCATTACGTACTGATTTATAGGAATTCCATATTTCTTCAACTGAACCGGTTGCCTTCGAGGGGTCAGTAAAATTTTGATGGATGCGTGTGGCATTTCCAAGCCAAATGGGGCAGCGTTCCTGAGCGTGATCGCAAACCGTAATAACGTAGTCAAACGAGATACCGGCGTATTCACTGACATGATTTGAGGTGTGATGGCTTATATCGATGCCATCGTCGGCCATTATCTGAACAGCTTTAAGATTGAGGCCATGTGTCTCAACACCAGCACTGAATACTTGAGCACGATTACCAGCGAAATGTTGAAGATATCCCTGAGCCATTTGGCTTCGGGTTGAGTTGCCGGTGCACATAACCAGAATTCGCTTCATATTGGTCAGAGAGTTTGTCTCATAACAATAGCCGATGCAGGGCAGAGCGAACTGAATTGACTCGTTTGCTGGATAGACGTAGGAGCCTCGTTGCGATCGATTGCTGTAAAGCCTAACCGTGCAAAATATTGAGCAGCCGTTGTTGTAATCAGGTACAACGTATCAATTCCCTGTTGTTGTGCTGTCTGACTCAGTACGTTGTAAAGTTGATGCGCAATGCCCTGATTTCGGTAATCAACGTCGACACAAACCGAACGTAGTAGACCAATATTGCCGTATTTTTCAAATCCGATTGACCCAATAAGTCGGTCGCTATTGACAGCTATCCAGAAATTGGGCAACCCACCAGGCAAGTCACTGACGGGTAAATGATGAGCGGCCAGGAGTTCGGTTAGAGGACCTAATACATCTGGTTGGGCGGCTTTGAGCTGAATAGTCATGGTTTTATAAAGTTAACGTCCCGAAACAACCGGTAAATGATTTCGTTTCGGGACGTTGTAAACTAAACGTTAACAGCACCCGGCCTCAGGC
Organism: Spirosoma profusum; assembly: GCF_014699005.1. Lineage (GTDB taxonomy): Bacteria > Bacteroidota > Bacteroidia > Cytophagales > Spirosomataceae > Spirosoma > Spirosoma profusum. The sequence goes on from NZ_JACWZY010000013.1 coordinate 77,934, forward strand.
GGGCAGCAGCATTCACCGTCATCGGTGCAGCCGTCATCAATTTCGCAGCAATCTTGTGTTTCCATGATTGTTTGAATTTAAAAGTGAACAATTTATGTACGTGCTTCGAAGCCAATTTAAAACCATCGTAATATTACGATGAATAAGAATAAAAAATTTTAACAACAGTCCTGCTCGAAAGACTGCCCTAGAAATCCAGCAAATAATTGCTTGGCTTCCTCCCAAACAGGTCTATCAATACAGTAGCAAACGCGAGGTGGATCTATCTCTCCTTTAATTAAATCAACCTGTTTAAGCTCTTTTAGGTGTTGTGAAACTGTGGCCTGCGCTAATGGAAGTTCACTGACCAAATCGCCACAGACACAGCTCGTTCGCTCAATCAACACTTGCAAAATGGCTACGCGTGCCGGATGTGCCAAAGCCTTGGCTAATTCAGCGATGCGGTTGTCGTATTCCGTAAATATTTCGGTTTTAGATAAACCCATTAGCAGACTAGAATCGTAAAAATAAATTCTATCGCAATATTACGATGAAGTAAAATAACTTCCAAATTTTCTTTGCACTACGTATTTAGCTTAACTCCATGAAACTTTATAATACACGCTCCGGCATTGTTCTTGAATCCGATAATCAGTTCTACAACGTACCAACAGCCGATTGGGACACCCTTGTAAATCGGGATGATTTATACGCTCATTTACAGCAACTTACGCAGGTTGTTGCGTCCTCTACTACGTATCGCGATTGGCTTCAAACAGGTTTGCTTGCCCCTATTGGGCGTCAGGAGGTTTGGGCGTCGGGGGTTACGTATCTACGTAGCCGGGACGCCCGGATGGAAGAATCGAAAAAAGCGGGGGGCGATAATTTCTACGACCGCGTGTATGACGCCGAGCGCCCCGAATTATTTTTCAAAGCAACGCCTGAGCGTGTAGTTGGCCCCGGTGCGAATGTACGTATCCGCGCCGACTCAACCTGGAACGTACCAGAACCCGAATTAACCTTGTTTATTACGTCGTCGGGAAACATTGTGGGCTACACCTGCGGTAACGACATGAGTTCACGTAGCATCGAAGGCGAAAATCCGTTGTATCTACCCCAGGCGAAATCGTATGATGGCAGTGCAGCACTTGGCCCATGTCTCTACGTTCCTGAATCACCGATTGCGCCAACATCGCAAATCCGGCTGGAAATTATTCGAAACAGTCAGGCGGTTTTTACGCAAAGTATCGCCATCAGCCAGATGAAACGACAACATACCGAACTGGTTTCATTCCTATATCGTGAGTGTTCGTTTGCCAACGGCTGCTTCCTGATGACGGGTACTGGCATTGTACCAACCGACGATTTCACGCTACGTTCCGGTGACGAAATCAGCATCACGATTGACGGTATTGGTACGTTGACGAATACGGTGGCATAGGTCGATAGAGTTTCGTAATTTTGGTAGTTAATCGCGCGTCTGGCTATGATTACTGAACTTTCGCAACTTGACCCAAACGGTACGTATACGTACGCTGATTACCTGAAGTGGCGCTTCGACGAAAGCGTAGAGCTAATAAAAGGAAAGCTCTACGATATGTCACCTGCGCCACGTTCAAAACATCAACGAATCTCTATGCAAACTTCGGGGGAATTATACGCTCATTTTCGAGGGCGTTCCTGTGCAGTGTATTCGGCTCCTTTTGACGTAAGGCTACCCAATCCTGGTTACGAACCGGGGTTTAATAACAAAATTTATACGGTTGTACAGCCGGATATTTGCGTTATCTGCGATTCCACCAAAATTGATGAATTCGGGTGCGTAGGTCCGCCCGACTGGATTATCGAAATTACGTCTCCGTCAACGCTCAAAAAAGACTTTAATGAAAAGTTTGATTTGTATGAGTCAGCGGGTGTGCGCGAGTACTGGATAGCCGTTCCTAAAAGCCAGGAAATATATGCTTATGTACTTGAGAACGAGCGCTATACAGAACACGAAGTATACGAACAGGGAGACAAAGCTACCTCGGCTATTTTCCCTGAATTAACGCTGGAACTAGACTGGATTTTTGGCTGATTAACGATGAGTGTTATGGACTGCATTCGCTGATTTATTAACCCGTCGGCAGGCGTCACTGCAATAAATGACCTGATCCCAATCTCGTTCCCATTTTTTTCGCCAGCTAAACGGGCGATTACAAACCGGACAGATTTTCGTTGGGGAATCTCCTTTTTTGCGCATTTTCATGCAGGGACAACCTGATGATGATTCTAAAGGTTTTTTATAGAATCATCATCAGGTTGTCCATATGTTACGTTTACGTGATCACCCGAATTCCTGCTTTCACCTGCTCGACTTTGGTACGTAGCGCATTCAGTGAATTGTCCATTACCGTTACGTGCCCCATTTTGCGGAAAGGTTTGGTGATGGCTTTTCCGTAGAAAAACGGGAAGACGCCGGGGATAGCCAGCAGATTTTCCAATCCTTCATAAACAGCCGGGCCGGTATAGCCGTCTTCGCCGAGGAGATTGACCATCGCGGCTGGTTGGTAGGCCGACGTATCGCCAAGCGGATAATTCAGAATAGCGCGCCAGTGCTGTTCAAACTGCGACGTTACGTTGGCCCGGATGGTGTGATGACCGCTATTGTGCGGGCGGGGAGCTACTTCGTTAATCAATACGTTACCGAGCTTATCCAGAAACAATTCGACAGCCAGCAGTCCCACAATACCGAAGGCATCGGCGGTACGTCGGGCAATGTCCTGCGCTTTCTGATTGATTTCAGGGGATATTTCAGCAGGAGCAAAAAGGTATTCGACCAGATTTAATTCGGGATGAAATACCATCTCGACCGTTGGGAAAGTCTGGACTTCACCACGTTCATTTCGGGCGACAATGACAGCCAATTCCTTCTCAAAATCAACGGCTTTTTCCAGCACACCCGGCGCGTCGAACGCTTTACCAACATCGGCTACTGAGGCAATACGTTGCACACCACGGCCATCGTAGCCATCGCGGCCTAGTTTATGAAAAGCGGGAAGAAAATCAGGCTGTTGAATATCGACCATCGCTACGTCGGCGCGATTTTCGGTCAATACGTAGTCGGCAGTGGGGAGGTTATGGGCAGAATAGAACTGCTTCTGGAGCCGTTTATCCTGAATGATACGTATCACCGACGGTTGCGGAAACACACGTTTACCTTCGCGTTCGAGGGCTTCAAGTGCATCCACGTTGACCCGTTCAATTTCAATCGTCAATACGTCAACCGCCTGCCCGAATTGATAAACCGTTTCGTAATCAGTCAGCGAACCCTGCGAAAATTGGGTGCATAAATGCCGACAGGATGCTTCTGCATCGGGGTCGAGTATGTGAACGCGGAGATTCCAGTCGACAGCTGCCTGTAAAAGCATCAGGCCAAGCTGCCCTCCGCCAAGAATACCAATTGTGGGAGTCAACATTTAAAGAGTGAAAGAGTGAAAGAGTGCCGCAACGGAGGTTGAAAGAGTGATTCTGACAGACAAAATTACTCTTTCGCTCTTTCACTCTTTCACTCTTTCACTCTTTTTTAGTCTCTGCGGCTAATGTCGCCACCACCTGATTCACTTTTGGCAAGTATTTTAGCTGAACCTGAATAATAGATATCGGAACCACCAGATGCCTTCATTGTCAGCTCTTTACTGGCATTTACATATACATCTGAACCTCCCGACGAGTTAGCGTTACAGACTTCAGTCACTAACTTTCGCGCATCAAGGTCGGCGCCACCCGAGCCATTGGCGTTGAGCGAACGGGCGGTTCCCTGAATCGTAGCATCAGCACCACCAGAAGCCGATACGTTTAGTTTGTCAGCTTTCAGGTCGAGTTTTACGTCGGCACCACCGGAAGCTTCTACGTTCAGATCGTTAAACGTCAGTCGCCCCTGCCCAAATACATCGGCTCCGCCCGCAGCCTGTAAATTCGTCAACTGTTTGAAGGTCACATAAGCTTTGACGTAGTTGTTCCGGCCAAAATTCCAGCCGCCAAAGCCCTTCTTTTCAATGTAGAGTTCTAGTACGCCATTTCTGACTTTCGATATTACCCGGTCTTCGTCAACACCTTTTACATCGAAGGTTAATTTCTCCGAACTTCCCTGGGTTAGGTACAGATCGATGCCGCTACTCACAGTAATACCTGAAAAACCCGAAACGGATCGGTCTTTTTTCCAGTCGTCGTCAGTACTAGGATTGATACCGGCGGAAAAGAGGAAAAGCGTTAAGAAAATTGCTTTCATACAATAAGCGGTTTAGTTTTTTTGAGAAGATGGTAAAATCATTGAGTAAGTTGCATCCTTTATGTGAAAAACATGTCCGGTTTCAAAAAATCGTTGTCCGGTAGCGGACGATAGACAACGTATTGCTTTTTGTAATCAATTAGCTATCAATGCAATGTGAAAGTGGCACGAGGCTTGAGCGTACTAGGCAAGCATGCGATTGAGGTCGAGATGGAGTACTTCCGAAAACGATGTCTGGGTCATTAAACCCGCGTCGCCCTTGCGGTAACGAAGCCAATTCTCCGTTTTGTAGTCATAAACAAAACCTTCGAGAATACCATACTCGTCCTCATCGATAAGTCGAATAACTTTGTTGATGTCTTTCTTTAAACCAACGGTATGACAGATTTCAATAATGATAGGTGTTGTCAAAGCTTCATTATCGAATAAAATAACATCGGGTGTAGGGCTAGCCTCGGCTTCGTTGAGCATTATTTCGGGCAGGGGCTCAAGTGTAATAGTCTTAGCATCATAGTAAAGAGTCCCAAGGCGCGTATTTAATTTTGAAATAATGAGTTGATGATCTTTAGGCCCATAAATGGCCACATCTTCCCGGAAAATAAGGTCATCCGTGCTGCCAGGTATATACATAAAGCGTACAGCTTAACTAAACTAAAACAATTTTCAAAGTAACAGATTATGATTCAACTCCGCAACGTCTCGAAATACTACCCCGCCGGGTTTGGCCGGGTCTACGTGTTACGTAACGTCACTCTCGACATCAATCAGGGTGAATTCGTATCCATCATGGGGCCGTCGGGATCAGGGAAGTCAACGCTGCTCCACATTCTGGGGTTGCTCGAAGAGCCTTCTGAAGGCGAATATTTCTTCGATGACCAACCCGTGCAGAAACTCTCGGAGAAACGACGTACCGAACTCCACCGAACCCAGATCGGCTTCGTGTTTCAGGCGTATCACCTCATCGACGAACTGACGGTATACGAGAACATCGAAACGCCCCTGCTATACAAAGGATTGAATGGGTCTGAACGGAAAAGTCGTGTAGCCGAGTTGCTGGACCGTTTTAACATGGTCGCTAAAAAAGACCTGTTTCCGGCACAGCTATCTGGGGGGCAGCAGCAGTTGGTTGGTATTGCCCGGGCACTGGCGGCTGGCCCCAGCGTTATCTTCGCCGATGAGCCAACAGGCAACCTTCACTCCGATCAGGCCCGCGATATTATGGAACTATTCCGCGAACTGAATCAGAAAGATGGCGTAACGATTGTGCAGGTAACTCACTCAGAAATTAACGCTGAATATGGCACACGCATACTTCGATTGAAAGATGGCTGGCTGGACGATTCAGCTGTGAAGCTGAGCGAACAGGGCGTTAAGTAACGATTCTGCACTTGCAAACCCCTGCAAGTGCAGACTGTTATGCAGCCCGTTTATGTTACGTAGCCATTGAATGCCCATAACGTTCGTGCAAAACACTACGTCGGCCTGAGTAAGTACGTCGGGTAAATATAGCCCCTCAGTCAGGGAGATACCTAGCTCAGGAGCGAAACGTAGCAGTTGCCGTCGAATGATGCCGTTAATACAGCCGGTCTGGAGCGATGGTGTAAATAAGGTCTGATTGGTATACCAGAACAGATTCGATGCCAGACATTCTGCCAGAAACCCGCTGGTATCGAGCAGAATAACATCATCGAGACTGTTTTTCGATCTGTAAACACCGGCCAGTACGTAGGGTAGGGCACTCAGAGTTTTGAAGGCCGAAACAGGCGAAGAAGACAATCGGAACGTATCATAAATTCCAATCTGAGCTTTATCTGTTACAGAAAATGGGAGCGAGGAACGGACAGTAATCAATACGTTGGCTTTGGATGTGATTGGTGTATAAAGCCCGCCCGCCTGCCGCCAAACCTGAATTTTGATACGTGCTGCCTGATCGGTCAGGCTGTTCACCGACACTAATTCAGTGATACATTGATAAACAGCGTCGGCGGTAAAGTTGTCCGGTGCCTGAAGACCTAAACCAGCCATGCCGGCCGTAAGGCGGGCGAAATGGTCGGGCCAGAACCAGACAGTACGTTGTTCGTAACGGATGGTTTCAAAGAGACCATCCCCGTATTGAAAAGCCCGGTCATGAATCGACAGGCGAAAATCGTTTTCGTAAAGTACATCCGAATTATAAACCAGAAACATACTTAGTTTGCGCCGTTTATCCTAAAACGATAGCTGGCCCGAAGGTAAGTTTGTAACATTGAACCAACAAAATTATGTGTACTCAAGTAGCGTGGAAACAAATGCGGGTCGTAACGGCCTTGTTACTGACAGCAGGTCTGTCGGGCACATACGCGCAAAATACACCCGGTGCTACAACCACCACCGCACCTACGAGCACGGCAACTGCCAGTGCGTCGTCGCGGCTGACCTTGCAGCAATGCATCGACGTTGCTCAGCAAAATAATCTTCTGGTGCGCCAGGGACGACTAACCGTTGCCAACAGCGATCTGCAACTCCATCAGGCCCGGTTAAATCGGCTGCCTTCGGCTGTTTTTCAATCGAATCAGTCGATAAATGGAGGACGTAGCATCAACCCTCAGGATAATACGTTCGTTCAGCAAACGATTAAATCCAGTAACTATCAGCTTAATACGTCGGTTACGCTCTATAATGGCATGGTGCTTCAGAACACCGTGAAGCAAAATAATCTGGCCCTTCAGGCTAGTCAGGAGGAATTGAATGCTACGCAGAACAATGTGTCGTTGACGGTTGCCCAGAACTACCTGAACGTGCTAACCGGGACTGAGCAACTGGCCGTTGCGCAACGGCAGGCCGACGTAACGCGGGCACAGTTAGACCGTACGCAGCGTTTGGTGAACGCTGGCTCGGCCCCTGAATCAAATCTGTTTGAACTCAGGGCAACATTAGCCAGCAATGAAGTGGATATCGTTAATGCCCAGAATACGCTCGATTTGGCGAAAGTTGCCTTGATGCAGGCAATGAATGTACCGATTAACCAGGATTTTGACGTAGTACCTATTGATGTGCCTGATCCAAATCTGGACCCGTATACGGCTAGTGTTCAGCAACTTTATGACGCAGCCTCTACCAATTTGCCTGAAGTGAAGGGGGCCGATTTGCGAGTTAAGAGCGCTGGTCTGGGCGTGGAAGTAGCCAAAGGTGGGCTTTATCCAACCCTATCGTTAAACGGAAATCTGAGTACTATTTATTCCAGTGCCGCTAGTATAAACGTACCGAATGGCCAGACGAATCAGACAACGGTTGGTTTTATAACTGATCCCGCCACTGGAACTAATATCCCTATCAACATTTCAACGCAAGGCTCCGACCGTGCCGGGATTTCCTATGGCTCTCAACTAGAAAACAACTTTAGCCAATCGGTATCTTTGTTTTTGCGCGTACCTATTTTTCAGGGTAACTTGTCGCGCAATCGGATTACAACGGCTAAAATTCAGCAACAAAACGCTGAGTTAACGGCTCAGAACACTCGTTTAACGTTGCGCCAGCAAATAGAAACGGCTTATACGCAAATGCGGGCTGGAGCTAATCGCTACAGAGCAACACAGGTGCAGGTAGCGTCGCTGGAACGGGCGTTTCAGATGGCCGAAAGCCGGTTAAATGCCGGGGCTCTCAACGCAACCGATTATAACATTGCCAAAACGAATCTCGACCGCGCTCGGGCTAGTCTTGTCCAGGCTAAATATGATTACGTATTTCGAACCAAAATTTTAGATTATTACCAAAATAAACCCTTAGGTTTTAATTAATGGTGAATGAGTGAATTAGCGAATGAGTGAATAAAAACAATCGAATTGTATTCACTCATTCACTCATTAACTAATTCACTCATTCGCTCAATATGAAGAAGTCAAACCGCATCTGGTGGATTTTAGGAGGATTAATTGTTTTAATTGCCGGTGGTCTCTTTGCTGCAAAGGAGGCCGGGTGGATTGGCAAACCCGAAGCAACTGAAGTTGATTTTGCCCTGGTTAAACGGTCTAATATCGTTGAACGGGTTACCGCTTCGGGGCGCGTACAGCCCCAGGTAGAAGTTAAAATCAGCCCCGACGTATCGGGCGAAATCATTGGCTTGTATGTGAATGAAGGTGACCCTGTGAAAGCGGGTCAACTCCTGTGCCGCATCCGCCCCGACAACTACGAGTCGATGATGGCGCGGGCGAAAGCTACTGTTAATCAGAGCCGTGCACAGCTGGAGCAGTCGAAAGCGTCGGTAGCTCAGTCGAGTGCCCGACTGATTCGGGCCAAAGCTGATTATGAGCGAACTCGTAAACTGTTTGCTGATAAAGTTATTTCTTCCGCCGACCTCGAAACCAGCGAGGCCAACTATAATGTAGGGCAACAAGAGGTAGAAGCCGCAAAAGCTAACGTTCGGGCGGCTCAGTTCAACATACAAAGTGCCGAAGCTAACCTGCGCGATGCCAGCGAAAACCTGCGCAAAACAACCATTTACTCCCCAGTCAACGGAACCGTTTCGAAACTAAATATCGAATTGGGTGAACGGGTTGTTGGTACGTCGCAGATGGCCGGTACGGAAATCATGCGGATTGCAAACCTCCAAAACATGGAAGTTCGGGTGAATGTCAACGAAAACGACATTGTGCGTGTAACTCTGGGTGACACCGCCGATATTGAAGTTGATTCCTATACTACGTCTGGCCGCAAATTCAAAGGGATTGTTTATGAAGTGGCCAATACCGCTAACGGGCTGGCTGCTAATGCAGGAGCGGCTGCTTCTGTATCGACTGATGCGGTCACGGAATTTGAGGTGAAAGTGAAAATCCTCAATAGTTCCTATACCGACCTGTTGGCAGTGAAAGACAAAAAAGGCTATCCCTTTAAGCCAGGAATGACGGCTTCCGTCGAAATTATCACTGATCGAAAATCGAACGTATTGTCGGTGCCAATTGCCGCCGTTACAACACGAGGGGTTGATTCAACAGCTATTGATACCGAGAAATTGGAAGATCGACGTAATGGTACGGTCGATGAGAAACCAACGAATCAGGCCGAAAAGAAAGAAAAACCAAAGGAAATTGTTTTCGTCAACGTAGCAGGTAAGGCCGTTCAGCGTGAAGTCAAAACGGGTATCAGCGACTTCGAAAACATTGAAATCCTATCTGGACTGAAATCTGGCGAGCAGATCGTTTCAGGGCCGTTTATTGCAGTTTCTAAAAAACTGAAAAATGACCAACTCATCGTGAAACGCGATCCGAAGAAGAATAAGAAGAAGGAAGAAGATAAAGAAGAATAGAACCGACTTCTGAACCGGGATTTAGCTGATTGATGGATTTACACGATTTTTTTTTAATGAAAGCGCTTCTTTGAAGCGAAAAACAAAATCCTGAAAATCCATCAATCAGCTAAATCCCGGTTCAGAATTATCTTTACTCCATGAAACAATCACAACCCGTTCGGTTGACGATGGTTGGTGGAGGAAGCTGGGCGACGGCGCTCGTTAAAATTCTTTCCGAAAACAACGTCAGCATTAAATGGTGGCTTCGTAAATCGTCGGATGCGGAGCATATCAAAAAATTTGGGCACAATCCCAGCTACCTTAGCGATGTGCAGATTAACACCCGAAAAGTGAAGGTCTGTATCAAAATTCGAGAGGCTGTTCGTGATAGCGAATTTATTATTCTTGCCGTTCCGGCTGCGTTTATTGGCGACGCACTTACTGGGCTAAAACCTGAGCATTTTGCCGGGAAATGGGTGATTTCGGCTATAAAAGGAATGATTCCCTCGGCTAATCAGTTGGTAACTGATTGGGTGAGCAATCAATATGACGTACCACCCGAACGAATGGCGGTGATCGCCGGCCCATGCCATGCCGAAGAAGTAGCCCTCGAAAAACAATCTTACCTCACCATTGCCTCGCCCGATTCCGACAGTGCAAAACGAGTGGCCGACCTGCTACGTTGCCGGTTTGTGCAGACAACTCCCGTCGATGACATTTACGGTATTGAATACGCAGCCGTCATGAAAAACATCATTGCGCTGGCCTGTGGTATTACGCGGGGATTAGGCTACGGCGATAATTTCCAGGCAGTTCTGGTGTCGAATGCTATGCAGGAAATCCGTCGGTTCGTGGATGCAGTTTATCCAAAACATCGTGATTTGAGTGGCTCGGCCTATCTCGGGGATTTGCTCGTGACGGCCTATTCACCGTTTAGCCGCAACCGCACGTTTGGTACGTTGATTGGTCGGGGCTACACGATTCAATCGGCTCAGGCCGAAATGAACATGATAGCTGAAGGATATTATGCTGTCAAAAGTATTCACGAAATCAATAAGCAGTTCAACGTCGACATGCCCATCACGAGAGCAGTCTACTGTATTCTATATGAACGAGCTTCGCCAACGGCCGAAATGAATAAGCTGAAAGGGGAATTGATGTAGAGACAAGGCATGCCTTGTCTCCCAGCCGGATGGTTTTGCTGATGCCTGCTATTGCTGACGCCAATGAGACAAGGCATGCCTTGTCTCTACAAAACACAATAAAAAAAGCTCCCTGAATAATCAGGAAGCTTCCAATCGTTTATAGCGTTGTCGGCAAGAATTACCGGCAGTTGTGCCTTAGCAAAAATTACTTCGCGCTATCAGCAGACATCGTCGAAGCGGAATCCGTAGCCATCGTCGAGTCCGTAGCCATCGTCGAAGAAGAATCCGTCGTGGTGGTGGTCGTTTCGGTGGTTTCGGTCTTCTTCGAGCTGCAAGACGTAGCCAGGGCGATCATAGCCATGAAAAAGAAGGCGGATTTCGTGATTGCTTTCATAGTTTTGAGAATGTTTTCGTTTAGTGATTATGAATAAATGTCAACCTTAATACCCGACACGGGAAAAGGTAACCCAAACAATTTTTATTTTTTTTTTGGGTTACGTCTAAAGGCTTTTTGTATTAAGTAATAGCTCAACTCAATGAAGGAAAACAGGCTACCCGTATGGACTGATGACGAGTTGCTGACGGGTTTGGCCGATGGCTCTGACGACGCATTGATGCAATTGTATCGCCAGTATTTTCCGATGGTGCTTCACTTCGTAACCAACAATAGCGGCAGCGAAGACGACGCCAAGGATATTTACCAGGAAGCGTTGATTGTATTATTTGAAAAGGTGAGAGGTGGTTCGCTGGAACTGCATTGTCAACTAAAGACGTACCTCTATTCGGTTTGCAGACGCTTATGGCTGAAGCAATTGTCGCAACGTAGTCGATATATGGTACGTGATGTAGAAACGCCCGCATCCGACGACCTGGTCATCGAACAAATCGGCGACGACTTGCTGGAACATGAAGAGCGAGATCGGCAGTTTACATTGATGGCCGATTCACTCGAACGACTCGGGGAACCCTGTCGAACGTTGTTAGAAGATTTTTACATCCAGCATCTAAGTATGCAGGAGATTACCGAAAAGTTTGGCTATACCAACGCTGACAACGCTAAAACGCAGAAATACAAATGTCTGATGCGGCTCAAGCGGCTCTTCTTTTCGGAATACAAACAGTGATACGTTATAAAGTTGTAAGGTTATAAAGTTTCGGCGTCAGCTAACTTATAATTCAAACAACCGCACCGGCGCTCCGGTCTATAATCACTCATAGAGATGAACGACGAACGCGAAATCGAACAGTCGCTTTACGCTTACGGAGAACGTATTCGTTTTAAGCAACGACTAAAAAAAGTACAAGCCCGGTTGGACATGGATGCCATGCGCCAGGAGGCTGATACGTATCGTTTTCAAAGTCAGACCACAGGTCAGATTCGGGCGTTGTGGCAAACGTATCGTACTACGTTGGCAGTAGCGGCTACGGCGGCTATTATCACTACGTTCGGTTCTATTTTCCTTTACCGATCTTACCAGCAGAGTCACCAGCAGGAACAACAGTATAGTTTGCTGAGCAAAGAGATTCAGGCTGTTAAGTCATCCCAACGGAAACTTATCAACGATATTAATGGACGAGGGCGGGGATTGTCTATCAACCCGGCACAGGTATCAGGGTCGGGATTTCTGTTGACACCTGACGGTTATTTTGTGACGAATAATCACATCGTTCGGGAGGCAGATTCGGTGTATGTCCAGAGCGTGAAAGGTGAGGTTTATAAAGCACGAGTTGTCTTTACTGATAGTCAGCACGATCTTGCTTTTCTACAACTTTGTGATGATAGCGCTTTCCGAACACTACCTCCTGTACCGTATGGTTTTGAAGCCCGCCCATCTGAATTGGGTGAACGTGTATATACCCTCGGTTATCCGCGCGAGGAGATTGTATATGGCGAGGGTTATCTGAGTTCCGGAACGGGCTATCGGGGCGATTCAACGGCCTATCAGGTCGCTATCGGTGTAAACCCAGGTAACTCAGGCGGTCCGCTGCTTGATGAGAAAGGTAACGTAATTGGTATAATCAGCGGTAAACAGACTACATCGGAAGGTGTAAGCTTCGCTGTCAAAACAAATTACCTGATCGAAGCGCTGAACACAATTCCGGCTGATTCGCTCAAAGGCCAGCCGCTACGTCTGAACCGAAAAAACACGATGACTAATCTGTCGCGGAAACAACAGATCAAGCGCATGCAGGATTACGTATATCAGGTAAAAGTATTCAAGCACAAAGACTAACGTAGCATTTTTGCCATCAGCCTTAAACAATTGAGTCCTTTCATGGGTTATTACGTTGTTTTAAATCAACTCAACAACCATGAAAAAGATAGTGATGCTGGCGGCTATGCTGGCCTTTTCAACCGCTGTTGTATTCGCTCAGGATACGAAAGAGAATGCCAAAGAAACGGCGAAACAAGCCGGGCAAACCGTTGATGCCGCAGCCGATAAGGTCGGACGTGAAACCCGTCAGGCCGCCCGGAAGACGAAAAGAGCAGCTCGTAACGCTAAGGAAGACGTAAAAGACGGAACGAATAAAGCGCTCGATAAGGCTGACCGGAAAATGAAAAAAGCCGAACGAAAACTCGATAATTCGAACTAGAAAGACCTTTTTTATAAAAACCTGTGCTGTTGTCTGGCTTAAGCTGATAATGGCACAGGTTTTTTATGAGTATCTGACGAACTTCGATAACACGTTTACTTGTTCGTTTGGTACGTTTACTGACCGATACGTTACTTTATGAATTCAACCGTTTCAGTACTTTTATTTGGTATTACCCGCGACCTAACCGGGCAATCGACAGTGTCAGTTTCATTGCCAGCGAATGCGCGTGTTGCTGAATTACTAAATCAGTTGCATCAGAATTACCCTGCACTAGCCTCCATTCGTTCGTTGTTGGTAGCAGTGAATGGCGAGTATGCTGAAGCCGATCAGCTTGTTCACCAAAATGACGAAATTGCGCTTATTCCGCCCGTTAGTGGCGGCTAAAAACGCAAAATGAATAATGAGTAATATAGAATGATTTCTTACCGCTATTATTCATTCGGGATGCCTGTGTGGTTCATTTCTCACTATTCATTTTATGATTGCACTCACTTCAGAACCCATTGACGTTACGTCGGCCCTATATGAACTCCAGTCGGCGCAGGCTGGAGCCATTGATATATTTTTGGGCGTTGTGCGCGACAATACCCAGCAGCGTCCGGTTGACCGATTGGAGTATGAAGCCTACGACCGAATGGCCATAGGTGAAATGCAGAAGATTGCCGATGATGCTAACCAACGCTGGCCGTTGCTACGTTGCCTGATTATTCACCGGAAAGGTACGTTGCAGATTGGCGAAATTGCGGTTCTGATTGGTGTTGCAACCGCCCACCGCGCCGATGCTTTCGAAGCCTGCCGCTACATCATCGATACCATCAAACAAACCGTTCCTATCTGGAAAAAAGAAATCTTTATGGATGGTGAAATTTGGGTGAATGCGCATCCATAACGTAGCAGCAGGAATTTTTACTACGTATCGTTTCCTCAGCGTCTATTTTTTCACAAGATACGTCCCGACGATGGGGTAGTGGTCGGAATAACCGATGTAGTTGATCGTCTCAAAGTTCTGGACCGGAAGTTTAGGATCGTGAAACTGGTTGTCGATACGTATAAATCCAGGCAATCGATTGTAGGTAAAACCAAAACCACGCCCTGCATCCTCGAAGCTATTCGGTAAAATTCGGCGCAGACGCTCGTACACTACACTATAAGGCGTATCGTTGTGGTCGCCTGTCACAATAACCGGATACGGGCTCTCCTGAATGAATTTCTCAACTACACGAACCTGCTCGTTACGTTCAATGAATCCGTTACGTAGCGCACTCAGCACGCCACGGGTTTCCTGCCGCACTTTTTTTAACTCATTCTGCCTCAGTACACGTCCCACCCGAATCCCCATAGACTGTAAGTGAACGTTGATGACCCGGATGGTATCATTGCCGATCTTAATATTTGCCCAAACCACCCCATTGGCACCATAAAAAGCCTGACTGCCCGAAGCAATAATCGGATACCTGGAAAAAGTAGCTATGCCAATATAACCATCTTTTGCCCGCGCTTCATTAGAGTTTAAGAGGGCCGAATAGGGGTAGCCGGTCATTTTGAAACGTAGCAGAATGTCATAATCAGGGATTTCAGATGCGGTGGCGAATTCCTGAAAGCATTTGATGGGCGCGTCGTAACGTAGTACGTAGTTGATGATACGTCGGGCGCGGGGTGAACTCCGGTAGCGCGTCCAGTAATCTTCGAGTCCGAAAGTATGTGCATTATAACTAAATACCTTTACTGGCATGAAGCCAGCGGGAACATCCTGTTCGCTGTTCCAGACAAAAGTGCGGTGGCCAAATAAAAGTAGTCCCAAAATAACCACGATACCCGACAACCAGCTTCGCCAGGGACTTGTAGTAAGCCAGAGGATAACAACTATTAAGTTCAGAAAAATGGCTACTGGTAACGTAATCATAATCATACCGGCAGTCCAGTGTTCAACGGGAAGCGAATAGAGTAACCAGTAAGCGAGGCATGTGTATAAAACCAGCAGAATATTCAGCGACCACAGCAATGACCGGAAAAAATAGGCAACGAGTTGCCCAACTCTCGTACGTAGTGTCATAGGGTGTCGGTGGGCGGTACAAATATCCTCATTACGTCAAAATTAAGGCATTATGCCTGAATTGCCTGCACGAAGCAGTTGGTCAGGGCTTGCTATCGACACAGAAACGTATTATCTTTGGGGCATTAAAACCATATGGCATTGATTAAAAAAGGGAGTCGCACTCCCTTTTTTGTTAGCCTTACCTTATGGACGACAAAGCAAAAATTACTGATCTGGTGCAACCATTTCTTAACAATGGACAACTTTATGTTGTTGATTGTCAGGTAGCTGGTCGACAGGGAGGACGTTTGAAAGTGACAATTTTACTCGATAGCGATACGGGTATTACGATTGACGAATGCGCAGAAGTCAGCCGTAAATTAGGCTCGTTGATGGATGAGTCAAATTTTTTTGGTGAAAAACCATTTACGCTCGAAGTTTCGTCGCCTGGTATTGATTATCCGCTCACCTTCGCCCGCCAGTTTGTGCGAAATATCGGGCGACAACTCGTTGTTACGTTAACCGATGGAGCAACACGGACCGGTAAGCTGGAATCCGCCAGTGATGAGCAGATTGTGCTGGATATTCAGCCCGAAAAAAAGTCAAAGAGTAAAAAGAAAAAAGAAGCTGACGTAGCGGCTGAAGCGCCACCAACTGGCCCCACGCCAATTCCGTTTGAGCAGATTAAAAAAGCGAATGTAGAAATATCGTTTAAATAAAGTTATCAGTCAATAGTCGGCAGTCGTTAATTAAGCGAATGCCAACGACTAACGACTGCCGACTATTGACTAACTACTAAAATGACCAGTGGACTATTAATTGAATCGTTTGCTGACTTTGCCCGGTCCAAAAACATTGACCGGCCCACCATGATTTCTATCCTGGAAGAAGTCTTCCGGACGATGATACGTAAGAAATTCGGTACCGACGAAAACTTCGACGTCATTATTAACGCCGAAAGTGGTGACCTCGAAATGTGGCGCACCCGCGAAATCGTTGATGACGATTCGGAAGATATCTGGGATTATGATAAAATTCCGCTTGCCGAAGCCCGTAAAATTCAGGACGACTTTGAAGTGGGTGAGCAAGTTGCTGAAGAGGTAAAACTGGAAGATTTCGGTCGCCGGGTTGTGCAAACTGCTCGCCAGACGCTGATTCAGAAGATAAAGGATATGGAAAAAGAACTCCTTTATCAGAAATACAAAGATCAGGTTGGCGATTTGATTGGCGCGGAAGTATATCAGTTGCTCAAGCACGAAATCATTCTGGTTGATAGCGAAAACAATGAATTGAGTTTGCCACGTACTGAACAGATTCCTAAAGATCGTTACCGGAAAGGTGAAGCGGTAAAAGCTGTCATCAGCCGGGTTGAGATGCTGAATGGTACGCCCAAAATTGTGCTTTCGCGCACGTCACCCGTATTTCTGGAGCGTTTATTTGAAATTGAGGTGCCCGAAATTTATGACGGTCTGATTTCGATACGTAAGATTGTTCGGGAGCCGGGTGAACGGGCTAAAGTAGCCGTTGAATCCTATGATGACCGCATCGATCCGGTAGGAGCCTGCGTTGGGATGAAAGGTTCACGTATTCATGGTATTGTTCGGGAATTGGGTAACGAAAATATTGACGTAATCAATTACACCGAAAATCTGGAACTGCTCATCAGCCGTGCACTAAGTCCGGCCAAAATCAGTTCGATGCAAATCGACCGGGATGTCCGGCGCGTCTCTGTTTTCCTAAAGCCCGATCAGGTATCACTGGCTATCGGTAAAGGTGGTCAGAACATTAAACTGGCCGGGCGGTTGGTAGATATGGAGATCGACGTATTCCGTGATAACGAAGGTCAGGAGGACGACGAAGACGTTGACCTGATGGAATTCTCGGACGAAATCGATGAATGGATGATTGACGAACTCCGCAAGGTCGGTCTCGATACAGCCAAAAGCGTACTGGCTCTCAATAAAGAGGAACTCGTCCGAAGAACCGACTTGGAAGAAGATACTGTCGAAGAGATTTTGAACATCCTCAAGCAGGAGTTTGAGTGATAGTAAAGAATACTGTAAAATGAACCGTGCGGGCAGCCCTGAATGGACAGTAACAGCCCTAAAATCATTGTTCATTTTACATTATTCCCTATTCATTATCTAAGTGCGGGATTTTAATTGCTGTAACTATTGTTCATACCATAAGAACAACCACTAAATTTGCCGAATATAGACCATACGTATGGCAGAAGAAAAGTCAATGCGCCTAAGCCAGGTAACCAGTATTCTTAAGGTAGGTAAAGACACTATCTTGAAGAGTCTGTCTGCCAAAGGGTTTAAGGTTGATAATAATCCTAACACCAAAATCAACATGGAACAGTTGGAGGTGTTAGCGAAGGAATACAAATCAACGGAACTCCTGAGCGGTGCTCGACGGACCGAAGCACCGGCTACGGTTGCTGAGCCCCCACGCCGTCAGGAGGAGGATGTCGTTGCATGGCGTCGGGAGGACGCGAGACGTCCAATTGTGGAGAATAAACCAACAACGGCCCCTGTAGAGCCGGTGAAAGAGGTATTAACGGAGTCAAAACCTGCTCAGCAAACGGCACAGACCGGTTTACCAGGTTTGAAAATTCTGGGTAAAATCGATTTAAATGCTAAGCCGCCAACTCCGTCTGCACCACCACAGGCGAAAGTGACGCCACCGAAGGAGGAGAAACCAATTCAGACTCCTCCTAAACCAGCGGAACCAGTAAAAGCCGAAGAGCCTAAACCTGTTACGCCTTCAGTACCTAATCCGCCACCAGTGGCAGAGGTAGTGAAACCAGTAGAAACTAAAGTTGTTACTGCACCAGTAGCTCCTCCACCGACTCCAGCCGAGGAAAAAGAAAATAAGCCTGTCATTGTGGCAGAGAAACCCGTTGAGGTTTCGATACCTAAAGTCAATGCAGAAAAAACGGAAACTCGTCCTGAAAAACAGAACGTAACGCCATCGGTGGAAAAAGCACCCGTATTGCCAAAGCAACCTGTTACACCTGTTGATAAAACGGTTGAACCAACTGAAGAAGAAGATGACAGTGCACCAACAGAAACCATTCGGGCTGCTGGTAGTCATCAACTCGGCGGACTGAAAATACTAGGTAAAATTGAGTTGCCCGTTAATAATCCCCGGCAAGGAGGAGGACAGGGTAGTAATGCCGATAAGAAGAAACGTAAACGCATTCGCGGTGGTCGCGAAGGTGCTTTAGGTAGTACGGCCCAACCTAATCAGGGTGGTGGTAATCAGCCACAGGGTCAGGGCGGTAACACCCCACGTAACGATCGCGCTCCACGTGATGGCGACCGGGCTCCGGCCAATCGTCAAGGCGACCGCAATCAGGCGGGTGGCCAGCGCGACGGTAATCGTCCTGATGGAAATCGTCCACAAGGCGAACGTAATCAGAATACGGCAAACCGAGCTGGTGGTAATAACCAGCCTCAGCAAAATAATACGAATACCACGAATACGCCTGCTAACCGGGGTGGAGTTGGTAATAATAACAATAACAACAATAATAAGACTGGAGGTGGCGGTCGTGGTGGTCGTGACCGTAATCGTGGTGGCGGTGGTGGCGACCGTACAGGCGGTAACAATCGTCGTGAAGTGCCGACACAGGCCGACGTACGTAAAGCTATTCAGCAAACAAACGCCCGAATGCTTGGCAATACGCCGAACCGGGGTGCCGACCGTCGACGTGACCGTCGGAATCAGCGTGAAGAGGACCGCCGTTTGATGAACGAACAGGAGGAACTTGAGGCTAAAATTCTGAAAGTGACCGAGTTCGTATCTGCAAATGACCTGGCCTCGTTGATGGACGTATCGATTAACGACGTTATATCGGTATGTCTGAACCTGGGAATGTTCGTGTCAATTAACCAACGGTTAGACGCCGAAGCCATTACGGTAATTGCTGATGAGTTTGGTTATGACGTTCAGTTTGTATCAGCTGAAGACGAAACCGAAGCTGGTATCGACGTAGAAGCCGACGAACCGGATGAGCTACAGCCACGTGCTCCCATCGTTACGATCATGGGTCACGTCGACCACGGTAAAACATCGTTGCTTGACTATATTCGTCGGGCTAAGGTAGCCGCTGGTGAAGCTGGTGGTATTACGCAGCACATAGGTGCTTATAGCGTAAAAACAGCCGACGACCGAAGGATTACGTTCCTCGATACGCCTGGTCACGAAGCGTTTACGGCTATGCGGGCACGGGGCGCCAAAGTTACCGACGTAGTAATCATCGTTATTGCAGCTGACGACAGCGTGATGCCGCAGACCCGCGAGGCTATTAACCACGCGCAGGTAGCAGGTGTACCTATTGTCTTTGCCTTCTCGAAAGTAGATAAGCCTGGTGCCGATGCCGAAAAAATTCGGAATGAGCTGGCTACTATGAATCTACTTGTTGAAGAGTGGGGTGGTAAATATCAGGCTCAGGAAATATCTTCGAAATCGGGTATGGGCGTTGATGACCTGCTCGAAAAAGTCTTGCTTGAAGCCGAATTGCTCGAACTGAAAGCCAATCCTGATCGGCGCGCTTTTGGTACAGTTATCGAAGCATCTCTCGACAAAGGACGCGGATACGTATCGACCGTTCTGGTTGAAAACGGTACGTTACGTCAGGGCGATATAATGCTGGTAGGCGCTCATTACGGACGTATCAGAGCTATGACAAATGATCGGGGTGAACGTATCAAAGAATCAGGACCGGCTACTCCTGTTCAGATTCTGGGATTGCCGGGTGCTCCACAGGCTGGTGATAAGTTTAACGTAATGGAAACGGAGCGTGAAGCCCGCGAAATTGCGAACAAACGTGAACAACTCCTGCGTGAACAGTCGCTACGTACCCGCAAGCACATTACGCTCGAAGAAATTGGTCGACGTAAAGCCATCGGTACATTCAAAGAGTTGAACGTTATTGTGAAAGGTGACGTGGACGGTTCTGTAGAAGCTCTGTCAGATTCGTTACTGCAACTGTCGACGGAAGAAGTTCAGGTGAACATCATCCATAAAGCTGTTGGGCAAATCTCAGAATCGGACGTATTGCTGGCTTCTGCTTCAGATGCGGTAATTGTTGGTTTCCAGGTACGTCCTTCTTCAAGCGCACGTAAACTGGCTGAGCAGGAACAGATTGAAATTCGTCTGTACTCGATTATCTACGACGCCATTAACGAAG
Organism: Spirosoma profusum; assembly: GCF_014699005.1. GTDB lineage: Bacteria > Bacteroidota > Bacteroidia > Cytophagales > Spirosomataceae > Spirosoma > Spirosoma profusum. Next base: position 98,424 of record NZ_JACWZY010000013.1, read on the forward strand.
TCAAAGATGCTATGGAAGGCTTGCTGGCACCGACCGTTGAAGAAGTGATTGTTGGAAATATTGAAGTTCGTGATGTGTTCAAAATCAGTAAAGTCGGTACGGTAGCAGGTTGCTACGTAACGGAAGGCAACATCAAACGGAACAATAAAATCCGGATCATTCGCGACTTCATCGTGATTCACACCGGCGAAATCAGTGCCTTGAAACGCTTTAAGGAAGATGTCAATGAAGTGAAGTTCGGCTACGAATGTGGTCTAAGCATCAAGAACTTCAATGATATTGAAGTTGGCGACGTAATTGAAAGCTTCGAACTGAAAGAAGTGAAGCGTACATTGTAAACCGGGATTTAACAGATTGAGGGATTTTCAGGATTTTGTTTTCGCTTCTTCGAAGTGCACCATTAACAAACAAAATCTTAAAAATCCCTCAATCTGTTAAATCCCGGTTCAGACATTTGCCCCGACTCTCTGAGCCGGGGCATTTTATGTTATCGCAATCCCTGATTAACTTAGGCACCGAAGAAACGAAAGGCTCGTGTTGGGTCGTTAGTAAGAAAATATAGTTCGCGGCAAATACTCTGAATGAACTTCCTATATCCCTCCTTCTTGTTTGGCTTGATGGCCATATCGGTTCCAATTGCCATCCACTTATTTAATTTCCGACGTACGCGTCGGGTATTTTTCACCAACGTAGCATTACTACGTACTGTTCAGACCGAAACAAAGTCGTTTCGACGACTGAAACATTGGCTCATCCTGGCCTGTCGATGCCTGTTTTTATTGTGTCTGGTATTAGCCTTTGCGCAACCCTTCATTCCGAGTAAAAACAAATTGGGTCTGTCGCGGCAGGGCGTAACGAGTTTGTATGTTGATAATTCGTTCAGTATGCAGAACGAACGTAACACAAAGCGATATCTGGATATTGCTATCGGCAAGCTGGATGAGTTACTGACGCTGTTTCGCAATGCGACTTCACTACAACTGTTGACGAATGATTTTTCGGTAGCTGAACAACAGGCTGGAACTGCTGAGTCTATCCGTGATCGCGTTACGTCGATTCGATTTGCTCATACTCCTCGTCCGCTCGAAACGGTCTATCGACGGCAGCGTAATCTACTGAGTTCGCTCAATCCAGGTGGGCGGAATCAGTTGTTCTGGTTTTCTGATTTCCAAAAAAGCACCACTGGCGATTTATCGCAACTGAAAATTGATACTACTGATCGGTTGTTTATTGTACCGCTTGATGCGCAGTCCACTAAAAACGTTTATGTGGATTCGGTGTGGCTTAGTACACCTTTTATTCGCGAAATGCAGAATAACAGTCTGAATGTCAAGTTGACCAATGCGGGCCGGGAGAACGTAAAGAATCTGCCAGTACGTCTCTACCTTGATGATACACAGACGTCAACAGCAACAGCAGACCTTCCACCAGGGGGCTCGGCAACGGTTTCACTCAATTTTAACGTAACAACGAAAGGGTACCATCGGGGACGAATTGTCTTTGAGGATTTTCCTATTACGTTCGACAACCAGTACTTTTTCGTTATCGAAGCCTCACCAGCCGTGCGAGTGCTACATCTGTTTGAGCAAAAAGCCAGTTCGCCAAACCGATTGGCGGATTATATAGATGCCGTTTATTCGAATGACAGCTTGTTTGTTCGGCGGAGCTTCAATGCTCAGAACTTCGATGTAGGGCAATTGAAAGAAACCGATTTAGTGGTTTTGGAAGGCGTCACAGACGTAAATGGTACGTTACGTACTGAATTGGAACGGTTTGTGCGTCAAGGCGGTAGCCTTACAATCATTCCACCGACAAATCCAAATAGTACGTCGTATGCGCCTTTTCTGCGCAATCTTGGAGTGGGTAATCTACAAGTTACGGCCATTGCCGGTGTAGAACCTGGTAAGCTTCCCGTGGCCGAACCTGATCGGCGTAATCCGTTTTTTCGGGATGTATTTCAGCAGAGTTATCAATCCGACCCGCTAAATATGCCCACGGCGGCTCCCGTTTGGCGCTGGAGTGCGGGTGAAAGACTAGTCAATCTGCGCGATGGTAGCCCATTGTTAACGCATTCGACCGTTGGGGGAGGGACTAATTCCCGGCAGGGTAATGTTTACATATTGGCTAACCCGTTGACATCTGCTTATGGAAATCTTGCCGAACATGCGCTGTTTGTTCCGGTCATGTATAAAATGGCGGCACTAAGTGTGCGCCCTAAACGAACAGCCTACTCATTTGATGAAAACTTAATTAGTATTCCTGTAAACAATCCGTCGGAACGCGCCGTTTATAAACTCAAGCATGATAAGCTGGAGATCATTCCGGTGCAACGGGTGGTGGGTAATCAACTGCTACTTGAAATGCCAAAGAGTAATGAACTGGCTGCCGGACAGGAAGTTGAATCGGGTTATTACGAACTTCAACTAAATAATAAAACGGAACGACTGCTAGCATTCAATCACGGGAATCAGGAGTCAGCTATGGATTTCTATTCGGCAGATGAGCTACGCCGGGCCTTTACCAATCAGCCTAATGTAGAAGTGTTTGATAGCATTCAGGATGGTGATTTTGTCCAAGTATTAGAGAAGGAAAATTTAGGAAAAAGTCTCTGGAAATATTTCTTATTAGGGTCACTCGTTTTTCTATTAATCGAGGCAGGATTAGTACGTTTTATGAAAGGATAATTTTCTAAATAAATTAAGTAATTTACTCAAAAAAAGTATTTTAAATTTAGTGAAAAATCCTTAAAATTAATTAGTAGAATTGCTTAAGAATTTATTAGGTAATTTTATCGAGGGCCTTAAAATAACGTAAATAAGCTTATTTACGTTATTCAGTATTTATAATGATATATTGTTTAGTGATATTAATTATATAATAAGTGACTTGCAATTAAAATTAGATTAAAAAATAAGCCGACGTAAAAACTCTGTGATCGCCCTGGAAACAAAATTTGGTTGTAAAAAGGGATAGAATTAACTACAAAACCATTTTTTTAAAATTCTATTCTGTAAAAGATAATTTTCCAAATTTCTGAGGATAAATAGCTGCGCTGAAAAACGAATATTATTTTAAGAATATATAATAACTTTGAAAAAGAGTTTAATCTATTCTTAACTTAAATAACGTTATGCGTAAATTTCTACTAACACAGCTCATGCTGTGTTTGCTCGCTATTCCCTTGTTAGCTCAGGATCGAGTTATTACGGGAAAAATCACTTCATCAGAAGACAGCTCTCCGCTACCGGGAGTAAACATCTCGGTCAAAGGCACCACTCGCGGTACAGCAACCGATGCATCTGGTACTTACAGTCTTAACGTTCCGGACAATGCTACTGCACTGATTTTCTCATTCATTGGCTTTGCGCGCCAGGAGGTTGCTATTGGCAATCAATCAACAATTAACGTAACACTGGTTCCGGATGCATCGCAACTTCAGGAGGTTGTTGTAACGGCCTTAGGTATTGCCCGCGACAAGAAAGCACTAAACTATGCTGTTCAGGACGTCAAAGCAGACAAACTAAATTTCGCTCGTGATCAGAACGTGGGTAATGCACTTGCCGGTAAGGTAGCCGGGGTACAGGTGTTAGGCCAGTCGGGAGCGAAATTTGGTAGCCCAAACATCCGTATCCGGGGTATTAACTCGCTGACGGGTGGCGATCCTCTATATATTGTGGATGGTACGCCGACTGACATTAGCCAAGTGAACATGGATGACGTCGATAACCTGTCAGTGTTGAAAGGCCCATCAGCTACGGCTCTGTATGGTAACCGGGCTTCGGCAGGCGTTATCGTAATCACCACGAAGCGCGCAAAAGCTGGTGAAACCCGTCTTGATATCAACCACAGCACTACGTTAGATATGGTGGCTCTTCTGCCTAAATATCAGAATGAATATGGCGGTGGTTATTCGCAGGAATGGGAGACGTTCGAGTATGACCCAGCGATCCATCCAGCGGCATGGTCTTCGTTTAATGGTCAGAAAATTTTGGATTACTCAGCCGATGAAAGCTGGGGGCCCCGTTTGGACGGTTCTCCACACCGTTCGGCGTTCTCCTGGCAGCCAGGACCAGAGTTTGGTCAGTTGACTCCTTACTCAGCTCAACCAAACAACGTGCGTGATTTCTTCGAAAAACCAATCAGCAATAATACCAATATTGCTTTCGCGCGCGGTACGGATGTGTTCCAGAGCCGGATTTCGTATACGCACATTATCAATAATGGTATCATCCCAAACTCGTCGCAGACTCGGGATTATATCAGCGCCAAGAATTCGATTACGTTCGCCAAGAATCTGACTGCCAACCTAAATATTAATTACACATCAACCAACACGAAGAACCAGCCCGCTGACCGTTACGGCTCAACTGGAGGTACATCACCACAAAATAGTGGCCTCACAGGTACAGGCAGCCCCTTGACTGTTGGTAACACCACATTGAATGGCTTTAACCAGACAATAGGCATGTTTAACCAGTGGTTTCAGCGGCAGCTACGTATGGAAGACCTTCGTAACTACAAGAATCCAGATGGTACGTTCCGAAGCTGGAACATCGGTGGTCCGCTTGATCCTAAGCCTAAATATTGGGATAGTCCTTATACACAAGCTTTCGAAAACACAAATACGAACCGCAGTGATCGGTTATTTGGTGACTTTGGCCTGACGTATCAGTTTACACCAGCCCTGAAAGCATCAGCTACAGTTCGTAGAGATCAAAATGCTTATTATCAGCAAGGACGTATTGCGATTGGTACGTTGAACGAAGGGGGCGCGGGGGGATTCTCTACACTGAACACAAATAGTCGGGAGAACAACTACGAATTACTGGTAAACTATAACCAGAATCTCAAAGACCTGTCAATTGTCGCTAACGCAGGTGGAAATATCCGTTATAATCGCGTAGACGTTTCATTCCAGGCTACACAGGGCGGTCTTTCTGCACCGGGTTTTTATAATATAGCTGCTTCGATTGGGCGGCCACTGGCTAATAACTACCTCTTTGAACGTCAGGTAAATAGCGTATTTGGTAACGTAAGTATTGGATTCCGTGATTTCGTATTTGTAGAAGCTTCGGCACGTAACGACTGGTCGTCGACGCTGCCAAAAGCCAATAACTCGTATTTCTATCCGTCGTTGTCGGCTGGTTTAATCCTGACCGAACTGTTGCCAAAGAGCAATACGTTGTCGTATGCCAAAATTCGCGCAGGTTACGCACAGGTGGGTACCGACGTAGGACCGTATCAAACTGCGCTGGCCTATACGGCTGGTCAGCCATACGGTACCAGCTCAACGGCTTTCCTGCCTGGTACGTTGCCAAACGCCAACCTGAAGCCCGGTCTTTCTTCGTCTTATGAAGGTGGTATCGACCTGCGTTTCCTGGGTAACCGTATTGGTTTGGAGTTCACCGCCTATCAGAATAACAACAAAGACCAGATTATTCCGCTGCCAGTTGATCCGACTAGTGGTTACACGAATGCGGTTGTTAATGCTGGTTTGATTCGCACAACGGGTCTGGAATTACACATCTACGCCAACCCAATTAAAAACCCGAATGGATTTAGCTGGGAGTTCGACCTCAATGCCGACCGCAACCGTTCGCAGGTTATTGAATTGGCTAGTGGCCTGACCAACTACCAGATTGATGGTCCACAATGGCGTACACTGACCTTAAATGCTCGTACGGGTACTGATGGATCACCTCGCGACTGGGGTACGCTGGTAGGTCAGGGGATCAAAAAAGATGCGAATGGTCGGCCAATGGTGTATGGTAGCGGAGCTAACGCAGGTCTATATATCAAAGAAGATAACGTAGAGCTGGGCTCGGTACTGCCGAAATTTAAAGGGGGCTGGTTGAATACGTTCAGCTACAAAGGATTAACGCTACGTGTAAATACTGACTTTGTAATAGGCGGTAAATTCTTCTCTACGACCAAAATGTTTAATGCAGGTTCAGGTCTGAGTGAAGAAACGGCTGGCCTGAATGAACTTGGTAAGCCCAAACGGGATGATCCAGCAACGGGTGGCGGTATATTGCTCGATGGCGTAACCGAAGATGGCCGTCAGAATACAACACGGGTAGATGCCCAAAATTTATATGAAGGTTGGTTATTCGCGCTGAACGAGCGGTGGATTTACGACAAAACCTACGTTAAACTGCGTGAAGTGGCTTTTGGGTTCAATTTGCCCAAACGTATGCTGGGAAAATGGGCACAATCGGCTAATATTTCGCTGATTGCCCGGAATCCAGTCCTGATCTACAGCGCTATTGGTGGAGGTATCGATATCTCTGAGTCAGAAACGCTGTGGTACGAAGGTGGTCAGTTACCTCCTGTTCGTTCGTTTGGTATCAACCTGCGTCTTAGCTTATAAATCACATCGCTACGTACCAGACGTTAACGTAACAGATAGCGCTCGGTACGTAACGCAAAACGATATTGTCAATAACAATGAAAGCATTTCAATCAATACTTCTAGGTGGGTTACTAGTATCGACAGTGGCCTGTACCAAATTTGAGGAGCTGAACGTCAACCCGAACAGCGCACTCTTCCCGAATACGGCCAGTTTGATGACGGGCGCTGAACGCACTGTAGGAACAATTAATTCACAAGTCGGTCCTGGTGGATTCAATATTGCTCCTGCACTTTATGTGCAGCAGTTCTCTGACGTAACATACATTGAGGATTCGCGCTATAAAACGATCAATTTCAGCTTTAATGGTCTATATGCAGGTCCCCTGGTGAACCTTCAGGCGGTAATTGATCAGAATACGAACGAGGCTACACGTGCTGGAGCGGCCCAGTATGGCTCCAACGCAAACCAGATCGCTATTGCCCGTATTCTGAGAGCCTATATCTATCAGTTCATTACTGACCGTTGGGGCGATGTGCCTTATACGCAAGCCTTAAAAGGTGATCAGAATTTTTCGCCTGCGTTCGATAAACAGCAGGATATTTATAATGACCTGTTTAAGGAATGGAAGGAAGCTGCTGCTCAATTCGATGGTGGAAAAGCGGTAGCAGGCGATATTATTCTGAGCAGCAATGCTGCGCGCTGGAAAAAATTAGCCGCTTCGTTCCGATTGATTGCTGCGTTACGTTTATCGAAAGTTGATCCGGCAAAAGGCAAAACGGAGTTCAATGCAGCCTTAGCGGATGGCGTTCTGGCATCGAATGCAGACAACGTGCAATACAAGTTTCAGGCCGATGTTAATAACGAAAATCCGCTGTATGCCAACTATGTTCGTAATAACCGGAAAGACTTTGCGGTAAGTAGTACGTTCGTCGATTATCTCAAAAAACTGGGCGATCCCCGTTTGCCGATTTACGCTGACAAAAACCTGAAAGGTGACTACGTTGGGGCTCCGTATGCTGTTTTCCCAGCGCCGGGTAAAGCGCAGGACTATTCGCTGGCGGGGCAGGCTATCAGCGCGCAAACGGCACCAGCTAACATCATGACGTATGCACAGGTGCTATTCGCGCAGGCAGAAGCTGCCAAATTAGGCTGGACTACAGGTAATGCGAAGACGTTATATGAATCGGCTATTAAAGCATCTATGCAACAGTGGCTGGGTGCAGCGTATACCGACGCAGCATTCAATACGTATATTGCTCAACCTGACGTAGCATACACAGATGCAAACGCAAATGCGGTCATTGGCAACCAACGTTGGATTGCTTTATTCAACCAAGGTACAGAAGCCTGGAACGAATGGAGACGTACTGGATATCCTGTGTTGAAACCTGCTGCTTCTCCCTTAAATGGTGGTACAGATATTCCTCGCCGGTTAGCGTATCCAACAACAGTGACCACGCTCAATACCAAAAATTACAACGAGGTAGTCACTCGTCAGGGAAAAGACGATCAGTATACCCGAGTTTGGTGGGATAAACAATAGACGCTCTCCCTTACTAATTGATAAAAATGTCCGCTATTCGTAGCGGACATTTTTGTTTTAAAAAAATCTGAAAATTGTTCTTTTCTAATACACTGTGGACTGGTTTCAGGCAAATTTAAACGTAAGCGGAGATTAAAATTTGATTAAAATAAAAGAAAGCCCCATATTCTCACAAAGAAATTGTCTTCGCCCAAGTAAGCAATATATTTGAATTAGATTAGTAAAATAGCTCAAATTTGAGAAATATGAGTACTAAAGTTTATGCACAGTTTATTTGTTACAAAGGAAATTCTTCAAAATAGATAGTTTCAGTATTTTAATTCTACGATTAGCAGGAATTGCAAAATTTTGATTTGCCCTCTAGTGGTATATTTGTGATTGGATTATTAATTTAGTCCCACTTTCTTAACTTAAACTATATTTTATGCGTAAATTTCTACTGGCACAGCTCCTGCTGTGTTTGTCCGCTATTCCATTGATGGCGCAAGTCATTAGCGGAAAAGTCACTTCATCGGAGGATAATAGCCCACTTCCTGGCGTCAGCATTATCATCAAAGGCAAGAACCAGGGAACGACCACCAACGCAGATGGTGCGTATCAGATCACAGCCGCGAAAGGCGAAGTACTTCAGGTTAGCTTTATTGGCTTCACCACAACAAGCGCTAAGATCGAGAATCAGACAACGCTTGATTTTTCGTTGAAACCCGACGCGTCACAACTTCAGGAAGTTGTGGTAACAGCTCAGGGTGTCCGGAAAAGCCACCGGGAAATCGGTTATGCGGTATCGAAAGTTGAAACGGGCGACGTAACAGTTGGTCGTTCTCCGCAGTTGGCACAGGCGCTTTCGGGTAAGGTAACGGGTCTGGCCGTGTACAACGTCAATAACAGCGTTGATCCGGCTGTGAAGGTTGTGTTACGTGGTTATCGCTCATTAACGGGTAACAACGAAGCCCTGGTTGTACTGGACGGTATGCAAACTACGTCTACCATTCTGGCGACTATTAACCCGAACGATATCGAGAGCGTTTCGATTCTGAAAGGCGGTCAGGCTGCTACGTTGTATGGTTCGGCTGGTATTAACGGTGCGCTGATCATTACTACGAAAAAAGGTACGAAAGGCAAAATGAAAGTTAATTTCTCGAATAGCACCAACTTCGAGCAAATCAGCTTCTTGCCTGCACTTCAGGATAAATACGGTTCGGGTTCGCACTACTCGGCCGGATTTGGTACGACAGGTTATAAGACCGACTATCTGGAGCGGATGAAAGACAACTGGCGGTCGTACGAAAACCAGCAATTTGGCGATGCCTTTGACGGTTCGATACGTATGCAGGGCCGGACAACGGAAGATGGTGGGCAATATATGCTGCCTTATTCGGCCATTCCGGATGCGCGTCGGAAAGCCTTTGATACGGGCGTTTCAATGAACAACCAGATTAATTTCTCGGGTGGTGACGAAACCGGTTCGTTCTATATGTCGGTTGAAAATCAGAAGATTGCGGGTATTGTCCCTCACGACAAAAGCGAACGTACCGGTGCGCGTATTTCGGGTACGAAAGAAGTTGGAAAACTTTCTGCTACGTTCAACGCTGCTTATACGCAGGCTGCTTATGATCGGACTTCTTCCGATTTCTACAACGACGTACTGAATCAGCCAGCTAACCTGCCACTTTCCGATTTGCGCGATTGGCAAAACAACAAATTTGCGAACCCAAACGGCTTCTATAACGACTACTATAACAACCCGTATTTCAACGCCGATAATAACCGGATGAAATACAAGGATTCGAATCTGAACGGTACCGTTAGTGCTACGTTGAAAGCCACTCCCTGGTTGTCGATCACCGAACGGCTGGGTATGATGAACAACTCACGTACCGGTAAAAACACAACGGGCAAATTCCTGTATTCAGACTGGGCTAAATCGAAGTCATTCATTCCAGCGCCTTTCTTCCGCGATGGTGATGGAACCGGTATCTACCGGGCTATTACGGATATTCTGGGCTCTGTCCTGGATTACGCAGGTACCGAAAACGTAATCAATAACGAATTCCAGGTGAATGCTAGCAAGGATTTCGGTCCAGTATCGACGAAATTGCTGTTGGGTAACAGCATCTACCAACGCGCGGTTAAAGCAATCGGTATTGGTTCGAGCTCAATTGTCGTTCCAGATGTTTATAACGTAGCAAACCGCCAGGGCGAATTAGTCGGTGGTGAAACTACTACGTTAGAGCGTCGGTATGGCTATTACGCTGACCTGACGGCGAATTACAAAAACTGGCTGATTATCAACGGATCGTTCCGTTACGACTTTACGTCGCGCTTCTACAAGCCGGATCGCCCATCGAACTACTGGTCTTATCCATATTATGGAGCGGCCCTTTCGTTCATTCCTACCGATGCTTTCCCGTCGATGCGTTCTAACTTCCTGAACTATGCCAAAATTCGGGTGAACGCCAACAAGAACGCAAACGACAACATTCCGTTGTACGGTCTGGATCTGGTGTATTCGAATGGCGCAAACTTCCCATTTGGCAATACTGTAGGTCTGACTGTAGGTAATACGTTACCCGACGCCAATCTGAAGCCAGAAACGGTTTATTCGTACGAAGTTGGTGGTGAATTCCAGTTGTTGAACAACCGAATCAATATCGACGTATCGGCCTATACACAAAATTCAAAAGGGCAGGTAATTACAGTTAGTGTTCCTAGATCAACGGGTTTCTCAAATCTGCTGATCAACGTCGGCGAAACCAAAAACTGGGGTTACGAAGCTGAAGTGAAATACCTGATTGCTCGTGGTGGTAAGTTTACCTGGGATGCTGCGCTTCGGTACTCGTACAACGATAACAAAGTACTTGACCTGTACCCAGGTATTACGGAATTCCAATATGGTGGTTTCACGTATGCTACGACGAACGTAATCAAAGATATGCGTTTTCCTTACCTGAAAACGGATGGTTATCAATACGCTCCGGATGGATCGGGTCGGGTGTTAGTGAACGCTACTACGGGCTATCCAAACCGTAATACGTCGCTGGTAGGACGTGGCGGTACGTTACCACGGCACATCGCCGGTCTGGGTTCTAAACTGGAGTACGGCGATCTGAGCTTTACGTTCAACTTCGAATATCGGGGTGGTAACGTAATGTATAGCGACCTGGGCCGTCAGATGAGCTTTACCGGAACGGGTAAATGGACTGAAAATCGTGCTCCTCATATCTATCCCAATTCGGCTATCCTGAATGCAGATGGTACCGTTTCGCCCAATACAACGGTTGTACGGGAAGCTGAATATTCGCTATGGGTTGATAACTACCGCTATATTTCAGAAGCTTACGTTACGCCAGCCTGGTTCGTTAAGCTTCGGGATGTTAACCTTGCCTATCGTGTGCCTCAAAGCCTGATCAACAAGACGAAGATCTTCTCGGGTGCCAGCATTGCACTGTACGGACGTAACCTGTTCACGATCGTGGATAAAATGAATTACTACACCGACCCCGAATTCAGCTATCAGGGCAACCCAGCTCCAGGAAGCACCGCTGTGCCAACAACGAACACGGCAATCGGTATTGGTATCAATTCTACCACACAGACACCACCGGTACGTCAATATGGCGTAAATATTAACCTGACGTTTTAAGGATCACAACGATTGATTTGACATGAAATTAAAAGCAATAGTTATAACGGCCATTGTGGCCATGGTTGGTACTAGTTGTAATAAGTCATTCCTCGACATCAACACCAACCCGAACCAGTTGCCTACAGCTTCGCCAAGCACCGTGTTTACAAATGCGCTGTTCACGACAGCAACAAATATTGCCGGAACCAGTGGCGGACAGGGCTCCAGCGAAATTGGTTATTATTGGTCAGGACAGTGGTCGCAGGGTAATGGCTACATCATCAGCACCACTCAGTTTGCCTATCAGTATACCGATGGCGATTTCAACTACTGGGATCCTTACTACGACAATCTGGAAGATTACCAGTATGTAATCAATAACGCCGATGCGAACAACCAGAAGTATCTGAAAGGTCCGTCGAAGGTGATGAAAGCCATGCTGTTCCAGCAATTGGTGGATATGTATGGAAACCTGCCTTACACGGATGCGCTGAAAGCAACGGCCGCACTTGCGCCAAAATTCGATGATCAGAAAGCTATTTATGAATCGCTGATTACGTTGCTGGATGAAGCCATTGTCGACTTGAAAGCGAATGCCTTCGCCAGTGCTTTTACGGGTTCGGATATTGTGTTTAATGGGAACATTACCCGGTGGGTTCAGTTCGCCAATTCGCTTAAAATGCGTATCCTCATCCGTCAATCGAAGATTACGGGCAGAGATGCATACATTAAGCCAGAAATCAACAAAATCGTAACCGAAGGTTCAGGTTTTATTACGGGCATCGATGTTGGTGTAGGCGGCCCTTCGTTCTTTCTGGCAACGGCTGGTAAATTAAACCCCGTTTATGACCGCTGGGGATATGATGCCAATGGTGCAAAACGGGCATTGAACAACTTTCCTCGCCCAACGCAGTTCCTTGTAAACAGCCTGAAAGCCGCTGGTGATACGCTTCGATTAAAGCGCCTTGCTTATGCTAATGGTGGTGAAAATGCGAGTACTCCCGGCGTTAGTACCCAGAAAGAAGTTATGGCAAACTATTCAGGTACACCGATTGGTGCCAGTTCGGGCTATCTACCAGCTAACACGACTTCACTAGGGCCAAGCTTGATTGTAAAAGGAGAATACAATCGCCCGTATATCCTCATGACCGCTTCAGAAGTTCAGTTCTTACTGGCTGAAGCCAAACAACGATTCAGCGACGTAACGTTAGCTGGTACACCGAAAGCATACTTTGAAGAAGGTATTCTGCAATCGTTCCGGGTGTTGGGTGCTAATACGGCCGGTGCGGCCGCTTTTAAAGGAAGCAAAATCCAGAACTACGATTGGGATGCTTCGACCGATAAACTTGCTGCTATTGCCATTCAGAAATGGATTTCCTTAGCGAACTTGAACGGCCTGGAAGCTTGGGCTGAATACCGTCGTACCAATTTGCCGGTCATCCCGCAAAGTGCACAGGTACCGGAAGCGAACAAGCGGCCATTGCGCTTCTTCTATCCAAACACAGAAGGCGGTTCCAACTCAGCTAATGTAAAAGCGCAGGGAACAATTGACGTATTCGCTACAAAACTGTTCTGGGACGTTGACTAAAACTCCCTGCTACGTAATAAAAAAGAGGCTGCCTACTCAGGCAGCCTCTTTTTTATTACGAGTTGATGAAAAAAAAGCGGATCGACATCGTCGTTCCGCTTTCTGCATTACGCTTTATCCAACTATTAAAAATTCTCCGCTTGAAAGGTATTTACCGACATCGTTGATCGGCCAATACGTCTATAAAACTGGCATTTGTGTGAAAACAGTTACGAACCCCTCCATCTGGTAACAAATCCTGCGTAAAATAGCGACGAATCTTCCAGTTCTACCCAATGTTAGGGACGAACGTATATTTTTCGGTAGGTATATTAATTTTTCGGTAGGTTGATCGCGAATAATCTTTGAGCGAACGAAGCCACCAGTTAATTAATGTTAGTCAGTACAAGACAACCTGTGGGCGTAAATGACTTGTGCAAACTTTTCGCCCTACAGAAGGTTATATTCCTTACACAGAATCACTCAACGCCATGAAAGACGAAACAAATGCGAAACACGAAGACGCGCAGATAAATGGACGCACAGAAGGACCATTTGGATCTGACGATACCGATAAAGACAGGCCATCCGAAGATAATCGGAACCGTTACGAACAGGAAAACTCAGCCAACGGGCTGGATAGCGAGCAGGTTCGGGGTGGTCAGGATGGACGTAACGACCGTGCCATTGGCAGCACCGATATGGATAGTAAAAATGGTATTCTGCGGATGGGTGATACGTCGAACAGTACTCTCGAAGTAACCCAAGAAGGTCTTGATGCCGCAGTTGCTGATTCCAAAACCAGTAATACGTCCATGGTCGACGTAACGACGCACGGCCCCGACGATTACGCTTCGAATGACGAGGTTTCGGCCCCTGAAGCGCAGAAAGAAGCTAAAGAACAAAACAGCACAACTTCGAAATCTGAAAAGTCAGATCAAGCTCAAAAAGAGCGCGAAGAGGATATTGCTGAAACAGGTACCGATTTGAAAAATAAACCGGTTTACTAACGAATTTATCTCAAACTCAACACTAAACCAATCAACGTTATGAGCGTAAGTAGCAATTCCCGCAAAGAGAGCACTGAGTCATATGCCGCTCAAGGTATGCATAGTACGATGGGTACTCCCCCGGAGTTATCTCAGTTGAATGACAAGAATTTAGAAAACGAACTGCCTTCACGCGTGGCCGACAGTAATGATACTGACGTGCCCGGCGACGTAGCAAAAATCGACGCGGAGAACAACGTCGAGAGCGAAGACGATGAAGCCGATAGGCGACGTATCGAAGAAGCTAAACGAGCCTCGTGGGGTCAATCTTCGGTGTCGGAGGACGACACTACCAACGTAACAGAAACCGACTGGAGTCAGGAAGGAGGCACGGAGAACGTACCAGCCACCCGCGCCAACGAACCCGAACGAACATTAGGGAACGCGTAATTCTGAGCCGTTTCAGATATTGAGCCGGTTCAGTGTATAACACACGGACCGGCTCAATATTTTTTTCTGCCCGTTTCCAGATCTGAGATCGCCTAAATTTAGTTCGTAAATACGGCTGGGTTTCAATTCTGCTACTTTCAGCGATACGGTTTTGCGGTCGGCGGACAACGTAGCACTTGTTACGTTGACGGTCTGTACGTCTATCTGTTTGGAACCGTAAGCTTGATGGTACTCGTAGTAGTAGCTGCGAAAACGATAGTTCGCCAGATCCTGGGCAGTTTTCTCATCAAGAGCCTCCGTAAACGTTAAAGCAAAACCAGTTGGCGTGAGTTTCATTGCCAGAATATCGAGCGGAACTTTACCCGGTTTATACTTGATACGTTGGATACCTCGGTCACCAAGCCAGCCGTGATCGGCTTTACCGAGATACAAACTTCCATCGGGAGCGAAAGCCAGCCGGTTGTTGCCGATACGTAGTGGTACGCCGTTTGAACCTGCTTTTTCGAGAAACGGGACGCAGGCTCCCTGCATCTGCCCACCCACTTCATCTGGCAGGATACGTAGCAGATGCGGAAAATCCATTTCCCCGACAAACAACTGACCGGCAAAGGGACCAAATCTCCCACCCGTATTGTCCAGTATGGGCTGCGTTGGTGAATGAGCCATAAATTCATGCGGAAAAGCGAAACTTTCTACGGTACGCATGCTATCGAGCGTACGGACGGGTAATGTCAACGGGTCGATGTCCGGGAAGCCAGACCGCCATACCAGACTAGTTGGGTGCCCGTAAAATTTACCTTCTTCTACGTGATATAACTTGCTGGTGCCCAGCCAGTCGCCCTGATTGTCGCTCACGTAAAGTCGCCCCTGCGCATCGAATCCCATCCCGTTCGGCGACCGAAAACCGGAAGCATACGGTTTCATTTTTCCATCGGGCGTAATCTGCAAGACCCACCCGCGATACGGTACACACGCATACATGCGCCCCTTCCTTCCCAGTTCATCATATTGACCACGTACTTCATTGCGAATACTGGCTCCGTTTGAAGCTGTGTTCAGGCTAATGTATAAATTGCCTTTGGCATCACGAACGGGCCCAAATGCGAATTCATGGTAATTACCTGACATACCAAATTGGTCGGTCACTGTCGTGTATTGATCGGCAACACCATCGCCGTCGGTATCGGTCAGGCGGGTGAGTTCTGGGCGTTGCATCACAATCAACTCCTTGTTACTTACTGCCAGAACCCCCAGCGGATCATGCAGCCCTTCTGCAAAAAGTTTCCAGGTTTTAGTTTTGGGATTGTAAAGCATCACCTCACCCCGGTGAAAGCAGGCTGCCAGCCGACCATCGGGCAGAAACGTAATGCCACCTGTTTCGGCCACCAAGCCCGTCGGCATTGGAATATCCTCAATCTCGTAATAATCCGAAATGGTATCCGCCGGTGAAGCCGACCAAAGAAAAGTAGATAATAGGAGCGAAGCGAACATGAAAAATTAGACGGTTATTTCGTTTCGATGGTTAGCGTAAATTGTCTGGTTCCGGCTGGCAAACGTAGCACTCCATTTTCAAAGCGGCCAACCGATGATTTTAACTCGATTCCGGGTTGTGCATCAGCCAGAAACGTTACGTCCTGTTTTGATGGAGTTAGCGTAAATGCCCGAATAAGGCCGCGCTTAGTGGGTAATGGTTTGATTAGTTCGCGAAAATCGACGCCATTTACAACGTAGTGAAATTCAGGATACCGATTCACTAGCCGATACCCTTTAAAATGGGGCTGTGGCTCACCGTTACCTATGCGCCACGGAAAACGGCCCTTATCGCGATAATAAATCTCGCCAACCACCTTCGTCAGCCGCTGGCCTTTGCCATCCCATTGCTCAGTATTGTCGACAAAACCACCCGACCAGGCGTAACGCAATCGACACTGGCCGGCATCAAACACGTACGACTGACCACCATCAGGACCGGGAAGCCCCACCGCAATTGCCGCCGGACCGCAATCGGGCATAAACGTGCGATAAACAGCCGGAAGTTTCATTGTATACGGATGCCCGGAGGTCGTTGCCCGGTGATTCGCATGTGCCGTCTCTGCTGTTCGATTTGGGTTTGGTATGTTCATATCCTCAGCAACGGGAGGCAGGCGCTTAGGCTCGTTGGTGGCGTAGATAATACCATACATCAGCGAACCATGTCCTGGATATGTGCAAACAAAAGGGTACGATCCCTCAGGCAACGTAACATGCAGTGAGTCAGTATTGCCGGGTTCAACGCTCACGGTATGCGCAAGTACTTCATCCATTACTGGAACGTGGTGTTGAGCTGGGCCTTTGTCGCCCAGAGCCAGCGCAAATTCAACGACCCGAAATCGTGAATTTGGGCGCGTTACAACCAGATTATGCGCCATATCGTCTTTGTTCTGAAGAACGAGTTTCAGACGGGTATTGGGCTTGATAATTACTCTGGTCTGATTGAATTTCAGGCCACCTATGGCTGAAAGTGTAATGGTTGTATCGCGCTGGGCACGTACCGTTTGCACAGCCATGAAAAAGGTCAATAACCCTAAAAGTTTATGCATACGTACAAAAGCAAAAAAACGCTAACTCTAACGCGAATGGAGATTACTTCGTAGCAGTTTCTGCACGGCAGGAGCGGGCAATAACGTACCACTACGTATCTGTGCCTCTAATGCAAGGAGTTGCTGATGCAAATTTGGTTCCTCATAAAATTGTCGTTCCAAGCCCTGACGTAGCAAAGATCGAAACCAGGTCAATTGCTGCTCCTGCCGACGTAGCACCCGGCTGCCATTCTGCGTAGTAAGCTGTTGATACGTCTGAACCGTTTGCCAAACGTCAATAATACCAACATTTGTAAGGGCTGAGCAGGTAAGCACGGGCGGAATCCAACCCGAATCGGTTGGCGGAAAAAGGTGCAATGCATTTTGGTACTCAACACGTGCGCGGGTAGCCGCTGATACGTTCTCGCCGTCAGCTTTCGTTATCGCCAGCGCATCAGCCAGTTCCATAATGCCGCGTTTCATGCCTTGTAATTCGTCACCAGCGCCCGCCAGCATCAGCAACAGAAAAAAATCGACCATCCCATGCACCACCGTCTCCGATTGCCCAACACCAACGGTTTCAACAAGTATTACGTCGAATCCGGCGGCTTCACAAAGGAGCATGGTCTCGCGAGTACGGTGCGCCACACCCCCCAGCGAATCGCCCGCCGGAGACGGTCGTATATAGGCACTACTATTCATCGACAGCGTTTCCATACGGGTTTTATCACCCAACAAACTCCCCCCCGATCGTTGGCTGGTTGGATCAATGGTCAGTACAGCCAGTTTGTTTCCCAACGTGGTCAGATACGTACCAAAGGCTTCAATAAACGTACTTTTTCCTACGCCCGGTACACCCGTAATGCCGATACGTATCGAATTTCCCGTTTTAGGTAAAAGAGCTTCCAATACGTTCTGAGCCAGTTCCTGATCATCCACCCGACGACTTTCAATCAACGTAATGGCCCGACTCAGCCGAAGCCGGTCGCCATCGAGAATGCCGTTGATGTAGTAATCGGGAGGGAAGCGGGTTGGCATCTGAATTGCACCGGCAACCCGGCGGGATTTAGCAGATTTTTGGATTTACACGATTTTGTTTTTCGCTTTTTCGACGCATTTATTCTGAAATTGAGGAAGCAAAATCGTGTAAATCCTCAAATCAGTTAAATCCAGGTTCAGACAATCCTATTAATCCATCAATCCGCTAAATCCAGGTTCAGACGAAGATCATCAGGAGTCGTAATCTTGATATTTTCATACGCTCCGTCAATCAACGTAATCGAAAAACCGGCATATTCCATAACACTGGCGCAGTCGGTGAAAAAGGACTGCTCTTCAACCTGGAATGCCTGCCGAAACAGGTTTAGCTGAAACGTCTGTGGAGTCTGCACCAAACGATACATACTTCGGTCAACAGCCTGACTGGTTCCATCACCAGCGACAATACGTACTGAATCTTTTACCGGAACGCACGTAACAGCTGAACCAGTATGAGCGGCCGTCTCAAAACCATTTCGAATAATATCGGCCGTAACAAACGGCCGAACGCCATCGTGTACAGCCACCAAACCATCCGATGCCGAAATTGCCGCCAACCCGTTACGTACCGATTGGAACCGACTGGCTCCTCCGGTCACTATTGGGATTTCTGTGTGAAAATGGTGTTCCTCGCAAAGTTTTTTCCACTGTGCTATTTCCCGGCCGGGCAAAACCAATCGTATTTGAGACGCGGATACTACGTCCAGAAACCGTTCGAGCGTGTGTTGAAGAATGGGTTTATTTCCCAGTTTCAAAAACTGTTTTGGTACGTCGGATTTCATTCGGCTACCACTTCCACCAGCCACAATGATGGCAAAAGAAGTCGCCGGTCGATAGTCGTGAGTCATTAGATTGCGGAATAGTACATAAAAAAAGGGGTCAATCGACCCCTCAAAAATAAAGTATCTAAGTTATAAACCCGCCATCAGTTAACATTCACTAACGACTATTGACTGATGACTTTCGACTTACAAAATCAACATCGCGTCGCCATAGCTGAAGAAACGATACTTCTCCTTGATAGCCACCTCGTAGGCATGTTTGATAAGGTCGTGACCGCCAAAAGCGCTGGTCATCATAATCAGAATCGACTCGGGCAGGTGCAGGTTGGTGAGCAGTGCATTCGCGATTTTGAAATCGTAGGGCGGGAAAATAAACTTATCCGTCCAGCCTTCAACAGGTTTCAGCCGACTGTTGGCCGATACCGATGATTCGATAGCTTTCAATGACGTAGTACCGACGGCGCAAACTTTTCTGCCAGCATCGAGTGCGGTGTTTACCGTTTGAGCGGCATCTTCAGGAATGCGGTAATTTTCGGAATCAGTTTTGTGCTTGGTCAAATCTTCAACGTCAACCTGACGGAAGGTGCCAAGTCCTACGTGCAACGTAATGGGCGCAAAGTGTATGCCTTTGATTTCCATACGTTTCATCATGGCGCGGGTGAAGTGCAGACCAGCCGTTGGAGCGGCAACCGCGCCAATATGCTGCGCGAAAACGGTCTGGTAATCATCACGGTCAGCGGTTTCGGCTTCCCGGTTTATTTCGCGTGGAATCGGCATTTCGCCCAGTTCGTCAACAGCTTTCATGAATTCTTCATGATTGCCATCGAACAGGAATCGAATAGTGCGGCCACGCGACGTAGTGTTATCGATGACTTCGGCAACCAGATCGCTGTCGCCGAAATACAGTTTATTTCCAACGCGAATTTTGCGGGCAGGATCAACCAGTACGTCCCAAAGTTTCATTTCCCGGTTTAGTTCGCGCAGAAGGAAGACCTCGATTTTGGCACCTGTTTTTTCTTTATTGCCGTATAATCGCGCCGGAAAAACTTTGGTATTGTTGATAACCATTACGTCGCCATCGTCGAAATAACTTAGCATATCCGAAAACTTCTTATGCTCTATGGTTTTGGTTTTCCGGTCAACAACCATCAACCGCGATTCACCCCGCTCTACCGGGTACTTGGCAATAAGACTGTCGGGTAAATCAAATTTGAATTCGGATAACTTCATGGGGTATCAATACGATAAAGAACGCTTTTTTGTAAAGGCCGCAAAGATAGTCAAAAACCCGGAAAATTTGACATCTTCCGGGTGATTTCCTTGCAAATTTCCGAGAAATAATTAGTGCGTAGTTTCGTGATGGTCAATCGGTTGAACCGCGCCATCGGTATTTACGTGTGCACGATCGCTAACGTTAAACTTCGCCATCAGTTCGGGCGACACTTCGTTGGAATACGTTCCCTGTGGCGAAACGAATACGCCTTTCATGCCGTTTGAGGCCGTGATAGCATATAGCGTCATTTCGTCACCAGGGTCGGAAGTGCCTTCGAACCGGTGAAATTCATCGACGTTGAAATCCTCGCCTTTCAGCTTAGTTTCGGTGCTTTTCTCTTCCAGATAATCTTTCTTGGGGCCAAACTCATGGGTATATCCACGACCACGCAGGTCTTCCATGGCTTCGGTCAGGGTGGTGAAATGTTTCATAACGGTATAAAATTCGTCTGTTCATTAAACTCAAAAGCGAACAGATAGTTTTTAATGCATCAGTCCGAACGTATCAGGCCGATTTACGCCTTTCTTTGCATCTGTTTTTCGTCTGCTTTTATCGCCATGAACCGTTTCCTTACTAGTCCAGCCCAGCTTGTTCTACTCGGTTTGCTCGTTACGTCATGTAACACTGCCGACCCGGATTTCAGTGCGCCAACGATTCTCGAACGTATTACGTTCTCTGCCAGCCGCCAATACCCTGAGGGCATTACGTTTTCGAGCCGTCTTGATAAGTTCCTGGTCAGTTCCATTACACAGGGCAAAGTCGGCACTGTTGATCAGAATGGTCGGTATGAAGATTTTATAAAAGATGACCCTATGCTGATCAGTGCTATTGGCATGAAGATTTGGGGTAATCAATTGTACGTCTGCAATGGCGATCAGGGCGTTTCGGTGAAGAGTACGGACAAAACGGCCCTTAAAACAGCGGGGTTATTTATTTATGATTTAACTACGGGGCAAAACATACGGCATATCGATTTGGCCGCTTTGGTACCAGGCGTCAATCATTTTGCCAATGATCTGGCTTTCGATCCCGAGGGCAACGCCTACGTAACAGATTCATTTGCGCCCATCATTTACAAAGTGCCTGCCGACGCGAATCAACTGGCTTTTAAATTCGTGGAATCACCCCTGTTTACGGGCACCGGCGTTAATTTGAACGGCATTGTTTATCACCCCGAAAAATTTCTGATTGTATCGAAAGCCAATGAAGGCAAACTCTTTAAAATCGATTTAGCGACCAGCACCATCACCGAAATCACCGGCGTAAACCTGCCCAGTGGAGATGGTATGCTGCTGTTCAACAATGATTTATACGTAGTGAATAATCGGAAACGAGTGACCCAATTACGTAGCACCGATAGCTGGAAAACCGCTACCATTGTTAAAAGTGATTCACTAGGCTACGACCAGGCTACGACCAACGTACTAGTGGGCGACCAGATTTACACGCTCAACGCGCGCATTGGCGAAGTGAGCGCAGCCGTAGCAGCCAAAAATCCGGCCCAATTGCAAGCCAGCGAGTATAGTATTCAGCAGTTTAAATAGCGTGGGGCATAAGGCTAAGGGCAGGGGGTAAGCGCTACTTCCCCTGCCCCTATACCCTCTGCCATAGATTAAAAACAAATTAAAGGAACAGGCTGTTTAATTACCTCTGAATCAGTCATTGTTTCAACTTCCCTCAATGTTTATGAAAACACGCTACGTTTCCTGTCTGCTGGGAGGCTTTGCTGCCTTATGCCTGACTGCCTGCGAAGACCACCGGCTCAGCCCAAATGCTTCATTTCCCGACCGTATTGAGTTCATTGCTCAACGGCAGTACCCCGAAGGGATCGCTTACTCCGCCCAATTGGACCGCTTTATTATTACGTCTCTCACGCAGGGAAAAATTGGTACAGTGGACATCAACGGAAACTACGCCGATTTGATAACTCCTCCCGAACTGATTGCTGGTGTTGGTGTAAAGGTAGCTGACGGACGTATCTTCGTTTGCAACGGCGATCAGGGCGTATCGAGTAAAAGCTCACCAGCTACCACGAGAAGAACAGCCGAATTGTTGGTGTTCAATATCAACAGCCGTCAATTAGAGCGACGTACCGATCTCGATGATTTGCTGCCGGGGGTTAATCATTTTGCCAACGATTTGGCCATTCAGCCCGACGGAACGGTGTACGTAACAGATTCCTTTGCGCCGGTCATTTATAGAGTAACGTCGAGCGGGCAGGCTAGTATTCTGGTCAACGATCCGCGCTTTGCCAGTGCTACGTTCGGCCTGAACGGCATTGTGTATCACTCCAATGGTTACCTGATTGTGGCGAATACAGGCGCAGGAAAGCTGTATAAAGTGGATTTGCAGAACAATAATGCAATTTCAGAAGTAGGTGGCCTGCCCAGCCTGCCCGGCGATGGTCTAACGCTGTTAAACGGCGATTTATACGTAGTGACGGGCAGTGGGAGTAGAGTCGCGCAGGTACGTAGCACGGACAACTGGCAGACGGCCTCCATCGTAAAATTCGACACCGATGGCTATTCGCAGGCTACTACCAACGTAGTGGTTAATGCCCGAGTTTTCACGTTGAATGCCCGCATCGGTGAAATCAGCGCGGCTATGGGGAATCCAGCCCTGTTGCAATCGAATAATTATAGTATTATGAAGTTTAGATAAAGCGCGAAAGAATGAAAGCGTGAAAGAGCGAAAAACAGCTTGCGTCTGCTTTTCGCTCTTTCACGCTTTCATTCTTTCGCGCTTTAAAACTAGTCCGGCAACACTTTCAGCATAATGTCTTTGTAGAACACTTTGCTTTTGGGGTCGTGGCCTTGTAAAGCAACTGTGCCGTGGCTTAATTTCTTGGGTTTGCTGGAATTGCTGATACTGTCAGGCTCCATATAGTCGTTGATAACCTTGTCATTGACTTTGATAATCACCTTTTTGCCCTGCACAATGATGTGTTCGGTATACCACTCATCATCTTTCACAAACGTTTCTTTTACGTCCTGTAAACCGTATACGCTGCCGGTTTTGCGCCAGTCGGTATGCGTCTGATTTACCTGAATCTCATAGCCTTTAGAAGGCCAGCCGGAAGCTTGATACGCTGTATGGATAAACATGCCCGAGTTAGAACCTGGCATCGTTTTCACCTGCGCTTTCCATTCGAAATTCTTGAAATCGTGATTCCCTACCGGACCGTCATAGAACAGGTGCGCACGTGGGCCGTTCACCACAATGGCTCCATCCTGAATGGCAAATGTACCCGGACTTTCCTCGGTGATCTTCCAGCCGGTAAACGTCTTGCCGTCGAATAGGCTGACCCACCCATCGGCGGGCAGATGAGTAGTAAAGCTGAGGCAAAGGCCGAGCAGAAGCGAAATAGATAAAACAAACAAAGGGGTTTTCATAAATAGGAGAAAATTAGTTTTGGCAATTATTCGGTTTCAAAAGCTAATACGTAGTAAAGCATCAACTTATTAAAAACTAACCAACGCTACGTTCAACCGTCAACGTAGCGAGTTGCGGACGTAGTAACTGATTAGTATAAAATGCGAGATCTGAGAGACCAGTATGTTACTTTTGTTACGTAGTGCTCCAATTAAAGTGCTTCTAAAACTGATAAAATCTGCTACGTTTAGGCATTGGTCATTCTGTGGTTTCCTGCCTGAGTAAAATCTAATGCACAGAAAATCGCCGATTAATAGCTTTCTTCCAAAGCTATCCATCATTATATGCCTATCAATTCGTTACTTTGACAACTGAATCAACTGGAATTGTAAATGCGTTATTTTGTTTTGCTGGTTTATGGTCTGGTACTGGCCTCATGTAAGCTAACGAATGTTGGGGTTAATTCGGTGGAGTTTGCGGACCCCACAGTTACCGCCGTTGCTGCTGGTTCGGTTGATGAAGCGTCGGGGATGGCCGATAGCTGGAGTATGCCAGGAAATCTCTGGATTAATCAGGATAGTGGTAGTCCGGCTGAATTGTCACTGCTGGGGCATGACGGTAAGGTAAAGGGTACGATTAAGATCCCAAGATTCGATAACCGCGACTGGGAAGAAATGGCCATTGGGCCGGGGCCGAAAGACGGTACGAACTACATCTATATTGGCGAAATCGGCGATAACCTGGGGCAGAATGTGCTCTGTCAGATTTACCGCATGTCTGAACCTGCTACGTTGCAAACCGCCATCACCGACGCCGAGCGGATTAACTTTAAGTACCCGGATGGCGCTCGCGATGCCGAAGCCATGTTTGTTGATCCACAGACGAAAGACATTTATATTATCTCGAAACGGGAGGAGAACGTGCATCTCTACAGCCTTCCTTATCCACAGAATATCAACGAAGTAGCCACCGCCACGGCCTGGGGAGAAATACCTATGACTTTTGTAACGGGAGCCGCTATTTCGCCCGATGGGAGTGAAATTATAGTGCGTTCCTACACCGAAATCAGATACTGGAAACGCGAAGCTGGCCAATCCGTTGCCGATGCCCTGCAAAAAGGCACTAGCCGCCTTTTGCCGTATCGGGTCGAGCCGCAGGGCGAAGCCGTTTGTTTCGACAAAGACGGAAAAGGCTATTTTACCATTAGTGAGCGCGCTAATGCCTCGTCGACAAATCTGTATTATTATGCTAAAAAATAGTCGTTAGTCATTAGTCGTCTGTCAATAATATAGCTCTATCGACTGACGACTAATGACTAACGACTGAATACACCGACAAACTCCATGGATTCCTCCATTCTGATTATTATTCTCAGTTTGTCGGTATTGATTTCGTACGCGTTCGACCTGTTCAGCAGTCGCTTCAGAACCCCGTCGGTGTTGTTATTGCTGCTGATGGGGATGCTCACCCGGCAGGCAACCGACTATTTTGGTGTTCAACTTCCCTATATCAACGCCATTTTACCCATTCTCGGCACCCTCGGACTGATTTTGATTGTGCTGGAAGGGGGCCTCGATCTTGAACTCCACGGCGACCGATTAAGCCTGATTCGACGCTCGTTGATGGCGTCGCTGCTCTCGATGATGGGTGGTACGTTGATTATGGCGACCATGCTGTATCTGCTCCTGAATGATTCGTTCTACCATTGCCTGGTTGCCGCACTTCCCTTTTCCATCATCAGCAGTACAGTAACCGTGCAGAGCATTTCCAACCTGTCAGATAATCAGAAAGACTTTGCCATTTATGAATCGGCGTTTGCCAGTATTCTGGGTATTATGGCGTATAATTTTCTGCTACTGAGCCGCGAATCAATTTTTGGGGCCGTACTGTCGTTTACCCGCGATACGTTGGTAATGGCGCTGATTTCGCTGGCTTGCTGCTTTTTATTGCTTTATCTGATTAGCCGCATCAACCACCGCATCAAATTTCTGCCCATTATTTCAGTGCTGTTTCTGGTGTATGCACTGGCCGAA
Organism: Spirosoma profusum; assembly: GCF_014699005.1. Classification (GTDB taxonomy): domain Bacteria; phylum Bacteroidota; class Bacteroidia; order Cytophagales; family Spirosomataceae; genus Spirosoma; species Spirosoma profusum. Next base: position 124,007 of record NZ_JACWZY010000013.1, read on the forward strand.
ATAAACCACCTGTCGTCGCTGCTATTAATTCTGATTTTTGGCCTGTTTCTGAACAATACCGAATTATTTATCCGGGGCCGATTGAGTGAGATTCTGAAGAACGATTTGTTCGAGAAGGAACTTGATCAACTCAAAAACCTGACTGCCGAAGGCGCGTTTGTGGTTCGTACGTTCTTTTTTCTGATACTGGGCTATGCCGCCGTGCCCAGCGATTTAATCAATACGGACGCCCTGATTGTCAGCGCCTTATTTATCATGGTTATTCTGGCCTGGCGATGGGTAACGCTCCGGCTAACGTATCGGGGGACGGCCGGGGCTTTGCTTTGGCTGGCTCCACGGGGCTTGGTAACTATTCTGCTTTACCTCAATATCCCCGAAGACCTGCGCCTGTTGGGTTTTCGGGAGGGGATTCCCGTGCTGGTCGTTGTGCTATCGTCCATCGTCGTAATTGCGGGCGTCAGGGGCGATGGAACAATGAAATGACGTGAATAATGCGATTAACTAATTCATTCACAGTTTATTGCTTACGCTTGGGGCTTCGACAGTATTCCCGTTAAAATAAAAGCGAGCAATGTAAGCTAACACTGGTTCGGATTGACGAGCGATTGAAATAATCAAAAAAATCTGCGAATTGACTAAGGGATAAAGCGGGTTCTTCGGACTTAGTAATAAACACACTTGTTTGTGTCTGCCGATGGCCGAGAATTTACCCCAAAAACCTGACCCTGCCAACCCCTTCCGAAAACAGGTAAGCGAACCACTCGTGGTCGATACCGAATTTCTGATTCGGCAGGCTTTCGTTGAAGATGCCCGACACGGGTACGAACTGCTGTTCCGACGATATTACCGAAACTTATGCAGTCAGGCGGTGCGGTTTGTGCATTCGCGCACCGTTGCCGAAGATCTGGTCAGCGAAGTGTTTTTCAGCTTCTGGAAAAATCACGTTCACCTGCACATTACCACTACGTATCAGGCATATCTGTATGCGGCTGTACGCAAACGGGCTTACACCCATCTGCGGCAGGAATTTCGTCAGGAGCCCATTCTCGCCGAAACCGAAACGGAACAATTCGATGCCGACGTAGCACTCGACCCGGAACAACTACTTCAGTATACCGAGCTTGCTCAACGTATTGAAGAAACGGTACGTGCCTTGCCGCCACAGTGCCAGCGTGTGTTTGTGATGAGTCGGTTTGAAGGTAAAAAGCATCGCGAAATCGCTGAAGAACTTCAGATTTCGCCAAAAACCATAGAAGCCCATTTGAGTCGGGCACTTTCGCAACTTCGTCAGACCCTCCATCTGGGGCTATTCTGCTGGTTGGTGATACTGGCTTCTGGTCAACCTTTCACCCCGCCGAGCTTTCCGGTTCCGGCGCATCAAATCGTTATGAAATGAAATCGACAAATATAAAAGATACGCTGTTTGAGCACTTTGCGGGTCGCTCGACAGCCCTTCAGCGGACGATGATTGCCGACTGGCTGCGGGAACCTGCCAATCAGACGCAGTACGTTGCCTGGCTCGATGAATGGGAACAGCAGCACCTGCAATATCTGGCAGACGAAGACACTGCCTTCCAAAACCTTAACAATCGAATCGATACCTGGGAAGATGCCCAGCACCACGTAACGGAAACCCAACAGCCCACTATTATTCGACCATTGTTTGCGCAACCACGCTGGCTGGTAGCGGCTGCTGTACTGCTGTGTTTGCTCGGCGGTTTATATGCCAGCCGAACGTATTGGCTTTACCAGACCATCGAAACCGCCTACGGCGAAACCCGCCCGTTGACGTTATCGGATGGCTCACACGTAACGCTCAATGCGCATTCGACGCTACGTGTGCCGCGCTTTGGTTTCGGCCAAAAGAGCCGGACCGTCTGGCTGACTGGGGAAGCTGCTTTCACGGTTCAGCATACTGCAACAAACCAGCGTTTTGTGGTGCATACCAATCGCGGTGTCGACGTAGTGGTGCTAGGTACCGAATTCAACGTATCAGACCGGCCGGGTGGCACCAAAGTGGTGTTGAGTAAGGGTGCTATCCAGCTTAATTATACTGGTAAAACCAGAGCCGTTCGCCAACTCCGCCTGAAACCGGGCGATGCGGTGAGTGTGGACCCGTCAGGTCAGTTGCGGCAAAGTCATACGACGCAGCCTGAAATAAGCACGGTCTGGCGCGAACACCGGTTTGTCTTTAATCACACTACGGTTCGGGAAATTGCCGAACTCCTGCGCGATACGTATAACCTGCGCGTAGTGCTGAAAAACAAGGAGTTAGCTACACGAACCGTGACGGGTTCTTTCGAGGCCCGTAATGCCGATGAATTTCTTCAGGTAGTGGCTGAACTGCTGGAAATCAATTATAAGCAGAAAGATAATACCGTCACTTTTTTCGAATAACCCGCTCACTCTCGAACATTTTCTCTCGTTACGTATATGCTCTTACGCTTACATGCTACTACGTTGCCTGTTTTGCTCGCTGGCGCGTTGCTGGGCGGACTCCACCCCGCCAGCAGCCAGACATTGGCCATGGTTCGGCAACAGAACCGTACAACACTTCCGGCCATTACTACTCGCCGGCTGATCGACGTACTGAACGACCTCAAATCGCGATACCAAACCGATATTTTGTTTGAAGACCGAACCATCGCTAATCTGACCGTTCCGGCCGATGTGTTGACGGGCAGTACGTCGCTGGAAAATGCGCTGAGTCGGGTGCTGAGGCCGTTTAGTCTGCGTTATAAGCAGGTGAAAACGGGCACGTGGGTTGTTCTGAATAAGAAACCAGCGCACACTACCGACGATGCTAAATTGCCAGCAACGCAACCCACTGAGCAGCGCTTGCCCGATAATAACAGGCTCGATACGGGCTTAACTTCTCAATCTACTACGTCGGTAACCCCTGTTCCAGTCGATATTCCAGTAACTGGAACTGTAACTGCCTCAGATAATGGAGCGACATTGCCTGGAGTAAGCGTCGTTGTGAAAGGTACAAATCGCGGTACAACGACAGATGCCAACGGTCGTTATCAACTCAGTATTCCTGAACCGGCAGCCGGTGCATCAACATTAGTACTGGTTTTTTCCTATGTGGGCTACGTAGGGCAGGAAGTGGGGATAAATAATCGTTCTGAAATCAATGTTCAATTGGTAGAAAATAACCAGTCGCTGAACGAAGTGGTGGTTGTGGGCTATGGTACCGTTCGTAAAAGCGATCTCACAGGTTCTGTTACGTCGCTCAAAGCACAGGATTTAACGCGGGGCACGAATGTGAACCTGCAACAGACGTTACAGGGGCGGTCGCCGGGGGTACAGATTTATCAGAAAAGTGGCGAACCGGGCGCGACGATGAGCGTTCAGATTCGTGGTATTACGTCGATTACCGGCAACAATGACCCACTCTATGTAGTGGATGGATTGCCCGTGAATGATGGAACGGCGATTGGTTCAGCCAGCGCGGGCGGAACGACCAACAATCCAAATAATCGCACACCATTGAACAGTTTGAATCCGGCTGATATTGAGTCGATTGAGATTTTGAAAGATGCGTCGGCATCGGCTATTTACGGGTCGCGGGGCGCAAATGGGGTGGTCATAATCACTACGAAAAAAGGAAAAGATGGCAAACTGAAAGTGGAATACAATGGTACGTATGGTGTTCAGAAAGTGGCTCATACGCAACGGTTTATGACGGGCGAAGAATACACGAAAGCCATCAACGAAATCATCGATCTCGGAAAACTGACTACCCCCAAAGTGACGGATACCAACGCCAATACCGATTGGCAGAGTTTGTTGCTACGTGATGCGCCGATTCAGTCGCACGACCTGTCGTTTAGTGGGGCAGGGGGCAATACGAAATACTACATGTCGGTGGGCTACTTCAATCAGGATGGGATTATGCTGAAATCCGGCACGCGTCGGTACAACGCCCGCGTGAACGTAGAGAACGGTGTCGCTTCGAAGTACAACGTAGGGATTAGCCTGACAACTGCCTACACGCGAGACTATTACAACGCTACCGGCGTAGGTCTGAACGACAACGCCAGTGCGCTCTACATGGCTCAGAACTACGACCCTACTGCACCGCCGTACAATGCCGATGGGTCGTTTTACCGCTCTCCGCTGATGGCGCCGATGGACAATCCGCTGGCTGTGATCAATGGTCAGTACGGCATGGGCGATACGTATCGGACATTTGGCAATGTGTATGCCGAGTATTTTCTAATCCCCTCGTTATCAGCCAAAGTTCGGGTGGGCGTCGATTTGAATGATAATCAACGGTATTTCTGGATTGATCCCACTACGTTGACGGGATTGTCGTACAACGGATACGCCGATGTACGCGATGGGAAACGTGGCTATTATCTGGCTGAAGGTACACTGAACTACAATAAAGAGTTTAAAAATCACCGGATTTCGGCGGTGATTGGTTCGACGTATGAACGCTACACATCCAGCTCGCTGGTTGCTAATTCCCGTTCGTTCGCGCTACCTGATTTGACGTTCGATGCGCTGGGAACAGGCGACAATACGTTAAATGGCGTGAGCAGTGGTCGGCAGGAGAATAAACTGGTGTCATTTCTGGGAAGGGTCAATTATGCGTTTCTGGGCAAATATCTGATTACGGCGTCGATGCGGGCGGATGGTTCGGCTCGTTTCGGCCCAAACAAGCGGTTTGGCTATTTCCCCTCGGCGGCAGTGGCCTGGCGGATTCACGACGAGGATTTTCTGAAAAATAATCGGGTAATCAGTGAGTTGAAATTGCGGGCTAGCTACGGAGTAACAGGGAACCAGCCAACGGCCAATTACCTCTATTTCTCAACGTATTCAGCCGGACGTAACGCAGTATTTAATGGAAACAAAGTCAGTTCATTACAACCCTCACGTAGCGCCAACCCGGATTTACAGTGGGAGTCGGCGGTACAGGCTGATATTGGTGTGGATTTTGGCTTTTTCAACGGCCGGCTAACAGGTAGTCTGGATTATTACAATCGTAAAACATCCAATCTACTTTATGATATTCCACAGCCAGCCAGTACGGGTTTTGGAAGTCGCACGGAGAACGTCGGCAGTATGCGAAATACGGGGTTAGAATTTGCGCTGAAAGGCGTCGTTGTCGACAATAAAGATTTTCGTGTCGATGCCGGTTTCAACATCACTACGTTGAAAAACCAGGTGCTGAGTCTGGGTAATGTGAGTCAGTCGATTGGCTCTGGCCCGGGCAGTATCGGGCAGGTTAGCATTCTGAAACCGGGCGAATCCATCGGTTCATTCTACGGCTACCTGGTCGATGGGGTTTGGCAAACGGGTGATGATTTCGGGCAGGCGCAGAGTGGCGTTCGTCCCGGCGACCTGAAATACCGCGATCTGGACGGCAACAAAATCATTAACGCCAGTGACCGGGTCATACTTGGTAAATCGCTGCCAGATTTTTACTACGGGTTCAACACCAGCGTATCCTATAAGTGGCTTATTCTGGACGTGTTTTTCGAAGGTTCTGGCGGGGCTAAAATGCTGAACAGTAGTCTGGTCGATTCGTATTATCCGGTCGATTACCGACGTAACAAACTGGCCGTTCCCTACCTGAATCGCTGGACACCGACGAACCCGACCAATGATTACCCTTCGTTCCTGCCGAACGACGTACAAGGGCAACGTCAGGTGACGAACAAAACGGTGGAAGATGCTTCCTATTTGCGGCTTCAGTCCATTCGCCTGTCGTATAAATTGCCGCTGCCTGCCAATCGCTACGTTAGCGGGACGTCAGTCTTCGTCAATGGGCAGAACCTCGCTACGTTCACGAAGTATTCAGGTGCTGATCCGGCGGCCAATGCGCTCGGCGACAACATTTTACGTATCGACTATAATACCTACCCGCTCACCCGCACGTTTACCGCTGGTCTGAACTTACAGTTCTGAACGTATCGAAATCGTCGGGCATAACCTTATTTATTCATGAAAAAAATCGTCAATTATATTCTCCTTTCCGGTCGCTTGCTGGCGCTCTCGTCCTGCGAAGAAGCGTTGCAGGTAACCCCAAAATCTGAGTTTTCGCCGGGGAACGTACTGACTTCCGAAAGCGGTATCAAATCGCTGCTGTTTTCGGCCTACGCGCAGGAGCAAACCCAGTCGAACTCACGCTACGTGATCAATGATTCCGAGGTTTGTACCGACATGGGATTCAACACCGGCGGAGCCGAAAACGGGCAGCTCATTACGTTGATCAACTTCACCTGGGACCCGTCGCTAGGTACGTTCAATGACGATATGTGGGGACCGAATTACCGGTCCATTCGCGACGCCAACGGGGTAATCGAAAACATCGCCAACGTTACTACGTCCGACGCGAATAAAAAACTATATCGGGCTGAAGCACGGGCACTTCGGGCGCAGGCATACGCCAATTTGTATAACTTTTTTGGTACTGTTCCGCTACGTACCTCGACGACGCAACCCGCCGATCTGGCCCGTGCGACAGACGATGCGATGAAAACGTTTGTCGAAATGGAACTCACGCAGGCCATTCCCGATTTGCCCGACCCCGGGAAAGAAGAAGCGTATGGCCGATTGAACAAGGGCAACGCGAATGGTATTCTGGCCAAATTTTACCTGAATACCAAGCAGTGGCAGAAAGCGGCCGACGCTGCCAAAGCCGTGATGGATTTCAACTATTATTCACTAAATCCAAATTTTGTAAATCTGTTCCGGATTGAAAATGAGGGTACTAGCAACAAAGAAATGATGCTGGTGTTGCAGTGCCGCACCGAAGACCCATTTGGCAACTGGTATCAGGCAGGCGCATTGCCACCTTCGTACAAAAGCAGTCCGCAGTTTCCGAACTACACCTACAGATCGACCATGTCGAACTTCGCGACCCAGTATCGGCTACGTACCGCGTTCACCAGCTCGTATGCGGCTGCTGATAAACGACTTCAACTGATCTGCACCAGCTACGTCAACAGTAGCGATCAGGTAGTGGATTTATCGACCGGTGATAACGCCCGTAGTTTTAAGTATTGGGACAACAATACGGTTGGAAACAACAGCGGAACCGACGTGCCGGTACTACGTTACGCTGATATACTCTTAACCCGCGCCGAAGCCCTTAACGAACTTAATGGCCCTAGCACAGAAGCCTTTACATTGATCAATCAGGTACGTACACGAGCAGGCATCCCCAACCTGACCGCAACTGACACACCCACGAAAGAAGCGTTCCGTACGGCTATTTTCCGGGAGCGGGGCTGGGAGTTTGTCGCGGAAGGCAAACGTCGGGAAGATTTGATACGTCAGGGAACATTTATTTCACTGGCGCTGGCTCGCGGCATCACCAACGCCAAACCTGAGCGGGCTTTGTTTCCGATTCCACAAGTTGAAATCGATGCGAACAAGCTTTGCACGCAGAATCCGGGCTACTAAGGAAATGAATAATGGTCAATGAGATACCATAATTTGTAGAAATCCGTAATGAACAACTGGTAGTATCCGGCTTATTGCATTATTCATTCTACATTGTTCATTATTCATTTCCCGCAGTATTCATTATGAAAACACTGGTTGTTCTTTTTGGGAGTCTGTTGGTGTGTCTGATGGTACAGGCGCAGCCGAAAACGAAGCCAAACGTGGCCCAACCGAACGCGGCCAGACCGAACGCGGCCAGACCGAATATCGTCCTGATTATGGCCGATGATATGGGCTATTCGGATTTGGGTTGTTACGGTTCGGAAATTCCAACTCCTAACCTCGACAAACTGGCCAGACAAGGGGTTCGGTTTACCCAGTTTTACAATACGGCTCGGTGCTGCCCAACCCGCGCCAGTTTGATGACCGGTTTGTTTCAGCATCAGGCGGGTATCGGTCACATGACCAAAGAGCCAGCCAACCGCATCGATTACGATTATGGCGTATATGGGTATCGGGGCGAAATCAACCGGAACTGTGTTACGTTGGCCGAAGTGCTCAAATCGGCTGGCTATCATACCTACATGGCCGGCAAATGGCATCTGGGTCATGCCACCCCCGACTTGCGCCCCCGCCAGCGAGGTTTCGACCGATTCTATGGCTTATTAGCTGGGGCCAGCAGTTATCTAGACCCCATTCAGCTGCGCGGTATCTGGATCGATGATGCGCCAGTTGAGCGCGTAACGCAACCCTTTTACACGACTGATGCCTTCACCGATAATGCCGTTACGTACCTGACCGAGCAAAAAGACAAAGATCCATTTTTCCTGTATCTGGCTTTTACGTCGCCACACTGGCCGCTGCATGCGCTGGAAAAAGACATTGCGCAATTTCGGGGAAAATACCGGCAAGGGTGGGACTCGTTACGTGAACAGCGATTTCGCAAACAGGTAAAGGAGGGAATCGTATCAGAAAAATGGGGCTTATCGGCACGGCCGGAAATTTACCCCGCCTGGGCTGGTCAGGACACGGCGAAGCAGCGCGACATGGATTATCGGATGGCAGTCTATGCCGCTCAAATTTCGCGCATGGATCAGAACATCGGCAAACTGGTCGACTACCTGAAAAAGTCTGGCAAACTGGATAATACGTTGCTGGTGTTTCTTTCCGACAATGGCGCCTGTCAGGAAGGGGGTATTTTAGGAGGAGGACAACCGACAGATATCAATGATCCGGCCAAAGGAGGAACCATTTCCTACGGAGCTGTATGGGCGAATGCATCGAATACGCCGTTAAAAGGATTTAAGCATGTTTCCTATGAAGGCGGTATTGCTACGCCGTTGATCATTCATTATCCGAAAGGAATGACGGGTCAGAAAGGCCGGATTTCAAACGCACCGGGCTACCTGATCGACATCATGCCTACGTTCATTGAAGCCAGTGGTGCTACGTATCCAGCCGAAGCAAAAGGACAGAAAATTCATCCATTGGAAGGGAAAAGTCTACTACCAGTGCTCACGAAGGGAACCCGCCAACAGCACGAATACATGTATTGGGAGCACGAAAACATGCGTGCCATTCGAACCGGTAACTGGAAAGCTGTCGGTGTAATTGGCAAACCTTGGGAACTCTACAATCTGGAAATCGACCGAACTGAGCAGCACAACGTAGCGGGCGAACATTCTGAGCTACTTAAAAAACTTGACGAGCAATGGAATACGTGGGCCAATTCGCACTACGTATTCCCAAAAGGCAACATGAAAGCCGATTTCTCGAAAGAGTGGAATTTCTTTAAAACAACCGATTGATTACGAATACGTAATGTTATGAAAAAGGTATTTTTTGCTTCTGTTTGCTCCGTAGTTGCCTTAGCCGTATTTCTGATTTTCAGTGGGCTTGGCTCAAAAGATACGACTGTTACGTCGCTGAACGCGGCCCGACCGAATATCATTCTCATCATGGCTGATGATTTGGGCTATTCGGATTTAGGTTGTTACGGGGGCGAAATTCATACGCCGAACATTGATTATCTGGCTAATAATGGCATCCGATATACCCAGTTTTACAATACATCGCGCTGCTGTCCAACGCGGGCCAGTTTGTTGACGGGCTTATATAATCATCAGGCGGGTATTGGTAAAATGACCGATCTGGAAGACCAGCCGGGTTATCAGGGACATCTAACCGAAAACACCGTTACGTTGGCCGAAGTCCTAAAAACGGCAGGTTATAATACGGCTATGTCGGGGAAGTGGCACGTATCGAACACAACGGTTCAGAAAGATCCGAAAGAACAACTGGCCTGGTTGAATCACCAGAAGGATTACGGCGATTTTGCTCCAATTGACCAATATCCAACCAATCGCGGATTTGATAAGTATTTCGGAAATATTTGGGGCGTAGTGGATTTCTTTGACCCGTTCAGTCTGGTCAGTGGCGCCAAACCCATTACGAACGTACCGAAAAACTACTACCATACCGACGCCATTAACGATACGGCGGTGGCGTATATCAAATCGTATGCAAAATCGTCGGCTCCATTCTTTCTGTACGTAGCAGAAACGGCCCCCCACTGGCCGCTGCATGCGTTACCGGAAGACATTGCGAAATACAAAGACACCTACAAAGGGGGCTGGGATGCCATCCGACAGGCGCGTTATCAGAAAATGGTGAAAATGGGCCTGATCGACCCGGCCAAAACGAAACTTTCCGAGCGCTTCAAATCGGAGCAAAGCTGGGAGTCTAATCCCGATAAAGATTGGGATGCGCACGCGATGGCCGTCCATGCTGCCATGATCGACCGGATGGATCAGGGCATTGGACGTATCATTAAAACGCTACGTGAATCAGGTCAGCTTGATAATACGTTGATTCTCTTTCTCTCTGACAACGGTGCCAGCTCCGAAAACTGTGCCGCCTACGGACCCGGTTTCGACCGACCCAGCGAAACACGTGATGGACGTAGCATTAAGTATGACGTAAAAAAAGAAGTGATGCCCGGGCCTCAAACGACCTATTCATCCATTGGGCAACGCTGGGCGAACGTAGCAAATACGCCGTATATGTTCTGGAAAGCTGAGTCATACGAAGGTGGAGTACATACGCCACTGGTCGCTTTCTGGCCAGCCGGCATCAGGGCAAAAAAAGGTAGCTACAGTGCGCAGGTAGGTCACGTCATGGATTTCATGCGCACCTTCATCGACGTAGCGGGTGCTACGTATCCTGCTACATTCAAAGGCCACACCATTACGCCTACACCTGGCGTCAGTCTGATGTCTTCGTTTCAGGGAAAACAGATCGCGGGTCATGAAACGCTATTCAATGAGCATTTTGGCGCTCGTTACGCCCGTTCCGGCGGCTGGAAACTGGTATCGGCCAGTCGTGATACTACGTGGCAACTGTTTAACCTCGCCAACGATAAATCCGAAACAAAGGACGTAGCCGCCCAAAATTCCGACAAAGTGCGGCAATTGACCGATCTCTGGAGACAATGGGCTAGCGCGCATCAGGTATTTCCGAAACCGGGGAAGAAAAAGTAGAGTAGGGGAATTACAAATCAGTAAACGGCGCTACGTATTCACTTACTATTCCCTAGTAGACTGTTTTTTGTCATGCTGAGGAACGAAGCATCTTAACGTACCCTAATTGGCTCGTTCAGGAACGTTAAGATGCTTCGTTCCTCAGCATGACAAAAACGCTATACAATAATTTTCAGAACCGAAACTTCAGATCCATGACGCTTACTTTTCGAACTTCCTTTCTTACTACGTTACTACTATGGGCAGTCGTAATCAACAGTTTAGCACAAACTGCCGCTACATCTGTAACGGCTTCTGCGCCACGTACTGCCGCTATTATGAGCCGTTGGGAGAAGCAGATTACGCCTGAAAATGCCTGGCGCGAATACCCACGTCCGCAAATGGTACGTCAGCAATGGCAGAACCTCAACGGCATGTGGGAATACGCCATTACGTCCCGAACGGCGCCCATGCCGACGAGTTTTTCGGGCCAGATTCTGGTGCCCTTTGCTGTAGAATCGACACTATCCAAAGTGACGAAATCGCTTATGCCCGACCAGCGGCTCTGGTATCGCCGGAACGTAACAATTCCACGCGACTGGAACGGTCAACGAGTTTTGCTCCATTTCGGAGCCGTCGATTACGAATGTAGTTTGTGGGTCAATGGCGGACTGGTTGGGTCGCATACGGGCGGCTCCGACGCGTTCACATTCGACGTAACGGATTATCTGAAAGACGGTCAGAATCAACTGGTTCTGGGAGTAACAGACCCAACCTCAACCGGTGAACAACCGCGTGGAAAACAGTTGCTTAGTCCAAGAGGTATCTGGTACACACCCGTTTCGGGCATCTGGCAGACGGTCTGGATGGAACCCGTTCCAAAACCGCGTTATATTGAAGAAGTACGCATAACACCGCAGGTTGATTCGGGTCGTATCAAAGTAGAAGTGTTACTCGATCAATCGGTTACGGACCCAACAATGGCGATTCGGATAACGGCGCTGGATGGCAATCAAACTATTTCGACGGCACTGGTACGTTCGGGGCGGGTGGCGTATCTGAACGTAGCGAACCGCAACGGCGGACCGCCCAAATTATGGACGCCCGACAGCCCGTTTCTGTATAACATACGTACCGAACTGGTCACGGTGAAAGATCCCTTCGAAGGTACGCCCAATAATCGTCGTCCCCGACGTAACGACGCCGAGCAAACTGCTTATGCGAGCGCAACCGTAAACGGTAACCCGCTCGACGTAGTGACAGGTTATTTCGCCATGCGTAAAATCGTAATTGGTCCGGGGCCAGTAGCAAATCAGCCGGTGTTGCTGCTGAATAACAAATTTGTGTTTCAGAACGGCCCACTCGATCAGGGCTGGTGGCCGGCCGGTTTGCTGACTCCACCATCGGAGGAAGCGATGGCGTTTGAGATTGATTTCCTGAAGAAATCGGGTTTCAACATGCTACGTAAGCACATCAAAATTGAACCCGAACGCTACTATTACCTCTGCGATAAACTCGGAATTATGGTCTGGCAGGACATGCCGTCGGGTTTTCTGGAAGGGCAGAACGAAAATCCGGGCGATCAGGCGGAACCGATACGTCGGTCGAAGGGGAAAGAGCAGTTTGAACTTGAATTGCGCCGGATGATGAACCAGCTACACAATCACCCGAGCATCGTTACGTGGGTGGTGCATAACGAAGGCTGGGGCCAATACGAAAACAAACGTCTGGCGGACTGGGTCAAAGGCATGGACCCTAGTCGCGTCATAAACGGTGTCAGCGGCTGGAACGACCGAAACTCTGGTGATTTCTACGACATTCATACCTACGAGGAAGAACCTCGCCCTGCCGCTGCCAAGTCGGATCGGGTTATTGTGATTGGTGAATTTGGGGGAATTGGCTGGCCGGTTCAGGGCCATCTCTGGAATCCTGAAATGCGAAACTGGGGTTACCAGACGTATCAATCGGCAGAGGAAGTGCTGAAAGCTTACCAGAAAAAATACGCCAAAATTGTGGAGTATTATCAAACAAATGCCCTTTCGGCAGCAGTTTATACACAGACAACCGACGTAGAAGGAGAGGTCAACGGTCTGCTCACCTACGACCGCGAAGTGGTCAAAATTCCCGTCGAAACGCTACGTCAGATTCACGCGCCGTTATTTAAATGAGCGAAAGAGTGAATGAGCGTAAGAGCGAATATTTTGCGCCATCTATTCGCTCTTACGCTCATTCACTCTTTCGCTCATTTAAACTTTCGTACCTTCGCGCTGCCATCATCAACTACGTTTATGCAGCAGACCATCCGGCGCGAAGATGCTCTCGATTACCACGCTAAGGGGCGTCCGGGTAAACTCGAAGTCATTCCCAGTAAAGAATATAATACCCAGCGCGACCTCTCGCTGGCGTACTCACCGGGGGTAGCCGAACCCTGTCTAGCTATCGAAGCCAATCCCGACGATGCTTTCAAATACACCACCAAAGGCAATCTGGTAGCCGTTATCAGCAACGGGACTGCCGTGCTCGGTCTGGGTGATATTGGAGCCGTTGCGAGCAAGCCAGTCATGGAGGGAAAGGGGCTGCTGTTCAAGATTTACGCCGACATCGACGTATTTGATATTGAGTTGAATACGAAAAATATCGACGAGTTTGTCCGTACCGTGAAGATCATGGAGCCGACTTTCGGGGGCGTGAACCTCGAAGATATTAAAGCGCCCGAATGTTTCGAGATTGAGGAACGACTCAAGCACGAGATGAACATTCCGGTGATGCACGACGATCAGCACGGAACGGCCATCGTGAGTGGAGCAGCTTTGCTGAACGCGCTTGAACTGGTTGGTAAACAGATCGATAAGGTAACGTTTGTAATTCTGGGAGCTGGTGCTGCGGCCATTTCATGCGCCCGTCAATACGTAGCACTTGGTGCGAAACGGGAGAACATGGTGATGTTCGACGTAAACGGCCCCCTTACCGCCGACCGTATTGATTTGAGTGAAATTACCCGACCTTTTGCGACGACACGTAACATCCGGTCGTTGGCCGATGCCTTCGATGGAGCCGACGTATTTGTAGGTTTGTCGAAGGGAAACATTGTGAGTCAGGCGCTTATCAAATCAATGGCGAAGGATGCCATTGTGTTTGCGATGGCGAATCCAAATCCCGAAATCAGCTACGACGATGCGATGGCCGCCCGCCCCGACATTATCATGGCGACGGGCCGTTCCGATTATCCAAACCAAGTCAATAACGTACTGGGTTTTCCGTACATTTTCCGGGGCGCGCTGGACGTTCGGGCCACCGAAATCAACGAAGCCATGAAGCTGGCCGCTACGTATGCGCTGGCTGAACTGGCGAAAAAACCGGTTCCTGATCTGGTCAATCTGGCTTATGGTGAATCGAATATGCTTTTCGGACGGACCTACATTTTGCCCAAACCCGTAGATCCGCGATTACTATCGAGCGTAGCGCCCGCCGTAGCGAAAGCGGCCATTGAGTCGGGTATGGCGCGACTGCCTATTACCGACTGGGATGCCTACGAGCAGCAATTGGCCCGACGTATTGGTCAGGACAACCAGATTTCGCGGGTAATTCTGACTAAAGCGAAGGCAAGTCCCAAACGAGTCGTCTTTGCTGATGCCGAAAACCTGAAGGTACTGAAAGCAGCACAACAGGTTCGTGATGAAGGAATTGCGCAGCCAATTCTTTTGGGCGAAGTTGCTAAAATTCAAGAGCTTATTCGCGAGAATAGCCTCGATTTGGGCAACGTACCAATTCTCGATCCACGCTCGCCGGAACAGGAAGCTTTAGTGCAACGTTTTGGCGACGTTTATTTTGAGAAACGGAAACGTAAGGGCGTCAATCTGGCCGAATCGCGTAAACTCATGAACGTCCGCAACTATTTCGGCGCGATGATGGTCGAAACAGGTGAAGCGGATGCCCTTATTTCGGGTCTGACACGTAGCTATCCTGATACCATTCGGCCAGCTTTGCAGATTATCGGGAAGGAACAGGGTGTGCAGAAAGTGGCGGGTATGTACATTCTGCTTACCAAACGCGGCCCGTTATTCTTCTCCGATACGACGGTCAATTTTAATCCGACCGCCGAAGAAATCGTAGAAATTACCGAGTTAACGGCGCGTACCGTAGAGCGATTCAACATCAAACCACGTATCGCGCTCGTTACGTATTCAAATTTTGGCAGTGCACAGGGCGAAGACGCTGGCAAAATGAATCGTGCCGTTGAAATCCTGCATCGGAAACATCCTGATATGATTGTGGATGGCGAAATTCAGGCTCATCTTGCGTTCAATACAGAGTTATTGCAGCAAAATCACCCGTTCAGTAAACTGGTCGATGAAGGAGCCAATACGCTTATTTTCCCCAATTTGTCGGCGGCAAATATTGCCTATAACTTAATGAGTGAGGCAGCTGGATTCGACGCCATCGGGCCTATTCTGCTCGGTATTCGCAAACCGGTGTACGTTCTCCAGCTCGGTTCATCCGAACGCGAAATTGTCAACATGGTCGCCATTGCGGTGGTCGAAGCGCAGGGAAAATAATATAAGTTATGAGCGATGAACGATGAGTAGGCCAATAGCACTACGTTCATCACTCATCGTTCATCACTCATCGTTCATCACTCATCGTTCATCACTATTTTATGAGAGTTTTAACTGGGATTCAGTCGAGCGGGCGACCGCATTTGGGGAATATTCTGGGGGCAATCAAACCCGCTATTGAGTTGTCGAAACAGCCTGACAACGAGTCGTTTCTGTTTATTGCCGATTTACATTCGCTTACTACAATTAAAGACGGTACGCTACGTCGGGAGTATACGCGGGCCGTGGCTGCTACGTGGCTGGCGTTTGGGTTAGATACCCAGAAAAATACATTCTGGCGTCAGTCGCGGGTGGCCGAGCATACCGAATTGTGCTGGCATCTGACCTGCTTTACACCCATTCCGATGCTTAATAATGCTACGTCTTACAAGGAAAAAGCGGACCGAGCGGGGGCAAGTGTCAACAGTGGATTATTTGTGTATCCCGTATTGCAAGCGGCTGATATTCTGTTATATGACGCCAATATTATTCCGGTTGGTAAAGATCAGCGGCAGCACATCGAAATGACCCGCGACATTGCCAGTACCTTCAACCGGGAATACAATGACGAGGTGTTTGTCATTCCTGAAGCACGTATCGACGAACGTCTGATGACCGTTCCGGGCATTGATGGTGCCAAGATGAGTAAATCGTACAATAACTACATCGATATTTTTCTGCCTGAAAACGAACTCTGGAAAGTCATAAAAAAAATTAAATCAGATTCAACGCCCCTCGAAGAACCTAAGAATCCAGATACTGATATTACGTTCCAGTTGTATTCGCTGCTGGCGTCGGATGAGCAAATCGCTGAAATGCGCCGGTTATACGAAGGTGGAAATTATGGGTATGGCATGGCGAAGAAAGCTTTTTATGAGCTTATTCTGAGTCAGTTTGCTACGGAGCGCGAGCGTTTCAACTATTATATGATCAACAACGATGCGCTGGAAGCAGAACTCCAGGCTGGCGAGGAAAAAGCCCGTGTAATTGCTGGACGTACTATCCAGCGGGTGCGTGAAAAACTGGGATTTAACTAGAAATTAGCTAAAACCTACCGTTAAGTCATTTGATTTGGTAGAAGGGGCTATATGTGCTTATTTGTAATCGGTTTTTTACATACCGTCACATATTTTGCTGCCTCGCCCCATGAATTCAATCCCCACAACAACCAACCCTCCTGACGTTCGCCTGAATCAGCGAGAACGTCATTTTATCCAGTTAGCCTGCTCTGAACTTACTTATGTTCAAATCGCCGATAAGATGTGCGTAAGTCCACGTACCGTCGATGGCTATCGGGAAGCGCTCTTTGATCGATTAGCAGTCAGGAGTCGCGTCGGACTTGCCCTCTGGGCCGTAAAAACAGGTGTGGTTTCGCTGTAAACGTAGCACGGTTTGTACTGAAACATTTGATTACGTGCTCCCGTGGCCAAAGCTGCGGGAGCACGTAGCGTTTTGAATGTAGTGATACGGTAACGTAACGCCATTATTCGCTTTTACTCACATTACGAATCTAACCAATCATTATTCAATCTTCTCCGGTCTTCCATGAAAAAACTGTTGTGTATTTGTATCGTTACGTTGTTTACGAGTTCGATAGGTTTTTCCCAGAAAGCAGCCGATCGTAAAGATTGGGTATCGTTGTTCAATGGTAAAGATTTGAGTGGCTGGGATATTAAAATTGCCGGATTGCCCTTAAATGAAAATTACAAGAACACGTTTCGCGTAGAGAATGGCGTTCTACGTATCACTTACGATCAGTATAAAACCTTCGACGGAAAATACGGGCATATCTACTACAACAAACCGTTTTCGTATTACCGGATTCGATATACATATCGTTTTCTGGGCACCCAGACGCCCGGAGGAGATAGCTGGAACGTCAGAAACAGTGGTATAATGGTGCATTCGCAGTCGGCGGCTAGTTTGTCGCTCGGGCAAACGTTTCCGGTTTCACTGGAAATGCAATTACTGGGCGGTTTGGGCAAAGGACCACGTACCACCGGAAATCTTTGTACGCCCGGCACGCAGGTACACATGAACGGTAAACTTCGCCCCGAACATTGCACCGACTCGAACTCAAAAACTTACGACGGCGATCAATGGATAACTGCCGAAGCCATTGTTTTTGGCGATTCCCTGATTCATCAGGTCATCAACGGTGATACGGTACTGACCTACGAAAAACCGCAGGTGGGTGGTGGCTTTGTCAGTCGTGACCATGACTGGAACGCCGGTCATTTTAGCGCCGAAGCCGCAAACTACTGGATAAGCAAGGCAAACACACCGTTAGGGGAGGGTTATATTGCGCTACAGGCCGAAAGCCATCCCATTGATTTTAAGCAGATTGAAATTCTGGAATTGAAAGGTTGCACTGATCCAAAAGCATCGAATTATAAGTCGTACTACGTTAAATCCGACAATACCAGATGTCAGTACACGAAAAAATAGATAGTGCTACGTTGCCCGCTGTTGAGGCTATAAATCGAATCAATGCCATTGACGTAACACGCGGTCTGGTTATGGTTATCATGGCATTAGACCACGTTCGCGACCTGCTACATATATCTGCACTAACACAAGATCCAACCAATCTGGCTAACACCACGCCAGCCATTTTCCTGACTCGTTGGATCACGCATTTATGTGCGCCAACATTCGTCTTTCTGTCGGGAACGTCGGCTTATTTATCACTGAAGAGACGTAACGACGAGTCGGCAAGGCGGTTTTTGCGGAAGCGTGGCGTTGTGCTTCTGCTGCTTGAATTGACGATTATCAATTTTGCTTTCTGGTTCGATATTCATTTCCACTCGTTGATGTTGCAGGTCATTTACGCAATCGGGGGTGGGTTGATCATGTTGTCGTTTATGGCCAGATTACCTATTCGATGGATTGGCATTATTGGACTGATTATCGTATTCGGCCATAACATTTTGCAACTGGTGCCGCCGTTCACCAATACGGCAGCCCGACTGGGATGGTCGTTGTTTTTCCAAACTAATTTTTTTCCGGTGGAGAATAGGTTTGCCTTGCTGGTGGGTTATCCGCTGATTCCCTGGTTGGGAATTATGCTGGTTGGTTTTGCGGCTGGTCAATTTATAGACCGCCCCATTAGTCTGCGCAAGCCCTGGCTGCTACGTATTGGTCTGGGATCGCTGGCTTTGTTTCTGGTGCTACGTTTCCTGAATGTATACGGCGACCCGGCTCCCTGGAGCGTTCAGAAAGACAGTTTGTTTACGTTTCTGTCGTTCATCCGGGTAACGAAATACCCGCCTTCGCTGCAATACGATTTGGTGATGCTGGGATTTATGTTCCTGATTTTATGGGCGGCAGACGGAGCCAATAATTTCTTTACTCGCTGGTTATCTGTTTACGGGCAAGTGCCCATGTTTTACTACGTCCTGCACTGGTATCTCGTCCATCTGTCGATGATAGGCATGAGTCTGTTGCAGGGCTATTCGCTGGCTGACATACCCAGTGGCCCAATGAATTTTGGCAGGCCTGATGGCGCGGGTATATCACTGGGGCTGGTATACGTAGTGTGGATCGGCCTGGTGCTAGTACTGTATCCTTTGTGTAGATGGTACGGACCTTATAAGGCGGCTCATCCAGAAATAAAATGGCTGCGCTACGTATAACAGATTAGCTGGAAAGGAGTTTTTAAGAAATGAAAACTATCTTTCTGATAATAGTTTTCAGTTTGCTGGCAGGCTATGTCGCCGTTGCGTGGTATACTGGAGACTGGAAAGCTTATCAGTGGAATACTGATCAATCGGAAGCCGTTAAGTTTATAGGCGGAGCAGTCTTAGTACTACTTTTTATTCTTTTCCGGAAAAAAGTAAACAATTTCTGGCGTGACCGATAAATACGACGCTTATAAAATCCTAAACAGTTTTCAGTTCAGGGGTATAATTTGTGAGCGCGCAGCATCAAATCTGATCGATTAGAAACCGGAGGGGTGGATTTATAGGCAGCAAAAAACGGGAATAGTTCTCCTGGTAAATCGATTCCAATGCACTTTGTGTAGCTGACTTGTTGGTCTGCACTAACGTATAATTTACCTTTTGTGCATGTCGCCGAAATCATACATTCAATAATTTCAAGATTTAATACTACTTGATTGTTAAGTAATCAATGCTATGATTATCTTTGCTTGCAATCAGGTAAAGCTCATGCTACAAAAACGGGTCTCTATTTGCTTACTGACTCTCCTTTTATGCCACACACTGGCCAGTGCCATTGTGGGTGTAATTGGCTGGTGGCAGGCTGAGCACGACTTGTCGGAGCGATTGCTGATGTACCGTTCAGTTGATAGTATCGTCGAGTTCCAGATTCCCTTGAAGGATCAAACCGACGGCAAGTCGATCGCCCGAACGACTGAAGATGGATTTCGGTATCGGGGTCATTATTATAATGTGGTTAGTCTGGAAGTGCAGGGCGATAAGATTCTCATTGCCGGAATCGAAGTCCCTAATCATTCATTCTGGCAGGATGATCTACTTACTTTTCTCAACGATCACCTTACGACCTCATCCGATACGGGACGTAAAGCCAGCCAGTTGCTGAAGTTTCTGCTTAAAGAGTACTCACCTGGTTCATCTACTGTACTCCATTTTTTACGTACTGCATGTGGACAATCCGTCAGGATTCCCGATGCCACCTTTACGTTCTCTACGCGCATTGCGCCAATTCATTCTCCTCCACCCGAACTGGCTGTTTAGCGGTTCTTTCGACAGAGGTGCATACTGGCTTTAGCTAAAGTAGCTATTGGCTGATATAGCTTGTCGAATTCTTCATTTCCTGTAATGATTATTAAGCTGGTCTAATTAACCTGTGCTAAAGCGCTGGGCTTAAAGATCAGTATGAGTTTACGTCAATTTCTGAGCTGTTACCTTGTATCGATTTTCGATACAGGTGGCTCATGAGGTCTACGTTGGCCTTCGTCTACAGGTAAATGTTTTTCCGCTTCCCTCTTCCCGGCAATGTTCGCTGAATGTTGGATCGGCTGATTGGCCGCTCTGTTCGGATAGCTATTTGGTACTGTCCGATTTTATTGGACTAGTGACTATCAACGTATTTGGTAGCCACTGGCATTATGACCGTTTGCTCGCTTACCTGGCGTTACGCAAATCGTGTATACATCTTATTTACTCAATTACGATAATGGCACATATACAATTGCCTGAAGGATTACCCGGTATCCTGGGGCCAATGGCCTATAGCCCCCAAACAACGAAGCCCCTTAATGAATTAGCTGAAACATTGCTACGTACTAACGCCAGCAACTCACTCACTCAGGGCGAACGCGAATTAATTGCTTCCTATACGTCCCGACGAAATGATTGTTTCTTCTGTTCGACAAGTCATGGTGCAGCCGCCGATTATTTGTTAGGGCGTGACAATCAGGTAGTAGCCCAAACCTGGGAGAATCCTGATGCAGCGCCAATATCGGCCAAAATGAAAGCATTGCTGAAAATCGCCGATAGTGTTCAGCAGGGCGGCAAGCACGTTACTCCGCAGCAGGTCGACGAGGCTCGTCAACAGGGAGCTACAGATCGAAATATTCACGATACAGTACTAATTGCAGCGGCTTTCTGCATGTATAACCGCTACGTAGATGGGCTTGCTACCTGGGCACCGCAGGACCCGGCGGTATATGCCGAAATGGGGGAAATGCTGGCTACACAAGGGTATGTGTACGTAACGGAAGCTCAGCTCACTTAAGACAAAACCGGACCAATTATTGATCCGGCTGATGAATTTATATTAGGTTGGTAGTTCGTGTTCCTCACCGGTTTATACTGGTGAGGACATCTTCACAAACTTATGACCTAATCACCTTAATCCCTATACCTTACTTATAGAAAGATAGTGATTTTAATGGATTTGCTATGAAAACAAATAAATGGAAGATGGCACTGCTGGTTTGGTCAGCAATGTTTCCGTTCAGTACGATAATGACGTATGTCATGACTCAGTTGCCTTTTACTGCGAACTGGCCATTAGTGGTCCGGACTTTTTGCTTAACCTGCCTGCTGGTACCTTATATGGTTTGTATAGCCCTGCCGTTTCTGACCAATCGCTTTCAGAAATGGCTGTTAGATAGTCCTCGGGACTCTGTTGGTCAATTAGTTAAGAGTCATAAATCGAGAGCTGGCCGATTGCCCAAAATCCAGACCCAAACGCATCGAGTTACACGCAAACAATACGTTCTGCAATAGGTATGGAAGAACGTATATATAAAAATTCGGCAATTTATTTAATTAAACCAAAACGTAGTATGGAACCTCAAAACGATCAAGTGCTAAACAATCAGGAAAGCATCCTGGCTAATCAGGAGGCCATTCTTAACAACCAGGCGTCAATACTTAAAAATCAACAGACTCTGGATTCGATTCTGGCTAATCAGCAGACTATCATTAGCAATCAGGATAATATTCTAGGTAATCAACAGGAAATCCTCAAAAACCAACAGACCCTGGATGCAATCTTAGCCAACCAGGAGACAATTCTGAGCCTGCTGAAAAAGTAGAGGCTCAGATTGCATTATTCGTGCTGGTTATGAATACAAAGTAAAATA
Organism: Spirosoma profusum; assembly: GCF_014699005.1. GTDB lineage: Bacteria > Bacteroidota > Bacteroidia > Cytophagales > Spirosomataceae > Spirosoma > Spirosoma profusum. Next base: position 146,098 of record NZ_JACWZY010000013.1, read on the forward strand.
GGGCTGGTGCTGATCAGTTACCCGTTGGCTTGACCGTAGTTCGACCCTTTGCGACCAAATAGCTGCTCTGTATAGACTGCGTGTGGGTCTGGACTTATTCGCTTATATAGCCAGTCTACGGCAAGATACAGTGGCTTGATAATCTGTTGTTCTTGATTTTAACCTCATTCAACATCTATATGTCTTTACTACGTACCGAACCCGTTGGTAGCATACCCCGACCCGCTTATCTCCAGCAAGCTATGGCTGCTTTTGCCAACGGTGACATTGCACAAACCGAACTGGACCGATTAACTGACCAGGCCATTCAGGAGACCATTACGGCTTTTGAAAAAACCGGTTCGCCTGTCATCACCGATGGTGAGCAATCCAAACCTAGTTTTGCTACGTATCCAATTGCTGGTTTGGAAGGCTTGCTGCCTAATGGCGTAGTTATTCCATTTGCCGATGGGCACACGCGTCAGTTACCCGTTATCTCCAAAGGGCCTTTTCGCTACGTACAGTCTGCCGATACGTTCCTAAAACGGGCAAAACGTTATACATCACTTCCTGTAAAACAGGCCGTTATTGCGACTTCGGCCATAAGTTTACTCTATCCTCAGGGAGGAATTGAGGGATACAGCCAGGAAGCATTTTTAGCGGATCTGGTCAATGAAGCCGAAACGGAAATCAGAAACTGCTTTAATGCGGGCGCCTACAACGTTCAAATTGATTTCACCGAAGCCCGGCTGGCCCTTAAGTTAGACCCCAGTAAGCAACTGCTACGTGCCTTCATCAATCTGAATAATCAGGTGTTGAACCGCTTTAGCCCGGATGAACAAGCCCGGATTGGTGTGCATTCCTGCCCCGGTGGCGACCACGATTCAACCCATAGTGCAGATATCAGCTATGATGAACTGCTGCCGCTTCTGTTTGAGTTAAATGCGGGGAATTTTTATCTGGAATATGCTGCCGAAAAAAACAAACAAGGGGTGCTGTCCGCCATTAAGGAAAGCCTCAAACCGACTCAACGTGTATTTCTGGGCGTGACCAATGTTCTGGACCCTCGGGTTGAAACGGCTCAGGAGATTAGTGAGTTAATTCTGGAAGCGGCTCAGGTGTTACCGATTCATCAGCTTGGTACCACGGACGATTGCGGTTTCTCGCCGTTTGCCGATGATGTATCCACGGCTCGTGATATCGCTTTCGCCAAAATAAAAGCCCGGATTGATGGAACGGCGTTGGCTGAAAAGAAGCTTTTGTAACAACAAATAATGCCCAAAGTACGAACTGGTAAGCGATACTTCAGGCCACAGCTGGTTTAGCTGTGGCCTGAATTGTGTATAGGCAATGGTCTGAAATCCTGAGTGGTACGTCGGGTAGGCTCGAAAACGTAGTTAATTGTGAGCACATCGCCACTCAACACACCCTAGTTTCTTTTTTGCAGCCAGCCAGCCCTACCAGCAGAGCGAATACCAAAGCGGTACTAAATTTTACTAGCAGCATTGGAATAGTCAATGCTAACTGATTCAGTGGAGTTTCCATGATAGAAGTTGTTTACGTCATTGGTTGATTTTGGATTTTTCAAATTTCTGCCTATCGTGCCGACTAAACCTGGCAGTTCGGTTTAGCCCAATAAGCCATTGTTGTATACGTAGTAAAGGTTCTCACCGATGGTTTACTCGGAAGCACCGCTGGTTAAGTTTCAGTCGTACATAGCCCATTGATGGCCTAGGTTTGGCTGGCTAAACTGCGGATTATTTAACGCTTACTAACTGAACCTCTCATGAAACTATTCTATCTATTTTCATTTCTGATTCTGGTGCCAACTGGGCTGTTGGCTCAAAATAACTATGTGGCTATCACTAGCAACTCCTCTACGCCGGGGGACGACAATACGCTGATCGGCCCTACAGCGGCTAATCTAACGATGACAGGTGGCCATAATGTTATACTCGGACATAATGCAGGTCACACTAACAGCACAGGTGCTGATAATGTCATGCTGGGGACCAGTGCAGGCTTTAGTAACACGACAGGTTCTGATAACAGCTTTATGGGCTATCAAGCGGGTTATAGTAACAGTAGTGGCAGAGGTAATACCTTTATGGGTAGCGATGCAGGGATTTACAATACAATAGGTAATTATAATACGGTGGTAGGTTACAGGTCGGGAGTCGCTAACACGACTGGATCGAACAACGTCTTCGTTGGTCAGCAAGCAGGCAAGGCTAACACTACCGGCATCGCCAACTTATTCATGGGCTCCTTTGCGGGTGCCAGCAGCAACGGTTCATACAACCTGTTCATCGGTAACTCATCGGGCCAGCAAACGACCTCGGGTGGGGGTAACACTTTCATTGGCAATGGCTCAGGCTATGGCAATACCACCGGTCAGAACAATACCTATATTGGCAATGGGGCTGGCTTCACCGGCAATGGGGCGGGTCAGAGCAACACCTTCATTGGCCAGAATGCGGGCGTCTCATCGGGTGCCGTGGTTAACAACTCAACCGCCATCGGGGCGGGTGCTCAGGTATCGGCCGACAATTCGATTGTCTTGGGTGCTCCCAATCCTGCCTGGAAAGTGGGCATCGGTAACACCGCTCCCAACAATAAGCTGGAGATTACCCATGGCACCAATGGCCAGTCGGGTCTGCGCTTCACGAACATGAACAACTCCACCCCAGCCGCCATGACCAATCAATACAAGTTTCTCTCAGTCAACGAGCAGGGTGACGTAGTGATGGCCAGCATGAATAGTTCGGCTCGGGAGGGCGTAAGCGAAAGCCTGTGGCAGCGGAAAGGTTCATTTTTGCAAAGTACCCGGAACGAGGCCGTAATTATCGGCAGTAACGTAGCGCGTACGCCATCTGGTTACAAGCTGTTTGTGGAGGAAGGCATTTTGACGGAAAAGGTCAAGGTAGCGGTGAACAATACGTCGGACTGGAGTGACTACGTATTCGATGATACGTATCAACTGAAAGGTTTGGCAGAGGTTGAACGCTATATCAAACTAAATAAGCATCTGCCGGGCATTCCTTCGGCCAAAGAGATGGTTGAAAAAGGAAACGACCTGCATCAGACCGATACAAAACTGCTGGAGAAAATTGAGGAATTAACCCTGTACAGCATTCAACTGGAGAAACAGGCTGTTGCTAAAGATCAACAGTATCAACAGGAGATGAAGAAAATTCAGGCAACCAGTTTGCAACAACAAAAGCAGATCGATGAGCTCACCAAACTGGTTCTGGAATTAGCTCATAAGAAATGATTCGAAAATTACCTCAACTACTCAAGCCTGGCTCCTCGCCGGGCTTTTTTTTGCTGGAAAAAATCTAAACGGTTTTCCTGTCTGGATGTTGCTTCAGACGTTACGCATGCTTGTTAAGTTGCCAAATCATATGATACCGAATAATTAATTCTCAATCTTTATTATTTACAATAATTCAATTTTATAAGTATTAAATAACAGTAACTTACGTAATGCGATAATATTGTTAATGAATGCGACGATAGTGTTAGCACTTCAATGTATTTATATCTTACTTGCTAAACTTTCTTTAATGAGTAAGCGAAATCAATTGCTTTCCTATCCGAAACAACCTTAACTTCAGCTCCTTATGAAGAACTTTTTCTATCTACCAGTTCAGTCAATCTATTCTCTAGTTACAACAAAGTGTATTACTCATTCTGGCTTTGGCCGCTTTGCCCAAATAGGTAGCCTGTTGCTCCTATTACTATCCGGACACCTGGTAACAGCCCAGTCGCTGACCTGGCAAGGTGTGGGTTACGGAAATCTTAGTACTTCAGGTTTAGGTCCAGGTGCGGGCCGAATAAACTCAATGGCCCTTGGGGCTGATGGTAGCGTTTACGTCACAGGATTTTACACGTACACGCTCACTGTCGAGACAGCTTCTGGGCCCGTTAGCATTGCAGGGGGAATGCAACCAGCCGGAACCTCATTACCGGCGATGTTTGTCGGAAAATGGAATCCTACTACGTCCAAATGGGTGTGGATAACTGGCTCAACCGGGGGGTCAGCAGAGGGAAGAAGTATAGCAGTAGATGGATCAAACGTATATGTAACAGGCCACTACTCGGATGGGGGTTCTACGATTGGGGGCGTACCATTGACGAATACCAATTCCGGTAACGACTTTGACATTTTTTTAGCCAAATACGTCGATGGAGGCACTACGTTCTCCAACGGATGGGCCCTTAAAGTAGGTGGAAGTTCTGCTGCAAATAGTACTAATGATATAGGTCGTGCCATTGCCGTGAATGGTGACAACATATACATTGCGGGTACCTTTAGTGGTAACGCTTCTATCGCCGGTACTACGTTGATCGCCACTAGCAGCAGCACCGATACGTTCCTGGCCAAATACGTCGATAGTGGTGCAACACCTACAACACTGCCTACGAGTAAATGGGCGCTGTCGTTTGGGAGTGACCGTGATGAGAGTACTACCACAGTGGCTGTGAATGGATTGAACGTGTATGTAGGTGCCAATTTCGCTGGCTCTATGGTGGTCAATGGCATTCCCTTAGCAACTACCGGCAACACCGATACAGATTTTTGCCTGGTCAAATACGTCGATAACGGCGACACCTTCACCAACGGCTGGGCCATAAAAGGAGGAGGCTCTGGAACAACAGACAATATTAATGACGTTTATGTCAATAACTCCGGCATTTACCTGACAGGAGGCTTCACGTCCGGCGCTACTATTGCCGGTACAAACCTGACCAGTACATTAACGTCGAGTCAAAACCTCTACGTAGCTAAATATACAGACGGAGGTGCGTCGGCTACCGGAGTTTGGGCCAGGGGTGTGTCGACCGCTACTGGTACTACCCAGGGAAATTCGCTGGCTGTAAGTGGCAGCAATGTGTTTGTGGGCGGTAATCTTAATGGCTCAGCTACCATTGCGGGCACCTCGTTAGTCAGCGCCGGTGCTACAGATATATTTCTGGCTCAGTTCACTGACAATGCGTCTTCAGTTACAGATGCAGGAGGGTATCGAGCTGGGACTTCTAGCACTGAGAATGGTCTGGCTGTCGCGGCCAATGGTAATCTGGTATATCTGGCCGGGGTCGCCCGTACTGGAACTGCTTTTGGTAGCAACACAATCAATTCTACGAGTGCTCTGGGGCTCCCTTTTATTGCTAAAGGACAAACTTCAGGAGCTGTCGCACCAGACATTTCGGGTTTTGACGCAAACAAAGATATTGCCTGCACCAATACGTCCGTAACCTTTACCGCTACCATCAGCAACGTATCGGCACCCTATACATTTACACTGACCAGTAGCGGTGGAGCTTCATTCTCAGGGACTACATCCGGTACGAACTTCAGCCAGAATTTAACCCTCACCGGTTCGGGGTCGCAGACAATTACGCTTACTATTAACGCCAGTAGCCAGACCGCGTCGGCAACAACGAACGTAACAGTCTCTGCCCTGTCTGCCACTTCGTCTGTAACCCACGTCACCTGCAACAACAGTACTAATGGACGAGCAATTCTGAGCGTATCAGGTGGTACAACGCCTTATTTCTACAGTTGGTCACCTTCGGGGGGAACGAGTGCTTTCGCAACAAACTTACCGGCTAATACCTACAATGTTACCGTCACCGATAACAATGGCTGCCAGATCACCCCCATGGTTTCCGTTACCCAGCCAGCGACGGCCCTCTCTGCCACTACGTCCGTAACCCACGTCAGTTGTACTGGCTTTTCTACTGGACGAGCCAGTGTGAACGTATCAGGTGGGACGCCTGGATACACCTATAATTGGACTCCTTCAGGAGGGAGTGTCGCCAGGACTACGCCTGTAGCTGCTGGCTCTTACACCGTCACCATCACGGATGCTAATTCGTGTACAATTACCCGTACGGTTTCCGTCACGCAACCCGCAGTTCTGGACGCCACTACGTCCGCCACCCACGTCATCTGCAATGGCAGTACTGCTGGACGAGCCAGTGTGAGCGTATCAGGCGGTACGCCTAATTATCAATATAGTTGGTCTAATGGTGGGTCGACTGCTATGGTAACAGGTTTATCGTCTAATACCTATACAGTTACCATCACGGATAACAATGGCTGCCAGATCACCCGCATGGTTTCCGTCACCCAGCCAGCCGCTGTGGCAACAGCTGGCTCGCAGACGAACGTAACGACTTACGGGGGAAGCGATGGTGTGGCCAGCGTAACGGCATCCGGAGGTACACCCGGTTATACGTATCACTGGGGACCCGGCTCGCCTACCGGCCAGAATACTTCCAGGATATCCGGGCTAAGTGCAGGTGTCTACTCGGTTACGATTGCAGATGCCAACAACTGCACCCTGATTCGAAGTTATACCATTACCCAACCCGACGCCCTGACCGTTACGGGTTTTGCGGCCAACCCCAGTACGGCCTGCGTTGGAAGTCCTGTTACGTTTACCGCTACGATAGGCAACGTAACAGGCGCATATGATTTTACCCTGACGAATGGCCCAAGCAGTGTCACAGGTACTACGTCGAGTACCGCTTTCAGTCAGTCGCTGGTAGCTGCTGGAACCGGTAACCAATTGTTCTTGCTCATCGTCAGTGCGAATAGTCAACAGGTTTTAGCGATGACGAATCTACAGGTTAATGGTTTGCCCGCGCTGACACTCAGTGGTGGGAATGTTTGTGAAGGACAGTCAGTCAGTTTATCGGCAACCAGCGGATTGAATAGTTATACGTTTACCGGAATCAGTGGCGTTATCGCCGGTTTGGGTAATACCCGAACTATACCAGAACTATCCGCCAATACGTACAATTTCACCGTTACGGCGACCAATTCGCAGGGTTGCTCGAACTCGGCGACGACCGCTTTAACCGTAAATTCGTTGCCAACGGCCCAATTGACTGTTGCTCCATCTGCTATCCTCACCTGCACCAACCCCAGTTTGACCTTAACCGCCAGCGGGGGTAACAGCTATAGTTTCACCGGCTCAGGCATTGTGAGTCAGGATGTGAATGCAGGAACGGCGGTCGTAAACGCCAGCGGTACGTATTCGGTCAGCGTGACCAACACGACAACAGGCTGTTCGAGCGTAACGACCATTGGCATCGAACAGAATATAAGCCAGCCTGGTGTCAGCATAAGCTCCAACATCGGAACGCCATCCAGTACTACGTTGACCTGCGCCAATCCGACCGCCATCCTGACGGTGGAGGGAACAGGAACCGTGCGCTGGAGCACGGGCGCTACCTCAACGACGATTGCGGTCAACTCAGCCGATACGTATTCGGTGACGCTCACGGGAGCCAATGGCTGTTCCAGCACGGCGAATACGAACGTAGTGGAGGATAAAACCCCGCCAACGGTCAGTATTAATCCGTCAACCGGCTCGCCGACCGGTACTACGTTGACCTGCGCCAGTCCAACGGTGAGCCTAAGTGTGGTAGGCGTTGGTACGTATCTGTGGAGCACGGGAGCCATTACGTCCAGTATTTCAGTAAGTGTGGCTGATACGTATTCGGTTACGCTAACGGGAACAAACGGCTGTATATCTACCACCAGCATTAGCGTTAGTCAGGATCAGACGCCACCCTCTTTAACGATCAATCCCTCGAGTGCTACGTTGACCTGTGCCAGCCCGACCGTAAGCCTTAGTGCAGTGGGCAGTGGGACGTATCACTGGAATACAGGCGCTATTACGTCGGTGTTCAGTGTGACCAGCGCCGACACGTATTCCGTTACGTTAACCGCAGCCAATGGATGTACTGCATCCGCTGTTGCGCAAGTGAGTCTGGATCAAACACCGCCTACAATTGCTATTAACCCATCCATTGGAACGCCGACCGGCGCTACGTTGACCTGCGCCAATCCGGTGGTAAGTTTGTCGGCAGTGGGTAGCGGTACGTATCGGTGGAGTACGGGTGCCACTACGTCCAGTATCAGTGTAACAGCGGCTGATACGTATTCGGTTACGTTAACGGGGGCCAACGGCTGTTCGGCTTCGGCTTCTATTGCCATTTCTCTGGACAATACGCCACCAACAGTTAGTGTTACGCCTACCAGCGCTACGTTAATCTGCACAAACCCAACGGCGAGTCTGTCGGCGGTGGGGAGCGGTACATATCGTTGGAGTACAGGCGCTATTACGTCCAGTATATTGGTGAGTGAGGCTGGGTTATATTCTGTTACGGTAACGGGAGCCAATGGATGTTCGGCTTCGGCCAACTCCAACGTGATTTACCAGAACTGTGCGCCAACGTTGGCCAATGCCATCCCGTCTCAATCGGCAGTGCTGGGTAACACGTTCAGCTATACCATTCCGGCCAACACCTTCACCGATCCTGAAACACCGAACGCACTAACCCTGACAGTGAGTGGTTTGCCCGCTGGATTGAGCTTCGTTTCGCCCAATACCATTACGGGTACGCCTTCGACTTCGATAGGTTCACCCTTCAGCGTGACGGTGGTGGCTACCGATCCCGGCGGCTTATCGGCCAGTACCAGTTTTTTACTGTCAATACTGCCTCGCAACTTTGCTATCACTGGGGTCACTATGCTGGACTGTAATCACCTAAGCTACTTTGAACGACGGATCAACTTCACGGTCAGTTTTGAAGCTACCAATGGCCAGCCCATCAGCCTCTCAGTGGTCAATGAGGCCACGACAATCACCATCAATGAACCATACCAGTTGAATCTGTTCACCGACAATCCGGTAATTGTCTTCAAAGCTCGTCAGCAGGGCAGTCCAGGTGAAGCTACGTTTAGTTACAACTGGCTGGCCTTTTGTGCTAATGGAAATCCGAGGGTAGAAAACGCTATTCCGCCCCAGTCAGCGACGGTAGGGCAGGCGTTTAGTTACACCATCCCGGCCACTACGTTCACCGATGCTGAGACGCCAACTAGCCTTACGTTGTCGGTGGTGGGTCTGCCTGCAGGCTTAAGTTTTGTCGCTCCGGCTACGATAGTGGGTAGTGTTTCGGCAATAGCGAGTTCGTTCTACAGTGTGACGGTGACGGCCACTGATCCGAGTGGTGGTTCGGTTTCGACGATTCTGCCCTTAAGTGTAGTGAACCCAGGGGGGTGTGTGAGTATGTACAGCCTAAAGGCGGGTGACTGGAATGATGCTAGTGTGTGGTCGTGTGGGCGCGTGCCGTTGCTAACCGACGTAGTGACGGTCAATCATGCTGTAAGTTTACCTGCTACGTATCAGGGACAGGCTTTACGGGTGATTTATTCATCAACGGGCCGCTTGCTGTTTAACACTGGTAGCCGATTGAGATTAGGTGGTAATTAGTTTTACGGCGCTACTGTCGTCTGACAAAATCGGTTTGTGGTGAGGATTTTGTCGGTTTGATATGATTCAGTTGCTGGCGAAAGGAATCGAGAATTCATCTCGCTTAAAAAAATACTGAAGGAATTACTTTTAATCAAGATAGCCCAGTTATCTACTGGGCTATCTTTTTATCTGTCTAATGACTGGCTGCTTATTGGATTACTTCCGTTTGGCTTCTGTTAAGCCATCAAAGCTTGAACTACCCCGCACGCTGTAGTTAATCGTGAGCATATCGCCACTCAAAATACCCTCACCGGTCAGGCTAATCTGCCCCCCACCGCTAACAGGAAATACCTGCTTTTCGATCGTGAGCTTATTGCCGCTGGTAGTCGCTTCTACATTCGGAATAAAATTGGCAAAGTTGCTGATGGTGACCGTGTTGGTTTTGCTGGCTACTGGGTTGATGGTAAATGTGTAGCGTTTGGCAGGATCGGTGCTTTGCTTTTCATACGTGCCTTCAAATACGGCCATTGGTTCCACTTGGGTAGTTTCTTTTTTGCAGCCAGCCAGCCCTACCAGCAGAGCGAATACCAAAGCGGTACTAAATTTTACTAGCAGCATTGGAATAGTCAATGCTAACTGATTCACTGGAGTTTCCATGATAGAAGTTGTTTACGTCATTGGTTGATTTTGGTTACGGACGCAAAAGTAGAGGGTCACTATCTGTCGAGTTAGCCAAACTGAACCAGCGGCTACTGCTGGTAAACCAACGGTCATCGGTTGCGTGAACGGTCAGGAAATCTGTCCTCGTTGGTCCGAAAATCAGGGAAGCTGGGCTTTATGGATTTTTTCAAATTTCTGCCTATCGTGCCGACTAAACCTGGCAGTTCGGTTTAGCCCAATAAGCCATTGTTGTATACGTAGCAAAGATGGACGCCAGGTTATTGGAGAAAATTGAAGAGCTGACTCTGCATCGTATTCAGCAAGGGAAGAAAACAGAAAGAGATCAATGAACTGAGTGCCCTTGTCGAGCAATTGCTTGTGAAGAAATAAATCTGCCTTTTTAAAACAAGCTTTTAACATTCTCCGGAACTATAACAAAATTTGCGCCGGTTCGCAGGAAACACGCAACTGGTACGCATGGGAGAAATAAATTCGGCTGTCATAAACACAAAGCCCCACTTTGCCATTCTGGACGGATTGCGCGGGGTGGCGGCTCTGGCTATTGTCCTCTTTCATTTTATGGAGTGGGTGTATACCGATCCCAGCCGCAATTTCATTGCCCACGGTTTTTTAGCCGTCGATTTTTTCTTTTGCTTATCGGGCTTTGTCATCGGCTATGCCTACGACAACCGTATCCGCCAATTGGGACGCGCAGCGTTTTTTAGACTACGATTGATCCGATTGCACCCGCTTGTCATTTTAGGGTCGGTAATTGGGTTGCTTGGGTTTTTCTTCGATCCCTTTGCGGATCAGCCCAGTTTATCGGCCAGGGCAAACCTGTGGCTGACCTTTATTTGCTCGATATTTCTTATTCCGCTGCCTATCATCAAAGAGCGGGCATTCAACCTTTTCAGTTTGAATGCGCCAGCGTGGTCATTATTCTGGGAATACATTGCCAATATCATTTATGCCTTACTATTGTATCGTATCAGCCGTCGCTATCTGTCCGTATATATCGTACTGGCAGCAGTAGCCCTCTGTTTGGTTAGCTACCGGGCAGGTAATCTGTTGGGCGGTTGGACAGGGTCTAACTTCTGGGATGGCGGTGCCCGAGTAGCGTACTCGTTTCTGGCCGGGCTATTTATTTATCGCGCCAACTGGATCCTAAAGAATAAACTTGGCTTCATAGGTGTGGCGGGGTTGCTTATACTGGCCTTTCTCATACCTTATACACCCTGGAGCTGGTTGGTTGAGCCGATTATTGTGCTACTGTATTTCCCTGCCCTGGTTGCGGCTGGAGCGGGAGCCTGGGTACCGCCTGGCCTTAAAAAACTGTGTGTGTTCCTGGGTAAACTTTCCTATCCGCTCTATATGACCCACTACGGAGCAATGTGGATCTTCGGCAGCTATTTGGCCAGTCATAAACCAGATACACTGCAATTATCACTGATTATTAGTACCGGAGTGATTTTTCTTGTTGGTTTTGCCTATGTAGTACAGCGCCTATATGATGAACCCATCCGACGTTATTTAACCGGTCGTCGGTAGGGGCTCCACTAGCTCAGCCAGATGAACAAATCTGGTCGTTTTTCTAAAACAGAACTAGACGCCTAACCATACGTTCAGCCAGCAACTATATGGTGAACACCTTCTGCTAACATGGTTAATGTAGTCTTTTCATAGACTGCTAGATTCGCATCGCGAATACGTAGCATAATAGGCCGGAGCGCACAGGTTGCTTCATCAACGCAGTCATCGCAACGAACGTAAAAGTTGAGTGACACGCAGGGAGTGGGAGCAATGGGCCCGTCAATTATGCGAATAACCTGAGCCAGATTAACACGGTCAGGTTCAACGCGTAGCAAATAGCCTCCTCCTTTCCCTTTCTGACTTTGCAGTATTCCGTGATTACGTAGATCAAGTAGAATGCTTTCCAGAAACTTCTTCGGAATGGATTCCTGTTCTGAAATCTGCGCAATTAAAACGGGCCCGCTACCATATGCCTTCGTTAAGGCTTTGAGCGCTTTAATGGCGTATTTAGCTTTTTTCGAAATCATATACTGGTCAAATTATTCTCTCAACTTTTTCCTGTATTCAATAAAGTCTTTTTGTCCTATAAAACTTGTATACTTTTTTGATAAAACAAAATTTTCGCCTGTTCATCTATGTGTTTATGAGTCTGGTTAACTCATAGGTAGCCCAAAAATTCAGGTCGACATATCTCTGTTTGAATAAAAGGAATTGGACATTTTCAAAAACATCTTAGACAGCTCAACTACCAGTCAGTACATACTGCCTGATAGTCAATATAATCCGTAAACTCGATAGACTATTCTGTAAATGGTTGATAATCATTTTTTTGCATTTTTCTTGCAAGACTAAAATTTGCTTAACAACTTTGCTGAGAAATTAGATTTTTACACAAAGTCAAAACGGTAACCCCTAACCCAGCCTTGAAAGGCTTCTTTTATTTAATGAATAATCTATTAAATATATAGATAAACAAGTTTAAAGGTATATCGACAACATGCTTTTGCTAAACAATCAATCGATATGGCACTGAAACAAACTAATGAAACACCCGATCAACGCACAGGAAATTCTCAGCAGGTTATTTATCAAATTTTAGGTTTTGATAGGCCCAGTTTTGTAAGCGACGTAACAAATGCTGTACCTGTAAAAAATTCCTGTCGAATCACCAGCATGTCGTTCGAAGGAGATGGCATTCAGGTGAATGGTCAGCTGATTTTGGAGGTCGTAGATCAACAGCTTCTGACCCATATTGAAAACCAGTTACAATCGGTACGTGGTTTGGTACGTGTTACACAAACAAAAAAAGTGCGAATCGGGTCGCGTGAATCTATAAAAGGACTCAACCCCTATGCGCGAGCGTTCTTTCTGATTTGGGGCGTAATGGTGCTCGCTCTTATAGGGCTACGTACCAATCCGTCCGAAGAACAAAAAACTGTGCAGACTTCTCCACTGAAAACATCACTCTCAAGTGAACTCACGAGCGTTCATTTGCTGCAGAACTATTGGAAGAAGTAATTATTCAGAAATCGTTTGAAGCCACTTCATCAACAAACCACCGCATCAAAAAGCAGTAAACGCTGCAACGTAGCAGATTAATTCTGAAATCAATTTCCTCAAAAACCAACGCTCAAATGATCTTCCTTAAATCAACCCGATTACTGGCTCTGGCCTGGCTGGTCAGTACGTCGGCATTCGCGCAAGGGCACCTGCCGCAAGGTCCGTACAGAGGGTTATTTCATACGGCAGGGGGCGAGGTTCCATTCAATTTTGAAATCAAGGAAAATACGGCTTACCTGCTTAATGCCAACGAACGCGAAGAATTAAAGGGAATCCAGTTGCAGGGTGATTCGCTCTTTATTCCGATTCCGCTCTATGATGCTTCGCTACGTTTCGCTCGTAAAGGACCACGATTATCAGGCATTTATCACGCCAATAGTGGCGGAAAAGACATTCCGGTAACGGCAGAATTTGGTCGGACGTATCGCTATGAAAAAAAGGACGCTCCGACAGTTAACCTGACAGGTAAATGGGATATTGGTATTCAGCGGAATCCGGCAAATCCTACAGAAGTGAATCAAACGGTTGGCGTTTTTGAGCAGAAAGAAGACCGGATTACCGGAACCATTCTGACCGTTACGGGCGACTATCGATACTTAGACGGACACGTAACAGGCAATCAGTTTGAGTTATCAGCTTTTAGTGGCGGTGGACCTGTTGAATTTAAAGGACAGATTAGCCCAGACGGCAAATTGACTGGAGAATTCCGCTACGTTCGCGGGGCGTTTCCTGCCTCGGGCGTAAAAAATGAAAAAGCGGAGTTACCTGACTTATACAGCCTTACTTACCTGAAGCCGGGCTACAAAACGTTAGAATTTGCCTTCCCTGACCTGATTGGTAAACGGGTTTCATTGGCTGATGCCAAGTATAAAAATAAGGTTGTCATCGTGACCATTTTAGGTAGCTGGTGCCCAAATTGTATCGACGAAACGGCATTTCTGGCCCCTTGGTACAAAGCAAATAAACAACGTGGCGTAGAAATTATCGGATTAGCTTTCGAACGGAAAAATGATTTGGCTTTTGCCAAAAACGCCCTTTCCCGGCTGATCAGTCGCTACGATGTGCAGTATGACGTTCTGTTTGCTGGTCTCGCCGATAAGAAAGTGGCGTCGGATGCACTGCCTGCCTTAAATAAGGTTCTCGCGTTCCCAACAACTATTATTCTGGATAAACAGGGGAACGTAGCACAAATCCATACCGGCTACACGGGACCAGCTACGGGAAAATATTATGATCAGTACGTTGCTGAATTTAATCAGACAATCGACAAACTGCTGAAACAGGAAAAGGCGCAGAAAGAAACGGCTCGTACGGGCAAGTAATACATATCACAAGATGACTCGCTAACTACAGTCAATTAAACTACTAATCCTGTATGAATACTATGATTTAGAGCGACCATAAACCACTACTCAAAGCAATTTAAAAAGAGTACCCAAGCTATTGGCGAGCGAATAAAAAACCGGAACGGCGGCAACCGTTCCGGCAGTCACAACAAGACAGAAACCGCCGAAGCGATTACAGAGCCTATGCATGCTATCAACACGCACCGGCCTGCCTCATTTTTCACGTAACCAATACAAATTAATGAAAAAAACTCTATCGGGCCGCGTTCGGCTCCTGTGGGGATTAAGCGTGTTACTTCCATTTTTCGTACAGGCGCAGAATGCACCAACGATTAATGCTACTCTTTCTGGCCGCATAACCGATAGCCGGACAAAAGAACCACTCATTGGCGCCACAGTCGTCATTAAAGGAACGACAAATGGCAGTGCCGCCGATGATAAAGGCCGATTCCTCCTCAAAACAGGCCAAATTCTTCCGTTTACGCTGGTTGTCAGCTTCATTGGCTATCAGACTAAAGAAGTTATTGCCGAAAGCAACACGATAAACATCGATCTTGAAGCCGACGCCAAACAGCTTTCGGAAGTAGCGGTAGTCGGCTATGGCACCGTTGAACGAAAGAACCTGATTGGGTCACTTTCTAAAATTGACCCGGCTGAAACCAAAAATATTCCAGTTGGTAGTGTCGATGCACAATTGCAGGGAAAAGTGGTTGGCGTTCAGATTTCGAGCGCTACCGGCGTACCGGGCGAACGTGTCAACATCCGGGTTCGTGGTGCTACGTCGATCAACGCCAGCAACGACCCGCTCTACGTAGTGGATGGCGTTTTCATTAACAACAATAGCCTCCAGACCATCGGGACGGGCGGTAAAGCTACGTCGCCAATTGCGGATATTAACCCATCCGATATTGAACGTATCGACGTACTGAAAGATGCCGAAGCGACCGCTCTGTATGGTTCACGCGGAGCTAATGGCGTGGTATTAATTACCACCAAACGGGGCAATTTCGGTCAGAAACCAACGGTCAGCATTAACGCATCAGCGGGCGCTGCAAAAGCGGCTAAATTGTGGGATTTGACCACCGGACCCGAACACGCTACGTTGGTAAACGAATGGTGGATCAATACCGGAAAAGACGACCGAACATTGAACCGTACGTTCGAAAATCGTCCCTTCCGGCCCATAGCGGATGGTGGCCGGGGATTACCCGAAGAACAGCAAACCTACGACCGCCTGAGTGAATTGTTTCGTACGGCTCAACTTCGTAATTATGACGTAGCCTTATCGGGGGGTACGCAAACCACCAAGTATTACATCGGTGGCGGCTACAACACGCAGGAAGCTATCATTAAGCCTGTTACGTTCAACCGGGCCAGTTTCAAGGTCAATCTCGACCAGCAGGTAAACGACAATATTCAGGTTGGCGTGAGTAATACGTTCACCCGGACGTACCGGAATCAGGCGCGGGCGGGCGATGGTCCAGCCGGTGGTTTGTTGCAGGCGGCTTTGCATACGCCAACGTACCTGTCACCAGTGAACGAACAGGGTGTACCGGTAGGACGGGCAGGCTTCGATAACCTGACGCTGTTACTCAATAACTATCAGGTCAATACAACGAGTCTGCGGTATATCGGCAATCTGTACGCCGACGCGCAAATTCTGCCAGGCCTAAAGTTCCGTACGAGTTTCGGTATCGACTACAACAACTACAACGAGTCGGAATACTGGAATTCGTTACTGATTTCGGGTAGTCCAAATGGCTACGCTACGTCGAGTGTAAGTCAGTATACCACCTGGCTCAACGAGCAAACTTTAACGTATCGGAAACGTATCGGCAATTCGCATTCTTTTGGCGTATTGATCGGTAATACGTTGCAAAGTGATAACCTGACTCGTACGTATGCCGAAGGGCGCGGATTCCCGAATGATAATTTCACGCAAATTTCATCGGCAGCTACGACGGCCAGCTCGCAGAACTGGAGCAAAAGCACACTGGCTTCGTTCTTCGGAAAAGTCGATTACAATTTCGCAGGTAAGTACCTGATTGATGCCAGTCTTCGGGCCGACGGTTCGTCGCGATTTGGTTCGTCGCGGAAATGGGGTTATTTCCCGGCTGTCGGCGCTGCCTGGCGGATTAAACAGGAATCGTTCCTACAAAACAACCGGGTTATCAGCGACCTGAAATTACGGGCAAGCTGGGGCGTAACGGGCAACCAGAACGGTATCGGCAACTTTGCCGCACAGGGTTTATGGACAGGTGGAACGGGCTATCAGGGAAGCCCCGGTATTGCTCCTCAACAATTAGGCAACCCCGATTTACAATGGGAACGCACGCGCCAACTCAACGCCGGCCTGGACGTATCGCTGTTCAACGACCGCATTGGCCTGGAATTCAATGTGTACGACAAATACACGTCGAATGGTCTGTTGCAGATCGCGTTACCCGGCACAACGGGCTTCAGCAACTACTGGAGCAATGCTACCGAAATTAGCAATAAAGGGTTTGAGTTGGGCATCAACACCGTTAACATTCAGCGCGGTGGGCTAACCTGGAGCACTAGTTTCAACGTTGCTCAGAACGTAAACCGTATCGAAAAACTGGCTACGCCCCTGCGTTACGGCAGCCGTGAATTGATTCTACAGCAGCAGGGCACACCGCTTTACTCATTCTGGGTGTACAAGCAGCTTTACGTTGATCCGCAAACGGGCAACGTAGTGTATGAAGATGTCAACAAGGACGGGAAAATTACGGTTGATGACCGCCAGTTAGTTGGCAGCATCTGGCCGAAATTCTTCGGTGGATTAACCAACACGCTGACGTATCGTGGCTTCGACGTCAATCTGTTTTTTGCTTACCAGTACGGCAACAAAATCTATAATCACAACAAGTTTTTCGGTGAAGGCGGAGGAGCACGCGATGCGGCACGTATCATTTTTGCCTCCAATAATGCTCGCTGGCAGAAACCGGGTGATATTACCGACGTACCACGACCGGATGGTATCAACGTGAACAACTACCGCGATGGCGGGAGTCGCTGGCTGGAAGACGGCTCGTTTTTGCGATTGCGCTCACTTACTGTTGGTTATACGCTCCCCAAAACCGTTACGAAGCGGGTTGGTATTCAGGGATTACGCGTCTACGCCGTTGGCACAAACCTCTGGCTGCTAACCAAATACACAGGACTCGACCCCGAAACGAGCGCCAGCAGCGACCCTAACTCGCAAGGGATTGACCTCGGTACGCCACCACAGCCTGTTGGTTTTCAGGGGGGTATCAGTCTGACTCTCTAATTATCTACCTCTTCATTGCTCAGGGCGGCACATTGGCTTGTTGGGCCTGAGCATAAATCTCATTACGTATGCGTGTGAAACAACCCATTTTGTTACTGCTTTTCCTCCTGACATTCAGCAGTTGCCGGGATTTTCTAGATGTAAAACCCCTGGAGTCGATTTCCGACACCGAAACCATAACGAATCAGAACTCCGCCCTCACGGCACTACGTGGTGTGTATAGCGCGTTGGGCGATGGCGGTTACTACGGTACTAGTTTTCAGAGCATTGGCTATCTGTCGGGCGACAACGTTCAATGGACGGGTTCGCAATCGCAGGTGCAGGAGTTTATCAATAAAAAGGTAAACGCCGATAATTCCACAATTTCGTCAGCCTGGATTGCCATTTACCGGACCATCAACCGGGCTAATAACGTACTGGCTAAAGTTCCGACTGTTACGGACCCATCGTTCACAACAGCCCAGAAAAATCAATACGTTGGTGAAGCCTATGCAATCCGGGCGCTGGCTTACTTCGACCTGGCCCGGACGTTTGGTGGAGTGCCCATCATTACGTCACCGACAGAGAAACCGACTGATAATTCGGGGATTAAGCGTAGTACTCAGGCCGATACGTATGCGCAGGTATTGAAAGATCTGGATGCTGCTGAGCCACTTCTGCCAACCACCGTTGATCGGTATCGGGTAACCCAACGTACCGTTTTTGCGCTGAAAGCTCGCTTTTATCTATACCAGAAAAACTACGCGAAGGCCGAAGAGTACGCCACTAAACTCATCAGCGATGCCACGAATTATCGCCTGGTAAAACCTTACGGAGCTTTCTTCCAGAGTGATGCGCGCGGTACGGCTGAGTCGGTGTTCGAGATTTTTTACAATGGTACGACCGAAGTAAACAGTCATCGTGGGCAGTGGCAACCTCAGACCAACGGCGGCACGCGGCAATGGGCGCCAAACGATGCGCTGGTGGCTTTGCTCAACAATCCGGCCATCGGTGGAAATCGCTCGGTGCTGGTAGCGAAAGACAATCAGAATCGCTGGTACGGCAATCTGTACTACCGGAATCCAGCTTCTGACCCTTCCTACATCTTCCGCATTGCCGAAGCGTATTTGATTCGGGCCGAAGCGCGCGCGCAGCAGGACAAACTTCCGGATGCACTCACCGACCTCAATGCGGTACGTGACCGCGCCGGATTAACTGCGTTGACGGCGACTACTACGCCGACAAAAGACGCGGTCTTGCTGGCGATTGAAAACGAACGTCGGGTTGAGTTTGCGCTGGAGCCTCATCGCTGGTTCGACATCGTTCGGACGGGCCGGGCGTCTGCCGTTTTCAACCTGAGCGATGCCAATCGTTACGTATTGCCAATTCCGGTTCAGCAGTTGCTGACCGACAAAGCTTTAGAGCAGAATCCGGGCTATTAGCACGTAGCATGTATTACGTATGATCTCAACAATGTCTTCAATCAAATCACAAGTATTATGAGTCAGAACCTGCGTTTCGAAACCCTGCAATTACACGGTGGTCAACAGCCTGACCCAACGACCAACGCGCGTGCAGTGCCTATTTATCAAACCTCTTCCTACGTATTCAATAATTCCGAACATGGGGCTAACCTGTTCGCACTGAAGGAATTTGGTAACATTTACAGCCGCATCATGAATCCGACCAGTGATGTATTCGAGAAGCGTATTGCTGCTTTGGAAGGGGGTGTTGGTGCTCTGGCGGTTAGCTCAGGTCATGCCGCTCAGTTTATTGCCATCAACAACATTACAACTGTTGGCGATAATTTCGTTACGTCGTCGTATCTGTACGGCGGATCTTACAACCAGTTCAAAAATTCGTTTAAGAATATCGGCGTTGAAGCTCGGTTTGCGGACGGGGATAAGGTTGGCAGCTTTGAGCGGCTTATCGATGAAAAGACCAGATTCCTCTACATCGAAACCATCGGCAATCCTGAATATAACGTACCTGATTTTGAGGCTTTCGCCCGACTGGCCGAACGGTATGATTTGCCGTTGATTGTCGACAATACGTTCGGAGCCGCAGGGGCCATTGCCCGACCAATCGATTATGGAGCGCACATTATTGTTGAATCAGCGACGAAATGGATCGGCGGCCACGGCACCACCATTGGCGGGGTGATTGTCGATGCTGGTACGTATAACTGGGGCAACGGAAAATACCCACAATTTACCAGCCCATCGCCGAGCTACCACGGTTTGGTGCTGAACAACGTATTTGGTAAAGGTGGGCCATTCGGAAACATCCAGTTTATCATCCGGGCGCGGGTCGAGGGACTACGTGACTGGGGAGCTTCGCAGGCACCGTTCAACTCATTCTTACTCCTTCAGGGCCTGGAAACGCTGACGCTACGTATCGAACGTACCAACGAAAATGCCCTGGCGCTGGCGCACTGGCTCCAGCAACACCCGGAAGTGGCTTCGGTGAAGTATCCGGGACTGGAAAGCAGCCCGTATCATGCGCTGGCCAAACGGTATCTGAAACGTGGTTTTGGTGGCGTATTGTCATTTGAACTAAAAGGCGACAAAGCACGGGCCGAAGCGTTCGTGAATAACCTCAAACTTATCAGCCACCTGGCCAACGTGGGCGATTCGAAAACGCTCATTATTCACCCGACCAGTACAACGCACTCGCAACTTTCTGATGATGAGCAACTCACAGCGGGTGTAGCGCCTACCGCATTACGTCTATCGGTGGGTATCGAACACATTGACGACATCAAGGAAGACATCGAACAGGCGCTGGCGCAGTTGTCCTATACCGGCGAGAAGCTACCTGAAGAATCTCATTTCGTACCTGCCGACAACCTGCTGGCCTAATTCTGACAATTATGAGCAACCAAACACAGGCGCTTACCGGCGTTAATCCGCTTATTGCGCAGCCCGGCCCCCGGTCGGGTTGGGGAACTCGTTCGGCTTCGAAAGCTGAATTAAGTACGGAATGGACTGGTTCGGAGAAACTAATTTTCCGGTTCGTATTTCTTTACTTTCTCATTCAGGCGTTGCCGATTGACATCCAGTTTTTTCAAAATCTGGTCGATTTTAAAGGCGGTTATACGCGCTACCTGTTCAATTTGTCGCACTACGCACCCCGTTTTTTCGGCCCTGTTGATACGTTTGCCAATTGGGGCGTTGTGGTTTTACTGGCCGCGATTGGTACGGTAATCTGGTCACGACGTAGTGACGCAACGACAAACTACGACCGGCTTTATTACTGGTTGCGCGTAGTGCTACGTTACCGGCTGGCGCTGGCTGTGCTGGCGTATGCATTCATCAAGCTGTTTCCGTTGCAGGCACCAAAACCATCAATCAGCAATCTGAACACCGCTTACGGTGATTTCACCGCCTGGAAGCTGTTTTCGCTGTCGCTGGGCGTGGTTCCGTCGTACGAATCGTTTCTGGGGCTGGTCGAATTGGTGGGTGGGTTATTGCTCCTTCACCGCAAAACGGCGACCATCGGTACGTTGATTCTGCTACCATTTTTGGGAAATATCTTTTTCTCCAATCTGGCTTACGAAGGGGGTGAATATGTCTACGCTGGCCTGCTTACTACGTTCGGTCTGGTGCTGTTTTCCTTCGATGCGATACGTTTGTTTCGACTGGTTTCGCTCGAAATTCCCGCTTCTCCGAATCGCTTTCAGCTTGTTCTTTCGGAGCAATGGCAACGTACCGGTCGGTTGGCGCTGAAAAGTGCCTTTCTCGTGTTCGTCGTGCTGATTTATGGCTTTACTACGTATCGTACTTACAAGAACGGGCCCGTACGTTTTCCGGAGACAAAGGGCTTGTCGGACGTAGCGGGTATTTATAACGTCAGCGAATTTCGTAGTGATGGCAAGTCGATTCCGTATTCAAAAACTGACCCGAATCGCTGGAAAGACGTGGTTTTCGAAACCTGGAATACCATCAGTATCAAGTCGAACCGGCCCGTAAAGCTGGTCAATACCAATACCGAAGAACTTCCGGCAACCGACGAGCAGCGGGATTATGAGCTAGCAGGTTCGCAGGGGCGGCACTACTATCGGTATACAATCGACCCAACCGGCAAGAAGCTGACACTCACGAACGCCAATCCAAATTATGCCGACGAAACATTGCAACTGACCTACAGCCGACCAACGCCCAACCAGATTATTCTGTCGGGTACCGACGAAAAGCACGATTCGGTGTATGCGGTGCTGGATAAAGTAGCTAAAAAATACCTGATCGATGAAGCCGCCAAAGCCGGTCGGCGCGGGGCACTTTCCTTATAACTCTTTTTGACCAATGGCAACTCCGAATATCACTCCCGAACGGGCCGACCTGGGGCTATTGTCGCTCGATGAACTGGCCGAACAACATCGGGCCAGTTCGAGTGAGGCAGCGCCCAACTCTGTAAATCAGCCGGTTCATAAAAAAGGCCAATCCTGGACTGAGGGGCAGAAAATTCTGTTCCGTATTGCGTTCGTTTTCTTTATCAGCATGTCGCTGCCCAATAACATCGAATGGTATAAAGAAATACTGGAATTCGATTGGCTGCACCTGCATTACCGCGACCTCTACGACGTAGCGCGTTTTGGTTCAGGACTAAATATTTTCGGGAATAAGCTCTTTGGCAGCACGTTGAACGGCTACGCTACGTGGATTATCACCCTGATTTTTGCTACGGTAATTGGGCTGATATGGACCGCCATCGCCCGATTTCGCAACAAGGAAGCCAAAGAATACAACCTCCTGTATTACTGGTTACGGGTCGTGGTACGTTACCGGGCGGGTATTGGCATCATTGGTTTCGGTTTTACGAAGCTCATGCCTACGCAGCTTCCTTACCCGTCGCTCGGCCTGCTGAACACCAACTTTGGCGACCTGACCGCTCAGAAAATCTACTGGCTATCAATAGGTATTGTGCCCTGGTACGAAGTTTTTACGGGCGTTGTGGAAGTGCTGGCCGGAGCATTGCTGTTCTTCCGGGCTACTACGTTCTGGGGTTCTGTACTGCTGTTTGGGGCGCTGGCCGATATAGTATACGTCAACTTTGCCTATGATGGGGGCGTCCATGGATACAGCTCATATTTTGTGCTGCTGTCGGGATTTCTGCTCATTTACTACATCAAAGACCTCTACAACCTGCTGATTCGTGAGCGACTGACGGTTCCTAATTATTTCGCTCCGACTTTTAGCGGTGGGCTGCAATACGCACGTATCAGCCTGAAAACCTTGACGATTGGCCTGTTTCTGGTGCTGCTGTTCTGGCTTCAATACGTCAATTTCCGCTACGATCCCTATAAGCAGCCGGCTCAGAAGGGACTAAAAGAACTGCGCGGAAACTACAACGTAACGGAATTTCAGCTCAACGGAAAAAGCCTCCCATTTTCGCCGGTGGATTCCGTTCGCTGGCAGGAAGCTACGTTCGAAAACTGGACTACGCTAACATTTAAAGTAGCAAAACCCGTTGAGTTAGACTTGTCGAATGGAGGTGGTTCACCGATGCGTGACATCAACCGAACGTTTGAGCTGACCGGTGTAGCGGGTGGACAGCGGGTGTTCTATTACGAAGCCGATACCAAGAATCATGTGCTGTATTTGCAGGACAAAAATCGGGGCGCACGAAACGCCGAGAATCGCGAATTCCTGGCTAATAACCGTGATTTCGCAGCTACAGACGCCACTAAAGTGCGTAATCAATCCGGTAGAAGAGGACGGTCTGCCGAAAAAAGAGGTGACCGTGACGAACAGCCCGACGATAACTGGATTCCGGCAGAAGCGAAAGCAATCATCGGTCCGGAAGATCTTAAAATTGACCCAATCGCCCGTTCTACACGACGTACCAAAGGGATTAAATCGGAAAGCCGCCCTGCAAAACGCAATCGGATGGTGCTTCACTATACCGCTCAAAACAACGGCGACCGCGTGATTTTACGGGGTATCAACGAGAAAAAAGATTCCATCTACGTAGTGCTCGACCGGGCCAACCGGAAGTACGCTCTCTCGGAGAGTACGCTGAAAGCCGGAACGTATTAAGTCATATTACCCCGAAGGTTCCAAAAAAAAACTGTTTAAACTTTCACAAACAGGTTTCAAATGGGCGCTTTTGTCATTCTGACGAAGGAAGAATCTTAAAGCATCCTTACCTGCGAATTGGGATGACTTCAGATTTTTCCTTCGTCAGAATGACAAAAATAGCTCTTGAGAAAAGTTAAAACAGCGTTTACTGGCACCTTCGGGTTTTAAACAACCTGAAACTACACTTAACAGATAGACAAAATGTATTTAATTTACAAACCTTCAAAAACAAGGCGCTTGCTAAGCGTACTGTTCTTTCTGCTGATCGCAACAGCAACACTCCAGGCTCAAAATCGAACCATTACGGGCACTGTTACCAGCAAAGAAGACGGTCAACCGTTACCGGGTACAAACATTGTGGTTCAGGGAACCAACGTCGGAAGTCAGACCGATGCTAATGGGAAATTCAGTGTTCAGCTTCCAGCGGGGGCTAAAAAGCTAGTTGTTACGTCGATTGGCTTTGCGAATCAGGAAGTTACCGTTGACGGAAAAGACGTTATCAATATCAGCCTTGTTTCCGATACCCGGACACTTGGCGAAGTGATGGTGGTGGGCTATGGCACCCAATCGAAGGCAGAATTTACCGGTTCGGCGGTGCGCGTAAAAGGCGACATACTGAAAGAGTTTCCTGTTCAGAGCTTCGATCAGGCGTTGACCGGACGGGCTACGGGTGTGAATATTGCCCAGCCCAATGGCGTTCTGAACAATCCGCCTGTGATACGTATTCGTGGCGTGAACTCGATTTCGCTCAGTTCATATCCACTAATTGTTGTCGATGGAATTCCTATTAATTCGGGGAACGTATCGGCCAGCACAGCCGTACCGAACAACCCACTAGGCGACATAAACCCAGCTGATATTGAGTCAATTGACGTATTGAAAGATGCCGCTTCTACGTCGATTTATGGCTCGCGGGCTGCGGCTGGTGTGTTGCTGATCACGACCAAACGGGGTAAAGCTGGCAAGCCACGTATTACGTATGATGGCTGGGCGGGTGTATCAGAAGTGGTACGTTTGCCCGAACTGCTGAATGCTGAGCAGTTCATCGCTATCAAGAACGAAGCGGTGCTGAACGCCAAAGTATTGGGTGGTAATGGTAGCAATGATAACGTAGCATCGGCGCTGTTTTTCCCGAACAAAAACCCAGATGGTTCAAACATCGATACGCGCTGGTACGATTATATCTACCGTGCTGGTACGTCGCACAATCATAACCTCAGTGTATCAGGCGGAAACGAATTCACTACGTATTACTTCTCAGCCAATTACAGCAACCAGCAGGGCTTTATCAAGGCCAACGATTTTAACCGGAAAGCGGTACGTTTCAACATCGATCAGGTCGTAACGCCCTGGTTAAAACTGAAGGGGAGTGTTTCGTACAACACCAGTTTCAACAGTTCGCCTTACGCGGGTTCGCTGCCTAGCTCGAATTTCTTTCTGGTGGGTGCGGCTCGGTTAGCCATAGCCCTTCCGCCGAACGTACCAGCCTATAATCCAGACGGTTCGTACAATATCAACCCGGCCAGCCCGAACACAATTGGCGTAGGGAACAACCAGTTTATCAGCAACTTTGGTAATCCGGCGGCCCTGATTGATCTTAACCGATACACTTCTGAAAATGACCGGATTATTGCCAGCTTTTCGGCTAACGCTAAACTGTTGAAAAATCTGGATTTTGTTAGTTCCTATGCTATCGACCGACTTCGGACCGACAATGTCAGCTTCGATAGCGCCATTCAGGGAAATGGTTTCGCCAGTAAGGGCGCGGTGGCCAATGCAACCGCCCTTCGCGATAACTGGAACTGGACCAACACGCTGACATTCAACGAAACATTTGCTGGTAAACATGGCGTGTCATTGCTGGCGGGTTATGACGTACAGAAATTCAACAATTCTTCGTGGGGCGCTACCCGTACGCAGTCATCTGACCCATTTTTCCAGAGCTATCAGGGCAACTGGGGAGCCATCACGGCTTCGGATAACGAACTCAGCGAACGCGCGTATCTGTCGTTCTTTTCACGGTTGACTTATGATTTGAGCAAAAAGTATTTTGCGACTCTCAACTTCCGTCGTGACGGTAACTCGGCGTTGGGAGCGGGTAAAAAGTTCGGGAATTTTGGGGGCGTTTCGGCGGGCTGGGCCTTGTCGGAAGAGCCTTTCTACAAAGATTCGCGGCTGGCGTCGACGCTCACAGGTATCAAATTACGGGCAAGCTGGGGCCGGGTTGGCAACGGAAATCTGAACAATGCGTTTAGTTCGCTGGAGCTGTTCAGCGGTTCGTTATATGGTAGTGCGTCCACATGGGCGCTGTCGCAGGCAGGGAACTCGAATCTGGGTTGGGAAACCAGCGAACAGACCAACATTGGGGCCGATCTGGGATTTCTGAACGACCGGATTCAGGCAGAAGTCACGTACTTCAACAACAATGTAAATGGTCTGATTCTAAGTGCGCCACAAGCTGTATCGAAAGGTATTCCGAACAATTCGATTCTGAGCAACGTAGGTTCGATGTATAACCGGGGTATTGAGCTGGGTATCAACGCGACCATACTACGTAGCAATGCTTTTTCCTGGAACGCTACGTTCAATTATACGACCCTCCAAAACCGGGTCACAGCGCTGGCTGACGGAAATACTGACATTATCGGCACCACACACGTAGCGTACGAAACCACAAACATTACGCGGGTTGGCCATTCGGTGGGTAGTTTGTATGGAGCTAAAACGGCTGGCGTTAATCCTGCAAACGGGCAACGTATATTCATCAACGGTAAGGGCGAGCAGGTACAGTATACGCAGGTCGCAGCACCCGGACAAAGCCAGTGGACGTATCTGGATGGGAAAACGGCACCCGCCATTACTGGTGCTGATTACTACCTCATTGGCAATGCATTACCAACCTGGTATGGCGGTTTTATCAATACGTTTAAGTATAAAAACTTTGATGCGAGCATCAACTTCAGCTATTCAGGTGGCAACCTGGTTATGAACGGAACCCGTGCTACGTTGCTCGACCAGCGGGCCTATAACAACTCAACCGAAATCCTCAAACGCTGGCAGAAACCGGGCGACGTTACCGATATTCCGAAGCTGGTGTATAATGACCAGACCTCGAGCGGTTCCTCGTTCCCGGTGTCGACCAACGCTGAAAAAGGCGATTTCCTACGGCTCCAGAACGCGTCGATTGGTTACCGGTTGCCCGTTACGTTGTTCGGCAAATCGGGCATTAATTCGATACGTGTGTATGCGCAGGGCTCCAACCTGTTTCTGCTGACGAAATATACCGGAACTGACCCCGAATCGTCGGTTAACGGGAATTCGAACACTACGCCGGGTATCGAGAAAAACTCGGTTGGGCAAGCCCGCACTCTCACGCTGGGCCTTAACATTGGTTTCTAATTACAACCTACCATCAAGATGAACATACAACCTGACTATAAATCGCTTCGCCAGTGGGGCAACGTAGCAGTATTTGGTTTTTTGCTAACGGCATCAGCCTGCAACGAACAGAAATACCTTAATCCAAATCCCGCTACGTCGATTACGAGTAGTAATGCGTTTGCCACTCCCGACCGCGTATTAGGCTTGGTCAATGGCACGTATAAGGCACTGAAAAGCGTGAATTTCTACGGAGGCAACTACTATACCTATATGGAAGCGCGTGGCGAGGAGTTCATTAACCGAACGAGCAATACGTTCACGGCCTACGAAGCCTGGAATCAGACGCTGAATTCGGGTTCGAATTTCGTGGCCGGATTTTGGGCGGCTGGTTACACGACCATCAATAATGCCAACGTACTGATTCAGGGACTGGCCGATAATCCAAATACGGTCAGCGAAACGCTTCGTAAACAGTACGTTGCCGAAGCCAAGTTTGCCCGCGCCCTCAGCTATTTTGCTCTGGTCACGAGTTATGCGCGGCCTTATAATGAGAATAAAGGTACGTCGCCGGGATTGCCGCTACGTTTGCAGGCCGAAAAAACAACGGCGAATAACGACCTGAAACGTAGCACCGTAGCCGAAGTTTACACCCAGATTCTGAAAGATCTGGATGAAGCTGAAACCGATCTGCCTGCTACGTATACAACAGGGTTACTCAACACAACGCGCGCCCATAAAAACGCGGCAATTGCCCTAAAAACACGCGTTTATCTGAATCAGGGAAATTATGTTAAAGTAATTGAAGAGGCTAAAAAGATTGTGTCGGCCAGTGCACCTTATTCGGCAGCTACGGGCGTAAAACACCAGTTGCAGAACATCGTCGAAATTTTCACGACCAACTACACGAGCACCGAGTCGATTTTGTCGGTGCCGATGACTGAGCTGGATAACGTAACGGGGCAATCGTCGTTCCCCTACGTATTCAACGCCAACGCCGAGTACAACCTGAACCCGAGCGGTATCTGGGGCAATACGGAATGGAAATCGACGGATTTGCGGAGAACGTTTGCGCGGACGGCATCGGGCGTGCAGTTTCTGACCAAATATAACAAGCCGTCGCCTTTTCTGGATTACATGCCGATACTACGTTACGCCGAAGTGCTGTTGAACTATTCAGAAGCAGCAGCCCGCACCGGCGATCTGGTAACGGCTATGAATCTGCTGAAAGCGGTACGTAATCGTTCCGATGCGAGTTATGTGTTTCCGGCCAGCGCCGTTGGTACGCAGGAAGCCTTAGTAAATACCATTCTGACCGAACGACGTATTGAATTACTGGGAGAAGGGTTCCGCTCAAACGATCTGCTACGTAACCTGCTGCCGCTTCCGGCTAAATCCAGTTCGTCGAACACCGCGCCCGCTGTGCAGCCCTCGCAGGCCAACTACATTTTCCCGCTGCCAAATACAGAGATTGTTACGAACAAACTATTGCTGAATTGATCGCCTATGAAAGCAATCCCTTTTCTCCTCTGTCTGATTACGCTGAGTACGTTTGCTCAGCGAGTCAGGCGGGCTGAAGGCTCATCAGATGAGCATCAGCATGGTACGCAACAACACGAAGCGCACGACGGCGAGAGCCACGACCACCTCACACACATTCTGGATTATCGGAAGGAGACGGCCTACGTACCGAATCTGCCTCCTCCGCAGGTGCTGGAAGGAATTGGTGCAGTTGATTTTAAAATCAGTACTACGTCGAAAAAGGCGCAAACGTTTTTTAATCAGGGTGTAGCGTTGCTGCATTGCTTCTGGGATTTCGAAGCGTATCGGGCATTCAAAGAAGCCATTCGCAACGACTCAACAGCTATCATGCCGTATTGGGGACTTTACAGCGCGATTGGCGCCATTGAAGGAAACGAGTTTGCGGCCGATAAAAAGCTGGCCGTTCGGAAGCTGAAAGCGTTGAAAGCCAAAGCTTCGGAACGAGAGCAATTGTATGCAGAAGGTATCTTACTCCGCGATGCCGACGCTGAGAACGGCAAAACAGCTTACCAACGCAAACTGGAAATCATCGTGCATAAATTTCCGGACGATGTAGATGCGAAGTTGTTTCTGGCCCTGAGCAAAATGAGCGGTTACGACACCGAACTGAACCCGCGCGACGGGCAGCTATTTGCCGAATACCTGCTACGTGATTTGCTCAAAACCCATCCTGAGAACGCAGCCGCACACCATTACTGGATTCATCTGATGGAAAACTGCTGCCCCGAACAGGCACTGGAAAGTTCTCAAAAACTGCCCCTTCTGTCGCCCGGTGCCGGTCATATGGTGCACATGCCCGGTCATGTTTACTACAAAGTGGGTGATTACAAACGCGCTTATGATTCGTTTATAGCGGCCGTGGCAGTTGATTCGGCGTATATGAAAAAGCAGAATATGCCCGAGGTTGATACCTGGAATTACATCCACAATATCAATTACTTACTATCGAGTTGTGCGGAAGATGGTCGGTACAGCACCGCGTTGTATTACGCTGAGAAGCTGAAAAACATGCCCGCCACCAAAGAGCGTAAGCAGAAGTACGAAGGCCGTTTTTTCTATCAGGGCATTATTGCTCCCGCCAAAATGGAGCTGTGCTTTGGCTTTTACAAAAAAGCCGCCGACCGACTGGCAGCGATCAAGATTGATACTGATAGTTTGTACAGCGCGAAAGCGATGGCGTATAAAGACGGCCTGTTTTATTTCGCTTCGGGTATGGAGGCCGTGAGCCATAATCGGATTGAGGATGCGCGCCATTTTGTTGATGCGCTGGATGCACTTCTCTGGCGTAACAGCCATCAGGCGAAGGCCGGAGAACTCATCAATGGACAGCGTCAGAATCACCTCAACGTAGCATCGCTCGAATTACAGGGCGTTATCCTGAGTGCACAAAATCGCCACCAGGAAGCGATTGCTACGCTCGAAAAGGCGCAGAAAAAAGAGAAAGACCTCGGCTACAGCGAGCCACCGACCTATGCCCGGCCGGTGCTGATTAGTCTGGCAGAGGCTCAGTTACGGGCGGGCCATGCCGACAAAGCCATCACGGCGTATCAGGATCTGCTAAAACAACATCCGAATTCGGCCAATGCGTATTGGGGGCTTTACAAAATCTATAAACAGCAGAAGAACGTAGCACAGACTTCGCACTACGCAACCCGCCTTCACGACGTAACGCAATACGGCGATACGTCTTTGTTTCCAATTGATAGCCAAGCACTTCATCAACAAAAACATAATTAATCAATCATTTATAAATTATAAAAACAATGAAAAAACACCTGCTTCTGGTAGTAGCCACGGTATTCCTGGCCGCCTTTACGTTCGAAAAACCTTACGAAGAAGAGATTCGGGAATGGCACAGCAAACGTATCAATGACCTGAAAAAAGAAGACGGCTGGCTGAATCTGGCGGGTCTATTCTGGCTGAAAGAAGGCGACAATACGTTCGGTGGTGATGGTAGCAATAACATTATCTTTCCGTCTGACCACAGTGATGCGTTTCTGGGAAAATTTGTCCTGAAAAATGGCAACGTAACGGTGCAAACCAAAGATGGAGCGTCAGTTTTTGAGGGCGAAAAACCCGTCAGTACGTTAGAAATCTTTTCATCCACGGGAAGACCTCTGGTTCTGAAACACAAATCGTTACGTTGGTTTGTGATTCAGCGGGGCGACAAATACGCCGTTCGGTTGCGCGATCTGGAAAGCCCATATCTGAAAGGATTCGCCGGCATCGATACGTACCCAATCAGCCAGGATTGGCGCATTAAGGCGAAGTTTGTGCCGACGGTTGGTAAGAAAATTACGATTATTGACATCACAGGCCGGTCATACGAACAGGAATCGCCTGGACAACTGGTGTTTACCGTCGCTGGTAAAGAGCAGCATCTGGACGCAACGGGTAATAAAGACCGGCTTCATTTTGTCTTTGCAGATCAGTCAAACAAGCACGAAACCTATGGTGGCGGCCGATTCCTGGATGCGCCTGGACCTGACGCTGAAGGCTACACATATCTGGATTTCAACAAGGCGTATAATCCGCCGTGTGCTTTTACACCCTATGCTACGTGCCCGACACCGCCAAAGCAGAACCGCCTGACAGTTGCCATTGCAGCGGGTGAAAAACGATACGGCGATCATTAAATACTTCAAAATTTTACGCTTTTTTGTCATGCTGACGCAGGAAGCATCTTTAACTATCCTTACTAGAGCGTTTGGACACTATAAGATGCTTCCTGCGTCAGCATGACAAAATGTACAGCATTACCTACTTTTAGAGGTTTATCTACATGCTTATAAAACAGCATCTTATTCAAGGTCTGGTCGTGTTGACCGGCCTATTTTCATTGAATGCGCAGTACGTCCCTAATCAGCAGAGCGACAGGCTGGTTAGACCGGATTCGTTACCCGTTCGGTTTTGGTTTGGCCGGCCTGCTACGTCGGAACACATCGCGCGCCTGAACGATGATGTGCGGCCAGATGGACTAGGTCTGCCTTCCGGTGAAGGCGTGGCAACACAGGGAGCGGTGTTGTTTGCGGCTAAATGTGCGGCCTGTCATGGAGAAGGCGGTACGGGTGGTACGGGTGGAGCTTTGGTCGTTAAGCCAGCAGCGCCGGGGAAACGCACGGAGAAAGTAATAGGCAATTATTGGCCGTATGCCACGACTGTTTTCGATTATATTCAGCGGGCTATGCCGTTCAATGAACCGGGTTCGCTGACGCCAAATGAAGTGTATGCGTTAACGGCTTACTTGCTGACCGCCAACAAATTGATCGACGAAAAAACAGTTCTCAATGCAAATACGCTACGTAGTGTGAAGATGCCCGCACAACCACTTTTTGTTCCCGATGACCGAAAAGGCGGCCCTGACATACGTTAAGCGACAGACTAGATGGAACCGAATCAACCCCAAAAAAAAATAACCCGCCGTACGTTGCTGGGCGGTGCCGCTACAGCCGCTGTTGCTGTAGTACAAACTTCCTTTGCCAGAGGCCGGTCCGCCGTTGCGGTTCAGATTGGCATTGACGAGAAAACCATACTGACCGAAGATCCGACCAAACAGATGGGTGTTCCACCCGGAAAAGTTGGTACCCGTTCGACCTTTGAAAAACTGGCCAAAAATCCGTCCGATATTTCGTCGCGTTCACCGCTTCAGGATTTCTACGGCATCATCACCCCGTCTGATTTACACTTCGAACGGCATCATAACGGCGTACCGGCTATTGACCCGGCGAAATATGAATTAACCATACATGGCCTGGTGGAGCGACCGATGATTTTCTCATTGGTCGATTTGAAACGATTTCCCAGCGTATCGCGGATTGCATTTCTGGAATGTTCCGGCAATTTCCGGACGGGCAAGGAAACCATGTCACCCCAGGAAATCTGCGGTTTGACAAGTCAGAGTGAATGGACAGGTGTAAAATTATCGACGTTATTTCGGGAGGTTGGTGTGAAGCCCAACGCCAGCTGGTTTCTGGCCGAAGGTGGAGATGCGGCCCGTATGACACGTAGCATTCCAGTTTCTAAAGGATGGAACGATGCCATTATTGCCTACGCACAGAATGGCGAAGCTATCCGCCCTGAACAAGGCTATCCAGTACGTTTATTTCTGCCGGGTTGGGAAGGTAATACGAGCGTGAAATGGCTCCGCAGACTTGAACTGGGTGATGCGCCCTGGCACACACGTGAGGAGACGTCAAAGTATACGGAAGGTATTAAAGATGGAAAAATTCGTCAGTTCAGTTTCGATATTGACGCCCGTTCCATTATTACGTTTCCGGCTTATCCAGCACAAATTCAAAAAGGCTGGATCGAAATTCGAGGGTTGGCCTGGAGTGGTCGTGGAAAAGTCTTTAAGGTTGAGGTCACTACCGACGCGGGTAAAAGCTGGCAACAGGCTCAATTGCAGGAACCCGTATTAGATAAGGCACATGTACGTTTTCGGCACCTATGGCAATGGAACGGGGCCACAACGGAAATTATGAGTCGCGTTACCGACGAAACTGGCTACGTACAGCCAACCTTTGCGCAGCTTATCGACGCACGCGGTAGTGATGGAGGGTATCATTTCAACCCAATTACAGTATGGCAAATTAAAGCCGATGGACGCGTCTTTAACAAACCCGAAAATTTTCGATAACTCAGGTTTTTAGCAGCTAGATTCATATAAATAATCCAAGTTGCGAGATAGTGGGCTCATTCCTCAATCAGCCTATCAAACGTATATGCCAACACAAACAGAAACACTTTCAGTAAAAAAACCGTCGGCAGTGACCGCATGTAATTTAAGAGGAAACAGATTCTCAATCTGACTAATGCTGGTCTCTACTGGTTTACGAAACACCTTTTTCAGATAAGCCTGCCAGACTTCGTCTGGACGCTTGCTATTCTTCGTCGTCTTAATTAGGAGCCTTATGTGAGAATGAACGACTTAGGGAGCTAGCCTTAAATCGAGGGGGCTTGATACTTATACGTTAGCGTACTCCTTAAAGCTGATTGTAATTGTTTCGCTAATCCATCCATATAGGAAAACGCTAACCGTTGCCCAGAGTTGCGGTCTTTGGCGAATAGAACGGGCGTGCTCCGAGATGATAGCGGTAGATTAGCCCCCGTGGTACTCTCTATCGTACGACCGGTTAACTCGATTATACCCGCCATAATCTTGATCTGTCCTTCAAAGACCAAACCCTTAGCCGCAAAAACCGAGTTGCTTTGCGAGCGAATTAAGAGTCGATTTTCTGGACCACTAAAGGCAAGTGACTGCTCGGTCAGCACGGTCGTTATGGCGCTATAGGCTGGCTTATCTGCTAAAAAAGTAGATAACAAAATCGTGTTGGCGCCTATAAAAGGAGCAGGCTGGGCCTTAATCGGTAGGGCGGCTAAACAGAGCGTCAAGACAAATAGATAATTTGACAGAGGGTTAACAACGTGTTTCATAAAAAGAGGGGTTATACATTCACTAACTATGCCCATATAGCGCACTAAAAACGCAACCAACCGGCTGCGTTTTTAGGCGCTTTTTGCTCTAACTAATAGATTTACTTAACCACTTTCCTATTAATCGACACCAGCCGCCTTTTTGGTCTTATTCTTGGCGACGGCTTTCAACTCCTTGGCCTCACTTTTTAATTCCTTCTTGTGGGCATGTTTCATTTTTCGATCCGCTTTGGCTTGGCGCGTCTTTGAATCAGAAACACCCGCAATCTCAAGGCCTTTGCCGGTGGCTGCATTCGAGCGTAATTCCTTGGCTTTGGCTACTTTCTTGTCCGCCTTCTGTTCTTTTTTCTCGGCTTTGGCGACCTGAGCCGCCTGTCCAAAACTGGTTTGTGCAGCCGTTAACATCGCGATAACTGATGCTGCTACGATGATCTTGTTCATAACAATTGATTTAAATTAGTGAAAGGATTATGGACTCTTTACGCTGTTCATTAGCACTGGTGCCCTTGCGCATCAAGGGGTAAATAGTAAGTTAAGCTTGGCGCCGGACGTCTCCGGACGCCAAGCTGGTCGTGAATGGTAGGCTCGTGAAATGGTGGATCAGTTTATGTAGTGGCTCAACTAGGCGTCTACTTCAAGCGTTGCGACCGAGTCAGTAGCCAACCTGCCGACTCAGCACCTTCCTTTTTCGTCTTCATCAGTGCTGTCATCTTATGGGGTAAGCTATACGACTGCCGCAATGACTGCGTTTTTCTGTCTGCTTTCGGAATGGGCGTAGTGGGTTGGTTACCAGTCATTCTAGCCTGAATGAATCGGTAAGCCAGGTAGCAATAAGCCAGGATAACCCCCGTTTCCATCACTGTATTGAGGGGCACTCGCTCATAACTCCCTAGCTGCATATCCTCATACCAGTCAAGCAGCACCCAGCAGTAGCCGACAAACAATAGCAGGCTGGCCAGGATGACACTTGGCAATATTATTCTTGAGTTTTTCATGATCGTGTCTAGTAGAAAAAATACCTGTCAATAAGATAAGAAACGCCGATGCATCTTGAGCTTGCTCAACACGGGAAAAATACGCCGACGGGATACTTTGATGACGGGCTGGTTAAGCAAATTCTATTCCAGGGTCAGGGCATTGGGATTAGCCAGCGATTGCACATAACCGGGATTAATCAAATCGGATTTATGAACACGAACGAAGTCGGGTAATAGCTGTTCGAACCAAATCAGGCTTTTAGCGATCAGCAACGGTTTATGCACTTGTCGATGCAACCAGGAGTAATTGCCGAACCCTTGTAAACGAACAATGGTATTTAATGGAATGGGGCTTTCACAGCCGGGGATTTTGATAGATACCTCAAGTGGGTTAACAGCAGGAGCCATAACGAGAATGGTTGACAGTAAAAGCGAATAAAAAAGCCCGAATACAGTCTCTTGAGCCAACGATTACTTTCGTTGGCGACCACTAGAATAGCAGTGTAGATCAGGAGGATTTGGTACTCCACACCACGTGAAAGTTCTCTAAATCGAATCCATGCGGTTCCGTTAGCTGGGTGGGAAGCATGACTGATCAACTTACTACTAAAGCAGAGCAATAGGAAACCAGTCAGCAAGAAAGGTTCATAGCCGCCAGATGGCATGCAACACTTGCAAGCGTCTGCGTTTAGGGGGCTTGTAGATGTATAAAGCCAGGGGTACTAAAACCAACGCGAATGACCATTCGACAGAGCAGACGAGCGGATGCTTATCGGAAACAATTACCGCTTGGGCTGGTTTGATTTTCCGATAAACACTTTCAGTCGGTTTGGGAGTTTGAACGGGTGTGGAGGGAACATACGTATCATAAACATCCCCAAAGCCATCGCCGGTCTCCCCCAGATCAAGCTCTAGTGCGGAGCACGTATAAAATAGCCCGACCAGAATTACTGTCAGTTGAATCGCTAGCTGACGGCTCCAGTCAAACCGACTAGCTCTCCGTTTCAGTAGGCTATACCGGAAACTCAGGTTGTTTTTTTGGGAAGCTATCCAGACGCTCAACATTGCCGTTTTAGAAGGAGAGTAGGTTAAAACTGATTGACTAACAAACGGACTTCCGATCAAGGAGTTGGGGCCAAAGCCGGAAGGCATACAATTCGTTTTTGATGTAGCAGTAGAGCAATTTCTGTCACATTTGAGACGATCACGTTTGATACATTAAAATTTCAGTCAATCGAGAAGGCGATCTGGATGTTTATTTTAGGGGCAAAACACCTGCCAACAACTATGTTCGGTATAACTACTTAATAACTACTAAGGCCTGATGTGTAGTCAAAAACACGTAATAGCCTCAGGAAAGACCATTTCCATTGCCTAATTAGATGTTTATCGTTTAGCGCTAAACCATATTTAGGCTGGCCTTATTCTCACTTGATGAGGAATAAATTCTACAGGATGAGGAAATAACTATTCAATCCCTAAAATTAATTTCCTTTTAACAGGTCTAAATAAACGGTTACATATATACGTAATTTGTCAATCTATCATTTTTACATGTTCACGAATTAGGGATGGGCGAAAACATTCTTAAATTCTTACGTGTTAGTCAGAGCATTCACTAAACTCATATCAACTCATGGGTAATCTGCTGTATACAATCGCTGTTATATTAGTCATTTTTTGGCTCTTAGGCTTTTTGGGAGTTTTAGGAGCTGGCATTGCCGGTAGTGGCCTCATCCATATACTGCTAATAATAGCAGTGATCGCTATTATTTTTCGTTTGATCCAAGGGCGAGGCGTTTGATTGGCTTTCTATCGGCGCTAAAAAGTGTAAATAGTCGGTCAATACTACAGTTGAAGAATTGACCGACTATCTTCTGGGCTCATTATCGTAATTTGCCGTTTCAATAAACGCCCGTGGCTGTTGCACAACTCCATTTTCTACATTGATTTGTCATAGCCTGGTAAGCTACTGGGATTTTTTACCATTGTCATCCCTCCTCAGTTGAGAAAAAGCGTGGTAAAGCCTATAAAAGGGCCTTGAGAGGTCAATGACCATTCCACTTTTAGAGCTATGGCCTGATTGAGAGTGAATTTGGTGGTGAACTTCATGTACTTCTTCAGATTGAAGGCAACGGCCGCCATCAACATCACCTTATGAGCTCCTGCTTTACCACGTACATTGATCTTTCGTAAGCCAGTGTACTCTACTAAACTGCCTAAGACCGGTTCTACCGTCTGTTGGCGAAGCCGCTTCATACGCTTGCCCCGACGACTTTGCTGGCGATCCAAGGCTCGACGATAGAAGGCATCATAGGCCGTCCGGGTAATCTGTCGGCATTTACTGTTAGAAATACACGTGGGTTTAAGCGGGCACTGTTGGCAGTCCTGATAAGCAGCTCGGTAGATTTTCAGCAAACCGCCATCGGCCTGCGAATCAAAATTCTTAAAGGGCAGTATCTTACCAGCAGCACAGCGGAACTGGTCAGCTACGGGATCATAGGGGAAGCCGTCAATCTGTGGCTTATACTTGCCGAACACGGGTATCCATCCGGTGTTGTTCCACCCCTCCAGCAAGGCGTAGTTGCTGCCGTTCGGGTAGCCAGTATCGGCCAGTATTTCTTCTAAACGCACCTCATTGTGGGCCAACCGCTGCCGAAGCTTTAGGGTAATGTCGGGTAGGGACTGGCTGTCCCGGCAATCGGCAAAATCGGCCTGTACATGGCTGATAACCCCTTCGGCTGTGTCTACTGCCAGGCTACAATTATAGTTGAGTTTACGGGCTTTGCCCGACGGTCCGCCCTTTAGGTTTGCTGGCTGGTAAGAAACCAAGATTTGGTAGTTTGCCAGTAGTCAACCAGAGTGGGGTAGACTATCGGTCCGCCAAGGAGTTAGACCTATGCAGCGATTCAGTCCCCACTCTGTTTACATTGCCCAGACTCGGATAGAAATTAGGGGTCTCAGGCCCACGAAAGGGTTCGAGTGTAAGCATGTTGTTGGCTACTCATCCAAAACTAAATAGCATCATGAACTTTTGCTACTTTATTGGCATCGACCGGGGCCGCCCGCGCGGTTGCCAAGGACACGCTCGACTGGGCCGTATACACCCAACAAGGGGTGCAACTCAGCACCCACACGTCCAACACCCTGACGGGCATCAGGACCGCTTTCGCCCAGTTTAAATCACGGCCTGGCTGGAATCCCAAACAGGCCGTTTTTTGCATGGAACATACTGGCATCTACAACGCTCACCTGTTGGACTTACTTGACCAACAAAAACTGGCCATCTGGCTGGAATCATCTTTGCAAATCAAACAGGCTGGTGGGATGCAACGGGGCAAAACCGATAAAATTGATGCTCAGCGGATTGCCCAATACGCCCGCTCCGGCGGCCCGGTATCGTTTCCGCGATCAAATGTGCCTTTGGCAGCCGCCACGCGAGATTATGCAGAAACTGGCTTTTCTGACCGGGCCGCCGGAGCGGTGCCACCCGTCAGCGGCTCAATCAAGCGGCACGGGCCGCCCCGCTATAATCTGCTGGCTGTTCCGGTAGCCGAGCAGGAAACGTTCATCAGCAAATCGTTGCAAAAGACCGCACCGGCGGACCGGCTCAAAGGCAATGTCAAAAAGTCGCTCACGGCTCTCCAAGAAGAACAAAAAGTCGTTGAACAACAGATCAAGGACCTCATTCAGACCGACGCTCGGCTGAAGGAATTGTTCGATCTGATAGTCTCTGTACCGGGCATTGGGCCTGTGATTGCGACCGAACTGTTAGTAGCCACTAATGAGATGCAGACTATCAGCGATCCTAAAAAGTTGGCTTGCCATGCCGGTGTTGCTCCCTTCGACCGGGCCGCCGGAGCGGTACCGTTCGGGCACGAGTATCCGTGGTAAAACCAGGGTGAGCCACCAGGCCCGAAAGCGACTGAAATCCTTGATTCACATGGGCACCATGTCGGCGATCCAAGTCAAAGGCGATCTTCAGGAGTACTACCTACGAAAAATAGGTGAGGGCAAGCATACGATGCTGGTGTTGAATGCAGTTCGTAATAACGGGGCCGCCCGTGCGGCTGATCCACCGGGTTTGTGCCGTTGTTCGTCGGGGTGAAAAATATGACAAAAATTATACGATAGCCCTTGCTTAACCCATAGAAATCGCTGCGGTTGCTCAGCAGTTAGGCTTTTTCATTGCTGGATCCTAGGGTGGTTGGCGCACTTTGCAAATTCTGCTGGCGCTTGGCTAGTCTCCTCAGCTGATGATCAGCAGCCGTGATCACCGAGGCTGCCTGACGGGGGCTGAGTTTGGGAATCGAGTTTACTGGTCCATTTTGATCTTCAGCTTGGGTTAGTAACTTGGGTCCAGGTCGCTGGGGTTGTTTTTCTAAGAGCGTTTCCATCGACGCGTTCGCTTTGACAGGGGCCGAACGGTCCGCCGTAGCGGTCGATAGCGACCCGTCGACCGGCTACTATATTATTAGCTACACATAGGCTGAACACCTTGTCAAATAGTAACTCGAAAAGTGCTTCTGGGTAAAGTTGGCGGGTCCGGCTCAGGGTGGAATGCCAAGGAAGCGGCTCATCGATGTTATAACCCAGGAAATACAACATATCCATTCGCAGGGCGCAATGCTCGATCAGCTCTCTGTCAGATATAATATTCTCTAGATAGCCAATGAGCATGAATTTGAACCGGGCCGCCGGAGCGGAATACAACTGGATCAATCGAGGGATTGCCAGTTGAGCCATAGCAGTCTTTGGTGTGTTCATAGAGGAACGTCAGATCAAGCGTCTCCTTCAGCCGACGGTAGAAATTATTCTTCGGAAGGCGGCTGGAAAGTTGGAAATGAGTGATGAGTTTTTCGTGGTCGCATTTTCTTCCTTGCATAGTTGAAGATGGAGCTGTTTAAACTTTACGAATAATCCCCAAAACCGTGTGAATTTTGAAGTGCGAACTTTAAACAAACACAGGCATGGGGATCATCAGCAAAGCTATGATTGAAAAGTGGGTTTTGCCACATTTGACCATCGGAACACGTGGATTTGATACCACTGTACCGCTCACCGAAATCGTGGAATGCATTTTTCATCGGTTAAAAACGGGTTGTCAGTGGCGTGAACTACCTACTAAACAGTTCTTTACCGATAAAGTATTGGGCTGGAATTCGGTCTTTTACTATTATAACCTAAGTTGTGTGGTATGATGTGGACCGACTAAAAAAAGCATGGTTTGAATAGTTTTGAGTCGCCAAACCTAAAC
>NZ_JACWZY010000014.1 GCF_014699005.1 Spirosoma profusum
TCGGTCACTACATCGTAGATCAGATGGCGTTTGCCGTGATAGAGCGCGTCGGCGTGGAAATCAATCGTTTTGCAGTGGGGTCCGGCGTATTTGGCAACCAGATAATCCAGTTCCCGGTGAGCCTCTTCGTCGGAGAGTTCATTAAACGCTAACTGTTTGATTTCCACGGCCCGTAAAACCGACGTAGCCAGGTGCATTTTCTGTTGAAATGTTGCAGGATTTGACATAGATTTGCAGGGATTATAATATAAGATTGATGACAGCCCGGCACCCGAATTGATGCCGGGTTTTGTTTTTAGAAATGAGAGAGAAACTGATCTAAATCAGCGGGTTGAATCCGGTAATCACCTTTGGTTATCTCTTTGTGTTTGAGGTAGATAAGCTTCCCTTTTCGGTCGGGTGTGCCTTTGTGAATCCATCGACACACCACCGAACGGCCGTACCCCGTTCGTTCGCACACATCCTTGATAGTGTACAGGTGTTTAGCAGAGCCAGCAGAAATCTCCAGTTCACGTAGCCGCTCGACAAATGGCTTCAAAGCCCTCTCAAGCATGGCTACGTAATCGTCGTCCGAGCCGTTGTAGGTGGTAAGGACTTGCATATCATTTATGGGTTAGGCAGTAGCGAGTTGAACAGATTGTGCGGCTGGCGTCATAGCTGGATTTAGCAGCGAGTGAATCAATTCGCGACCGGCTTCAGTCCAGACCAACGAATGTTCAGTTCGCGAAGAACCATCGCGGCCAGGGTGGTGAAACGTAGCAAGTTTGGCGTACCCTTTGCCGTTGTATTTGGCCGTCAGGTTCCACATGCCACCGCGTTTATACTGCACCCCTTTTTCCTGTAGAAGCCGATTCAGCGCAATGGCACTCATGCCCAATTCCTGGGCTATATTGGTCGTAATCAGCGTATTGGAGCTATCAAGCACTTTCGTAGCGTAGTCGGCTTTAGGCTTGAGTTCAGCGTTTTCAAACACCAATGCCTGTTTTTCTTTCTGTTCCCGAATCCAGGCTTCGGCCCGTTGAATCGGATCATCAATCTGGTAGGAGGGGGTAGGGGTAGAGTTGGACAGCCGCCGACGTGCTTCAGCAAACGAGCGAACCAATACCGACTTAAATTCTACAACCCGTTCCGAATTGCGGGAAAGTGAACCGACGAACAGGGATTGATCTTCGGTGAGTAGGGCATAGTTAACTTGCTGAACACCACCCGCTGTCTCAAAGGGTCCGATTTGAAATCGGACCCTTCCAAAATCCTTTTCAATCGCTGGCAAGTATTCGCGTATCGTTTTAATGATACTGGCATGCTGGATACCTAGTCCCTCGGCAAAGTCAATTGTGTTCACAACCTGCAAACTACCCTCAATGGTGTTGATTGGAAGAATGATATTGCTCATGGCTAATAGTGCTCAACGATAGTTTTCGTAATGGACGCAGAGAGATTACCAACTGTTTTGCAGTAAGTTGACTTGACCACATCGTCAACAGAGGGTATTTCCCGAATTGTTACCGACAAGCCAGCGGCAGTAGCTTGCTTGATGAGTATGCTCAATTCGGCTAACTGAGCGTAGATTTGATTGGCTATGATTTGGTTTTCTTGAGTTTTCATGGTCTTAGGCGAGTGCTGCATTAAGTCGTCTTTGATTTGCCTTTTCAATTTCAAGTGCCTGTTTTTCAAGGACTTCAAGTTGCTCAATTAGCTGCTCGACATCAGCTACAGTTGGTGTTGTTCGGCCTTTGAACCAGTTGTGTAAAGTATTTTCAACTCGCCCCATCCGTTCGGCAACTCCTTTTATGCCACCTGGCACGTTTAGGCACCGTTCACGTATTTTTTTTAGCCGTTGGGTTAATGATTGTTGTGCCATATACCGTCAGTATCTTTATATTGCGGTTGGTGTTGCGGTTGGTATTAATGTTGGTATCAAAATTATGATACTAATATTTAAAAGTCAATACCTAGTATCAAATATTTTACCCAATCGTCTCATTTTTTTAATTCCATACCCGTATGCTGTATCATACCCTTAACTATTCGGTATCAAAAAGACGATTCCTCTTTCCAAATAGAATGACTCCGTATCAACGTTTAGAGAAGATTGCAGAACTCGAAGAGCGCACAGTTAATCAAATTGTGGAGTTATCTGGTAGGCACCCATCAATCGTATCGGCAATACGTACTGGAAAGAAAAGCCTATCTCAAGATCTGGCAGATGCAATTGAGTTAAAATGGAAATATAGAAGCGAATGGATATTGTCAGGACAAGGCGATATGAAAGAGACTGAATATCAGTCCAATGGAGTTGTTAAGCCAGTCAATTTAAGGCCAATACGAATTGCGCAATCTTTTGATCTAGTGCCAATTCTAAAAACGCCCTTGTATGCTAGGGCAGGTTTTGGATATACGGCATATTTGAATAGACCACCTGAAGAACAGGAATGGGAGTCAATTCCCTTTGATCGCCTTTATCCAGGCATACCGCCCGAGGATCATACAATCGTCACTATAAATGGAGATAGTATGGAGCCAAGATTAGAAGCTGGATGGGAAATGTTAGCTTATAAAACAGCAAATAATGAGTTTCCTCGAATCGGGAAAATAGTAATGCTTGATTACAAAGATGAATTGATA
This sequence comes from Spirosoma profusum, assembly GCF_014699005.1. GTDB lineage: Bacteria > Bacteroidota > Bacteroidia > Cytophagales > Spirosomataceae > Spirosoma > Spirosoma profusum. The sequence continues at coordinate 2,626 of NZ_JACWZY010000014.1, forward strand.
ATCAAAACCTTAGTTGAGATTAATATTCAAAAACGAACTATAACAGTTCAATCCTATAACAATAAAGAGACAAGAGAAATACCAATGGACGAAATACGAAGAGTTTTTCATGTATATGACCACTGGAAGGCATTTCTGTAGAAATCTATTTAGAAAAAATAAACTCTACATAAATCCTAAATCACTATTTATACATGAGACGAATTGAAATAAATAGAGCAATTAATAACATTAAGGACGCTTTATTAAAGTCAAATATGCCAAATGCTTTGATTAGTTTGCAAAAGGCTGATGATAAAACTTCTCCTGAACAACTACTTGATGCCTTTAATATATATAAAATATTTTACCTTAATTTTAATAAAACAGAAAAAGCGATAATAAAGCTTTTTAGTTTAAATGGGCTTGAAGATACAAAACTTTGGGCGCAAGCTATTTCAGGCGCAAACGTTGGAGAAGTAAAGTCGATTTTTAGGAGGTTTTATAATAGTATTGTTTTTTTTGAAAATCATTTAACTCCGTTACTAGAGCTTTTTAAGCAAGATAATATAGGCTATACGGAGCGAAAAGATGATTTGATAGCGGAGTATGATGGAGACAATGAAAACACTCAACTGCTAACTATAATTCTACCTGAAGAGGATCATAAAATATCCTCCAAGCCAGATCGACTAATTAAAGCACTTAGTAGCACCAATGCATTTTATGGTGTCCTGTCAGGTCTTATGGGACACAGTGGCAATGATTTAAGTGTTATTGCTATTGATTCGGGAAGCGATAAGTCGTTTGATTTTCTGGGTGCAGCTAAAGTTGTTGAAGCTGTTAAAGAATTAATAATTGGAATGTGGGATAGGGTGGTTTTTCATAAAGAGAAAAAAATTGAAGAACGTATTGAAATTATATCAGATTCATTACCAGTGTTGGAAAAGATAAATCTACTTGAAAAAGAAGATAAAATAAGCCAACAACAGGCGGAAATTTATAGGCGAGCCCTATTAGGTGGGGTTAAGGACTTTCTCTCCGCTGGGGCAATTTTACCTGAATTTACAGCTCATTCAAGTTATAATCCTAGGCAGCTTATGGCTCCTGAAGTGAAGTTATTGTCAATGCCTAGCGAAGTAAAAAACGATACATCGACAATAGATGGTGGCCCAACTCCAGACTTGGACGAAAATAGCTATGAAGATGATGATGAGGAAGGGCTTGGCGATGTAAGTGAAGAGGATTTCGAGGCTTTTAAAAAGTTTATGGCTCGACGCAAAAAGAAAAAAGGCAATTGACGCTGTATGTGATCGAGCAGCAGAAGCGGATTGAGAAGCTGGAGAGGGAGCGGAGGTAAAATAAAGGGTGGTATGTAAATGAGTAATTATATAAATAGGAAAAAGACATGAGGCCCGATTATTATAAAGACTACTACTTTAATGAATTAGGGCCGGCCTTTACTCGCTATGTAGAAACATTTGATAGTCGTAGCGGTGGTACGGTCGCTTTATATAATGCCGCAATGGAAGCGGCTGGAAAACTTTTTCATTTACGAGAGGCTATAAATGAGAGTACAGGTATAGAGCGGTCTCGTAAAGATATTGGTGATTTATGCTGGTCCTATCAATTAATAGGTGACGTTTTTAATTCATCGAAGCACGTAAAGATTAATCGCGGTGATCGTCTTATTAATGGCAGAAAGGATGTTCACACAATAGTCTGTTGCAGTATTGTACCCTATGAAAATAATCCCTCTGATTGGTATTTTTATTCTGATTTCCGTGTAATCGTTCATCCTATAAAAAGCGATCCGATTGATTTGTTAAAGTTGGCCGCCGAAGTGTTAAGGTTTTGGGGCTGGTATTTGTATAAAGAAAACTTACTGGAACAGGTGCTCCAATACGAATACAAAGGAGATGAACCGTTATCACCTGAATTGGCGACGCAAAAAATCGATGTGCATCTGGTTGATAATAAACCTGAAGGTGTAGGGGAAATGACTATGGTCTACCGGCTATGGGATTTAGAAAAAAAAGATTGGGTGCCCTTTACAGGACAAGTTGCCCTTGAGAAAGACGGCGTTCCAATTCAACCAGCGCACGTTTCTCGCCCTCCGAAAAGCGCACGTAAGCGTTGGGGTTTGTAGAACACTCTCTAACAAAGGTTACGCTTTCGCAGTCCGCAACAACCCACATATATTTTAAAAGGAGCTCCTTATAGTCTATTGTATCTTGACTGACAGATTCCATAGTGAGTGCTTTTTAAAACAAAAAGTCAGACCACTGCCTGACTCCCTGCCGACCGAGTTCTCCCGATCCAAGCCCCGTAAGGCCATACAAATATTAGCAGTTAAACAACAAATTCCAACTAATGACGCTCACGTTTTACCTGAAAGAGGATCAACCCGACAAAGCTGGACGTTTCATGATTTACGGCCGGATATGCTGGCTTAGTCAAAAGGTACGCTTTTCAACGGGGGAAAAAGTGTTGCCCAATCACTTTAAAAACGAACGGGTTAAATCCAGCCTGGCAGCCGCCCACATCAACCAGACCCTTTCTACCTTCGAGAGTGAGTTAACCACGTTCTTCTACCGGAATCAAAACGATTCATCGGCCAAGGTATTGACCATCACTTCCGTTCAGGCTGAAGTTGAACGCATCAAGACCGATTTGCTGGGTAAAAAGCAAAAGAAAGGTAGTTTGCTAACTCCGCCTGATATTTCCTCCCAGCCAACCTTATTTGAGTTCTTTTCGATCTATCAGGCTGACATGAGGGCTAACCGCAGTCCCGAATGGGCGCGGTCCCTTCAGGCAGTGCATAAGCAGCTCGAAACGTTCAATTCAGATCTTACCTGGGCTGACCTGAAAATAAACATTCTCAACCGGTTTAAAGCGTATTTACAGGAAGAAGAGGAATTATCCGATAACACCATACATGCCTATATCTGTCTGCTTCGGGGCATGTGCGATTATGCCGAACGGCTGGACATTCATCCGCCCCGTGATATTCACTGGCTGGAAAGCAGTCCGGGTGAAGTGATTAGTCCGGTACTGGAGCCCGAAGACGAACTGGCTATTATTAATGTAAAGCTGGGTAAATCCTTAACGACCGGATATGCCGATAAATATTATCTGGAAAAGGTGCGCTGGTATTTTTTGTTAGCGTGCCAAACAGGATTACGCCGGTCGGACCAATGGCAGTTTTTAAATCCTCAGATTCAATTTATTGAAAATGTACCCTGCCTGATGGCCTTGCAGCAAAAGACCGGCAACCGTGTGGCGGTGCCACTGAGCGAGTTTGCGTATACACTACTGCTGAATCCGGCCACTGATCAGCGTCCACCCGATGGGAAAAACTACAACGCTACACTTCGCCAGATTGGACAGCAGGCCGGATTGACCCGAATTGTAACCGTTGGTAGTTTTTATAAAGGCGAACTATTGGCCGATACCATGCCACTTTATCAGGCAATGTCCTCGCACATGGCCCGAAGAACCTTTGCTACTCGCATGACTACGGGAGGCATGAATACCTTTACCCTAAAGGAGCTGATGGGGCATAAATCCATTTCATCGACTCAGAAATACCAGTCGGTGTCGAACTCAGCGATTGTGCAGCAAACAATGGAAGCCTGGCAGAAACAACAGGGCCGTTGACCCTACTTTATAAAAACAGGGTCAATAAAAGGGTTATCAAAAAACGCGAATGCGCAACTATTTATCGTTTGACAGGAAACGTTGAGGCTATGCCTGTTCTGAATGATTATTTAGGGCTATTTCTGAATATATATCTTAATGTTTCTTAAGTAGCAGAGGGCAGAGGGGGTGGGGCAGAGGAAAAGACGCCAACATGCGAAATCTCATTCTCACCCCAAGCCATTTACCCCCATGCTACGTTGGCTTGATGGTGACGAATGCGCGGAGTTTGATGTCATCTGCTACGTCGATTGGTTTGAAGAGATCGTACCAGCCGCTACGTTGGCCGCTGGAACCGTAGTTGATGTGTACCCAGAACGTATCGGCCTCCTGCTGGTAGCCATCAATGACCGTCGAGTGACCGTACGTAGTGAAATTGCCGAAGTGGAAATAGACGGGTCGGCGGGCGTCGATTTCCTCACGTATCAGTTTTACTACGTCGTCGCGTTGTACTACGTTCCGAATGTTTTCCTGCCGGGAAATGGTGGTCAACTGGTCTTTGGAAAGCGGGATGGGTTCCGTAAACGATACATAGAAATCGGCTTTGCAGGGAAAGTGTTTTTCAATCTGCCCGACGGGATTGACCAACTCCAGATAGTGACCCGTTCCGAAGTCTTTACGTATCGCTTCGGCGGTCAGGTACGACAGTAAAGCAATGTTGTTTTTGGCCACCGCTGACGTAGTAGCGTCAATTTCAGGAGCAAACTGGTCCCAGGAAAACGGATGCTTCGACAACGTATCGCGGATGACGTAACCCTTCGAACATTGGTAGTCGACAATACCGCTGGGACGTAATCGGTGGTAATAAAAAATTTGAGCGAGGGCCGTACTCCAGCAACCCAGTACGTGGTTGTCGGGAACGTAGCGGGCGTAACTGCCAAACTGGTCCCAGTTTGTTTTCAGGAGAAATGGGGCATTCTTCTGGGCGGTTGGTTGAAGCTGAGCGATGCTGTTCGTAGCAACCGCCATCAGCAGACAAAAAATGATACGTTTCATGATAAATTGTTTTGCTATGATTCGTGGCAAAACAACCCTATGAAACTACGCCTTTCCTCTCAAATTGGCTTTTGAGAGTCCTTACTACGTGTTTTGAGAGCCTGTTGCTCAGCTAACTGACGGGGTGATACACCGGTAATGGACTTGAAAACTCGATAAAAACTGGCTTCGGAATTGAAGCCCGAATCGAGGGCGATACCGAGAATAGATAAGTGCTGATACGTTGGGTCAGTTAGTCGGTGCGTTACTTCGGTTACCCTGCGTTCGTTGATAAGGCTTCGGAAACTTTTCCCGAACTCGCTGTTGATGACCGCTGATAATACGTTGGGTGATACATTCAGTTGATCGGCCAGACTGTTCAGACTTAAATCGGGATCTAAAAAAACACGTTCCTGATCAAGAGCCGTTTCCAGTCGGGACTTGATCGCCCGGCTTTGTGCTATGTCCAGGCCAATAGAGGTTCGATTTTCCGATGAACGAGTACTGGTTGCTTCAAAAGCGACTTCAAATGGTGGCTGCTGATACCCCATGATCGCCAGGTAATAAATGCATCCAGACAGATAAACGTAGAACAACTGCCAGTGCAGAAAGTAGCGCGTCGTGAAACCCAGTCCGGCATCGAGAACGATATTGATCGTCAGTAACAGACAGACGCCACCGCTGACAATCACTACGTTCCGAAGCCAGGTGTAGGTTGGATAAGACGTGTCGGAGATCGTGTCGAAAAGCCACAGTCGATACTGGTTCAGTCGACGTAAACTCAGATAGCCGTACACTATTCCCGAGAGCACCGACAGGTAATCTTCGATCTGCTTTACACGGTTAAAGGCAAGTTTTTCGGCGATCAGGTCTTTCTGGAGAAGGTCATCTGTCGTCTGCGTCTGGATATAAACGACAATGGCGTGAAGCAGGAAAATCAGTGTGGGGGCGAAATGAACGAGGTGCGACCTGAGTCGGAACTGTTTTTGCGTCAGCGCAATGGCGTACAAATACAGAAGTGGCTGGATGGTCAGATCGAAGGCGAGTGGAAAATAACGTAGCGTCGGATTTTGCCACAGACCTAGTGTGTGCAGGAGAATTTTGGCACTCAATACGCTGAATACCAGCAACAGCAACGCCAGCAAACGTTTGCTGGCGTACTGGCCGTATCGGGTTAGCAACAAGCCTGCGTAGAGCAGTCCCTGCGTAACGCCCAGAATGACAATGAGGTCGAATCCGTTGAAATTTACGTTCAAATCTGTTTTTTACTCCAAATTACGAAATAAGCAGCAGAGGGCAGGGGGCGGAAGGTAAAATCGGTCCCATCACAGCCCTATTCTATTCACTACGTAGTGACTTCACCGGATTCATCAGAGCCGCTTTAAGGCTTTGAAAACTGACAGTCAGGAGCGCGACAACGACGGCTACCAAACCGGACACTGCGAACATCCACCATTCAATGGATACTTTATAGTCGATATCTTTCAGCCAGTTCGTCATAACGTACCAGGCCACTGGCGAGGCAATTACTAAGGCAATGGCTACCAGCTTCACAAAGTCGAACGAGAACAGATGGAAAATATGGGCTGTTGACGCGCCCAGCACTTTCCGAATTCCCACTTCCTTCGTGCGCGACTCCGCCATGAACGCCACTACGCCATACAGACCTAAACAACCGATAAAAATGGCAATTCCCGCCAGCAGCCGAAACAAAGAAAACTGACGCTCCTCGGTCTGATAGAAATTGTTTATGGCTTTATCGGCAAACTCGTAGTTGAACACAAAGTCAGGGAACGTAGCGGACCAGGATTGCTCCACTGTCTTCAGCAATCGACTGATTGATTCCTGATTGGTAGCCTGTGGCGATAGTTTGATACTGAGTCGGCGGTAGGCTCCCTCTAACGTAGTGATGATACAGGCTTCGGTACGTTGATGGAGCGAGAACGTATTGAAATCCTTTACTACGCCCACAATTGGTTTTTTGACCTTGCTTCCGTTAAAATCAGAGAGAAACTGCCCCAGAATTTGCTGCGGGTTGCGGAATCCCAATTTCTTCACAAATGCTTCATTGACCACAAATTCGCTGATACTGTCGGATGGGTGTTGAATGCGACCCGCTATCAATTTCAGACCATAAGTGCGGAAATAGGCTGTATCCGCCGGGCGCATCACAACCGTAAATTCAGCAACTTTATTGGCTGGGCCGTAGCGGAAACTTGTCCACCAGTTACCACGAGCTGAGGGCGTCGACATGCTGTAGCTCATGGATTGGATACCGGGCTGACCCACTAATTTTGCCCGCAAATTCGTTAACTGATTTCCCTCGGCCTTATTAGGTATGGGTACCGTCAATACCGCATCTTTGTTATAACCGAGATCTGTCGAGCGGAAAAGCTGCATCTGGCTGTAGGCGATGATGGTGCCGATGATAAGTATCTGCGAAATAGCAAACTGTCCTACAATCAGGGTTCGACGTAGCGTTAACTGACCGCTGCCCATAGACCGAATTTTCCTTTAAGGGCCAATACCGGCTGATAACCCGACAGCACCAGCGCCGGATAAAAGCCCGCCAGCAACGTAGTGCAAACGGCAAGCACCACCAAAAAACCAAGAATCGTCGGCGTAAAGAGGTCCGATTGTTCCAGCCTGACATCCAGGAGTTCGATAACGTAGGGAAGGGCTGCATAAGCTATAACGAGCGAAAACAGGACGGCCAAACCCGTTAACAGTCCTGTTTCGCCCAGAAACTGACGTACTAACTGCGTTCGGGAACTGCCCAGTGTTTTGCGAACACCTACTTCCTTCGCCCGACGGATGGCCAGTGCGGTGGCCAGATTGATAAAATTGACACAAGCCGTAATCAGGATGAACAGACCAATAAGCCCCATCGCCCAAATGGTTTGTGTGCTTACCCTGCGATCCGCAAAATTACTTGTGCGCGTATCGGTGTGAATCTGCGTGAGGGGTTGCAGTTCGTAAACCAGATTTTTGGCGTCGTCGGGATTGTGGTATTTATTCACAAAGTTCACCAACTGTCGTTCCATAGCCTGCGGAGACTGACCATCCGGTAGCATCAGGTAAAGCTGCGTCTGGCTGGAAGTTGATTGCCAGTCGTCCCAGTTCGTATTGGAGCCATATGTTTTCAACGATGCAAACGACAACAGCACTTCAAACGGCAAACTGCTTGTAACGGGTGGATTCGCCACAATCCCAGTCACCACAAAATCCATTCGATTCTCCAACCGGAACCGTTTGCCCATCGGATTTGCGCTACCGAAATACTTTTGGGCCATACGTTCCGAGAGTACTACCGTGTTCGGATTGTTTAGCGAGGTTTCCGGACTGCCGCTTTTCCAGTTATAATCGAACAGGCGGAAATAGGCGGGTTCTACAAATGCCATTGTAGCATCTTCTTCCTCGAACTTCTTCGACGCATTTATTCGCACTACGCCACTCGTTTCATTTACAAGCGTTACCTGTTTTTTGATTTCGGGATAATCGCTACGTAGTGCCGCCAATGCAGGTAGTGCAATACCCACGTTACGTCCGTCGCTATCCGATTTTTTATAGAACGAAATGACTCGGTACGTTCGCTCGGCGTTGGTGTGATGCCGGTCGTAGCTGAGTTCGTAGCGGATGGCGAGAAACAGCAGCAGGCAACAGGCCAGTCCGAAGGTTAGCCCTGTTACGTTGATAACGGTGTAATTCCAGTTTCGCCGAAGCGCGCGCCAGGCGGTTTTGAAGTAGTTCGTTAGCATTGTTGTAAGGATTTTTCATGTGTAGAGACCGGTCCGCCGTTGCGAGGGCATGGCCTGTCTCTACATTATTCGGAACGTAGTGATTTCACTGGATTCATCAGGGCGGCTTTGATACTCTGGAAGCTGACTGTCAGCAGGGCGATTCCCACAGCCAACAGTCCTGCTACTGCAAACACCCACCACTGCATATCAATGCGGTAGGCGAAATCAGCCAGCCAGCGATTCATCGCATACCACGCCATGGGGGTGGCAATTACGATAGCGATGCCTACTAACTTCAGAAAGTCTTTCGATAGCAGCAGCGCCACACTTGCCACGGAGGCTCCCAACACTTTCCGAACGCCGATTTCTTTGGTACGTTGCTCAGCCGTGAACGTCGTCAGGCCGTAAAGACCCAGGCAGGCAATCAGGACTGAGATGAGCGAGAAATAAAGGAAAATCGTTGAAAAGCGGGCTTCAGCTTCGTATTGTTCGCCCAGTTTTTTATCGACAAAATCGTAATCAAGGTAAGCGGTCGGAAAATGCTTTTTCCATTGGGCCTGCAACTCTGCAATAGCTTCCTGCGGTTTTTGTCCGTCGATGTTCAGGATGATACGTGAGAAACCAAAATCCCGGATGACCATCGCCAGCGGTTCAACCTTGTGCTGAAGGGAATTAAAATGGAAATCGTTTACAACGCCTACTACCTGTCCCCGTCGACCACCCATCGAGAACGGTTTGCCGATAGCCTTATCGGCACCGGACCAGCCAAAAGCTTTTACTGCGGCTTCGTTGATAATAAAATTCTGAGTCGAGTCGGTGGGATTATCGGTGGGGAAGTTTTTTGAAAAATACCGGCCCGCTACTACGTGCATCCCTAGCGTAGCAAGGTAGTCGTAATCGACTCTCAGGCGAAAGATGCTGGTTTGCAGCTTCTTGCCCCGATTGTCCACCGTTTCCATACCATTGTTGCCCAGACCGCCAACCAGAATACTGTTACTGGTCGTCAGATTTTTGACATACTGACTTTTCAGCAGGTCATTTTTAAACGGTTCGATACGTCGCTGTACGTCAATATCGCCGTTAACTTTCACCTGCAGTAACGCATCTTTTTGGAAGCCCAAATTTTTGTTCGCTATAAATGACCGTTGAGCGTTGATCACCAGAATGCCTACTAACAGCACAATCGTTATACTGAACTGGGCAACAACGAGTGTCTTACGTAGCCAAACTCCTTTCCCCGACGTAGCCAAACTACCTTTTAACACGGTCGTCGGCTGGTAGGAAGAAATGAAAAAGGCCGGATAAAGCCCTGATCCCAGACCGACCAGTAATGCGATACCCACCAGAAACGCGAGCAGAACCGGTGACTGAAAAACAGCGATTTCTTTCTGCGTAAGCTGAGCGAAGGCACTTTGCAGCCCGTAACACAACAAAAGAGCAATGCCCAGCGCGCCAACTGCCAGAATAACGGATTCGAGCAGATACTGGCCAACGAGTTGGCCTTTCAAGGCGCCCATCACTTTCTTGACACCCACTTCCTTCGCGCGTTTCAACGAGCGGGCCGTAGCCAGATTCATGTAATTGATACCTGCCAGAAGTAGTATAAACAGACACACAGTACCAAAAATGTACAGATTCGTCAGGCTACCGGGAGCACTTATCTCGTACCGAACATTCGATTTTAGGTGGATGTCCGTGAGGGGCATAAGCTGATATTCCGCCGTACGCTTATTAACACCGTAACGCTGATTGATAGGCAGTACGTGCCGGTCATAGAACTGAGGCAATTTGGCGGCAAAGGCTTTATAATCAACGCCTTTTTTTAGCAGAATGTACGTGTAATAACTATTGTTGCCCCAGGCACCATCTCCCGCCAGGTCGGCGCGATTATACGCTATGAGGGTTTCAAACGAAACGAGGCAACTGAACGTAACGTGGGCGTTTTTGGGTGCATCGGGCATAATACCCGTGATTCGGTAAGGAACCCCCTTACCCGTCGAATCGTTCAGCATGATGGTTAAATTCTGACCGACGGGATTTTCCTGGCCAAAATACTTTTTGGCCATACTTTCAGTCAGGACAATGCTGTATGGATCGGTGAGGGCCGTTTTTGGATCGCCGACCGTCATCGAGTAGCTGAACGTATCAAAAAACGACGGGTCGGTGAGTAGAATTCCTTCTTCCACAAACACCCGATCTCCGCGCTTCACGACGGCATCGCTCGGATCGAATCGGACGAACTGCTCTACTTCAGGGTAATCGGCTTTGAGCGCAGGGCCCAGTGGTACCGCCGAAACCGCGTGCTCGAAGGTTTCGGAATCGCCGATGATTTTGCTGGCAACCCGGTAAATGCGGTCGGCATTTTCGTTGAAGCGGTCGAAGCTCCACTCATCCTGTATCCAGAGCGCAATAAAAGCAAAACAAGTCAGCCCGATAGACAGGCCAGCCAGATTGAGAGAGGAGTAGAGTTTGTTACTAACTAGGTTTCGCCAGGCGATTTTAAAATAGGTACGTAGCATAGGGCGTTGAGGTTAGCTTCGCTAACAGTTCCAACTACTATGCCACACCCGAAAAAAGCCTGCTACGTATGAATTGGGCTATTTTAACGTAGTATAACTGTCCGATACCGTACAAAGCCTGTCCGTTTCTGTACGGGGTTAATGGCAAGGGCATAGGGTAATTGGTAGAGACAAGGCATGCCTTGTCTCTACATGCGTCAGCAATAAACTATCTGGTTAAAAAGTTATCCGGTCATGAGACAGGGCATGCCCTGTCTCATCGTAGGTTATTCACTTCGTAGCGATTTGACCGGATTCACCAGCGCGGCTTTGATACTCTGGTAACTCACCGTCAGTAACGTAACGACCAGCGCTCCTAAGCCAGCTACGGCAAAAATCCACCACGACAAATCAGTATGATATTGATACTTCTGGAGCCAACCGTTCAAAAAGTAGTAAGCGATGAACGAGGAAATACCAAACGCAATCACAACCAGCACCACAAAGTCTTTGGAAAGCAGTACCCAGACGTTGGTAACCGATGCGCCCAACACTTTCCGAACGCCAATCTCTTTGGTACGTTGTTCGGCAACAAACGAAGCTAACCCGAACAGCCCAAGGCAGCTAATCAGAATGGCGAGAATGGCAAATCCCGAAGCCAGCTTGCCGATACGTTCCTCAGCGGCAAATTTTAAGGCATATTGCTGATCCGTAAATCGATAATCGAATGGACTTCCTGGGTTGAATTTACGGAAAACTCCTTCAATTTTAGCAAGCGATTCGCTGGTGCTACGTGCCGGATTGAGTTTGATATTGATGACATTGGCCCAGCCATAATTCAGCATATAAACGGTTTGAGTTACCGGTTTAAAGGGCGACTCCATAATCATGTCCTTGATGACACCCACTACTCGAAATTGTGAATCATTCCATTTAATTTGTTTGCCCACGGGATCTTTTAAACCCATGTAACGGACAGCCGTTTCGTTCAGCACCATGCCCGATGAATCACTGGCGAATTTCCGGGAAAGATCGCGACCCTGCACAAACTGCCAGCCTACTGTTTTGCCGAAATCATGCGAAACGGCAATCGTACCAAAGCTTTCTTTGAAATTTGGGTCTTTCCCTTCCCAGCTAAATCCGCTATTCTGTGAGTTCAGATTCGTTGCCGGAGCCGACGACGTTGACATATCGACAACACCGCCGGTCTGAATCAGAGCGTCCCGAAGGGCGTTGTAGTGCTGGTGCAATTCCGGGGTATTCATCGCTACTGTTATCAATCCGCTCCGATCATACCCGACTGGGCGATCTTTAGCGTGTTGAATTTGCCGAAACACGATGATCGTTCCGATAATCAGCGTAACGGAAACCGTAAACTGAACAACAACTAAAACCTGACGCGGAATCGAGGCAAATCGGCCCACCCGGAATGTACCTTTCAGTACCTTAACTGCCTGGAATGACGATAAGTAAAGCGCTGGATAGCTGCCTGCAATCAGCCCTGTCAATAGACTAAAACCGATGCCACAGAGCCAGAAAACCGGATTTGTCCACAAAATACCAATCTGTTTATCAGCTACATCATTGAAAACAGGTAGGATCAGCAGTACGAACAGAATAGCTAACACGAATGCAAAAGCAACGACCAGTAGTGATTCGCTAAAAAACTGTGCAATCAACTGGCTACGTACCGAACCAACGGCCTTTCGAATGCCAACTTCTTTGGCGCGCTTTTCACTACGTGCCGTACTGAGGTTCATGAAATTGATGCAAGCCAGCAGTAGCACAAACACGCCGATAATCCCAAATAACCAGACGTACTGAATGCGCCCTTCCAAGTTTCCTGATTTATCCCAACCCGAATAGAGATGCCATTTGCTCATCGGCAGCAGGTAAACCTCGGGTTTGATGAATGCTACCTCTGGATTATGCTTCAGCCGTATGTTTTTGATCTTGGCCGAAACGGCATCAAAATCGGCGTTGGGTGCGATCTGAACCAGCACCTGCCAGGAAAAGTTACCCCATTCGACATTGTCCTGCGCCTGTTTCACCCAGGATTCTGACGCTACATACAGATCCCAGGGAGCGATGAATTTCAGGTCTCTGAACTCAGTATTGTACGGAAAATCCTCATAAACGCCCGTCACTTTTACATCCAGCTTATTATCGATCTTCATGAGTTTGCCCAATGGGTCGGTCTCGCCAAACAACGCTTTGGCAACCGATTCCGACAATAAAATCGAATTCTGGTGTTTCAAGCCATTCCGTGTACCGCTGAGCATGTTCAGCGCGAGCATATCCGGCGCACCAGCGCTTAGATAACTGCCAGTTTTGGTGAATTTCTTTTCGCCATACGCCAGAATGTGATCGTTATTGCCATCCCCGGACGACATAATGACGTGCGTGAAATCACTGCCGTAAACAGTCCGCAATTCAGGGCCCATTGGTGCAGGATTGTATTCGCCGTTAAACACTTCCCCATTGAACGTACCCTTTTGCATGACTTTGGCGATGCGGTCGTAGTTCTGAAAATACCGGTCATACGATAGTTCGTCATAAATCCAGAGGCCAATCAGCATCGCGACGGCCATTCCCGCAGCTAGTCCGCCAATATTGATGAAGGAGTACACCCGGTTCTTGGCTAGATTCCGAAATGCGATTTTGAGATAATTACGAATCATGGTTGTAAAAGCTGGAGTTGGGTAAGTATTTGTATTTTCTCGTTTGATGAGGGAAGGACGTAGCAGACTCACTACGTCCCGAACGTAACGCCAGCGGGCTTCTCGTAAACCCACCCCCCGGATACGTTCCTGAAACAGCTCGTCCAGGTCGCCCTCCATCTCTTCGGCTCGATGCGGAGGGCAGAAGAGGTGCAGCAGGTACGTAGCAAAACGGGGCGGTCCGACGTTTCGGGGTTTCATGGTTTCTGTTTATATCGGTTGTAGAAACAAGGCATGCCTTGTCTCACGGGCGTCAGCCATAATCCATACGGTTGAGATAGCCATCCGGTCATGAGACAGGGCATGCCCTGTCTCTACGTGTGTCATTCCGAACGTAGTGATTTCACCGGATTCACCAGCGCAGCTTTGATACTTTGAAAACTGACCGTCAGCAACGTAACGGCTAACGCGCCCAGTCCGGCAGCGGCAAATATCCACCACGATAGCTCGGTACGGTATTGATAATTCTGGAGCCAGTCAGACAGAACGTAGTAAGCAAGGGGCGCGGCCAGACAAAAAGCTACCAGAATCAGCATTACAAATTCCTTCGACAGTAAGCCCCAGACGTTGAAAACCGATGCGCCCAGCACTTTCCGAATGCCAATTTCTTTAGTACGTTGCTCGGCCATGAACGATGCTAACCCAAACAGCCCCAGGCAACTAATTAAAATCGCTAGTATAGCAAAACCACCCGCTAATCGACCAATACGTTCCTCTGTACCAAACTTTTGGCTATATTGGTCATCGACAAATTTGTATTCGAAGGGCGAATCAGGGCTGTAGCTTTTAAAAACCTGCTCTACTTTTGCAAGCGCTTCATGACCTGATACTTGTGGGGCTAAGCGAATGTTGATCGTGTTGACATTCCGGTAGTTGACTGCGAAAAAAGACGGATTGACCGGCTTGAACGGGTCTTCTTTCACCATATCTTTTATGACACCAATCACCTTGTATTCGCGGCTACCTTGACGAACAATTGCGCCAATTGGCTGCTGGAAGCCCATCAGCTTAACCGATGCTTCATTTAAAATCATGGCCGAACTGTCTGTCCTGAAATCGCGGGAGAAATCCCGACCTTCCTTAATCTGCCAGCCAACCGTTTTGCCAAAATCGTGCGTTACGTAATTCGACATCACAAGCGGCTTAGTGTCAGTACTTTTACCTTTCCAGGAAATGTCCGTAGTGCCACCAGCCTGCACAGTTATCGAATTTGATGATTCTGACATACCAGCAACCGCACCTGTATTGAGCAAATCATTACGTAGGGCTGTATAATGCCTGGAAAGTTCAGGGGCATACATCCCGATTTCAATTAATCCACTTCGGCTGTAACCCACTGGACGGTCTTTAGCGTGTTCGATCTGCCGGAAAACGATGATGGTGCCGATAATCAACGTAACGGAAACTGTAAACTGAAATCCAACCAATACCCGACGCGGAATGGTAGCCGAACGACTGGTCCGCATGATACCCTTAAGCACTTTGATTGGTTGGAACGAGGATAAATACAGCGCTGGATAACTGCCTGCAATCAAGCCTGTTAGCAGACTGAAACCTAGTCCTGCGAGCCAGAATAGCGGATTTGCCCACAAAATCACCATCTTTTTCTCGGCCACCTGATTGAAAAATGGTAATGTAAGCTGTACGAACAGAATAGAAAGGACAAAAGCTAAGAGCGCCAGCAACAGCGATTCACTGAAAAACTGCGAAATGAGCTGACTACGTAGTGATCCTATCGACTTTCTGATCCCGACTTCTTTTGCGCGTTGCTCGCTACGTGCCGTTGAGAGATTCATGAAATTGATGCACGCCAGCAGCAGCACAATCCCGCCGATGCTCCCAAACAGCCAGACAAACGTAATGAGTCCACCCGTGTTGACGCCGTCTTTAAAATCACCATACAGGTGCCATTTGGACATCGGGTGCAGGAAGAATTCAGGTTTATAGCCCGGCGGATTATCGCGCTTCATACGTATATCCTTGATTTTAGCCGAAACCTGGTCGAAATCAGCGCCCGGTTTGAGTTGAGCGAAAATCTGGTATGAGTTGGAATCCCATTGATCCCGGTCGCGTTTGGCACCTTCATCGTTAGCCGCGAAAAATTTCCAGGAAACCAGAAACGTAACGTCGTTGAACGTATTATTGGACGGCAAATCTTTGTAAACGCCCACTACTTTCACCGTCTGTTTATTGTCCAGTTTAATTAGCTTATTGAGCGGATTCTCAGTACCAAACATCGTGTTGGCAAGCGACTCCGACAAAAGAATTGAATTGACGTCATTACTTCCAAACGGAGTGCCTGACACTACGTTCAGCGACATCATTTTCATAAAGTCAGGCTCAACGTAATTGCCGAGTTTGAGCAGTTTTCGTTCTCCGGCTGCCAGAATAGTGCTACGTGTTACGGAGATGCCAACCGATTCGAAATCAGGGTATTTGCTACGTAGTTCCTGCGCCAGCGGAATGGGCATCACATCATAGGACGCTTTCTCTACGTCGAATTTTACAAACTGCCACAGTTTGGCAATGCGATCGTAGTTTTTAAACTGTCTGTCGAAAGACAATTCATCATAAATCCACAAGCCAATCAGCATCGCGACGGCCATCCCCGACGCCAGCCCGAAAATGTTGATGAAGGAATACACTCGATTCTTGGTCAGATTGCGAAACGCGATGGTCAGATAATTACGTAGCATAGTTGTATTGGTTGGTCTTGGGTAATGGTGTTCTTGTCGTTTGATCAGCGAAGGACGTAGCAAACTCACTACGTCCCGAACGTAACGCCACTGAGCCTGCCGTAAACCCACCTCTCCGATACGTTGCTGAAATAGTTCCTCCAGATCACCCTCAGTTTCCTCGGCCCGGTTTGGCGTGAGGAACAGGTGTAGGAGATAGGTAGCAAAACGGGGCGGTCCGACGTTTCGGGGTTTCATGGTTTTGTATTTGTTGTAGAGACAAGGCATGCCTTGTCTTCTAGGCGTCAGCAATAAACCATCCGGTTAAGAAGGCCATCCGGTCATGAGACAAGGCATGCCTTGTCTCTACGTAGGTTATTCGGAACGTAGTGATTTTATCGGGTTCATCAACGCGGCTTTGATGCTTTGGAAACTGACCGTCAGCAACGTAATGAGCAGCGCACCCGCTCCTGATGCGGCAAAAACCCACCAGGAGATTTCAGTGCGATAGGTGTATTGCTGAATCCATCCGTGCATGTAATACCAGGTCGCCGGAATCGCGATCAAAAGCGAAATAATGACCAGCACCACGAAATCTTTTGAAAGCAGCTGCCATAAATTGGAAACGGAAGCACCCATCACCTTGCGAATACCGATTTCTTTGGTTCGTTGCTCCATCACAAACGACGCCAGACCAAATAATCCTAGGCAGGAAATGAATATGGCGAGAATGGCGAAAAAGCTGGCTAGCTTGCCAATACGTTCTTCTTCTCCGAATTTTTTCGCGTACTCCTGATCGGTGAATTTGTAATTGAACTCGTTGTCCGGGTCGTATTTTTTGTAGATCGCTTCCACCCTGGCTAAAGCTTCCGGCGCACTTTTGGCCGGATTAATTTTAAAGGTGATGAGCGAAATTCGTTTGTAATTGATGAAAAAGATGGTTTGCCTGACAGGCTCGTAGGGCGATTGAGTAATCAGGTTCTTGACTACACCAACGACTTTATAAGTTCCGTCTCCCCATTTGATGATTTCACCAATTGGTTTTTTGAAACCCATATACGCAACGGCGGCTTCGTTCAGTACAAATCCACTGGAATCGGTGGCGAATTCTTTGGAAAAATCCCGTCCTTCCTTGATTTTCCAGCCAACCATTTTCCCAAATTCATGCGTGACACGTAGTGTGACAAATTCATCGGCCATATTTGGGATTTTACCTCTCCATTCCAGACCACTATTGGTTACGCCCGTATAGGTAACGGGTGAATCCGTAGCTGCCACTTCCTCAATGAATCCCGTATTCAGCAACTCTTCCCGGAACGTATTGAAATGATTGATTAGGTTGTCAGATTTGATCCAAAACGACACCAAATTGCTTCGGTCGTAGCCAACCGGCCGGTTTTTCGCAAAGTCAATCTGCTGAAAAACAATCAATGTACCGATAATCAACGTAATGGAAACCGTAAACTGAACCACCACCAGCACTTTACGCGGAAGCGCTGCGAATCGCCCAACCCGAAAGGTGCCTTTCAGCACTTTAACCGGCTGAAAGGAAGATAGATAAATGGCTGGATAACTGCCTGCCACCACACTGGTAAACACGCTGAAGCCAACCGCTGCAATCCAAAAAAGTGGGTTGCTCCAGGGCATGGCAATGTGCCGGTCAGCTACTGCGTTGAAGGCGGGTAGCACGAGTACAACCAACATCAGAGCTAGGATAAACGCAACACTGACAATCAGCAGTGACTCACTAAAAAACTGCAACATGATCTGTTTGCGAACCGAACCAATTGCCTTCCGAACGCCCACTTCCTTAGCTCTTTTTTCACTACGTGCCGTACTCAGATTCATGAAATTAATGCAGGCCAGCAGTAACACGAACAGGCCAATAATGCTGAATAGCCGAACGTATTGAATTTGGCCGCCTACGTTTACCCCCTCTCTAAACTCCGAATACAGATGCCATTTGCTCATCGGCAGCAAAAACATAACGGGCTTAAATCGGGCGTCGTCATTGGTTCTGACTTTGTTCAGTTTAGCATCTTTAATGGCTGCTGACACGGTTTCCATGTTGGCATTATCGGCAATCTGTACCAACGTCTGAAACCAGCTATTTCCCCAACCAACCCAATCGGGTAAGCCCTTCTTTTTCAGTTCGAAAGGGGCAATAAACATCAGTTCCTGAAACGAGGAATTGGCCGGTAAATCGGCATAGACTCCTGTTACTTTAACCGGGATTTTCTTGTCGATGGTAATGAGTTTATTCAATGGATCGGTATCGCCAAACAGCGATTTTGCGGCCGTTTCGGAAAGTAAAACTGACGATGGATCACGAAGCCCCGACCGCGTGCCTTTCAACATCGTCAGCGCCAGCATCTCGGTTATGTCAGGCTCCATAAAGTTTCCGACGTTGGAGATATTTTTGGTGCCGAGCGATAACAGATGGCTTCCAGGGTAGTCGGCCGTAACGACGTATTTAAAATGGCTTCCGTAACTGCTACGTAGTTCCGGAGCTAACTGCATGGCCTGCCCAGTCCAGGTTTTTACGCCATCGTCGAACGTCTGATTCTGCATCACTCTGGCAATGCGGCCATAATTTGCGTAGGACTTATTGTAGGCAAACTCATTCCAGACCCACATGCCAATGAGTATGGCTACCGCCATGCCCGTTGCCAGACCAGCAATATTGATCGCTGAATATCCCTTGTATTTGGTCAGATTGCGAAACGCGATGGTCAGATAATTACGTAGCATAGTTGTATTGGTTGGCCTTGGGTAATGGTGTTCTTGTCGTTTGATCAGCGAAGGACGTAGCAAACTCACTACGTCCCGAACGTAACGCCACTGAGCCTGCCGTAAACCCACCTCCCTGATACGTTCCTGAAATAGTTCCTCCAGGTCACCTTCCATCTCCTCAGTCCGATGAGGAGAAGAGAATAGGTGCAGCAGGAACGTAGCGAATTTCGGTGGTTTCATGGTTGGGTATTTGTAAAGACAAGGCATGCCTTGTTTCAGGACCGGATGGTTATTCCGAACGTAGTGATTTCACGGGGTTCATCAACGCGGCTCTTATACTTTGGAAACTGACGGTGGCTAACGCAATGCCCACGGCCAGCAATCCGGCCAATCCAACCACCCACCAGCTAATGTCAATTTTGTAGGCGAAATCCTGCAACCAGCGATCCATAGCGTACCAGGCAATGGGTGACGCAATCACAATCGCAATAGCAACCGGCTTCAGGAAATCTTTGGAGAGCAACGTAACGATACTAGCGACTGACGCACCCAGCACTTTCCGAACACCGATTTCTTTGGTTCGCTGCTCCGTCATGTACGTAGCGAGGCCGAACAGACCCAGGCAGGCAATAAAAATGGCTAGTAATGAGGCTATCGTAAATATCTGTTCCGACTGCTGATCATCCTTGTACTGCTCGTTATAGCGCTCATCGACGAAAAAGTAGTCGAATGGATTGCCGGGGAAATACTGATTGAACAGCCCTTCCAGTTCCGCAATTTTAGCGGGTAACTGCTCCGTCGTGAGTCGGACGGTTGTATAATAGACGCTGGTTTGCGGAATGAAGATGATGGGCTCGATGGCCTGTTTGAGCGACTGGTGATGATAATTTTTAACCACGCCCACAATTTCCAGATCACGTCCCCATTTGATTTTCTGACCGACGGCTGCCGATGAAGATAAAAATCCTAACTGCTCAACAGCTCGTTCATTAATCATCACCTTTGTGATGGCATTCCAGGGTTTATCGCATTCTGCAGCCGTAACGTTCTGACCAGCAACTAGCTTGATTCCATACGTACCGAGAAAACGATGGTCAGCATTGACGACGGCATAGGTCTTCTGGTTATCGCCCGGTTGAGGATTTGGTCGGGTAATGCCATCGGCGCTGAAGTTATACCAGTTCCCCGGTACACTACCCGAAGTACAGAATGCCTGAACTGACGCCAACTGAGAAATTGACTGCCGAAACGCTCCACTACGTGTTTTGAACGTACTGTCTTTCCCAACGTCAGGGCCACGTAGTACCAGCAACTGGTCGAGCTTCATGCTTAAATCCTGCGTCTGCATGTGCCGAAGCTGTTGCAGCATCACACCCGTGGCAATCATGAGTGCTATGGATACACTGAATTGAAATACAACCAGCGATTGCCGCAACGTAACACCCTGCCCCACTCGGCTAATTGCTCCTTTTAATACCTGAACTGGCCGGAATTTAGTCAGCACAAATGCTACGTATCCACCCGACAGGAGCGTGCCTGCCAGCAGAAATCCCACAGTGAATGCCCAGAAATTGCCGCGTAGCAATACGTCTGTCGATAACACTCGGCCTGTAAGCTGATTAAATGGCTGTTGCAACACCGAAATCAGTCCGAGTGCCAGGCTCAGACTTATCAGATTCAGCAGGAGTGATTCACTCAAAAACTGCGTAATCAATTGCCCATTCCCCGCCCCGACAGTCTTTCGCACACCGACTTCCTTGGCACGTTGAAGCGCCCCCGCCGTCGATAAGTTAATGTAGTTGAACCAGGCGATTATCAAAATCAACAGCGCAATACCACCTAACAGGTAGACAAATCGCAGATTGCCGTTGGTTTGGTAATAATCGCTCAACGACCGCGACAGATGCATGTTTTTCACCGGCTGCAACCGAATCATTTCGGTATCCTCCGGCTTTAGTTTTTTCTTGAAGTCGTTGAATTTTGTTTCCAGGGCCAGGTAGTCAGATTGGGGACGTACCAACAGATAGGTATCGATAAAATTACTTTCCAGATTATCCAGCCGCGCCCAATCGTTGCCATTCAGTCCAGCCGGACTCGCCAATGTTTGCAGCGAAAACAGCATATTCGCCCGGAAATCAGAGTTAGTCGGAAAGTCCCGATACACCGCTCCAACCGTAAAAGCAGTCTTACCAAACTGATTATTCAGGGTTAGGGCTTTGCCAATGGGTCGAGTATCGCCGAAGTATTTATGGGCTGCGGTTTCCGAGATTGCTACTACGTTCGGCTGCTGAAGCGATAGGAGAGAACCATCGGCCAGCGGGAACGTGAATAGTGAAAAGAAACTGCCATCTGCATAAGCTGTACTGGTTTCCCGGAAGGATTTCTGAGCTGCTTTACCCGTTCCTGACCAGGTTACGATGCCATCGCTGATGCCATTGGCTATTCGGCAATAATCCTGTATTTCGCCAAACTGCTGTTTCCCCACCATTGCTACACCGGGCGCCAGTTGTGGGTAAGTCTGACGGTTATTGTCCATCAGAACCCGGTACAGATTGGGCAGGTTTTTATGAAACCCATCCACACTACGTTCAAAAGCAACGTATTCGGCAATAAGCACGAAAGTAGCCATACCCAATGCCAGTCCTACGGTATTGATTAGCGAATAGACGCGATTCTTGGCCAGACTGCGAAAGGCGATTTTGAGATAATTACGTAGCATGGTTATCGAATTTGGTCGTGAATACTCAAATTTTTCTCGTTTGATCAGGGAGGGACGTAGCAAACTGATCACATCCCGAACGTAGCGCCAGCGTGCATTTTGCAATCCCACCTCAGCGATACGTTCTTGGAATAGTTCATTCAGGTCTCCTTCCAGTTCTTCCGCCCGGTGAGGTGGGCAGAATAGATGCAGCAGGAACGTAGCGAGACAAGGTGGTTTCATAGTTGTGTATTTGTAAAGACAAGGCATGCCTTGTCTCCTTGGCGTCAGCAACAAACCTTTCGGTCAAAAACCATCCGGTTATGAGACAAAGCATGCCTCCGCAACGGCGGACCGGTCTCTACAAATGTTTCGTCAATCATGTCAAGGCCGGGTTGGGGATGGCGTCCCACATCTGATTACGCAGTTGCCGAATTTCTTCCAGCGCTCGCCGACCGTAGGCTGTTACCGAATACAGTCGTTTCCGGCGACCTCCCCGCTCGGCTGTCATCCCACCCATTTCGGAACTGACCAACCCTTTTTCCTGAAGTCGACTCAAGGCTGAATGAACCGCCCCAAGATTAACCGAGCGATTCATCTGCTGCTCAATCTCGTTAACAATAGCGGCTCCGTATGCATCGCCCGACCGTATGGCGACGGCCAGCAACACAACTTCTTCAAACTCACCTAAGTAGGTTCCTTTCATAACCGAAGATTAGTTGTGTAAATGTATAACAAATGCCTTGCCAGTAATAAAAAAGGCCGATCCTGTACAGGAAAGGCGCATTTGAGTAAAAAGACCACAAATAACCTTGTCCAGAAACGGACATTTTTTGTACGGTCATGGACAGGTAGCCTATGCTATCATGCAGGATAGTTAGAATAAAAACGAAAAACTATTTGACTATTTTTCGAAACGGTAAACAATCCTAACCCTTCTGTCGTTTTATATTCGTGAGTCGCTGATAGATAGGGATGCTGTGAAAGGCACCTGCTTTTTTCTAATTACTGTTCTATTAAGCGAACCAAAAGCCAGGTGACTTCGCGTCGTCTGGCTTTGTTTTTTTGCATGGGGCTGGGGGCATAGGGTGAGATAAACTTCAACCCTATGCCCCATGCCCTATGTTACTTACTCCACCCGCAAGCTTTTTATAGGATTTACCAGTGCCGCTCGGATCGTTTCGTAGCTAACAACTGCGACTGTCAGCAGGAAAACCAAAAGGATGCTGATCAGGAAAATAACCACATCCAGATCAACGCGATACGTGAAATCCTGAAGCCATTTATGCATTACCACCCAACCTAAAGGTATGGCCAGTAGACTCGCCACCGTCAGCAACGTAAGGAAGGGAGTAAACAGAAGCCCAAGAATTTGCAGTAACGAAGCGCCCATCACTTTGCGGATGCCTATTTCTTTGGTACGTCGCTCGGCCAGATACGATGATAGTCCGAACAGACCCATGCAGGCAATCAGGATGGATAGTAAGGAAAACGCCTTGAACAGACCTGACATCCGGTTTTCGCCTTCGTACATCCGTCCAAACTCCTCGCTCATAAACCAGTTTCCGAAACCAACGCCAGGTAAAACCTGTTTCCACTTTTTCTCCACCTCAGCAATCTTCTCCTGAAATTTCCCCTGAGGAAGTTTGACGTATACAATCCGATCTTCGGGATCAGGGCGAGCGCTGATGGCTAAGGGCGAAATTGTATGATGGATGGACCGGTAGGGGAAATCACGAACAATACCGACGACGGTTCCTTCCTTTTTCTGGTTTTGTTCCTGGAAAGGTCGCTTGATTGTCAGGCGCATCCCCAGCACTTTATCCAGCGATAAGCCCAACGCTTTCACCGCGCTTTCGTTTAATAAGTACGCGCTGGAATCGGCGGGGTTGTCGTTGCGGAAGGTTCGACCGGCGAGCAGGTTCAGGTTAAACGCTTTCGGCAGGTCGAAATCGCCGTTCATGCTCGCCCACTGGTGTACCTGATTACCCAATTGTGGGAACGTAACGTCGTGATCCAACGAACCGAAATAGTCCTGATTTGGCAAGTGATTTGCCATCGTAACGGCCTGAATTTCGGGATCTTCCAGAATTTGCTGTTTTAGCGAACGATACTTATCCATCGATGCTACACCCGACCACCGAATCGACAATAATTGATCGCCACTCTTGCTTAAGGTTGATTCGCGGATAAAATTCATCTGTTTCATCATCACGCCCGTCGCCACGATCAGCAGAATAGTGATGGTATATTGGCCAATAATTAACCCTTTCCGAAGCAGGTCAGAACTCCGGCTGGAGAATTTGGCATTTTTCAGCACGCTGATTGGCAGGAGCCCTGACAGGTAAAGTGCAGGATAGCTTCCGGCCAGTAAACCAACCAGCAACGTAGTACCTAACGTAACACCAATCAGTTTACCCTGCACCAGATGAGCGAGTGTAAAATGCTTGCCCGCAATGACGTTAAAAAGAGGCAGGAGAATAATGACCAGCACCAACGCAATCAATAAAGCCACGAACGTAGTAATCAGTGATTCGCCCAGAAACTGCCCGATCAACTGCCAGCGATTGCTTCCCAACACTTTTCGCAACCCAATTTCTTTGGCCCGCCGAACCGCTCTTGCCGTCGCCAGATTCATGTAGTTGATGCTGGCAATGAGGATGACGAGCAGCGCCGTACACGCAAAAATGTAGAGATATTTGATGTCGCCAATCCGGCTGTTGTTGTAACTCGACCGTAGCTCCTGATCGAAGTGAACATTCTTCAGTGGACGTATCACCGGTTCAGTCATTCCGGTCGGATCTTTGGGTAAATTAGCCTGAACGATCTGGGTGAATGATTTGGTAATCTTGCCAATATCAGCGCCTTCTTTGGTATGCAGATACGTTAGGAAATAACCGGAACCGTTGCCCCAGTTCTCCAGCCAGTTCTGGTTGTTGGCCGTCATCATCTGCTGAAGCATACCTCTACTGATCAGATAATCAGGCTGGATGTGCGAATTTTCGGGATAATCTTCCAATACGCCCGTTACCGTGAGTGGTACGTACTTATTATCGGTTGCATAGATATGGCTAATTTCCAACGTTTTACCAACCGGATTCTGATCGCCGAAAAACTGCCGGGCAATCGTTTTGCTGAGTACAATGCCGTTGGGTTTTGTAAACGCCGTTTCCGGATTACCGTATAGCAGCGGAAAAAGAAATACGTCTTTGAAATCTTGCGCTACCCAGAAAACATTTTCCGACAGCAGAATTTTATCGGTTGGGCGATCCCAAAACGAAGCCGGATACCCCATCGACACCACCTGCGCACCGCCGATTACCTCCGGAAATTGATTTCGAAGGGCGTTCAGCCAGGCTCCCGGTGCATAGGCCATCGTCCCCTCTGAATCCTTTTGTTTTCGGTGCGTTCCTAAAATATATAGGTTGTCGGAGTCGGGATGGAAGCGATCAAATCCTTCTTCATCGATAATAAAGAGATAGATTAACGTAACACTGGCCAGACCAATTGCCAATCCAGATATGTTCAGCAACGTAAAGCCTTTCTGACGGCGGAAATTGCGCAGGGCAATAAGAAGATAGTTTCGGAACACGGGAATAGGGTTAAAATGTGACGCTTATTTCATGACCTGAATCCCGACCGTGTCGTCCAGACGGGCGACAATTCCCCATCCGTAGAAATAGTTTGCCAGACCGATCAGGATTTCGTTTTTGCCTTCTTTCAGAGGTAATTTGATCGTTGTATTCTCAATCGTACAGCGTCCGGAAGGAAATTTCTGCTGGGGAGTTCCGAAATAATTTTTGTCAGCGTACAGAAGTTGCCCGTTTACGAATACCCATACTTCATCGCTAAAGCCAAGATTTAGCAGCCGTTCCTGAGCTTTGTTGGATTGAATACTGGTTTTGAGCCAGGCCAACAGTCGAACTTCACCATCTTTATGCGCATACCGTCGGCTAACGTTCACAATGTTCCGGCTTTCGGCTTTTATGGGCGACCAGCGAGCGGTGCTATCAGGCAACTCAGCAGGACCTGCTTTTCCATACGTACTCTGTACGCCAACGACTGGTTCTTTACCAAACGGAAAGACGACGGGCTCACTAACGAGCCAGTTTCTCAGATAGCGGGTATCGTGGGCGACGAGATTATAACCTGCCTCTGGATTGATACTTTCGGTTACATCGGGTTTAATAACGAAATTGGCGTAATTGACAGAACCACTCAACGATATACCTCCCGACATTTTCGGGCTTTCCAATTCAGGAACAATCAGCGCAGGTTTGCTCATGTCGTTGACATAAGCTTTCATTTGCCGTCCCGAAACGACCAGTTTTACGTGGTTCCAGCCGGATTCATACATCGTAGCGCCCGTCTGGTACTCGTCGGTTAAATCCCACATACTCATTCCGTTAACGATGGGGGCATATTGCAGCGTAGTTCGTACATCGGTCGTTACTTTGCCGAATGATCGGAGGTAAAAATTTTCGCCGTTACGTTGATCGGCATCCATTCTGAAATTGATACCAGGAAAACCAGGCCCGGTGAGTTCGACGTCATATTCAATGGTGCCGTTGCTAAACGTAACGTCCTTCAGGACAATGCTTTTCGGGCCCTTTATAATTTTCATAACCGTAGTCTCTTTCTCTTTACTGGTTATGAATTCGACTTGTCCCGGTGCATAACTCCACTTTTCGGCCGTCATAGGAATGTGTAATTCACCAATTTTACGGGCGGGAGCTTTCTGGGCATGTATTGGACGTAGCAGTCCAGACAGAAAAAGCAGAAGCAAAGAGAGTCGGTACATAAGAATTAGGAGTAAGGATTTCAGATTGACGAAAAGCAGTACGTGGTCGTTTCAATTGAAAAGCAACATCGAAATCAGCGTAAAAAAATGTATACTCGTACGCTGATTCACGATGGCTCAGCAAACGTATCGAGAAAGACCATTCCCGTAAAATCATTCCTAATCCAAGTTTTTTCAAGTTGTATCATACTGATTGACAATGGTTTCTGAATCGACAGATCTACTTCGCTGCAAACAACTGATTGAGAAGAAACTTGATTGGGGAACGAGCGACACCTGGGCAGGCGCCGACTTTGAGAATCTCCAGCAACGGATTCTGGACGAAACGGGCGTTTCGCTCAGCGCCAGTACGCTACGTCGAATCTGGGGGCGGGTCGATTACCAGCATTTACCCAGCGGCACTACGCTCAATACGTTGGCGCAATTTGCTGGTTACGCTGATTGGCGGCAGTTCGTTCGGTCGCAGGATGTTAGCGACGAATCATCAATACAAACTGTACCGGAAAAGACAGTTGAACGTAGCATTAACTGGAGTCGATTAGGCTGGATTGCGGGCGTGGTGGTCGTGATCGCCTTACTGGGAATTGTGGCTTTTGAGCAGAAGAATCCTCAGATCGACGCCGTTCAATACCAGTTTAGCAGTAAGCCACTGACCCGCACGATTCCGAACTCGGTTATTTTCACCTACGATGCGTCGGCTTCACCAACCGATTCGGTCTACATTCAGCAATCCTGGGATCAAACCCGTCGGGACGTAGTGGCCAGAGATGGACACACGCATACGTCGATGTATTACGAACCCGGTTTTTATCGCGCCAAACTGGTTGTTGGTCATGAGGTTGTGAAAGAACATTCACTGCTGATTCCTACCAATGGCTGGGTAGGCATGATCAACACAAAATCTGTTCCGATCTATTTGAAGCAAACCGAATTTTTAGGCAAGAAAGAACTGCGACTACCCATTGCTAAAATTCAGGAGAAAAACGTACCGCTACAGCCAGAGGCACCCCTAGTGAAGTACTTCAATGTCGGCAATTTCGATCCCGTACCGGTAACAGATTTTGCCTTTAGTTGCGATATAAAGAATGAATATGGTGAAGGAGCTGCAACCTGTCAACATTCCTGGATTGCCCTGATGACCAACGGAATGCCAATCGCAATTCCGCTTTCGACAAAAGGCTGTGTATCTGAACTCATGATGATGGACGGTGCGCGGGGTGTTTCGGGGAAAAATACGGACCTGTCCGGACTAGGAGTAGATTTTACAAACTGGGTTCACGTAAACTGCCGAAGCGACGGCAGAAAACTGATTATTTCAGTCAATAACAACGTAAAGTACTCGGCACCGTTACCTACCCAAAAAATGGAAATCGTTGGCCTCGCCTACGGTTTTCGGGGAACGGGTGCGGTAAAAAGCGTTACGTTAATTTCAAGTGGCAAAAAGGTTTTCGGAGATTTTTGAATAACGTTACGTATCGGAGTCGTTACGTCTATGTATTGTTATAACATGGACGTTTGTTTGTAGAGACAAGGCATGCCTTGTCTCTACAAACAAACATTGACCAGTTCCCGCTAACTTTAAGTTGATGACGGAGATTTTCGATAATATCAGAAAGCTGTATCGCTTCTACGTTCCTGACAACGAACTGGCGGAATACATTGAGTTTTTCTCCGAATCGTCGGCACCGGAAACGTATCGCTACGTTGCAGGGAATCACTTCACCGTGAAGATGTTCCCAAGCTGGACACCTACATGTTACATGAATCTGGGCGAGACGTATCAGCTTTCAGTCGGCGTGAAAAAGCATCTGATTCAAAAAGATACAGACGTACTGATTCTGCGAAACACAATTGTGGAGCGCCATAATTTGCCCACTGATTCCATATTCACCATCAAGTTTTTTCCGGGTGGTCTGGAAGCGATTCTGGGTGTCAATCAGGTGCAATTCAAAGATCGGGTTGTCAATCTGGCAACGATTTTACCCGTTACGTTAATTCAGCGCGTGAAACAACTGGGTACGTTTGAGGAACGTATCGAACTACTTCAGCACTATTTTTTGAGCCGATACTACCAGCAGAAAAAGGCCGACCACTACCGACAATTCGTCTCGACGACCATTGGTACGTTCGATGAGAGCGGTATGGTGTTAAATGCGGGTCAACTTGCTGATCAACTGTTTGCTACGTCGAAAACCATCAATCGCTATTTTCACCGGGTTATCGGCACTCCGCCCAAACAATACCTGTCGATGGTCAGAACCCGCGCTGCCCTAATATGCTACGTTGCTCACAAAGACCAATTCTTTCCCGAAGATTACGGCTACTACGACATGAGCCATTTCTACAAGGACGTAGTGAAGTTTACGGGTAAAAAGTTACGGGAATCGCTGTGACCTAATCTGTAATCGTAGGTTTCCTGGCCAACTGTGTAGATGCAGACTGGATAGTAGCGGCTATCTGGTTGAAATTGTCCGTTTTTTACTAAAATCTACGCCAGGAATCCGATTGTTTTGCCTCAAAAAGCAAACGCCAATGAACAGATCGTCAACACTTGCCGTACTCACTATTCTCTTTTTTATATTTCTCACGCCAGCCCGGAGCCAGCCGGGTACAGTTCGTCAATTGGAATCCTGTCCATGTCAGGTCAAAACAGATAGCAGTTTCCGTACTCGTTGCGCGTATCTAATTGTGCCAGAAAACCGAAAAAAGAAGAACGGGAAAACCATCAAACTGCCGTTCATGCTGGTAGAAAGCAAAAATCCCAATAAGAAAAAAGATCCACTACTGTTTACCGCAGGTGGGCCGGGCGGCAGTTCGCTGGGTTGGGCAAGAGGTGCAAGCCAATCCCCACTTATCAATGATCGCGATTGTATTGCCTTCGAGCAGCGTGGTACTCATTTCGCGGTGCCAAACTTGTGGAGCAATGAGCTCTCTGAAGCTATCAGTGCGTCCTATCGCAAAAATCTGGATAAAGATAGTATGGTGGTGGTGGGTGTAAAGCGCTATAAAAAAGCCCTGGAGGCTAAAGGAATTGACCTGGCCGGATACAATACCGACGAAACCGTGTCGGATATTCACGATCTGCTCGCAACGCTACGTATCGATTCCGTTAATCTAACCGGAGGCTCCTATAGTGGAGGACTCATGACAGCTGTACTTCAGCGAGATCCGTCGCGGATTCGGTCGCTCATTTTAGATTCACCACTTCCGACTTTTGTTCCAATCGATGAAGACGAGCCGGCTAATTTTGCCGAAGCACTGAACGTACTGTTTCGTAACGTAGCGAGCGATTCGACAGATAAAGCGCGTTACGGTAATCTGAAAGCAAAATTCGAGCAGTATTTTACAGCTATTGACGGCAAAAAATTTACATTGCCTTACGTAGCAAAAGGGGAAAAGGATACGCTACGTATCGAGTACACACGTAGCGATTTGCTGGATATTCTGGTCAATACGTCGATGAAGGATGTGCCGTATGCGATTACAGAACTGATTAAAGGCAACCACGACCAGTACATACGGCCATTTCTGGTACATAAACTCGAACGAAATAATGGTCCTTCGGGAATGCGTATTTCCGTGTATTGCGCTGATCAGACGGCATATCATAGCGAGAAAGTACTTCAACAACTCTACGATATCTATCCTTACCTAAAAGGGTATCACATCAACGATGTGTACAGAGCCATGTGCGATTGCTGGAACGTACCGCCCATAAAACCCGAAACCAAACAACCATTTTACTCCTCGAAACCCGCTCTCTTGGCCGATGGCGAAATGGACAATGCCTGCCGCCCACTTTACATCGACAAGATTCATCACTACATGCCCAACAGCCAGCGGATACTGTTCAAAAATCGAGCTCACGGCGTTGGCGGTCGCGACTGGAACCTGTTCACCCAACAGTTTCTGAACAATCCGTACCAGAAACTAACATCTGATAAAGCCGAGATTGTGGTGTATTGAACGTAGGTAAGGACAAGGCATGCCTTGTCTCTACTGCAACTGCTGTTTTTATACCGTTTACTCATTCTAAGTTTCCGTTATTGGTAATACCCACGTACCTCAATAGCTTCGTAGCCAGTTAGATATCCTCATCTTTAATCTAAAAGCTATGAACCTGCTATACCGTTTCAGCGGCTTAATCTTTTCCGTTTTATGGATACAAACCAGCCTTCTATTAGCTCAGGGCAATTACGTAGTCAACACCAGTAACAATTCCGACTCCGGAATCTATGGTAACTTCAACGTACTGGTGGGGCCAGGCGCGGGAAGCAGCGGCAGCATGACTGGATTAACGAACACGATGGTAGGCTATCAGGCGGGGCAGGCTAACACGACGGGAGATGCAAACGTATTTACTGGTACCTGGGCGGGGCAGGCTAACACTACCGGAGATTACAATGTATTTACCGGTTATTATGCTGGATACGCCAACACTACAGGTGGTTACAATGTGTTTACTGGCATTAGTGCTGGGTCTGCCAATACCACAGGTGGAGGTAATACGTTCATAGGCAGTAATGCAGGGCGTGCCAACACTACGGGTGGTTTTAATTTGTTCAGTGGCTATGGAGCAGGCTACTCCAACAGCACAGGTGAGTATAACGTATTTAGTGGTACTAATGCGGGCTGGTATAATACGACGGGTGGTTCTAATACGTTTACCGGCTCTTTTGCAGGAAATTCCAACACCGCAGGAAATAACAATGTATTCAGCGGTAGTCAGTCTGGGTGGAATAACACCACAGGGTCGAATAATATCTTTATGGGCTTTTGGGCAGGTTATTATAACACGACTGGCAATAACAACATTCTGATAGGCCCTTTTTCGGGAACAGCCATCACCACCGGCAACGATAACGTATTAATGGGCTACAACAGTCAGGCCGAAGATGGACTTCGCAATGCTACAGCCATTGGCGCTAACAGTCGCGTGTCCATCAGTAATGCAGTGATTCTGGGTAATCAGGCTAACGTAGGGATTGGTACGTCAGCGCCCAACACCCGACTGGAAGTCGTGAGTGAGTCCGCCGATGATAGCGGGTTACGGCTGAGTCACCTCACCAGCCAGAGCAAACCTACCCAATCAACCGATCATTTTCTAACCGTAAATGAGAAAGGCGACGTAGTAAAAGCTCGCTATCAACTACGTATCACTAGCGCCAATGAGTGGAGCGATCATGTTTTTGCCCCTACCTATTCACTACGTCCTTTATCGTCGGTGGCATCCTATATTGGTCAGCATGGGCATTTGCCAGACGTACCTTCGGCGGAGCAGGTGGCCCGGGAAGGCGTCGATTTAGCCCAACTGAATGCTACGTTGTTAAAGAAAATCGAGGAACTGACGCTATACAGTATTGCGCTGGAAAGAGCAAATCGGGAGCAGAAAGAGGCTAATCAGCACCTGGCTCAGCAACAGCAGCAAACCGCTGAGCAACAACAGGCAGAAATTAATCACTTAAAAGTATTAGTCAGCAAGCTTCTGGAGAAGAAATAACGTAGCATAGGGCATAGGGTAACACCTGCACCTACCCTATGCCCAACAACCTCTGCACTATGCTATTCCGAACGTAGCGATTTTACCGGATTGACCAACGCTGCTTTAATGGCCTGATAACTAACGGTGGCCAGGGCAATGACGATAGCTAATGAACCGGCTACGGCGAAAAACCACCATTCGATGTCGATGTGATAGGCAAATTCGCTCAACCACCGATTCATCGCCCACCAGGCTAGCGGAAAAGCAATACCATTGGCAATCAGTACCAGCTTTAGGAAATCTTTGGATAGGAGGGCAGTCAGATTGAAAATGCTGGCTCCCAGGACTTTCCGCACACCGATTTCTTTGATACGTTGTTCAGCCGCATACGTAGCAAGACCGAACAAGCCTAAACAGGCGATGAAAATGGTGGCCAGGGCAGTCCAGATGAGCAGCGTTTCCCGACGTTGATCTTCGGCGTAGAAACGAGCCAGTTGTTCGTCAAGAAAGTGATATTCGAGGATGTGAGTTGGATCAATTTTTGTCAATACTTCATTCATTTTCGCCAGCGTTCCCGGAATATCCTTGCCCTCCACGCGTGAAGTATAATAATCAATCGGATAGACCGGGTTGTTCTGATACGCCAGTACCATAGGCCCAATTTTTTCCCGTATCGACTGAAAATGAAAATCACTGACGATTCCAATTACCCGGGCATGAAACGTCTGGCCGGTGCTGAGCGGACTGTAACTTCCGCCCATAGCACGTTCAGGAATTTCAACTAACTGCCCCGATACGTTGGTAATGTTCAGTAGTTTTGCGGCTGTTTCGTTGAGGATAATGGAAGAGGAATCACTGGTATTCATGAAGTTACGACCTTTCAAAAGGCGCACTTCGAAGGTTTTTGCAAAGTTTTCATCGACACCCAGCAGGTACG
The DNA here is from genome assembly GCF_014699005.1 of Spirosoma profusum. Classification (GTDB taxonomy): domain Bacteria; phylum Bacteroidota; class Bacteroidia; order Cytophagales; family Spirosomataceae; genus Spirosoma; species Spirosoma profusum. The sequence continues at coordinate 35,563 of NZ_JACWZY010000014.1, forward strand.
AAATTTTATGTTCGTCGGCATTCCCTTCTGGTCGGATTTTTATCGTCGAAATGGTTTTCCATTCACCGGGTACTCGCGATGTGGTCGATACGTTCTTTACTGTCGGAATTTTACTGAATTCTGCCTTGATGGTTTCGGCACCGCTTCTGATTTTCGCGGAGTTTATATCGACCACCAACAGCAGTTCTTTGTTGAAACCCAGGTTTTTGGAGTTAGCAAAGCGTATCTGCTGAAACAGAACGATGGTCGTAATAATCATCACCACCGAAATCGTAAACTGAAAAACAACCAGTCCTTTCCGCAACGATAAATCGCCTTTGTTCTGAAGTTTAAGATTTTTCAGCAGCGATAACAGACTGAATTTTGACAACAAAAGCGAAGGGTAACTGCCCGACAGTATCCCGGTGAAAGCGAGCGCGAGTAAGGCATAGAGCCAAATCCGGTAATCGGTGCTGAAACCAAGCGAAAGCTGTTTATTCGTGAACTCGTTAAAAGCCGGCAGCAACAGATTGACAACCACAATCGCCAACAGGAATGATACTGCGGTTACCACCATCGATTCGGTCAGGAATTGTTTGACGAGATGGCTCTGGAATGCGCCATTGGCTTTCCGAATGCCAATTTCTTTCGACCGGTTCGACGCTCTGGCCGTCGTCAAATTCATGTAGTTGATGCAGGCAATCAGCAGGACGAAAAGAGCAACAACTGCAAATATTTTAACGTAGAGCAAAACGCCTTTGCCCATCTCGGCTACGTTGGAGTTTCGGGCGCCATCCACAATGTTTTCAGAATACAGATGGATATCGGCCAGCGGTTGCAGACTATAACTCATGGTATTGCCCACATCCAGTTTGGCGTTCGCATTGAGTAACTGGGTGATTTTTCGGGCTGCTACGTCTAAATTGGCTTTTTCTTTCAACAGAAAAAACGTCATGAAATTTTGAGACGCCCAATTGGATGTCCATTCGGCGAAATCTGCGTCGTGAAGGAGCGTTTCCTCTGAAATAATTGAGTTGAAATCAAAGCTTGAGTTACGGGGATGATTTTTCAGAACAGCCGTAATTTTCAGCGGTTTATCCATGCTCTCCAGACTGATGTTTTTGCCAGTCACCTGAGACGTATTGAATAAGCGTTGGGCTAATTCTTCAACAATAACAATGGTATTTGGCTCTTTCAGGGCCGACTTACTACTGCCGTCTACCGTCTCGAAATCAAACACTTCCATCATACCACTATTCGCAAAAGCAATGGTTTCCTGAAACGTATTTTTGTTTTCGGGATTTGTCAGATTAGCACGCCCGGTTCGGACAATGCGGGCCGTATTCTCAATTTCGCCAATGTTTTTCTTCGATTCTTCGGAAACTTTATAACTAGATGCCGCAATGGTGAGGTCCTCGGTTGGACCCTTCTTATGCTGAATAGCCCGGTAAATTCGCCTTGACTGACTGTGTTGCTGATCGAAGGTTAGCTCATCGAACAGATAGAGCCCAATCAGCAAAAAGCACGTAACACCAAAGGTTAGGCCTGCTACGTTCAGGGTGGTGTAAAGTTTGTTCCGGGTAAGGGTTCGGAAGGTGATTTTGAGATAATTACGTATCATGATTGCATTAGTAGGGTTTGGAAACTCAGTAGGTTTTCGTCGTATAAACTCCGGTCGTACATAGGCCAGTACGTCGAGCCAGTAGCGTCGTCGAGCGCGTTTCTCGCCCAGCTGATTTGCCCGCACCACGTAGCGTTCGTGCAAATCGCCCAGCACTTCCTCGTGCAGGTGAGGAGCGCAGAACAGACGTAGCAAACGGTCGGCGAATTTAGGCGGTTGCATGGGTTTGTGATTTGTAGAGACAAGGCATGCCTTGTCTCTACGTAGGTTATTCGGAACGTAACGATTTTACGGGGTTTACTAAGGCGGCTTTTAGGCTTTGGAAACTGACGGTCAGCAACGTAATGAAAAGAGCGCCCGCCCCTGTTCCCGCAAAAATCCACCACGATAACTCCGTGCGGTATTGGTATTTCTGGAGCCAGTTTCCCAGGAAATACCAGGCGATGGGGGCGGCTATGCAAAATGCAATAATGATCAGTACCACAAAGTCTTTCGAGAGCAGGCTCCACACGTTGAGTATTGACGCGCCCAGCACTTTTCGGACGCCAATCTCTTTGGTACGTTGCTCCGCTACGTAGGATGCCAGTCCGAACAGGCCCAGGCAACTGATGAAAATAGCGAGAACTGCAAAGAAGGATGCCAACGTACCGATACGTTCCTCGACCGCAAATTTTTTCGCGTATTCCTGATCGGCAAACTTGTAATCGAAGAGGGTAGAAGGTGCATATTTCTGGTAAATGGCGCCGATTTTACTGACGGCTTCGCTGGCGTTCAGGTTAGGATTGATGCGAATATTGACAAAATTGCTCGGGAAACGGCTGATGTAAAAAAGTGTTTGACGGGCGGGTTCGTAGGGCGACTCCATCACCATGTCTTTAATAACCCCAACGATTTTGTACCGCAAATCGCCTTCGCGGATGATTTTACCGACGGGCTCTTTCAAGCCCATAAACTTGGCAGCTGCTTCGTTAATGACCATCGCTGTAGAGTCGGTGCCAAATTTTTTTGAGAAATCGCGTCCTTCTTTAAATTGCCAGCCAATCGTTTTTCCGAAGTCATGAGTTACGCCGATGACGGCAAAATCGGGTTGTTGATCCGGGTCTTTACCGTCCCAGTCGAACCCGCCATTTACCGTCCAGATGCCTGTTAACGGACTTTCCGATTCTGCTATTTCCGAAACAGCTCCCGATTGAATCAACTCGGCCCGGAACGCATCGAAATGATTGTGAATCTCAGGAGTGGTTGTTTGTACATAAAGTAATCCACTTCGACTATAGCCAATGGGTCGATTTTTGGCAAACTGAATCTGTCGAAACACAATGATCGTCCCGATTATCAGCGTAACGGAAACGGTGAACTGCACCACGACCAGAACCTGTCGGGGTAGCGAGGCAAACCGACCAACCCGAAAGGTTCCTTTCAAGACTTTCAGGGGCTGAAAAGCGGATAGGTACAAGGCCGGATAACTACCGGCAATCAGGCCGGTAAGCAACGTAAAGCCAATACCCAGCAGCCAGAAAACGGGCGTTGACCAAAGAAGAGTCATCTGTTTGGCCGCTACCTCGTTGAAGTAAGGCAGAATCAGTTGCACCAGCACTAAAGCCAAGCCGAACGCAATACATACAACCAGTAAGGATTCGCTCATAAACTGGCTAATCAATTGCATACGAACCGAACCGACGGCTTTCCGAATACCAACTTCTTTGGCGCGTTTTTCACTACGTGCCGTACTCAGATTCATGAAATTGATGCAGGCCAGCAGCAACACAAACACGCCAATAATCCCGAAAAGCCAGACGAACTGAATTTGTCCGCCAACGTTAACCCCATTTTTAAACTCCGAATACAGATGCCAATTGCGCATGGGCTGAAGGAAAATTTCGGGTTTGAATTTGGCTTGTTCCTTCCCTGCATTAGCTAGTTTAGCGTCCTTAATTTTCGCCGAAACCTGATCCAAATCAACCTTGTCTGCAAGCTGAACATAGATTTGAAATGAATTATTATCCCACTTCTGCTGCGAGTTTTTTACCCAATCCCGAATCGCCACATTCACCTGCCAGGGAACCATATACTCCAGGTTGTTGAACCGGGTATTATAAGGCAAATCTTCGTACACTCCCGTAACTTTCACTGCGAACTGATTATCAATTTTTATCAGTTTGCCCAATGGATCGGCAGTACCAAAAAACGCCCTGGCTACCGATTCAGAAATCATGATGGAATAGGGTTCCTGTAATCCTGATTTAGTGCCTTTCAGCATCTTCAGAGAAAACATATCGGGGGCTTCTGGCTCGATATAATTCCCAACTCGCCAGAATTTTTTATTGCCAAACGACAGTAAGTGCCCTTCTGCCCAGGAAGACAACACTACGTGTTTGAAATTATCGCCATACTTTGTGCGTAATTCTGCCGCCAGCGGAATGGGAATAGCGGCAAACGTGGATGTATTTCCGTTGATGGTTTGAGTTTGCATGACCTGAGCAATCCGGTCGTAGTTTTTGTGATACGTATCGAAAGTCAGTTCATCATAAATCCACAAACCGATGAGCATCGCCACGGCCATCCCGACCGCCAAACCACCAATGTTAATAAAGGAATACCCTTTCTGTCGGGCCAGATTTCGGAACGCGATTTTTAGATAATTACGTAGCATGGTCATATTGGTTGGGTTTGGGTATTCTTGAGGTCGTCGTTTTATAAATTCAGGTCTGATATAAGCCGCTACGTCGAGCCAGTAGCGTTTTCGGGCTTTCGCTACGCCTGATCGCTTGGCCCGCACAACGTAGCGTTCGTGCAAATCGCCCAGCACCTCCTCGTGCAGGTGAGGGGCGCAGAACAGACGTAGCAGACGGTCGGCCAGGCGGGGTGGGGTCATGGTTTTATTGGTTTGTTTGTAGAGACAAGGCATGCCTTGTCTCTACGTAGGTTATTCGGAACGTAACGATTTCACGGGGTTCACCAACGCGGCTTTGATGCTTTGGAAACTGACGGTCAGCAACGTAATGAAAAGAGCACCCACACCGGAGGCTGCGAAAATCCACCATGATAGCTCCGTTCGATACGTATACTTTTCGAGCCAACCGCTTAGGAAAGAATAGGCGACAGGCGTTGCAATGGCAAAACTTATAATGACCAGTAGTAAAAAGTCTTTAGAAAGTAATACCCACAAGTTCGCCACCGACGCGCCCAGCACTTTTCGGACGCCAATCTCTTTGGTACGTTGTTCTGCTACGTAGGATGCCAGTCCGAACAGCCCCAGGCAGCTGATGAAAATGGCCAGAATGGCGAAGAATCCAGCCAGTTTACCGATACGTTCCTCGGCGGCAAATTTCAGGGCGTATTCCTGATCAGCAAATTGGTACTCGAAAGGAGCCGTTGGAATAAGCTTTTTGAAAACCGCTTCGATTTTGGGCAACGCTTCACTGGCACTGACAGTTGGGTTAATTTTGATATTGATATGGTTGGTGCCACCGTGCGCCCGAATCATAAAAATGGTGGGAACAATCGGGTCGTAGGGCGATTCCATGACCATGTTTTTGATAACGCCCAGGATTTGATAGGTCATGAGCGGTCGTTCGCGAAATTGCCAGGTAACCGTCTCGCCAATTGGATTCTTTAAGCCCATATACTTGACAGCCGCTTCGTTGATCACCATCCCGGACGAATCGGAGATATTGTTTCGGGAGAAATCGCGCCCTTTCAAAAACTGCCAGCCTACCGTTTTGCCAAATTCGGGTGTTATGGCCAGCGTTCCGAAACTGTTTTCTTGGGAAGGGGTTTTTCCTTTCCAGGTGAAGCCGTCATTGCCCGACCATACTTCCGTTACTTTCCCCATCGACTCCGCCATTTCCGACACCATTCCCGTACGTTGGAGCTCGCTACGTAGTAGTTCATGCTTCCCGTAAAAATCGCCGGATTTCATAGCGACCAACAACAACCCATCGCGTGTGTAGCCGACTGGTCGGTTTTTCGCAAATTGAATCTGACGGTAAACGATTATTGTCCCGATAATCAGCGTGACGGAAACGGTGAACTGAACAACGACCAGTACTTTGCGGGGAACCGACGCAAACCGACCAACTCGAAAGGTGCCTTTGAGGACTTTAACCGGTTGAAACGATGATAGATACAAAGCCGGATAACTACCGGCCAGAAGACCCGTTACACTAATAAATCCAAGACAGGCCAGCCAGAACCACAGATTGCTCCAGGGCATCGCGATTTGCTTGGCAGCCACATCGTTAAACCAGGGCAAGGCAACCATAGCCAGCAGCAGAGCCAGCATAAAAGCCAGAATGACAACAAGGTAAGACTCGCTAAAGAACTGATTAACTAATTGACGACGTATCGACCCGACAGCTTTGCGAACGCCCACTTCTTTGGCTCGTTTCTCGCTACGTGCCGTACTCAGATTCATGAAATTGATACAGGCCAGCAGCAATACAAAAGCGCCAATCGTACCAATCAGATAGAGCAACTGCATTGGGCCGTTATCGATCACTCCTCGTTTGTAATTGTGCAGATGCCAGTCGCGCATGGGCAGCAAAAAGACTTCTGGTTTAAGCCTGGCTTGTTCCGGGAAATTGGCCAGGTTCTTCATTTCAGCATTTTTGATTGCTGCCGATACCGTTTCAAAATTAGAATTTGGGTTTATTTCGGCGTAGATTTTCAGAAAATGGTTCTGCCAATCGGTCATGGCCTTTTCTTTCATCCACGGATTATCAGACACCCACAAAGCAAACGGTGCCAGAAACTTAACATCTTTGAATTGCGTGTTCAGGGGTAAATCTTCGTAAACGCCCGTCACTTTTACGTCAAGTTTGTTATTGATTTTCATCGCCTGATTGACAGGGTCGATGTTGCCGAAAATCGCCTGAGCTGTCGACTCGGAAAGCAAAATGGAATTTGGATCTTTCAAACCCGCTCGTGAGCCGTACACCATCTTCAGAGTCAGCATTTCAGGTGCCTCTGCTTCTATAAAAATCCCTTTTCGAGACACCTTATTCTCGCCCGCCGACAATACGTTATCGACATTCCAGGACGCCATGACAAGGTGCTTGAAATGGTCTTTATAATTCTTTTTTAGCTCCGTACCCAACGGATATTGTACAGAGTTGTTCGTGCCAACGCCATGTTCCCCATATTCAAGGGACTGAACCTGAGCGATTCGGTCATAATGTTCGTGGTACGTATTGAACGACAATTCATCATAAATCCATAGGCCAATGAGCATCGCCACGGCCATCCCGACTGCTAGTCCGCCAATGTTGATCAAGGAATAGGCCTTATGCTTAGCCAGATTTCGGAACGCGATTTTCAAATAATTACGTAGCATAGTCATATTGGTTGGTTTGGGATATTGCTCGGATTTTCTCCGGATAAATTCCGGCCGCACATAGGCCACTACGTCGAGCCAGTAGCGTCGTCGGGCTTTTGCTACGTCTGATCGGTTCACCCGCACCACGTAGCGCTCATGCAAATCGCCCAGTACCTCCTCGTGCAGGTGAGGAGCGCAGAACAGACGTAGCAGACGGTCGGCCAGGCGGGGAGGTTGCATAGGGTTAAGGGCAGAGGCCATGAGATTCGAGCGCGGGCATTTTCACCCAATGCCCCATGCTATTTAACTCCACTCTAGTCGAATATTGGGGAGAATACGGTCCCAGAGACGGTTTCGAACAGCACGTACGTCCTGTAGAATCCGGCCGCCCAGGGCCGTAACGGTAAACAGTCGTTTTCGACGGCCTCCGCGTTCGGCGGTCGCTTCGCCCAGATGAGATGTCAGGTAGCCTTTCTGCTCCAGCCGTTGCAAGGCGGCATGAACAGCTCCGGTGCTGACCGAATTACCCGTTTCGTGTTCGAGTTCTTCAGCAATGATCACAGAATAGGCACCCGGAGACAGCGCGGCTACCGCCAACAGTACAACTTCTTCGAATTCTCCTAAATCGCTACGTCGCATGCACCAGTATCGGGTTAGAAATAAGCAGGTATGGTATATTATCTATTTCGGTATATCAAATGCCCGGCCAAAAAGAAAAAGTGGCTCTCAGACTTAGGGTTGACCTTTTTTGATGAGAGCCTGGTGATACGTATTGTCCAGAAACGGACATTTTTTGTACGTATGTGGACAGACGTAGTGGGGTGGAAATGAGTTATTTTCTGCTACGTGCATCATGGCTGACGATCTCCATAACGTAGCAGTGATTCTTAAGATTGACTTAGGATGATTTTTCGCGGAAACTGTGGTTTACGTAAAAGGTTACAGCGATCAAAAAAACAAGTGGTTGAGTGGCATAGGATTTGTACGAAAAGGACATCGATCTGAACGAGATAAATAGAGCGTAACTGTCTCACTAGAAGTATACTATGTGTATGGCCAGTGTTCATTACTTGCCGTTTTTTGCAGAAAATTTCTTCTCTGGCTACCAATCCGCATACTTTTTGCAGCGAACCCCAATTGCTGCGTCCGTAAACAAACGAATGCGATCTATGACGCTATTAGCGAGCGTCTATCGGTCGAATAGACCGGTTAGTAATCATGAAGGTGTCATATACGAAAATTTGTCTGCTACTGCTGCTGCTCTCGACTAACTACGCCAAAGCGCAGCGATCGGAAAAACGTATTCCCATCCAGATAGTGGCACCTAGAACGGGGACGCTGGTTCGGGCGAATGGGCAAACGCATCGGCAGTACGCGCCGAATGTTACCATTCAGCACATCGGCTTGGGAGGCTCCTGTGATCAAGTGCTTTACAACGATTCCACGAATCAACTGGTGGGTTCGGGACACGTATTTTTCAGACTCGATGACGCTACGGTTATCAGAGCTGACACCATAAAATATCAGGGCGATGAACAACAGGTGTTTTTTCGAGGGCAGGTAACGCTTCAGAATTATGGACTGGTACTCAATACGTCACAGCTCGATTATTCGCGCCAGACGGGCGTTATTCATTATGCGGATAAACCACGTATCGTTGAGGGCCAGCATTTGCTCACCATGCGTGAAGGCCATTATGATCGAGAGAACCGGCAGTTTGCAACTCGATCAGATAGACCACCGATCATTGTCAACCTCAGCCTGGTTCCAGAGCCGGTTAAAAAACCGGTTATTATCGAAACCTACGTAACGCCGGACGTGGAGGCTAAACCCGCTAAAAAGCCGACTGAAACAGGTAAAAAATTTGTAAACGCACCTATCCCAAATTCTGTCACAAGTCAGGATACCCGAAAGATTATTTTGCCGAATGGTAAAGTTCTCCCAGCCAAAACAGCATCCATCCGACCTGCCAGCCGGGTGTTTCGTCCTAGAGCCTTGTCCAGACGAAGACGTTTACCAAATCGGTAGAGACAAGGCATGCCTTGTCTCATGACCGGATGGTTTATGGCTGACACCAAGGAGACAAGGCATGCCTTGTCTCTACACGCCTTACGCCTACTCACTTCGTAAACTCTTGATCGGATTCATCAATGCGGCTTTGGTTGCCTGATAGCCAACGGTCACGAAAGCGATCAGGAACGTTCCGGCGATGGCAATGGCGAATACATCAGCCCCTATGCTGATCTGGAATTGAAAGTTTTTGAGCCAGGCGTTCATGACGTACCAGGCAACGGGCGCGGCCACGATAAAGGCGATCAGAATCAGGCGCGAAAACTCTTTGGCGAAAATCCAGATGATTTGTCCCGTTGTGCTGCCCAGCACTTTTCGAATACCAATCTCTTTAGTTTTCTGTGATGCCATGAACGAAACCAGACCATAAAGGCCCAGACAGCCAATGAAGATGGCCATGGCTGCAAAGGCCTGGATGAGTTTCAGCATCAGGGATTCTGTTTCATAAAATTCCGCAATCTGTTCATCCAGAAATTCGTAATCGTATACCTGATCGGGGTGCATCTCATTCCAGGTTTTATTGAGTCCCGCCAGCGTTTGTTGCGTATTGGCCAGGTCAATTTTTACCGCATAATAGTCGTAATTATTCATGTCTGAGCCAATGCAAACGGCATTGATAGCCTGGTGAAATGAGAGATCGTGAAAGTCCCTGATTATACCGACAATGGGCCCTTTCAGCCGTCCACCGTTCAGGCTGACCATTTTGCCCAGTAGTTCGTCGGGAGATTTAAGATTGAGTTTCTTGGCAAACATTTCGTTGACGAGAAATTCCTTGACCGAATCGGCAGGGAAAATGTTACGTCCGGCAACTAAATCCAGCTCGAACATGGGAACGTAGTGATCGTCGGCGGCTCGTACGTTGACATTGAAATTCTCCGGTTCGGCTCGATTATCGTAAGTGGGCGAGGTTGTCCAATTGCTGCTCGACGACGGTGCTGCTCTGCAAAGCGATACGTTTTTTACGCCCGAGACTTTGCTGAACCGGTCGGTTAACGTATGCATTGTCTGCGGGTTGGAGCCGGTTGCAATCGGAAGCATCACCACCGCATCCTTGTTGAAACCCAGATCGGATTGTTTGGCGTAACGCATTTGATTCGCAATGACAATCACGCCGATGATCAGCATTTGCGAAATGGCGAACTGCGTAACAATCAACGATCTACGAATATTGAAACCGCCAATATTCTGCTGCGATAATTTCCCTTTAAGCGCCAGCACTGGTTGAAAACGGGCGATGATCAGCCCGGGGTAAGAACCCGAAAAGAAAATAACAAAGAACGTAGCGGCCAGAATAAATAGCGTTAATCGCCAGTCGGTGAGCAGATTGATACGTATCTGCGATTGAAACCATTCGTTCATGTACGGAAGCGTCAGCAGCGATAGTACAATCGCCAGTACGACAGCCGTAATGGTGATGAGTCCGGTTTCGGAAATAAATTGCCAGAAAAGTTGCCCGCGTATGCTACCAAGGACCTTCCGAACGCCCACTTCCTTCGCTCGATTCAGCGCTTGAGCCGTCGCTAGATTGACGAAGTTGACACAAGCTGTGATCATTAAAAACAGTCCAATAAGGCCCAATACCAACAGATTTGTTTTGGTCATAGCACCGCCATATCGTGCATCGAAATGCAGGTCTGCTAATGGCTGAAGCTTGTAGACGTGGACGTTTTTACTTTTGGCCCGATACTTTTTAACATAAGCCGGCAACAAACTTTCGACCCGTGCTGGCGATACGCCCGGCCGAAGTTTTACGTAGCATTGCATGGCGCTCGTGATACCGCCCCAGGCGTCATCGCTGGCGAGCCAATCGTCAAATTGCTTAAGGGTGACATAGGAAACGTAGATTTCCGTTCGACGGTCAGTATTGATCGGGAGGTCTTTCAAAATCCCTGTAACTCGGAAACTTACCTTATTATCAACCCGGAACGTCTTATTAATCGGATTGGTATTCCCAAAATATTTACGAGCTATGCGCTCCGTGAGTATGGCCGTATTGGGTTGCGTCAAAACCGTCGCCTTGTCGCCTTTCAACAAGGGGTAGTTGAAGATGTCAAAGAAGTCCGTTTCGGTAAATGCGACCCCTTCGTCTTCCTTGAATTTTTGAACGTCTTTGCCCGATTCGAGCGTAATCAATACGTCGTCGTAGGTAGCAACGCGGGCCACTTTTTCGCCAAACGTATAATCATTCCGAAAAGATTTTCCCAGCGGTCCGGGTACGCTACGTGAATAATGGACTGTTTCACGGTGCTGTTCAGTGACGAAGCGATAGATACGGTCGGCGTTCGCGTGGAAATTGTCGAAGCTAAGGTGATAGCTTACCAGCGTAAAAATGAGAATGGCGCAGGTCATGCCCAGCGCAAGGCCTGATACGTTAATCGTCGCGTACGATTTGTTCCGGGACAGGTTTCGAAAGGCGATTTTTAAATAATTACGTAGCATAACTGGACTTAGAAAAAAAGGTGTTGTGTACTGTTCATTTGTTTTACGTTGGGCCAGCGGCCGTAGCAATTTCAGCGCACTCAAACTATACCGCCAGTCAGCGCTACGTTGCCCCACCGTCTCGACCCAGTACGCATACAGTTCCAGCAGATCACCCTGCACCTCTTCCGACGTATCAGGATGACTGAACGTCTTTAATAGCCAAGCAGCAAAACGGGGCGGGGGACGTAGCATTGGATATAGTGGGTTGGGAATAGGGCAAAAGGTTGGGGATCAGGATGCCCTATGCCCCAAACCCTGTGCCTCATGCTATTCACTACGTAGTGATTTGACTGGATTCATCAACGCGGCTCTGGTGCTTTGGTAACTCACTGTAAGCATAGCGATGACGGCCATAAGCAGGCCAGTTAAGGCAAATACCCACCAACTGATTTCGGTTTTGAACTCAAAATTTTGCAGCCACTGACTAATTGCATACCAGGCGATGGGCGAGGCTATCACCATGGCAATCAGTACCAGTTTCAGGAAATCTTTGGTCATGAGGGTGATGATGCTAATAACTGACGCGCCCAGTACTTTCCGAACCCCAATCTCTTTGGTACGTTGCTCAGCCGTGAAAGCTGCCAGACCGAATAAACCCAGACAGGCGATCAGAATGGCAATCAGCGTAGAGGTTTCGATGAGCTGTGCCGTACGGGTTTCGTTTTTGTAGGCATCCGCCAGCGTTTTATCCAGAAAATCATAGCCAAACAACTGGTTTGGGAACGTCGCTTTCCAGGACTTTTCGATGGTTGCTAAAGCTGTTTTAATGGCTTCGACCGTTGGAGCCTCGCTCTGGAGCTTGATACCCGCCTGATAAAAGTTGTTCGGTACAACCTGCATCAGTGTCGGGTCTATTTTCTGATGTAATGAATTGACATGGAAGTTTTTAACAACGCCAACGATGGTCGCGAACTGATTCCCATCGCCATAGTAGATTTTCTGTCCAACGGCGGCTTCAGGGCGGCTGATACCCATTCGAGACAGGAAAATCTCGTTGGCAAGCACCTTAAATGCGGCCGATGACGTATCCGTGTCTTTGAGCTTTTCGCCGGCTAGTAACTGAATGCCGTACGTGTCCAGATAATGCGAGTCGCCCATTTTCATCTGGGTCTTGATTTCGATGGGAGTGGCTCCTTTTCGATATTGCATACCCTGCATCCAGTTGCTCTCAGCCGAGGCACTGTTGAACGAGAAACTGACGTCTTTGATCTGGGGCGATTCCTTCAGTTGGGCACGTAGCGTTTGCAGTTTTTCGGGCTCGTTACTGGGTAATCCAATTGTAATGATGGCCGCTTTATTAAAGCCAAGATCCGCGTTTTGGAAAAAAGATAATTGCCGGTTGATAAGCAAAGCGCTGCTAATCAATATCATGGAAATAGTGAACTGCACCACTACTAATCCCTGACGTAACGTAACGCTACGTTCACCGCTGGGGAGTTTATTGTTTTTTAGGGCCCAGATAGGCGGCATTCCGGAGAGTCGGAAAGCAGGATACGTTCCAGCCAGCAGGCTGGTTATACTCGCTAATCCGACTAAAAATGCACCTACTTTCCAGGTAAATAAGTCGGCTATTGTAAGCGGGAGTCCCATCATCGTGGCAATGGACGGAAGGGTTATCCAGGCTAGTATTACCGCCAGCAAAGCAGCCAGAAACGTAATGAGACCCGCTTCGGTCAGGAACTGGTAGATCAGCGATAAGCGATTACTGCCCACCGCTTTTCGAACGCCAATTTCTTTCGCCCGTTTAAGTGCCTGAGCCGTTGTCAGGTTGATGAAATTGATGCAGGCAATCAGCAGCACAAACGCGCCAATCAAGGCCAGCATTCGGAGGAGTTTCGGATTCGCCTGTCGACCGCTGAAATTGAACGAATAGTGAATATCCGACAGCGGATTCAGCGCAAAATGCTGATTCTCAATCGTCTTTGGGTCTTTCTGGTATTTGACCTGAATGGCATGAAACCGTTTCGTCAGTTGTTCGGGTGTAAATCCAGGCTTCAGAAGGGTATAAAGCTGGAAATTATCTCCGAATCCACTCCAGCCATGAGAATCATAGTCAGGTTCCACCCGTTTGAGCGTAGGGAAAGACACCAGTACGTCGAACGGGAAATTCGTGGTTTGGTTGTGATCTTTCAGTACGCCCGATACCTGTAAATCCTGCTTGCTGTCGTAGCGAATGGTTTTTCCGATGACGTTCGCAGTGCCAAAAAACTTGTTGGCATACGACTCCGTGATCACGACCTGATTGGGTTGCGAAAGGGCTGTTTTTGCATTACCCGCAACCCATTGATAATCAAGCAGACTGGAAATGCCCGACCCCACAAAAACGACCTTCTCTTTAAAAATCTCGCCGGTTACCGGTATCGTTAATCCGCGCTGCCATTTATTCATAATGGGCACGACAGCTTCGAATTCAGGCGCTTCGTTAAGTAAAACGACGCCCAGTTCAGTGTAGGTGCCGGGATGCGGCCCTCCATCACTTGCATTAACCGTTTCAACCCGGTAGATTCTGTCTTTTTTGGTTTGCTGCTGGTCGTAACTGGTTTCGTGCAGAATAACCAGAAATACGAGAAGCGCGCAGGCGATTCCGAGGGCTAAGCCGAAGCCATTGATCAGCGCGAACGCTCTGGCATGTTTGATGTTGCGCCAGGCGATTTTTACATACGAACGTAACATAGAAGGACCTAGTAAAAAAGGTGGAGGATATTCATTAGCTGTTTTCGATTTAGCCAGTGGCCGTAACAATTTCAGGGCGCTCAAACTATACCGCCAATCGGCGCTACGTTGCCCCACGGTCTGCACCCAATGATCATATAGTTCGAGCAAGTCACCCTGTACCTCTTCCGACGTATCAGGATGGCCGAACGTTTTCAGCAACCACGTAACAAAGCGGGGCGGGGTTTTCATAGAATTTTGTGTAGAGACAAGGCATGCCTTGTCTCTACGTCGGGGACGGCTATACGTCTCGGAATTAATTTTTTGCCCGTTTTAAAGTGCCATGCAGTTTCGAGCCTTGATACGTTACATTCAAGGAAATGGAGTCACCGTCGGCGTAATATTTGCCGCTGTGCGGAATCGGCTGGTTATCGTCATCGGTAATGCTGAAACTTAAATCCGTTCCGTTAATCTTGCCGTCGTTAATCGGTTTAGACGAGTTTTCTGCAGATGCCTTTCCGGTGAGTTGGCTACCGTTGATGGTGAATTCGTAGGTAACCGGATAGGTATTCCCGTCGGGTAACGTAATAGCTCCCTGCCATTTACCGCCCAAATCGGCCAGGGCTGCGAAACAAATGAATGTTGAGAAAATGAGTAAGGCTGTAACCCGAAATTTACGTTTCATGATACGTATTAGTTTAATGGTTTATTCGCTTCGTAAACTCTTAATTGGATTTGCCAGAGCGGCTTTTACACTTTGAAAGCTAACAGTCAGGAGTGCAATACCAACCGACAAAGCTCCCGCTATGGCGAATACCCACCAGGCGATGTTGATGCGGTAGGCAAAATCCTGTAACCATTGGTCCATCGCGTACCACGCTACGGGCGATGCGATCAGAATGGCAATCAGTACTGGCTTCATGAAGTCTTTCGATAACAGCGCGACAATGCTGGCGACCGATGCGCCCAGCACTTTTCGAACGCCGATTTCTTTGGTACGTTGGTGGGTCGTTAAAGCCGCCAGTCCGAACAGACCCAGACAGGCAATCAGCACAGCCAGCCCTGCGAAAATGCTCACCAATCGGCTAATTCGCTGTTCAGACTGGTAGATGGTGTTGAATCGTTCGTTTAAAAAGGAATACGTAAAAGGGTTGTCTGTCTGCGCTTTCCATCGCTGTTCGATAGTACGTAACAGGCCGGGTATATTGCTCGTCTGAATACGTAACGCCAGTTGACCGACATCGTGGCCATAAAATAGGAGCAGTGGAGCAATACGTTGGCGCATCGATTCGAAATGAAAATCTTTCACCACACCCACAACCGTATAAGTATGTTTACTACCTTCGGTACCATCGCCTACAATAGAAATTTGTTGGCCAATTGGCGATTCGCCCGCCCGATTTTTGAAACCATAGGCCTGAACCGCAGCTTCGTTAATGAGAATGTTCGATTTTTCGGCGGGAGAATCCTTTAAAAAATTACGTCCCTGCGCCAGTTGAATTCCTAACGTAGGCAAATAGTCTTCGTCGATGTAATAGCCTTTTGATCGATGTATGGTTACCTGCGAACCGTTTCGCACCTGAACCCCGTCTACACTCTGGTTGGACAATCCGGCTGGTAAAAAACCTGCACGCGCTATCCTGACGACGGGTGCTAATTTGGATAGTCCTTCTTTAAAAGCATTTACATTTGACCCCAATACGTGTGTATCGTGCAGGACCAGCACCTGCTCTTTGTCGAAACCTACTTTTTTGTTCTGAATGAAACGTAGCTGCTGTGTGGCAACCAGGGTGGCAATGATCATACTAATCGATACCACAAACTGAACAGTCACCAGCGTACTACGTAACCAGCCACTACGTGTGCCGGTCTGTATAACTCCTTTTAGAACTTTTATGGGCCGGAATGAGGACAACACAAAAGCCGGGTAACTGCCCGCCAGCAGCCCGATTAGCAGACAGGCCAGCACAATCCCCGGCAGCATCCAGCCGTCGATGAGCGCGCGGTACGTAAACTGTTTCCCCGCCAGCTCATTAAAGCTTGGCAACAGCAGCAGAACGAGTCCCAACGCCAGCCCCAGTGCCAGGAATGTTACCAGAACAGACTCGGCCAGAAACTGACTGACCAACTGCTTGCGGATGGAACCGAGCACTTTGCGAATACCCACTTCTTTGGAACGCCCTACCGATCCGGCGGTGGATAGATTCATGAAATTGATACACGCCAGGAGGAGAATGAAAAAAGCAATCGCCGAAAAAATATACAGGTATTTAACGTCGCTGTTTGCCTCTAATTCATCATCCAGATTGGACTGCAAATGAATGGACGTAATGGGTTGAAAACGAAAGCTAAAGCCATTGCCTTTCTGTGAAAATTCGGAATAATCAGTTCCGAAGAACTCCTTGATTTCCGAGGCAATGTATTTGCTGGCGAACCCCCGGCTTATCGTTTCCACCTGATTGATGGAGTAGCCATCCCGAACGCGCAGGTACGTGTAGGCACCACTGGCTAACCATTTAGGGCCCGTCTTAACTGACGAAAACGAGCCAAACATATCGTAATGAAAGTGGGTGTTCGACGGCACATCGGCACAAATGCCGGTTACCCGAAATAAACCCAGATGACCTAGAGTTAGCGTTTTGCCAATAGGATCGGCCCGACCAAAATACTTCCGGGCGATTGTTTCGGTCAGCACTAGTGTGTTAGGCTCAACAAGTGCGTTCACCCGGTGACCTTTCAGCATGGGGATTGTAAAAACCGAGAAGAAATTTGAATCCACAAAGGCCACGTGTTCTTCCTTTATAATATCGCGACCGTTTTTGACTAAAAAAGCTCCCTCCTTACGTAGTCGGGTAACGGCTTCCACACCTGGGCAGTCGCGTAGCAAGGCTTGTCCGGCTGGCCCGGGTGCATAAGCCAGTTGAATATCTTTATCATCGATTCGGCCATTCAGCGCCATTCGGTAGATACGGTCGGCATTGGCGTGATACCGGTCATAACTCAGTTCATGCAGCACGAACAGCACAATGAGCAGACAGGTAGCCAGTCCAACCGCCAATCCGATAATGTTAATGGCCGTAAACGCTTTGTGCAGAACAAGGTTTCGCCAAGCGATTTTTAAATAATTACGTATCATTTCAGGACTTAGTAAATGGGGTTGAGGATACTCTTTCGCTATTTTCGATTCGGCCAGCGGTCGCATTAATTTCAGGGCACTCAAACTATATCGCCAATCGGCGCTACGTTGCCCCACCGTCTCAACCCAATGGTCATACAGTTCCAGCAGATCGCCCTGCACTTCCTCCGACGTATCGGGATGACCGAAGGTTTTTAGCAGCCAGGTAGCAAAACGGGGCGGTGGTTTCATAGAGTTTGGTTTGTTCGTATAGACAAGGCATGCCTTGTCTCATAACCGGATGGTTTTTAGGAATACCCGTTCCTGTCGCATAGGAGACAAGGCATGCCTTGTCTATACATGATTTTTATCCCCCCATCAATTGCAAGGTTTGCGGAGGCAGCGCATTCCACAATTCAGTGCGTACCTGTTTAACTTCCTGGAGGGCTCTCCGACCAGCCGACGTAACGGTAAAAAATCGCTTTCGACGTCCCCCACGTTCCGCCGTTGCTCCCCCCATCTGCGAGGATAGAAATCCTTTTTCTTCCAGCCGTTGAAGGGTCGTGTGCACCGTGCTGAACCCGACCGCTCGACCGGTTTTTTGTTCAATTTCCTGCGTGATATTTACGCCGTAGGCACCTTCGTCAAGGATGGCTACGGTTAATAATACCACTTCTTCAAACTCTCCCAGAAAGGCCCTTTTCATGGTTTGTTATTTTATACGATAATGCCGAACAAATGCGGTGCCAATACACAAGAATGCCTTCTGGAACTAATAAGGACTGTTTTTGCTAAATAATGACGAAAGTAACTGTCCGATACTGGACATCACGTGTCCGCAAACCGGACAGGAAAACAGGTGCGTTGGTAAATACGTATCTTTGAGTGATGCATTTCCGACTGTACGATATTGCCCCTGTACTGAAGCCTTTTGTCAAGGAGATTTGCTCGATAGAAAGCGATAAGCCAGCTACTACGTCTCCACCGATCCGGGTATTGCCGGATACCTGCGTGGAGCTTTTCGTGAATATCGGCCAGCCGCAGACAATCGCTTCGCTAGCTGGGAAGATAGCCAATGCCGGAAGATGTTTTGTTACGTCCCGGATGAATCGTTTTATGGACGTTCAGACGCTGAGCAACGTATCATTTGTGTCGGTTTGTTTTTCGGGTGGGAATGCCTATCCATTCTTTCCTGTATCGATGCAAGACATTGCTAATCAGGTTGTTGACTTGCATGACCTGTGGGGGCGTAGTGCCAACGACATGCAGTACTACGTTGAAGAAGCACCGACGATGGCGCAGCGTGTACAATTGATTCAGCAGTATCTGATTCGGCAACTGTCAAAAACTGTTACGTATGACCCAGGCATTACGTATTGTATTGAGCAGATCAGACAGGTACATGGTCAGCTTTCGCTGGAAGAATTAGCCAATCGAGTTGGGATCAGTAATCGACAGTTGGTACGTCGATTTAATCAGTGTATCGGCCTGTCACCCAAAGAGTTTTCTCGAATTACTCTGTTTAAACAGGCGTTGAAGCAACTCAAATCCTACCCTGAATCCAGCCTGACCGAGATCGCTTATGCAAGCGGTTATTACGATCAGTCGCATTTCATCCATGCCTGCCGGGATTATTCGGGTTTAACTCCGCGCCAGTTGCTATCGGCGAACTACATTTTGTGCTGATGTCCGATTTTTACAATTACGATAGCTAGTTCGTTCGCAACTTTGCCGAAACGTAATGGATAATTGTATGCGTAAGGTAATTTTAGGACTGGCCGTTAGTCTGGATGGCTACATCGAAGGCCCAAACGGCGAATATGACTGGTGTTTCACCGATCAGGATTATGGTCTCAATGCGTTTCTGAAACGTATCGACGCGATTTTTATCGGGCGAAAAAGCTACGAATTGATGAATAATCCAGCCGAAGAAGCCAGCAACTATCAATTTTCGGAATACAAAAAATACGTTTTTTCGAACACACTTACCGAAGTAGGCGAGGACGTAGCGTTGATACGTGGCGATCTTAAAGAGCAAGTCAACGCCCTTAAAAGTCAACCCGGTAAAGATTTCTGGCTGTTCGGTGGCGCTGATTTAACGAGTTCCTTCATGAATGCCGGATTGGTCGATGAATTATTTCTGGCGGTTCACCCGATTTTACTGGGCGCCGGTAAGCCGTTGTTTATCAATCTTAAAGATCGAATTAAACTAACATTAACCGATTCGAAAACGTATTCCACTGGATTAGTTTCGCTCTACTACGAACTAAAGTGATACGTTAGCGGTACGTTTTGATCGGAAAATTTGCACCAGTCGGGTAACGGCGATTGCCAGATTCAGCAGGGCAATCAGGCCAAACCCTATTACGCCATCCGGCATCATCAGGAAAATACGTTCCCAGTTTAACACGCGGCCACTGATAGCCGTCAGCAGCGTTGGAATAAGCAGGAACGTAACAAAAGGGAGAAGGCGAACGAGTAAAAAAAACCATGAACGCCAAACAGGTCGCTGCTGATACGTTTGAAACCATTGGTTGATTCGGAAAAACCGTCGGATGGCTAATCCAATGAATAGTAACAATATAAGCCCGACGCCGATTGGTAAAATCCAATCAGGCAAGGTTGGTATCTCTGGTTCCTGACCAGCGAGAATATCGGTGACACCCCGTAGAAACGAATTGTAATCGACATACGGATTGATGCCGCTGTTGAAGAGCATTACAACGCCGTAACCATCTTTGGTGAGTAAAATCTGTTCGGCGCTGTACGTCCACAGAATACCACTGTGGTAGAGACTTGAATCACTCCGAACAATCCAACCCATGCCATAATGAAGCGAGATATTCGGGAGCGGGTTATGCATCAGCGTCATGGATTCGCGACTCAGTAGCTGTGTATCGCCAACACGTCCGTGCGCCAGTTGCAGACTGAGCCAGTGCCCCATATCGTTGACTGTAGAATGCATCCCGGCAGCCCCGTCAATAAACCAGTCCGGTTCCCGAACAGCGACAGGTTTTCCCAGAAAGAAAATATGGCCGTGGTCTATTTTATCAGAACCAATATAGAAAGACTTTGTGGTTGATACATCGCTGGTATGCGTCATGTGCAACGGTTGAAAAATGTGCTTTTGCAAATAGCCGGCAAACGGTTCGTGACTGACGGCTTCTACTATTTTTGCCAGCAGCCGGTAGTTCGGGTTGTGATAATGATACTGCTGGCCCGGCTCACTCACCAGTCGCGCTACATTGAATCGAGCCATAGCCTCATCCAACGTAGCGGGTTGTTGGCGAAAGGCTAATTCCGGAAATCCGGTGTCGGCTAGCCCGCTGGTTTGGTGCAACAATTGCCGGACGGTTATCGATTTAGCCCGATTATCTTCCGTAGAAAACGAAGGAACGTACTGAACGACAGGTACATCAAGCGAAATCCGTCCTGCTTCAACCAACTGCATAATCGCCATCGCTGTAAATGCCTTGCTGAGTGAAGCAATCGCGAAGGGTGTATTGGACGTAACGGGTACATTCGCGCTGGTTTTTCCATAGCCTTTCGAGAACAGCAACGTATCGTTATGCACCACGGCAATGGCCAGACCAGGAATACTACTTTTGTCCAATCTTTCCTGAACGTAGCGATCTAGTTTATTGGTCAGCGATTGAGCATACGTAGCGTGAACGAATACCGAACAACTGAAAAGTAGTACTAAGACAAATCGAATTGGAAGTATATTCTGTGTGAATCGGAGCATCATGTGGTTTGGCAGTTCGACCGGGCAAAATTCCGACGGAACGTAGTGCAATCCGTTTACATAGGTAAAGAAATCAGGACTGTGCCCATTTCTTTCGGATGCGGCTCAGTTGCGTGGGCGTAATGCCTAAATACGATGCAATATGATATTGTGAAATTTGCTGTTCCAGACCCGGATACTGCTCCTGAAAAAGTCGATAACGATTTTCGGCGTCCAGTAACACGATTTCAATTTCTTTACGTTCTTTTTCGACGAAATACCGTTCTGCAAACCGCCGACCAACCCGTTCCAAATCTGGATACGTATCATACATAGCTGTAAACGACTGATAGTTAGCCTGAAGTAGTTCGCAGTCGGTTAAAGCCTGCTGGATAATCTGATTGGGTTTGCCGGTAATTAGCGACGTGTATCCGCCTGCAATTGAAGGCGATACAAAGAAATGTTTGTTGTATTCCGTACCCTGCTGATCGCGATAAAAGCCGCGAATCACGCCCGATTGCACGAACGCAAATTGGGTAGCTAGCTGGCCTTCCTTAATAAAATAGTCTCCTTTTTTCAGCCGTGTTTCCGTAAAAAGCGTCTCTACCTGTTGCCACGTCACGTCGCTAATAGGCGAGAGATTGTGAAGAAATTGCCTGAACGTGACCAAAGTTATGCAAGATGGGTTTCGTAAACGAACATACCAAAGAGCTGACAGGTAATCAAACCTGATACTGATTTCAGTGCCAGATCATGAATTAAAACATATTGTAAACGTTTAATAAAGCTTCGTGAAAATGTAACTCTTTACATTGCAATATCAATAAGGATAATGTTTATCTTGTTAATCGATTGGTGAAAAGTGGGAATCAGGTAGTAATTAAATTCATTCCCAGTTTTACAACCAGTTTTTGTAAAAGATCAGTTATTGACGAGTATTATTCTTTAAACCTTTATGAAAAAAATTTCTACGTATTACGTGATTTTATTGGCCTGTATACCAGGCTTTTTATGGGCTCAAACTAACTATGTTGTCAATACGCCCAACTCGTCAACACCAGCTATGTTTAATACATTGGTTGGTCCCTTTGCTGGAAATGCCTCGATGTCAGGGTATTACAACACGTTCCTGGGATATACCGCGGGATACGTTAATGCATCGGGTTCTAATAATACGTTTTTAGGGTATGCTTCGGGAAGCACAAATGGCTCTGGTACTCAGAATAGTTTTGTAGGATTTGCCGCAGGACGAGAGAATACATCGGGTAGTTATAATAGCTTTCTGGGCTATGCTGCCGGACAATCAAATACAATAGGTAACTACAATACGTTTATGGGCTACAGGTCAGGTTACGCCAATACGCTGGGTAGTTACAATACGTTTGTCGGCAATTTCACCGGCTATACAAACTCACTAGGTAACAACAATACGTTTTTGGGTCATTATACAGGTTATAACAACTCAACGGGTAACAATAATACGTTCTTAGGATACTATACGGGCCTGGCTAACTCGACAGGTGCCCAAAATACCTTTCTGGGTTACTACGCTGGTGCCGCCAATACCACTGGGAGTAATAACACATTTGTGGGTCAACAGGCTGGTCAGAATGTTACCACAGGCAATAACAATATCATTATTGGCCCAGGATCGGGAACAGCCGTTACAACTGGTAATGACAATGTATTGATGGGTTACAATACGCAGACTGGTCAGGATCAGGGTGGGCATCATGTCATTATTGGGGGTGAAGCAGGAGGGGGGCTTTGGGCTGGTAGGAGTAATACCATGATTGGCCATCAGACCAGCGCTGAATCGACGGATCTACATCACGCGACGGCTATTGGCGCCGGGGCCCATGTTGCTGTTAGCGATGCAATAGTATTGGGAAATAATGCCAACGTAGGTATCGGTACGTCGGCACCGACAGCTCGTCTGGAAGTGGTTGCTCCTGAGGAACATAACAGTGGAATTCGTCTGCCCCGGCTCACCGCCAGCAGCCCGGCTACAGCGAAAACGGACCAGTTTCTGACCGTTAATGAGCGAGGTGAGGTCGTCAAAGGCCAATATCAGTTGCGTATTAACAATAGCGCGGAGTGGAGTGATAAAGTTTTCGAGGCTGGCTACCAGTTGCCTGCACTGAACTGGGTTGATACGTATGTGAAGCATCATCATCACCTGCCCGGAATCCCTTCGGCAGACGACGTAGTGAAACAGGGAATCGACCTGACTAAATTAAATGCTACGTTGCTGGAAAAAATTGAAGAACTCACGCTCTATACCATTCAACTAGAGAAGGCGGATAAGGCTAAACAACAGGAATTACAAGCGCTAAAAACCGAAGTGGGTGAGCTAAAGTCGCTGGTGAAGCAGTTACTGAAAAAATAGCAAAGGGTATTTGTAGAGACAGGGCATGCCCTGTCTCTACTGTAGGTATGCAAACCATCGATAAACGTATTAGTGCTGGACTGCTGGCATTCTGGGCACTTTACTTCTCCATCGTACTGCTCAGTAACAGCGCCGATGCGCTGAAAAGCCTGTCGATTCTTCCGACAGGCTGGCCGTTTGCATCAGGGAATTACGAACTGATTGTTAAGGTACTGTCTATTTATTCGTCGCCGGTCTGGGTGGCTGTTGGGCTGTTCGTCGGAGTAATACTTTGGGAAGCTCTGGGTGCTTTTCTATTCTGGAAAGCCTTTCTGGAAATGATCCGACAAACGCCATCTCACAAAGTCGCCATCCATCGTGCATTTGGTATTACGCTGGGCTTATGGGCGGCTTTTCTGCTGTCCGATGAGATCTTTCTGGCCTATCTGGTCGGTGATATAACCACTACACATTTCAATCTGCTGATTGCCGAACTGGCATCGTTCATTCTGATTCGGTTGTAGAGACAAGGCACGCCTTGTCTCTACGGGAACCAAATTATTCACTACGTAGTGATTTCACGGGGTTCATCAACGCGGCTCGGACGCTTTGTAATCCGACCGTGAGTAGAGCAATCGTTAATGCCAGTAAACCGGCCAGTACAAACACCCATCCGTCAATATCAATTTTATAGACAAACGCCTGTAGCCATTGATTCATGGCCCACCAAGCCAGGGGCGACGCGATCAGTATTGCCAGCAAAATCAGTTTGACAAACTCTTTGGAAAGCAACGTAACAATGCTGACTGCGCTGGCACCCAGTACTTTGCGTACGCCAATTTCTTTAGTGCGTTGTTCGGCGGTGAACGTAGCAAGGCCGAATAAGCCTAAGCAGGAAATCAGTACAGCTAGTCCCGCAAACATGGCGAAGATTTGTCCCGTGCGCGTTTCGACTCGGTACGTCCGGTTGAACGTATCGTCAAGAAATACGTACAGAAACGGCTTATCGGGGAATTGCTCGTGCCAGTACTGTTGAATTTGCTGGATGGTTCCGGGAATGGCTCCCGCCCGAATTCGAGCCGCAAACTGACCTTCCCAACCCGAATTGAGCGAGATGATCATGGGCTCTACTTTTTGCTTTAAATCCGCATGATTGTAATCGTCGATTACGCCGATAACCTGACCCTTCAGCGGAATTTCACGATACCCTTTCGGATTGGCTGGATCATACCCGTATGTATAATAGCCCGTCATTTTTCCATCGATGTTTTTCCAGCCGAAATAATTCATGGCGGCCCGGTTTACCAAAAAAGCCTGTTTGTCGGCAGTCCGGTTCGGGTCTAGATTCCGTCCGTTAATGATCTTAATATCAAACGTTTTCAGAAAATCACCATCGACGCTCAGATGACCGATACCCCCTGTTTTTGACCCTTTCGGAACGTACTCACTGAGTATTTTTTCGCCACGCAAACTTCCACTGCCCGGTAAACTAAACGCCCGTGTAGCGCCTTCTACGTTCGGCAGTTGAGCTACTCGTTGTTTAAACAACTCCTTTGCCTGGTCGGGGGCATCCCGTAAATCCATCGTCAGGATCTGATCGCGTTGGTAGCCAACGTTACGTTGCTGTACAAACTGCAGTTGTTTATAGACAACCAACGTAGCCACAATCATACCGATGGAAACGGCAAACTGCCCAACAATCAGTGTCTTACGTAACCAGCCGCCACCGCCGTTCGGGAGTCGGCTGCTGGTAAGGGCGGCAATGGGACGGAACGACGACAGCACAAATGCCGGGTAACTTCCTGCCAACAAGCCAACAAGTACCAATCCTGTCAGCAGCCAGCCGATACGTTCCGAGGTAATCATCGACTGAACCGTTAACTGCTTATCGGCCAATTCGTTGAACAGTGGTAAACTCAAAACCACAACCCCAACCGACAGTATTACGGCTATCACGAGAAACAGTGACGTTTCGCCCAGAAACTGCCCCCATAATTGCCCAAATGACGAACCTAAAACCTTCCGAACACCCACTTCCTTCGCTCGTTGTGTTGCCCGCGCCGTTGCCAGATTAACGTAGTTAAAACAGGCTAACCCCAGAATCAGCAGCGCCACAATGGCAAACACATATGCGTATGTCAAACGGTTGGTAGCCACCAGATTCGTACGGAGATAAATATCGGTGAGGGGAATCAGGTTGAGCTTCCAGACGCTCGTGTTGGGGTCGCCCAACTGCCGAGTATAAGTAGAAAATTGGGCCTTCAACGTAGCAATGTCAGCACCGGGTGCCAGTAGCAAGTACGTCCACGTATCGTTACTGCCCCAGTAGTTGTTCGTTACGTCGTAGCCAGCCAATTCGTTGGCATTGGCGTAGTTAGCCAGAAAATCCAGTTTAAGGTGCGAGTTGGTGGGTAGGTCACGTAACACACCCGTTACGTGCAGTGTCGCTTTGTTGTTGATACGTAGTGTTTGCCCCACCGGATTTGTTGCGCCGAAATACTTCCGGGCCATCCCTTCCGACAGGACGATTCCATACTGTTCCGTCAGGGCCGTTTGTGGATTCCCCTGCACCAACGGTAAAGTAAATACGTTGAACGCACTGCTATCAGCGAACCAGAAATTTGATTCGTAAGCTGCTGTCTGTCGGTTGGCGATCAGCGGCTTTATGCGCGACAGGCGCACCGCATCCGACACAGCCGAAAAACGCTGTTTCAAATCCGTAGCGAACTTTCCACCACTACTGGCCGAATTCTCGAACTGCTGAAATAAGACAATCCGGTTCGACTTCTTGTGGAACTGATCGTACGTCAGATCATCTAAAACGTAAGCCGTGATGAGCATGCAGCACACTAGGCCAAGCGTGAGGCCCAGTATGTTGACGAGGCTCGAAACCTTGTTTTTCTGAAGGTTTCGAAACGCGATTTTGATGTAGTTCTGAATCATGACAGGGTGCAGGAAATGAGTTGTTGAATACGTTTCAGGTTGTCGTTTATTCGAAAAAGTTGGTTTCAGAAACCCCACTACGTCCCACCAGTAGCGCCAGCGCGCCCGCCGTTCGCCAATACGTCGAACCTGATACGCAAATTCCTCATGCAGATCGCCCTGCACCTCCTCCAGTCGGTGAGGAGCGCAGAACAGACGTAGCAGTCGGTCGGCCAGGTGAGGTGGTTTCATGGTTGTCGTTTGTCTCTACCATAGAATGGTATTATTCACTACGTAACGATTTCACCGGATTCATCAGCGCAGCTTTGACACTCTGGAAACTGACCGTTAACAAGGCGATGGCAACGACCAAACCACCGGCCAGCGCGAATACCCACCAGCTAATGTCGATTTTGTAGGCAAACGTCTGAAGCCAGTTGTTCATGGCCCACCACGCAATCGGCGAAGCAATCAAAATGGCCAGCACAACTAGTTTCAGAAAATCTTTGGAGAGTAACGTAACGATACTTCCTACGGATGCGCCCAGCACTTTTCGGATGCCGATTTCTTTCGTCCGAACTTCAATAGAGAATGTCATCAGCCCCAGTAAACCCAGACAGGCTACCAGCAACGTAAGCGCCGTAAATCCATTGAACAAGCGAGCCAGCCGCTCTTCTTTGGCGTAGAGTTTGTCATAAGCCTCGTCCAGAAAATAGTAGTCGAAAGGAGCCGCCGGACGAGTAGCGTCATACAGTGTTTTGAGTTGGGCCAGCGCTTCCGGTACGTTCGTTTGTGGCTTTAGCCGGACGAGAATATAACCGCCATGTTCCAGCGCGGAGCGGCTGGTATCATTGACTACGGTTACCTTCATAGGTGAAACGGCACCATGCAGACTTCGTACATGAAAATCTACTGCTATACCGTCGGCGGGCTGGTCTTTTAACGGAGCCGGTTGCAGTAACGGATTGCCTTTAATACCAGCCTCCTGAATCAGCGTCTGATTGTAAATCCGTAATTCTTTCGTGATCGGGCCTTCATTCCAGCCAACCGGACGGTGCTGCCAGCGTACACCCATCATATCGAAAAATGGTTTGTCGACGGACAAGAAGTTCACCATGAGTTGTTTCTTATTCGTTTCCGTTTTCACGAACATCGTGGGGCAGTGATCGGTAAACAACGCTACGTTAGAAAATGCTACGTTCTCGCTTCCTGCCCATTTTCGTACCTCATCACGTAATCCTGGAAATTGGGAAGTCATTTCTGGGTCGACAAACATCGCTACGACTTGTGCCCGATTAATTCCCAGATTCTGCGTGCGGAGAAGGCGCATTTGGGTATAAAGCACGACACTGCAAATCAATAAGCCAATGCAGACCGTGAACTGAACGGTAGTGAAAATCTGTCGTAAGCCAGCTCCGCTATACCGCAGATTGGTGACCCCTTTAAGCACCAGCGCAGGCCGGAATCCCGATAGCATCAATGCCGGATAAGCTCCTGCCAGCAACGAACAACTGAACCATAACGAGATCATAAGCCCCCAGTACGGTCCTTGCGACAGTACGCGATTGTCCATGTGCAGGTCGAGCGAATGGTTTGCCCAGGGAAACAGCATCTGGAGTAAAGCCAGCGAGAACGCAAACGCCAACGTAGTGGTCAGAAAC
This sequence comes from Spirosoma profusum, assembly GCF_014699005.1. Classification (GTDB taxonomy): domain Bacteria; phylum Bacteroidota; class Bacteroidia; order Cytophagales; family Spirosomataceae; genus Spirosoma; species Spirosoma profusum. Next base: position 63,473 of record NZ_JACWZY010000014.1, read on the forward strand.
GATTCCAGAAAAAACTGCCCGATCAGTTCTCCCCGTTGTCCGCCGATGGCTTTGCGGATGCCTACTTCTTTGGCTCGTTTGGTGGCGCGGGCGGTGGTCAGGCTAACGTAGTTGATAACGGCCAGTGCCAGAATAACCAGAGCAATTGACAGTAAAATATAGAGCGATTGCCGGGTGGTTTTCGAATCGCTACGGCTGTCTAAATGCAACGAGGGTAACGCTTCAAGGAAGTATTTTCCTGTAATATCGGCAAACTGTACATCGGCTTTTACTTTATCCAATTTTTTCTCTACAGCCGCTACGTTCGCTCCCGGACGTAGCACCACGAAGGTGGTCAGAAATCCACCGCCTTTGTACACTTCCCGCTGATTAGGGCCAAGGGCAGGCATGGAACTCAACGAAACCAGCGCCTTAAACTGAATAATGGAATTGGTAGGCAAATCGTCCAATACCGCCGAAACTGTAAGTGGAAAATGTTTGTCATACGTTATCGTTTTACCTACGGGATTCTGATCGCCAAAATATTTCTCACTTAACGGGCGTGTTAGCACAATACGTCCTGGTTCGTTGAGCGCCGTGGCGGCATTTCCGTAGCGTACCCGAAGCCCCAGAACTGCTAGCGTAGGGGCATCGGCAAAGCCAATCTGCTCTTCTTTGAACCGATGATTCGGATCCGACTGAATGATGGCTTCTCCACTCGCGATACGAACAACTTCCTCAACATCAGGTATCTGGCGTTTTATTTCGCGCCCATACGATTCATGAAGGCCGGTGAACGTAACATCTTCACCACCAAACTTGACGATCGTCAGAATCCGATACGTTCGATCAGCGAAGGGTTGGAAACGGTCGTAGTGGAACTCATGCCAGACGTAGAGCGCAATGAACGTACTAACAGCCAGACCTACGGTTAAACCAGTGATATTCAATCCACTGAACAACTGATTTTTCCAGAGTTGGCGCAGGGCGATGGCAACATAGTTTCGGAACATGGTCAGATTAAGAAAAGTGGTTTTTGAATACGAATCGATTTGCTGTTTATTTGAAAAAGTTGGCTTTATGAAGCCCACTACGTCCCACCAGTAGCGCCAGCGCGCCCGTTGTTTGCCCACCCGACGTGCCTGCCAGGCAAATTCTTCATGCAAATCGCCCAGCACCTCCTCGTGCAGGTGAGGAACACAGAACAGACGTAGCAGACGGTCGGCCAGGCGGGGTGGGGTAGGTGGCATGGGGCAGAGGGGTTTTGGGCAAAGGGTTTGGGTTGGTGCAGGTTTTATCCTATGCCCCCAACCCCATGCCCGTTGCTATTCACTACGTAACGATTTCACCGGATTCATCAACGCGGCTTTGATGCTGTGGAAACTGATCGTGGCCAGTGCGACGACGATGGCCCCAGCGCCTACCAATCCAAAAACCCAGAGACTCAACTCGATGCGATAGGGATATTCGGCTAGCCATTGATTCATTAAGAACCAGGTTAAGGGTACCGCAATTACCAGGGCAGCAACTACCAGTTTTACAAAATCGCGGGAGAGTAACAGGATGATACCGGGGATACTGGCTCCCAGCACCTTACGAACCCCAATTTCTTTGGTACGTTGCTCAATGGCCATGAGTGCTACTGCAAATAAACCCAGGCACGATAGCAGAATCGCAATGCCAGATGCAAAACTGAAAATCATTGCCATCGACTCCTCGTTCCGGTATAAGGCATCGATATTTTCGTCAACAAACGTGCCTGTAAATTCGGCTCCCGGTGCTATTTCGGTCCAGAGATGTTTCAGCTTTTCCATTGAGCTGTTTAGGCTCTGCGGAGTAACCCGAACGAAAATGTAGCTGATTTCCTCCCTACTAGAAATGTGCATTGTAATAGCCTTCGGCTTCTGCTGAAGGGAATACAGATGATAATCAGGTATTAAGCCAATGATCTGGATTTTTGCTCCGGCTGTATCAGTTTGGAAAAACGTACCGACGGGATTTTTTTCGCCAAGTTGTTTGGCCATTGTTTCCGTAATGACAACCCGGTCCAATGAATCAGATGGGAAGGCAGGGCTAAAATCACGTCCAGCTAATAGTTTGATATTCAGCGTTTTTAGATAGTCATAGTCAACCAATAGCCAGTCGGACGCAATTTCTTTTTCCTTATGCGTAAAACTGAGAATACCCCTCGACGTAGAGCCATCTTTACCCCGACCCAGGTTTACTCCGGAACCCGAAATGGCCAGTACAGATGGATCATTCCTGAGTTTGTTACGTAGACGCTGTACCAATTGCCGACCGCTGTATTTGTTGCCCACTGGAATACTGATCACCTGTTCTTTCTCAAAACCCAGCGGCCTTGTCCGCAAATAATCGACCTGCTGAATGGCGAAGATCGTGCAGCAGGTAAGCAGGCAGGAAATAGTAAATTGCGTCACGATCAGTGAGTTGCGAAGAAATCCCGGTCGTTTTACGGTAATCTTGCCTTTTAAGACTTCTACGGTATTGACTTTGGTCATTTGCCAGCTTGGATAACCTCCGGCGACTAGCGTTACCAGCAGAAACATACCTAAAATACCCGCAATGGCTCCCGGCTGAAGGAGATAATCCATAATAATTTTCGCATTGAAATAGGCGTTGAAGGCCGGCACGAGTAGAAAAGCAAGGAGCGTACCGATAACAAAGCCCGCCAGACAAAGCAGCGCCGATTCGCCCCAAATCTGGGTAAACAACTGTTTTTTCAACGCCCCTAATGATTTCCGAACACCAACCTCCCGGGCACGGGTAAAGGATCGGGCAATGCTGAGGTTTATAAAATTGATACTGGCAATCAGTAAGATAAAAACCGCCATCCCTAATAAGGCATATACTAGGGCAATGGGTGCGCCAGAGTTGGCAATTTCCCTGTCGAAGTGAACATTAGCGAGTTTTTGAAACCGAATAGCAACCAGGTCACCCCGCTCATCGGGCTTGCCCCCCTGTTTTTTTAGTTTCTCCAGATCGTCCGAAAAGTATTTCTGTGCAAAGGGCTTTAGTCGGTTTTCAAGGGCAGCCTGCGTTGCGTTTGGCGCCAGCTTTACATAAACCGTGTGGTTATAGGCGTCCCATTGATTTTTAGAATTCTGATACCCAGGTGCATTTTCGATCCGAACCAGTGAATGGTACTGAAGCGATGAATTGTCGGGCGAATCGGCTAACACGCCCGTTACGATGTATTCCTTCTGATTGCCAACGCTTCCCAGACGTAGCGTTTTGCCAATCGGGTCTTCAGTGCCAAAAACAGCTTTGGCCGTACTTTCGTTGATAACCAGACTACTCAGATCACGTAGCGCCAGTGATCGGTTTCCCTTGAGCATAGGAAACGAAAACACCTTTAGAAAATCAGCGTCGACATACTTCACATTTTTTTCGACGAACTTCCCTTTATAGTCAAACAGACTGCTACTCTCCAGAAATCGGGTTGCGGCTTCCACTTCCGGGTATTCGTTCTTTAAGGCAGGCGTCAACGGCAACGGCATTCCACCCGTACGACTGGCTTTGTCTGGGTTATTGATGAAGCGATATACCTGAAAAATGCGGTCGCCATCCTCATGGAAGGAATCGAAGGTGAGTTGGCGATACACCATCTGAAATAAAAACGTACAGACGCAAAAAGCCACCGAAAGGCCAAACACATTGATGGCGGCATAGCCCTTGCTGCGCCAGAGCGAACGAAGCGCAATTTTGATATAGTTACGTAGCATAAGTGTGCTTATTTGAGATGATGTTGAATACGTATTTGCTTGTCGTTTTCTTAAAAATGTTGGTTTGAGGAAACTCACTACGTCCCACCAGTAGCGCCAGCGCGCCCACCGTTGGCCGAGACGTCGTGCCTGATAAGCGAACTCTTCGTGCAAGTCGCCCTGCACTTCCTCCAATCGGTCAGAAGCGAAGAACAGACGTAGTAGTCGGTCGGCCAGGCGGGGTGGGGTAGGTGGCATGGGGTTTCGTTTGTTTGTAGAGACAAGGCATGCCTTGTCTCCTGTGCGTTAGCAACAAACCATCCGATCATGAGACAGGTCATGCCCTGTCTCTACATAATCATTCTGAACGTAGTGATTTAACTGGATTCATCAAGGCGGCTTTTATGCTTTGGAAACTGACCGTCAGCAGGGCGATGGCAAGGGCTAAGAAACCCGCTAGCACAAAGACCCACCATTGAACGTCAATCTTATAGGCGAAATCCTGTAACCACTGGCTCATGGCATACCAGGCAATGGGCGTAGCTATCAGAATGGCGATGAGTACCAGTTTGATAAAATCTTTCGCCAGCATCTGAATGATGCTCGATACGCTGGCTCCCAATACTTTACGGACGCCGATCTCACGAGTACGTACCTGCGCCGTATACGTAGCAAGTCCGAATAGACCTAAAGCAGAAATAAGAATGGCTATTCCCGCAAACACATTGAACAGCAGCCCCGTTTGCTGTTCCGACTTATAGAGTCGATTAAAGGAATCGTCCAGGAACGCGTAATCAAATGGGAAGTCTGGGTTGTATCGCTTGTAGGCACGCTGCGCTGCGGCAATAGCTTCCTGTGCATTTTGGCCAGTCGTTTTGACGTACAGCGCCCGCATCTGGCTGGGTCTATAGTAGAAAATGGCCGGTTCAATTTTCTGGCGCATCGACTCAAAATGGAAGTCTTTCACTACGCCGACAATGGTGCCTTTGTCTTTCCACAGTCGGAACGATTTGCCAATTGGGTCGTTGATGCGAGCCCGTTTAACAGCGGTTTCGTTCAGAATAAAATGCAGTGAATCAGCCGGTGAATCCGTGAAATTAACGCCCCGCAATAGCTGTATTTTAAAAAATGGAATAAAATATTTGTCGATGGCAACGGGCCGTATAAACATGGTTTCGCCTTTTTCCTTGCCATCCCATTCGTTATCGCCGGTTTGTGCGCCAATCTGAACGATATTGCTGCTGGCCCGGGCAACAGCCGCTATGCCGGGCTGATTCAGTAAATCGGCTTTTACGGCGTCGTAATGCTGACTCATCTCATCCCGCATGAAAAAGCCGAACACATGCGTTTTGTCGTAACCAAGTTCTTTCGACTGGATGTACTTCAACTGATTGCTGATAATCAACGTACTGGCAATCAGGATCACCGATACCGCAAACTGGGTTACGACCAGCACTCTTCGGAACGTAGCTTCGCTCAGCCGGGGCGATACTTTTCCTTTCAGGGCTTTCAACGGTTCAAAAGACGAGAGAAGCAAAGCAGGATAAATGCTCGACGCTGCCAGCGTACCGACAATCGTTAGCCCAATAAGCCGCCAGAGCCGATAGTCTGAGAAATCCAGCACCAGTTCTTTTCCCGATAGCTGATTGTAAGCGGGTAGTAGCGCATACATTAGCCCGAATGCCAGTATAGTAGCCAGCGCAAACAGCAGGGCCGTCTCGATCAGAAACTGCATAAATAACTGACTCTTAGCCGCTCCCACAATTTTCCGCATACTCACCTCTTTGGAACGTAGCAGAGAGCGGGCCGTGGAAAGATTGACGTAGTTGATGCAGGCAATCACCAGAATCAGCAGCGCAATAATCGAAAACATACGTACCGTTTCGATACCGCCATTACTGCCATCGGCCCGGTATAAGTGCATATCTGCCAGAGGTTGGAGCAGATACGTCAGGTCGGTATCGTCGGGTTTGTTACGTAGGTGAATGTTTCGTAGTTTATCGGTCAGTTGATCGATCGAAGCATCCGGTTGTAATACATAATACGTATCGTAGTTGAAATTATGGAAGTCATTCCTTTGATCACGACCATCCGTTCGTTCGCGATACATAGTGTCAAACATCAGCGAAATTGGCAGCACCATGTCGCGCTGGATACTCGAATTTTTTGGGAAATCCCGAATTATGCCACTGACTTTGAACGAGTTATTGTCAGTAGTTGTCAGTACTTTGCCAATTGGATTGTCATTTCCAAAATACCGTTTCGCCGTGCTTTCCGTCAATATAATCGAATGATTATCCGGGAATGGATTCACTGGATTCCCCTGAATCAATGGGAAATCGAACATGGAAAACAGCGTCGGATCAGCGAAGGTTGTATTTTCTTCATTGACCGTTTTATCCTTGTATTTAAACAAGGTGTATATATAGTTATACGATAACCGAACGGCCTCTTTAATTTCCGGCAGTTCTTTTTTGCCCATTTCGGCGATGGGCGCTACAGTCGATGTCCAGATTTGCCGACTACTACCCGTTCCGGCCCAGTTTTCGAGTCGGTACATATTGGCCGATTGCTGGTGAAAACGGTCGAAGCTAAGTTCATCCTGGACCCAAAGTAAAATCAGCATACCGACAGCCAGTCCGGCGGTTAGTCCTGTAATGTTGATAAGTGAATAGAACCGGTTTTTAACCAGATTTCGCCAGGCTGTTCTAAAATAATTACGTATCATAATTGAACTCATTAAGTAGGTTGTTGAATACGTATCAGATTGTCGTTTACTCAAAAAAGTTGGTTTCAGAAACCCCACTACGTCCCACCAGTAACGCCAGCGCGCCCGCCGTTGGCCGATACGTCGCAGCTGATACGTAAATTCCTCGTGCAAATCGCCCTGCACTTCCTCCAGTCGGTCGGAAGCGCAGAACAGACGTAACAGTCGGTCGGCCAGGCGGGGTGGGTTCATGGTTTTTCGTTTGTAGAGACAAGGCATGCCTTGTCTCTACGTGGGTTATTCACTACGTAACGATTTCACCGGATTGACCAGGGCGGCTTTGATACTTTGGAAACTGACTGTCAGTAACGTAATGAATAGGGCACCTGCACCTGTAGCGGCAAAAATCCACCACGATATGTCGGTTCGATACTCGTATTTCTGGAGCCATTTGTTCAGGAAGTTATACGCGATGGGCGTAGCGATTCCGAAGGCGATAATGACTAATACGACAAAATCTTTTGAGACTAACCCCCACAGATTCAGGACTGAAGCTCCCAATACTTTTCGTACCCCAATCTCTTTGGTACGTTGCTCGGCAATAAACGACGCCAGCCCAAACAAGCCCAGGCAGGAAATGAAAATGGCCAACGTAGCAAAGACCGAAGCCAGCTTGCCGATACGTTCTTCGGCGGCAAACTTCAGCGCATATTCAGTATCGACAAAGTCGTAGTTGAACGGCGACGATGGATTGTATTTCTTAAAAACAACTTCAATACGTTGTAACGCTTCGTTGGCGCTGGAAGCCGGATTAATGCGGATGGTGACGAAATTGGCTGCTCGTCTGGGAATAAAATAAATGGTCTGCTTAACGGGGTCGTAGGGCGACGACATCAGCATGTCTTTCACGACACCAATGACCTTGAAACTGCGGTCGCCCCACTGAACGATCTGTCCAACCGGACGTTTTAAACCCATAAATTTGACGGCTGCTTCATTCAGAACGAACCCGGAGGAATCCGTCTGAATGGCTCTGGAAAAGTCTCGCCCGTCGGTAAATTTCCAGCCAACCGTTCTGCCAAAATCATGCGATACGCCAATGGTTGCAAAGTCGGTTTGCAAGGCGGGGTCTTTTCCCTTCCAGTTGAAACCCGTATTGTTCGACCATACATCGGTAGCTGGACTCATTGATTCGGCAAGGGCCAGCACCGTTCCTGATTTGGTCAGCTCATCCCGAACGGCATCAAAATGGTCATGAATGTCGGGCGTACTCATGTGCATCATCACCAACCCTTCGCGGTTGTAGCCTATCGGCCGGTTTTTTGCGTGGAGAATTTGCCGGTATACGACGACTGTTCCGACAATCAGCGTAATCGAAACGGTAAACTGCATCACGACCAGAACTTTTCGGGGAAGTCCCGCCATCCGTCCAAAACGAAGCCCGGAAATTGTTCCTTTTAGTACTTTGATGGGTTGGAAGGACGACAGGTAAAAAGCGGGGTAACTACCAGTCAATAAGCCGGTTATCAGGCAGAAGCTTAATCCGGCCAGCCAGAAAAAGGGACTGAGCCAGGGCATCGTCATTTGCTTATCGGCAACGTCATTAAAGAAGGGCATCGTAAGCTGCGCCATCAGCAGAGCGAGGACAAAAGACAACCCAACGACCAGAAACGATTCGCTCAGAAACTGGCTGATCAACTGTCGACGTAGCGAACCGATGGCTTTGCGGATACCCACTTCTTTGGCTCGTTTTTCACTACGTGCCGTACTCAGATTCATGAAATTGATGCAGGCCAGTAGCAGCACAAACAATCCTGTGCAGCTGAATAACCATACAAATTCAATACGTCCGCCCTCGTTCTCGCCGTTGACCCAATCGGTGTGTAAGTGCCACCGGTTCATTGGATACAAGTGTATTTCTGGCTGGAATTTTACCTCATCTGCACCGCCTTTCTGTTGCTTGATAAGCCGGATTTTTTCAGAAACTGCGGCTGGATTGACGTTTTCGGCGAGTTGAACGAACAGTTGAAACGAGTTTTGCCCCCATTCGTTTTCGTCGTTTGCCTTTTTCACCCAATCGGTCGATGCTACGTATAGATCCCAGGGGGCAATAAATCGAAGATCCTGAAATTCGGAGTTGTAGGGTATATCCTCATAAATACCCGTTACTTTAACGTCCAGATTGTTGTCGATTTTGATCAACTTGTCCAGCGGATCGGTCGAGCCGAAAAGCGCTTTCGCTACTGATTCAGACAGTAAAATGGATGACGACTGCTGCAATCCTGACGGCGACCCTTTGATCATTTTTAACGACAGAAGTTCAGGAGCGTCAGGTGTCATGAAGGCCCCCATTTTGGTAAACTTAGTATCACCAAAAGTCAGCATATGGCGGGTGTTCCAGGACGAAAGTGTTACGTGTCTGAAGTCGGTACCGTACTCATTTTGCAACACTTTCGCCACCGGAATCGGAATGCCCTGTGTGGTCAGAATTTCGCCGTTGACGGTACGTTGGTGTACGACCCGGGCAATTCGGTCGTGGTTTTTGTGATACGCATTGAATGTCAACTCATCATACACCCATAAGCCAATCAGCAGGGCAACCGCCATGCCCACGGCCAATCCGCCGATGTTAATGAAGGAATACACCTTATTTTTCGCCAGACTACGAAACGCGATTTTGAGATAATTTCGAATCATCATTGGGTGAATGGAATTAGGTATTGAATACGCCTTAGTTTCTCTTCTGATCGCGAATGGACTAATAAACCCCACTACGTCCCACCAGTAACGCCAGCGCGCCCGCCGTTGGCCGATACGTCGCAGCTGATACGTAAATTCCTCGTGCAAATCGCCCTGCACTTCCTCCAGTCGGTCGGAAGCGCAGAACAGACGTAACAGTCGGTCGGCCAGGCGGGGTGGGTTCATGGTTTTTCGTTTGTAGAGACAAGGCATGCCTTGTCTCTACGTGGGTTATTCACTACGTAACGATTTCACCGGATTGACCAGGGCGGCTTTGATACTTTGGAAACTGACTGTCAGTAACGTAATGGCTAAGGCTCCGATGCCAGACGCGGCAAAAATCCACCACGCGATTTCAGTTCGATACTCGTAATGTTGAAGCCAGTTATTCAGGTAGTAATAGGCAATTGGGCTGGCAACGAAGCAGGCAATGAGTACCAGAATGATGAAATCGCGGGATAATAAACTCCACAGATTGAAAACTGAAGCGCCTAATACTTTCCGAACGCCGATTTCTTTGGTACGTTGTTCGGCCACAAACGAGGCTAATCCGAAGATACCCAAGCAACTAATGAAAATGGTCAGGATGGCAAAGAAGCTCGCCAGTCGACCGATACGTTCCTCGGCGGCAAACTTCTTGGCGTATTCCTGGTCGGCAAATTTGTATTCAAATGGAGCCGCTGGATTGATTCGTTTGAAAACGGTTTCCAGTTTGCTTAAGGCCATTTGAGCACTTAGCGCAGGATTCAGTTTGATATGAATGACGTTTAAGGGTCGTTCATTGGTGTTCATCATGAACACGGTAGGTCTGGCAGGTTCGAAGGGCGATGTCATGACCATATCTTTGATAACACCGATGATCTTCCAGTTTTTTTCGTGCCAGCGGATGGTTTCGCCAATTGGTTTCTTGAGTCCCATCAGTTTAATGGCAGCTTCGTTGAACATAAATGTGGCTGAATCGCTGGTAAACTGCCTTGAGAATTGTCGCCCTTCCTTTATTTTCCATCCCACTACGTTGCCGAATTCAGGCGTAATCGAAATCGTACCAAAGGCAGCGGTTCGGTTGGGGTCTTTGCCCCGCCACTCCAGATTATTCGCCCCCGACCAGATATTGGTCATTGGACTCGACGATTCAGCCATGTCGGCCACGACGCCGGTAGCCATCAATTCATTCCGAATCGCATCGTACCGCCCCTGAATTTCAGGCGTATTCATCGTAATGTTGATTAGCCCTTCGCGGCTATAACCTACGGGTCGATTTTTGGCAAACTGGATTTGGCGGAACACGATGATCGTGCCGATAATCAGCGTAACCGATACGGTGAACTGCACCACCACCAGAACTTTGCGCGGAATGGACGCCAGTCGTCCCAGGACAAACGTGCCTTTGAGCACTTTAATCGGCTGAAACGACGATAGGAACAAAGCCGGATAACTGCCTGCTACAAAACCTGTTAAGCCGATAAAGCCGAGGCAGATCAGCCAGAAACGCGGGTCGTTCCATAAAATGGCGGTGGTTTTGTCTGCTACGTCGTTAAAGAAGGGTAGCGTTAGTTGCACCAGACCCAGCGCCAGCAAAAACGATAGCCCTACAACCAGAAACGATTCGCTAAAAAACTGACCAATTATCTGACTACGTAACGATCCAATCGCTTTTCGAATGCCCACCTCTTTAGCCCGTTTTTGCGAGCGGGCCGTGCTCAGATTCATGAAATTGATGCAAGCCAGCAGCAACACAAAAACGCCAATGCAGCTAAACAACCACACAAACTCAATACGTCCACCCGCGTTAGTACCGTTTTTGAACTCGGAGCGCAGATACCAGTCGTTCATTGGGTGCAGAAAAAGCTCCGACTGCGTTTTATCCTTTGGTATGTGATTGTGAAAGACGTCTTTGATTTTCGTTGATACGTCCTTAAAATCCCGATTTGGGTGTAGTTGGGCGATAATGGCGAACGAGCTGCTTCGCCAGTTATCCATGCCCTGCCCCGATTCGAAAAGTAAACCGATTGGTGCGATAAACGCCAGGTCTTTAAACGTAGTATTATGCGGCAAATCCTCGAAAACGCCTGCTACCTGAACGGTATATCGATTCCCAATCTTAATGGTTTTTCGAAGTGGGTCAACGTCGCCAAAGAGCGCTTTCGCTGTTGACTCGGCGAGCAGAACGGTGTTTGAATTCTGTAGACCCTGCCGGGTTCCCCGAAGCATGGACAGGGTCATCATTTCCGGAAAATCGGCTTCGGTGAAGCTTCCGAACCTTGTGAGTTTCTTGTCGTCGTAGGCTAGAATCTGGTCGAATTCGGACGAAGCCACTACCGATTTAAAATCACTTGCATACTTGGTCCGGAGTTCATGACTCATCGGCATTGGCAGTGACCTGGAGGTACTAATACCCTGTTCCAGCGTCTGGTTTTCCACGACCTGTACAACCTGATCGTGGTTTTTATGGTACGTGTTGTACGATAATTCGTCATACACCCACAAACCAATTAGCATCGCCACGGCCATTCCAACCGATAATCCACCAATATTGATGGCAGAATACCCTTTGCTGTTCACAAGGTTCCGCCAGGCTGTTCTGAAATAATTACGTAACATAATAGGGTTTGTTGAATACTGTTCTTTTTGTCGTTTACTCAAAAATGTTGGCTTAATGAATCCCACTACGTCCCACCAGTAACGCCAGTGCGCCTGCCGTTGGCCGTTACGTCGCACCTGATACGCGAACTCTTCATGCAAATCGCCCATCACCTCTTCCAGTCTTTCAGACGATAGAAAGAGACGTAGCAGACGGTCGGCGATTTTGGGTGGTTGCATAGGGTTTGATTTGGATCGGGATTTGTAGAGATAAGGCATGCCTTGTCTCTACATGCGCCAGCAATAAACCATCCGGCGTAGAACGTATCATTCACTACGTAGTGATTTCACGGGATTGACCAGCGCGGCTTTTATGGTTTGGAAACTGACGGTTAGCAACGTAATGAGCAGAGCACCAACGGCAGAACCCGCGAATACCCACCACGATAGTTCGGTTCGATAATCGTAGTCCTTCAGCCAATCGCTCAGATAATAGTAGGCAATGGGCGACGCAATCAGACAGGCGATAATCACCAGCACCACAAAGTCTTTCGACAGCAAACTCCACAGATTTAAGACCGATGCACCCAGCACTTTGCGAACACCGATTTCTTTGGTACGTTGTTCGGCCACAAACGACGACAGCCCAAATAAGCCCAGGCAGGAAATCAAAATAGCCAGTATGGCAAAGCTGCCAGCCAGTTTACCGATACGTTCCTCTGACGCAAACTTTTTACCGAATTCTTCGTCGGCAAACTTATAATCGAATGGGGCAGACGGTACGTGTTTCTTAAAAATAGATTCGATGGTAGCAATGGACTGACTGGCACTCCGGGCTGGATTTAATTTGAGCATTATCCAGTTGACGTTCTCATAATCCATGATATAGATTGCCTGTTTCACGGGTTCATAAGGCGATTCTGCCAATACGTCCTTGATAACCCCGACAATCGTAAAATAGTCAGGCTTATTGGTATCACTTTCCTCTCCCCATTTGACGACTGTGCCGAGCGGATGCTCAAGGCCCATGAATTTGACGGCGGCTTCGTTGATCACAATGGCCGACGAATCGGTTGTGAACTTCCTCGAAAAATCCCGGCCTTCCTTGAATTGCCAGCCAACCGTTTTGCCGAAGTCGTGGGTAACCCAAACCGTCGCGAAATCAGAGTCGAGAGATGGATCTTTACCGGGCCAGCTGAAGCCACCATTATTCGACCAAATGCCCGTTAACGGACTGGACGACTCGGCCATTTCCTGAATAACCCCCGCATTTTTAAGGTCTGTTTTTAGTACGTCGTATTTGCCATAATACGCGGGCGACATCATCTGCATCATCAGCAGTCCATTGTTGTCGTAGCCAAGGGGCCGATTTTTGGTGTGCTGAATTTGCCGGTAAACGATAATGGTTCCGATAATCAGTGTAATGGAAACCGTGAATTGAACCACCACCAGCACTTTGCGCGGAACAGCCGCCAATCCACCTACTTTGAAAGTCCCTTTTAAGACCTTAATTGGCTGGAACGAAGAGAGATAGAACGCGGGATAGCTGCCTGCCAGCAACCCGGTAATTAGAATAAAGCTAAAACTCGCCAGCCAGAATGAGGCATTGGCCCAGGGGAACGCTATCTGCTTGTCGGCCACCTCGTTGAACCAGGGTAAAAGAGCGAGTATAAGCAGTATAGCACCGCCAAACGCAAAGACAACTACCAGAAATGACTCACTAAAAAACTGATTGATTAGCTGGCTGCGTACTGATCCTACAGCTTTGCGTATGCCCACTTCTTTGGCTCGTTTTTCACTACGTGCCGTACTCAGATTCATGAAATTGATGCAGGCCAGCAGCAGCACAAATAGGCCCACAATGGCAAACAACCGAACGTACTGCATATAGCCCCCCGTTTGGATGCCCTCTTCCCAATTGGAATGCAGACGCCAGTCGCTCATTGGGTGAAGAAACATCTCCGATTTATATTTCTTCTGGTGGTCTGGTACGTTGTTTAATTTGGAATTTTTGATTCGGGAACTCACCGTTTCCATGTCCATATTATCAGCGATCTGGACAAATAGCTGGAAGGAGTTATTGTCCCACACACGCTGATCAAGAGCCTGTTTTACCCAGGGCTGTGTTGCTACGTACAACGCCCATGAAGCAATGAACGTAAGCTCGCGAAATTCGGTGTTGAAGGGTAGATCTTCATAAACCCCCGTTACGCGAACATCTGCCTTGCCGTCAATATTGATGAGTTTCCCCATCGGATTGTCCTGTCCAAAAAGTGATTGGGCCGTTGAGGCCGACAGTAAAATGGTGTTGGTTTCTTTCAGACCATTACGGCTGCCTTTCAGCATGTGCAACGACAGGATTTCGGGCATTTCGAAGCCCATGTAATTGCCTGTTCGCGTGATCTTTTTATCACCGTATGACAGAATGCGATCGCCCTGCCAGGTGGCCATCGCCAGGTGTTTAAAGTTATTGCCGTACTTATTCCGCAATTCATCGCCCAACGGAGCTGGAATTGAGTTCTGTGAACTGATGTGCCCGTTAGACGTCTGATGTTGCATAACCTGGGCAATGCGGTCGTAGTGCTGGTGGTAGGTGTTGTAGGATAGTTCGTCGTATATCCACAGGCCAATCAGCATCGCAACCGCCATACCGACAGCCAATCCGCCAATGTTTATAGCGGAATAACCTTTATGTCTGGTCAGATTCCGAAAAGCGATTTTTAAATAATTACGAAGCATGTCTGTGTTTGATGGATTTGAATACTGTTTTGGTTCGTGCTTAATCGCAGATGACCCTCCGGTCCGGGGCTTTAGAAATCCTACTACGTTCCGCCAGTAATGCCATTTCGCCCGTTGCTCGCCAACTCGACGTAGCTGATAGGCAAATTCTTCGTGCAAATCGCCCTGTACTTCCTCCAGTCGATGAGGAGCGCAGAATAGACGTAGCAGTTGGTCGGCCAGGCGGGGTGGGGTAGTTGGCATAGGGCAGAGGGGTTTGAGCATTGGGTAGGGGTTGGTGCCGGTTTAGACTTATCCCATAGCCCCATGATCTATGCTATAAGCTAGTCGCCGGTTTGAGGGGACTTAACAACCGATCCCAGAAACTGACGCGCACCTCCTGAATTTCCTGTAACGTTCTACGTCCATACGCAGTTACCGTAAACAGTCGCTTGCGTCGGCCACCGCGTTCGGCTGTTGGTTCACCCATTTCGGATTTTACCATGCCTTTATCCTCCAGCCGATCCAGAGCCGCGTGAATCTGGTTGAGACGTACCGCTCGTCCCGTTTGCTCGATGATTTCGTGGGTAATCGCTACGCCGTATGCCTGGCCTTCCATTACAGCCACAGTCAGGAGCACAATCTCCTCGAACTCGCCTAAGTAGCTTCGTTTCATCGCTATTAATTAGTTCTAGTTTTGCTGATCAAATGATCGGCCAGAATGAAAAATATGGCTTAGAGTCGCTGAAATGACTTTTCTGGCGATATAGAGTAGTAGCTTTTTGTCCGAAACCGGACAGGAAACGTACGCTATGGGACAAGCCCGAACAGGTTTGATTTGCCGAAAACAGATCGCTACGTATCGTATTCAGTGAGTTTGGTATTCACTACGTTACGTTCACGGCCGCCTAAATACTGTTTGGTTTAGCATGGGTAAACACGATTCAGTCTGCTCTTTTAGTTAGAAATAAATCTTTTTTCGATGATGAAACATCTGACAAAATATGTGCTCTTCGGTGCTTTACTTGTTGCGAGTGTAAGTGCCGTGATGGCGCAGAAAGGCCCCGAAGATAAAGCGGGCTGGAAACTTGGTTCACAGGCTTATTCGTTCCGATTATTCTCGTTCGCCGATGCCTTGCGGAAAATTGATAGTTGTGGATTGAAATACGTCGAAGCTTTTCCGGGACAAACGATTGGTGGTGGCGTCGAAGGAAAGATGGATTTTTCGATGGATGCCGCTACCCGTCAGGCGGTTAAGAAATTAATCAAAGATAAAGGGTTGACAGTGGTAGCCTACGGCGTTGTGAACCCCAAAACCGACGATGAATGGAAAACGCTGTTTGAGTTCGCGAAGGATATGGGCATTCTGAACATCAACTCCGAGCCGACTCCACAACAAATGCCGCTGGTTCGGAAGCTGGCCGATCAATACAAAATCAACGTAGCATTGCACAATCACCCCAAGCCATCGCGCTACTGGCACCCTGATACGGTACTGGCAGCTATTGGCGGTAGCAAATACGTCGGTTCCTGCTCGGATATCGGCCACTGGGTACGTTCAGGACTTGACCCGGTCGAATGCCTGAAAAAACTGAACGGACACGTACTGGGGATGCACTTTAAGGACGTAAAGAAAGAAACGCCCGATGGTAAGTATCACGACGTAGTATGGGGAACCGGCGATTGTAAAGTATCAGAAGTGATTGCCGAAATGAAGCGCCAGAAGTTCAAAGGTCCGATTTCGGTTGAATACGAATACCACTGGGAAAACAACGGCCCCGAGATTGCCGAAAGCGTGAAAAACTTCCGCAAAATCTACGGTGGCGGGCAGTAGGGTGGTGTTTGGCATGTAGAGACAAGGCATGCCTTGTCTCTACCGCACGGAATTATCCATATCGGCGGCAATTAACCATCGCCCGTCGGAACCTTTACGAAGGGCAAGAATGAATTTTCCGATATCGGGGCCATCTGCTTTTGCCCGATATGCGCCGATGATGTAGCCCAAATCTCCTCCCTGTGCAAATGATAGTGCACGAAGGAACAGCGGCTGCCCGCCTGAATTGCTATACGCATTTTTTAAGTTTGCCTGACCACGAATAGCTGGCCGTCGAGGTTGCAGAACAAACCCATCTGGCGTAAATAAACTCACCAGCTTTTCGGCATTGCCGGCGCCCCATTCGCGTTCGTAATCACGTAGTACCCGATCAATTTCAGGAGGAAGTGTTACCGAACGTAACGAATCCGTTGGCGGGAAACCTGGACCAGTTTGCTGAGCCATTAGTCGGCCTGCCAGGCATAACAAGCAGTGGAAAACTATCAGGCGAACTAGTGTCGTATCTTTCATTTGTTTGTATGGATTATCTGGATGTAGAGACAAGGCATGCCTTGTCTCTACGTAACGTACGTCGAATGGGATACGTAATGACGGGAAACAACTCTATTCACTACGTAGTGATTTCACCGGATTCATCAATGCAGCTTTGATGCTTTGGAAACTGACTGTTAGTAAGGCAATGCCGATCATTGCAAACCCAGCTAGTGCAAATAACCACCAGTTCAGATCAGTTTTGTAGGCGTAACTCTGTAGCCAGCGATTGAGAAACCACCAGGCGATTGGCGAAGCAATCAGAATAGCGATAAGAACTACGATCAGAAAGTCGCGGGAAAGTAACGTAACGATACTGAAAACCGATGCGCCGAGCACTTTCCGAACCCCGATCTCTTTAGTACGTTGCTCAGCCGTGAACGAAGCGAGGCCAAACAGCCCTAAGCAGGCAATAAAAATTGCCAGTATGGCGAAGTAATTTACCAGTGTGCTTACCATCAGCTCGCTTTGGTACATATTCTGGTATTCCTGATCAGCGAAGGAAAAGCTAAAAGGAAACGTTGGATTTAACGTTTTGCAAACTTTCTCAAGACTAGCTAACGCCTGTTTGGTTTGACCGGGTTGCGTGCGCACCAGCAGATTGCCATACGTGTTCGCTTCCCCAAACCACATAATCAGCGGTTTAAGCGGTTCGTGCAGGGACTGGAAATGAAAATCCTGGATAACACCAATAATTTTGCCCGGTTTCCCCCAGAACGTGAGCGGCTGTCCGACTGGATTTTTATAGCCAATACGTCGGGCCGCTTGTTCATTGATTACATACCCCGATGAATCGGTCGGAAAATTGCGCGAAAAATAACGACCGGCTATTACTTTCATGCGCGTGGCTTTATCCAGATCATAGCCAGTCGAAACCTGCGCAAACCCAATGTTGACAGCCGGATCTTTCCCTTGCCAATCGACCCAGGTGGTATTGCTGCCTATTCTGCTGGGATGATAATCCATTCGGGCAATGTACTGAATGCCCGGCATGCGCTGTAACTCCTGTTTTAGAATTGGATAACTGGTTAATAAAGCGCCTTCCAGAGGTACGTAAATCAGGTTTTCCCGGTCGAAGCCAAGATTCTTGTTTTGAATGAAATTTATCTGTCGATAGACGACAAATGTGCCAATGATCATGAACATCGAGATAACGAACTGTACGACAACCAATCCTTGTCGAAATAGACCCTTCGCTGACCTTTTCGTTGGTGCAGAGATAATTCCTTTCAATATGCGAACGGGTTGTAAGGACGATAAAAACAAGGCCGGATAACTACCCGCCAGAAATCCTGTGAACAACATAATAACCAATAAAGCCAACCAGAAATCCGGCTCAGTAATTGGGAGAGCAACCTGCTTGTTACTCAGTTGATTAAAGGCTGGCAGGAGAAGGCTAGTCAATACTAAAGACAAAATAACCGCTACGAAAGTCAGTAAAAGTGCCTCGCCGATAAACTGACTGATTAACCGGGATCGCTCAGCACCGATTACTTTACGAATGCCCACCTCTTTAGCACGATTGGCAGAACGGGCCGTCGAAAGATTCATAAAGTTGATGCAGGCCATAAGTAGCAGAAAACCAGCTACTATGCTTAATAACCGTATATAGTCGATGCGCCCCCCCGAAATCTCGCCATTGTCTGTTTGAGCATATAAATACATGTCCTCATACGGCTGAAGAAACAACTCAACATCAAACCGGCTGGCGTTTTTCGTATTGATTCCCAGGTAGCTCCGAAGAAAGTGTTTAATCTTAGCATTGAAGGCCGCTACGTCGGTATCCGAACGTAGTTGGAGAAAGGTTTCCGGACTTGGGTTGCCCCACTCTCTGGCCCAGGATTCCCTTTTCAAAAAATCATCCCAGGAAAGCAGAAAATCGTATTTCTGAGATGTATTCTCGGGTAAATTCTCAAAAACAGCCGTTACCTGATACGTCTCTTTATTGTCAATCCGAACCGATTTGCCCAAGGCGGCTTGTGGGCTACCAAAATACGTATCGGCCAATTTCCGGGAAAGCGCTAAACTATTCGGGGCTTTCAGCGCTGTTTCTGGTGAACCACTCAGCAACGGCACACTAAACAGGTTGAACCAGTTGACGCCTGCCCATTCACCCGTTTCTTTGTTAATCTTGTCACCGACCGTAAATGTGAGGTGCGCATGTCGATTGGAAAACCCTGCCGCCTGGACAATCTCCGGAAACTTTTTCGGTATCTCCTGAGACATAGGTCCAGGCGTTTCGGGCATTGCCATTCGCTTTCCATCTGACAATTGCCGCCACATAATTCGGTATAAATGGGGGCCATTGGCATGGTAGTGGTCTACCCGCAATTCATCCCGAATCCAGAGGAAGATGAGTAAACTACAGGTGAGGCCAAGCGCTAATCCCAAACTATTAATGGCTGAAAAAGACTTATGTCGCCAAAAATTGCGGAAGGCGATTTTTAGATAGTTGTGTAACATGGCAGGGCTTAGTAGGAGGGGTGATGAATAATCCGTTGGTTGTCTCTTTAGAGCAAATGGGCGGATAAACCGTAGCACATTGAACCAATACTGACGATTAGCTTTTACCACGCCGTTACGTTTCATATCTCGAACATATCGCTCATATAAATCGCCCTGCACCTCCTCCAGCAGATGCGGAGCGCAGAACCATTCGAGCAGTCGATCAGCCCATCGGGGTGGGGTGTTTTGCATAAGGCAGACGGTTTAGAGCATAGGGGAGGAATGGATTGAGTGAGATTTTACCCCATGCCCTTACCCCTATGCCCTCTGCTATTCACTACGTAACGATTTCACCGGATTCACCAGCGCGGCTTTGATACTTTGGAAACTAACAGTTAACAACGCAATACCAATCGACAATAATCCAGCCAGCACAAACACCCACCATTCGATATCAACTTTGTAGGCGAAGTCTTTCAGCCACTGATTCATGGCCCACCACGCAATGGGTGAGGCAATTACGAGGGCAATAATCACCAGCTTCAGGAAGTCTTTGGAAAGCAACGTAACGATACTTCCCACGGATGCGCCTAATACTTTCCGAACACCGATTTCCTTGGTACGTTGTTCAGCCGTGAACATTGCCAGCCCGAACAAGCCCATACACGAAATCAGGATAGCAATAAGCGTAGACGTGTTGACGAGCTGGCCGGTTTTCTCTTCTTTTTCGTAAAGACTGGCAATTGATTCGTCCAGAAATTTGTACTCGAATTTATGGTCTGGAAATACGCTTTTCCATTGTTGTTCCAGGCTGGCCAGTGTTACCTTTACATCCGACATATCTTTCCCTTTGGTCCGCAGTTTGATACCAATATTCCGTGCCTGTCCCGGCATATATCCGATAAACGTAGCTTCGATTTTTTCGTGGAAAGACTGCTCATGAAAATCCGCAACTACACCCACAATCGGGATTTTTTTGCCTTGCCACTCAATGAGTTGGTTGAGTGCGTCGGCTGGTTTGCGGAATCCCAGCGCTTTAGCATACGTAGCATTGATGACCAGTTCACGAAGAGAATCCGTCTTGACGTAATTACGCCCGGCAAGGAGACGTAGCTGATAGAGCGGGATAAAATTTTCATCACCAACCTTTGCCGATACGTCTGTTTCGATAGCCTGCTTTTTGGGCGGCTGATATTTCATTTTCGTAACCATATAAGCGGGTCCCATCGGCGGAAACCATTCGAGCGTAACCCGATCAACGGTCGATAACTGCTTGATTTTTTGCAACAGCACATCCCCTTTCTCCCGATCGCCCCAAGGAGGACGAATTTCCAGTATCGCATCGGCCGAAAAGCCGAGGTCTTTATTCCGTATAAAACTGAGCTGACGGCTAACCATCAACGTACCGATGATAAAGACCAGGGAAACTGTAAACTGGAATATAATCAGTGCTTTACGAAAATGCCCTTTTTGTCCATTATTTAAAGCTGTCTGCCCTTTGAGCGTCAACGCCGGTACGTACGACGATAGCACCCAGGACGGATAAAATCCTGACAGTAACGACGTAATGACCGTAACGCCAAGCAGAAATACAAGCGTTTGAACGCTGAATAAATTGACCGTTAACCCTTTGGGCGTGAGCGTCTGGAAACCCGCCAGAATCGGTTTGACAAGAACTAAAGCGATCAGAACCGCAAGCAGTGTCAGGAACGTAGTTTCGCTTAGGAACTGCATAACCAGACTCGCACGGCTCCCGCCCATCACTTTACGAATTCCGGTTTCCTTGGCCCGCTGCACCGACTGAGCCGTCGATAGATTGATGAAATTGATAGCCGCAATCAGCAGGATAAACCCGGCAACGGCCATCAGGCCATACAAGGTTGGCAGATGAGCTTTCCGGGCGTAATTGTCTTGGTAATCTTCGTTGAAGTGAAGGTCAGCCAAAGGTTGTAAAGCGGGCGTATATTTAAACTCCTTCGGAAAATGAGCCTTGTTAAAACGCTGGAATTGGGCAGTAAATTGAGAAGGCGTAGCACCTTTCGGCAATCTGACAAACGCCTGTGAGGCCGACCAGATATCATCCCATTGATCGAGGTTGATGCTTTTCTTTAACTGGCTCGCGTGAATCGTAGCAAACGAAATGAAATCGGTGAATATAAAATCGGAAGGTTGGCTCCAGGCTTTCACAATTCCCGCTACGTTCGCGCGGACCGAATCCTGATAAATAACTTCCTTACCGATCATTTTCTCAATCGGAAGGTTGCCAAAATAGGTGAGGGCTTTCTGCTCCGAGAGTACTACGTTAAATGGCTCATTGAGTGCCGTTTGCGGATTGCCTGCCAGCCATTGGTACTTGAAAATATCGAAGTACTGAGGCTCGACAACAACAATCTCACTGTGCGTGTTTTCAAATCGCTTTGGCTTTTCCCGACCATCTGGAATCAATACGTCGGTGCTGATAGTATGAAAGGCCGCTACCGTTTCCAGCCCGGCAATTTCTTTCCGAATCGCTGCCGGAACAGCGTTGGGTACGAAGCCAACAGGATGCTTTTCGCCCGGATTGCCATATTGTGCTTCGCCGACCAGCCGGTAAATACGTTCACTATCTGGGTGGAACGTATCGTAGCTCAGTTCGTAATTCGTGATGAGATAAATGACCAGACAGGCCGTTACGCCCAGCGTGAGTCCAAGCAGGTTAATCAGCGTACTGATTTTGTTTTTTGCCAGATTGCGGAGGCTGGTTTTGAAATAGTTACGTAGCATAATCGGATGGAGTAAAATCGGTTGTGAATATTCAGCAGGTTGCCGTTTGAGCGCAAATGGACGTATGAAACGTAGCACGTTGAGCCAATACCTGCGGTTGGCTTTTGATGTACCGCTACGTTGCTCATCCCGAACGTAACGTTCATATAAATCGCCCTGCACTTCCTCCAGCAGGTGAGAAGCACAGAACCATTCGAGGAATCGGTCAGCCAGTCGGGGTGGGGTATGTTGCATGGGGCATAGGGTTCAGGGCATAGGGTAGGGGTTGGTGCCGGTTTTACCCTCTGCCCCGACCCCCATGCCTTCTGCTATTCGCTACGTAATGATTTCACAGGGTTCATCAATGCGGCTTTGATGCTTTGGAAGCTGATTGTCAGTAGGGCAATACAAACGGCTACCAGGCCAGCGAGGGGGAACATCCACCATTCGATGTCGATTTTATAGGCAAACTCCTGTAGCCATTGCTTCATGGCGTACCAGCCTAGGGGTGAAGCAATGAGAATGGCGACCAGAACTAATTTCAGGAAATCGACTGATAGTAGTGCCACTACGCTGGCGACTGAAGCGCCCAGTACTTTGCGTAAGCCGATTTCTTTGGTACGTTGCTCAGCCATGAAAGCCGCTAAGCCGAACAAGCCCAGGCAGGAAATGAAAATGGCCAGAAACGCAAAATAGTTTGCCAATGTGCCAATAATGGTTTCGCTGCGGTATAGCTTCTGAAACGCCTGATCAGCAAAGGTATACGTGAACGGAAACTTTGGATTAAACTGTTGCCAAACCGATTCCAGACTCGCTAGTGCCTGCTTTGATTGCCCTGGCTGCGTTCGAACAATAATACTTTTACGATCAGACTTGGGGCTCAATTTGACAATCATCGGCTCAATGGCCTGATGGAGCGAATTTTGGTGAAAATCCTTCATAACACCAATGATATTCCCCGTTTTGCCCCACAATGTCAGCTGCTTGCCAATCGCTTGCTGATAACCGATACGTCGGGCGGCTGTTTCATTAATCAGGAAAGTTGTGGAATCCATACCAAAATCGCGTGAAAAATCCCGACCTGTTACGTTCACTTTCAGGGTTTTGGTGAAATCATAATCGACCGTCGAAAACTGAAACATCAACGTACTGGTAGGGTTTTTACCGGGCCACTGAACATTTCTTGTACTGCCAAACGTATTGGTCGGACTTCCATCCATGTAGGTAACGGACTGTATACCTGGCTTTTGCAGGAGTTCCTGCTTGAATGCTGTATAATTGGTTGCTAATTCGCCTTCTCCCTTCAGGTAAATCAGATTTTCACGGTCAAATCCCAAGTTAGTGGTTTGGATAAAGCCAATCTGTCGGTAAACAATAATGGTCCCGATGATCAGCAGTATCGACAGCGAAAATTGAAAAACGACCAGCCCCTGCCGGAACAGTCGCGCTCCTGCTCCAAATCGAAGGGTGCCTTTTAGTACCCGAATGGGGTTCAGCGACGAAAGCACTAACGCCGGGTAACTGCCCGCAATGAAACCCGTTATGAGCGTCATTCCTAGCAGGGTTATCCAGAAACTGGCATTGATTAATGGGAAACTGATTTGCTTGTTGGTCAATGAGTTAAACGCGGGTAGTAATAATGCTGTCAGGACCAGAGCAATAACCAGTGCTATAGTCGTCAATAGCAGTGCTTCGCCAATAAACTGTCCGATCAGTAAACTCCGGGCCGCGCCCACAACTTTCCGAACGCCTACCTCACGCGCCCGCTTGACCGAACGGGCGGTGGCCAGATTCATGAAATTAATACAGGCAATCAGGAGAATAAAGGCAGCCACAATACCGGCCAATCGGACGTACTCGATTCGGCCGCCAGACTGATACCCATTTTTGAAATTAGAATAGAGGTACGCATCCTGATAAGGTTGCAGAAAGAGCTGAATATCAAACTTCTCTTTTCCAATAGATGGGTTATAACGCTTCAGGAAAGTCTTCATTTTGGCCTCCAGCTTAGCCGGATCAGCCGAAACACCGTTGCGATCGGTCCGGAGCTGAATACGAGCAACAGGCGCGTTGCTGCCCCAATCCTTGAGCCACTCATTTCGTTGCAGAAAATCCTGCCAGGGAAGCACATAATCGTAGGTTTCTGAGCTATTGGCGGGTATATCCTCAAATACGGCGCTGACCTGATAATCAGCTGTATTGTCCAGACGGATACTTTTGCCCATCGCTTCCTGCGGACTCCCGAAGTAATTCTGAGCCAGTTTTCGGGAAATGGCGATGTTATTGGGAGCCGCCAGCGCTGTCTCTGCCTTACCTGCCAGCAGAGGAAAACTGAACATCGTAAACCAGCTCGCACCCGCAGATCGCCCTATTTCTTTGTTGAGCTTATCCCCAACGGCGAACGTGAACGTCTGCTCCCAGGATAAACTGGCCGCGTGCTCAATTTCAGGAAATACTTTTTCCAATTCCTCGGCTAACAGCGCAGGTGTGCTTGGACTAGCCTCAATTTTACCATCAAAAAACTGACGCTCCATAACTGTGTAGAGTTGCGGGCCATTAGCGTGATAGGCATCTACACTGAACTCATCCTGAATCCAGAGATAGATAAGCAGGCTGGTAGCCATGCCCAGTGCCAGACCCATAATGTTGATGGCCGAAAATGATTTATGCTGAATCATATTTCGCCAGGCGATTTTCAGATAATTACGTAGCATGACAGGATTACCAAAAAAGTTTAGCTGATAGTCAGATGATTGTCGTTTGAGGGCAAATGGACGGAAGAAACGTAGTACGTTCAACCAGTATTTCCGATTGGCTTTTGACGTACCACTACGTTGCAGATCACGCACGTAGCGTTCATATAAATCGCCCTGCACTTCCTCCAGCAAATGCGGAGCGCAGAACCATTCGAGCAGTCGATCAGCAAAGCGAGGTGGGGGACGTAGCATAGGGCAAGGAGGTAAGGGCAGAGGATTTATGAACCGGCCAGACCGATGGTTGGTAAAGCGTTGGGTTCAATAGAATTCCACAATTGATCGCGCATGGAACGGATGTCGTGCAACGTGCGGCTTCCGAGTGCCGTAACCGTAAACAGTCGCTTGCGTCGGCCACCTCGTTCGGCGGTTGCATCACCCATATGTGAGTAAAGCATACCTTTTTCCTGAAGTCGACTTAGGGCAGCATGAACGGCACTGATGCTCACCGAGCGGCCCGTTTGCCGATCCAGCTCGTCGGTAATGGCTACACCGTAAGCTTTTTCATTCAGGACCGCTACGGTCAGCAGGACAACCTCTTCAAATTCTCCCAGATACGTTCGTTTCATTACGTAGCATATATATTCAACTTCTGTAGAACAAATGCTTTGCCAATCTGTAAAAAGTGGATTCCTGGCCTGATTTAGCGTATGTGATAGGCAATGAGTTGTCCGATATCGTACAAGTTTTGTCCGATGATGAACGCGTATGGGAAGCAATTAGTAGTCTACTGATAAATGAATTGGATGGAAGACGAGACTTTTGAGCAATAAACTTTTTGTTATGCTGAGCTACGACGTAATGCCTTTTGCGGATATCTATCTATGTAACAAACGGCGGATTTGGGGGCGTTTTATTAGCGTTAAAGCATGGACTACCAATGGTTGTGGCTGGTTTACATGAAGGTAAAAACGAGATTGCATCACGCATCGGATATTTCAACTTCGGCATCAATCTGAATACCGAAACGCCTAAAGTCGAAGCAACCAGCAAAGCCGTAGAGACGGTGGCAAACAGCATAATGTATAAGGTTAACGTTAGGCGGCTGGCCGATGAGTTTGCCGATTAGCCGGTCAATACGTTGTTCGCTGGCTACGTAGCAAAAGTAATAGCTCAGGCCGCTTCTTAGACCGTCAATGAAATATGATGACCGCTCAATAACTTATTTCGCCATTACGTTTCCGTTGTTTTGTGACTATCAATATCTTAACGATGAAATAATCACTATTCCTCTCTACCAAACTTCACATGAAAAAAGTAGGCAAAATTATCGGTATTGTACTTGGCGTCGTTCTGCTGGTTATTCTTGGTGTAATGGCCTATGTTAAATTCGCTCTGCCCAACGTAGGCGATGCACCGACTCTTACTATCGAACGAACACCGGAACGTATTGCTCGGGGTGAATATCTGGCAAATCACGTAACAGTTTGTATGGATTGCCACAGTACCCGCGACTACAGTCTTTTTTCGGCACCATTGGAACCCGGTACGTTAGGGAAGGGTGGAGAGCTATTCAACCAGGAGATGGGTTTTCCTGGCTCGTTTACATCGAAAAACATTACGCCTGCTGGTATCGGAAGCTGGACCGATGGCGAAATCTATCGGGCTGTTACTACAGGCGTCAGTCGCGATGGGCACGCTTTTTTTCCGGTGATGCCTTATCCTTACTATGGCAAAATGAGCGATGAAGATGTCAAGAGCATCGTTGCCTATGTGCGTAGTCTCAAGCCTATCGAAAACAAACCGGCTGATTCCAGGGCTGACTTCCCATTCAATTTTATCCTGAACACCATCCCGCAAAAAGCTGAGCCAAGCCCAATGCCTGATCCCAAAGATGAACTGGCTACGGGAAAGTATCTGGTCATGATTGCTGGTTGCGTAGAATGCCATACGCAGGTTGAGAAAGGACAGATTATTAAGGAAAAGTCGTTTTCGGGTGGGCGGGAATTCAAATTGCCAGGCGGTACCTTAGTCACGGCTAACATCACGCCTGATAAAGAAACTGGTATCGGTAGCTGGACAAAAGAGGCTTTTGTCAGCCGCTTTAGAACCTATGCCGATAGTACGTACAAACCACACAAGGTTGGGGCGAACGATTTCCAGACTATTATGCCCTGGACCATGTACGGTGGCATGAACGAACAGGATCTGGGTGCTATTTATACTTATCTGATGTCGCTGAAACCAATTCCGAACAAAGTAGAGAAGTTCACGCCTAACGTAGCGCAGCGCTAACGTACTGAATTCCAATTCTTTTATTTTGTCTTCAACAAGCCTTAACGCGCTTATTACGTATACCAAATTTTTAGGTACCCAAACCGGCCTTTGATGACTATACCAGCTTTTAACAAGCAAATAAACATTAAGGGATTTGGCATTGACCGCTACAAGGATGGCAAAATTATCGAGCGGATGCAGTTAGGTGATGACGTTACGTTACAACAGCAAATTGGGGCCATGCCTGATACTGGTTCAGCAAAGTAAACAAGCTGATTTTCAATTTAGTCTAAACTTTCAGTCCAGTTTTATTTCCCTTCCAGTCAGCGTTTGTACCTGATTGGAAGGTTTTTTTGTATGAATAATTATCATTCCCAAAAAAGGGAGCAAAAATCCCTGTATTTATGGGATTGATTTACAGGTGTTTCATTAGCCAACTTTGTAAGATTGTCAGCAGGTAGAACGTGAATTTTTTCACGTAACAGCCAATGTCGGCAATCCAGTTTCGACAGATTGTATGGCTAACGAATACCGGCATGTATAAACGAAACAAGCAACCGAAATCCGAACCCCGGAAGAACGAAGCGGCTAATGGAACTGGTCTGAGTGATGCCTTAGAAACACCGGTAGGGTTTATATATCTTGTTCATTATCTGAGCGACGTAACAATGAGAAAAACGTACCACAACCTCCCAAGCCCAGCTTTTCGCATAATCTGTTTAGTAACAAGATTTTACAATCAACGTAGTGACTCATAACTGGCAGTACGTTCGATAAAAACAATTCAGATTTGAAGAGATTAATAGAATGCTGTGAGTTGTCTCTACCTTTGTGGATGCGCTGATAACGTAGCACTGGTTACGGCTCACTTCCCTTATGGCTCTGAAAACGCTCGTTAAAATTTCTAACGTAACAAACCTCAGCGATGCGCGCTACTGTGCTGGCATGGGCGTCGATATGCTTGGCTTTTCGATGGACGCTGGTGCTCCGGAGTACGTTGATCCGAAAAAATTTGAAGAAATAAAATCGTGGGTGGCTGGTGTTCAGATTGTTGGTGAAACAACGTCCATCGACCCTGAGCAGATTGAGCAACTGCTGGCTACGTATCAACCCGACGTATTACAGGTAGACGAAGCAGCTTTATTACCCTACCTCACTACGTTTGAGCGTCCGCTTATTCTTCGTGTCGATTTATCGCAGATGACGCTCGATCAGCTCGATACGCTGGTTCGAACCAGTACGTCCGGGGCTGATTATATCTTGCTCGAAAGCAATACTTCACTTCATTTTGATGCTGATTTTAAAGAAATTCTCCAGCACTTAGCTGCCCGATATCCGATTCTGTTAGGAACGGGCGTATCTGTCGAAAATGTCCATGAACTGCTTGCCGATCTGCCGGTACGTGGTATTGCGCTGAGTGGTGGCGACGAAGAACGACCCGGTAACAGAGAGTTCGGTGAACTCATGGATGTTCTGGAAGCGATTGAGGAGGAGTAGCAAAGGGGTAAGGGCATAGGGTAGAGTTGATTTTACCCCATTCCCTTACTTCAATGCCCTATGTGCAGCGCTACTATGCATTACCTACTATCATTGAAAACATACTTCTATCCATAACCGCGTCCATTCTTCCAATTCTGCTTCCATTCAGCATGTATATCTGCTAGGTTTACAACGTTTTAAACAATTAGAAACCATGAACAAGCGATTAGAACGTATTGCCGACCAGGCCCAGTTAGGGGGTGTTTGCGCTGGTCTGGCCGATTATTTTGGCATTGACCGTGCTCTGGTGCGGGTATTGTTTGTAATCGGCATTTTTTTGCCGCATTTTCCGGCAATTATTATTTACATTATCCTGTGGATTGCCTTGCCCGAACGACGTTCGGATGGCGCAGTAGTTCAATCAACCGCGTTTTCTAATCCTTATTTTTCCATGAATCCCTACAATCCCAACAAACCTGCTTCTCCCGACCGCAGCCTCGTCGGCGGGGCTGTCCTGATTATTCTTGGCATCATCTTTCTTCTAGACCGTTATCTGGATATTGATTTCGGTGATTTATGGCCGTTCTTCCTGATTGCGATCGGGTTATGGTTAATCTTCAAAGACCGGATCAAACCACCTTATGATAATACCACGAATTACGACAGTCCGAACGACCCAAACGCAACCTTGTAAACTAGATGTATGAACTATGAAGTATGGTGTATGAAAGTAACTGAGTGCACACTCATACACCATATATCATAGTTCATACATCATACTTTTAAAAAGTTATGCAACGAAGAAACGGATTATTCTGGGGAATTTTTCTGCTGACGTTTGGCGTGCTGTTTCTGGCTCGCCGGGCAGGAGGACTTGATGTCGATTGGCACGATCTCGTGCACCTTTGGCCTTTTTTATTGATTCTGGCGGGTATACATCTGATTCTGGAACGACGTAATAACCAGTTTGCTTTTATTACGACGGTTATGCTGGCTGTAGCTGTACCCACTACGTTGTTTGGGTTCTTCTCACGCCACCGGAATCATGAAGGATACCATATGCGCTGGCACCATGACGACGATGATGACGATGACGACGATGACAACCATGATGATGGAGATGATGACGATGACGATGATGACGATTATCAATCGGAACGGAAAAGTCGCTCGTTAAGTAATCTGGAATCGCATTCGAATACGTTCTCAGAAGCCATGCAGGCCGATACACGTGAAGCAGTGCTGAAACTAGCTGGTGGCGCAGGTCGTATTACTATCAGTGACCCGAGTACCGAACTGATCAAAGCTGATACGAAACAGACGGTGGGCATCTATTCGATGTCGGTAGACCGCGATGAGACGACACATATCCCGACCATTGAGTTAAAGCCGACCGAGGATCAGGATATTGAATGGAAAGATGGCAAATTTCAAAACCGGGTAGATGTGCATTTGAATGCTACGCCAGTGTGGAGTATGGACGTAGCACTTGGCGCGGGCGAAGGCGATTTAGACCTGAGTGCTTATACCGTGAAAGATCTGAAAGTTGCCGTAGGTGCCGCCGATCTGGATCTTAAATTAGGTGATAAAGCTGATCAGGCCGATGTGAAACTGGACGTTGGCGCAGCTTCGGTAACGGTACGTGTTCCGAAGTCGGTAGGTTGCCGAATCAAAAAAGATGGCGCTCTGAATATTGAACAACTCGATGACTTTACAAGCGTAGGGGGAGGAGAGTACGTAAGCCCCGATTACGACGGAGCCGCCAAAAAGATAACGATACGTTTCGACGGTGGTATTTCAAGATTTAAAGTAGTGCGCTATTAGTCAGAACCGGGATTTAACAGATTTAGGGATTAACACGATTTTGTTCTTCGCTTCTTTGAAGCGCTTATCTACAAAATCGTGTTAATCCCTAAATCTGTTAAATCCCGGTTCAGTTATTCTGGTTCAATCGATTAAGCAGCATTTTATTAAACATTTGCTCGGTCTTATACAACTCTGCCAACTGGGCGGGGCTGATGACTTTCAGGAACCGACTCATGTATTCTTCATCGAGGTCGGCGAGTTTTTGTTTGGTGGAATTTACTTCCCGAAGCCCATTCACCAATTGATCATCGGTCAACGAGTTGCGTGAGGGAGCATTGTTTAGTTGGCGAACCCGCCGATTCAGTTCCTGCTTTTTACCATTGTATTCATTGTAAATTGCCCAAAATTGCGGAGCCTGGTCGGTGGTTAGATTCAGCCGATTCGTAATCATGCCAATTTTGGCGGCTTCAATTTTCTGGCGTCCATTAAGGTCGTTCTGTGCTTTAACGCAGGTCGTTAAAAACAATAGGCCAACCAGACAACCAATCCATGCGTATCTCATTGTGGTGAAATTAACCATTCGTAAAATCAGGAGTCGCGATCTGACTTGTTGACCAGACTCTGTTCATTGATAAGTTGCTGAATCTCAGTTGGTGCTACGTTCAGAAACTGAATCGCCGTGGTATCGCTACCCAGCGACGAATGCAGTTGCTGACTATCGGCCAGTTCGTCGGCGTTGATGCCCTGCTCGTCAAGATAAGCAGCAATAACATCATTACTAACGCCAGCTAATGCTTCGTTACCAATCGATTCCTGTCGTTGGGGCAGAGTTTGCCAGACCAGTATGGCGATCAGACTTGCCCCTGCTAACGACGCCATCGTGCGCTGCCACGACCAGCTGATCCGAAAGGCTGGTTTTGCTTTAGGAGCGATTCGGGCCTGTACCCGCGAAGGCAAGTCGTCGAAGTAGCCATCAGGCGCAACAAACGGATTTTGCCGCAACGGATGCTCCGGTGGGAGTTCATCAAGCCGAATGTTATTGTACTTGCTCATGGTGGTGTATCAATTACACAATTCTGTTCTCGTTTGGGAGTTTGACAGCACAGGCCCGTCGGGGTTTAATCCGTTGTATCTGTTTTTGTTATATAATCTTCGATTTTTTTCACCGCTAAATGATACGACGCTTTTAGTGCTCCAACCGACGTACCGGTAATTTCGGCAATTTCTTCGTATTTCATATCATCGAAGTACTTCATGTTAAATACCAAACGTTGCTTGTCTGGTAATTTCAACAGAGCCTTCTGTAGTTTCATTTGAACTTCCTCACCACTGGGCTCATTGCCCGACGTAGTGAATTCGGAACTGCTTTCGAGTTTTTCCATCAACTCGCCCTCTACGTCGCCGATAGGGAGAAAAAAGCGACGCCGTTTTTTATTGAGGAAGTTGAGACACTCGTTCGTAGCGATACGGTAAATCCATGTATATAACTGACTATCACCCCGAAACTGTTCCAGACTATTCCAGACTTTTATGAAGGTTTCCTGCACCAGATCGTCAGCGTCATCGTGGTCGATGACCATCTTCCGAATATGCCAATAAATTTTCTGCTGATACTTACGTACCATCAGATTGAAGGCATAATTCCGGCTCGACGGGTCGCGATATTTAGCGAGAAGTTCTTCGTCAGTCATTTTTTTGTGTGTAGAGACCGGTCCGCCGTTGCGGGGGCATGCTCTGTCTCCTGTGCGTCAGCTATATCAGGCGTCAGCCAACCATCCGGTCATGAGACAACACATGTGTTGTCTCTACGATTTTCTTGCCATTGCTTTCTTTACCTGCTCAACAATTTTGTCGGCGGTAAGGCCATATTTCTTCATCAGTTGGTCGGGCGTACCACTTTCACCGAACGTATCATGCACACCAACGTATTCGAGTGGGGCAGGGAAGTGGCGGGCAAGCACCTGCGCTACGCTATCACCTAAGCCACCGTTCAGCATGTGTTCTTCGGCCGAGACTGCGCAGCCCGTTTTCTTCACCGATGCGAGAATAGCCTCTTCATCTAACGGTTTAATAGTGTGAATATTGATGATGTCGGCTTCGATTCCTTCTTCGGATAGAATCTCACCAGCTTTGATGGCTTCCCAAACCAGATGTCCTGTGCAGAAAATCGATACGTCTTTCCCTTCGTTTACAGTCCACGCTTTACCAATCTCAAACTTCTGATCTGCAGGCGTAAACACCGGAATTACAGGGCGGCCGAAACGCAGGTAGACTGGGCCCTCATGATCGGCGATAGCGATGGTAGCAGCTTTGGTCTGGTTATAATCACAGGGGTTGATGACGGTCATGTTGGGCAGCATTTTCATCATGCCCAAATCTTCCAGAATCTGGTGCGTGGCCCCATCTTCGCCCAACGTAACGCCCGCGTGCGATGCGCAGATTTTCACGTTTTTGTTCGAGTACGCCACCGATTGCCGAATCTGGTCATACACGCGACCCGTAGCAAAATTGGCGAACGTAGTGGCAAACGGAATCTTGCCGCCGATGGTCAGACCAGCCGATACGCCAATCATGTTGGCTTCAGCAATGCCGCACTGAATGAACCGTTCAGGATATTCTTTAATAAACGTTTCAAGTTTCAACGAGCCAGCCAAATCGGCGGTTAAGGCCACTACGTTCGGGTGGGTTTTTCCAAGCTCGGCGATACCCGCGCCAAAACCTGAGCGCGTATCTTTCTTATCTGTGTATTCGTATTTTTTCATAATCTATTGTCAGTTCGCCGAAGCGAGGGTTTGCAATTTGGTCAAAAAATAATGAGCATTAGGGCAGTTGGAGTATTGAGCAGCATTTTCGATGGTGAAGCCACAGCTAAGCATTGTTCTAGTAAATATTTTCTTGTCGCTGATACCTCTACCGGTATATTGTTTACGTAGTATGGCCAGAAGTTCAAATGGATTTGCTTCTGTTTCAGGATTGGGGTGTTCAAAATCCGTTTGAAATAAAATAGATAATGCTTTCGAATCAGCTAAAAACCATGCCTCTAATTCCTGAACAGCAATACATACTTCAGTGTCTATAGCCTGATAGACTTCTTCTTTTACGACTGCAAACGATTCGGCATTATCCATGTCACGTAGTACAACGATCCAATTGGCTCCAGCATCACGTAATAGCTGAACTTGCGTATTCATGCGTTGACTACTTGATTTGAGATTGCCTTTACCCTCCATATCGATAATGTCAGCGACCTGTTCAATCTGCTTCGAACGCAAATAATCCTGAAATTTAGTTGTCTTCAAGATTATTTTTTCGGAGGCTCCTTCTACAATATAACCAACTTTTACCACGGTAAGCCTCCCCCCAAAGCTCCGGTAAGCCATGCTTCATCCGTTGGAATGTCGTAAAGATTCCGACCCTTAATTTGTCTGGTTTTTGTTGCGCCGTCTTCCTTATTGACTAACACGATTTCATCAGTTGTTAGGCAACGTACCAGCGACTCAGAATGAGTATTCAGCCAAATGTAGTGCCCTTTCTCTTCACATTGTTTGCGGAAAAAATCAACCAAAGTCATCAAGACTTGAGGATGTAATCCATTTTCCGGTTCTTCCATACAAAGAAACTGTGGTTCATCGCTTTGATAAACAGCCGTCAAAAAAGCGAGGATATTATACGTACCGTCGGATATTAAAGCTTTGGTAAAGTAAGCAGGAGATGAAGTTTCGAACCAGTGTGATTCATCCCGATCATCAACTTCAACAGATTTAAACCCCGGAACAAAAAGTTCAAGCCATTCGAAAATTTCGCTACGTATCGTATCGTTAGCTAAGACGCGTTTTAAGACTTTTTCGAGGTTATTGGCTGAAAAAGTTAGTTGCAAATTATCTGAGTAATTAAGTCTTTGTTTAAACTGATTGCCTATAAATAGGTGTAAAAAATTAACTATTAATTGCTGGTTATCTTGACGAATCTTGATAGGGTCTGATTCACCCCAACGAGTTCCTACTACAGTATATTCCGGCTGTTTGTCCAAGTTATTACGTTGAACTAATCGATGAGTATACGAATCCTCTATCTTAAAATTGATCTCAACTGTGCTCGAAATATTACGACGATTTAAAAAATACTCCTTCCCTCCGAACAAACTTTCTACTGTACCCCTGTTTGTTTTAATAGATAAATTAAAAAACTCCAAAGCCTCGAAAATATTCGATTTGCCCGACCCGTTTGGACCGACAAAGACCGTGAACGGATTTGGCTCAATAAGCTCAATCCGTTCAATGGATTTGAAATTTTCGATGACCAAGCGTTTGATTTTCATTCCCAAAGGCTCAAATAGGCGCTGGCTATTTGCGGTAATATCAACAAACAACCAGAGGTTGTTTGAGCCGGTTAATAATCCGAATAGCCAACGGTCAATGGCAGTTGGTTAAGTGCCTGTGTTAGTTGTTCGGCGTTGGGGGCAATGCCGTGCCATTTGTGGCCTACCATCATGTAGTCGACGCCAAAGCCCATTTGGGTACGCATCAGAATCATCGTCGGTACGTCAGGATTTTCCTGTGATTTACGTAGCGTTTTTACTACGTCGGCTATGTCATTTCCATTCATTTCATCGACGTACCAGCCAAAAGCGCGGTATTTCGCAGCCAGATCACGATTGTCATTGACATTATCCGTTGAGCCGTCGATCTGGGCGTGGTTGAGGTCGATGATGGCAGTTAGGTTGCCGAGTTTTTTGTTGGGAGCAAACTGAGCGGCTTCCCAAACCTGGCCTTCCTGCTGCTCGCCATCGCCCATCAATACGTATACATGCTTGTCGTCGCCATTGAGTTTTTTGGCATAGGCTGCACCAGACGCTACTGACAAGCCCTGTCCTAACGAACCCGATGCGATACGTATACCCGGCAGGTGTTCGGCTGTGGTGGGGTGGCCTTGTAAACGACTATCCAGTTTACGGAACGTAGCAAGTTCGGAAACCGGGAAATAGCCTGCTCGGGCCAGTGCTGAATAGAAAACCGGCGAGATGTGGCCGTTCGAGAGGAAGAAAAGATCTTCATCGCGGCCATCCATCTCGAAAACAGGCGTTCCATCGGCATCTCTTTTTAGCCGCATGATGTCGAAATAAAGGGCGACTAAAAGGTCGGTGCAGCCGAGCGAACCGCCGGGGTGACCAGAATTTACAGCCGCAACCATGCGGACAATATCGCGCCGAACGGCGGTAGCAATGTGTTCGAGTTTTTCGATTTCCATATGTAACGCGGACTTTCTGTCCGCAGGTAATAAGTAAATGATGGGCGGATTGGAAGTCCGCGTTACGTTAAAATCTGATCCGCGTGGTTTTGGGTGTCAATTTTACTAATGATTTCGCTGATAATACCGTTTTCGTCAATCACGAACGTAGTACGAACGATACCCATAAAGTTGCGGCCATACATCGATTTTTCTTTCCACACATCGTAAGCTTCTACAATATGATGGTCAGTATCAGCCACGAGGGTGAACGGTAGAGAAAATTTCTTACTAAACTTCTGGTGCGACTTCTCATCATCCACGCTGACACCCAATACTTCATACCCTGATGCCTGTAGTTTTTCGTAATTGTCGCGTAAGCTACAGGCTTGGGCAGTGCAGCCCGGCGTATCGTCTTTGGGATAAAAATAAAGGACTACTTTTTTGCCCCGATAATCTGATAGTTTGACGGACTGACCATTCTGATCAGTACTTGTAAAGTCAGGGGCGGGGTTACCTATTTGTAAACTCATATTTGTTTCAAGTTTTAGATTCCGGTCTCAAAATTGAGAGCTTGAAATAAAATCTATCGTCTGCGTCTCTTTCGTTTGGACGTTGCTTTGGTTTTCGTCTTTGCCTTACGACTAACCGCTCTTCGGGGTTCCTTGATGAAAGAAGTGTCGGAGCCTATATTGCCCGAACGGTCTTTCACCTGAACCAGTACTTCGGCCCCCGTTTCAAACAGTTCGCCCGGAACCAGTTTATCGGACCAGAGCAGTGCCCGTTTATAATCGTACTGCATCAACACCCACTCCCCATTGACCAGAGCCCGGAATTCGGAGATTCCTGATAAATCATCCCGAATGCGGGCCGAAAAACCAGCTGGCGTTGCACTCAGAATCTGAACCGATGGCGGATTGGCATCGGTCATCAACTGGAAACGCCCCAACGAACGCGTTTTAAATTCAATACGTCCTTTGTTCCAGGTTCCACCCAGATAGCTTTCACGACCGCCACTAACCCAATAAGCTTTGGTACGTGCCGTGTCAATCGCAATCG
Source organism: Spirosoma profusum (assembly GCF_014699005.1). Classification (GTDB taxonomy): domain Bacteria; phylum Bacteroidota; class Bacteroidia; order Cytophagales; family Spirosomataceae; genus Spirosoma; species Spirosoma profusum. The sequence goes on from NZ_JACWZY010000014.1 coordinate 100,010, forward strand.
GGTAGTTCGGAGTGTACTGCACAGTCAGGTAATCGTTGAGTGGAATGGTTGGCTGGTTAATTTCCAGACCACCCGTTGGCAAAGGGCGCATGGCCAGATGAAGTGTATCAAATAGCGTTCGTTCCTCAAATTCCAGTCGATTATTGCCGTCCATAACAACCTCTTTACGTCCGGGAACAATCCGCTTTTTGAGATTCGTACGAACCACACCCCGGCCAAACTGAACGGAGTCGGGCAATACGTAGCGCAAATCTATGAGATAAATAGCTTGATTGTTACGTATATAGCTTACAGATTGCTCTGCTACGTTACGTCCTGTGATAAGTTTGGCCTTCGGTGGGTTCGTTAGCGAAATATTTTTGACAGCCAGTTTTAATACGTTCTCGTCGGTTGTGATGGTTACGGAAGGCTCCTTTGTCGATACATCTGCTACGTTATCAGCTACTTGAACCACTGCCGAATCCGATGGAACAGGCAACGCTGGCGGAGCTTCAGGTTGAACAGTGAAAATAAGTCGGGTAGCCTGGTCGTAAGCGTCGAAAAGCGTCAATGTGATTTCGTGTGGCTGACCGTCGAGTAGGGGCAACCGACCCCGATAGGCTGCGTTGCTGGGTAATTTATACAGATTCAATACGTTACCGTCGGCAATGTATCCCCGATGATACCGCTGCCCGCTCATCTGCTCCACTTCATAATTTTCGTGGATGTTCATGAACCGCGTCAGTTCATTCGGGAAGCTATTCATGTTATAGGCAAACACTTCTTTGCCATCCAGCTTGATTTCCAGACAACTAATTCCGTTGCGATAGGGAGAGCCACTCGTTTTGTCGTAGGCCAAAACTTCCATCCCAATTAACCCTGAGGCCGTAATGGGCTGGGTAATCGTAAACGTACCATCGGCACGACGGACAGGAACGTAGCTGACACGCTGGTATTCACCATTGATACGTGACGTAGCGGTCATGGTTTTCAGGGCAACCCGCTCGAAATAAGGTGGGATTTCGTCTTTAATTTCTGAAAACCCGTAGAGCAGTGGGTTAATCAGATTGTCTTTCCCATCCCGAATTTCAAAGTGAAGGTGTGGCCCACCCGAACCACCTGTATTGCCTGATGCTGCGATTACGTCACCTTTTTTCACCGGAAACTGACCGGGTTCTGGACGAAGGTCAATTTCAAACTTTTTCTGCTGGTATTGTTGGGTACGCAGATACGTTCCTAACGTATCGTTCAGATTGCGCAGATGGCCATAAACCGTCGTTAACCCGTTAGGGTGTTTGATAAAAATAACGTTTCCGTAGCCGCCCGTAAAAACAGCAATACGTGATACGTAGCCGTCGGCGGCCGCGTGTACATCCAGCCCTTCGCGACCTCCCGTACGTATATCGATGCCCGCGTGAAAGTGATTCGGGCGTAAATCACCCATGCCCCCCGACAGGGAATTGAGTGCGCCGGGCTGAATGGGAAACAGAAAATAACCGGGTTGAATAATACCTGCCAATGCCGAAGCCGTCGGGGCCGACGGTTGCGCTGGCTGTGCCGGAAGCACGACTCCTTTCTGACCAAATGTCAGACCACTGGCAACTAAAATCGCAAGAAAGGAGAAAATGGTGAAACGTGTCAAAAGCAAACGGATTTTTCAGGTAACAACGTAGCGTCAACTACCTGAGAGGCAATGATTATTTTACGTTAACCTCCAGCATTTCCCGTCCTTCGATGGAGGCTGTGAGTCGGTCGCCAATTTGTACGGGTCCAACGCCATGAGGAGTTCCGGTAAAGAGAATGTCGCCCTGCTGCAGCAGGAAATACCGGGATACAAACGAAATCAGGTAGTCGATTTTGTACAACATCAGGCTCGTATTTCCGCGCTGACGCGTTTCGCCATTCAGGTCGAGCTGGAAGTTCAGATTTTGTAAATCCGGAAAATCGGTTTTGGGTACAAATTGTGAGATAGGAGCAGAGCCATTGAATCCTTTAGCCAGTTCCCATGGTAAGCCCTTGGCTTTCAGCTTACTCTGCACATCGCGGGCTGTGAAATCAATGCCGATGCCGATTTCGTCGTAATATTTATGCGCAAATTTTTCGTCGATATTCTTACCAACCCGATTGATTTTAACCAGAATTTCGACTTCAAAATGAACATCTTTCGAAAATTCCGGATAGAAAAACGGCTCATTTTTCAGCGGAATCGCCGTTTCGGGTTTAAGGAAAATAACTGGGTCGTCGGGTGTCTCATTATTCAGCTCCTTGATGTGCTCAACGTAGTTTCGACCAACACAAATAATTTTCATAGACGTAACGCGGACATTCTGTCCGTATATATAAAGACAGAATTTAAACCTGAAGATAAGCTGCAAATCTAAGGACTAAAGACGCCCTGACCGCACGGATGCGTAAAAATTTGAACAAATCCGGTACGTTTACGGTCATTATACGTCAGAACCATTCAATTAGACATAAACCTATTCGATAATGAAAAATGCACTTATTGCAATGCTGGTTATTGGCTTTGCTATCGGTTGCCAGAAAGTGCCTATCACGGGCCGAAGCCAGTTGAAGCTGGTACCAAACGACCAGCTATTACCGCTCAGTTTTACGAACTATAAAGGTGTTTTAGACACCAGCACGGTGGTACGCGGCACTAACGATGCTCAAATGATTCAGCGAGTTGGTAACCGGTTGCGTCAGGCTATGGAGCAGTATCTGAACGCCAACAATCTTTCAAGTCGACTGCAAGGGTTTCAGTGGGAGTTCAACCTGATTCAAAGTCCGCAAGTCAATGCCTGGTGTATGCCCGGTGGGAAGGTTGCTTTTTACACGGGTATCCTACCCTATACACAGAACGAAGCGGGTGCGGCTGCCGTAATGGGGCACGAAATTTCGCATGCTATTGCCGAGCATGGTAATGAGCGAATGAGCGAAGGTTTACTGGCTAACGGATTGATTCAGGGAGGGCAGATCGCTGCGGGCGTTGCGGCTCAGGGGAGCAACAGACAGGTAAATTCAATTTTGCTCCAGGCTGTGGGGGCGGCTCTTCCGATTGGTTATCAGCTAGGCCGGGCCTTGCCGCATAGCCGAAAACAGGAGACGGAGGCCGATCATCTGGGTGTTATCTTTATGGCTATGGCGGGTTATAATCCACAGGAAGCCGTTACGTTCTGGGGGCGGATGGCAAAAGCGGGAAGTGGTCAGAAACCACCTGAGTTTTTGTCGACACACCCATCTGATGAACGTCGGATTCGGGATCTACAGGCGCTAATGCCCGAAGCCATGAAGTATTATAAACGATAAATCACGAAAAAGCCGGAGCTCAAGCTCCGGCTTTTTCATTACGTATGGATGGATTAGTTAGAAAGTCAGTGTTTTATAAAGATTCAACTACCTTGCGTACTTTTTCGGCGGCTTCTTTCAACTCAACAGCCGATTGTACTTTTAGGCCCGAATCATCGATAATTTTGGCACCTTCAGCCGCGTTGGTTCCCTGAAGACGAACAATAATGGGCACCGGAATATCGCCGATGGCTTTGTAGGCTTCGACAACCCCCTGGGCCACAAGGTCACAACGCACAATACCCCCGAAAATATTAATCAGAATGACCTTCACGTTTGGGTCTTTCAGAATGATTCGGAAGCCAGCCTCAACCGTTTTGGCATTGGCGCCACCGCCCACATCAAGGAAGTTGGCTGGTTCACCACCCGACAGTTTAATGATGTCCATAGTAGCCATCGCTAACCCGGCTCCGTTCACCATGCATCCTACGTTACCATCCAGCTTGACGTAGTTCAAATCACTGGCTGATGCTTCTACTTCGAGGGGCGCTTCTTCAGTAATGTCGCGGAGGTTAGCCAGATCCGGGTGACGATATAGAGCATTGTCGTCCAGATTTACTTTGGCGTCGACGGCCAGAATTTTGTTGTCCGATGTTTTCAGAACGGGGTTAATTTCGAACATCGATGCGTCGGTATCAACATAGGCTTTGTAGAGCGACGTAACAAATTTGACCATGTCTTTAAAAGCCTCGCCTTCCAGCCCAAGCCCAAAAGCTACTTTTCGTGCCTGAAAAGGTTGTAGACCAACAGCTGGGTCGATCCATTCCTTAACGATTTTTTCGGGGGTTTTTTCGGCTACCTCTTCGATGTCCATGCCGCCTTCAGTGCTGGCCATGATAACATTACAGGCCTTGCCCCGGTCAAGCAGGATGCTGAGATACATCTCTTTTGGCTCTGAAGCACCGGGGTAAAATACGTCCTGCGCCACCAGCACTTTATTTACTTTCTTACCTTCAGGGCCAGTCTGATGCGTAACCAGTATGTTGCCAATCAGGTTTTTAGCGATGTCGCGCACATCTTCAACCGATTTGGCAAGGGCAACGCCACGTTGTTCACTACCAACGATTTTACCCTTACCACGTCCGCCAGCATGGATTTGCGATTTGACGACGACAAACTTTGACCCACTCTGGGCCATAATTTGCTTGGCTGCTTCGACGGCTTTCTCCGGCGACTCGGCTACAATGCCTTCCTGAATGCGAACGCCGTATTTTTTGAGAATTTCTTTACCCTGATACTCGTGTATATTCATGGTAACTGCAACAAGGAGATTGGGAAATCGTATTTTTGCGCGGCAAGTTAACACTAAGTGATGAGTGATGAATGATAAGTGATGAGTTTTTAAACAACTCTTTCAACTCATTGCTTATCATTCATCACTCATCACTATAAAATGTCGCTTCTTCAAACAACGGATATTCGCCGGAACTACGGCAATCTGCCAGTCCTGAAAGGAATTAATATACGTATCGAACCTGGCGAAGTTGTGTCAATTGTGGGCGCATCGGGGGCTGGTAAAACAACCTTACTCCAAATTCTGGGTACGCTCGACCGGCCTGATTCGGGTGAATTACGTATTGATGGGCAAAACGTATTTACGCTGAACGACCGGCAACTGGCTAAATTCCGAAATGAACGTATCGGATTTGTGTTTCAGTTTAACAATCTGCTCCCCGAGTTTACAGCCCTCGAAAACGTGTGTCTGCCGGGTTTCATCGCCGGAACGGCTGAGAGTCAGGTACGTGAACGAGCACATGAATTATTAAACATACTTAATTTACGTGACCGCACCGATCACTTGCCGTCTCAACTGTCGGGAGGAGAGCAGCAGCGGGTTGCCGTTGCCCGGGCGCTGATTAACCAGCCGGCGATTGTTTTCGCCGATGAACCCAGCGGTAATCTTGACTCCCGAAACGCCGAAGAATTACATCAGCTATTTTTTCGGCTACGCGATGAATTTGGTCAGACGCTGGTCATTGTTACGCATAACGAGCACCTGGCCGACCTGGCCGACCGTAAATTGGTGATTCGGGACGGAATGGTAATCGCTTAATCCAACACGCTCTTTCTGTAATGTCAATGACTCCTCAAAAGGGAGATAGATTTTTATTGCCTTTAACTACCCATACATGAAAAACTTGTACGTCGAATCCCTTCTACGCCGTTTTCGCTGGTCATTTGTTTTACTAACGGCCCTGCTACTTACATTTGTTTCGCTTCAGACTGTTGGACAGTCAGTTCCTACGGGCTTTAATAATAGCCTGGTGCAAAATGGCTACACCACGCCAATGGGAACCGTTTTCTCTGCTGATGGCAAGCAACTTTTTGTGTGGGATAAAGCTGGACGGGTCTGGGTATCAGACTGGAACGGCGTTCAATACGTAAAACAAACTACTGCCGTTCTGGACATCAGCCCGGAAGTAGGTAACTGGCGCGATTTTGGGCTGTTAAGCATCTGTCTCGACCCAAATTTTGCGACGAACGGACTTATTTACCTCTTCTACGTGGTAGACCGCCATCACCTGCTCAATTTTGGAACGGCATCCTACAGTGCTACTGCTAACCTGTACTTTAACGCCACTATTAGCCGGGTTACTCGTTATAAAGTGGTTAAAACAAATAACGTGCTTGCGGCTGACGAGAGCAGCCGTAAAATATTGCTTGGAGAAACAAAATCTACAGGCGTTCCACTTACCCATGAATCGCACGCGGGTGGAACAATCTTGTTTGGAACCGACGGTACGTTGCTGATTTCGACCGGCGATAATGCCAGTTATAATACGACTGACAAAGGCAGTTCGAGTGATACGTACTGGCAACAGGCCATTACTGACGGTATTTTACGTACCAACGAGAACGTAGGGGCGTTTCGGGCACAGATGATTACGTCGCTATGCGGTAAAGTGTTACGTCTCGACCCAAACACTGGCGATGGAGTATCCAGTAATCCGTTTTATAATTCCAGTGATCCGCGTTCTCCAGCTTCACGTGTATGGGCGCTTGGCTTCCGTAATCCATACCGTATGGGACTTCAGCCGGGCACGGGTAGCACAAATCCAGCGAATGGAAATCCGGGAAACTTATTTGTAGGTGATGTAGGTTGGTCGACCTGGGAAGATGCACACGTAATAAAACAAGGAGGGGAGAATGCTGGATGGCCAATTTTTGAAGGTATTCTGGTGAATAGTTCGTATTCGTCGGCAGCTCAGACACTGGAAAACCGGGACGAACCCAATCCTACCAATACCTGTAACAAGCCTTATCTGACTTTTGATAACTTATTAAAGCAAGCGTCCAGCGGTACAACTACAGTGCTAAATCCTTGCAGTGGCCAGCCATTGGTTGGCCTACAGCGACGCTACGTTCACAGCGTACCCTTGCTGGATTGGCATCACACACAAACTACTGCCCGTGTACCAGTACTGGGATCAACATCCACAACGGCTTCGGTGATTGGTTCTAGTGGATCACCCGCCACTGGTACTCCTTTCAAAGGGAATTGCGCTACCGGGGGGGCTTATTATACGGCAACGAACTTCCCAACGGCCTATCGTAACAAGTATTATTTTGCTGATTACGGAGCTAACTGGATAAAATATGCTACGTTAAACAGCAATGGAGCCGTAACAGCCGTCAACGATTTTGTACCAGCTGGAGGCACCAACGGCGTTGTTGATATAGAGATCAGTCCGCTTGATGGAACACTTTTTTATACCAATATCAATAACGGTGAAGTCAGGCGGATCAGTTTTGGGACGAATCAGCCACCAATAGCCGTCTTAACTGCCGACAAAACGGTGGGTAGCAGTCCGTTAACGGTTCAGTTTAAAGGCGATGGCTCAAGCGACCCCGATGGAGACGCCCTTACGTATGCCTGGGATTTTGGCGATAATACGTCATCTACTGTCGCCAATCCGTCGCACACCTTTACCGGTACGGGTACCCGGAGTTTTACGGTACGTTTAACCGTCACGGACACGAAAGGACAGACGGCCAGTCAGCAACAGATTATTTCGTTGAACAACACAGCACCAACCGTGAAAATCACGGCTCCAGTAGCCGGAAGTTTATATCTGTTGGACAAGGAAAGTACGTATCAGTTGAAAGCTACGGTTACCGACGAAGCAACGGCTAGTCTGGCCTATAGCTGGCAAGTTATTTTGCGACATAATAATCACCAGCATGCCGAACCGGTAATTACGGAGGCTTCTCCCAGCGTAAAGATTTCGCCGGTAGGCTGCGATGGGGATACGTATTATTACCTCATTAAAGTTCAGGTAACGGATAACGGCGGATTGACGGCTACTGATTCGGTAAAGATTTATCCAGACTGCGCTTCTGCAAATCTGGCGATACGTAACCTGACTGCTACGTTAAATGCCAATACGAATGCGAATCTGAATTGGTCATCACCAATTGCTCCTTTTGATGAAGTGCTTGTTGCCGCTCGTGCAGGAAGTGGTTTTCTGGATAGACCATCTGGAACAACGTATACGGCCAATCCCGATTTTACAGGTAACGGATCGGTTATTGAAGGGGGTAAAGTTGTTTACCGGGGAACCGCCAGTATGGTGACAGTCTCCAACCTGAGTCCGCAGACAACGTATTATTTCCGGGTATTTACAAGGGCCGGAACGGCTTGGTCGGGTGGGGTAGAGGTGTCGTTAACTACCGGGACTACTAGTAATACTACGACACCAGGCGCTTATGATCCTGCGTCTTGTTATAAAATTACGAACCGAATTAGTGGCAGAACGCTGACTGTGGAGGCTGCTTCTACGGCTGAAGGGGCTGCCGTAAAACAGAATACGTTCACCAATCAGGACTGGCAGAAGTGGAAGTTTTTATCGCTGGGTTCAAATACGTATCAGTTAGTAGCTCAACACAGTAGTAAAGTGCTTTCTGTTCAGAATGCCGCTACCAACGACTGGGCTAGTATAAACCAGACGACCAACACAAATGCCTCGAATCAGAAATGGATTATACAGACAGATGGAGACGGATTTTCAACCCTAAAGGCCGTTCATTCCAATAAATTGCTGGACGTAGCCAATCAGGATGAAAGTGCCTCAGTTATTCAATATGCACCTAGCGGTGCCTACGTACAGTATTGGAAAATTGAAGCGACAGGCTGTACCAGTGCGACAGTCGCGCCACCGACATCGGCTTCAACCTGCTATAAAATCACAAACCGAATCAGCGGAAAATCGCTGGAGGTTGAGGGCGCGTCAACAACAGACGGAGCCTCGGTTAAGCAACGAACATTTGCCAATCAGGCCTGGCAGAAATGGGAGATGCGGACAACGGGCGTGGCCAATACGTATCAGTTTGTAGCTATTCATAGCGGCAAAGCGCTTACTGTGCCCAATGCAGCTACTAATGACTGGGCCACGTTGACGCAGGCTACCAGCGTGTCAACGGCCACAAATCAGCGATGGTTGATGCAATCGGTTGGCGATGGTTTTTCGTCCCTAAAAGCCGTTCATTCCAATAAGATGCTCGACATAGGTAATCAAGATGAAGGCGGTGTAGTTATTCAGTATTCGCTGAGTGGCGCTTATGCGCAACACTGGAAAGTTGAAACCGTTGGCTGTACTGCCGGTGGGCGACTTGGAGAAGAAGTTGATAACGTAGTGACAATTTACCCCAATCCAGCCCAGAATTACGTACTAATTAATATACCGGTTACCAAGCCCACGGATGTTCAATTGGATTTGATTTCTCCGACCGGCCAGCGTCTTCGTTCGGAGGCACTCCAACTAAATGAATCGACAACGTATCGATTGCCATTGGTTAATTTACCCACCGGATTATACTTGATCCACTTACAGGATGGTAAACAATGGAAGCAAATTCATCGTTTACTAATAGAAAGGTAAGCCTAGGCGTTCGAAATTTTGTGAGGGAATGGTCCCGTTGGAATTGTGCGTTTTGTGCGCAATGTCGGGTATTTATACTTATGAAAAATGAGGTAATTGGGTGATTTCTAGAAGTTTAATGAATGAGTAGATTTTTTTTTGACTGTGGAATATTTTTTTTATTATTTTTGTTTTATTATTGTGTCGAAAAGAAAAGTTTTTCATAACGTTGAGTAAATCAGAAAGCCAAGAGAGTGTCTCGCTTGGCTTTTTTGTTTATATATAGTTCACTTTAGTGTCGCGCTTTCCAAGCCTTTAACTACTCCTCGAATTGGCTTGGAGTTGGTACGTTCCCTTCTCTTAGCAACTCATTGGCTTTGGTACGGGAACAACGTACTGCCTGTCAACTCAACGATGCCTGGTAGTGTGCATCATCAGCGTTTACGAGTATTCTTCTCCAGCAATGCATCCAAACTCCATCGGCCAGGTCCGGTAAAGAAGAAGACCATAGCTAGCAGCACGAAAAGGAAAGGATGTTGATCTTCATACCAGAATTTCCCGTGTCCCACAAAAAAAGTGATGTAGAGTAACGTTCCTATAGTAAGTAGAGCAGCTACCCTTGTCAACAGCCCTAGCGTCAGCAGGATGCCGGCAACTAATTCAGACCCCTTGCCAAGATAAACCATAAATGAAGGAGATGAGGATTCTTTAAACGTATCCCAAGCGGCATATTGATTCATCTGGACAGGGTCAAATACTTCCCATCCATGATACGTTAGAAGCAAGCCGACAATAACCCGAGTCAGCATCAGCCCCCCTTCCCGAAAAATCCCTTCCGTAGAGAAAATTTTCATTTGTATAGCTTTGCTACGTTGAAAAAGACCGCCAAATGTAAGTAAACAAATTGGTATAGTTAGGTTTATTGCACTGACTCTAACTACTTTGATACTGCCAATAAAAATACCCCTGGTCGGAAGACCAGGGGTATTTTTACAAAATCCAGAAAATCAATAAATCAGATAAATCCAGGTTCAGACGATTACATCATGCCGCCCATGCCACCTGGGTGACCATGGCCACCGCCACCAGCCGGAGCTTCTTCTGGCTCATCAGCAATCACACATTCGGTGGTTAGCAACAGACCAGCAATCGAGGCTGCGTTTTCCAGCGCCAGACGAGCTACTTTTTTCGGATCGATGATACCAGCTGCGAACAGATCTTCGAATGTATCGTTCTTCGCGTTGTAGCCAAAACCACCTTCGCCTTCTTTCACTTTATTGACAACTACAGAACCTTCGCCACCAGCATTAGCGACAATGGTACGTAGCGGAGATTCCAGGGCCTGACGGATGATGTTGATGCCGGTTTTCTCATCTTCGTTGATAGCGTTGATGCTGTCAAGAGCAGAGATCGCACGAATCAACGCAATACCGCCACCCGTTACAATACCTTCTTCAACGGCAGCACGAGTTGCGTGCAGCGCATCATCAACACGGTCTTTCTTTTCTTTCATTTCTACTTCGGTAGCAGCACCGATGTAGAGGATAGCCACACCACCTGACAATTTCGCCAGACGCTCCTGCAATTTCTCGCGGTCGTAATCCGACGTAGTGTTTTCGATTTGGGCTTTGATTTGATTAACACGGCCAGTGATATCATCTTTCGCGCCAACACCATTCACAATCGTCGTGTTGTCTTTGTCGATCAGGATTTTTTCGGCCTGACCAAGATAGTCGATCGTTGCGTTTTCCAGTTTGAAACCACGCTCTTCACTGATCACCTGACCACCTGTCAGAATGGCAATGTCTTCCAGCATAGCTTTCCGACGATCACCGAAACCAGGAGCTTTTACAGCAGCCACTTTCAATGCACCACGGATTTTGTTTACTACCAACGTAGCAAGTGCTTCACCGTCAACGTCTTCAGCGATAATCAACAGTGGGCGGCCGGTTTGAGCAACTTGCTCCAGTACTGGAAGCAGTTCTTTCATCGACGAAACTTTCTTCTCCGAAATAAGGATGAACGGGCGCTCCAGTTCAACTTCCATTTTCTCGGTGTTCGTCACGAAGTAAGGCGACAGGTAACCCCGGTCGAACTGCATACCTTCTACGGTTTTAACTTCCGTTTCGGTACCACGAGCTTCTTCAACCGTGATCACACCTTCTTTACCTACTTTCTTCATGGCTTCGGCGATCATCTTGCCGATTTCTTCGTCGTGGTTAGCCGAGATAGTAGCTACCTGCTCGATTTTACCGAAGTCGTCACCAATTGTCTGAGCTTGTTCGGTAAGATTTTTTACTACGGCGATAACAGCTTTGTCGATACCGCGCTTCAGGTCCATTGGATTGGCACCAGCCGCTACGTTCTTTGCACCGATTGAATAGATTGCCTGGGCTAATACGGTAGCCGTCGTTGTACCATCACCCGCTGAATCAGCCGTTTTCGACGCTACTTCTTTTACTAACTGAGCGCCCATGTTTTCCATGGCGTCTTTCAGTTCAATTTCTTTGGCAACCGTTACACCATCTTTGGTGATGGTCGGCGAGCCGAATTTTTTGTCAAGAATGACGTTACGGCCTTTAGGACCGAGGGTTACTTTCACTGCGTCGGCGAGAGTGTCTACACCCTTCTTAATGCGCTCGCGAGCTTCGGTATCAAAAAATATTTTCTTAGCCATTATTTTAAGTGATAAGTTATGAGTGATAAGAGATGAGTGGTCTGGAACGAATCTATTTATCGTTCATCGCTCATCGTTCATCACTGAAAATTAAAGGATTGCGAAAATGTCAGATTCACGCATAATGAGGTACTCTTTGCCATCAACGGTGATTTCTGTACCAGCATATTTGCCATACAACACCGTATCGCCCACCTGAACCGTCAGCGGCTCATCTTTCTTACCTGCGCCAACGGCAACGACCGTACCACGCTGGGGTTTTTCCTTTGCCGTGTCGGGGATGATAATCCCGAACGAGGTTTTTTCTTCTGCCGGAGCTGCTTCTACCAGCACCCGGTCGGCCAGCGGTTTCACGTTCACTTTAACGCTTTCCGTTTCTGCTACCATGATAGTAATGAGTTGATTAAGGTTATTACTGTTTGTGTAAAGAACTTACACGACATTCTGCACTCGCCAATTACTGTGCCAACTCAGGTTAGCCTGTCAAATTTTCAGCATTCATCCTGACATACTGCCATTTACACTATTTGCTGTACTTCCTATGGGAAAAGCCCGTTTTTAAGCAAATAGAATTTGGTAGTTTCCCTGCGATTGCTTAGATTAACCAAGTCATCTGCCCACCAGATGGCCTTTTTAGCGTATGAAAAAGCTACAACCTGACTGGTTTACACAAAACTGGCTGGACGCGGAATACCAGAAGTATGTCTTGATGGCATACTTGCAGGCCGTTCAGCAGAACTTTATAGAACATAAACTTTGCCCTGATTTGCCTGAATTACGCGACCACTATAATGCCGGTGTTCGTTTTACGAGGGGCAAAGGTACGTTAAATGCTGCTTTCCCCAAACGTATTAATCGAATTACTGGACCACCCCCCAGAATCGAGTACAAATCGGAAGTGCCCGATTCTACGTTTATGACCGAAATGGACGCGATTATGGAGTTTGCACTGCCGCGGTTTCAGACCATGCTGACAGAAGGTCATCAGCGTTGGGATGATATTTCACGTTCGCTGGTTCTAATGCCTGTTGGCGTCTTGCCGCTACGTCCGGAAGAAGGATATCTGTTGCTCCATGCCACAAATGGGTCCGAAACGCAGGTTTACTATTTCTCCATAACCCTGTACTCTGAGCAGGAGCCAGGGGGACGATTGGTAAAGCTACGTTACGTAGAAGCGGTACGTAAGAGCCTGGTTAATACGTTTGAAAACATTAAACTCGATTTGATACGTCGGTATCGGCACCTGCCCAATCCCGCTACGTATACACTGGAGAGTAAGCGAACGTACCCTGTGCAGGAAACATTACTACCTATTGCGCAACAGTTGCTGGCTCAGGCTGTAGCATAAAAATAGCCATTTCCTTTCGGAAATGGCTCCATACAATTTTTTAGTACGCAGGTATTATTTCTGAGGTGTCAACGCTGATGTCGAAGCACCCGGCGATTGCGCGCCTGGAACTGCCTGACTTGGGGCCGCTCCATTAGCTGCGGTCGGAGCCGGGGCAGCCGCGCCTGGTAGTGTTTGGGTCTGCGCCCGGTCTACGTTCGCACTGTTGATGATGGCTGCCTGACTGCGATCGACCATAACGTAGGATGCCAGCGACAGTACCATAACGGCAATGCCAAGGCCCCATGTGATTTGTTCGAGCAGGTCGGTTGTTTTCTTAACGCCCATCAGTTGATTCGAACCCAGTCCACCAAACTCACCAGTCAGACCCCCACCTTTCGAATTCTGAATCAGAACAATTAAAACCAGTAGTACGGTAAGAATGCAGATAATAACAATGATTGCCGTTAGCATGTAAAGTGTTACGTATGTTTAGTTAATGCCTTTACTGAACTAGAGAAACACAAAAATTAGCTCTCAGACGCTTTTCGGCGATTCTCCATTTCAGCCATTTTTTCCGCAAAGTACGCCTTTTTTTCTGGATTTCTCGACATCAGTTTCTTATAGATGTCGCGGGCTTTATCAAATTTGCCTTGTTTCTCTAAAACTTTAGCGAAACTTTCGGTCACCAGCGGTACTCCGGCTATTTTATTCCGTTTGGTTAAATCTTCCTGATCAATCGTTTCACTCGGCAGAATGCGGGAAATACTCGGTTCGTTTTTGATGAAATTCTCAATCAGCTCAAATTGACGCTGACGCTCCAGATCCGCTTCCGTAAGTGGCTCGGCGGGTGGTTCAGCTATCTGAGTAAGCTCGTTCTGTAGGTTGGTTTCGCTCAGGGTTGCGTCTTCTGGCGTAGGCATAGTGGGCAGACGTAGAAGCTGCAGTTTCGGGAATCCACCGCTCAGGCCATGCTTCGATTTGAAGAGCGCGTAACTTTCCTGCTGATAATCGTCGGGAATCGGTACGTGCTTGGCGGATAGCTCATTAAGCCTCGATAGTAGATTGGTCGACCACTGAAATTCATTATCGACCAATTTGCGGAGCGCGTTCCGGCTAAGCGCGTGCGCAGCCGCCTGCCGAATCAACGTAACGGCCTGGGTACGCTGGTGAATAGAGGCTGCCTTAGCTGTCAGGGTAAAAAGCGACTGGCAATATGGATACGTAGACAAATTCTCCTGTAGCTGAGTCAGATCAGCCACAGAGAGGTCTTCAGGATGAGTAACCCAGTACGAAAACGTTTCTTTATCGAGTGTCTGCACAGGAAACGGTCATTGACGAGTGAAACGGCCTAGTGGTACGTAGTACGGTTTGCTAAACTACTTTTTTCAGGAGTAAATCGCTACAGTTGATCCCGTAAATCTTTTGTTACCAGTCGGCGGCTGTTTTATTAAAAATGTCTAGCACAATTTGATCCAAAATTTTCGGTACCAACCGACTTTCATTCTGACTGAGTGTTTGCCCCTGCGGAAAATCCTGGTAAAAGGAGAACGATTGCTCGAAATTCTTGGTCTCGTCTTTGTTATTGTAGAATCTGGCTAAAACGGTGATTTGTAGTCTGTTAACGCCTGCCTGATCCTGCGCAGTGGGAGCTACAGCCTGAAGCTCGTAACCTGTAATATTGCCTTCTAATAAAATATCGCCGTTGGCGGGTACAACTTTTAAATTTGTATAACGCTGGTAATATTCTTTCAACTTCTCGTTAAACGTGAGCGGTAAGTTGGCCGGGCCCCCCGCAGTAGCTAGCACGAAGTTGTTGACGGTCACGGTTTTGATGTCCGGAGAAAGCGTCGTTCCCGTAAACGAATAAATACCACACGATTGAACGATGAGTGATGAACTAAGAACGATGAATAAAAAAATAAAGCGATATGTAGTAACGCTCTTCGCTCCTCGCTTATCACACCTCACTCCTAACTTATTCCTCGTCAATCTCATACTGTTTAATTTTTCGGTATAAGGTCCGTTCAGAGATGCCAAGTGCCTGAGCTGCGTACTTTCGTTTGTTGTTATTACGTCGTAAGGCTTTGAGAATCATTTCTTTCTCCTGCCGTTCCAGCGAGAGCGAATCATCTTCTTCGGTTTCATGGCTGACATCCTCAACCGTTACGTCGTTAATGTCGCCATCAACATCTTCAAATATCTGCACGGGCGGATGACCACCGTAAGTCTCAGATGGTGGGGTATCGGTACGTAGCGAGCCGTTATTGGCTGGTAGAAAGCGCGTTACGTCTGAAGAGGCACGATTGTCACCATCAGGTGTAATGGAGTCGAATAGGTCTTTGTGCGTATGCAGAATCTGTCGGCCATCCTGTTCATTCCCCACCAGTACGTCGCGCACAAGTTTCTTTAGTTCGTTCACATCCCGGCGCATATCGAACAGCACCTTATAGAGCAGTTCCCGTTCAGAGAAGCTTTCGGCGTGGGTACTACCATTTGCATAAGGAAACAGAGCCATCGTCCGACTGGGCTGCTGTGATTGTGGCAAATATTTTGCTAGCGTCGGCCCGTCGATAGCCTTGTTCTGGTCAGACTCAAGAATGGATATCTGCTCGGCAATATTTTTTAACTGCCGAATGTTACCTGGAAACGGAAACGCCATCAGGGTTTCCTTGGCATCATCGGTAAGTTGAAGCGGTTTAATTCGGTATCGCTCGGCAAAATCAGTCGTGAACTTCCTGAATAAGAGTTCAATATCGGTGCCACGTTCGCGTAGGGGAGGTACGTAAATGGGAACCGTATTGAGTCGGTAATATAAATCTTCCCGGAATTTTCCTTTTTCAACGGCATCCATCAGGTTGACGTTGGTTGCAGCTACCACGCGTACATCGGTTTTCTGCGTTTTGGAAGATCCTACGCGAATAAATTCTCCGTTCTCAAGCACACGTAACAGACGGGCCTGTGTACCAAGCGGCATCTCCCCGATTTCATCGAGAAAAATGGTGCCGCCATTGGTAGTTTCAAAATAGCCTTTGCGAGCATCGACAGCCCCCGTAAAAGAGCCTTTTTCGTGTCCAAAAAGCTCAGAATCAATAGTGCCCTCGGGGATGGCTCCGCAGTTGATGGCAATAAACTGACCATGTTTACGGGCGCTGAGGCTATGTATAATTTTTGAAAACGATTCTTTACCACTACCGCTTTCGCCCGTAATGAGCACGGTAAGGTCGGTTGCCGACACCTGCATCCCTACGTTTATAGCGTAGTTCAGCGCCGGAGCATTCCCGATTATACCGAATCGTTGTTTTACACTTTGAATTTCCTGATTATTCATTATGTATTAAGGCAGGTTTTCTAAATCACCGATATCCTTGCCGCGACCTGTTGCTGCCTTGTTGATTTTCAGGTCGTTGAGGTGAATAAAATTTACCAGCAAGCCATCTAAATCAGCTTTTACACTTCGGGCGAAACATTCACTAAAAGTCAAACCAGTTACTGACGTAAGAATGGCGATTCTATTAGGTTCGTAGCCAAGCTGGACGACATGCAGTAAATCAGTTGCCGGAATACCCACAGTCGCAAAGCCAAAGTCTTTCAATACCTGTACAACTCGTTGCGTATTATCGGCAGAAATCGCTATCCAGAAGTCAATATCCCTGTGAATCTAGGTCGGCCGTGAAAAGCAACTGCGTAACCACCTACAACTAAATATTCAACTTCGTGTACGTTTAATAATTCGACAAACTCTCTGAACCGAAGCGTCGGCCGGTCCTGACCCAGTTCCAGCATATTGCTTACGCAAATAGTCAACAGCCGGGATACGCTCGATAGGAATCTTTGTCACCCAATATTCATACGCAGGCGGCTCTTCCGACTGTTTACGAATGGCAAATGCTGATCTGTCTAAACGTATCGTTGACATTGTTTATAGGTTAAATTAAACTACTTCTCCCCGCAACGTAGCAGATGTGCATTCAGTCACTAATACGTTGACGTACTGACCTTTCTGGAGATTTCCTTTGGGAAATACAACCATTTTGTTCTGGTCGTTACGTCCGCACAGGAAATCGTCAGAGCGTTTGGAAGGGCCTTCTATTAAGACGCGCTGTACTTGACCGATGTGCCGCTGGTTACGTTCGGCAGAATGAGTTAATTGCTTCGCGATGATTTCGTTCAGACGACGTTTTTTGACGTCTTCAGGAATATCATCTGCATACTTTTTGGCGGCCAACGTACCGGGCCGCTCCGAATACGCAAACATGTAAGCATAATCGTAATGAACGTAGTCCATCAGCGACAACGATTCCTCATGTTCATCCTCGGTTTCAGTACAAAAGCCCGAAATCATATCCGTCGAAATTCCGCAATCTTCACCCAGAATTTCCCGAATCCGGTCGATTTTACCAACGTACCACTCCCGGTCATACGTCCTGTTCATCAGCTTCAGCACCCGACTATTGCCGCTTTGGGCAGGCAGGTGAATGTAATTACAGATGTTTTCGTAACGCGCCATCGTATGCAGTACGTCGTCCGTAATATCTTTCGGATGCGAAGTCGAAAAACGAACCCGCAAGTCGGGATGAATCTGAGCGACCATCTCCAGCAGATTGGCGAACGTAGTGATGGCAGAGGGTTGAGTTGACGAATCTACCCCATGCCCCATGCCCTCTGCCGACCCGTCGGACCGCCCCTGCCACTTATAACTATCCACGTTCTGACCGAGCAGCGTCACCTCGCGGTAGCCCTGGTCAAAAAGATCTTGCGCTTCACGGACGATGCTGTGTGGGTCGCGGCTACGTTCGCGGCCACGGGTGAACGGTACGACGCAAAAACTGCACATATTATCGCAGCCGCGCATGATGGACACAAAAGCCGTTACGCCGTTGGAATTCAATCGAATGGGCGAAATGTCGGCGTAAGTTTCCTCGCGCGACAGAAATACGTTCACTGCTTTCTGTCCCGATTCGGCTTCTTCAACCAGTTTCGGAATATCGCGGTAAGCATCGGGGCCAGCCACGATGTCGACCACTTTTTCTTCTTCCAGCAGCTTGGTTTTGAGCCGTTCGGCCATGCAGCCGAGCATACCCACCAGTAGTTCCGGTTTCTGACGTTTCAGGCCGGTCAGGTGTTTGAGCCGATTACGTACTTTCTGCTCCGCGTTGTCGCGAATGGCACAGGTATTCAGAAAAATAAGATCCGCTTCTTCGGCAGAGGACGTAGTAGCAAAACCGGCATTACGCATCACAGCCGCCACAATTTCGCTATCGGCAAAATTCATCTGGCAACCATAACTTTCGATATAAAGCCGTTTTTTACCCACTGCCAGTTCGTCTTCCGAGGTGCGAGGCAGGTCAATTTGTTCCTTATCAGCCGGTTGCAGTATGGTCAGTTCGGGAATATGAGCCATTGTCAATAAATAATCATTAGTCGATAGTGGTTAGTCAACAGTCATTTGCTGTAAAAGAGCTAGCGGCTATTGACTGATGACTAGCGACTTTTTTACAAATTTACTAAGAAAGCCCTGGAAAACTGTCATTTTGTCAGGAAATGACAGTTAAATTGTGTTAAGTGGTTATAGATCAGGCTTACAGGCGTTGACACCCATAGGAAAGGTAGTAACCCGCTTTCTATTGGTAAATCAGAAGGGATAACCAATACCGAAGTTGATAATCATAGGATTCTTTCCAGTCGATAAACGGCGGAATGAGAATTCGCGAAGCATGAAGCGTTCGTCAACAAAAGGTTCATCGGGTTTAGGCTGGTAGCGTCGGGCAGGGTCCCAGACTTTAATACCGCCATCGAGTCGAATGACGAAGAACGAGAAATCAATCCGTAAACCCACGCCCGTCCCGACGGCAATCTGAGGAATGAACGTATCGAGCTGAAACTGTTCGCCTACGCGTCTTGGATTATTCCGAATCGTCCAGACGTTACCTGCATCAACAAATAATGCCCCGTTGATGTCCGCTCCAAGCCGGAATAATCTTCCTCGTAACTCTGCCGAGCCTTCGATAAGCATATCGCCGGGTTTCTCGAATGTGTACGCAAACTGTTCTTTACGTCCATCCCGCTGGCTGAGCGTAGGTACAGTCGGATAGCCGGGAGTCGGCTGAGGAACTTCAGAGCCAGGACCTAACCGGCGGGGAAGCCATCCCCGAATGCTGTTACTGCCGCCAGCAAAGAAAAGCTTTTCATAGGGAGCCGTACTGTTTTCCCCAAAACCATAACCGTATACTATACCTGTATTAAAACGGAACGCCAGCGTAGTACGTGAACGAATAGGAATGTAATGGCGATAATCGACACTTAGGCGTAAAAATTTATAGAATTGAAGCCCGGTCGCGTCACTCCATTGGTCGATGGTTTTACTGGAAAAGAAATTGAGCGTAGTTCCACCCGATTCAACAGCCGCACGGAAGAAATTTGCCCGCCGGTTTTGCCCCTGTACGTTGGTATTATATGTATAAGCGAAACTGAAACTTGAACTTAACGATTTACGAAAACTTAAATAAACAGTGCTTCCTTCGTCTTCGTATTGTCGGCGAATTTGTTCATAAAATGCCTGGCCCAGTGGCGTGTCAGGGAAGTTGGCATTAATCAGGTTGATGTCCGCGATCAGAAAACTGAACTGCTTCGACGGTGTCGTTTGCCAGTTGTATGCCATCGTCGAACGTAGCAGCGAACGCTTGTAATCGGGCCGGATGGTATTGTTAAAGCTCAAACTGACTTGCGTACGTGGATTATATCGGTTGAAAAAGAACCGTCCGCGACCCGGAAACAGAATTTGTGGGAACGTAAGGGAACTGATAACTCCAAATTCATTCGATTGATAAAAAGCTTGCTTGCTGGATTGATCGGTGTCAAAACCAGTCTGATATTCCAGACCGTAACGTACCGTTGTTTCAAAGGTTTCGAATCCACCAAATAGATTGCGTGCTCGAAACGTTACGTTGGCAAACGGCCCCGGCCGGGTTTGGGCCAGCACAAATACCCCTCCCTCGAAGGTATAATCGTATTTGTCGAGCGGAGATGCTGTAATGAGTGTACGCAATTGTCGATTGGTTGTATCAATAAAATTGAGGTTTACGAACTTAAACTGGTTGAGCAGAAACAACTGACGCTGCGTATCGCGGTAATTGGTCTGGCTATAAAGCTGGTTGGGGCGAAACAGAATTTTACTTTCCAGCAACGACAGCGATATATTCCGATTTCCCAGCAGATACCGTATGCCACTACGTTGGAGGGTATCGTATCGGGAGGCACCCGGAACTCTTGCACCTGCAGTTGATGCATCCGGTACGTCGGTGTCGCCGTTGGGACTGATACGTACTTCTACATCGCCGATGTGATAAATCGGGTGGCTCGACCTTCCTGGTGGATTGGCAATCTGTAAAACAACATCAACTTTCCGGTCGGTTGTGTCGCCTAACTGAAACCGGTCTGTACCGCGCCGTACTGTATCAACATCGGTGGCCCGGATGTATTGGCGGGAGAAAGCATAATAACCCTGATCACGTAGCAGTGTTTCGATACGAATTCGCTCCGCCGTCATGTTCTCAAAATCAAAACGGTCGCCGACTTGTAATTTTGCGTCTTCCAGCGATTTCCGTACGATAGTATCTAGTTGAGGATCAGCAATCTCATAAAAGACATTCCGTAGATAATACCCAGCGTGTTCGGCTATCAGGTAATTAACCCGAATCTGTCGCCGACGTAACGTATCGAGCTTGTATCCGACCTGGGCATTGAAAAACCCTTTGTCGGCTATATATTTCTGCATTTTGGCCGCGTTCGCCTGGGCGTCCTTTTCGGCAAAATAGGAAGGTGGGTCGCCCATATTACGCATGGCCCAGTTACCTTCTTCGGCCTTTACGCGAAGCTTTTTTAACTTACGTTCGTAACGCCGATTCAATTTTTTCAGCGCATTGGGCTGATTGGCCAGTAACTGACTTTGCTGTTCAAATTCGTTAGTTTTGGCCTGCAACTCGCGAATGGCGGCTTCGCGGTCGTACTTGCGCTGACCAATCTGATAAAACCAGAGCTGGGGCGTAATGGGTAAGCCAAGAAGCCGACGGTTTGGTTTTTGGGGAATCAGGCTTTCCAGATTCTCATCTGAAATGGTTTTGTTGCCCCGAAATGTCTGAGAAGTCAGAATATATTCGTTGCTGCGGAGTTGTTTCGAGCTAAAACAGGACGACAAAGAAGCAACCAGTATCAGCAAGCCTATTTTTAATGTATGATGTGTGATGTATGATATAGGCTTTTCGAGCCAGCCATACATCATACATCTTATAGCATACATTTTCTCCATGCTTTCAAAAAATCAACTTAAATACATTCAGTCGCTGCACCAGAAAAAATACCGGCAACAGCATGGGGCGTTTCTGGTCGAAGGCGCCAAAAGTGTTCAGGAAGTACTTCAATCCAACTTCGAAACCGAAGTCCTTGTTGCTACCGAACTATTTTACAAAGAAAACGCTCACCTGACAGACCGCCAACGAACTCCTGTGGAAATCGTGTCGGCCACCGAACTTACGCGCATGGGTACGCTCGAAAGTAACAATGCAGCGCTGGCTGTGGTGAAAACGAAAGAAAACGTACCACTATTGGCTGAACCCGATGAGATTGTCCTGATTTTAGATGATATACGCGATCCCGGCAATCTGGGAACCATACTACGTATTGCCGACTGGTACGGAATTCGAAAAATTCTGTGTTCCAGTACCACGGCAGATGTCTACAATCCCAAAGTGATTTCGGCCAGTAAAGGCTCTTTTACGCGTGTAAACTGGTGGTATGGCGACGTAGTACAGGTTCTAAAAAAAACGGTCCAGCAGCCGACCAACGTAGTGTACGGGGCGTTTCTGGATGGAGCCGATGTACATTCTATAAGCTTTGCTACGTCAGGGTATCTGGTGATGGGAAACGAATCGAATGGCATCAGCACCGACGTAGCACAATACGTAACGCAGCGGGTTACCATTCCTCGTTATGGAAACGCCGAATCGCTCAATGTGGGCATCGCTACGGCTATTTTGCTGGATAATATTCGGCGAATTAGTGATCAACGTTGACTCTCTTTCTGGAAAAATCCACTATTTTCGAAGATGCTACGTAGGCCGTATCTTGGAGATATAGCCTACGTAGCATCTTCGAAATTCCTCATTTTCATGCATCGACTATTGGCGCTGTTTTTTCTGGTAATGGCTGTTCCGGCATTTCTGCCGAAGCCACCGCCACCCGATCCAACGGGGCAGGCGGTGTACCAGCAGTTTATGGTCGATAAAATGCGCTTTCATGAGCAGGTACAGCAATTGGCCAATTATGTCAGTACAAATGCGCCACCAGATTCATTGCAGATTGCTTTCAAACGCAGTCGACTACGGTATAAACGTATTGAATGGTTACTGGAATTTTATCAGCCGTTTCTGGCGACGCACGTCAACGGCCCACCAGTACCTGAAGCGGAGATTGACGAACCCGGTCAGCGCGTTGTTCCGCCGACAGGATTGCAGGTCGTAGAGCCTTTTTTATTTCCCGAATACGATTCTACGCAAAAAGCTGAACTGACTCGTGAGTTGAACGTATTACTGTCTTACTCCTCGCGGCTGGAGCAAGGAGTTCCTGCCAACCTTATAAACGATACCGAAATTCTGGAAGCCGTCCGCCAGCAACTATTCCGACTTCTGACGCTGGGTATTACCGGTTACGATGCGCCCGAAACACGTAGTGGTCTGCCCGAAGCTGCTACGTCGTTGCGGACCATGCATTCGGCGTTACGTCCTTATCTGGAACGCTTGCAACAGCCTTTAGCAGCTCAGGTTAATCAGCGCTGGCAAACGACAATTCAGGCGCTGGAACAGGCAACCGATTTCACTACGTTCGACCGTGTTACGTTCATTCGAGAGCAGCTTTATCCGCTTTGTCGGGCCTTGCAGCAGATGCGCCAGGAATTGAAAATTCCGGCTCCGGCGAGCGGGCGTTTTCTGTCGCCAGCCGTTACTACGTTGTCAGATTCGGGCGCGTTCCGGCCTGATTACGTAACAAATTTTAGCGCGTTTGCCACTAGCCCCCAGAAAGTGGCGTTGGGTCGGACTTTATTTTTCGATCCGCTATTGTCAGGAAATAATGCCCGAAGTTGTGCTTCCTGCCACCAGCCCGAACGGGCCTTTACGGACGGACGTAGCAAAAGCCGGGCTTTCGGAAATCCCATCAAACGGGTCAATCGCAACGCGCCTACGTTGCTGAACGCGGGTTTGCAGAAGGCGCAGTTCTACGATTCGCGGGTGATTTATCTGGAAGATCAGGCGCACGACGTACTGAAAAACGCTCACGAAATGCGCACCTCACCCGAACAGGTAGTCGAAAAATTGGGTGCCAGTTCTCAGTACAAAAGCTTATTTGCCGAAGCTTTCCCGGATGGGATTACGTCCACCAACGTACGTAACGCACTGGCCTGCTACGTTCGCAGCCTGACGAGTCTGAATGCCAGCCCCGACCGTTACTTACGCGGTGAGAACGTAACACTATCAGACGATGAGCGACTGGGATTCAACCTGTTTCTGGGGAAAGGACGTTGTGCTACGTGCCATTTCTTTCCGATTTACAATGGATACGTACCACCCCACTTTGAGAAAGTGGAGAGCGAAATTATTGGTGTACCCCGTCGCCCGAAAACGACCCGTGCCCGACTCGATGCTGACGTAGGGAAATTTGGCCCGTTTGGAAAAAACCTTCACCGATTTGCTTTCAAAACACCGACCATACGTAACGCGGCTCTGACGGCTCCGTATATGCACAATGGCGCTTATAAAACGCTGGAACAGGTCGTTGACTTTTATAACCGGGGTGGTGGCAAAGGAATCGGCGTCGACGTTGAAGGGCAGACCCTGGCCGAAGACTCGCTTAGTCTGACGGCTCATGAACAACATGCCCTGGTCGCGTTTATGCAGGCACTTACTGATACGACAGGACTTACCAAACGCCCTCACCAACTGCCCGCCGTTGAAGGCCACCCGGCCTGGAACCGTCGTAGGCCGGGTGGACGGTATTGAAGAATGTAGCCTGGACAGCCACGTCCGGGTGTAAACAGACGTATTTTCTCCCGGACGTAGCCGTCCAGGCTACACTTTACGGTTGCAATTTCAAATAGGCGTTTTGCCCATGTAGAATTTGTATGCCAGGATCGTAGGTTACCTTCAGGGCAAAAACCGTCGTGTTATCGGGAATGGTGATCAGATGCTTCACACGCAACTGATCGCTGGGGCCGGGTACCCGATTCCCTGACCAAATAGTAGGATCGTTCCAGTCGCCAATTTTAACGGTCTGCATGTTAGGAGATGGCGTATTGCTTACCTGAACCGTGAATGTATTCTGAACGCAGTTCTGCACATCGCGTACCTGATACGTATGCGTGCCTACCGGCGGGCTAATCACCACCGATCGGCTACTTGCCGAAAAACCAGGGTCTGCCGGATTGGTCCAGACGTAATTGCTGATGAACGGAGACGTTAACGTAACAGATTGCCCACTGGCAACCGTCAGCGACTGGGGAATACCAACGTCTTTCAGAATGGTAAACTGATCGGCAATGTTGTAGCTGTAGGGCGGGTTTGTATTCAGATTTTGAAGGAATTTGGCATCCAGCCGGTTGTCTTCCACTTCGAAATAAAACGACCCGCCAATGTCTTTCTGGGTGTATACCATAGCCGGATGATTGCCCAATCCCGCAATTTTTTCCAGCGCCCCTGCCGACCCCGACACGACGTAAACCGTTCCCTGCTTTTTCTTCTCGGCCGTTTTTTTGTACGGACATGATCCGCCCGACCCATCATATCGTCCGTTGCTTTCGTCGCCGGCGAAGCGGAATGCCGATGGATTGTTCGAATAGGGCGTCATGCTGTTGGCGCTGTAAAGATCATGCAGCGGGTACGAGCGCTCATACACGTGGCTGTGCCCGGTAATCACCATATCAACGCCGAAACGCTCCATTATAGGATTAATGACCTGACGAATCGCAACCATATCGGCATCAGTGGATGAATTCTCCGAGTTATGCGACCCCTGACTGTAGGATGGATAGTGCTGATACACAATCTTCCATTTTTTGTTTGTTTTTGCCAGATCCTCCTTTAGCCAGATTACCTGCGGATGGTTGAGCGTATCTTCGTAAAAACGCCGTTGTATGCCGCCCACGTTACGTCGCCCATAGCCATCGAGCATCACAAAATGGATGGGACCATAATCGAACGAATACCATTCTTTGGTACCCGAAGCCACGCCCCCCGCTTCGGCATTGGTCGGAAAATTAAATATGTCGAAATAGGGAATGTTATGATTCTCGGCCAGTGTGGGAGAATTATTATAATCGTGATTGCCTGGAATCGCATAAATCATCGAATTTTTCATCAGACTGGTGGTCTGATAGCGGCTAAAGAATTTTGTCTGGTAGGTCGGGTCGTCGCCATCATACGAGTTATCGCCAATGAGCATCCATAAATCGATGGGATTATTGCCCCGGAACGCCAGAAATCCGTCGCGTGCCTTAATCTGGTTATCGTTGGTTTCGTTGGAACCGCAGTCGCCAAAAGCAGCTATCCGGATTTTACGCTTTGTATTCCCCAGAGGAGCCGTCAGAAAATAATTATCGGTGCCCTGCTGAATTATAGCTGACGTAGTACCCACTGTGTAGAAATACTGCTTATCAGGTTGGAGACCCGTGAGTTGAATGACGTGTTCGGTAGTGCTGCTGGGTTCGCTCACTACCCCCGTCAGGCTGGTGGTAGAAAGCCCGTACGTTACCTGGCCAATGTTTGCTACGTTGGTGCGCCAGCGAATGGTTGCTCCTGTTTTGGTACCCAGCGTCAGGTAGGGTCCACGAGTAATTTCGGGAACTCCCGGCACCCGTATTTCAATGTTGAACGTAATATCTGACGTAGTTGGGCCAACCTGGTGAATTTCAGCCGCGATAATATTATCACCATTCTGAAGCAGGGACGTACTAATAGGTTGCCAGGCCGACCAGGTTGTTTCGGCGGGTGCATCGACGGAGGCCGTTGCCAACGTAGTATAAGAAACCGGAGTGCCGGGCATATTATTGGTATTTCCATTAGCGTCACGGGGTAACTCAGAACCGTTCACGTAAATCAGAATGCCGTCGTCGCGCATGAACCGAATCTCGTAGCCGGGATTGGCATTTACATTGGGGATATTGATTTTCTTACGGAAATAGGTCGTCGGAAATTTATTGGCTGGATTGAGTCCATAGCTGATGTAATTGGTATACGTATTGGCGTCGTATGGATCGCTGCTGGCCGGGTCGACGGTCGCCTGATTGGGGTCATTCGTTTCGCCATAGCCCATACGTACACGCGAGCCAATGTTAGTTTGCTGCCAGAACGAATCGTCGTAGGCCAGATTACGCCAGCTCGTCCCCAAATCAGCACCATTATCGCTATATTTCCAGTTGGTCGACGAAAGGGATGTAACGGGCAACCCACTGGCTGCTAACGTATTGTTATTCGATTCGGCAATAAATTCCAGACTAAAGCTTAGGTCGGAACTAGTCGGGCCAATCTGGTGAACTTCGGCTGCAATGACGTTATTCCCCGACCGAAGCGCTCCATTTGGAATGTAAAATTCGTGGAATATACTTTCTTCGGCGTTAAGCGTGGCCGAGGTTAAATACGTAATAACGCCCGAGGGCATACCGTCCCGGCGAATTTCGACGCCGTTCAGATAAATCACAATACCGTCGTCGCGTTTATAGCGCACCTTGTAGCGAAAACGATTTAGATAAGAGACGTCGGAAACCGTTTTCCGGAAATAAGCTGTACGGTACTTATCATTCTCGGGTCCATAGTTAATCTTTGACGCTTCGTCATCATCACCATACCCCAGTTCCGAAGCTCCTGACGACCACGAGGTAGGACTGCTGTCGTCATAACCAAGATCTTTCCAGGTATACGTAGTAGGACCGACCACCTGATCGGGTGGAGTAGAACTTTTATCGGAGTAGCGCCACATAGCACCGTGAGCTACCAACGTAGTGGAAACAAGCTGTGCAGTTGCTGGTTGCCAGAGTAGCCAAATAAGACAAATAGGGAGAATTGTTTTCATAGGTATAATTGACTATTGGTATCACAGGATAATATGATACTTATTGATAGTTAGTTACCAGACAATCAATTGATTAACTATTGAAATAAGTATAATGAATATAATAGTGTTTTTTGACTATTTACCTAAAAAGATAGAATATTTTTTTACCGGTATTTAATTGGAAATTTTATAGTCGAATTTTTTGGAATTGCTGACCTACTGGTAATAAAAAAGCGTTCGGATACTCTGTGACAGAGCACCCGAACGCGAACAGAAAAACAACGTATCGATATTACATAAATGAACTCATCGCCGATTCATTTGCTAATTCTTCAGCGTGTTGTTTACCCAGATATTGATCGATAAAGTAGTGGGCAACGTAGAGCAAAGGCGTCAGTAAAACCGCCGTAAAGGCTTTGTACATGTAGTTGATAATCCCAACTGCCACCACCTGCGCCAGCGACCAGTTACCGAACACGTAGAAGGCAATTCCCAGCACCACAAACGAATCGATCAGTTGAGAAATAAGGGTAGACCCCGTGGCGCGAAGCCAGATTTTCCGACTGCCTGTAATTTTACGTAGCGACTGAAACACATACGCATCCAATACCTGTCCAATCAGAAACGCCGTCAACGACCCAATAATGATACCAAGTCCCTGGCGAAAAATCATCTGAAAAGCGTTATCGATATTAATCGTATTTCCGGCGGCATCTTTCGCGTTCACATCGAGCCAGAACTGGGCAGGCGGCAACGTAGTGACGGCGTAAATAATCAGAAAACTGTAGGCAACAAAACCAGCCGTCAGAAATGAAATACGTCGTACGCCCGCTTTGCCGAAATATTCGTTGATAATGTCGGACGTAATGAAGACAAAAGGCCAGATAACCGCTCCGGCAGTCAGGTTAAAATCCAGAACAAAATCGCTTAGCAGGTGAATCTGAGCAGGTTTTGTGCCCAGCAACGTTTCGACCGAAAAGATTTTAACCCCAATGATTTCGGCGACGAGCGCATTGGTCAGGAAAACGGCACTTAGAAAAATGTAGAGGTTCGTGCGTTTATTGGTAAAGGAAGGCATTGTGAATGAGGAGTGAATGGATAATGTCCCAAAATACGTGATTTATTTTTTGTCATGCTGACGAAGGAAGCATCTTAAATTTTCCTTGCTAGAACGTTGGATGACTTAAGATGCTTCCTTCGTCAGCATGACAAATAATAATAACCAGACTCACTTCCGCTTATAAACGTCGTTAACCGCCGTTTTTTCGTAAAGGCCAGCTAAACCAGGTGCACGCTGAAACAGCTTCTCTACTACGTTTTCCCGATCAATAATATAGTCGGGTGGATCGTTTCGAAAATGGTCGAATACGTTAATGACCGATTCATAATTATCCAGATTTTTCAGGTCGTATTTGGCAAGATCCCAGTTTAGATACGGGGTGGCCAGTCGATTTTGCCGGTAAGCGCTCAAATCTTCGCCAATAATCAGAATACGCTGATTCTGGATGTTGGGCGGCAAGGGCGACTTCTGCACCTGAAGGCTACTCAACCGTCCCAGTTCAGCCCCTGGAATCAACCCCAGCGAACCCTGATAGAACAGTAATAAAATCAGGCTGAACGCAATGATAAAACCCGTTTCGGCCAACCAGGCTTTGCGGACGTTCTCGAAATAAAAATAGCTGAAATAGGCCATTGGGGGCACAAAACTCAGAAAAGCCATCGGTGCCAGAAACGGCATCAACCCAATAGTCAATACGGCGGCAACGAACCAGATAACCATGATTTGCTGGACACGTTGCTGGAAATTACCGTATCGATTCCTACTGTTGAACAGACTCAGGAACCCTAATACACCCAGACCCAACGGAATCAGCAAAGACGCAATCAACGACTGAAAATCAGATAGTGAATACTGCCGCACTCGGAATACAGATGCCAATAAATTGCGGTTGAAGTCGTCGAAGCTGTCGAAGAGGTAATAGAATAAAATTGTACTGGCAACTGGAAATAAAAAACCAAATAACGACAGCGAATACTGACGGAACGTAGCACCGGTATAAAACAGAAGCGACAAAGCCGCCCACAGAATAAATAGTGCTGAAGGCAAATAAAATAACGTAGCAATGCCGATGTAAAAGCCAACTTCAAAGACCTCGTCGGTAGCACCCCGCCGTTCCATCTGCCGAATCAACGTACCAAAAGCCAGCAGCAGGAAACTCGTAGACATCAGCACCGGCGACAGCGTCAGGCAGTCGAACGACATGTGCATGAACAGCATGTAGAAAAGCCCCGGCCAGAAGGTACGATCTGGGTACACATCGCGTGCGTTGGTCAGGTAATTGAAATAAACGATCTGAAAGACCGATACCAATGTAGCGGCTCCGTGCAGCGCAAGGGGCGAGCGACCAAATAACGTATCGAGCCCCCAGTACACCAGCGCCGACAGTGGACTAACGCTATCCCAGATGTCGCGGTACAGTAAGTCGCCCTGACTCATTTGTTCACCCACAATCATCCAGTTCAGTTCTGGAATCAGCAGCGGAAACGAATTCAGCAGCAAGGGCAGCCGGATAAGTACCAGCAAACCCAGCAGGCTAACGTATTGATAAGGAAAGTACGATTGAAAGAAACGTAGCAAAACGAGTCGGTAGTTAGTAGTCGACAGTCGAGAGTCACCAGTCGTTAGTCGATTTTCACTTTCCTGACGACTGGTGACTCTCGACCGATGACTGGCAACTAATTCCGTAAAATTAAGGTCAATTTCGGCAGAACGGAAAATTGAGCGGATATTTGCAAACGAAGAAATAGACGAACAGTATTGATCGTTAACAGGCGATACGTTGACTTGAACTATTCGGTTAATCTATCGTTGAATTAATACGTAGTATTTTAAAGAATATGGAATCGAAACGACAGCAGAAAGTAGCGCGGCAGATACAGAAAGATCTAAGTGAAATTTTTCAGCGCGAGGTCCCGCATTTGTTCAACGGCGCGTTTATCACCGTCACTAATGTGCGCGTTTCGCCCGATTTGAGCGTAGCACGCGTGTACCTAAGTTTTCTGGCTACGAAAAACAAACAGTTGCTGCTCGAAACGATTCAGGAAAAAGGCAAAACAATTCGTCAGCACCTCGGCGACCGCGTCCGGCATCAGCTACGTATCGTTCCTGAACTAAGTTTCTACCTCGACGATACCGCCGAATACGCCGACAAAATGGACAAACTCTTCGCTGGCCTGGAAATTCCGCCCGCACCGGAAGAAGAAGACAAAGAGTGAAACCAGTTCGCCGGAGCGGAGCAAAGAGCGAAAAAGCAGCTCTTCTGCTCACTCTTTCGCTTATTCACTCTTTCGCTCTTTAACGAATGAATCTCCCCTCCTTTATTGCCCGGCGGTATTTTTTCTCCCGGAAGAAACGCAGTTTTATCAGTTGGCTTTCGACTCTCTCGATGCTTGGCGTGGGGGTGGGTACGATGGCGCTGGTGGTAGTGTTGTCGGTGTTCAACGGGATGGAGGAACTGAACCGGGAAATTTTCAAGACGTTCGAAGCGGACATGACCGTTTTGCCGAAAGAGGGAAAACGGTTTAAGGCATCGGCGGCTTTGATCAATAAATTGCGTGAAGTAGACGGCGTACAACTGTTAACATCTGTAGCTCAGGACAATGCCTTGGCCCGTTATGCAAATGGAACCACCGTCATAAAGCTGAAAGGCGTGGACGACAGCTACTTAAAGCGCAAACAACTTGATTCGTCCATGCTCGAAGGACGAATGCTGCTGAATCGGGATGGCGTTAATTATGCGATTGTGGCTGAGGGAGTTCGGCACGATTTAGGCATTTCACCGATCGATATTCTGACTCCACTCGAAGTGTTGTACCCGCAAGGCGACAAGTCATTTAACGTACTGAATCCTGATGCCTTCAATCGCGAATCGCTGACGGTTTCCGGCGTTTTCTTTATCGAATCGCGCTACGATAATTTCGTACTGGCTCCCCTTGACGTAGCACGAACCTTATTTGGCTACATTTCCGACGACGTAACGAGTCTTGAAATACAACTGAAACCGGGCACTAACGAAGAAATCGCCAAGCAGGCACTTCAGGAAGCGGCTGGTAATGAATTGAATGTTCAGAGCCGCGATGACCTGAATACCGATCTATACCGAACGATACGTATCGAAAAGTTTCTGGTGGCTCTGGCGCTTTCGTTCATTATTCTGGTAGCGTCGGTCAACATATTTTTCTCCTTATCGATGCTGGTCATTGAAAAGAAGGCCGACATTCAGATTTTGTACGCGTTGGGCGCTACGCGGGGAATGGTACGTCGAATTTTCCTGATAGAAGGCGCATTAATTGCCGTGTTGGGGGCCGTAACGGGGTTAATATTAGGAATTGTCATTTGCCTTGCTCAGGAAAAATACGGCTTTATTGGCATGGGTACCGTCAGTTCAATTATCGATGCCTATCCCGTTAAACTCGACACCAGCGATATTGCTATGACGGGGATTCTGGTAATCCTGATTACCGTATTGACATCCTGGCTGCCTGCTCAACGAGCTGCCAGAATGTAGCAAAGGCCCCGACAGGCTCTGGCTGTCGGGGCCTTTGCTACCTATCACCAACTTGTCTTTTTATAGCCTACTGTTGCGTAGTAAAGAATAAAGGCAAAGAGAGGAAGTAGCAGACCGTAAGACATTTTAGGGCTGATATGGTCGAATAAATAACCGTGTAATGGTGGCAGTAAGGCACCACCCGCAATGGCCATAATGAGCAGAGCCGACCCAATCTTTGTAAATTTCCCTAGCCGATCCAACGCTAATGGCCAGATGGCAGGCCAGGTCGGGGCGATGGCAAAACCAAGCAGAGCAATGCACAGAATAGAATTAAAACCATCGGTGAGTAAAGCGCCAAACGTTAGAATTATCGCCAGAATCATACCATAACGTAGCGCGTTCTGCTGCGAAATCCAACGCGGAATGGCTAGAATACCGAGCAAATAACCCGCCAGCAAACCGTAAAGCGTGTATTCAGTAAAATACTTGGCTTCGTCATTCCCGAATCCAATGGCTTTACCATAGTTAATAATCGTATCGCCAGAAATCACTTCGGCTCCAACATAGCAAAATAGCGCAATTACACCCAGAACCAGATTCGGGAACTGCCATACGCTCGTGTGCGACGTAGCATCGGCAGGTGAATCGTCTTGTTCTTCAGATACTTCAGGTAAATTGGATAGTCGGATTAGACCAGCTAACAGCACCAGAATTCCTGTTAAAATCAGATAGGGAGTAACAACTTTCTCTAAGCTTTGAGGGCCTACAGCAACGCTGGCACCTGTCAGTAATAAACTGCCGAAAACGCGCTGACTAATGATACCGGCCAGTTTGTTCGCAATACCCATAAAGCTGATTCGCTGGGCGGCACTCTCGCGAGGGCCGAGAATCGTTGCATACGGGTTAGACGCTGTTTGCAACACCGTAAGGCCAACGCCAATGAGAAACAGACCAACCAGAAACAGCGGATACGAAAACGCGCGTGCTGCTGGCACAAATACCAACGTACCGACCGCCATAACTAGTAATCCCAGCGACATGCCATTCTTAAAACCTGTCCGTTTCAGCACTGCCGACGATGGAATCGCCATCAAGGTATACGAGATAAAGAATGCAGAAGCAACAAGGCTTGAACCAACCGTGCTTAGATTAAAAGCCTGTTTAAAAAAGGCCATTAATACGCTGTTGGTCCAGGTTACGAAACCGAAAACAAAAAAGAGGGCACCGATAATAAGTAGCGGACCGGTGTAATTCTGGGTTTTAGGAGGGGCAGAAATCATTGTCTGAACCGGGATTTATCAGATTAACGGATTTATCTGATTTTGTTGAATAGTCAAAGTTGCAAACTTAATCTTTTTTCATCCCGTTTCAGAAATTCCACCAGACTGTTCTTGGATACGTCGAATTCAGGACAATCGGTTCGCCAATTTTGGGTGTTGCTACATCTAACCCCACTTCGTTCGCTTTTTTCAGGAGTCGCTGAATGGGTTCATTCCAGGCGTGCATGGCAAGCGAAAATTTCGCCCAGTGAACCGGCAATACCGTTCGTGCCCGCAAATCCTGCGCGGCTACGGCCACTTCTTCCGGAAACATGTGAATATTAGGCCAGTCTCTGCCGTATTGACCACATTCGAGAATCGCCAGGTCGAACGGGCCGTATTTATCGCCGATCTCCTGAAAATGATTGCCGTATCCCGAATCGCCACCCAGAAAGAGATTGTAACCATGTAATTTCAGTACATAAGCCGTCCAGAGTGTTTTTCCACGTGCGAAACTACGTCCTGAAAAATGGCGAGCCGGTACTGCCGTGAGGTGAATATCAGATGATACGGCCTGACCTTCCGACCAATCGAACTCCACAATCTGATTAGCAGGAACGCCCCAGCGTTCGAGGTGAGCACCGACACCCAGCGCCGTATAGAATTTTTTAACCTTCGGAATTAGCTTTGTAATCGTCTTATAATCAAGGTGGTCGTAGTGGTCGTGAGAAAGAATCAACATGTCAATATTCGGCATATCATCGACATCGTATACATCAGAACCGGCAAATGATCCACCAAAAAACGACACAGGCGACGCGTTTCCACTGAAAACCGGGTCAATAAGCAACGTAACGCCCTTCGATTTGATAAGGTACGACGAGTGTCCGAACCAGACAATTGTAGGTTTATCATCAGGAAGTGCTTTGAGATCGGTTTTTACAGAGGGTAGCGGTAACGGTGGAATGTTGTTTTTGTCTTTATGAAAAAAGTCGTTCATCATCGTCATGTACGACGCTTCTTCACGCATCACCGCCGTCTTCTCCAGATTCTGGAAAACCCCATCGCGGTAGTTGGGTGAGTGTTCAATACGTTGAAGTCGGGTGGTGGTAGGATTGCTGCCAAAAACTGCCTGTTGCATAAAAATTAACGTAGCGCCAGCCAGACCAATAAGAATCAATAATGTAATGAACATGGTTTTTCGAATGCGTTTCATGGGGGCAAAACGGAGTGCTTCTTTCTCTAGTTCCCTGATATGTTGCTGAGTAGATAAGTGGGAACAATACCGGATAAGCGGGTGTTATAGCTCTAACCGACTCAAAAGAGCGATTTGGCTACTCGCTCTGCTGTCTACGCTGTGTTGTACACATACTTTGTAACGACAGGTTGACTGGTATTTTTTCGATTCGTTTTTATGGAGACTTCCAATCTGGATGTTCCTCGGACGGACACCAATAAGGGCACTGCCCCGAGGGTTGCCGTGTTTCGGAAGGAACATTTTAATGCCGCACACCGCCTGAACAATCCGAACTGGTCAGACGAAAAAAACGTGCGTGTGTACGGGAAATGCAATAATCCGCACTTTCATGGGCACAATTACGAATTAATTGTGCAGGTGGTCGGGCCGATTAATCCCGAAACAGGGTACGTCATTGACATGAAATATCTGGGCGACCTGATGAAAGAGCATGTCATTGAACGATTCGACCATAAAAACCTCAACCTCGACACGGTAGAATTCGCCGACCTGAATCCCTCGGCCGAAAACATTGCCATCGTCATTTACACTATTTTACGTACCCATCTAAGCGAAAACTTAGAGCTTAAAATCAGATTGTATGAAACTGAACGGAACTTCGTCGAATACCCCGTCTAACGGCCGAGCTTTGGATGGTAATCATCAAAACGGTCATTCTTTAAACGGGCACCAGCACGACGAACTGGTGGATGAAATCGGCGATGCGCATGGTGCTACGTCCATTGATACACCTATGCGCCCCGACGCATTCGCGATGGACGATGACTTCAAAATCGATTTGATCGAGGAGCACTTTCGCGAAATTATGAACATTCTGGGCCTCGACCTGACCGACG
This sequence comes from Spirosoma profusum, assembly GCF_014699005.1. Lineage (GTDB taxonomy): Bacteria > Bacteroidota > Bacteroidia > Cytophagales > Spirosomataceae > Spirosoma > Spirosoma profusum. The sequence continues at coordinate 135,199 of NZ_JACWZY010000014.1, forward strand.
ATAGCCTGAAAGGATCGCCCCGACGGGTTGCCAAAATGTACGTGAAAGAAGTGTTTAGCGGACTAAATCCGGCCAATAAACCCAAGCCAACGTTATTCGAAAATAAGTTTCGGTATAATGAGATGCTTGTTGAGAAAGACATTACGGTACAGACGTACTGCGAACATCATTTTGTGCCCATCCTCGGTAAAGCACACGTAGCATACATTTCGAGCGGTAAAGTAATTGGACTGTCGAAATTGAACCGGATTGTCGAATATTTCTGTAAACGTCCACAAGTTCAGGAACGACTAACGGTACAAATTGCCGACGAACTCAAGCGTGTACTCGAAACCGACGACGTAGCAGTCATCATCGACGCCAAACACTTATGCGTTTCGACGCGCGGTGTACATGATGTGAACAGCTCAACCATTACGTCATCATACAGCGGCAAATTCGCAGAAGAGGCTACGCGTCAGGAACTGCTCCGCTACGTTAGCCAACCGGGTGTGACGATATAAAAAAGTTATAGTGTTATAAAGTTGAAGGGTTGTAAAGTTGGATGAAATGCTCACCAACGTTACAACCCTACTACTTTTTAACGTGATAACGTATCACTTCATCATCACTCCGTCAACATTCCGCCAGATGCCCAGCGGGTTTGCGTTTTGGAGGGCGGGCGGCAGCAACTCATCGGGGAAGCTTTGATACGTAAAGGGACGCACAAAGCGAAGGATAGCCCCCGTTCCGACCGACGTAGTACGGCTGTCGCTGGTGGCGGGGAACGGACCGCCGTGCGTCATCGCTTCGCTGACTTCAACACCTGTTGGAAAGCCGCCGAACAATACCCGTCCAGCTTTTGCCTGGAGCAAAGCAACCCAATCGAAACCAGAACTACTAATCTCGTCAGACGTAGCGTAGATGGTTGCTGTTAGCTGACCTTCAAGGCTTTCGACGCATTCGGCCATGTCAGTTTCGGTGTGGCAGACTACAATTAACGTAGTAGGACCAAAGATTTCGTCGGCCAGGGCGGGGCTACTCAGAAATAGTGGGGCCGTTGTTGTTAATACGATTGGCTTCCCTTCGGTGCGATTGGTTTCGGCGTCTGTTTCAGCTTCGGCCAGTACGTGTACACCGGGTAACACTCGGCTGTTTTGGACGCCCCGCTGATAGTTCTGGCAAATACCTGCATTAAGCATCGTGGCCGGTGCCGATGCTCTGATACGTTCTGCAACTGTTTCCAGAAAGACTTCTGTCTGCGGAGAATCGAGTAGAAAAACCAGCCCTGGATTGGTACAGAATTGACCAACTCCCAACGTAACAGATGCCGCCAGGCCTGATGCGACGGCCACCGCATTTTTCTGGATAGCCCCCGGAAAAATGACAACTGGATTTACGGCGCTCATTTCGGCGTAGACCGGAATCGGCTCGGGTCGGGACTGGGCCACTTTCAATAAGGCCATTCCACCCGCTCGGGACCCCGTAAAACCTACAGCTTTGACGGCCGGATGGGCTACAAGTTCCTGAGCTGTTTCGTTGCTGGCGTGAAGCAATGAGAAAACGCCATCGGGCATTCCCGCTTTTACAGCCGCCGAAACGATGGCTTTTCCAACCAGCGACGACGTACCGGGATGTGATGGATGTGCTTTAAATATAACCGGACAGCCAGCGGCCAGCGCCGATGCAGTATCACCACCGGCTACTGAAAAAGCCAGCGGAAAATTACTGGCCCCAAATACCACTACCGGTCCCAGCGGAACCAGCATTCGGCGAAGGTCGGGGCGGGGGAGTGGCTGGCGGTTGGGTAGGGCCGGATTGATACGTGCATCTACCCAGGAACCTTCACGCAGCAGGTTGGCAAACATCCGCAATTGACCAGTAGTACGTCCCCGTTCACCAGTGAGTCTCGCTACGGGTAAACCGCTTTCCAGAACCGCTTGTTCGATTAATTCATCACCGAGAGCTTCAATTTCGGAGGCAATGAACAGGAGAAAATCAGCCCGTTGCGTGGAGGTTAATTTGGCATAAATAGGAAAAGCAGTTGCAGCTTTCTCAACAGCCAGATTGGCCTGACCGCTCGTTACGTTGGAAAACTCGTCGGCAAGGTACTCATGACGTATTGGAACGAATGCCTGAAAAAAATCGCCATTGCCGGCAACAGCTTCATTGCCAATAAAACTGGTAGTAAGAGAAGCGGGGGTTACGTTCATAAATGGATAAAAATTGGCTGAGAGGGAGTTTAATATTCTTGCTAGTACGTTCGACGTAGCATAAGTCTACACTTCTAACAAACTATCCCTCCCTCCGAGTTCGGAGAAAGGGATAGCTATGGCAGCAAACCGGTACGTCTACACCATAGTGCCGACACGTTCTAGCAATGCTTTGGTTTTTTTGATGCCTTCGTATTCGTCCAGCTTACTACCCTCGTATTCGATACCAGCAATACCTTTGAACTTGCTGTCTTTCACGATTTTAAGGATTTTCGAGTAATCGGTTTCGACACAATTGCCGCTTTCGTCGAAATCGTAGGTTTTGGCCGAAACGCCTTTGGCAAACGGCATCAGTTCCTGCGTACCCTTATATCGATCGTATTGATCTTCGCAACCAGTTGCGCCACGTTTGATGCAGAAATTGCCGAAATCGGGTAACGTACCAACGTTTTTCATATTCACCTGCTTCATGACGCCCGACAACCATTGACCATTCGAGGAATAGCCGCCGTGGTTTTCAACGATTATGTTGATATTCATCGGTTTGGCAAATTCGCCCAACTTACTTAAGCTTTCGGCAGCCGCTTTGGCCACTTCTTCAGCTGTTCCTTGTCCGGCAGCGTTTACCCGGATGGTTTTACAGCCCAGGTATTTCGCGCATTCGACCCATTTGTGGTGATTTTCAACGGCTTTCATTCGTTCGGCTGCATCCGCAGCACCCAGACTACCTTCGCCGTCGATCATAATTAAGTGGTTCGAAATACCATTGTCTTTGCAACGTGTCAGCAGGTCGTTCAGATACGTTTTATCCTCTGCTTTGTCTTTGAAGAACTGATTGACAAACTCAATAATGCTGATATCGAACTCTTTACGGGCGATACCGGGGAAATCCAGATTCGTGATTTTTTTGGCGAACAGCGCTTTGTGCAGCGACCATTCGGCCAGCGAAATATCGAACCACATTTTTTTAGGTGATTCGGCCAGGGCGAACGAGCTAGGGACTAAAGCCATACCGGCCAGCGAGCCAGCGGCTTGTTTTAAAAACGAACGACGGTTGGTTGTCATAAGATTGGTTTACGGTTTATCGATTAGGAATTACGACTTCGGCAAAACACAATCCGTAAATCATAAATCCATCGCAAGTTACTCATTCCCTCAAACGACACTACAGAATATTTCGTAGGAACACCCGCTATTTTCTTTGTAATTTGCCCACCGTCCTTTTGTCACTTAGTATGATTGCTTTCGATACCATTCTTCAGGCGCACGACCGCATTCGACCGTACATCCACCGCACGCCGGTGCTTACCAATCAGACCATCAACGAACGTAGCGGTGCCGAGTTGTTTTTCAAATGTGAAAACTTTCAGAAAATCGGCGCGTTCAAAGCGCGTGGCGGCCTGAACGCTGTGTTGCAGGTGGCCCAAAATAACGAAGGTACTGCTATCACAACGCATTCGTCGGGCAATCACGCGCAGGCGGTGGCTTTTGCTGCCCGACAGGTAGGTATGCCTGCCTATATTGTGATGCCCCGAACCGCGCCCCGAGTCAAAAAAGACGCCGTTCTTGGCTATGGCGCCAACGTAATAGAATGCGAACCAACCCTCGAAGCGCGCGAAGCTGGTGTTTTGGACGTAATAGCGAAAACCGGCGCGGTGCTAGTGCATCCATTTGATGACGATCGGGTAATTGCCGGACAAGCCACGGCCGCCATTGAATTGATGGAAGATGCTGGAAAAGACCGCCCATTCGACGTAGTAATGGCTCCTGTAGGTGGGGGTGGCCTGCTTAGTGGGACGTCGCTGGCCGTTCACTACGTATCGCCTACTACGCGCGTCATTGCTGGTGAGCCGGAGGGGGCCGCTGATGCCATTCTGTCTTTTCGTAGCGGACAAGTCGAGAAAGCGCCGTACATCAATACAGTAGCCGATGGTCTGATGACGACGCTGAGTGAACGAACACTACGTATCATCCGGGAGAACGTAGCAGCTATTCTGACCGTTTCAGACGAGGAGATTATTGCGGCCATGAAACTGGTTTGGGAGCGCATGAAGATCGTAATTGAGCCTTCGTCGGCGGTGCCGCTGGCGGCTGTGTTGAAGCATGAGAATTTGTTTGCCGGTCAGAAAGTCGGAATTATTGTGACGGGTGGAAACGTAGATTTAGGCAAACTTCCTTTCTGATTGATGATTGACATCCGACCTATTCCGTTTGAACAGACGTATCAACTACGCCACAAAGTGTTATGGCCAGACAAACCGTTCGACTACGTAAAAGTGGAGAACGACAGCGAAGGCTATCATTTTGGCGCATTTCAGAACGACGAATTGGTAGCCGTGATTTCGTTATTTGTAGGATTGGATGATAAAAATTCAGAACAGCAAACGCCTAAAACGGCTCGTTTTCGGAAATTTGCGGCCCGCCCAGATCGGCAGCGACAGGGTATTGGTACGTTGTTATTGAATCACGTAATTGCCGAAGCTAAACGATTAGGAGCCACTACGCTATGGTGCGACGCCCGACTTGATGCCGCCGACTTTTACCGCCGATTCGATATGGAAGCTGTTAGCGACATATTTTATAAAGGACCGATACCCTACGCCAAATTTTCACGTACCTTGTAAGTAACGTAGCACTGATTGTTCGTGCTACGTTATGGTAAAATCTCGATAACTCTAAACCGCAATTAATCGATGAAACGAATCTTCTTTTTCGGACTAATAATCAGTCTGTTTACCTTAGCCACTTCAGCCAACGCCCAAACGGCATCTGCCGACTCGCTAATGGCTTATTCCGGCTCATACACCTTCGCTAGTGGAAGCCCAATTCAGAAATTCACCGTTACGTCCGACAAAGGTGAGTTGTTTGGCGAAGCCGATAGCTATGGTAAAAATAAATTGCTGAAGCAACCTAAAGCCGATACGTATAAGTCAACAAGTTCGTATGGCTCAGTCATTACGTTCACCCGCGATGCCGCTACAAAAAGCGTAACGGGTTTTACGATGGCTATTGAGGGAAATGAGCTATCAGCGAAAAAAGATAAGCCGTAACCAAACGGCTGCTCAATGAGTTGATTGTTCAGACGTTTGATGTCGGCTGGCTGAGTTAGCACTAAAACGTCCGAACAAGCAAACTCAACGATGAAAACGACTTCATTTTTATGCACGGCCGCTGTGGCGGTGGTGTGTTTAGCCTGTAATCAGCAGAAAAAACAGGAAAACCAATCGGCAGATACTGTAGCAACTGCCACACAAACGCTGGACCTTCCGGCTCCTTATGCTACCAAATCGACAGTTAATTTTAGCAACGTTCTTGGCTGGCCTAAAGGGAAAACACCGCAGGCTCCGGCGGGCTTTGTCGTAACCGAATTTGCCCGTGACCTGAATAACCCCCGCTGGATTTACCAGGCACCCAATGGGGATATTTTCGTTTCGGAGGCTAATACCGAACGAAAGGGTATCAAAAATAAGGTCGTAAACTCCGTGACAGGACGTAGTAAGTCTGAAAATGAAGGTACTAGCGCAAACCGCATTACCCTCTTTCGCGACGCCGATAAAGATGGAAAACCAGAAGTTCGCGAAATCTTCCTGACCGGACTCAATCAGCCATTTGGGATGCTGGTACTGGGCAGTACGTTCTATGCCGCCAATACCGACGGGCTGATGCGATATGACTATAAATCCGGACAAACGAAAATAACCAAACCCGGAAAGCGGATTCTGGAGCTTCCTGCTGGTGGCTACAACAATCACTGGACCCGCAATCTGCTGGCTGGCCCCGATGGAAAGAAAATCTACGTATCGGTTGGTTCGGGAAGTAACGTAGCAGAACACGGTATCGAGAACGAACTTCGACGGGCAAATATTCTGGAGATCAACCCAGATGGAACCGGCGAACGTGTTTTTGCCAGTGGATTACGAAATCCTGTCGGTATGGGCTGGCAACCTACTACCAAAACACTTTATACGGCTGTAAATGAACGCGATGAATTAGGCGATGACCTCGTGCCTGATTACCTGACGAGCGTGAAAGAAGGAGCTTTTTATGGCTGGCCTTACGCTTATTTCGGTCAGCATGAAGACCCCCGCCGAAAAGGTGAACGCCCTGATTTAGTGAAAAAGTCGGTTGTTCCCGACGTACCACTGGGTTCACATACTGCCTCGCTGGGGTTGGCTTTCTACGACAAAATGGCATTTCCTGAGAAATATCATAATGGCGCTTTCATTGGTCAACACGGCTCCTGGAATCGTTCGCAATTGTCGGGCTACAAAGTTGTTTTCGTGCCTTTCCAGAATGGAAAACCCGGTACACCTGAAGATTTTCTGACAGGCTTCGTGGCAGGTAATGATAAAGATGTGTATGGTCGTCCCGTTGGGATCGCAATCTTACAGGATGGTTCCATGCTCGTTGCTGATGATACGTCCGGACGTATCTGGCGCGTTTCTGCGAGTAAGTAAGAAAGGCCACGACAGCCAGAGCCTGTCGTGGCCTACTCAACCAAAAATGGCTCGAACACGTAATGTTCGAGCCATTTTTGGTTATGCGAATTCGTTTTATTAGAACTGATATAACAGCCTCGCTCTCAGGCCGATAGTTGTTGTTGGTTGCCAGTTGGGGCCCGGCGCTGTATAAAAGCAGGTCGGAACGGTCATTACTGGCGCTGCCTGAATTACCAGATGTTTATTTTGCCACTCCAGTCCGGGGCTAAACGCTATTGAATTGAACAGATCAACCGGGCGGTCGGCCTTGAAATTAGCTTCGGTGAAACCTGCTCTTGAATATTTGCGATAATAATACGTTACCCGCTCCGTATTGCTGAGTACCATATACGTTCCCAACATCGATACCATCGTCAGTGACTGATTAAGTGGCAGGCGATAACCCACGCTAATAGGCAACTGAACACGTACCAGTTTGGAGTCAATATTGATGACGTCGCCTTTGAGATCGACTGTAGGTGGAAGGCCAAACCCAAATTCCCGCCGGAAATCCCGATTCGTCCTTAAGTCGAATTCGTCGGCTGTGATGAACATACCGTTCATGTAAGTAGCCTGATTAATACCTAAACCAAGCATAAAATGACGGCCAAACAAGGCTTCGGTAAATACACCAGCGCTCCAGAGACGTGAATCAAATTCGCCACCGACTCCAGCCCGGAAACGGGTAGCAAGGCGCTGAACAGGTTGGCTGGTAGGCGTCTGATTCACAACAGTTGTTCGGGCCGAACGCATCTTGCGGGCACGCTGCGCGAGTAATGCATTCCAGTTGGCAGATGCCAGCGATAAGGTGTGACTTGGAGCAAGTTCATACGCTACGACGCCTGTACCAACTTCTGTTTCGGGCGTTACGTTGCCTTCGGATTGTGGAGCAGCATTGGTCGTACCCGCAACCGAATTATCCGAAATGATTGTATTGCCTGAGTTTCCTGCATTAGCATTGCCTGCCCTCGTCGGCTGATTCGCTACGTAGTCCGAGGTTGGGAATGTCGTTCGGCGGGTATTGCCACCTTCAACCGACTGACCTGAGGACCCTTTATTTCCCTTATTTCCGGCAACACGGTCATTCCCCGATGAGTTTGGATTAGACTGAATCGCCGGATTGTCCGACGTAGTACTACTGCTTTTTTCAACGGAAGTGGGAGTAGAGGAAACGTCATACGATTCGGTATTAGTTGGTAGATTATTGGCTACATTATGGGTTTCCGCTTGAATTTTTTCGCGGCTGTTAGCCGGACCTCGTTGAGCAAGTGTTGAATTGGTTCGTGGTTCAGCGTGTAAGTCATCCACAGTCTCCGGGCGACCACGTGATGGAACCGCTACGTAACGGGTAATGTAAACCGTATCGCGTAGATTCGTTGGCAACGTAGCATTTTGAGACGTAACGTTTTGCTTATCAGGCTCATTAAGCTGGCCTGTTTTAGTTGTGCCTGCTACGTCGGTGTTACGTTGCGATTGAGACGTAGCATCAGGTGCAGGCAGTGCTGGCTTTACGGTTCGATGCTTCGAGAGTTCGCTTACAGTTTGCCGTAACGTATTGATTTCGCGTCGTTGCCAGACACTGAGCGTAACCAGAACCACCGTGCTGACGGCTGCGGCAGCCATAAGCCAGGGCTGCGCCGACCAGACACCACCACTAAAGGGATGCCCGGTGCCCGACGCTCCTGGCTGCGGTACGTTGGCCTGCTGAAGCGTGGCCTGCATACGCGCCCAGTCTTTTTCGGTGAAGTCCGGCCGAATACTTTCCAGTTTTCGCCGGATAATATCGGTAAATCGGTCAGTTTTCATGATAAGGTGAAGTGGCCGATGGGCCAACTTTTTCGAAAGATGGATATGCTTGTTTGATGAGTAACTGTAGTTTCTGACGGGCTCGGGCGAAGTTAGAACGTACCGTGGCCTCGTTATGGCTTAAAAGTCCGGCAATTTCGTGGAGGCTGTAGCCGTCTACTACGTGCATCATAAACACGGTTCGATACGTCGGGCTGAGTTGTTGCACGAGCGCCAGAATTTCTTCGGCGGCAATCCGATCTACTACGTCGTCGTCGAAGGCAACCTGCTCACCGTTTTCCAGCGAACTATGCTGTTCGAACCGTTGATTTTTGCGATAATGACTAATCGCTGTGTTAACCAGAATGGTACGTAGCCAGGCTTTGAACGGAAGCGTTTCGTCGTAACTGTCTAAATGCTGAAAGGCTTTTAGAAACCCTTCATTCAATACGTCTTCTGCTTCTTCAATATTCGACGTGTAGCGCAGGCAGATACTTTTTGCATATCCAAAAAATTGTTTGAACAGCGTTCGTTGCGCCCTTGGGTCGTTGGCACGACAAGCCCTGATGACACTAATGAGGTCATTATCGGCGAACGATGACGATTTCCGAAAAAACAAAGTTTGGATTGATTTATGTAAACGTTTCTGACTATAACTACACTACGCATTACCAACGTGTAACGTTGCACGAATCAGACAGGTTGCTACTATTTTTCAACATTTCTGCCACATTCGGCTTCCTGACTACGTACTGACTGAAAAGGGCTAATTCACCACCATGAATGCTTAGCAGATGAACGTATTAGTAATTGGCGATGGACATACCTACGGCTATGGGTTACCAGGCGGTAAATTAAGCTATATAGGTCATTTTATTCGACAAATCAAACGGTCGGGGCAAGCCGTGTCTGTGGAAGCCTATGCGTTTCATAGCATGATGCAGGGGCTGTCAACACTAAAAAAACTACCATTGGAGCAGTATGACCTAATTATACTTCAACTCGATGTTGCGATCATTCAACCGATAAATCCAGTACGTAAGCACAAAGATAATCAGCCATTACTGCCTTATCTGCCCGAAGTCGGCTTTAAAAATGAGCGTATGCCGTTCGTCAGTCGGCTTAAAACTAGCTTAGGCTTACTGCTGACATCGGTATTGCCAATTCGTTCACGTACCTATTTCGGCGCATTGTTAAAGCAGATACGACCTTATCGGCATAAAGTTCTGTTACTGACTCCCTTCCCGAACCAACATCCGCTGGAACAGTGGTTGAGCCAACGCAGCGGCAACATCATGTTGTCACTTGCGGAAAAACAGTTAGTAAGCATTTTTGAAACTAACTCGGTTATTGGGGCCAGCGACGAATATTTTCTACCTGATGATTCGAAGCATCTTAGCGCCGTAAGTCATGAACTGCTTGGTCGTTCGTTGTTCGATTTTTACGAATCAGCACCCACCATCGTTACCGTTCAGACTGTTCGTCGGGGCGACAAGTGGTTTGATGTATGATGAGTGATGAACGATGAGGGATAAACGGCGGACCGTTTATCCCTCATCGTTCATCACTCATACAGCTTTAGCTGTAGGTTTGGCGTGCTCGGGTTTCAGCACCACTACGTCACGCACGGTGCCTCCACCGTTAATTTTCTCAACCATTTTGTCCAGCAAAGGCGTCGCCCAATCAGGAATGTATTTGTCGGTGGTTTGAATGAGCACTTTGGGGAAATCATAAAGTGCCCGGCCAAGACCGAACTGAACGGCTGCCCTTTTCATGGCGTCGCTGATACCGCCTTTAACGGGTTCAACGCTCGTTCGGCTGGCTCCATCCGTTTTTCGGACAACTTCACCACCGGGCAGCACGGCCGTAATGGTGCACAAAAATCCACCTTCAATTTCCTTAATTTCGTTTTGCCAGCCGGCCCAGCCAAACTGTTCGTCGAAACGTTGCATCACGCATCGGTTGGTGATGTACGGCACCACAATAATCTTCTGACCATCTTTGGTCTGGCTCTGCACGCGCCATTCAATCTCCTGTACGGTGAGCGGGGCGGTTAATACGTTTAATTCCATTTAAGTTGTTGTTTACTAATGGTTATTTCAGTAAAGAGTTTGTTCTCATCAGCAAATGCTACTCTTTTTCAAGCCGCAGCCTGCCAGCGCATTTCGGTCACCTGCGATAATAAGGATCGAAGCTCATCAGTCAGTCGATTTTTTACTTCCTGAAATTGCTCGATCATAAATGTATTTGGTTCATAAGCTCCTTGGTGACGACGAATGGCTTCATTCATCTGTTTGACCTGTTCAAGAGTATGGAAAAGCTGGATTTCCAGTTCATCATTAATTTCCATAAGCAACATTTAGTTCAAGGATTCCTTTTGGTGTTTTCGGCGATCGGTTCGAAGAAAGTGATACCAAGTTAATTCATCAGACCGACCTATTTCATACTTCCGATGGTCTGGTGGGTATATCTCGACAAAATAACAATCGACTCTGCCTACCCATTCTTTTTCAATTGTTTTAACTCATTTTCGACATGAGAAAAATGCGTGTGTAGAATGAACACGATTACGTCAATATCACCCGGTTTTTTCAAATTACTGACGAAACTGCCGCCAATCCACTGTCTATGAGCTACTGGCAAATGATTACGAAATACCTCTGTAAAAAGCGCATAATCACTCAATAAACTTTGACGCCATCTATTACCACCGAATGTTTGCACAACCGTTTCCCATTCAACCGAAACAATATCATAGGGTAACAAATAACCATTATTGTCAAAAGTAAGTAACCGCTTTTCCTTTACTCCACCAGCTTCAGTAGTTCATTCAGCTTCAGTAAAGCTTCAATGGGTGTCAGGCGGTTTACGTCGATGGTGCGTAGTTTTTCTTTGATGGCTTCGGATTTGGGGTCGCCCGATTCGATGATACGTAGCGCCAGTTCACGTTCCTGTGGAACAGCTTCCCTGATACGTTCCTTGTTGTTTTCGCGGCCGTGCGACGATTCTAACTGTTTTAAAATCTCGGTGGCCCGATTCACAATCTGGGCGGGCATTCCGGCCATTTGTGCTACGTGTATCCCAAAACTATGCTCCGAGCCTCCTTCTTTCAGCTTACGTAAGAAAATTACTTTGTTGCCTAACTCTTTTACCGCTACGTTGAAATTCTTGATACGTTGGTTATCACTCGCCAGGTCGTTCAGTTCGTGGTAGTGCGTAGCAAACAGCGTTTTGGGGCGACAATCGGTTTTATTGTGCAGGTATTCAGTAATCGCCCAGGCAATCGACACGCCATCATACGTACTCGTTCCCCGACCAATTTCGTCCATCAGCACCAGACTACGTTCGCTGAGGTTGTTCAGAATACTGGCCGTTTCGGTCATCTCGACCATGAACGTACTTTCGCCCCGCGATAGGTTATCACTAGCTCCCACCCGCGTAAAAATCTTATCGACAATCCCGATTTCAGCCAACGTAGCAGGTACAAAACTGCCCGCCTGCGCCATCAGTACAATAAGTGCCGTCTGACGTAGCAGAGCCGATTTACCAGCCATGTTCGGACCAGTAATGATGATAATTTGCTGGGTTTCGTCGTCCAGAAAAATATCGTTGGGAATGTATGGTTCGCCCGGGGGCAATTGTTGCTCAATAACCGGATGGCGTCCATCTTTGATCGTCAACGCTTTGCTTTCGTTGATCTGCGGACGAACGTATTTATTTTTAACAGCAATCCGCGCAAACGATGCCAGTACGTCGAGCACAGATAACACACGGGCATTTTGCTGAATCGCTCCAACGTATTCACCGGCTGATATCACCATTTCGTTAAACATACGGGCCTCAATCTGAAAAATCTGCTCTTCCGCATTCAGTATTTTGTCCTCATATTCTTTCAACTCGGGCGTAATGTAGCGTTCGGCGTTTACGAGCGTCTGCTTCCGAATCCAGTCGTCGGGCACCCGATTTTTGTGGGCGTGCGTCACTTCCAGATAGTAGCCAAACACTTTATTATAAGCCACTTTGAGCGAACTAATGCCGGTACGTTCCACCTCACGCTCCTGCAACTGAAGCAGATAATCTTTACCCGTATAAGCGATGGCCGTGAGCTCGTCCAGTTCAGGATTGATGCCGGATTTAATCATACCACCCTGATTCGAAAGCGTTGGCGGATCTTCGCGCAGTTCAGCTTCGATTCTGTCGAGCAGGAACGTAACGGGATTCAATTGGTCGGCGTATTTTTTGAGCGAAGGCGACTCTTGCTGACTCAAGGCAGTGATCAGTAATTCCTTGATCGGTAATACGTGTTGCAACGACCGTTTGAGCTGCAACAGCTCTCGAGGATTTATCCGACGAACCGCCACTTTCGACACCAATCGCTCCAGATCGCCGATTTGCCGTAAGTGATTCACTAACGTATCGGCCAGATCAATATCACCAGCGAGAAGCTCGACCATGTTCAGCCGTTCGTCGATCAGGGCCTTTTCCTTGAGCGGAAGGCTCAGCCATTTACGTAGCAGCCGCGCACCCATCGGCGTAACTGTCTGATCCAGAATCTGAATAAGCGGTACGCCACCTTCCTGCTGGGCAGCTGTCAGTTCGAGATTGCGAATGGTGAAACGGTCGAGCCAGACGTAGCGATCTTCTTCAAGTCGGGTTACGCGGGTAATGTGCTGAAGGTCTTTGTGTTCAGTTTCGTTGAGGTAGTGTAGAATCACCCCGGCTGAAACAATACCGTCGGGCAACCCTTCAATACCAAACCCTTTCAGCGACGTGGTCTGAAAATGCTGTTTCAGGAAATTGTAGCCAAAATCGTAGGTGAAGGCCCAGTCTTCAAGGGTATAGGTATGAAACTTATCACCGAACAGAACGCCGAACTCAGCCCTGTTACGTTTGCAGTACAAAACCTCCGATGGATTGAAACTTTGCAACAGTTTATCGACATAAGCCGAATTACCCTGCGAAGCCAGAAATTCGCCCGTCGAAATATCCAGAAATGATACACCAAACTGATCCTCGCCTTTACCGAAATGTACGGCGGCAAGATAGTTGTTACGTCTGGTATCCAGTACGTTGTCGTTGAATGACACACCGGGCGTCACCAATTCCGTTACGCCCCGACGCACAATCCCTTTGGCAAGAGCAGGGTCTTCCAATTGATCGCAGATGGCTACGCGCTCGCCCGCCCGAACGAGTTTGGGGAGATGTGTATCGAGAGAGTGATGCGGAAAACCGGCCAGTTCTTCATTTGACCCGCCGTTGTTACGTTTGGTGAGCGTAATCCCCAGAATTTTACTGGCTTTAACAGCATCTTCGCCGAACGTTTCATAAAAATCACCGACGCGAAAGAGCAGCAAAGCACCGGGATATTTGGCTTTTATCTGGTTATACTGGCGATTAAGAGGAGTTTCGTTTTTCTTCGACTGAGGCTTTGCTGCGGTGGCGGTTTTCACTGAATTTCGTTGGATTGTATTAAAACAAAAATAGCAAAATTTACCGAGAAATTGGCCAATTTTCGCCTTTATTGTTCGCTTTGTACACTTGAATAACCTCCCTTTCAGTCATGACACAAACTGAGCCTGCATTCTCTGTAAAAGCGCAGTTCAACCCCATCATTCGAACGTACTTACTTCTCTACGTAGCATTTATTCTGCTAGTGACTGTAATTGGTATCGTATTAATACCCATCTGGTTACTAGGGGCGGGACAATGGTGGAGCAGCCACTATTTCCGTAACCTCGAATGCGAGTTAACAGACCGTTCGCTACGTTTCCAGAAAGGTATTCTTGTTCACGTCGAGAAAACGATTCCGCTCGAAAATATTCAGGATGTTACGTTTGTCGCGGGGCCGCTGTTACGTTATTTCGATTTGTGTATTCTGAAATTTGAAACCGCCGGACAAAGCCCAAATCAGGCGCATAACATGGAACTGATTGGAATAATCGACGCGCAAAATTTCCGAAATCAGATTCTTGAACAACGTCAGAAATTAATAGCTTCCCGAACGGGACAAAAACCTGCCGAAACAGACCAAATTCTTCTGGCCGAAATGCGTGATACGTTGCATGATATTCGGCAACTACTTCGTGATAATCTCAAACAAACCAATGCGTAAACTCTCCCTCGACGAACTCAACCGTTTATCTGTCGAAGACTTTAAAACCGCTAAAAAATTCCCGTACTGCCTCATTCTGGACGATATACGTAGCTTGAATAACGTGGGATCGGTGTTTCGCACGGCTGATGCATTCCGGGCGCAGAAACTTTATTTGTGCGGCATTACCGGCCAGCCTCCTCACCGCGATATTACCAAAACTGCTCTCGGGGCAACCGAATCGGTCGATTGGGAATATGTTTCTGACGTAACGCAACTTGTTGGGCAATTACAGGCGGATGGATGGGTTATTGCAGCCGTTGAACAAGCTGAAGGCAGCGTGTTGCTAAATGATTTTGCCCCAGAATTAAACAAACCGTATGCTTTTGTGTTGGGTAACGAAGTGACAGGCGTACGGGATGAGGTTGTGCAACAGGCCAATCTGGTGCTTGAAGTACCTCAATTTGGTACGAAACACTCCTTGAATATTGCTGTAACAACTGGCATCATTTGCTGGGATTTTCTCCAGAAAATGTAACAAAAACTTAATATTGGACTTTTGATTGTGCCAAAAAATCCGTATTTATTTGTAAATTTTTTCCTACCAATCCAATGGCGAACAAAACCATAAAAACAAAACAAAAATCGCTGACTGCCGAAATCGTCAGTTCGATTGAAACCAAGCTAAGTGAAGCCGGTGAAGCCACCAAAAAAATGAAAAAATCTATCGAGAAATCGGCAGAGAAACTGGCGAAAAAATTGGCTAAACTCATGCACAGTGCTGAGAAAAAAGCAGCCAAGCCGGCCAAGAAAGTGAAGAAAGAAACGGCTAAGGCTAAGAAGAATCTGGCTAAAGCCGAAAAGAATGCAAAACGTACTGCTAACAAGGCAGTCGACAAAGTAGCTGAGTCTGCAACGGATGCTGTAAAAGCAGCTCGCCCGACGCCGAAGCCAGCCGCTGCTGCAAAACCAGCTCCGAAAAAATCACCAGCTCCTAGAGCTAAAGCAACTGCAACCGCTACGCCTGCTCCAGCAGCCGCTTCCGAAAATGCTTAATATACTAACTTTTTGTTGATCGAAAGAGCCTGCTAATTCAGGCTCTTTTTGCAATTACATAATATTTAATAGTTGTCATCATAACATTTATTTGCATTTACGTAATTTCTGCTTGTACCTAATTAATTAATTTAGCTTCTTTACCGTCCATAAATGACAGCCTAAGCCAGCATTATGCTGCACCGTTCTACAGCCTATCGGATATTAGCGTGGGTACTTCTCGTTCTAGTAGGCACGGGGGGAATAGTATATTGGAAATGGGATGCGCTGGTTGATTTGGTTTCTACACTTTCTCCATCGGTACGTTGGCTTACCTTATTTGGTCTTGTCCTGGTCACGCAGATGATCATTGGCTACCTGGTCTGGTGGTTGTTACGTCGCCAGCCAGCGTCCGTTGTGCAGACGGAAGTCCTGAATTCGATTGTGCATGAGTTTCAGACACCCATCAGTGCCATCCGCATGTCGGCCGATATTCTGGATTCGCCCATTGCCCGCGACCAGCCGGAACGCACGCAGAAATATGTTCGTATTATTCGTGAGGAGACCGAACGACTTCAGCAGCAGGTCGAAACCATGCTTACACTGGCCCGCGCCGACCGTAATACGTTGGTAGTGAACCCCGAACCTATTCAACTGCACCACCTGCTACGTTCCGTGGCCGAACGTCATGGCGATTATCTGAAACTGACACTTGCAGGAACTGATCCGCATCTCCTGGCTGATCGGCTTCACATCACCAACGTATTTTACAATTTGCTGGATAATGCTATTAAATACAGTGTCGGCGAACCCGAAATTACCATCCAGACCACTACCAATCGGGATGGACTGACTATAGCTATCAAAGACCGGGGAGTTGGGATTCCACCCAAACTGGTTTCACAAATTTTTCAGCCATTTTTCCGGGTACACGATCGCAATCAGCCCAGCGTCAAGGGTTTCGGATTAGGGCTTAGCTATGTGCAACGTATCATTCACGCCCATAAATGGTCCATCTGGGTCAAAAGCGAAGTCGGGAAAGGCAGTGAATTTATGATTCAAATTCCACCCTCCTCGCTCCTGCCTCCTACCAAAAGTAATCAGTCCCTTTCCAGTAAGACTGAGCAATAGTGCTCAATGCTACGTTACAATTGCCTATTTGCTTCCTCCAATTGCCGCTGGTGTGCCCATTCCCTGTGCAAGCATTTGTAATTTATCGCTCAGGGTTTGAATCGCTTTTTTGTAGCGGACTTCCAGATCAGGAAGGTTCGCCGTTGATTTAAGTGATGCTTCATATAAAAGTCCGGGTAGCATCCACGACGCGTATCCGCTGTTCGGATCAGATGACGCGTAAAGCGACTTATACCAGCCGCCGAAAGCATTACCTTTTGGGTCGATGAATGAGCGTTCAAGCATACGGAGTTCTTTATTCAATTCAATCAGTTTGTCAGTACGACCCGCCTTCAGATAGGTTTGACGAGCTGTCTCGCAGGCGTCGGCGTTCTTTTTCAGCGCATCGACCGCCGTCAGCAACGTAGCAATCGAGTACGTTGGCGCGTAGGCCTGAATCGCTTTTTCGGCTGCTTTCAGGTGAATAGCCAGGTCGGCGGGGTAGCGTGCTACGTCGTAAGGAACCAGATCGGCGTTGGCCAGACGTAGCGTCATGGTTCCCACAACCTGTTCCATCGTTGCGCCCATCTTGTAAGTCGGGTCGGCGAACTTATCATAGAAATACAAATCGTCGTACTGTGAATGATAAAGCGTAGGGCCTTCCATACCGGCACTCAGCGCTGGAATGCCAATATGCATGTACGGAGCAATATGGTCGGAGCCTCCCCCAAGATTACCAATACTGGGTTCACCGGCCAGCACTGCCGGCGCCGACGAGCCTGTTACGTGTGTAGGGCTACCCATAGCTTTCTGTGCCATCCAGTGCTGATAAACCGTTTTGTTGGAATCGGGGTATTGAACGGATTGTGTAGCCTCAATAAGCAGTTTTTTCATTGATGGTGAAGCACTAGCCCCAAAAATGCGCCCTGAAACGGCAGCATCGTAGTTCATGTAAACTACTCCCTTCTGCGTAAGTTCGTCGCGGAATTGTTCGCTCCATTCGGCCGACCCAATCACGCCCGGTTCTTCGGCATCCCAGTGACAAACCTTGATGGTACGTCGGGGCCGCTGCCCAGCTTTAGCAAGTTTTCCCAGCGATTCGGTCATACTCAGCAACATAGCTGTACCTGAGTTCGGATCTGTAGCGCCGTATGACCAGGCATCGTAGTGGCAACCGGCAATAATCCATTCGTCTGGAAATTCGGCCCCAGTCAACGTACCAACTACCTCATAAATCCGCTGAATGGCTTTCTCCTGCTTTACCATCAGCCGGACTTTTAAGGCAGAACCGCCTTCGAGACGATACGTATATGGCAAACCTCCCTGCCAGCCTGCCGGAACCGCGCGAGCGCCCATCATACGTTTCAGGATTTCGGTGGCTGAACCGTAGGGGAGGGGTGTAACCGGAATTTTATGAAGTACTACGTCTTTTAAGTCGAGACGTTTAGGTGTGTTTTTGGCGTCCATTGGCAGGGCTGCCTCGCCTGGTGTAAGTGGGTCGCCGGTGTAGGGTGTAGTAATCAATGAACCGCGTTGAATCACGCTCTCGCTGTAATAAGGGCCTTCGGGAAAGGTGAGTCCGCGCATGTAGCCACTGTCGGCGGGGTCAGTGAAAATGATAACACCGATGGCTCCGGCAGCCTGCGCAAACTGGGCTTTGTAACCCCGGAAGTTACCGCCATACCGAGCCAGAACGATTTTGTCTTTCACCGAAATTCCCATCGCTTTCAGTTGCTCAAAATCTTCTTTACGACCGTAGTTGGCGTATACCACTTCCGCCGTTACGTCGCCCGAACCTGACCAGGCATTATAGCCGGGCGTGAGTCGAGGATCGCTGCTATATTTGTCTTCTTTAAATAAAAACTCTCTAATATTCAGTGGCTGACGTATCGGTTCGACCAGCTCTACCGCAATTTCGCCGGGGCCTTTTGGAAGCAATACGTCGTGCGGATAAATATCGACCTGCCAGCCCGCCCGGCGCATGGTTTCGGCAATGTAATCGCGAACCTGCTCATTTTCTTTCGAGCCTGTAATGTGCGGAACACTGCTCAGTTTTTCGAGGTGATTTTTGAAAGCCGCCGACGACTGCTTACTCTTAAACTCTGATTCGAGTTTGAGCTGCTCCGCCTGACGGCCCGGAATAAAACCAGATAGCGTTTGCGCATGGGTTGTCAACGTAGTAAAACCAAACGCCAGTCCGGCAAAAATAGATTTGGTTAGTAATTGGTGATTCATAGAAGTCAGGTCGTTAATCCCCAAATATCGGTATTTGATTTGGTAAAATCGGTGAAATGCGACTGATTATTCGGCAATAAAAAAGAGACGTTTACTACGTCTCTCATCTAAAATCAATACGTTTTGAACTATTATTTAGGCATAGCGAAAATAGCCGGGTCGACTTTCGGATTAAATACTACGTTTGACACCGTGATAGTAAGCGGGCCGGGCATACTTGGGTTTTCCAGATCAAGGGAAGTAGGAAGATTGAGACCTTCCATCGGTTTGTAATTGCCGTACTTGATTTTGATGTCGCTTGTTTGTCCCTGTAGCGTAACCTTTGCATTCATACCGGCAATCTGATACGTAGTGGCATCAATGAAATAATTGGCAACGCCTTCAGGCCGTGTCACTTTCAAATTGAATACGTCTTTATCGCCGAGCTTTTCCTTGCCTACGAACTCAATCGGATATTTTTTGTCTTTAGCCACGAACAAGTCGGTGCCAAACAGGTGCATATTGCCTTTTTGGGTTTTAAGCTGATCGTCGGGTAGGGGTTGAGGAGACGTACCGCCCTGCATAGGATTGATAGTCCAGCCTTTATCACCATCGACAACCGTGGTCATCTGCTGGCCCATTACGGTTACGTCGTTACGTATCGACTTATCGACTACCACGGTCGATTTACCCGTCATATCCATCCCCATGATGCTGATACTCTGGTCGAACTGGAAAGTCTTGACAGCGGCAATTTTATCGGCGCCACCCGTAGCCGCAATATTTTTTTCAATGATTTCGTCGGCTGTCTGGGCGAAAGTCAGCACCGGTAAGGCGACAAGCGCAACGAACGTTATCAGTTGTTTTTTCATGGAATAGTTTAGTCGGAAATCGGATCAGATTACAAATACTAGACACTAAAGTTAACACAAGTTACATCAGATTGTGAGTGTGAGAGGTCATTTTTTGCATAGACGGAAAACATTCCGTGGCAACTGGCTTGCAGGGCTGACGAGTGTTTTTTACCTTCATCGGTCAAAACCTTAAATGCTAAAACCACTGATGTTGTCAACAACTCGCTTTCAGCTTTCTGCCATGATGTTCCTCCAGTTTTTCGTATGGGGGGCCTGGTATGGACAGATGAGCAAATACCTTTTAACCGAACTTCATGCTACTGGCGATCAGGTTGGTAATGCGTATGCGGCCTTCTCACTCGCCATGATTATTGCCCCATTTTTCGTCGGAATGATCGCCGACCGGTATTTTGCCGCGCAAAAAGTGCTGGGCGTTCTGAATCTGCTGGGCGCTGGCGTATTATATCTGATTACCAAAAATACGAATCCCGGAAATTTTTTCTACCTGATTCTGGCCTACTGCATTACGTTCGCGCCCACACTGGCCCTCACTTCGTCGATTGCAATGCAGCAAATGACGAGCCCCGAAAAGGAGTTTCCAGGTATTCGCGTGCTGGGAACCATATCCTGGATTGTGGTGACGAATATTGTCGGTTATTACGGTTTTGGCGACAAAGTGACGATTTTCCAACTGTCGATGTATGCGGCCCTGATACTGGGTGTTTTCTCTTTCTTTTTGCCCGATACGCCCCCTAAAGCTACTTCTTCGTCGTCGGTAGCGCAGATTCTGGGGTTGGATGCGTTCAAGCTTTTTAAAGATCGTTCCTTCGCCATTTTCTTCTTATCGTCGGTACTGATTTGTATTCCACTTTCGTTCTACTACGCCATGGCCAACCCCTCACTAACCGATGGCGGTATGCAGAACGTAGAGAATAAAATGTCTCTGGGTCAGGCGTCGGAAGTGATTTTCATGCTGCTGATTCCGCTTGCTTATACGCGACTGGGCGTGAAGAAAATGCTAATTGTTGGATTGATCGCCTGGATTGTACGCTTCATCTGCTTCGGCTATGGAACCGCTTCGACCGAGTGGATGCTGTTCCTCGCTATTGTGCTGCATGGTGTGTGCTACGACTTTTTCTTCGTAACTGGCATGATTTATACCGATAATAAAGCGGGCGAAAAAATCAAATCGTCAGCGCAGGCCCTGATTTCCATTGCTACGTATGGTATTGGCATGGGTATCGGTTCGAAAATTTCGGGTATTGTCCTCGACATGTACACCCGCCCAGACGGCACGAAAGACTGGCTGAGCGTCTGGCTGGTTCCGGCAGGTATTGCCGCTGCGGTGCTGGTGTTGTTTATTCTATTATTCTCCGACAAAAAGCGCACGCTGGCGCAAGAGGATGAATTGGTATTAAAATAAATGGACAATGTATAATTCAAGTAGTAGAAATACACTTGACTTATACATTACGTATTGAGTTATGGAAAAGAAACGACGCATTACGTTTTATAATGATCTCAATGGTCCGCACGAAGACCAGGTTCGGGAAAATGCCCGAATGACGCCCGAAGAACGTTGGGCTGTATTTCAGCGACTAAAACGTCGCCATCACGGGATGTTTGGTAAGCACCAAAAACAGGGACGACGTATCATACTGGAAAAGCCATTATGGATTTAGATGATGACAATTTTGTGCGGTTTGTAGTAGCTGCCGATAATTGCAAGCTTGACTATATTCTTATTGGTGGTTTGGCACTTATCCTAAACGGCGGGATTCGATATACGGAAGAGGCTGATGTATGGATAAAACCTGCCAATGAAAATCGAGATAAACTTTTGAATACGCTACACGAACTGGATTTTACGTATGCTGAATTAGAACCGCTTAAATTAGCTGACTTCACTCAACCCCAAATTATCCTCAACCCCAAATTGTCCGTTTAGAAGAACAAATTGATATTCTCACCCAAGTCCATTTTCGCCTGAATTATGATGAATGCCGACTTCGAGCAAGGTCATTTATAATGCCAGGTGGGCAGACTATTTATTTCCTGCATATCAATGATCTTCGTGAAGCCAAAGTTCTGGCCCGGCGAACCAAAGATTTGAATGATATTCTCATGATTGACGAACTTATCGAAGCAATCAAAAAACAGGAAGAATCAACGGGCGAATAATTTTATACTCTTTTTCGCCTTCTTCACCTCTAAAATGCAACTTATTTCCTATAATCTCAATGGCATCCGGGCGGCTATGCGTAATGGCCTGATTGACTGGTTGTCGCAACATTCGTTTGATGTGCTTTGCTTTCAGGAAGTGAAGGCGACCGCCGACGTAGTGGACCTAACCCCGTTTGAGCAATTAGGCTATCAACACCACTGGCACGCTGCCGAAAAGAAAGGCTATTCGGGGGTTGCTACGTTCTCGAAAATAGCGCCTACCAACGTAGTGATTGGCTGCGGTCTGCCTGTGTATGACTGCGAAGGACGCATACTACGTACTGATTTCGAAGATGTTACGTTGTTGAACTGCTATTTCCCATCCGGTACGTCCGGGGAAGTTCGGCAGGGAGTGAAGATGGAGTTTCTGCGTGATTTTTACGAATACGTCCAGAACCTGCGAAAAACACGCCCAAATCTTATTGTTGTGGGTGATTACAATATTGCTCATAATCCCATCGATATACACGACCCGATACGTAACAAAAACACAACGGGTTTTCTGCCTGAAGAACGGGCCTGGATGGACCAATGGTTTGGATCAGGTATAACCGACGCCTTTCGGTTTATACATCCTGTGGCAGTAGGTTATAGCTGGTGGAGTTACCGGGCTGGGGCACGTAGTAACAACAAAGGCTGGCGTATAGACTACGCATCGGTAACCGATACCCTACGCGAACAAATCACCGACTGTCGCTTATTACCTGATGCCGTCCACGCCGACCATTGCCCGGTGTGGTTGCTTCTGTCTGAACCGGGATTTAACTGATTTTATGGATTTACACGATTTTGCTTCCACTGAAATCGCTTCTCTGAAGCGAATAACAAAATCCAGACAATCCGTGAATCAGCTAAATCCCGGTTCGGAATACTTCCTCATCTACAAGCCCTACCTGATGCTGTCTCAATTTAGCCGGGAAGGCGACAAGCCTACACTGGCTGATCTGAATTTTGATTTTCCGAAAGACATTTACCCTGTTGGGAGACTCGATGCCGATAGTGAGGGCCTATTGTTGCTCACTAACGATAAACTATTGAACCATAGGCTGCTGAACCCAAAATTCAGGCATAACCGGACGTACTACGTTCAGGTCGAGGGCGCGCTGACGGACGAAGCTTGTCGGCAGTTGACCGAGGGCGTAACGATTTCGGTAGATAGCAAACGGTATGATACGTTACCTGCTACGGCCTTGACCATCGCCGAACCTATCTTGCCAGAACGTAATCCGCCGATACGTTATCGGGCTTCCATTTCGACGTCGTGGTTGTCGATTTCATTGCACGAAGGTAAAAACCGACAGGTTCGCAAAATGACTGCTACGGTTGGTTTCCCGACGCTACGTCTAGTGCGCTGGGCTATCGAAACGCTGACAGCCGAAGGTATGGAATCAGGCGAGGTGCGTGAATTGAGCCGAACGGAAGTACTGCGGGGGCTGAGGCTCTCTTAGAGCGTGTAGCCTAGACGGCCACGTCCGGGCGAGTCGGATTTTCTCGTCCGGAACTGGTCGTCCAGGCTACAACACTCCCTCATCAGCAAAACTATAATAGGCTTTGTCGGTGAAAATCAGATGATCCAGCACGGGAATGTCCAGCAGACGACCAGCGTCTTTGAGTTTTTTTGTAAGGTCTTTATCGGCCTGCGAAGGGAGTAGATTTCCTGAAGGATGATTGTGAAACAGGATCATTGACGACGCCAGATGATCAATAGCCTGTTTGAAAATAAGTCTGGGATCGGCTACGGTTCCGGCTATTCCGCCTGTACTAATCTGTACCGGACGTAGTACTTCGTTGGCGCGGTTCATGAGCAGAATCCAGAATTCTTCATGCGATTTGTCCATTAAATGCGGCACTATTTCATTGTAGGCATCGCGCGAACACGTAATGCGAGCACGTATCGGACGGTCTTGTTCCTTCCGTCGACGACCCAGTTCCAGAGCGGCCACAATGCTGATCGCCTTTGCTTCGCCAATGCCCCGAAATTTTGAGAGGTCTTTGATGCTGAGCTTAGCCAGATCGTTCAGGTTATTACTAACGCTTTTCAGGATGATTTTCGCTACGTCGACAGCTGTGAGGTCGACAGTACCGGAGTTAATTAAGATGGCAATAAGTTCGGCTTCCGATAGGGCGGCTTTGCCCTTAAGCATGAGTTTTTCGCGTGGGCGGTCTTCTTCGGCCCAACTTTGGATGGTGCCGGAAGTTTGATACGTCATGAAATTAAGTAAGCTATAAGTGGGTTTCGATCGACAAAATGCATAAAAAAACCTTACCTGCAAAAGGTAAGGTTCCGAAAAACATTATAATCAGATTCGATAGGTATCAATAGAATCTGTTTGAAAGAGCTGCTAATTAAGCAGTTGCTACTTTCAAGCCATTCACAAAACGAGCCAGTTTCGATTTGTTGTTCGAAGCTTTGTTTTTGTGGATAATGTTACGTTTAGCGAGTTTGTCCAGTGCCGACGCAACCGTTTTGTACAGCTCAACAGCCATTGCGTGGTCGGTGGTAGCACGGAGTTTTTTCACCATGTTGCGGGTCGTAACGTGCTGATAACGGTTCTGAAGCCGCTTCTTGGCGCTCGACCGGATTGCTTTTTTTGATGACTTATGGTTTGCCATTGGTATATAAATGAGATCGTTGTCGCGATATGAGGGCGCAAAAATAGAAAATTCGGCCGGAATAGTCAATATCCCTGGCCGAATTTCTTTCATTTACCTGTGGTTTATTGCCGAATGTCAGCGTTGACAATCAGGGTTTTTTCCCAGATTCCCTTGTTTTGCTGAACGAACTCTTTGTAGGCTTCACTTTTCTCAAACGATTTTATATCGTCGACTGATTGAAACGTGAGGTAATGTACAACGTCATACTCAGAAGAAGCCTGATTTGGTAAAATTGTCTCCCCAGACGCGTAACCGACGACCTGTGGAATTTCGTGCTTTAGGGCTGCAAAACTGGCCATATGCTGTTCAACAGCTTTCGTTTCGACCCCTTTTTTGAATTTTATGCACACAATCTGCTGTTTCTGGGCTTTTCGCGCAGGTGAGTAGGCACCATAGATTGTTAATGCAAAAGCACACAGCAACACAACGACTAGGGTATATCCCTTTGATTTAGCATTCATGATTATTTGAGATTTCTCTGATTTTCCAAATTTTATTCTGAATGACATGGTCGTTTAAATAAATAGTTAAGTATTTTCTCTTTAAAGTACCAGGTTTTGTCAAATGTACAACGGTTTTATTTGGTTGTTTGTTTTAAGAAATATTTTTTTTGGAAGTTTAGTGAACGGTATGTCGATTCAGCCTGAAAAATTGGGCGAAATGCAGACTATACAACTAAATTCTGACTTGCATTTTTCCAATTTTCCGTCCCCGGTGTGGCACCATCCAGTGTGGGGATTTTTTGCGCATCAGCAAATAAACCGACTGGCCGTTTTCACGCTCCCAATCGAGATGACGCCGTTTTTCAAAAAGCACATCGATTTTCTGACTGACAATGCAGTTAATCCCGATAAGCGTCGATACGCGGTAGTAGGAGAGGCTCCACGACACTTTATTGATCTGGATGCTTATCCTGATACGTTGACGACCACGCTGCCTCGTTACTATAAAGATGCTGCCGATCAATATAGTGCCGATACGTTAGCTCTACACGGCATCGTACCCTGGCAAATTCAACTGACGAAATATCAACTCACAGAAGCGTTCAAACAGCGAAATGTCCGGCGGATTCTGCGAATAGCTGCGGATTTGGGCCATTATATCGCCGACGCCAACGTACCGTTGCACACGACGCGCAATTATAATGGTCAACTGACCAATCAACAAGGGATTCACGGCTTTTGGGAGTCGCGTCTACCAGAGCTTTTCAGTACTACGTATGATTTTCTAACTGGGCAGGCTGAATACATTCAATCGCCACAAAAGGTGGCATGGCGAGCGGTTTTCAGGGCCAATGCAGCTTTGGATTCGGTGCTACGTATCGAGCAAGAGCTAACCAGTAAAGTAGGGGAGAGCCGTAAATATGGTTTTGAGGAACGTAACGGAGTGACGACCAAAGTCTATTCAGCGGATTTTTCGCGGCAATATCATGATTTGCTACGTGGTCAGGTGGAGCGCCAGATGCGGGTGTCGGTGAAGATGGTGGGTGATTTCTGGTATACCTGTTGGGTCGATGCCGGCCAGCCCGATTTACGCAAACTCGCTACGTATCAATTGACGCCCGACGAGCAAAAGGAAGACGTTGAGGAAAAGAAAAGTTGGTTGAAGAGGCTGTTTTCGGCGAGGGAGGAATTCTGAACCGGGATTTAGCAGATTGAAGGATTTTCAGGATTTTGTTTTCGCTTCTTCGAAGCGTGTTGATCTAAAGAAAGCAAAATCCTGAAAATCCTTCAATCTGCTAAATCCCGGTTCCGATAATTTAAACACTAAGCGTTTTCATGTACTCCGCGTCGTTTTTCATACTCACCATTGGCGATTCGGGGTATTCTTCCTGCTCCACGATGAAATATTTGATGCCACTGTCCATAGCGACACGTAGCGTTTTCTTGAAATCGACGCTGCCTTTACCAAGATCGTTCTGAACAGGTTTGCCGTTTTCTTTCTTGTAATCTTTGATATGGCACAACTCGTAACGACTGCCGTATTTCTTCAAATGTTCGGTCGTATCGACGCCTGCTACGTCAATCCAGCACAGATCCAGTTCAAACATTACGTTCTTGGGGTCGGTGTTGGCGAGCAGGTATTCTTGCGGGAGTTTACCGTCGAGGGGAATAAACGAGTAGTTATGGTTGTGATAACCGAATTTCAACCCACTTTTCCGGGCTTCTTCCCCGAACGAATTGAATGCGTCGGCAATTTTTTTCCAGTCATCCCATGTTTTCTGCGGACCGATGAAGGGGCAGAGTAAGTAGCTCAGACCAGCTCCTTTTGCCATCTCGATACTCTTTTTAAGCGCATCTGGTTTATCCATTTCACCCCGAAAATTGAAGTGCGTACTCACCATTTCTACGCCTATACCATCCAGAAAGGATTTCATTTCCTTAGGCTCCATACCCCACAGAAAACCTTTGGCTCCGCCAAAACTTTCGAACTGTTTATATCCCATCTGGGCCAGTTGCGTCATAACACCTTTAGGATCTTTGGGTATTACGTCGCGAACACTGTAAAGCTGAACGCCAAACGGACTAATGGGTTTAGCAGCGTTGTTTGTCAGTAGGGTAGCGGCCATCGACGCCGATTGGCCGAGGGTGAAGGCTCCGGCGGTTAATAAGCCAGATTGTTTTAAAAAACTACGTCGTTGCATAGGTTGAAAAAAGGTAATTAGTTCAGAGCGTAAAGATGGAGAAAAATAAAGAGCGAAAGAATGAAAGAGCGCTGCCTACTGGACCAACACTCTTTCGCTCTTTCATTCTTTCGCTCGTTGAGCTGCTCTTTCACACTTTCACTCTTTAAATTCGCGCATGAATTTCGCTAAAATTTATTTGCAGGCTGGGCGCGACGAAGCTGTTCGAAGGTTTCACCCCTGGATATTTTCCCGGGCCATCAGCCGATACGAAGGCAATCTGGCCGACGGCGACGTAGTGGAAGTGTTTGATAATAAACAGCGTTATCTGGCCACCGGGCATTACCACGACGGAAGCATTGTTGTGCGGCTGTTTTCGTTTGCTGCTACGTCCGGTGGTCCTGTTACGCCCGATTTACCGTACTGGACCCAAAAGCTTACGCACATACGTAGCATACGCCGGGCGATTGTTGAAGCCAACCAAAACGCTGGACAAACTAATTGTTATCGGTTAGTACATGGTGAAGGCGATAACTGCACGGGCCTCATCATCGATATGTATAATGGCGTAGCCGTGTTACAGGCGCACTCCATCGGCATGCACCGTGAACGTACCATTATAACCGAAGCTCTCAAAAACGTATTTGGCGATGAACTCGAAGCCGTTTACGATAAAAGCGCCGATACGTTGCCCGAAGAATATGGCGCGACAGTAACTAATGGCTATTTATTTGGGCGAACACCCGTACCGCACCCGGTTCAGGAAAATGGTAATACATTCCTGGTGAACTGGATTACAGGACAAAAAACCGGTTTCTTTCTTGATCAGCGTGACAATCGGGCGTTGCTCGCACAGTATGCGCAGGGTAAAAAAGTCCTGAATGCGTTCTGTTATTCAGGAGGTTTCTCGGTGTATGCACTCAAGGCGGGAGCCGAGTTAGTGCATTCTGTCGACGTATCGCAGAAAGCTATTGATCTGACGAACCAGAACATCGGGGCAAATTTTGACGAAGAGGACGTACCGCATGAAGCGTTTGCCGAGGACGTAATGCATTATTTGAAAGCGCATGATCATCAATACGACGTAGTGGTGCTCGATCCGCCTGCTTATGCCAAAAGTATGTCGGCTCGCCACCGGGCGGTGCAGGGGTATAAGCGATT
This sequence comes from Spirosoma profusum, assembly GCF_014699005.1. GTDB lineage: Bacteria > Bacteroidota > Bacteroidia > Cytophagales > Spirosomataceae > Spirosoma > Spirosoma profusum. The sequence goes on from NZ_JACWZY010000014.1 coordinate 163,620, forward strand.
AAATGCCGAAGGATTTCGTCGGGTGGCCAAAGGCGGAATTTTATTTACGTTTTCGTGTTCTCAGGTAGTTGACCGTGAACTGTTTTACAACACCATTGTGGCTGCGGCCATCGAAGCGGGGCGACAGGTACGTGTACTACACCATCTGAGCCAACCTGCCGACCACCCGGTAAATTTGTTTCATCCGGAAGGAGGCTATCTAAAAGGCCTGGTACTTTGGGTAGAATAGTAGCAATGAACCATGAGTGATGAGTGATACGTAATAGTTTTATTTTTCACTCATCGCTCATCGTTTATCACTCATCACTATTTTCGCTAATTTTGGGTCCCAACCGGAGCGCCGGACCGATCCATTCGTATAACCCGATTACATATAGCTAAATTATGGCTGAATTAATTCGAATGCCCAAGATGAGCGACACCATGACCGAAGGCGTCATTGCGGAGTGGCACAAAAAAGTGGGCGATAAAGTTAAGTCCGGCGACGTACTGGCCGAAGTAGAAACCGATAAAGCCACCATGGATCTGGAGTCGTACGAAGAAGGTACGTTGCTCTATATCGGCGTTGAAAAGGGAGCTTCGGTACCTGTTGATGGGATATTAGCTATCATTGGAGCTGATGGTGAAGATTACAAAGCTCTTTTGAACGGCTCAAGTGGTGGTAGTCAGGAAGCGGCTTCACCAGCTCCCAAACCAGAACCGGCTCCGGTGCCTGCTAACAGCGCAAGCGGTGAAACCGCTACAAAACTCCCTGATCAGAAAGCTGTTTCGGCAGCTCCGGCTGAGAACGTCAATGCGTCGATCATTCGGATGCCGAAAATGAGCGACACCATGACCGAAGGAACCATTGTGGCCTGGCATAAAAAAGAAGGCGACACAGTGAAATCGGGTGACGTATTGGCCGAAGTAGAAACCGACAAAGCTACGATGGACCTCGAAGCCTATGAGGAAGGTACGTTACTCTACGTTGGTGTGAAAGAAGGAGCTTCGGTAGCTGTCGATGATATCATTGCTGTCGTTGGTGAGAAAGGCGCGAATTTTAAAGTGCTGCTCGATGGCGGAGGAATGTCAGGCGGTGGTATACCGGCCGATCAGACCGATGGCGGAGGAGTCGCAATAGGCGGAGGTAGATCGGCTGAGCAAAACCCGCAGGCTTCTCAACCTGCCAATGCTGATACCGATTTGTCGTATGGTGGTGGCGCTGGTGATACGTCCGAGTCGAACGGTCGCGTAAAAGCATCTCCATTGGCAAAAGCGATTGCCGCTGAAAAAGGCATCAATCTGGCTCAGGTGAAAGGCTCTGGCCCTGAAGGACGTATCGTGAAGAGCGATATTGAATCGTTTGTTCCCGGAACGGCTCCTGCTACTAAACCTGCTACGTCTCAACCGACTGCGCAACCTGCACAGGCACCTGCTACGTCGGCACCGACTGCTGCACCAAACGTACCAACTCCGGCTGCAACCTCCGTTGGGGGCGAATACGAAGATGTTCCGGTCAGTCAGATGCGGAAAACCATTGCCCGTCGGTTGAGTGAAAGCCTGTTTACGGCTCCGCATTTCTACCTCACTATGGAAATCAACATGGACAAGGCGATGGATTTGCGTGGTGTAGTCAATGGACTTAGCCCGGTGAAAGTATCGTTCAACGATTTCGTTATCAAGGCCGCTGCACTGGCTTTGAAACAGCACCCGAATGTGAACTCGTCGTGGCTGGGCGATAAAATTCGGAAATACAAATACGTCAATATCGGTGTGGCAGTAGCCGTTGATGAAGGACTATTGGTTCCCGTGGTACGTAACGCCGATCAGAAAACCCTGTCGACTATTTCGGGAGAAGTAAAAGATCTGGCTGGAAAAGCCAAAGACAAAAAACTGCAACCAAAAGATTGGGAAGGCAGTACGTTCTCCATCTCGAACCTGGGTATGTTCGGCATCGATGAATTCACGGCGATCATCAACCCTCCCGATTCGTGTATTTTGGCGATTGGAACCATCAAGCAGTCTGTGAAATTTGAGGGAGACGTCGCGAAGCCAACCAACGTAATGAAAGTAACCCTCTCTTGCGACCACCGCGTCGTGGATGGTGCAACGGGCGCGGCTTTCCTACAAACGGTGAAGCAACTGCTTGAAGACCCAATGCGGATGCTGGTATAATGTTTGTAGCCCGGAGGTAGACGTCCAGGCTACAATAAAAAGAGCCGCTCCGAAATTCGGAGCGGCTCTTTCTGTAAAAAACCTAAATTATTAGATCGTTGCGGGTTCCATAGCTCCCTGGAGTTTTTGCTCCAGTACGTTTTTGGGAACAGCACCAATTACTTTATCAACTAACTGACCATTTTTGAAGATCATCAGGGTTGGAATGCTGCGGATACCAAATTTAGCAGGCGTCTGCGAATTTTGGTCAACGTCCATTTTGGCGACAACGGCTTTACCTTCGTATTCACCGGCAAGTTGTTCCACGATTGGACCAACCATCCGGCAAGGACCGCACCATTCGGCCCAGAAATCTATTAAAACGGGTTTGTCAGAATTTATGAGTTCGCTGAAGTTCGCGTCGGTCGCTTCTACGGCATGAGATCCTGCTGCCATGACTGAAATGAGTTTATGTATATTGAACTTGTTTCTGCTACATAAACCGTTTTGAGAGCGATTAGTTCCGAATTTTACGCCACCTTACACGTAACGCCATCTATAGCTTCCAGTGCCCTAAGGAACGTATTGGCCGGGAATACTTTCAAGGTTCGCGATTGTAAACTGACTTCGATACGTTCAATCGGGTCTACTACGTTCAGCGATAGCGTGCAGGTGCCAGGATGCGCACTAACCAGTTCGTTTATCTGCGCCACTAACTGCGCATTTAAGGAATCCAGCGTGAGCGAAACGCGAATTTCCTTGCAGAATTTCTCGCGCATTTCGGTTAGTAGCCGAATGGTTATTGGCTTAAATTCCAGATTCTCGGAGTTCCAGCGATTTTGCGTTTTACCCGTAATATGCAAGAATCGGCCCACATCGATGTATTGACCCAGTCGAACGTAATCGTCTCCGAAAAGCGCCAACTCAATGGACGTATTATAGTCTTCTATTTTGAAGATACAGAAGGGATTACCGTTCTTGGCAATTTTCGTCTGCATCGCCGAAACGATTCCCGCTACCTTGATCTCTGGCGTTTTGACTTCGTAGATTTTGTCAAGTGTACAGTTACAGAATCCTTCGAGCTCGAGCTTGAACTCGTCTAGCGGGTGGCCGGTGATGTAGAAACCTACTACGTCCTTTTCGAATTTGAGCTTTTCAATCTGATTCCATTCGGGCACTGTTGGCGCTTTGGGGCGGGCAATCATTGGCTCACCATTCATCATGGCGCCAAATAATGATTGCTGTGCGGCTGCTTTCTCTGCGTGGTAATTATTGGCGTAGCGGATAACCTTATCCAGAAACGGCGACGTATCACCATCGGCCATTTCGAAATATTGCGCCCGGTGGTATTCGTCGATGCTGTCGAAAGCACCGGCATAGGCCAGCGATTCCCACGTTTTTTTATTGACGGTACGTAGGTTGACGCGAATGGCGAAGTCGAAGATATCCTTGAAAGCTCCCCCAGCTTTACGTTCTTCAATGATGGCTTCCACAGCCGCATCGCCTGCCCCTTTGATACCACCCAACCCGAACCGAATTTCCCCTTTACTATTTACGCCAAATACCCGTTCCGACTCGTTTACATCAGGACCAAGTACCTGAATGCCAAGATTTTTACATTCTTCCAGGAAGAACGTAATCTTTTCAATGTTACCTAAGCTGCTGGTTAATACGGCAGCCATGTACTCCGACTGATAATACGTTTTGAGGTAGGCCGTCTGATAGGCTACAAACGCATAACAGGTTGAGTGTGACTTGTTAAAGGCGTACGACGCAAATGCTTCCCAGTCGGTCCAGATTTTCTCGCAGGTTTTCAGGGGTAGTTTATTGGCTCCGCAGCCTTCCATAAACTTGCCCTTCATCTTGTCGAGCGTGGCCCGGTCTTTCTTACCCATCGCCTTCCGTAATACGTCGGCGTCGCCCTTCGTGAAGTTGCCGAGCTTTTGCGAAAGGAGCATCAACTGTTCCTGATAAACCGTGATACCATACGTATCGGCCAGAAACTCTTCCATTTCGGGAAGGTCGTATTTAACCTCCTCGCGGCCGTGTTTGCGGTTGATGTAGTTTGGAATATACTGAATCGGCCCCGGACGGTAGAGGGCGTTCATGGCAATGAGGTCCCCAAAGCGGTCGGGCTTGAGGTCCTTCATGTGCTTTTTCATCCCGTCGGATTCGAACTGGAAAATGGCGTTGGTTTCGCCCCGTTGGAACAGCTCGTACGCTTTCGGGTCATCCAGCGGAATATCGTCGATGTCGGTTTCAACACCGTCTATGCGGAAGCCGCCGTAATTCTGCTTAATCAGTCGTAAGCATTCCTTAATGATGGTGAGGTTGCGTAGCCCCAGAAAGTCCATCTTGATAACGCCCGCATCCTCAATGACTTTCCCTTCGTACTGCGTGATAATCAGATTGGTATCTTTCGACGTAGAGACCGGAACGATGTTCGACAGATCGTCGGGTGCAATGATGATACCCGCTGCGTGGACGCCTGTGTTACGTACCGTGCCTTCGAGCCGACGCGCCTGTTGCAATACGTTCTGCACCTTCTCCGTGTCGATCAATTTCATGGCCCGCCCCACGCTCTGATCGCCCAATTCGAGCGCCCGCATCTTCCGGACATTTTCAACTTCGTCGGGCTGAATGACGTTAGCTAGTCCACCCGGTCCATCGATGGGGTCCTCAAAAATGCGCTTGAGGGTCATGTTGTACGTCGGCTTATCGGGCACGAGTTTCGCCAGGGCGTTTGCGTCGGAGAGGGGTAAGTCCATCACGCGCGCCACGTCTTTAATAGACGATTTGGATGCCATCGTACCATACGTAACGATGGCCGCTACCTGCTGCTTACCGTACTTGTCTACTACGTAGTCGATTACCCGCTGACGGCCTTCGTCGTCAAAATCGGTATCGATATCGGGCATAGATTTCCGGTCAGGGTTCAGAAAACGCTCGAACAGTAGGTCATACTTGATGGGGTCAATGTTGGTAATGCCAATGCAATACGCTACTGCACTACCGGCAGCACTGCCCCGGCCGGGGCCCACCATTACACCCATGTCGCGTCCGGCTTTGATGAAGTCAGCGACAATGAGGAAGTAACCGGCAAATCCCATCGTTTTGATGGTAAATAACTCGAAGTCAATACGTTCCTGAGATACCTGGTTGATTTCCCCCCAGCGGGTTTTAGCACCTTCATAGGTCAGGTGTTTGAGGTATTCCCACTGATTTGCTACGTCGTCGGTATGAATCTGAAACTCCTGCGGAATTGGGAAATTTGGGAGAAGAATGTCGCGTTTGAGTTTCAGCACTTCTACCTTATCGACAATCTCGTTGGTGTTGTCGATGGCTTCGGGCAGGTCATGAAACAGGGTGCTCATCTCCTGCGTATTCTTGAAATAGAACTGGTCGGAGAAGAACGCAAAACGGGTATTTTTGGGCATTGCCTCGTCGTCGTTGAATTCCTTCATCGACGGGGTGCTTTGCTTTTCACCCGTGTTCACGCAGAGCAGAATGTCGTGCGCTACCCAGTCGTCGCGATCAACGTAGTGTGAGTCGTTGGAGGCAATGATCTTTACGTTGTACTTACGGGCGAACTTTACAAGCACCTCGTTGGCCTTGATCTGGTCAGGGATTTCGTGCCGTTGTAATTCAACGTAGTAATCTTCACCAAAGCGGTCAAGCCACCATTTGAATTCGATTTCAGCAGCTTCTTCGCCTTTTTTCAGGATGGTTTTGGGGACAATGGCTCCAATACAGCACGTAGTGGCAATCAACCCTTCTTTATACTGGTCAATCAGTTCTTTTGTAACACGGGGGTATTTCCCGTAAAGCCCTTCCATATAACCCAGCGAACAAAGTTTCGCCAGGTTTTTGTAGCCCTGCGCATTCTTTGCCAACAGCAACTGGTGATATCGAATGTCTTTCTGTTCTTTGGTGAACTGCTTTTTATGGTGATCATCCACTACGTAGAACTCGCAGCCAACAATGGGTTTGATGCCTTGCTTACTGGCTTCGGCCACAAACTCGAACACGCCGAACATATTGCCGTGGTCGGTGATGGCAACGGCGGGCATATTGTCGGCTTTAGCCTTCTTAATCAGCTTTTTAATGTCGGCTTGCCCGTCGAGCAGCGAGTATTGGGTGTGGCAGTGGAGATGAGAAAATTGCATTGTCTGAACCGGGATTTTCCTGATTAATATGATTTACAGGATTTTGTTCTTCTGTAAAAATAGGAAAACTGGAGTGGACAGAGATGCAGATTATGGGGGAAATTTGAAAAGAATTTGATAAAGGATTGATAGGCAAAGGAATCTGTTTAAGTTTAAACAGATTCTGGTAATACGTTTCTTTGAAACACATGCTCATTAATCATTGATTGCCTGATATACCAAAGGCCTGAATGCTTTATCGGTGTTCGATACGTATGGCCCCCACATATTTCGGTAGATCAAAACCAGCATATCTTCTTTAGGATCAACCCAGTAAGAGGTTGAAAATACGCCACCCCAGGAGTACGTACCTGCCTGACTGGGGGTAAACTTGCTTCCATTTTCAGAAACAACCAGAAAGCCAAACCCAAATTTATTTTCAGGGGCATGGTCGCCGATATTAGGATTCAGGTCACCAATTTGATTCATGGTCATCAGCCGTACGGTATTGCGGGCGAGTAGCCGCACGCCGTTGTATTCACCGCCATTCAGCAACATTTGCAGGAAAACGGCATAATCGTAAACAGTGGTCGACATGCCGCCACCACCCGAAAAATAGGTGTGTTTTTGAAGCGGATAATTCATGTTGAGCGCCCCGCTAAAAACTGATGCCTGCTTTTTGATCGTTCCTGAAGAATCGCCCTGGAAAAAATTAACCAGTCGAGAAGCTTTTTCGGGTGGTACGTTAAAATAAGTATCCTTCATGCCAAGTGGCTGACAAATACGTTTCAGAAAGAATTCCTCCAGGTTCATACCCGACCACTTTTCGATCAGATAGCCTAATAAATCCATATTCAGTCCATATTTCCATTGCTCACCGGGCTGGAAAAATAGGGGTAGCGTGCCCAGGCGCGTCATTGCATCGGCAAGAGTCTGCCCTTTGACATCGACGCCAACCCCGCCTGTCATATTGCTTTTAGCATAAATGGCAATTTCTGATGGCGTACCGATTCCTGGGTAACCCAAACCCGATGTATGGGTCAGCAGGTCGCGAATGGTGACGGGGCGTTTGGCCGGAAGGGTTGTATACGTAGTGTCTTTGGCGTTGAAGGTAGCCAGCACTTTTTGATTCGAGAAGGTTGGAATGAACTTAGAAACGGGATCGTCCAGCGAAAATTTTCCTTCCTCCCAAAGCATCATCACAGCTACCGAAGTGAGTGCTTTTGTTTGCGAAGCTACCCGAAAGATGCCGGTTTTGTCGAAAGGCGATTTCGTATCCGGATCATTATACCCATGTGCTTTGAAGAAAACGATTTTCCCATGACGAGCGATCAGAACTACTGACCCGTTCACCCATTTCTGCCTGACCCAATTTTGCATACTGGCGTCCAATCGAGCTAGCCGATCAGCAGAAAATCCGCCAGCAGCCGGCGCGGCTTCAGCCAAAACTTTTGCGTTTGACTGGGCTTGAACCGTGTTTTCGTAAGCGATACATAAAAACAGAATAAACTGGGCGATCAGGTAACGAATCATGGTTTTGGGAACAGGACTTGTAATGGAATATTGTAGCGTCAACGTATCGATTTCAGATCAGCCGTCAGTTTTCTTGCAGCTATTAAAAAAAGAGTAGTCGACCCAAAACTTATTACGATCACGATTGACATGGCCCAACGTAGCGACTCATTACCCAACGAGGGAGCAAGCCAGTCGCTGATGATTCCGACAGTTAATGGCCCGAATCCCAATCCAACCAGGTTGAGAACAAAAAACAGGATAGCGGACGTAAGTGAACGCATCGACGACGGAACAAGGCTGTGAGACACGGCAATTGAAGGCCCTAAATACAGACTTTGAAGAGCCGCTGTTAAGCCCAGACAGATCAGCGAATAAGTCGTATTTTGTAGAAAGAGGGCTCCTGTTGCAAACGGAATCGATACAATAATGGCATAAGCAGGAATTCTGAGGTACTGCCGCTTATCTATTTTCCCGAAATGATCGGTCAGCAACCCACCGGCATACGAACCGATTGCTCCGCCAATGCCGAAGAGCGGGCCGAGCAAAGCACCAATTTCTGCATTCTTCATTCCATGAAGCCTGGCCAGAAAGGAGGGTGCCCAATTGTTCACTCCATACAGGCAAAAAACATGCAATCCCGTAGCCAACGCCAGATAAACGAAGGTTTTGGTTGCATACAACCGCTTTAACACCTCACGCAATGAAGGCGACTCGGTTATTAACGCTGGGTTCGCATCCGTAGCCCCACGCCGAGGCTCTTTTACCAACGCATAAAACAGCAATGAAAAAATAACGCCCGGTATACCTACCACGAAAAATGCGGTTCGCCAGCCAAGATGCTGGTTCAGATAACCACCCATTAAATAACCCACCAATATCCCGAAATAAATGCCTGTCGAGTAGATCGAAAGTGCCGTGGCTCGTTTTTCGGGCGGAAAGTAATCGGATAACATCGCATGAGCCGGTGGACTTCCTCCCGCTTCGCCAACGCCAACGCCAATACGTGCCAGTAGCAACTGAAAGAAATTCCGCACCAGGCCCGAGCAAGCGGTCATGATACTCCACAGACCCAGAGACGCGGCCACAATATTCCTGCGATTGGTTTTGTCGGCAAGTCGAGCAATCGGAATGCCCAACGTAACGTAAAACAACGCAAACGTAAAACCGGAGAGTAGTCCGAGTTGGGTGTCGGACAATTGTAACTCTTTCTTTATCGATTCCTGAAGGATGACAAGAAGTTGCCGGTCAACAAAGTTGAAAACGTATACCAGCGTGAGCATCAACAGTACGTAGTTTCGGTAAAGATTACTTACTTCCTCATTTTTAATACGTTCGCTCGTTTGCATAAAGGTGTTGAATAGGGTATAGGAAGTGACGAAAAATAGCCGTTGATGAGGTAAAAAGAAGCAGAAAGCTCTTAATTACTACGTACCTACCAAGAAATATGAAAGTGGTTGATTTTCTAATCGTTAGGCCAACTTTAGTAAGTAAACTGTCGGCTCAGGGCCAACCACCTGATGGTACAGGATGCGTAGATCATGAAGGTTGCGCATCTTAGCGTTTTACAACTGCCAACCCTAAGACTACTACGTTGTCAACATGAGAAAAACACTGTTTTTAATAGCCTGTCTGTGCGCCGGGAACGTACCGATTTACGCCCAAAATTCAGCTAAAGCCACTTTCCCTGATGGAAGTTCGATGAGTAGCTGGTTTACAAACGTGAAAAAGATAAGCCTTGCCCAGCTTGGGAAAGCATATGTGATTATTGATTTTGGCGTAAAATCAGATAGTACGCTCGTACAGACCGAAGCTATTCAGAAAGTCATAAATATCGCAGCCGAAAAAGGTGGCGTCGTAGTGATACCAAAGGGCACGTTTATGAGCGGGGCGTTATTTTTCAAACCCAAAACACATTTGCACGTATCGGAAGGGGCTGTTCTGAAAGGTTCCGACAACATTGCCGACTACCCGAAATTGCCTTCCCGGATGGAGGGCCAAAGTCTGGATTACTTCGCGGCCCTGGTCAATGCGTATCAGGTGGATGGCTTTACGATTTCGGGAAAAGGGAAAATTGATGGTAATGGATTACATTTTTGGGAAGCATTTTGGCAACGACGTAAAGAAAACCCCAACTGTACAAATCTGGAAGTCTCCCGGCCTCGGTTGGTATTCGTCTGGAAATGCAACAACGTACAGGTGCAGGACGTAAAACTGCACAACGCGGGTTTCTGGACGAGCCATTATTATCAGTGCCAGAACGTTAACGTATTGGATGCACACATTTTCTCACCCTACAAACCCGTAAAAGCGCCCAGTACCGACGCCATTGATATTGATGCCTGCACAAACGTTCACATCAAAGGCTGCTACATGTCGGTAAATGATGATGCCATTGCCCTCAAAGGCGGCAAAGGACCCTGGGCCGATCGCGTACCGAGCAACGGAGCCAACACCAATATCCTGATTGAAGACTGTGAATTTGGGTTTTGTCACTCAGCGCTGACCTGCGGAAGTGAAGCGATTCACAATCGCAACGTAGTGATGCGTAACTGCCACGTAAGCGAAGCCAGCCGTGTTTTGTGGCTCAAAATGCGGCCTGATACGCCACAACTTTACGAATATATTCGTGTAGAAAACATTAAAGGTCAGGCGCATAGCCTTCTATACGCTAAGCCCTGGACCCAGTTTTTTGATCTACAGGGCCGTCGGGACGTACCGATTTCGTATGCTAACCACGTAGTGCTGAAAAATATTGAACTCAAGTGTGATACGTTCTTCGACGTAGCGGTTTCAGAGCGTGACAAGCTATCTAATTTTACATTTGAAAACTTCGCTGTCGAAAGTAAAAACGCGGCAATTGATAAAAACGTAGTAAAAGGTTTTACACTCAGAAATGTGAAAGTCAATAACAAATCGCTCGAGTAATGTATTGAGAGATAGTGCGTTCGTAAAATATGTTGCTACGTATACCATCATAAATTCGCACTTTTTTTGGGAATTTATACTTAATAAACGTGGCACGGCGTTTGATAGACGATAAGTATTAACAACCCATACTTATAACTAACCATGGCTACTCCTTACGCCGTTTGCACGTTCCGCGCTACGTTCCTGGCTGTCTTAATCACCAGCTTTTTTGTTTCCGGTTGTAAAAAAAATGGCGGTTTCGGCACTGACGTCGATCCGCGCGATCAATACGTCGGTACCTATGATGGTGGCTACCAAAGCTCGATTAAGCTTGCAACACTTGAATTTCCGCCCGAATCAGGTACTACTTCCATCGTTATTACGAAAGGATCTAACGCCAAAGAGCTTTATATTGAGGTAAAGCTCAATCGCCCTTTTAAAGTTACGGCTGAGTTAGAGGGAAACGGTTTTAAGGTTATTGACCGGAGCCGCGATCAAATCACAATTAATATCAACGGAAAAGCAAGTAATTACGAAGGTGATTTCAGTGCAACCGGCGTATTCGACAAGAACCAAATTGCCATTACAACGACGACCGAAACTGTGCAAACTGGGTCGACTGTCAGCCGGATTGAAGCAATTACTGGTACGAAGAAATAGTGTTAACGTAACAGAGGCTTCTCGTTAGAATTTACTACGTAGTGAAACCGGCCAGATGGCCGGTTTTTTTATGCATGCTACGTTCACCCAGCAAAAACGCATAAAACAGTAAAGTCCGTGGATAACAGACTTTTCCAGGCTGAACATAAATCGACCATGAAATCAATTCTGATGCTTTGCCTGCTGGTTGCCGGGCAGTACGTATATGCGCAAGCGCCCGTAGCTCCATCGGCGGCTGCTACGTCAGCTACTCAAAAATCATTGTCGGCCGACGAAAAAGCGGTTATCGACGCAGAAAAACAGCGATTTGCTGCTCAGGTAAGCGGAGATTATGATTTCCTGAATAAGGTATTAGCAGCCGACCTGGTTTACACCCACTCAAATGGAAATAAAGATTCCAGAGAAACCTTTATTCAATCGCTACGTAGCGGCAAATCGAAGTACGAATCCATTGATCCAGAAGAGCAAAACGTTCGTCTGTACGGCAACACAGCCGTAATTAATGGCGTCTGTTTGTCGAAAGTGACGAGTAACGGGCAGACTAATAATTTGCACCTGCGCTACCTGTCGGTATATGTAAAAAATAACAACCAGTGGCAGATGGTGGCCTGGCAGTCGCTGAGGATGGCCAACTAGAACCGGGATTTAGCAGATTGAAGGATTTTCAGGATTTTGTTTTTCGCTTCTTTGAAGCGCCTATCGACAAAATCCTGAAAATCCTTCAATCTGCTAAATCCCGGTTCAGACTTTCAAAAACTCCCGCAATTCCTGTGCGTCCTGCGGCTTCATTCTTCCCGCTAGCACCAGACGTAGCTGCCGTCGACGTAGTGCGCTGGCGTAACGCTCTTTTTCTTCGTCGGTCTCGGGAATGACGGCGGGCACTTCGATGGGGCGACCACTTTGGTCGACTGCGACAAACGTGTAAAAAGCACTATTCGTGCTCACCCGAACGCCCGCCGGAATATCTTCGGCCCAAACCTCAATAAAGACTTCCATCGACGAACTGAACGCTCGGGTAACCTGCGCTTTCATGGTTACGATGTTTCCCAGCCGAATGGGTTCTGAAAACGATACGTTATCGACGGAAGCCGTGACGACAACGCGGTTGGAGTGTTTTTGGGCTGCAATGGCTGCGGCAATGTCCATGAAATGCAGAAGCCGCCCGCCCATCAGGTTGTTGAGCGTATTGGTATCATTGGGCAGCACCATCTCGGTCATCACCGTTACCGATTCTTTGGCAAGTTTGGGTTGAGGCATTGTGTGAGTTGTTAGTCAATAGTCATCAGTCGTTAGTGAGTCAGTTTCTGTAAAGCATGATGTCTAACGACTGATGACTATTGACTTTTTTACAAACCAACGAGCGAAAATCCAAATAGCCAAACAACTTCGGTCAATTATCGTCGGTGAAACAAAACCCCTTAATTGCCGTTCTTTGGAGAACGAATACCCTGTTTTGAAAACGTTTCTCACTACTAATCAGATGATGTACACAAATCGACCCACGCACGTTCTGCGAACCTGGGGCTTATTGCTATGTATTTTGAGTGGAATGACCGTCTTTTTTTCGGCCTGCAAAAAGCAGGAAGAAACGGCTCCAGGGCTCACAACGATCAGCCAGCTTATTAGCAACGGCAGCCGTTTCACTATTCTTAAAGCCGCACTCACAAAATCGGGGATGGATGCTACGTTGAATCAGGCCGGTACGTTCACGCTGTTCGCCCCAACTGACGACGCATTTAAGGCATTTGGTTATGCCGACGTAGCAGCCATCAATGCTGCCCCGGCTGAACTGCTGAAATCCGTATTGCAATACCACGTTTTGTCGACCCGGATTGGCGGTGCAGATATACAGACAGGGGTCAATAATCCGCAACAGACAATGGCCAGTGCGCCCGTGTATATCTCGAAAGTGACGTCGGCTTCGGGAACATCAACGTCGACAACTTCAGGCACGGCGACTATTATTTCAGTAAACGGAGCCCGAATTGTTCAGACCGATGGGGCGGCTACCAACGGTGTCGTACACGCTATTGACCGAATTTTGCTGCCACCCATATTTGGGGACGTAGTAAAGACCATTCAGGGCATCCCGACACTGGTACCTACAGCGTCGTTTAAATTATTACAGGCAGCCGTTACGCGGGCAGGGTCTGCTACGTCGCTGTCATCGGCGAATGCGATTACGGTGTTTGCGCCAACAGATGCCGCTTTTCGAGCGGCTGGTTACGACTCCACAGCCATCGCTAAAGCTCCTGTTGCTACGTTAGCCAGCGTACTAGGATACCACGTATTGAACGGACGGACGTATACACCCTTGATTAGCAACGGCTCAAGTCTCACTACGTTGCAGGGCGGCACTATTACTGCTACGTCCAGTGCCACCGCCGTTACAGTTACCGGCAAAGGAAATGGTACGTCGGCATCGAATGTTACGTTCCCTGATATCACAGCAACTAACGGAGTCGTACATATTATTGACCGATTGTTGCTGCCGCAGTAACAGCACTTGAAACATTGCGTCCCAACGTAGAGACAAGGCATGCCTTGTCTCTACGTTGACCCATTTTGAAGGAATCAAAACCCCTCTATGAACGTTCTGTAAGAAGGTGATTTCTCCTACAATTTCATCAATTTGCCTAGTCAAAAATGCGTGATTGTCCGTAAGACTTTCGACCTTTGGCGAATTGATTTGTGACTCCTTTCGAATGGCCCAACCACAGAAAAAACTCTTCCTGTTAGACGCGCTAGCACTGGTTTACCGCGCTCATTTTGCCTTTAGCAAAGCTCCTCGTATCTCGTCAAGGGGCGTTAATACGTCGGCGATTTTTGGTTTCATGAACGCCATGATCGAAGTATTGACGAAAGAAAAACCCACTCACATCGGCATCGCGTTCGACTCGGCGAAGAAGACCTTTCGGCACGAACAATTTCCGATGTATAAAGCCACTCGACAGTCGCAGCCGGAAGATATAAGTGTGGCCGTTCCTTATATCAAAAAGATTGTGGAGGCCATGCACATCCCGATTCTGATTCTGGAGGGATTCGAGGCTGATGATATTATCGGGACCATTGCCAAAAAAGCGGCACTCGCTGATTTTGAGGTCTATATGATGACGCCCGATAAAGATTACGGGCAATTGGTTGAAGAGCATATTCACATTTACAAGCCGGCATTCATGGGGAAACCCGTTGAGAAACTGGGTGTGAAAGAAGTGTTGGACCGGTGGCAGATTGAACGTATCGATCAGGTAACCGATATGCTGGGATTGATGGGCGATTCGGTCGACAATATTCCGGGAATTCCAGGCGTCGGCGAAAAAACGGCGCAGAAACTCATCGCCGATTTTGGTTCAGTGGAGAACCTGATTGCCCGCGCCGATGAACTGAAAGGAAAACTGAAAGAGAACGTAGTGAATTTTGGCCAACAGGGATTGCTGTCGAAGCAACTGGCAACCATTCATCTGGACGTACCGGTTGATTTTGATGAAGATAAACTACGGCATACGGAATATGACAAACCACGGCTGTCGGCTCTCCTGGATGAATTAGAATTCCGGCAAATGAAGACCCGTTTGCTCGGTTCTGACTTTGAGGAAAAACCACTTCCCGCTACGTTCAAAACGGGTGGTGCTGGTCAGATGAATCTGTTCGATTCTCCTGGTGGTAATACGCCTGCATTCATGCCGTTTCCGAATATGAGCGCGGTCAACCCGTCGGGGGCGGATGATTTACCATTCGATTTTTCGGGTGCGGCTACGGCGTCGGCACCATCGACTGAGAAACCCAAAGGCAAACGCACTACTGTAAAGGTGCCAGCGTCGTCGGCTGCGGAAGCAACGCCCAACAAGGTTACCGAAACGATTACAACTGATGATAAAACGGGTGCCGAAGTTACCGAACAGCCGGCGTATCTAGACGTTTACCCGGATTATGAAATTGATGAAAATCAGCCCGAACGCCGAAAAACGATTCTGTCGGTGAAGCACGATTACCGGTTGGTCGATACGCCAGAATTGCGTGCCAGTCTGGTTCATTACCTGAATCTTCAGGAAAGCATCTGTTTCGATTCCGAAACCACCGCCATTGACCCCGTTGAAGCTGATTTAGTAGGCTTGTCGTTTGCGTATCGCACAGGCGAAGCGTTCTACGTTCCCGTACCCGAGGACCGGGCTGAAGCTCAGGCCGTGGTAGACCAATTCAAACCGATGCTGGAAAATCCGGCCATTAGCAAGATTGGACAGAATCTGAAATACGACCTCCTGATGCTGAAAAAGTACGGCGTCGAGGTACAGGGTAAGTTGTTCGATACGATGATAGCGCACTACCTCATCGAGCCGGAAATGCGCCATAATATGGACATGATGGCGATGACATACCTGAATTACAGCCCTGTAGAAATTGAGTCGCTGATTGGAAAGAAAGGCAAGGGGCAACTCACGATGCGTGATGTAGAGATACAGAAAGTGGTTGACTACGCAGCCGAAGACGCCGACGTTACGTTGCAGCTGAAACAGGTATTCGCCCCTCGACTCGAAAAAGATAACCTCCATAAACTGTTCGATCAGGTCGAAATGCCGCTTGTCCGTGTGCTCACAGACCTGGAACTGGAAGGTGTTACGCTCGATACGAAAGCGCTGGCCGAGCTATCTGCTACGTTGGATGTTGATATGCGGCAGGTGCAGCAGGAGATTTTCAGCATAGCAGGCGAGTCGTTCAATATTGGCTCTCCGAAGCAGCTAGGCGAGGTTTTGTTCGAGAAACTGAAGCTCGATAAAAACGCTAAAAAGACGAAAACCGGCCAATACGCGACGGGCGAGGAAATCTTGTCGAAACTGGAAGTAGAACACGAAATCGCCCGTAAGATTCTGGATTATCGGGAGTTAATTAAACTCAAAAACACCTACGTCGACGTACTGCCGCTGCTTATTAGTCCACGTACCGGACGCGTGCATACGTCGTTCAATCAGGCCGTTGCCGCTACAGGACGGCTGTCTTCGGTAAACCCGAACCTACAGAACATCCCGATACGTACCCCACGTGGTCAGGAAATTCGGAAGGCGTTCGTGCCACGTGGACCGGAATTCCTTATTATGTCGGCCGATTATTCGCAGATAGAGCTACGTATCATGGCGGCTTTCAGTGGCGACAAAACCATGCTCGATGCGTTTAATAATGGCGTCGATATCCATACGCAAACGGCCAGTAAGGTTTTCCATGTTGGTCTTGATGAGGTTACGGGCGATATGCGTCGGAAAGCCAAAACCATCAATTTTGGCATTATTTATGGTATTTCCGCCTTTGGACTTTCGCAACGGTTAAAGATTCCACGTAAAGAAGCCGCCGAAATTATTGAGGAATATTTTGCTGGATTTCCGGCAGTAAAAGATTACATCGACCAGTGTATTGAAAAGGCACGCGGCTTTGGTTATGCCGAAACCATTCTGGGCCGTCGCCGTTATCTTCGTGATATCAATTCGCGCAACCAGACTGACCGGATGTTTGCCGAACGTAACGCCGTGAACGCGCCCATTCAGGGTAGTGCCGCCGACATGCTCAAGATTGCCATGATACGTATCCACGAGTTTATGCAGCAGGAGCGCCTGAAATCGAAAATGATTCTGACCGTCCATGACGAACTTGTTTTCGATGCTCACCGCGATGAAATCGAACTGCTACGTGAGCGAGTCGACGACATCATGAAAAATGCCATTCCGATGGCCGTTCGAATGGAAACCGGTATCGGCACCGGCGAAAACTGGCTGCTGGCGCACTGACGTAAATAAGTATCGGGAGAATAAGCAATTTTATTCGGGTGATCTGCATTTATCAGGTGTATGAACCTTTCATAAAAAGCAACTGGGCAATACGCAGATAATGTGGTAGTTAGAGACTTAATGTAAGCTCTAACTACTACACTATGAAAAAGAGAATTGCTTTACTTCTTATTTTTATCATCAGTAAGTCAATTACTTATGCGCAATTAGACCGTATTCCACTTGAACCGGATGGAGGTAACAAACGAGCGTGGGTAGCCGAGCAGATTGGCCTGGTAAAAATAGCCATTACGTATAATCGTCCCGGTGTGAAAGGGCGCGAAGGTAAAATCTACAATACCCCCATTGCTCATTACGGTTTTGTGGATTTGGGGCATGGGACCAGTTATTCGGTTCCCTGGCGGGCGGGTGCTAACGAGAATACCACCATTACGTTCTCGCATCCCGTAAAAATTGAAGGTAAAGACCTGGTCGCCGGTACATACGGTTTTTTTATTGCGCTGGGCCAGAGTGAAAGCACACTGGTATTTTCTAAAAATTCAACCTCCTGGGGCAGTTTTTATTACGAGCCGGAAGCGGATGCCCTGCGCGTGACGGTCAAAAACCAAGTTCTTCCCAAAAGCGAAGAGTGGTTGAGCTATGAATTTGTAAATCAGACGGATAGTACGGCGACTATTACGATGTCGTGGGAGAAGTTGATGATCCCATTTACCGTTGAAGTAGACAAGAAAAAAATCCAGATGGATGCGTTTCGAGCTTATTTCAAAAGTACGCGTTCTCATACGGATTTGGTGACGGCCGCCAACTACTGCCTGCAAAACAACGTAGAACTGCCTCAGGCACTTGAGTGGATGGACCGGGCGATTAATTTGCGGATTATGGGCGTTAAAAACTTCCAGACAATAAGCACAAAAGCCGCAGTACTTTTCCGCATGAATCGCGCTCAGGAAGCCAAAAAAGTGATGGAAGAAGCACTTCCCATGGCCAGTATGCTCGATATGCATGGGTATGCCCGGACGCTGTTACGTTCCAATGAAATTCAGGAGGCAGTAAAGATTTACAAAACCAATTATGCCAAATACCCAACCGAATTTGTTACGTTGGCGGGTATGGGAAGGGCACATTCCGCCCTGGGCGAATACAAAAAAGCAGCTGAATTCCTCAGAATGGCCCTGCCCAAATCGCCCGATAATTATAATCGAAACGCGTTGGAGGTTATGCTTAAAAAGCTGGATGCCGGCCAGGACGCGAACTTGTAGTAATACATATACCCTTGCTCTACATCTTTTGACAAAGCACAACTTAGGTATTGAGGCTGTTTAAACTTTCAGATGCAACTCCAGAATGAGTGTTTTTGTCATGCTGAAGAATGAAGCATCTTAAGATCTCCTTATTTGTAAGTTAGGACAACTTAAGGGGTTAAGCAAAAGTAATGGTGTATTCTTGACCGACCTGACTTAGAATGCGCTCGACCGCTTTGCGCAGGC
>NZ_JACWZY010000015.1 GCF_014699005.1 Spirosoma profusum
AAGGCGCTGCATTTTATGGCCTTCTTTATCATTTTCTTTCGCAAGATCCCTAAAAAGAAGAAACCCTAAACAGGTTCAAAAAGTAATCGATCAAATCGTCCTCGCTATCGACTTGTTACTGAAATAATATGATACAATCTTGGCATATATAATATAGTTGAATCATAATTATCTTTATCTTTGAGGGCAATGGTCAGGCTGCCTGTCTGAATACCCAATCAATTTGCCCTCTAAATGAGATTTTATTATGGTTTCTCGACACAAACACTTAATTCGAGTTGTCTTTGATGTAATCGACGAGTCAAAAAAAAATATCAGTCTGGATAAAGATCTTTCGGTCTCTGCGCGTGATCCTGATGAAGCAATTGATTTTGTTTTTACGGAAATGCAGCGTCAACTGAATCGTTCGGACATTCGTCTTTCACGAGTTCGTATCTGCGCTTAAGGAACATTCTCAGCGAGGATTTCTCCAGAGTTCGTTCTGATTCCTCAATAGTGAGTAATATGTACCAGTTGTAAATCAAATCAGGCCGCCTTAATATGCTAGACGGCCTGACCTTCCTACCAAATAATTGACACTAGTACCTTAACTTCAGTCTAGCTCCCGAGGTTAAGGCCAGTAAGGCAACGGGCGATCACTATTGAAATACCGCTTAATGGCCAGTTACAAGGTCATCTCCAGCAAGTCAATTCTATTCGTTACAAGCCACACCGAAACACCTCCGTGGCCCACTTCCTCAATAATTATCTGTAAAACTTCCTTTCCACTGGCTCTTTTTAACAATGTTATTTCCTGAACTGTAATGTCTGAGACTCTTCCGATGGCCGGAAGAATTTTCACTCAACATTTATCGGTTCAATGGAAAAACTACCTCACGACCCGACTGACACGCAATTAACAGGTGTCGGTCGACGAAACTTCATGCGCTACCTCGGAACCTCGGCTGCCGCCGGTGTGATACTGAGTGCCTGTCATACCGAACTCGTTGACCCAACGCAACAGGGTTCAGGCAGACTTGGTGACACAATCGATCTGGGCGATATCGGTTATAATGACACTACGGTTCTGAACTTTGCTTACGCGCTGGAACAGTTGGAATCGGCCTTTTATACCCAGGTCATGATGACCCCTTATGCCAACATGAACGGTTACGAAAGAGCGGTTCTGACTGAGATGCGCGATCACGAAATCAATCACCGCGAACTCTATAGAACGTTACTGGGCAGCGCGGCCATCCCAAACCTTACCCCTAATTTCAGCAGTGTCAACTTCAACAACCGCACGTCGGTTTTGCTGACGGCCCGTACATTCGAGGCCATTGGTACGTCGGCCTATAACGGTTCGGGTAGATTGCTTAAAAACCCGGACAATCTGGCACTGGCTGGCAAAATTGTGTCGATGGAAGCTCGTCACGTAGCCATTCTAAGCGAGTTGCTGGGACCAATGACCGCCTATTTTGCCGGCAATGATATTGTCAGCAAAGATACGGGGCTGGGTGAGGCCCGTACGCCAGAAGAAGTACTAGCGCTGGCAAGACCTTATATTCAGGAAACCATCAATGGCAAAAATGCCCGTATGGCATAAACCCTTCAGAAATCATGAATCTACAAAACATACTTAATGAATTAGAAAATGTGGACGCTGATGTGTTCGAACGTATTGAGCACGTATCACGTCGCCACGTATTTCATAATTTCCTGAAAAAAGCCGCAGCGGGTATTGCTCCAGTAGCTTTTGGGGCGGTTCTAAACAAAGCCTACGCACAGGGTAACGCAACTGTAGTCGACGTATTGAATTTCGCCTTAACGCTCGAATACCTGGAGGCTGAGTTTTATAACCGTGCGCTGGGTTCTAACCTGATTATGGGCATGGAAGGCCAGCAAACGTTTCAGCAAATAGCGCTGCACGAAAATGCCCACGTAATGGTGCTTAAAACAGCGCTGGGTGGAGCCGCCATTTCGAAACCTAACTTCGATTTTACAGCAAAAGGAGCATTCCCGGACGTCTTTTCGAATTACAGTACGTTTCTGAAGGTATCGCAGGCTTTTGAAGATACGGGCGTTCGGGCTTATAAAGGACAGGCTCCTCGTTTGATGCCCTTCCCGGATGTGCTGACAACGGCGTTACGTATTCACTCGGTCGAAGCATTGCATGCCGCCAAAGTGCGCTATCTGAATGGCGCACGCGGCTGGATTACAGGCAATAACCCTGGCACGCCGGGCGTTCCAGCGGCTATCTATGCCGGTGACGATAACGTAATTCAAGCAGGCGTAAATACGGCCCAACTAGGTGGTGTTGGTTTTGAGCGAGCGACTGAATCCTATGACGAGCCGCTAACGAAAGAAGCCGTACTAGCCATTGCAGCGCCATTCCTGGCATAAATTGTTTTTTACCATATAGGGCGCTACGTTCACTAAGCATGCAGAAAAGCATTACGCTGTGAACGTAGCGCCTTTGGTATTTCATTAAAGAGCACGTCAAGAACTAAAGCGTTATGAACGGATGGGCAGGTAAACACTAAACCGAGCGCCTTCGCCTTCATGGCTGTGGGCAACAATGGCTCCGTTATGGTTCTCGACCACTTTTTTAGCAATAGCCAGCCCGATGCCAGTGCCCGAGAACGTACCGCTACGTCCGTGCAGGCGCTGAAAAGCCCCGAAGATGGTTTCGCCATGACGACTGGAATCAAAGCCGATGCCGTTGTCAGTAACCGTTAGTACGTAGTACTGCTTAAGCGGGTCGGGTATGGGGTTGCCTGCAGACGTAGCATCTACTGAATTTGCATCATTGACGGGCGTAGCGGTAAGTAAAACCGGTTGAATATCGCGCGCCCGTACTCGGCTGGATTCAACCTGAATCGAAGAAGGCTGTTCTGATCGTCGAAATTTCAGGGCATTCGACAGCAGATTCTGAAACAGTTGCCGGAGCTGAAGCGCATCGCCCTGCACAGTCGGTAAAACGCCAACGGACACTGAAGCACCGGTTTCGGCTACGGTCGTTTCGAGGTCGCTCAAAATTTCGTTAACCAGATTTTCCAGATTGACGGGAGCAAAGTTTCGTTTCTGCGTAGTTAGTCGTGATAGAGCCAGCAAATCACGTATCAGTCCACTCATTCGTTCGGCTGCCGACTGCATCCGACGTAGCATATCCTGCCCATGTTCGGGCAATTGAGCGCTGTACTCATTCAAGATCAAGTCGCCAAACGCTTTGATTTTACGCAGAGGTTCCTGCAAATCGTGGCTCGCTACGTAGGCAAAACTCTGTAAATTACTGTTGCTTTGCTGGAGTGCTACGTTAGCGGTTTCGAGTTGACTGCGGTAATTCTGGCTTTCGGTGATGTCGATGGACGACGTAAGAACTCCATCGCCAAATTTAACCAGTGATACGTAGTAATATCGTCCTTTGTTTTCCCGTTCCATTACGACTGGCTGGCCCGTTTCGTAAACACGAATGTATTCTTCCACAACGCCACTTCCCTGCAAAGCCGGATTCACTTCACAGATGGTTTTGCCATAAAGCTCATCAGGCGTCCTGTTCATGATCGCTAACGTAGTCTGATTGGCCAACGTATATTGAAAATCGGTAACAATACCCTGCTCATCGCAAACCGCGTCATAACAGGCAATAGCCGTCAGCGAGGCATCCAGAATACTTTGTAACAGGGACGTTTGTCGCTCCGAAACACTTTTTAATTCCCGCAAATTCTCCTCGGCCTGGCGTTGCGCCGTTACGTCGATAAAAGTTGAAACGGTACCCTCGCCCGAACGTGCTACGATATTGAAGAACACTCGCCCATCGGGCGTTATGACATCGAACTGAACAGGCTCGCCCGTTTCGACAACGCTGGCCATGCGGGCAATCGTCTGGTCGGAGTTCTTCGAAAAAGCCATTGTACGTACCGTCTGGCCGACTACCTGTCGCCAATCGACTGGAAGCCAGGCTTTTGCTTTCTCGTTAAAATACGTATACTGGAAATCTATAATTCGACCCTGCTCATCCCGAACGGGCAGATGACCCGAAACCGCCATTTGCATCGACTGGCTGATTTGAGTGAGCAAGTCGGCCTGTTGGCGCATTTGGAGTTCGGCTTCTTTGCGCGCAGTGATGTCGATAAAGATGGCGGCTATCTCATCGGGACCAATCCGGTTTACCGATACGTCGAACCAGCCGCCAAACGGTGGTATGTAATAATCGTTACGTTGGGGCTCGCCCGATTGCGTTGTGGTCAGATAATCCGTC
The DNA here is from genome assembly GCF_014699005.1 of Spirosoma profusum. GTDB lineage: Bacteria > Bacteroidota > Bacteroidia > Cytophagales > Spirosomataceae > Spirosoma > Spirosoma profusum. The sequence goes on from NZ_JACWZY010000015.1 coordinate 4,241, forward strand.
AGCAGTGCGCTTCCCTGCAATGGCGGAAACAATTCCAGCAACGTAGCGTCCATAATTTCCTGACGGCTTCGACCGCAGGTAGTTACGGCTCGTTCATTCAACAGCAACGGCTTAAAATCAATGATTTCATGCGCATCGTTACGTAACGCCCGATATGAAACGATACAAACGGGCGCCGACTCGAAAATAGCTCCCAGCAGATTGTCGGTCTGCCGATTTTCTGGCAACTCCGAATCGTTGATATACCGTTGATGAAAGGCGTTCATTGGGCAATTTAGTTATCGAAACAGGTATGCCTGAAAATTCGTCACTTCTGGCAGTCAGGCAAGTTACAAACTCTCTGGTTCAATCGAATTAAAAAGCCACAATAGCATTAGAAAAGAGGTATTTTACAGGCCACAACATACGTAGCATGACAGCGCGTGATTTCTCTTTATTTTTTCGTTAACAAACCCCTATTAATTGCGTTTACAGCTTTGTAATCAGTCATTTATTACGTATATTTACCTCCCCAAATTTTCAACAGCAACTTTACTAATGAGCCAACTACTAGTCTTCACACTACGTCTGGCTACTCAATACCTATGAAAAAAGGACGCTCGAATCCGAATCAAATGCAGATTGATTTTCTGGCGGCATATCGTCGGATGCTGGTTAGCCTTGGCAATCCCGATAATCTGCCAGTTAATGAAGGGCTGTTCATGCGCATGACCGATCAGTGGGAAGCAACACGTGCCATTCCGAAGAATCTGCTTTTCCAGAAAAGCCCGGTTGAAGCGGTGGTTTTCAGGCTTCAGAAAACCGATGAGCGCCTTCAGTTTCCCGATGAATTTATTGCCGGTGAAATCCGGGGAGAGCAGGGTTTGACTGGTTTCTCGGCAAAATTTCGCGAGCAGGGCTGGGTTATTCTGCCTGCCGAATTATCGGCCATGTATAAAAATCTGTTTTTAACGATTCTGGCCGCTTCTGTGGGTCTGGATCATTTATATCCGGTTCGGAAAGAACTTCTGGCCGAAGCCGAACGTGTTGCGCTGGCCGCCATGCTGCCAGAAATGGAGGTACGGAAGTTTTTTGGCCTTCGCCTGACGCGCTTTCCCGATAGTTTCCGCAGCGAAGTTGCCAACTATTTCAATATGCCTTTCGATTACGTACTGAAACGGGCCAATCACCTCGGTATGGTGTCGGAGCAGGTCATTGAAGAAGCTAACGCACAGGCTATACGCTCTACTATACTACGTCGCCCACAAAGCAGCCGGGCTGCGTAAAATTACCACCCCTAAGCTGGCTTGGGGGTGGTCCCTTACTTCTTCGGTATAACCTTTGCCAGCGAATCGGCTAGCAGTTGGGCGGCAAATTCATTTCCAGCCATGTTCCAGTGCGAATCGGAAGGTTTGTATAACTGTTTGCCTTCCTGAACCGCTTTTCTCATCGGCTCATACAAATCGATGTAAGCAATCTGATTTGCCTGCAATTGCTGCGTGAGCAAGCGGGTGGGTGTCATTACGTTGTAAGGCAGTTTGCCGGTATCTTTATAAAAAGCCTCGATCATATCCCGTCGCAACGTATCGTCAATCTGCATCTCATCTGGAATAATGACGACCATAAACGTTATTCCCCGCTGTTTACAGTAGTCGCGGGTCCGAATCAACGTAGCAATCGTTTGGTCGAAGAAGCCATTTTGAGGTCTGGTTACCGCGCCAGAATCCGGCATGTGATATTTCCAGGCATCCATTCTATCTTTTTCGATTCGAAGATATTCGGATCGCTGAAACGTCTGACAGCTATCGCAATAGGGTTGATGTCCAGCAAAATCATTGACTTTCCAGGTCACTTTGGCAATGTAATTCAGCGCCGTCAGCATATACGAGTGGCGGAAGAACCATCGCTTTTTGATAATATCGAAATCATTACCCACAAAAAAAGACAGCAGCACTAAATCAGGTTTCAGGTGTGCTCCTTCATTTGTGAGAATACTATAATAATCTGTCGGGTTCGTCTGCGAAATTCCCATATTAAACAGACTGACAGGTCTAAGCTGCTGGTTGAGCTTAGTCTCCAGCTTAGTTAGATACGTATTGCCCTGAGGAACAATCCCGAAGGCAAACGAATCGCCCAGTCCAATGATTCTGTAATCGCCTGGCTTACTGGTAAATTCGCCATCATTAAATCCACCAGCATTTAGCTTGTAGCCATACAGCATAACATGCGGCTTACCTCTGTAGCGATTGTAGGAATCATCGTAGAAGATATGCGAATGGGCAAAATAATTATAGGCACGTAGAACAATTTCACCCAACAGAAACGTAGCAATAGTAAGGATAGCAATAAAAATGCAATTGTAAATCAATGACTTAAGCATCTTTACGGGATAGTCAATAGAGGGGGTCCTTTTAGAAAGTCAGTTCTGGAATCGGAATTGAAAAATAAGCGGGTAAATTTTAAAATTTTACTCGGCAAATATAAGGCTTCATTAAATTTACATTAAAAAGATATTAAAAGTTACTATTTAACTATTCCTGGTACGTAACCGCTAAGAACAGAATCTACTTTCAAAGTGTGTACAGTTCTCCCTGCCTTTTCCAACAGTAAATCCTTCTTTGAGTATGTATCAACTTCGATGCCATAGTTGAAGCCAGCTCACTGGCCATTCGTTAGCCACCTACCTATTTTGGCTTATTCTCTGTTACGTTTCTCTTTTACCAAGAAAATCAACTAGATAGAGTAATTTTTTTATCCTTTTAGTTGGAAGTCATTAAAAGAAAGTTCTGTTTTGCATAACCTATTAAATCAATAGACTATAAATAGTACTAGTCTATCTACAACCGGGAGTATAGGGAGAATTACAAATCAATTCGTGTATGAAACCGTACAGGCAGTTTATGAGACCATACTGTTGACGCAGAATCAGCCGCAAAACCACTCTATATCAAGAAAAGGCTGCCCACAGACAGCTCTAAAATTAACACCAACCATTACAACAAATGACACAAGTTTTCAAGACAGCATTTTTTTTAGGGTTAATTCTCTTACCCCGCTTTTTATCTGCCCAAAATGCCCCTGTTATTAACTCAACCATATCGGGCAAAGTAGTCGATGCACGCACCAGGGAACTGTTAATTGGCGCGACGGTAACCATCAAAGGCATCACCAACGGATCTACAACAGATGTAAATGGACAATTCAATTTGATTACTGCCCAAAAACTGCCTTTTACGGTAGTTATTTCGTTTGTCGGCTATCAGACGAAAGAAGTTGTTTTGAGCGACAATAACGTAGAGATTCCACTTGAAGAAGCCGCTAATCAGCTAGACGACGTAGTGATTACCTCCCGGCGTCGGTCAGAGTCATCGCAGAACGTACCGATTCCGATTTCGATTGTCAGTGGCAGCCGGGCTGAAGACGCGGGTGCATTTAACGTAAACCGATTAAAAGAACTGGTGCCTACCGTACAGTTATATGCGTCGAATGCCCGGAATACTACGTTAAACATTCGTGGCCTTGGCTCTACGTTTGGCTTGACCAACGACGGTATTGATCCCGGCGTCGGCTTCTACGTTGATGGCGTTTACTACGCTCGTCCGGCGGCTACGGCACTCGATTTCATTGATATTGAACAGGTTGAAGTGTTACGTGGTCCACAAGGAACGCTGTATGGAAAAAACACAACGGCTGGCGCCTTCAACATCACGACGCGCCCCGCTGCGTTTACGCCGGGCGGAAGTTTTGAATTGAGTTATGGCAATTACGGGTTCATTCAGGCCAAGGGGTCGCTGACTGGCCCTCTGAGCAAGAAACTGGCGGCTCGGGTGTCGTTTACGGGTACGCAACGTAACGGTACGTTCTACAATGTGCATACCCAACTTCCCATCAACGACATTAATAACATTGGTGTGCGGGGTCAACTCTTGTATACCCCCTCCGACAACGTAAAGATTACGATCATCGGCGATGTTTCTGATCAGAAACCGAATGGATATGGCTATCCAGTTGCTGGGGTTGTTACGACAAAACGGGCTGCTTATCGTCAGTTCAACGCCATTATTGCCGATTTGAATTACAAACTTCCCTACTCAAGTGCGTTTGAACGTGTCGTTGACCTGGATACGCCTTCAAAAGCGGATAACAAGCTAGGCGGAGTATCCTTAAACGCCGACATAAAAATCGGTAATGGTACGTTAACCTCAACGACTGCATGGCGTTACTGGAAATGGGGGCCGCTGAACGATCGCGATTATATCGGCTTACCCGTTTTCACCATTTCGGCTGGTAACTCGGTGCACGATCAATGGTCGCAGGAAATACGTTATTCGGGAAAAATCTCGTCAAATGTAAGCGGTGTTATTGGCCTGTTTGGCCTTTGGCAGGACCTTAAATCCGACCCCGTACAGACTGAAGAAGCCGGTTCTGCCCAATGGCGTTTTGCCCAAAGCTCAACCAGCGCCCTCTGGAAAACCCCCGGTCTGTTTGATAACTTCGGCATCCGCACTACCAACCGAATTCGGAGTACAGGTTTAGCCGTTTTCGGCCAGGTCGACTGGGCAATATCGGATAAACTACACGTATTACCGGGCATCCGCTATAACTACGACAAGAAAATCGCCAACTACAAACGCGAAACGTACGGCGGTTTGCAAACGACCGATGCTGCTTTGATCGCGTTAAAAAATGGCGTTTACACCAATCAGGCGTTTGATATCGATGCAGTAGAAGATAATTTTTCGGGTCAACTTACCCTGCAATACAGAGCCAGCGAGCGTTTCAATGCGTTCGGAACCTACTCCGTAAGCTACAAGCCTGTTGGGGTAAATATCGGTGGATTGCCAACGGCTAACGGCCAGGTATTACTCGATTTGGCGCGGGTGAAACCAGAGCACGTGACGCATTATGAATTTGGTATTAAAACCAAACCTACGCCCACCTCTACCCTGAACATCGTGTATTTTAACTCTGACATCAAGGATTACCAAACCCAGGTACAAACGCCTGAACCTGGGGTAAACAGAGGTTATCTGGCAAATGCCGAGAAAGTTCGCGTGACGGGCCTTGAAGTGGATGGCAATATACGTTTGACGAACAACTTTACGCTCAATGGATCTGTCGCCTATACGGATGGCAAATACGTATCATTCAAAAATGCGCCCGTTCCACTCGAAGAAACCGGTGGCGAACAAGCTTTTAAGGATGTTTCGGGCGGAGCGCTGCCGGGTATTTCCAAATGGGCTGGTTCAGTAGGTGGTGAGGTAACGGCAAAAGGCAATCTGATTGGTTATAAAGGTAATTTCTTTGTAGGACTTGATGTTTTCTCGCGTTCCTCGTTTTCATCAAGTCCATCACCTTCTCAGTATTTAAACATCGACGGATATACATTGGTCAACGGTCGAATTGGTTTTAGAGCGTCAACCGGAATTTCCTTCTTTGTCTGGGGACGGAACCTGCTCAACACGGACTATTACGAACAATTGCTGGCCGCTCCGGGAAGCGCTGGTCACTATGCCGGAATCGTCGCTGATCCACGTACCTACGGCGTTACGTTGCGCTACGTATTCTAAGTTAATAAAAGGGGAATGTACCTAAATCCTTAACCGACCTCTTTGCGCTGACAACCTGCGGAACGTAGCATGAACCGCAGTTGTCAGCGCAACTTTTTTAAAGAGTACTTCAATCAACCATAAATCAACAAAACGTCATGGCAACACAAGATCAGAGTCAGGTACTACAGGAAGTGCTGAGTGCTAATGAAGCTTACGTGAACGGGTTCGGCGATAAGGGCGAGTTACCGCTGCCGCCGGGTCGTCATTTTGCCATTTTGACCTGTATGGACGCCCGCCTTGATCCCGCTAAATACGCCGGTCTTGCCGAAGGCGACGCGCACGTAATACGTAACGCGGGTGGCCGTGCCAGCGACGATGCGATACGTTCGCTCATTATTTCGCACAAGTTATTGGGCACGAACGAGTGGTTTGTGATTCACCACACAGATTGCGGTATGGAGCTTTTCACCGACGACATTATCCGTGGTCTGCTGAAAAAAAGCCTGAAAACAGCCACTGTCGATGCCAGCGGCTGGCGCAACGTAACGGAAGAAGGCGGCTCGGATGAAGCCAAATTTGTTTCCTTTCTGACGTTTACGAACTTAGCTGACAGCGTAACGGAAGACGTACAACGTATCAAAAGTCATCCGCTGGTGCCAAACGATATTGTTGTTTACGGCTACATCTACGACGTTAAAACCGGTAAACTTATCGAGGTTCCCGAAGCAAATCTGGCCGGTCGCGTAAACTGAACGTAGTACCCGATTTTCTATACTTTTTCCCAAAAGCTGTTTGCGTTTGTACCCAACAACGTAAACAGCTTTGCTGTTTTTAGCGTATTAGTAATTACTTTCCGGTCGTATATACGTTTAACGGAAGAACGAAACGATATCAAAAAATAACATTTTGATTTTCAATTGGTTATTCTTTGTTGTTTTCACTCACCCTACCGTTTACTCAACTTTTGCAACCCAACTATGAAGAAACTTATTCTATTTTTTGCCTTTTTTTTACTGGCTACATCGCTGGCGCAGGCGCAGGCCAACCTGGCCGGCATTGTTACCGACGCCAACGAGCAGCCACTGGCGGGCGTAACCATCCTCGTGAAAGGCACGAATACCGGTACGACCACAGGTACTGATGGCCGGTTCACACTACAGGCGCCGGGCGAGGTACCACTCACAGTCAGCGCATCGTTTGTGGGGTATGAGCGTAAAGACGTAGCAGTAGTTGGTAGTAATTTCCGGAATATCGTTGTGAGGCTCAACAAAGAACCAATCCTGACCGACGAATTCGTTACTGCCGCCAGTCGGATTCCCGAAGAAATTCAGCGCGCATCGGTGTCGGTCGAGAAGCTCAGTACCCGACAGTTTCAGCAGTCGCCCGCGTACAGCCCGTTCGATGCGCTTCAAAACGTAAAAGGGGTCGACGTACTGACTCAGAGTATTACGTTCAAATCCATCAATTTGCGCGGGTTCGGGGCAAATAACAACAACCGATTTTTGCAGCTGACCGATGGCATGGACAACCGTTCGCCCGGATTGGGATTCGGTTTTGGGAACGTAGCGGGCATCTCGGACTTAGACGTAGCGGATATTGAACTCATTCCGGGAGCTTCGTCGGCTCTCTATGGCCCTGATGCGCTTCAGGGATTGATGCTCACTTCCAGCAAGAACCCGTTTACGTATCGCGGACTGAGTGTTCAGCTCAAGGGTGGCGTCAATAACGTAGCGAAAGCGGGTATGTCGCCCAAACCATTCGGCGATGTTGCCATTCGATACGCACGCCAGTTCGGAACGCGCTTTGCCCTGAAAGTGAATTTCCAGCGATTCATGGGTACCGATTTCATTGCCGACGACTACAACGACCGTTCGACCCGCGCCCGTGCCAACTTTTTCGCCACCGATCCCGCCCGTGGTGGACAAGCAACGAGCATTGGTTATCAACGCAATAACAACCCAAACACGAATTTTCAGTACGACGGCGTAAACGTATACGGAGACGACATCAATTCGGGTGGGGCCTTCACGTTTCCGGCAAACTACGCCAATCTGCCCTTACAGAATCGACTGGTAACCCGCACTGGCTACACCGAACTGGACGTAGTGGGCAACGATGGCAAGGTGTTCAACAATCGGGCGAACGTATCACTCCATTACAAACTTCCGGGCGATATGGAGGCTTCGCTGGGTTGGTATTATGGCAATGGTAATTTTATTCGCACAGCCAGCTATCGGGAGTACTTTCCAAATTACCAGCGACATCAGTTCAAGGCGGAATTGAAAGGCAAACACTTTTTTCTGCGGGCCTACACCACCCAGCAGCAGGCCGAAGCCTGGAGTATTGGCCAAACAGCTACTGCCATCAACAATAGTTGGAAATCAATCGGGCAATGGGCCACTGAATTTGGCCTGGCTTTCATCGAAAACAAAGTGAGCGTTGGCGAGTCTCGTCTCACCGCCGACCGCAATCGGTATCTGCCCGGTACGTCCCGATTCAATGCCGTGCGCGATGCTTTTGCCAATACGTATAATACGGATACGTTAGCCGGGTTTCAGGGTGCCCGAGGAACGCGGTTCCGCGATAATTCGACCTTGTGGCATTATGAAGGGATGTATAATCTGACCGATATTGTGCAGGTGGCCGAAGTAATTGTCGGCGGAAGCGTTCGGCACTACGGCCTCAACACGGGAGGCACGGCCATTACGTTAAAAAGCGACGGTTCGGAGTACACCATTAACGAATACGGCGCTTATGTGCAGGCATCCAAAGAGTTACGTATCAGTTCCACCGTTACCGTAAAACCAACCCTGGCGCTACGTTACGACAAGAACCAATATCTGAGCGGAGGTTTTACCCCACGAGCGTCGGCGGTTGCAAGTCTTGGCACACATCATTTTCGGGCTTCCTGGCAAACGGCTTTCCGGAATCCGGCACCGGGCCAATTATTTTTGGTACCGGCAGCGGGACGTAGTGGCGAGGTTGGCGGATTGGCGATAGCAAGCGCAGCCGCCGACTTAACGCGCAGACCCGCTTATCTGGAAAGTGACGTACGGGATTTTGCAACCAAACTAATAACAGAAGCCCAGTTACGCAGTCGTGCATTTCAGCCCACTACGTTCACTACGGAGAAAATACAAACTTGGGAAGTAGGGTATAAATCGCAGATTCAGAATCGGTTGTTCATCGATGCATTCTACTTTCATAGCAAATACACCCATTTTATTGCCGCCCAAACGTATTACCAATTTAATAGCGGCCAGGTTAGCGATTTTGCTACGAATGCCTTCCGAACCCTGCAAATTAATGCCAACAGCCAGAACGAGTTGTTTGTCGATGGCGTCTGCGTCGGACTCGATTATAGCATTGGACACGGATTCATCCTGAGTGGCAATTACGTTCACCAGGTTGGCTCCATAACGCTACGTGACGCCCAGGGAAACGTAGTGAACGACAACGCTGGTCAACCGATTATAAAACGGAAAATGAGCAACCCGGAAGTCGTTCAAAAAGGCCGGAATTTCTTTAATACCCCCGAAAATCGCTATAATCTCAGTCTGGCAAACTCCCGAATCACCGACCGGCTCGGTGCTACGTTGTCCTATCGCTGGACGGGGACGATGTGGTACGAACAGGGCATTACGGCTGGTGATGTCTGGCTACCTTCCTGGAGTACTGTAGATGCCCAGGTTTCCTACAAACTACCTCAGTTTAAATCGGTGGTAAAAGTTGGGGGTACCAATCTGCTCAATAACTACTACGTTCAGGGCTACGGACTGGCACGTATCGGCGGAATGTATTACGTAAGCGTTACCTTTGACGAACTAATGTGAACAGTTGTTACGCAGCGATGCACGGAGAAGACACAGAGATTCCCAGAGTTTTAATTTTTCTCTATGAATCTCTGTCCTCGCTGCGTAAAAGCTAACTATAAAACCCCATGAATCCATACCTCCCCTACTTCTTTGGCCCCCAGGCAGAGTACTACGTTCAGGCATCCGAAGAGATAGAAACAGGCAAAGTACAGTTTAATGGCGCGGCTTTTCTGGCAGGTGTTCTCTGGATGGGGTACCGGAAAATGTACGGGCAAGCTTTCATTACAGCAGTCATTATTTTCGCTGAAAACCTGGCAGAAGAGTTGATCTTCCCTCCCAAAAATCAGGCTGGTAACTCTTCTGCTATCGTAACAATACTAATTAACCTGCTCGTCGGTTTTATCAGCAATCGCCTGTATGTCAATCACGCAACACGCCGGGTAAACCGCATTCTGGCCGAAAATTCAGGCGCTTCACAGGAACGACTGACGGATTTAATCAGTCAGCAAGGCGGAGTAACCTGGTACGGGCCGTTTATAGTCTTGGGGATTATTCTTGTAACGGCATTCGTTTTTACCCTCATAGCCGAAAGTCTGGGCGTTAAGCTGGCATAACCCGTAATACTTGCTGGCTTCGTGTTAATGGCAAAGCCAGCAAGTATTATCGAATTTGAGCGAGTTCTAAATTCACAACGTAGCAACCTGGTGCAAACCCCACTGCTCCACAATTTTTCCGTTACTCAAACGGAAAATGTCATAGAACGTAGTGATTTTCTTTCCCTGTCTGCTTTCGTACTGAATCACTACGAAATCAGCTTCCCCAATGATTCGTGCTACGTTACCAATCGTCAGTGACTCCGACTGTTGTTGCCAATACATTGATAGTCCATCAAGACCATTAGCTATGTCGGATCGGTGCTGAATGAGGTTATGCGCCACAAAATCGGGCAGTACGCTAAAGTCTCTTTTCACAAGAACCTGCTGATAGAAAGCTTTTACAATTGCTTTATTATCAGCCGTTAGAGTGTCATCGTCAAGGGGCATTGGTCCGTCCATGAGCGCGTTTCCATTCAGGCTTGTATCAGATTGGTCCTGCATGGCGTCCCAGTGCTCAACAATTTTCCCACCCTCTAACCGGTACAAATCAAGTACCGCTTTCTGACGTCCGCCCCAATCGAAACTCATATTGGTAATAACGTAATCGCCCTCTGCCAGAAGTCGCATAAAAGGAGGTGATGAACTAGCCGGTTTAGGCATTTGCTTCATCATTGCTAGGGCTTCCAACAACCCTGCTTTTCCTGGTTTTACTACTAGACTATGCTGGATGTAATCTTCAGAAATAAGTTCATCTGCAAAAGCAATATCGCCCTGTGCGACGGCCCGCCGATAGAAATCACGTATAATGGATTTATTTAGAGACTCTTGTTTCATAATTAATGTGTTTGAAGGCTCCGACAGGCTCTGGCTGTCGGAGCCTATTGCTACCGAATAAACTAATTCGCTTTTGAAAATAGAATGAATTGGCTGCTTCAGGTAAAGCAGCGAGGGCCGAAACACGTACTACGTATCAGCAGCTACGTTCGGCAATTAGGAGTGGTATGTGATGCGAACTTTCAGGGTGGTAAAGTTAACAAATCTCGAAATCTGTGGAAAAACGACGTAGCATTTTTACTTTTACAGCCGAACAACCCCAATTCTTATGAAATACTTTTCCGCACTTTTTCTTCTTGGCAGCCTCGTATTTATCAGTTGCAGTACGTCGAAAAACGCTACGTCGGCAACACAGGACGGGAAAGCGGTTACCAATATTGCTTTTGGTTCGTGTAGTAAGCAGAGTTTGCCGCAGCCCCTGTGGGACGACGTAGTGGCTCAAAAACCTGACCTGTGGATTTGGCTCGGCGATAATATTTACGGTGATTCGGAAAGTATGGATACGCTACGTGCCAAATACGCACTACAGAAATCGAATCCGGTGTATCAGCAACTACGTCAATCGGCGAAAATTATTGGCGTGTGGGATGACCACGATTATGGCGTAAACGACGGCGGCAAAGAGTATCCAAAACGAAGAGAGAGTCAGCAAGTTATGCTCGACTTTCTGGACGTACCGACCGACAATCCACTACGTAAGCAGGAAGGCGCTTATTCGTCGCATACGTTTGGCCCGGCAGGAAAACGGGTAAAAGTAATTTTGCTGGATGCCCGTTATTTCCGTGATCCGTTGAAGAAAGAAGACAAAAAGAACGTACCCGACCCAACGGGCGATATTTTGGGCGAAACGCAATGGAAATGGCTGGAGAGCCAACTAACCAATTCCGACGCCGATGTGCATATCATCGGTAGTGGCATTCAGGTTCTTCCCGACCAGCATGTGTACGAAAAATGGGCCAATTTCCCGACGTCCCGCCAGCGACTTCTGGACATTATCGGCAAAACCAAACCGAAAGGCGCTTTTTTCATCAGTGGCGACCGGCACATGGCCGAAGTGTCGAAGGTGAGCGTACCAGGATTAGGGTATGAACTATACGATATTACCAGCAGCGGTCTTACGCACGTATCGGCCCCGCACGAAGAACCGAATCACTACCGCGTTGGCGATATGGTTTCCAAGCTCAACTACGGCCTGATTACCGTCAATTGGGCATCGAAACCCTTAACAGCCACCATCCGCATCAATGGAGATGACCGTGCTACGTATCTGACGCAGGAAATTAAGTTCTGAGAAAACAACCGGGGAAAACTGCTACGTCCACCTATTCATGTTTTGTTCAGATACAGCCTTTATCGGCCTAATGTTACTGAAAGACGAGGGCTAATTGAACCTGAATGAGTCGATTCATTCCCATCCAGGTTGTATCCCAGGAATTGGCTAAGAGAAAGTTATCGACATCTTCCCAGGAATTCTCATCGGTAAGTGCACGGGCAATCGCTTCTTCAAATTGCTGCGCTGATTGGGCAATCTGAACGGTTGCCCAATCGCCGTAGGTATTTACTACGTCATGAATCGGGGTCGACACCACTGGTAAGCCTGCCGCCAGGTACTCTGGTGTTTTGGTCGGACTAATATATCGGGTGGCCTCGTTGATCGCAAAAGGCATGATAGCAACATCCCAGTGGCTAAAATAGGTGGGGAGTTCCTTATGATCTTTAAAGCCCAGATAATGAATATTAGAAGATTGGGGCAACGTAGCTGGATCAATTTTCACAACGGGGCCCAACATCACGAACTGCCAGTCAGGTCGACGCTGAGATACGATACGTAGCAGATCAATATTCATCCGTTCGTCGATTACACCACAAAAGCCAATCCTTGGTTCAGGAACAGTGGCCAGATCAGCGGGCATGGGGAGGTCGTGCCGGGCAGGCTCAAAATGGGCGAAGTCGATACTGCTTGGAAACGCAAACACGTTTGGATGTCTGTGCTGCTTGGCTTCAAACAAACTTAAACCGCCTGTAAACACCAGATTAGCCCGTTTCAATAATTCTTTTTCCAGATCCAGCAAATTAGCGGGCGCTCCTAAAAAGGCCGACAGTTCATCCATGCAGTCGTAAATCGTAACTCGTGGATGGAGGTGTTCGCTGAATGTCAACGCCATAGGTGTATAATACCAGGCGATAAAATCCTGAATAGCATACTGACTTATGAGTTGATCCAAGGCTTCCCGCTGTTGAGCAACAGCTTCATCGGGGCTAGTACCATGCTTCAGGTGAGGAGTGATCACAATTAGCTTTTCGTGAATAGGCTGAAAGACAACGTGTTCAGTATCTCCATAGATAGGTTCTTCGATAAACCAGACACGCCACTGCTGGCTGGCACGACTTAACAAATGCTGGGGTCGCTGATAAACGAAATTCCAGCGAAGGTGTGAAAAACAGAGTAAATCGGTTATTCTGTCAGTCGATAAACTAACGGCGTTTTGAGCAACCAGGTGTGTATTTGCAGCATCTCCGTAATCGGAGTTAGGGATGGGTTGAAATTGAGACATACGTTGAATAATAAAAAAACAGACTGAAAAATAGCTGGCGAGCCAGAATAGGCTACGACCCTAAGAACCGAGTATGAACGAGTTTGTTATTCATCTGAATACAGAAAACATCGTATTCCCGTCGAATTGGTAAATAGTTAGCTGGCGGCCTTTTTAATCGACTTTTTAGTAAGGATAAGGGCCGTAAGGCACAAAACAATTAGGCGCTCTGATGCTTTATAACGGATATGAAAATTCAGGACTCAGCTCTTTCCAATCCGTCGATAAATTCCTCGATTGACGACCCATATGTAGTAGATCCATTGTTAAAGCAGATTCGTCACCTGGCCGCCGACACCGATGCAGATGGGGCATTTCCTGAAGAAGCCTTTCGGTTGCTGGCCAATGCTGGTTTGTTGCGTGCTACGTTACCAGGCCAGGCACTTGATTTCAAACGGGGCCAAACAGCGCGTCTACTGCAACTACTCAAACGTATCGGTTCGGCCAATCTGGCGGTTGGCCGAGTCTATGAAGGACATATTAATGCGCTCTACCTGATTCACTTATACGCAACTCCAGAACAGCAGAATCGCTGGTATACCGACGTAACTGAGCAACATTGCCTGTTTAGCGTCTGGAACACGCAGGAGGGCGACGGCGTGTCATTTGTCGAAACCAGTTCTCCGAACGATACGACTTTCTCCGTTAAAGGCTCGAAAACCTTTTGTTCTGGAGCAGGCTGGATTCAGCGGCCATTAATCACCGGCGATTTGCAGTCGGTACGTCGCCCGAGGGGTTGGCAAATGGCGATTGTTCCTACTGAACATGTTTCTGCCATTAGGCAGGACAGTCAGTTCTGGCAACCACTGGGAATGCGGGCATCGGCCAGTTTTAAACTTGATTTCACGGGTGTCGAATTAACAGAAGCCGATTTATTTGGGCAACCCGGCGATTATCTGCGTCAGCCTTACTTTAGTGGAGGGGCCATCCGGTTTGCGGCCGTTCAGTTGGGCGGGGTTGAAGCCATTTATGACGAAACGCGTCAATATTTGAGAGATTTAAATCGCACAGACGACGTATTTCAACAGGCGCGACTGGCCGAAATGACCTACCTGCTTGAGTCAGGTAATCAGTGGCTTAATGCGGCTGGTGATCGTATGGACCGCTGGCTGGCTGATGGAACCGACGCGCAAAAAATTGTGGCTTATACCAACATGACTCGAACGGCCATTGAGGAAATCTGCCTTCGATTGATGCCACTGGCCGAACGCAGCGTGGGGGCTAGAGGACTGCTACGTCCGCACGCTTTTGAGCGACTTCATCGGGATTTAACCCATTACCTACGTCAACCCGCACCCGATGCTACGTTGCTTGATATCGGGAAGTTTGCGTTCAATAACCCAGCTTCCGCACATGAACTCTGGTAATGATCGTGCTACGTGGTTGGAAGCGCTGGCCGTGCCATTGCCCGACCTTCGGACCATTGGCTCATCATTTGTGATAGCCCCGCACCCTGACGACGAATCGCTGGGTTGTGGTGGTACGTTGGCTCAGTTGCGGGCCGAAGGTTATGCTGTCCATGTTGTGTTTGTCAGCGACGGTACTATGTCGCATCCAAATTCGACGGCTTATCCAGCCGACCGGCTACGTGACCTTCGCGAGTCAGAAGCGCGGGAAGCACTGCAAAGGTTGACTATTGATCCAGAATCCAGTACGTTCCTGCGCTATCGCGACCGTCAGGTGCCCACGCAGGAAGCCGCCGGTTTCAGCGAAACAGCTATGCAGATGGCGGCTCTGATTGATCTGCATAAACCCTCGACGGTTTTTATGCCCTGGCGCCGAGACCCTCATCCCGATCATCGGGCGTGCTGGCAAATTGGCCACGAAGCGCTGCGGCAATGTAGCTGTAAACCAAGGGTTTTGGAATATTTGATTTGGTTATGGGAGTTGGGCGATCCGGCAGCCATGCCTTCACCCGACGAAATAATGGTCTGGAGCGTACCCATCGATAGCGTACTGGAGCAGCGAAATCAAGCAATTGCGGCTCACCGCTCGCAGGTGAGCCGATTAATTGATGACGACCCAACAGGTTTTTATTTATCGCCGGAGTTACTACGTCATTTTGAAAAACCCCGCGAACTGTTTCTGGAAACAAGGGCCGATATGCCTACTGAATTTTAAACAACTGAAATAGTATGCCGACACCCCTTCCAAGTTTAGATAAAACTTATTTTGATGCTGTGTACCAGGCCAATGCAGATCCCTGGTCGTTTTCCAGTAGTGTGTATGAGCAGGAAAAATACCGAGATACGTTGGCAGCTTTACCCAAAAGCCAGTATCAGTCTGCTTTCGAAATAGGCTGTTCTATTGGTGTGTTGACTGAACAACTGGCGGCTCGTTGCCAACAGTTGTTAGCCGTCGATGCGAGTGAATTGCCTTTGGAGGCTGCCCGGAAACGCTTAGCGAATAATCCAGACGTAACGATCCGGCTAATGCGTATTCCCGATGAGTTTCCGGCCAATACGTTCGATTTGATTTTGCTGTCGGAAGTGGGGTATTATTTTGCCTTACCTGATTTGGCGCGGGTTCGTCAGCTGCTTATTGACCACCTGATTCCCGGCGGACAGCTATTGCTTGTTCACTGGACACCTTTCGTTCATGATTATCCGCTCACGGGCGATCAGGTTCATGATTTCTTTATGGAATGTACCCAGTCCGGTGGCCCTCTTGCACACCTGACCCATAAACGAGCCGCTACGTATCGACTGGATTTATTTCAGAAGAAGGCTGAAACGTAGTACGTGAATACTGAATTGGCAAATAGGTTAACGAATGCACTTACAACGTATTGCTGACGCTAGAGAGCTTAGCCAGTGTTCTTGTTAATCGACTGAAGCGGCTGCTACGTTCTTTTCCAGCGTATTTACCAACAACCGAAGTTGAGAGATGGCTTCGGTAATCGGAACTGGTTGCCAGCGGTTCGCCCAGCCATTGTTGGTGAGACAGGCGTCAACGTACTCCCAAAACTGGCCAAAATAATGGCTTTGGTCCAGTTGAGATTGCAGACAAGAATAGTCAAGGGCTAAATTCGCAGCAATCGCCTGTAAGCAGAAAGGAGGTTGCGTATGCCGTTGCTGCCAGTAAAGCCGAAGTCGGTGCCGGGCCCGAATGCGGTGAACAACCGTCTCTGCGCATTCGACCAATTGGTGTTGATGTGTCTTATTGAGCACTTCCCAGTAACGTAGCTGCTCCGAAAAGCCTATGGCTACCCGGCCCTGGGTTCGTGAAGACGTAGTAACACGTACCAGCGGACTTTGTCGAATCCGGGCGTCAATACGTTCCAGCGCCCTGTACAGCGCTTCGTCTTCCAGACAGGCAACGGGTGGTAAGCCTCCCACGCGCTTATACATAGCGCAGGTCAGGGCGATGCTGGCGCCAAAGTGCTGAAAATGTCGGGGCCAGGGATCGAATGGAAGCGGATCAAGCAGCGATTCAAGTCGGGCGATAAGGGAGCGATACGTAACATTTCGAAGATGATTAAGTCGAACAGGTGTATCATCCGGCTGCGTTAAAATTCGGCCACCCACTACGTCGCAGCCCTGGTCAATTTCAGTACATATCTGAGCAATCCACTGACTATCAACAAACGTATCGCCATCAGTGGAAGCAATAATACCCGTTGGTCGATCAAGCTGGCAAAAGCGATTACAGGCTTCATCCATTAATAATCGACGAGCTGTTCCCACATTAGCCATCTCTACAGGCAACTGAACTGTAGCGACCAATAACCTGAAATCTGGGTAACGTAGCTGATATGACCGAGTAATCTGCCCCGATTGATCTGTACAATTATTGAGTAAAATCAATACTTCATAGCTCTGTTTTGGCAGGGACGCTCCATCCAGATCTTTCTGGCAACGTAGCGCGTTCAATGTATTCTCCAGCGAATCGGCCTCATTCTTAACAGGTATGATGACCGAAACCTGTAAGTCAGGATCGGGTGGGAATAAGTCAAAAAGTGCACGTTTATGAACGGGTTGAGTAATGGGTGAATCAATCGTAGACTGCATAAAAGCTCAATCGCGCAAAGAGTCGCTTACCTCATAACTATCAAATTGAGCCATTGTTGAATGACTACGCACGTAAATAGGAATGGCACGTGCTAACAAAAGCATTATACAGCGGTTTACTGAACTTACGAACCCGCAGCAACTTTTAGCGGTCGTAGCTCAACGACGTTATGGAAACAACCACTGAGTTTCGCCCCAAATCGGAGGAAATACCGGGACAGAAACTGCCTTATCCCGCGCGCCAGTCCGATATGGACCCCGCCCCCGATTCCAATCTATCGAATTATAAACCCGCCGGAAAACTGACGGATAAAATTGCGCTCATTACGGGTGCAGATTCTGGAATCGGTCGCGCCGTAGCTATTGCATTTGCCATGGAAGGGGCAAATGTGGCTATTGTGTATAACGAAAATACCGATGACGCCAACATTACCCAACAGCTTGTGGAAAGCAAAGGACGTTCCTGCCTGGTCATTCAGGCCGATGTTCGGAGCGCGGCTGCCTGTCAGGATGCGGTAAAGCAAACCGTCGACCATTACGGAAAACTGAATATTCTGGTGAACAATGCCGCTTATCAGATGGCGCAGGAATCGATTGAAGATATCACCGAAGAGCAATTTCGCCGGACGTTCGAGACGAATATTTTCGGTTATTTCTTCATGGCAAAAGCCGTTTTGCCCCATCTACACGACGGCGATGCCATTGTGAATACAGGTAGTATTGTAGGCATCACCGGTAACCCTATTCTGCTGGATTACACCGCATCCAAGGGTGCGATTCATGCCTTTACCAAATCACTGGCAATTCAGTTGGGTAAACGAAATATTCGGGTAAACTGCGTTGCGCCGGGGCCGGTATGGACGCCTAATATTCCCGGAACGATGCCAGAAGAAGAAGTGAAAAACTTTGGTCATGAAGTTGCACTGGCACGTCCTGGACAGCCAGAAGAAATAGCGCCTGCCTACGTATTACTAGCTTCCAGCGAAGGCAGTTTCATGACAGGTAGCATCGTTGAAGTAACCGGCGGGAAGCTGGGCTAACGTTTTTCTAACTGTTTATGGAAATAGCTTATCCTGTAGGTACTGTTCGTGCGCTGATGGCAACCGATCAGGTAACCGACGCTACCCGACGTGCGCTGACAGAACGACTTACGACCGAAACTCAGCCACCACAGTTTTTCTCGAACTATGAGTTGAACCTCCTCCGCACCATTTGCGACCGGCTGATTCCTCAATCTGAGCATCACAGAGCCATCGACGTAGCAGGTGGAATTGATTCCCGGCTAGCGCAGGGCAAATCGGATGGGTGGCGATACGACGATATGCCCATCGATGAAGATACGTATCAATTAGGGCTGGCCGGTATTGATGAAGCCGCTCAAAAGCTGTTTGGGCAACCCTTTCAACAACTTTCGGATACGTATCAGGATCAAGTACTTCGAGCCGTTCAACAGGCCAAAGCACCGGGCGAAAGCTGGAAAAAACTACGCGCTGACCGATTCTTTGAAGAATTACTAGCCGAATCGACCTACCACTATTACAGCCATCCGCTGGCTCAGGAGGAAATTGGTTACGTAGGCATGGCCGACGTACCGGGTTGGCAACGTATCGGGCTCGATCAACGAGAAGAACGCGAACCTGAACGTAGCAAATAAAGGCTTATGCACTATAACAAACAACCTACACCCGTCGATGCCGTCGTAATTGGAACGGGTGCTGGTGGCGCTCCGTTGCTGGCCCGGCTGGCGGCTGCGGGATTGAAGGTTGTTGCGCTGGAAGCTGGTCGATACTGGAATCCGGCAAAAGATTTTGCTACCGACGAAAAGGCACAGGAAACGTTATTCTGGACTGATGAACGACTGAGCGCGGGCGAAAATCCGCTTCCGTTTGGCAGCAATAATTCAGGTACCGGCGTCGGTGGCTCAACGCTGCATTATACGGCTTATACCCCGCGCGCCCAACCCGACGACCTTATGTTACGTAGCGAGTTCGGCGTTGGCGAAGACTGGCCCTGGGGCTTCGATCAACTGGAGTCTTATTACGAGGAGGTTGAACAGCTCCTGGGCGTTTCTGGTCCATCTCCTTACCCCTGGGGACCTGCTCGCAAACGAGCTTATCCGTTAGGCCCTTTGCCCATTAATGGGGCGGGTATGCTCATGCAGAAAGGATGTAAACAACTAGGAATTCGAACCTCTCCGGCGGCCAATGCAGCTTTATCGGCTGAGTATTACCAGGAAGGTGTTGGGTATCGGCACGCCTGTACGAATCGGGGCTTTTGTCAGGCGGGTTGTACCATCGGGGCGAAAGCTAGTATGGACGTTACGTATATTCCGTTGGCGCTACGTTACGGAGCCCAAATTCGACCGGAGAGTTTCGTCACACAACTGATTAAAGATCCGTCAGGACGTATCAGCGACGTTGTTTACAGTCGAAATGGGCAGGAAGAGCGGCAGCGCTGTCGCTACGTATTTCTCTGCGCCGGAGCGGTGGAAACACCCCGACTACTTCTGCTGAATGAACTGGCGAACAGCAGCGGTCAAGTGGGGCGTAATCTGATGGCGCATCCCGGCTTGCAGATTTGGGGTGAATTCGATGAAGCAGTACGTCCCTTTAAAGGCATCCCTGGAGCAATTATTTCGGAAGATACCCATCGTCCGCAGCAGGCTGATTTTGCCGGTGGCTACCTGCTGCAATCCATTGGCGTCATGCCTGTTACGTATCTCACTCAGATGACCCGCGCGTTAGGTACGTGGGGGCAGGATTTGAAAAAGGCCGCGCTGGCTTACAACCACGTAGCGGGTATCAACATACTGGGCGATTGCCTGCCTGCCGCGCATAATTATCTGGAATTGTCAGGTGAGAAAGACAGTCGGGGGCTGCCAAAACCCCGTATCTACTTTTCGAATGGCGAAAACGAAAAACGCATGACGGCCCATGCTGATACGTTGATGCGGGCAATCTGGGAAGCCGCCGGAGCAAAAAACGTTTGGGCATATCCACGTAACGCGCATGTTATCGGCACCTGTCGCATGGGTATGAATCCGACTACGGCCGTGGTTAACCCTGATGGGCAGTCATTCGACATTCCGAACCTGTACATCAGCGACAACTCAACTTTTCCTAGTGCGCTGAGTGTCAATCCGGCGCTGACAATCATGGCTTTATCACTCCGTACGGCCGATCGTTTCCTAACCAATAACAAACGCCTGTAGCAACGTTATGAATCAAAAAGGATTTTTAGAACGTATCAAAAAACAATTTGGTGATGGCAATTATGCAGGCGATCAATTCGGTGGAGCGGCTGGAAAGGACGGTAGTGGACTACCCATCGACAGTGCCAGCAACTTTATGTTCGCCACCGGCATCGAATGCTCCTACCCAACTATCCAGCATGGCAATGTACGTCGGGACTTGCTCCGGGAATGCGGCCACTATGACCGCTGGAAAGAAGACCTGGGGCTGGTAAAGGAGCTGGGATTGAACGTACTACGTTATGGCCTACCGTACTACAGCATTCATCAGGCACCCGGGAAATTCGACTGGAGTTTTGCGGATGAAGCGATGGCCGAAATCAAGCGATTGAACATAATCCCAATCCTGGATCTAATGCATTTCGGCGTTCCCGACTGGATTGGCGACTTTCAGAATCCTGATTTGCCCGTTCATTTTGCGGAATATGCCGGAGCCGTCGCCGAACGATATCCGTGGGTACGTTTTTATACGCCCGTCAATGAAATTTACGTAACAGCCCGATTGAGCGCGAAGGAAGGCTCCTGGAATGAGCAGCTCAAAACCGACAAAGGGTTTGTAACGGCGCTTAAGCATTGCGTAGCCGCCAGTATTATGGGCAACCAGCAGATTGCCCAACGACGTAATGATTGTGTAATCGTACAAAGTGAAAGCGCCGAATTCACGCATGAGCTCCTGGCGAACCCTTCTCCGGAAATCATGTTGGAAAACGAACTGCGTTTTTTATCCCTTGATTTGTTATACGCTAATCCGCCGTCTGCATCCGTTGCCATGTACATGATGGACAATGGCCTGACGCGTAAAGAATATGAATGGTTTATGGCAGGCAAACCTCCTGGTTATCAGATCATGGGCAACGATTATTACGGACGTAACGAACGGATCAAGTTACCCGATGGATCGATTCAGACTTCTATGGACGTATTAGGCTGGTACGAAATCACCAAAGATTACTATGAGCGCTACCGAATGCCCGTTATGCATACAGAAACAAACGTCTTTGAAGCTGATATAGCTCCGGTTTGGCTGCTAAAACAATGGGCCAGCGTGCTACGTATGCGTCAGAATGGTGTACCGGTAGTTGGATTTACCTGGTATAGCCTTATCGATCAGATAGACTGGGACTCCCAGTTGAAAGAGGTCAATAACCACGTAAACGCCTGTGGGCTTTATGACTTAAACCGCAAGCCCCGGCCTGTTGCCGAAGCTTATAAAACGGTTCTGAAAGAATTTGGTCAGATCACGATTGTGCCCCACGCCGAAATGCTGGCGATTACGGAGCAACCTGCCCGATTAAAAGTTGCTACGTAAATCGATTGTCTGTGCACTATTCTGTCAATAATATTCAGCTCAACGTAATTGAGTTAGGCAACGGTCCGCTAACGCTGGTGTTTTTACATTATTTCGGCGGCTCAGCGCTGGAATGGACAAACGTAATGAATCAGTTGGCGAATCAATACCGCTGTGTCGCTGTAGACCTGCGCGGACATGGCGACTCTGCCGCTCCTCCTGGTGATTATTCAGTTAATACAATGGCCGATGACATTATGGCCTTACTGATTTTACTGGGAATTGATACGTTCGTACTAATCGGTCATTCCATGGGCGGAAAAGTGGCTTTGGCAGTCGCCAGTCGTCAGCCAACCCGTCTTCAGAATCTATTGCTTTTATCACCCTCGCCCCCTGTACCTGAACCAATTGCTGACGCTGACCGGCAAAATTTACTTGAAACGCACGGCCAGCGGTCGGCCGCTGAAAAAACGTTCACCCAGATTACGTCAGTTCCGCTTCCGGAACGGGCAAAGCAGCAAATCATTACCGATAATCTACGTTCCGATCAAATCGCCTGGCGATCCTGGCTTACTGTAGGAAGCAAAGAAGATATTTCATCTCAGGTAATTGCTATTTCAGTTCCGGTGGCGATTCTGGCTGGTACGGCCGATACCGCTATTCCGACCCACGTACATACTACGTTAACGAAGCCCTATCTGCGAACTGCTACGTTAGATTTCGTCGCCGGTGTCGGTCATTTATTGCCGTGGGAAGCGCCCGATAACGTAACAGCTTTCATCCGTAAGCAGTTAACAGTTCATACCAAAGAGTGATACGTTAACTGTCGTTTATGGAAAATTCGTTACGTTCAAATCCATTTCAATCCTTCTGGTGGGCGGGTTTCGAGTGTACAGATCAACTGAACTGTTTCGGTAATCGAGTCGATTTATTAACCGTTACGGGACATTTTCAGGAAATTGAAGCTGATTACCAGCGACTCAGTCCATTCAATATTCGAACCGTACGTGAAGGAATTCGGTGGAGTCAGGTTGAAAAGAGGGCATACCAGTATAATTGGCGGCCAGTTGAGGAGATGCTTGCCGCTGGTCATCGTCTGGAAATTCAACAGGTATGGGACCTATGTCATTTCGGCTTTCCTGACGACCTGACGCCACTTCACCCTATGTTTGCCCGACGGTTTGCGGCCCTGTGTCGGTCTTTTGTGCAGTACTATCGCGACCGTTATCCCGATGAAGCCCTGATTGTTACGCCTATCAACGAAGTGAGTTTCATTTCCTGGCTGGGTGGCGATGTTCGGGGTACGGCTCCGTATTGCACTCGTCAGGGTTGGGAAGTCAAACTGGGGTTGATGCGAGCCTATATTGAAGGGGTGGCGGCCATGCGTGAAATTGATCCTACCGTCCGCATTCTGACGACAGAACCGCTTGTTCAGATTGTCCCCCCCCTTGGCGCTACTCCGGAACAGATTATAGATGCAGCTGTTACCGATGAAAATCAGTTTCAGGCCGTTGATATGCTGGCCGGATACATCGCTCCCGAACTAGGAGGCTCACCGGACTATCTGGATATACTGGGTTATAATTACTACTATAACAATCAGTGGGTACTGGATTATAATAGTTTCCTGCCCTGGGGCGATCCTATTCCCGACCCTCGTTGGCTGCCTCTCCGTAAACTCCTGATGAAAGCCTACAGGCGCTATAAAAAACCAATTGCCCTAACCGAAACGAGTCATTCTGGCGAACATCGCCCGCAATGGATTTCCATGATTGCTCAGGAATGCGCTGCTGTTATTCAGGCGGAGGTGCCGTTATGGGGCGTCTGCCTATATCCAATTATTGATCGCCCTGATTGGGATCATCTGGATCATTGGCACCACTCTGGTCTTTGGGATACAGATTCAGCCGCTCAGCCGTTTAGCCGAGTGCTCCATCAGCCCTATGCAGATGCCCTGCTGGAAGCCCAGTGGAAATATACTATGCCGCTGCAATCAGTTGATTAAACGTAAAGGCTGCTTATTTTTTGTAATGTACCTTGGCAAATTGTATAAAATTGCTCCAGTCGTAGGCTGTTAAGTTATGCTCACCTTCCCGATTATGATAGCCAAGTGGCGATTTACTAATGGGCTGGTTTATAGCTGGCGGACTGACCGGTAAATTCGCTTCAACACCGTATAAGGAATAAGCCTTCTGGGCATATTTTAACGACAAAAATGTTCCTGTAGGATCAGCCCAAAGGTCTTTCGACGCATTGGTCACATACAACGGCCTTGGCGCAATGGATGCCAGCAGCATATGCTGATCCAGAGGCAAAGCGTCTTCGTTGTTATTGAATTTTTTGTATTTCCTGGCAAACCAGTGCGGAAAAACAGTATTGATTCGATTAATGGTTTCGCCAAAACGCCTGTGTGATAAGGCTGCCCCTGTATTCCCCGAACAATTGGAAAGACACATCGCAAACCGCTGGTCTTCGGCAGCCGCCCACAGAGAAGCTTTTCCACCCCGGGAGTGCCCAACGATAGCCACTTTTTTGGCGTCTATCGTTGCATCTTTCTCCAAATAATCCAGTACCCGGCTAGCTCCCCAGGCCCAGGCGCCAATGGCCCGCATGCCGTTATTGGCGGTTAATTGCTCTGGGTAAAGCTGAAGCACTCCGTTGACGTACTGAACCGTGTCATCAGGAGCCAGATCGCTAACATGGAAAGCGGCAATAGCATACCCACTATCAATGACCATTTCGGCCGGCCAGAATTCACTTTTATGCACCCGGGTGGGGTCCGTATTGTCTTTGCCCCGATTGTTTATCAGCAGAAAAGCCGGCGTTGGCCCCTTTCGCTTGGTCGGCACAAAAAGTACCAGATTAATCTTTACGGACTGATTGTGATGGACCACCTCAATCAGAACCTCTTTTAAAGTTGCTTTGCCAGCCATAGCATTGGCATCTTCCCTTTTTATGGAGTAGGTAAGGCGGTCGAAGGTTTTGGGCATTTGCCCGTATACATTGTCTTCAAACAGTTTAATGATTTCAGGCCGTCTTATTTTTTCCCAGTTTGCCTTAGTCCGAATGTCCTGATTCGTAGTTGTTTTCAGTATGTCGGGTAAGGTATAGGCAGGAACTTTTGATTCGTCATAATTTGCCTCTTTCGCATTTTGGGCCTGTAGTTGGCTGAGAGTAGCTAAAAGCAAAAAGGAAAGGGCAAAACGGCGTACGTACTGCATAAGGATAGCTTAATGGTAAAATGACTAACGCTTGTAGTATACCTACCAAACAGGTTATTGCTGTCAGGCAGCAAAATTGAGAACACATAGTTACTATGCGAATTGGAAATTAATTGGTTAGAATGGAAGTACCCCCCTTTCCAGGACAGAAAATTTCTCTGTTGTATCCAGTACGAATCAGCTGATCTTCGAAGCGAAGGCCCGTTACCTCGTTGGCTACAGCTCATTTCTAACTATGCTCCGCAGCCGTGGGTTGGGTTAGTGAACAAGTGTTTCGGGTTCTAACTTAAACCATACGGTTATGATTTTAAAGATGGATCGGCTTCCAATTGAGTTGCCTACACCCAAAAACCCATCGGCCAATGATGCCGCAGCTATTCAGGAATTATTGGGGGGGAAGTTCGGCGAAATGTCTACGCTGATGAACTACACCTTTCAGTCGTTTAACTTTCGGGGTCGTAAGAAAATTCGTCCTTTCTATGATGTGATTGCCAGTATCGCAGGTGAAGAATATGGTCATATCGAGGTGGTTTCCTACGCGATCAATCTGCTGCTGACAGGCGTTACCAAACGAGGTCATGATCCTGTTCCTGGCCCACTTGCTGATGCCGTTAATGCCCGCAATACGTATCATTATATTGCCAGTGGACAGGGAGCTTTACCGGTCGATTCAATGGGTAATTTCTGGAACGGCCAGAATGTGTTTAGCAGCGGAAATCTGAAACTGGACCTGCTTCACAATTTCTTTCTGGAATGTGGCGCCCGAGGCAACAAAATGCGCGCTTATGAAATGGTAACAGACCCAACGGCCCGCACAATGGTGGGTTATTTGCTGGTACGTGGTGGCCTGCACATCGTAGCTTACGCCAAAGCCCTGGAAAAGCTAACGGGCGTGGAAGTCACCAAACTTTTGCCGATCCCGGATTTGAGTAATAATGCGTTTCCCGAAGCCAAAAAGTTTATGGAACAAAAACTGCATTTGCAGTTGTACACGTTCAGTCAGGAAGATTATAAGCAGGCAGGACTGATCTGGAATGGACCGCATCCTGATGATGGTCAGGAGTGCGTAGTAATCGAAGGCGCTATTCCGGGTTATCCAGTTCCTGATTTAGAGGAAGAGCCTCAGCTCAATGCACCGGGTGCTGATGATTTTGATCCGCAGGTGTTTTCCGATATGGCCAAGAAAATGGGAATTAAGTACGAGTATTAAAGCCTTTACCAATCAACAAAACAGAACGTAGCAGCCAGGAAACTGCTACGTTCTGTTTTATTAATAATCTCAAAGCTGAAATAACGTATCGTTCAGTACGATTAACCAAACGTTTTTCGATCGGTGAATTTTTTAGCCGCTTCGGGCAGACGTATAGTCCAGATGGCAACGGCGGCCATACTAATGGCACAAAAGATAAACGGAGCTATCGTACTTACACCCGATAGCAGACTATTCATTAAAGCAGATACGAAGCTGGCTAGCCCTCCCAACGCCTGAATATTACCGAACATTTCGCCCTGACCACCACCCTCTTTAACCATAATGGAAAGTAGGCTTCCGGTGAGCCCGGTGATAATTGAAACGGTCAGTGCGTCTACGCCCGCCACTACGTAGAGCAGCGTCATGGATGACTCCGAAAAGGTGTAAAGTACCTGTAATCCAACGCTAAGCAGCGCCAGAAAAATAATGACTTTTCGTTTGTTGACACGGTGAGCAATAAACGTAAAGAAAATGATATTTGCCAGTATCGCAATACATCCAAAGTACAGAAAGAACCAGGCTGTTTCACGCGGTGTCATCATCAGATCACTCTCGGTCAGAAACGCAACAAAATAAGCGTAGTATCCCATCCCCAACGTAGCGATCATATTCAGGATGAAAACCAGTTTCACACCCGGCAATTCCTTGTCGGCAGCCGTGAGTTGTTTCCACAACGTAACAACTTTCAGAGAATTAGCTGCTTTTTGGGCCAATTCCTTGACCTCAACCGGCTCTTTTTTCGGATTCGTTTCTTTAAAAAAGAAAGCCAGTCCGATGTTCAAAAGGCCCAACGCCAGCAACAGAATGACCGTAGGTAAAGGGCTAATTCGCCCGCCACTGTAGACCAGCATCAGCCAGCCAGTTCCCATTGCCCCTATGATTGGTCCCGCGCCGATAATGAAACTCAGAAGACCTGAATATTTAAGAAATTCATCTTTTTCTGTAAGGTCCGACACCGACGAACGCATCACCGAATCCAGGCCATTCGTTACGCCTTTGAAACATCGGTTCAATACGTATCCCCAGGTTTGTAGCGGTAACAGCAGTAGCGAAGTAAAGAGGGAGACTATTGTCGTGGCAATGACCGCCGGTCGTCGGCCACGCTTGTCGGACCATTGACCGATGGCGGGTGAGAACGCCAATTGAATAGCCAACGTAACGGCGATTCCGCCCGTCAGCATGATGGGTTTGGCGGGTAAGTTTATAACGTAGTCGGCAACCAAAGCGCCTAAACCATTTCCGACAATGATGTCAAATAAGGTAATCGCGAAAACGAGCAGTAAGGGGTATTTTTTAAGCATTACGTTGAGAAATCAGGTGTACTTTAAAGAAAAACCAGACGTTACGTTCCCAACGCAAAAACAGATTTAGGAATGTGGGTGATACGGCACGCCAGATCACATTCGCCTGAGGCAACAACGTAGTAATCACCCATATCGACAAGGCCGGTAGTAAAGACCACATCAGATAGATACAACTGATCTTTAATAGGTTCGGTTAGAGACGGGTTCGCTTCGAGTACCGGTACTGTATCTTCCAGATGCAGAATCTGGCTTGGATTCTGCGCATCCAGTAACGCCCAGAACGTGCGATAAATACCGACCAGCCCCTGCAACTCAACCCCGTGGTAAAGCATCAGCCACCCGTGGTCAGTCAGAATCGGTTGCGTACCACCGCCCAGTTTCATTGTCGAAGCTGTGCCTTTTCGGGCGCGGATAAACGGTTCATCCAGCGGTTTCCAATGCAGCCCATCGGGCGATTGGGCAAGGTTAATGGTGGGTCCGGCATAGTACGGACTACCTGGCGGAGTGGCGAAATACAAATCGCCTAAGGGGCGAGTAAGGACGAAAAAATTCCCGTCGATTTTGCCTTCAAAAAACACCATGTCCTTGTTCTGATGGTCGAGAATGATGCCTTCCAGTTTATAAGTGAGCCCATCGGTTGAGGTATAAAGTGTCGTTGAGTGCCGCTCTGAACTCACCGAACAGGTAGTCATATAATACGTATCGTCAATTTTTGTGATACGTGCATCTTCCACCCCATACTCCTGATACGTCCGCTGGGGAGCGATAATTTTGTCGTAGTGAATCTGTATTACGCTGGTTCCATCAGGAGTCAGCTCTACCGGCAATAGCCACGACAGCGACGTAAGCGCCATCACTTTATAAGGATTTCCCAGCAACTGAAACTTACGCGGATCAGCCGCATTCACACTACTGAGCGGATACGTATCGAGTTGATAACCAGCATCCGCATCCCAGCGAATAGCATGAATGACCTCTCCGATAATAGGCCGATTGAGGGCTTCGGCCACGCGAATCATAATGAGCAGATTCCCGTTAGGTAACCGCGCCAATCCAGGGTTGAATGCGCCCAGTACATACGTATCAACCTGAATGGACTGACGTAGCGGTGAGAACTGAAGGTCAATATCATTGGGCGAAAAAATGAGTTTATCTACGGGAAAAACCATCCATCAATGATTAAATGAGTTGTAAATGTGGACGTATCTGCACGGACACGACATCGCAACGTAGCGGCTGGGTCAGAATGTACTGCACACAAACGGCAATATCTTCGGCACGTAGCATTTCGCCTTTTTGCTGCTGTTCGCGCTCTTCTTCGGGTGTGGTTTCCTGCATATCCGAACCCACCGCCCCCGGCTCGACCAGACTAATTTTGATTCCCAGCGGATTGACCTCTTTCCGAAGGCTTTCGGCAAATCCCTGAATGCCCGACTTAGTTGCTACATATATGGAACTGCCTTCTTCCCGCACATCGGCGCTCATCGATCCAACCAGCACAATATGACCGCGTTTGTTGGGTTTCATACGGTTCAGGGCTTCTTTGGTCGTTGCCAGATACCCAATCAGGTTGGTTTCGATAACGTAACGCCAGTCGGCATCGGCCATCTCATCAATCGACTCACCACCAAGCGCAGCACAATTGATAAGAATATCCAGTCCGCCCAGCGTTTGGTCAACGAGTTGAAAAACCCGCTGAATATCCTCCGCACTAGCACTATCTGCCACACATCCCTCCGCCCGGCCACCATTTCGCCGAATAACCGCAAGAACCTCATCCAGTTGCTCCTGATGACGGCCGAACGTAACGATGCTGGCTCCATACGAACCCAGCAAAAGGGCAATTGCCCGGCCAATACCGGTGGTGCCGCCGGTTATCAAAATCCGTTTGTCGACCAATGATTCGACGGCAGTGTGTATGTTTGGTTGTTCCATAACGTTGTCTGTTAGTTTGTCTATGGTATTCGAGTTGACTCATAGCTTTTTCGCCCATTCTACCCGAAGCCGCGTGTCTCCCCTTACTTCATATTCCTGAAAGTGTTTATCCTGCGCACTGGGGGTAAACGGTTTGCTGGCACTATCATCTTCATCAAAGAGCTTAACGTGGGGCAGCTGCCGCCCTTTCGCCAGGAGCTGTATCCGACAGCGATAGGCAGACGTACCACCCAAACGCAAAACAGCATAACCACTCTCTTTCCCTGTTATCTGATATTCAGCCTGTTCAATAGGATATTCGCAGTAAATAATAACCGGTACGTTATCAAACCGCTTGTAGGCATAGGTCGCCAGGATATAGGCCAATGCCCCACCATAAACCTCCTGCCCTACCGCTCCAGCCTGTTTCCAGCCAGTTGGCATGTCTTCAAGGGGAATGGGTAAGTCTGGTACGATACGTCCTTCCTTGGGTTCCTGACAAACGGCCTCAGCCGGGAGTTCCTGCGGGAAATAATACCGTCCCCGGTGAAGAAGGTATTTCATGTATTCGGCGAAGAATAGCCGGATGGACTCGGGAACATCCCGCCCTACCTCCTTGAGGTAACTAAGCATGGTGGCTATAATTTCACCTTCTTCATAAGCCGCCAGATAGGGGGCGTCACGTAGCGGAGCAACACCCAGGAAGGTACTTCGCTGCTGGCCAAAACCGAACTGGCAGTCCCAGATCCACAACCGGGCAATGACATTAGCCAGCCCCAGCCGACTCAAATCGAAATACAATCGATTACTTGTAATTTTCCAGAGTTTCGCCAGTGTCAGCGCACTCATAATGGTGATATTACTCTGATAGAGAAGCTCGAAGCCTTTCCCTCGCAGCCGTTCAGCCGACGTAATGGCTTCATCCAGATATCGCTTTTCCCGGGTAAAATCATACGCCTGAAGCATCACATGGGTATATAATCCGGCTACATCCAGTTCACCTCCTTTGCCAGTATCTGTTTCGGCTTTTACGACCTCCAGCGTCCGTATGTCGTAAAATACCGGCCAGTCATACTTAAAATGGTGGGCCGCTTTAATGACAAATTCCAGCGAGTCGAACAGTAATTCTTTAGCCTGTTGATGGCCCTGATCGGCCAGTCGGCCCAGATTCATCAGCGTATGGAGCAAATACCAGGAGTCTATTTTAGTAGGATCCTGCTCCTCGCTACGTTCTTCCTTATCCTCGGTGAACGTACCGGCAGGCAACCAACGCACGATTGTTTGCTGGTTGTCATTATAAAACGAAGGCAGGTTCTGTTGCAATCGTTGGACCAGAGGCACCGCTTCATCTGCCCAGTGTTGATACTCCCAGAGCGGTACCAGAATCGTCAGTTGCACCATACTTTCGGGTGGTTTCCGAATGGCATCGACGTAAGCGTTGAGGTAATATTGCTTCTGAATCGTGCGTCCGCAGTGCGTGGATTCGCTTAAGGCTTCAATCGTTTGTTTAGCCGTTTTGGGCCAATGATAATACTCCGTTTTCGGCTTGGGCAATTGGTGATAAATACTGGCTATTGCCTCCAGAAACTGATCAGCAGCTTCAAATTCGCTTTGGGGTACTACGTCGCTCACGAAAAGGAGGGCGTCTGAAAGCGTTATTTCTTTCCCGGCGGGTAGAGGTTCCTGCGTAGTTGGTAAAGCGAAGCCTACCTCTGGCCATTGGACGCTTACCGTACCGGAAGGGTCGCTTTGGGTGGTCTGGCAGAAATCATTGAGGGATGTCAGGTTTTGAAAATAGAGCAGCGAACCTTCCAGCGGTTTTGTTATGGACAGATAAGCCAGGCCGGCGGTTGGCCCGCTCTGAGTAACATAGACCATTCCCTGAGTTGTCGTAGGTTTATAGTCTTTATCCAATATATACACATCCCGGGGAAAGGCCTGAATGGTAAACGGTAACTCAGGGACTAACGTAGTAATATAACGTAGTAGCGGAACGTCGCTCTCCGGGATTTCGATGGTAATAGTATATTGCCCCGAGGCTCCTTCAACCAGATATTCTACCTTGGTCTTACTTGATGTGCCAACCGTATAGCCTTTAATCGACTGGGGATCAAAGCAGGTTCGAACCGCCAGATGACCTGCTTTGTGAAAGGAGTAGACAAGCCAGAATGACGTATCAGTTAAGCAAACGCTAAGCTCCCCTTTTTCGAGTTGCATGGGCAGCTTACTGCGATTCTTAGTGTGTTTTAATTGTTCATCAAGGCCGGCTACCCATTGAGATGTTTTTTCCGTTTTGGTAAAGGGTTGCCAGTAAGTCGGACTATTGTAGGATTTACTGCCCATTGGTCGTTACGTTAAATTGCCCATTTATATTACTGTTATTAGTGTCGGGATTGCCTATACATTGGTTACGAAACCGCAAATAAACTGGAGAAAGTGGTCCATAGATTTACAGGTGAACCAGGTAATCGGTTAGAAGTTTCCACTGAATTTTTTGATAAAACAACCAGCCTGCTTCGGCGATGATTGTGTTGATGAACCCTCGCTCTCCAGCCTGAGGTTGTTGATTATTGATGGATTCATGTTGCCCAATTTCAAACGCACTGATTGTATTGCCCGATAATTTGACCCGAAATGTGCTACGTGCCTGTTCCGCGAAAAAATGGTCAATCTGGTCTGGCTTACTGGCCAACGGGTCCGGGCAGGGTTGAACCGTGAATTCAGCCAGATTGTCGCTTCTTGACAGAGAAATAACACGTACCCAATTTTCGGGTGTTGGACCGGGTAAGCCAATCTGGATAAAATCGTCGATCTCAACGGGCCCAGCGTGTTTTTGCCGACCGATTGAATCATACAGTGCAAAATCGGAGGCAAGGCTGGAAAGGTCCGACCAGCCGTTCACATTCAGGAGTTTAGCTACCGAGTTGGCAAATGCTTCTTTAGCCGCCGATTCGTCCAGATACGTATGGTGGCTTTCATAGGTCATATCCTTGGTAGCCTCACCCTGTACGACTTTACTTTCGTGTTGAATCTGCTCAACAATAGCCTTGAGTTTCATACGTATTTTATCGATTTACTTAAGCATGGTTTTAGGTCTTATCGCACTTTCTATAAACTCAACCTTATTACTATTTATCGGCAGTAGAGGAGTGGAAGTAAGGGAACGGTACGTCGTCTATTGACGCTTCTAATACTGCCCACAACCTCACAACCATTCATGTTCGTTACTTCATAACTGGCTAATAGGATGTTCTTAAACATACCGTTTTGTTCTATTCGCTATTGAGCGTTTACAAGCCGAAGAAATCGATGAGCGAAGGCAAATGCTTTGTACATTAAATGATCTACGAACAAGTCATTTCCTTATTAGTTTATGAAAAATGAGCAGCATTAATCTACTGGAGGTCTGATGATTATCCTATTGTTCTCGATTTCAGAAAAAGCAAAAAACCAGTAAAGACCGGATATACACGCATGGAGTCCTCTTACGCTGACAACCCTCAATCCTTATCAGCTATTACCGCCTATTTATTCGCGCAACGGGAAACCGTTCTAAACAGTTGGCGAACAGCTTGTCAGGGAGATGCTACGTTATCTAAAGGGCTATCGTTAAGCCGCGAAGAATTTAACAACCTGCTCCCGCTGATTTTAGACATTCTGGAAGCACGATTGCTGGGAAAAGCTCCTGAGGCTGACCCAGCTCTGACCGCCCAGGCGCACGGTCTGCATCGCTGGCAAAAATCGTTTTCCTTAATCGATACTATGCGGGAAGTCGCCCACTTAACGCAGATTCTGTATACTGAGCTTAAACGATTTCAGGCCCTTTTCCCCCAAACAGATGCTCACCTCTTACTGGATGTCAACCAGCAGATTTCCCAGATCATGCAGGAGGCCATGGAGGGTAGCGTTGTTAAGTACGACGATTTGCAGCGATTGGAAGCCACTCAACGGTCGGCTGCCCTTCAGCAGGCTGTCGATAAAATGACGGCCTTATCCCAGGAGCGAATCACGATACTGCGAACATCTGCTCATGACCTGCAAGGAGGATTAGGTATTATTAACGGAGCGGCCTACATGTTAAAGCTGGAGGGCCTTTCAGAAGAGCAACGGGAGCAGTATTTGGACATGTTAAGCCGTAATCTGGCGAGCGTTGAGACAATGCTGACGAACTTAATGGACCTTTCTCGCCTGGAAGCGGGTGAAGAAAAACTTCAGTTTAAGACTATGGACGTAGCACCCTTCCTGCACGAGATAGTCCAAAGTGGACAGGCGCTTGCTGCTGAGCGGAAATTATTACTCCGAGCCGAGGGGCCGGCCTCCCTACTCGCTGAAACTGATCCTGTCAAACTGCAACGTATCATTCAGAATCTACTGCTGAACGCCTTAAAATACACATCTACTGGGTTTATATCGATTTCCTGGGCGTTGGAAAATGATGCCCGCTGGATCGTAAGCATTCAGGATTCGGGACCGGGCTTGCCTTCTGCACTAGCCACTGTATTTGGTGATCTACTCAAGCCAACCGTCGAAGCAACCAGTGTATTGTCTGTTGATGCCGCTGAGCCAGTGGCCGTTTTGCCTATCAACGTACCAACTATTCCTCCAAGCGAAGAACTGCGTGTAATGGGGCATCAGGCCAATCAGGGAGAAGGAATTGGTTTACAGATCGTTAAGCGATTGTGTGAACTATTGAAGGCTAGTCTGGAAATTGAAAGTATTACAGGCCGGGGCACTTTATTTCGCGTTCGGCTGCCCATTCGTTATAGTGCTAAACAGACAGGAGATGATACCAATGGGTCGGTTTAGCAAATTCCTTTTCGACTAAAATAAAGAAATCTTAATCCTGGGTAACGTAACGGTTTCCCACCAATACATACGCAGGCTTTGAAAATAGCGTAGCCAATCTATATTGAAAGCTAAATTTCAACCTTTCCAATTATTAATAATATATATGAAATAATAATAATATTCTAAATATCTGACCGTAAGGCATTTAACCTATTCAATGGGTTATTTCCCGTCTTACTATCTTCTATTAGGCCACAAATAGTCACGTCTCTTTTGGCTTTTTTCGGAATCGTCGCTAATTTTGCTAATTAAAATTAGTCTAAATAGGCACTAAGACCTATTTTCTGATTTCTTTCCCGGAAATGCGCTCAATTATGAACAGGGCTGTTGTACAAAATGCCTTGACGAATAAGAAGGTAGCATTTGTCTTGTGGCATTACGTAGTCGGACGAATAGGTAAACACAGAATGGCATTACGTTTTTTTACCTGTTCCTATCACAAACTTAATTGGCTGTTTTTCTGGCTGTTGGCCTTGCAACAACCCCTTTTCGCGCAACCCGGTTCGGGGCAAATCAGTGGCCAGCTTATTACTCAGGATAAAGTACCCGTAGCATTTGCCACAGTTATGCTGGCTAATACAAACTATAATGCTACGTCCGATACGACCGGTTCCTTCACCCTATCTGCACCAGCGGGCCAGTATACGATAGTAGTCAGTAAAGTAGGTTTAAAAAGGATCGAGCGTTCTATAGTCATTACTGCCGGACGTAATACGGAGTTGAAAAATCTAGTTTTGCTACCCGACGGTGATCTGGGTGAAGTGGTAGTTCGGGGTAAAAATGAAGTCCGGCAGATTAACGAGCAGGGCTTTGCAGTCAACGCCATTGATCTGAAAACCGTTTACGGACTGAACCGCGATCTTAATCAGGTCTTGAATACGACGACGGGAATCCGTATTCGGGAAGAAGGTGGGCTGGGGTCCAACTTTAATTTTTCGTTGAACGGCTTCTCGGGAAATCAGGTCAAGTTTTTTCTGGATGGAATTCCAATTGACAACTTCGGATCCTCGCTAACACTGAATAATTTCCCCGCCAACGCGGCTGAACGTATT
The DNA here is from genome assembly GCF_014699005.1 of Spirosoma profusum. Classification (GTDB taxonomy): domain Bacteria; phylum Bacteroidota; class Bacteroidia; order Cytophagales; family Spirosomataceae; genus Spirosoma; species Spirosoma profusum. The sequence goes on from NZ_JACWZY010000015.1 coordinate 39,750, forward strand.
GAGGTTTACAAAGGCGTACTGCCGGTGAGCCTGGGTACCGATGCCCTGGGCGGAGCAGTCAATATTGTCAGTCGGCGCAATCCCAACTATCTGGACGCCAGCTATTCGTTCGGTTCGTTCAATACGCACCGAGTCGCCCTAAATGGCGCCTACACAAATGCCAAAACCGGTTTTACCGTTCGGGCCAATACGTTCTTCAATTATTCGGACAACAAGTACCGCGTGCTGGTGCCCATCAAAAATCTGGCAACGAGCAACTTCGGTCCTGACCAGTGGGTACGTCGTTATCACGATGACTACCAGTCAGCCACCATGCAACTGGAAGCTGGCGTAACCAACAAACCATTTGCTGACCGACTGCTGATTGGGCTGATTGCGTCAGGTAATGACAAAGACGTACAGACCGGCGTAGTTATGGAGCGTGTTTTCGGCGCCATCACCAGCCACACGCGCACGCTGATTCCAACCGTAAAATATAAGAAAAAAGACCTCTGGCTAAACGGGCTGGATCTGAATCTATATGCTGCTTACAACATGACCCGGTTCACGCTCATCGATACTACAGCTCGCGAGTACAACTGGTTAGGCCAGTTCAAAGTCAATCCGGCATCGAGTACTAGTAGTGTTGGTGGAGAGCGTAGCCGCACTCGGAATCAGAATAAAGATCATGAAGGGTTGCTTACGGCGAACCTGACGTACCGCATCGACGGTCAGCAGACACTGGCGCTGAATTACGTAGGAACAAACTTTCACCGTTCGTCGTACGATCCGGAGAACCCAGATGCCATCGGCAACCGATTTCCATCTGATTTAGCCAAGAATGCACTGGGGCTGGCCTGGAATCTGGATATTCACAACAAGTTTACAACCTCGGTTTTCGGTAAATTCTTTGCCATGAAGGCCGTTGGTTATCAGCAGGTCGATGCGTTTACAGCACAGGAGCGCTACGAAGCCACTACGTTCAACTATTCCAACCCCGGATATGGACTGGCAACGGCTTATTTTCTACATCCCACGATTCAGGTGAAAGGCTCTTATGAACATGCCTATCGCATGCCCGAGGGTAGCGAAATTTTTGGCGATGGCGTTTTTGTCGTGTACAGTGTGGGTTTGAAACCAGAAAAAAGTGACAACATTAACTTGGGTGCCCACTATGCTACTCCGGCTGAAAAAGACCACCGGATTACAGCCGAAACCGGTCTTATTTATCGACTGACGAAAGACTTTATTCGCCTTGATCAATCCGTTTCTGGGGCTCAACGGCAGAATCAGAACAGAGGCAAAGTCAGAACGACGGGCATTGAGGCTGAACTCGCTTACTATTTCAAAAAGCGGTTATTCGTATCGGTCAACGGTACGTATCAGAGCATTATTGACAAACAGGAATTTGAACAGAGTAGTGGTTTCACGGGGGGCGTTACCCGAAACATTACGTATAATTTTCGGCTTCCCAACCTGCCGTATTTGTTCGGCAACGCGAACGTTGGCCTGAACCTACCGACCCAACCTAACCGGGTGCTAACGCTCGCATACAATATGAATTACGTGGAGAAATATTATCTGGTCTTTGCGGAGTTGGGTGAAAGCGCATTCAATCAACGATACATCATCCCCACGCAGGTTGCCCACAACCTGTCGGCAGCTTATTCGCTGGCGAATGGCAAATACAATCTTGCCCTGGAGTGCCGGAATTTCACCGACAATCTGCTCTATGACTCCTACCGGCTCCAGAAGCCGGGACGCTCGTTCTCCGTCAAGTTCCGGTATTTCATCAGTAACTAAATCGTCTTTTTTCAATTAATACAATCAGATAATGCGTAAACAATTAATTAATGCGGCTCTTGCGACAGGTTTTGCCTTTGCTGCGCTATCGTGTAGTAAAACCAATACAACAGACCCTACACCGGGACAAACCTCGTATGTATTAGGCATGGGCGTTACGTCAAACGGAACCACGACCAACTACGTAGTAAAAGCCACGGATTTATTGACTGGCAAAATTTCTCCAGTGGGTAATGGCCTGACACTGGCGGGCTACCGGGATTTTTCGCAGGGAAACAACACCGTATTTGCAATTGGAGGCTTTGAGCAGGCTAACGTAAACGGTGTTACTCAGGATGCCAATGGTCAACTAAATGTCAGTGGCACAGCAACTTTCGATCGGGCGGCTGACGATATACAGCAGGTCGACAACAACCAGATGCTGGCGCTGGAATACCCTTCGAAAGCCAACGGCAACAGCGCCCGCTGGTACTTTGTGGATATCAACTCGAAAGCGATCACCAAAAACCTATCGACCCCATTGGCTCCGCTGGTAGCTGGTGGCGACAACCCAGTTTATTCAGGCATGGTGGTACGTGGTAATCAATTGTTTGTGTCAAATCTGCATTTCGATGCTTTGTTTAATACCAATCATACCGACACAAACTACGTAGCGGTTTATACGTATCCCGAAATCAAGTTTGAAAAACTGATTACCGATACACGTACTGGCCCAACGGGCGCCTGGCAAACCAAAAACGGTTTGTTCAAAACGGAAAGTGGCGATATCTATTCGATGTCTTCCAGCAACATCTCGAACGGCTACAGTAAGTCGACCAAACCCGGCGGTTTCCTACGTATCAAAAATGGCGAAACGGTTTTCGATCAGACTTATTTCTTCAATACGGACAAATTGGGAGGCAAAATCTCGCACATGAAGTACATCGGCAACGGTTTGGTATTCGCGACTATCAGCACCATAGCTACCCAGACGGCAGACGACCGCTGGGGAGACAAATCACTGAAAATGGCCATCATCGACGTAGTAAACCAGAAAATTACGGACGTTAAACCAGAGACAGGAACAGCCGCATCGTTGGTTCACAATGGTAATGGTGGACGGAGTTTCCCGGTGCTGATCGATGGCAGCAAAGTTTATTACCCCATCACAGGGGCCGACGGTGCTACGTTCATCTACCAGATTGACGTACCAACGGCTACGGCCAAAAAAGGTGCTGAAGTTCAGGCGTCGTTTGTGGGCGGTATCTTCAAGGTACAGTAAGCGTAATTGAACGAAAGAGTGAACGAACGAGTAAGTTAATTCGCTCTTTCGCCATTTACTTATGGTTTCCAAACGAAAAGAATTTTCCCGATCCCGTTTTTACCGAATTTCGGCCTGGCTACATCTATGGCTGGGTCTGGTAACCGGTATCGTCGTAATTCTTGTCTGCCTGACAGGTTGTATCTGGGTATTTCAGGAGGAAATAACCAGTACGTTCCTTGACCCTGAAACGAACGTAGCGTATCAACAAAAGCCGGTTATTCAGCCTTCTCAGATCATGACGATTGTCGATAAGGAATTTCCGGGGAAGCGTGTTGGTTCGGCTGAATATCATCAGGGAAGAACCATAAACGTCAACTTAGGTGGACAAAGAAGCGAAACTCCCGCCCTGAAAATCCATCCGTACACAGGCGAAGTTATCCGTAAAACTGACCCCAAAGCGGCCGAAGGGGATTTTTTCGAATGGATTTTGGAAGGGCACCGTTTTTTATGGCTTCCTTATAAAATTGGTCGTCCCATAGTCAATTACAGTACGTTAATCTTTGTCTTTACGCTGATTACGGGGCTGGTGTTGTGGTGGCCGCATAAGTGGACGAAAAGCATGCGCCAACGGAGCTTCGCCATCAAGTGGACTGGGTCGGCTAAACGGGTTAATTATGATTTACATAACGTACTTGGCTTTTATTCACTGCTGGTGGTAGCGGCCATTGCTATGACGGGCATGGTATACGGCCTTGACTGGTTCGGGAAAGGTGTTTACTGGATTACGTCAGGTGGAACGCCGTTTCCTGGTTACGGTACGTTCAATTCTGATACGTTGCAAACGCTACGTCCCTATACACCCGCTCAGGCCGTTGATTTGGTCTGGCAGCAAGCTGCTAAGAAGCATCCCGATTCAAAAGGTTTTTATATATCCTTCCCGGATTCAACTGACCATAAAGCTGTTATCATTATAACGGTTTATCCGTCGGCTGGTGTTATTTACGATAATCAGGGCTATATACATGACCAGTTCACACTCAAAGAACTGCCCAAAGACAAAATTTACGGCCAGAAATTTTCGGAAGATACATTCGGTAATCAACTGCGCCGAATGACCTATGATATTCACATCGGCTCGGTTTTAGGACTTCCGGGGAAGATGCTGGCTTTTTTTGCCAGCCTGATTGGCGGCAGTTTACCGATTACTGGTTTTATTATCTGGTGGGGTAAACAGAAAAAAAGCAAGCACAAAAGCAGGAAACTGAAAGTGAATCAGACGAATAGCTTATGAATGAGCGAGCGTGTTCAGTGAAGAGTGTCCTGTAAACCATTATTCTGGGTAATGTTCTACAGGACACTCTTCACTGAACACACTCGCTGGTACATATCTTACTCTTTCGCCAACAAGCCCATTACCTCTTCCGAAATACCGGTCATCGAGAAACCGCCATCGTGGAACAGGTTCTGCATCGTCACCATGCGGGTAAAGTCTGAGAATAACGTAACGACGTAATCGGCGCACTGGTCGGCGGTAGCATTACCCAGCGGAGCCATTTTTTCAGCGAATTCGAAGAATTTATCAAAACCACCAATACCACTACCTGCTTTCGTAGGTGTAGGCGACTGCGATACTGTATTAACTCGTACGTTCCGGTATTTACCGTAGTGGTAACCAAAGCTACGCGCCACCGATTCGAGTAAAGCTTTTGCATCGGCCATGTCATTGTAGAAAGGGAATGTGCGCTGAGCCGCCATGTAGGTGAGCGCTACTACAGAACCCCATTCGCTGATGGCGTCGAGTTTATAGGCAGTCTGCAACATTTTGTGCAGCGACATCGCCGAAATATCGACGCTTTGCTTGTACCATTCATAGTTCAGGTCCGCGTAGGCTTTCCCTTTCCGGACATTGGGACTCATCCCGATACTGTGCAACACAAAATCAACTTTGCCGCCCAGCACTTCCTGCGACTTGGTGAACAAATTTTCGAGGTCTTCAACGGACGTAGCATCTGCCGGAATGATTTCGGCATTACACTGTTCCGCCAGTTGATTGATCGCGCCCATCCGCATGGCAATGGGAGCATTGGTAAGGGTAAAAATAGCGCCTTCTTCTTTCGCTTTCAGAGCGACTTTCCAGGCAATCGATTTGTCGTCTAAGGCACCGGAAATGATGCCCCGTTTTCCGTTCAATAATCCGTAGGCCATGTTTTTTAATGGGTAATGGAAAATGATGAATGATAAACGATGAGTGATGAACGAGTTTGCGTCGGCCCATTCATCACCGCTCCGGCGGCCCGGTCATCGTTTATCACTCTTCACTAAATCTTCCCAAAGTTAGCTTATTTTTTTGGGCGAAGGACTACCGGGCTTGAAGGAGCTGAGGCTGCAGGCAGTTTCATTACGTTAGCAAGAAAGTTTTCGGTGGACCGGTAAACGCCCGGCAAATCCTTGGAAGTGAAGTGGGAAGCAATGACATGTGCGTCTGCATTCGGAAAGGCCAGCTTTTGTTTAGTACGTTCCGACGTACCCAACTGATCATACATCGTGAGCATAGCTTCTACCGACACAACTTTATCCTGATTGTCTTCGTCTTTGTAATAATAACCCATGAAAACGGGCTGCTTTACTTTCTGAAACTGCTCAGGCGTCATGTACCGATCAATCATGGTTTGCAGCGTGAGCAGGCCGTTCGTGTGGTATTTGGGTAGCCAATACACCGCCCGTTGGCCACTATAATACGTATTGGCAATGTGTTTGTCCGGAAAAACCTGATCAATAATTTGTTGCCCCCAGGGGCCAGTTACCAGACGTAACGCGGGATTAGCCACGGCAATGCAGGGTGAATACAGTACCAATCCTTCTATCTCGGGATGGCGGGCCGCCAGATAAAGCGCCAGCATACCTCCCGCCGATGTACCCATTACGATAACCTTCTCGCCCAGGGCTTTTCCGACTGCCAGCGCACGTTCGGCCGAAGCGGCATAATTGGAAGGCGTTATATTTTTCATTGCATCGGGCGAATTGACTCCATGTTCGGCAGTACGTGCCAGATAGAGATTACAGCCAAAATGACGCGCAATTTGTTTGTGAATCGGATCGCCCTCGGCCCAGCTTGCCGAAAAACCGGGCAGATAAATGATGCTGTAAGGCGTTTTTACTTTTCGCAAGGTATCGGCCCAGACAATCCGGGCTTCGTTGTCAGGACGCAGGTTAGCCGCCCGCTCAGCATCACCGATACGTTGTTCGAGTCGTAACAAGTCAGTATCAACCGTAACCAGCTCATCCTGAACCGGATCTGATTTAACCATCGGACCAAGCATGTACCCCACAGCCATAACCGCTATCAACAGCCCGATAATAACCCAAACGCGTTTCATGAGTATTCTTTGATATCCATTCTGATTCGCCAGTCTTTTGGCAGATAATTATTTACCCGATTACCCACGCCTTTTACCCAGCCTAAATTCAAGCCTCTATATCGAACTGTTAACCAACCTTTAACGATTTCATCGGGCACTAAATTTTCTTTTTTAAAGTAACGTAGCGCGTCTTCTTTATTGAGTTCCAAAGCCGGTAAATCTTTTCGAACCGACGTACTAAGCGCCAGCGCGTGCGACGGGATAAAATCCTGGCCTTTGAACTGACCCATTTCCAGACCGAAACCTTTCTGGCGCAACGTACTGTCTAAAAACAGAAACGTTTTTTCGAGCGATTTCGGTAAAGCCATTACGTCGCCATTTGGTTTTTCCCAGAACGAAAAATCGGTTGGATTCTGAAGCCAGCCAGATGCGGATGTCGTTTCACGGGGACGTAGTGCGCGGATGCTCCGAAACGTACGGGCATCAACCTTTACAGAAGCCGTGAAAGCTGTTTTCTTGAAAACACTGATAAAAAAGCCTTCACCACGCACCCGATGCGGATAACACTGATATCCAACCGCCCCATCCACTTCCTTTTCCACTACGTTCCAGTCAGCCGGAAAGCTAAGCGGTCGATTTCGAAAGCCGTTTTCTGACAGGAATCGGACGTTGTCGGTATTTTCGGCGTCGTTATACGTACAGGTACTGTAAATCAAAATACCGCCTTCATCGAGCAACGGAGCGGCCGCGCTCAGAATGCGTTTCTGACGAGCCGAGCAAAGCGCTACGTTGTCTTCCGACCATTCCTGAACCGCTGACGGATCTTTCCGAAACAACCCCTCACCCGAACAGGGCGCATCGACCACCACTACGTCGAAAAAGCCCGCCAATTTATCCAGTTCGTTCGGATCGTGGTTACTAATCACTACGTTCGGATAGCCCCATTTGTCCAGATTTTCACGTAGCACCGACACCCGACTTCGAATTACTTCATTGCAAATCAGCAGACTATCAGGAGACAGCATCGACGCCAGTAACGTACTCTTCCCGCCGGGAGCCGCGCATAAATCCAGCACACGTAGCGGCCGATCCAGCCTGACGGTTTGACGTAACGCTTCGCTCAACAACATAGAAGAAGCTTCCTGAACGTAGTACGCCCCAGCCTGAAACAGTGGATCGAGCGTGAAGTTCGGGCGTTCAGGCAAATAGAACCCTTCGGGGCACCAGGGAACAGGAATTAAGTCAGACGTATCAAACGCAGGCTTGCTCGGGTTCAGCCGAATACTGACAGGAGTCAATTCCATTAATGCCTGCTGAAATTGGGAGAAATCGTCGGGTAATTGCGCCTGCATTTGCTTTTGAAAGGCGGTTGGCAATGCCACTGGAAGCTGGTCGGAAGAAGGATTCATCAGGCAAAAATACGGAACTGTCGGGCGGTTTTCGTTAAACTTGCAGCATGGCAGCAACACATGAACAATTTAGCCGAATCAGGACATTTATTTTCGATGTCGACGGCGTATTGACCAATGGCGATGTCCATCTCCTGGCGTCGGGCGAGCGTTTTCGGACTATAAATATCCGCGATATGTTTGCGATTGAGCAGGCATTGCAGGCAGGTTTTCGCGTTGGCATCGTCTCGTCATCCAATGCAGAAGGCGTGCGTAACTGGCTGACAAACATGAATGTAAAAGATATTTTCATGGGCGGCCCCATCGATCAGAAAGTGAATGCCTACCTTGGCTACGTAACACGCGACGGTCTCAACGAATCCGAAATACTCTACATAGGCGACGACCTCCCCGATTATCCCATCATGAGCCGACCCAATGTATTGAGTGCCTGTCCTGCCGATGCGGCCGATGAAATTCAGGCTATTAGCCGGTACATCTCACCGAAAAATGGTGGTCAGGGAGCCGTCCGCGACGTAGTAGAGCAGGTGATGCGGGCGCAAGGCAAGTGGGGGAGTATACTGAAAACTGTATAATGTGTTTACTTACCCACCCATTTCTCATTATCCATTAAGCCTTATTCATTACTAATTATGAGTGATTTAGCAGAGCGTGATCGGGCGGTTATCTGGCATCCATTCACGCAAATGCAGTTGGCCCCACTACCAACTCCTATTGTACGTGGTGAGGGCTCTATTTTGTATGGTGCTGATGGCCGTACGTATCTGGATATGATTTCATCGTGGTGGGTCAATTTGCATGGGCACGCTCATCCCTACATTGCCGAGCGCGTATCGGAACAGTTACGAACGCTAGAACACGTCATTTTTGCGGATTTCACCCACCAACCTGCCGTCGAACTAGCTGAGCGTTTGCTGGAAATTTTACCAGTGAATCAGGCGAAAGTATTTTATTCCGATAACGGGTCTACTGCTGTTGAGGTTGCTCTGAAAATGGCGTTTCAATATTGGCACAATCTCGGCAAACCCCGTCAGAACGTAGTGGCGCTGGAAAACGCCTACCACGGTGATACGTTCGGAGCGATGGCGGTGGGAGGACGTAGTGCGTTTACGGCTCCGTTCGTTCCTTTTCTATTCGATGTAGATTACTTGCCATTTCCATCGGCCCATCAGGAATCCGACGTATTGGCGCAAGCTGAAAAGCTTTTAACGGACAACGTAGCAGCTTTGATTATTGAACCGCTCGTCCAGGGAGCAGGCGGTATGAATATGTATTCGCCTGATACGTTGGATAAACTCATCCAGATAGCTCGTCGCCACAACGTACTGATTATTGCGGATGAAGTGATGACCGGCTTCGGTCGAACGGGTCGACTGTTTGCTTCCGATTATTTGCGGGAAAAACCTGATCTGATGTGCCTATCCAAAGGGCTTACGGGAGGCACAATGGCATTGGGCGTAACAACCTGTACGCAAGCCATTTACGACGCGTTTCTGTCTGACAATAAGTTTAAAACCCTTTTCCATGGGCATTCGTTTACGGCTAATCCGCTTGCCTGTGCGGCTGCGCTCGCCAGTATGGATTTGCTGTTAAGTAACGATACGCAACATAGTATTCAACGTATTGCGCAACGTAACGCCGACTTCGCTCAACGACTTACTACGTATCCAACTGTTGAAAATATCAGGCAACGAGGCTCATTACTCGCCTTTGATTTGAAAGCTGGTGAGCAAACATCTTATTTTAACAGTATTCGCGACGTAGCGTATACCTTTCTTCTGGAACGAGGTATACTGATGCGCCCACTGGGGAACGTATTGTATCTGATTCCACCTTATTGCACCAGCGACGAGCAGTTAGATTACGTTTATCAACAAATTGAGCAATTGCTTGTAACGCTATAAATCGTTTAAGGACTTGACATTTCGATGTAAATCGTTCAAATTTGTTTCGTTATGCGGGAGTAGCTCAGTTGGTAGAGCGGCAGCTTCCCAAGCTGCAGGCCGTGGGTTCGAGACCCATTTCCCGCTCAAAGTTAACCAATTGACAATGAGCCGATTAATAGAGATATTGGTCGGCTTCTTCTATTCTAGATATCACTTTGGTACAACGTTAGGTACAACAAAAAGAAAAATGCTTTCAATGAGGTGGGTTTATAATGTAGTCGTTATTCTGTCACTTTTATTTGCATTTGAGCAATGTAAGCAGCCATCGGTAGATATTCCGGCCAGTACCATGCCCACCCACGACAGTAATATGACTTAGTCATTGAAGACGTAATGAACCTGTTTAAACTTTCGAGAATAGATCAAAAATGACTGTTTTGTCATTCTTTCTGCGTCAGAATGACAAAAACCTATCTAAACAAAAGCTTAAACAGGTTCAGCACTAGTTTGGTGATAATGCAGTGATTGCATGGGCAGCAGATACTGATCAGCCAAAATACCAGTTGCCATTACTGCCTTCGTACGCAGTGCTTCTATTGGCCGTTCATGCCTGTATAAACGTTTCTTAAAATACGAACTTATCCATAATTTAGGGCCAAGATGAGTATGGACAGCGTCCTCAGCGTCCTGTAAGTCTACACAGAATGAATAGTAGAACCTATTAATGAAAGGCAGTTGCTGATGCGTAAATCCTCAACTAATAGTAGTGGCTTAGCCTTCCATTTGCCACTGATTAATGCGATGCCGGGCAAGCATCTGATTCTGTTGCCTGATCCCTCTTTTACAATTGCGGCCGTCTCAGACGACTACTTGGCTGCTTTGGGTATTCAACGCGATTTTCTGGTAGGAAACGGCCTGTTCAAGGCATACTTCAAGCAAAAGAACAATCAGGGCATTTCTGAACAACTCCTGCAATCGCTGACACAGGTCGTACAGACAAAACAAATCCATTTCATGACCGATCAGCATCACCAATGGCCTAATATCCAAACTGGCGTATTAGAGTGGCGTTCCTGGCGGCCAGTCAATAAGCCGGTAATAGACAGTGATGGAGAAATTGTTTTTATTATTCACACGGTTGAAGATGTGACCAATGAGCGGCAACTGGTGGAAGTAGCAGAGGCTAACCAATATCTGCAAACCATCATCAATTTGTTTAAAGAACCATTGCAGGTATTAAAGCCCATTTTTGAAAACGGCGAAATCATCGACTTTCGCTTTCAGCTCACCAACCAGGCTTATGCCTTTTATGCCAACACTACACCTCAGGGGCTGCAAGGCAAAAGGGTGGGCGAGGTTTTCCCTGGCTATTTCGAAACGGCCAGCTTTACCAAGCCAGTAGAAACCTATAAAACGGGCCAACCGCTTACCTTTGAAATTCACTACGACAAAGACGGGCTCGATTTATACAATTTGATGAGTACCTTTAAGCTGGATGAGGAGGTAGTGATCCACTTTACTGATTTTACCAATCTGAGACAGTTGCAGTTTCAGCTTGAGAACAAGATTGACGAGTTGAATCGCTCTAACGACAATCTGCAACAGTTCGCCTACATCGCTAGCCATGATTTACAGGAGCCTCTGCGTAAAATTCAGTCGTTTAGTACGCTACTGGCTACCGATCTGGAGGGCAAGTTAAGCCCAAGCAACATTGATTATCTCCAGCGCATCAGCAGTGCAAGCACCCGTATGTCCAGACTGATTAAAGATTTGCTGGATTATTCCCGCCTATCAGCCAATCAGCAATCATTCAGTCCAGTCTCGCTGGCAAGTGTAGTTACAGATGTATTGACCATGCTCGACTGGTCAGTTAGCCAGGCAAATGCTCAGGTAGACGTCGGGCCCTTACCCATCGTTAACGGGGATGCCGGGCAGCTAGGGCAGCTATTTCAGAATCTTCTCTCAAATGCCCTCAAGTTTAGTCGCCCCAATCAACCGCCTAAGGTAGAAGTCAGCAGTGAACAAGTGGCTAAAAGTGCCTTACCTGTGGGCTTTAAACCCAAAAGTACATCAACCATGTTCCACCAGATCAGTATCTGCGATGAGGGCATTGGGTTTGATGAGCAGCATGTAGAGCGAATATTTCAGATCTTTCAGCGCCTGCACGGTAAGCATCAGTATTCAGGAACGGGCATCGGGCTAGCCATCTGTCAGCAGGTGGTCAACAATCACGGCGGTTATATTACGGCCACCAGTAAGCTTGGCGAAGGGTCCGTTTTCTGGGTGTATTTACCAGTGACCTCTTCCCAGTAAACTGGGCTACTCAAAAGTAGCGAGTTCAGGCGTCTTATCGCTCTGGGAAATCACTTGGCGAAAAAGTTACGTTATGCCAATGCTTCGAATAAAATTTCAGCGGGGTGTTTGGCAGCTCGATGCGTACCATCTTTAATCTGATGCCGACAGGACGTACCAGGGGCCGCAATCAATACGTCGTCGGGCTGTTGGCGTACGGTTGGGAACAGCACTAATTCGCCTACCTTCATTGATACGTCATAATGCTCCGCTTCATAGCCAAATGAACCAGCCATGCCGCAACAGCCTGATGGAATCAGTTGAACGTTATAATTCTTAGGAAGGGATAACGCCTTTTTACCGGGCACCTGCGATGAAACAGCTTTCTGTTGGCAATGACTATGCAGTTTAACGAGTCGGGTATCCGTTGTGAACTGATCAGTTCGAATACGCCCAGCCTCCATCTCGCGACTGATAAATTCCTCGAACGTTAATGCGTGATCAGCGATACGTCTTGCGTCGGCAACCAGTGACTCATCAACCAAATCCGGGTACTCATCCCGGAACGTCAGAATGGCCGATGGCTCCAAACCAACCAGTGGCGTCTCGGCAGTCACTACGTCCTTCAAAAGCTTCACGTTACGTTCGGCCAGCGTTTTGGCATAAGTCAACATACCTTTTGACAGAGCCGCCCGGCCACTCTCACCATGCTCGGGGATAACGACATCGTATCCTAATCGCTCAAACAACTGAATGGCTTTTTGCCCGACTTCTACGTCGTTAAAATTCGTAAACTCATCGCAGAACAAAAGCAGTGTACGGGACGTAGCAGAATTTGACTTCTGCTTTCTACTACCAGCCCAACGCTTTAACGTAGTACTACCCATTGACGGCATACTACGTTCGGGGTGAAATCCGACAACACGGTTGGCGATACGTCGGAGAGCGGGCGTACCCAATATACCGTTCCAGGCCCAGGGAACAAAAGAAGCGATACTCGACAGCCGGGCAAAGTTGGCAATGAGCCAGGAACGTATCGGCACGCCATTGGCGTCATAATAATGCTGGAGAAACTCAGCTTTGAGTTTTGCTACGTCGACGTTCGAAGGGCATTCGCTTTTGCAGGCTTTGCACGACAGACACAAATCGTAAACTTCCTTGATTTCCTGGTGATCAAAGCGGTTTTCTTTCGGGGAACGTGTCAACATTTCCCGCAGAATATTGGCCCGCGCGCGAGTTGTGTCTTTTTCGTTACGGGTAGCCATGTAGCTGGGGCACATAGTTCCGCCCGATGCCTCCGTTTTTCGGCAGTCGCCTGAGCCGTTGCATTGTTCAGCGTGTTGCAGCACGGTCTGGTCTTTGTAGCGGAAATACGTTTGAAATGTCGGCGTCTGCTGACCAGCCTCATACCGCAGAAACGTATCCATGGGTGGCGTTTCGACAATTTTACCCGGATTGAAAATGCCGTTTGGGTCCCAGGTATGCTTGATTTGCCGCATCAACTCATAGTTGTGCGCGCCCACCATCTGCGGAATAAACTCACCTCGTAAACGCCCGTCACCATGCTCACCCGACAATGAACCGTCGTATTTTTTTACCAACGTAGCAATTTCTTCGGCAATGAGTCGGTATTGTCGATGGCCTTCAGCCGTTTTCAGATTAAGAATTGGTCGCAGATGCAATTCACCCGAACCGGCGTGAGCGTAGTGAACGGCATGCATGTTGTTCTTTTGCAAAATCTCGTTGAAATCCCGAATAAAGTCGGGCAAATCTACTACGTCCACTGCCGTATCTTCAATAACGGCCACCGCTTTTTCGTCGCCGGGGAGATTACCCAACAGACCAAGACCGGCTTTACGTAGCGTCCAGATTTTTTTAGAATCCTCGCCAAACAGCAACGGATAGTGGTAACCCATACCAGCCTCCTGCATCTCGGCAACCATTGCAGCCGTAAGCGCTTCAATCTCAGCGCGCGTATCGCGAGAGAGGTCAACGACCAGAATAATCGGGAAATGGTCGGTAGGTGTTTTCTGGACGAAGAAACTGTTTTTCCGTTGCTCCGGATTTGTATCGGCCCGCTCCAGAATGATATCGTCGATCAGTTCAACGGCGTAAGGCTTGTATTTCAAGGCAACCAACGTAGCACGTAGCGCTTCATCGATGGAGTGACAATGAACACACACAAGCCCGCTTTCTTTCGGAGGCAGCGGTACTATATTCAGCTTGATTTCAGTCAGGAAACAAAGTGTACCTTCAGAGCCCGCAATGAATTTGGCCATATTAAACGGCTCGCCCTCAGAGGTAAAAGGAGCCATGTCAAGCAACGTATCAAGCGCATAACCCGTGTTACGTCGTTCAATCGTCTTTTTGGGAAAATTCCGACGTATCTCTTCCTGATTAGCCGGATTCGATAGAATGGCGTTTGTTTTCAGCAGAATCTTATCCGCTAACGTAGCAGAACCATTTCTGCGGCTTGCCTCGCTTACCTGCTTTGTGAAATCCCAGCCACTTGTTGGCCCAAATTCGACTTCAGAACCGTCTGATAATAAAGCTTTAACCGCAATCGTATGTTCACGTGTAGCACGGTACACGACTGAGTTAGAACCACACGAATTATTTCCGACCATTCCACCGATCATGGCCCGATTGGCTGTCGACGTTTCGGGACCAAAATAAAGGCCGTACGGTTTCAAAAATTGATTTAGTTCATCACGCACAACGCCGGGCTGCACACGTACCCAGCGCTCTTCGGGGTTGACTTCCAGTATCTTCGTAAAGTGCCTGGAAACGTCGACCACGATACCACTACCAACGACCTGACCGGCTAACGACGTACCGGCTGTTCGCGGAATAAGTGATGTTTTGTGCTCCTGAGCAAAGGCAATTAATGTCTTTAAATCATCCAGAGTTTTAGGGATAACTACGGCTGTAGGCACTTCCCGATAAGCTGAAGCATCCGTAGCGTAGAGCGTCCGGTACGTATTGTCGTCAAATAAGTCACCAGCCAATTGGCTAGCCAATTTTTTTAATGATTCCGCTCTCATAGATATTGCAAAAACACTCGGCAGAGCCAGGAAATAAATATATGGCACAAAAATAGGTGTATTTGACTACAATATTTTAGGTAAAGTCGTTGGAAATGGCATGAATTCTCATCCAAAAATCTATAAATGTGACACGATTAACTCTATTTTAAAACATTAATTATCAATACTTTAAGATTTATATGATTCTACAACAAATTTAAATAATTCAATATATTATCGGTAATTAACAAATATTATGACTCGATATTGACAGACACTTATCAGATTTTAACCTAAGGTTTCTTGTATTTTGGCAATAACATGATGTAATTTGCTAACTAGTTCGAGTTTACATGCTATAAATTCTCAGCAGGATACTACGATTAAGTCACAATCAGTGACTTATAGGTTAAAATTTCACCTATTTATATGAGAAGTATAGCCTACTCAACTCGACTATCGAACCTAATATATGTTTAACTTTTATTGGAAACCTATGATGGACAAATCCTACAAATTCAACCACACTAGTGGTTACGTAGGTCAGGTTGAGTTATCTCAACCCCAGCAGTCTGGTTGGAAGGGGCTTTCTTACTTCCTATCTATGCTGGTGATGGCAATGTTGCTGAGCAACTCAGCAGCCTGGGCGCAGGGACGTACCGTAACGGGTCGAGTAACTGACCCCACCGGGTCAGGGCTACCTGGGGTGAGCGTGCAGATTAAAGGGACGCAACGTGGTACAAATTCTGACGCTGAAGGCAAGTACTCCATCGCCAATGTACCTGATAATGCAACGTTGGTGTTTAGTTTTATTGGTTTTACGTCGCAGGAAATTCCGGTTGGTAACCAATCGGCTGTCGATGTGAAACTGTCTGACGACACAAAAGCACTGGAAGAAGTCGTGGTGGTAGGTTATGGTACTGCCAAACGGAAAGATCTGACGGGGTCAGTGGTACAGGTTACCGCGAAAGATTTTAATGCTGGGGTTAACCCCAACCCGCTTCAGGCTATTCAGGGTAAAGTAGCTGGTCTGGTTATCACCGCTCCTTCGGGCGATCCTAACCAACAGCCAACGGTTCGTTTGCGTGGTTATACCTCGCTGGCTGGTGGTAGCGATCCACTTTATGTAGTGGATGGGATGATTGGTGTTCCCATCAACACCATTTCACCCTCCGACATTGAGTCGATGGACGTATTGAAAGATGCCTCTGCTGCTGCTATATATGGTTCACGGGCTGCTAACGGCGTTATCCTGATTACTACCAAACGCGGTAAGTCGGGCAAAACGACTGTATCATTTAATAATTACATTGGTGTATCGACCATATCCAGTCAATATGAAATGCTGGACGCACAAGGTTATCGGGATGCCGTTACTCAAATTAAAGGAGCTTCGGCATTAAGTGATTTACAGCGTTTCCCCGCTGGAAATTACAATACCGACTGGACGAAGGAAGTTACACAGAACGGAACCGTCAATAATCATGATCTTTCTATTGCAGGTGGTTCACCAACGTTCAGCTATCGTGGTTCACTCAACTATATTGATCAGAAAGGTATCATCAAAAATACTGGTCTGGATCGTATAACAGGTCGTATTAACCTCGATCAGAAGGCATTCGACAACCGACTGAACATTCAGTATAATCTGTCATACTCCGAAACAAACAAAAAGTATGACAGTGGCATCATCGGCCGCGCCGTTACGTTCCTGCCAACATTGCCTGTCCGCAATGCTGACGGGTCGTATTATGAGGTTGGTGGTAGTTTTGACCTCTTCAACCCGGTTGCTATGCTGGAGAACGTTATCAACAACGGTGTACAGCGGTATTTGCAGGGTGGTATGAACCTGCGCTACGAGGTGCTGGACGGACTGACACTGGGTGTTAATGGTCAGATACAGCGGGATAACACCGTCAATAACTTCTACACCAATCCAGCTATCAAAGCCTTTGCCGCTAATAATGGTCGTGCTAGCCGGAGTTTTGAGGAGAAGAATACGAAATTGCTGGAATTGACGGCTAACTATACCAAAGGATTTGGAAGCCAGAACAGCAACTACTCGGTATTAGCGGGTTATTCATATCAGAACTTTGATAATGACGGCTTTCGTGCAGCCAACAGTGGTTTTGTGACGCCTGATATCAATTATAGCAACCTGGGTCTAGGCTCAGGTACGCTGGTTAGCCCTGCTAACAACTATGCTAACTCATACCGCAATAACTCGAAGTTGATTTCCTTCTTTGGTCGTGCTACGTTGAATCTGAATGACAAGTACAACGTGACGGCTACAGTTCGCCGGGATGGTAGTTCTAAATTTGGTTCTAATAACAAATGGGGTGTGTTCCCATCGGTGGGTGCAGGCTGGACCATTACCAACGAGTCCTTTTTTCCGAAGAGCAACACCCTCAACTTCCTGAAACTTCGTGTTGGTTACGGACAAACAGGTAACTCGGAAGGTATTGCTGCCTACAACTCCATTCAGTTGTATGGCCAGAAAGGTACCTACTACGATGGTACGCTGGGTGACTTCCTGCCAGGCTATGGCATTACGCAGAACGCGAATCCAAACCTGAAGTGGGAAGTACTGACTACATCGAATGTTGGTTTGGACTTCCAATTGATCGGTGGTCGCTTCTCTGGTACGCTTGAGTACTATAATAAGTTGACCAAAGACATGCTCTATCCGTACTCTGTACCTTCGGATGGTATTACGTACTTTACCAACTCGATTCTGGCCAACGTTGGGTCGATGCGTAATAGCGGGTTTGAACTATCCTTTGGTGGCGATGTAATCCAGACCGGTAGTTTCTCCTGGAATTCACGGGTTGTAGGTGCCTATAACAAAAACACGATTGTTACCCTGTCAAATGATCAGTTTAGCAATGGACAGGTTCGCTTCAACGCCTTTAATGGTCGTGGTCTGTCCGACGTGTTTGCGTCTTATCTGGTACCTGGCCAGCCATTGGGAGAATTTAATAATGTGCCTACGTTTACGGGTAGCTACTCATCAGACGGTCAGCCATTATTGAAAGCTGGATCTGGAGATACGCCGGTAACGGAGGTAGGGAAGGCAGATGCGGCTGCGGGGGTCGCTTCAGGAAACTATGTCAAACAGGGTAATCCACAACCGTTCCTGAATGCCTCGTTTATCAACACATTCCGTTATAAAGGATTCGATGTATATTTCCAGTTACGCGGAACGTTTGGTAACACCATCCTGAATGCCATACGGTCGAACCTGTTAATTCCAGGGTCAATCCTGGAAACTAATATGCTGAAAGGTGTAACGGACTACCCTAAAAACTATGGCGTGAACGTACTGACGTCAAACTGGCTTGAAAGTGGTTCATTTGTGCGGTTCGATAACTGGCAGATTGGCTACAACATCCCACTGCCAGCCAGCAAGTACATCACGAACGCCCGAATTTATGCTGGTGGTAATAATCTGTTTATCATTACTAAATACAAAGGCATAGATCCTGAACTACAGGTAAAAGCTGATTTACAAACGAACGATGTTGGTGCAATTCAGCAAGCGCCTAATGCCGTTGGTTTGGATGGGGGTGGCTATGGAAACGTTGTTTACCCCAAAACACGCACGTTCCAGTTGGGTCTTAATCTGACCTTCTAAACTGGTTGTAGTTCACAAGTCGGATATAGTATAAAAAAATATCCGGCTCGTGAAAACTTTTTTAGTTAACACAGCGTACATAGTTCATTCACAAATAAGCGCTGTAACTAGTTAATTATCAAAAACTTATATGAAACAAATAAATATAAAATTGCTTCTGGGCTGCTCGGCGCTGGTGCTGGCAAGCCAAGCCTGCACCGATCTGTCTGAGACAACCTATGATGTCATTCCAACCAGTGGTACGTTTGGCAGCACGGCTGGACAGCAGGCGGCTTTGATTGGGCCACTCTATAATGGTCTGGGTGACTATTATGGAAATATGTCCAACCTAAACACGACCACAGACGAGCAGATTGTGCCGACGCGGGGTGGTGACTGGAAAGATAGCGATAACTGGAAACGGTTATATCAGCATACCTGGGACCCTGTTACGGATAATGGTCAGTTCAATGGCCCCTGGACCTGGTGTTACAACAATATTACCAGTATTAACCAACAGCTAGGATCGATCACGGATGTAAACACTAAAGCTGAATTAAGGGCTTTACGAGCTTTCTTCCATTATCAGGCTATGGATTTGTTTGGTAATGTCATCATTTCTGACGCAGTGACTGCGGCAACCCCAAAGCAAAACACTCGTGCTGAGGTATTCGCTTTTGTTGAAAAAGAACTTTTGGCGGTGTATCCAAGCCTTAGTGATGTATCAGGTGGTGCTTATTATGGCCGTATGAACAAGTGGGCAGCTGATATGATCCTGGCTAAAATGTATTTGAACGCACAGGTTTATACTGGTACCCCCCGCTGGGCTGACTGTATCACTCGTTGTGATAATATTATTAAGTCAGGAAAATTCGTGCTTGCTGGAGATTATTTCGCCAACTTCGTTACGCAGAACCAGGGTTCCAAGGAAATTATTCTGGCAACGCCCTTCGATAAATCGAAACGGGAAGGTATGAACGTACAGATGAAAACGCTGCATTACCTGAACCAGTTAACCTATAACTTGGGAACGGCTCCCTGGAATGGCTGGGCAACGGTAACTGAGTTCTACAATTCCTTTGATGATAAAGACGCTCGAAAAAAACAGTGGATTGTAGGGCAACAGTATGATGCGGCAGGTAAACCGCTGATGGACGATGCACTGCCTATGGTATTCAGACCGGAAGTTGAATCATTCGTGTTTGATGCGGGGGCTAATGGCCGTTTGGCGGGCGCCCGTAGCCAGAAGTATCAAATCCAGGCAAACAATACGTTTACGAGTCAGGATAACGATTTTGTAATCTACCGGTTAGCGGATGTATTGATGATGTCAGGTGAAGCTAATTTCCGGTTAGGCAACGTAGCAGCAGCTGTGAGTCTTTTCAACAGTGTTCGTGCACGGACAGGTATGCCAGATTACACGTCTGCTACGCTAAATTTAAATGAAATTCTGGCTGAACGTGGTCGTGAATTGGCATGGGAACAACATCGTCGACAGGACTTGATCCGCTTCGGACAATATACTAAGGCATGGCGCTTAAAGCCTGCTTCCCAGGATTTCCGTCAATTGTTCCCAATTCCAAAAGACCAGTTATCGCTAAATCCCAATTTGAAACAAAATCCAGGTTATTAATTGGATTTATTTAAACGTGGTAAAGCGGTCCCGAGATATCTTGGGACCGCTTTCGTTTTTGGATTAACCCCTCCCCGTCATTCGAGTTAGTTGCAGCAGCTTTTTGGCTACCCGATTGGTTAGTTGATCCGATTGCAATCGCCATTGCCAGCTTCGGCCACCCAAACCAGGTGTATTCATCCGATGGGTTTCATCCAGGTTCAGAATATCCTGAACAGGCATAATGGCTAACCGGGCGACCGACTGCATAGTCAGGCGGCAAATCTGGTCGACCACGCTTTTTTCGGTGACTTTAAAGCCAAGATAATTATCGATACGTTTACGGTGAATTTCATCGGACTCACGAAACCAGCCAAGTGTAGTGTTATTATCGTGCGTTCCGGAGTAAACGACAAAGTTTTCAGTATGATTATGGATAGCATACGTAGAGGTAGGCATATCGTGCCCAAAACCAAACTGGATTACCCGCATTCCAGGAATACCATAATGCCGCAAATAGGGCTGAATATCAGCCGCTTTCGCCCCTAAATCTTCGGCAATGATTGGTAAATTGACAAACTGCCGGTGCATGGCGTGCATAAAAGCCTCGATGGGCGCTTTTACCCACTCCCCTACCCGCGCCGTCGGTTCGCTGGCCGGAATTTCCCAGTATTCGGCAAATCCTAAAAAATGGTCGAGTCGGGTCAGGCTATACAACGACATCTGATGACGTAATCGCTGCATCCACCAGGCAAATCCGGTACGTTCGTGTTCGGGCCAGTCATAAATCGGGTTACCCCAACGCTGCCCATATTCGCTGAAATAATCGGGTGGTGCACCGGCCACAAAGAGCGGCTGAAAATTAGCATCCAGTTTGAATAATGTTGGATTCGCCCAGACATCAGCACTGTTAAACTGAACGTAAATCGGAATATCCCCAATAATATGTATTTTCTTCTGGTAGCAATAAGCCGTCAGTTCATTCCATTGCCGCAGAAAAAAGTACTGCATCACTTTTACAACTTCGATCGAATCGTGCAGTGTTTTTGCCTCACGCGCCAACGCAGCCAGATCGCGCCGAACAAGTTCTTCGGGCCAACGTACCCAGGTTGGTTCGCCAGTTGCTTCCTGCAAAGCCGTAAACAAAGCATAATCGTTTAGCCAATCAGCCTGCCAGGCACAAAATCGGTCATAATCACTACGTTGCGCAGGATTTGCTTCGCGTAGAAACGTTTGGGCCGCTTTTTGGAGCAGTGGTCGTTTTTTTATCCAGGCCGCATGAAGTGTAGATGGAGCCAGCACCAATGGCCCGGCCAACACACCAGCATCCACATTACCCGACGTAGCAGTAGGCGACGTAACGGTTACGTCCTGAACCGGTTTTTCGTTGAACACGAGCAGGTCACTTTTTTTAAGCCATCCTTCGTCGGCCAGTTTCTCCAGGCTAATCATAAGTATATTGCCAGCAAAAGCCGATGGGCTGCTGTAGGGAGAAAAACCAGAACCAGGGTCAACGGGGGTAAGCGGCAAAATTTGCCAGTACGTTTGTCCCGAAGTTTCCAGGAAATTAGCAAACCGATAGGCTTCAGGCCCTAAGTCGCCGACGCCATGTGCTGAAGGCAGCGATGTAATATGAAGGAGTAATCCGCTGGAACGTTGTTGAAGCATGCAAAAAAAGTCGTCAGTCAGTGGTTTATAGTCGTCTGTGAGCGCCTGTCATGGCATGGAGTAAACCACTACTAACTGACGCTTGCAGACTATCGACTTGTTTTTGTACAAATCCGCTCCGGGCTGATTTTGTTTAGCTTTTCTCGTAAAAACCTTATTGCCAAACCCCTTCGGTTCATAAATGACTAGAAAATGACAAAGAGCTTCCTTGACCTTACGCTGTTTTTCTCCTAATTTTGCAGTCCCAAACAAAGGGCAACATTTCAATCAAGCAATACCATATACAAATGAGTAAGGCAACCGCAGTCAATATAGGTAAGATTACGCAAATAATCGGGCCGGTTGTGGACGTGAGTTTCGAGGGCGAAGGCACTCGGATTCCCGCCATTCTAGACGCGCTCAAAGTCACGAAAACCAACGGTCAGGAGGTAATTCTGGAAGTTCAGCAACACCTTGGCGAAGACCGGGTTCGGGCCATTGCTATGGACTCGACAGACGGATTATATCGCGGTCTGGACGTAATTGACCTTGGTACGCAAATCACAATGCCCGCTGGCGAAGGTATCCGTGGCCGACTATTTAACGTAGTAGGACAGGCTATCGACGGTATTCCTCAGCCAGCATCGATCGGCGCTCGCCTGCCAATTCACCGGGGTGCTCCAAAATTTGAAGATCTTGCTACGTCGACCGAAGTACTTTTCACGGGTATTAAAGTAATCGACCTGCTGGAGCCTTACGCAAAAGGTGGTAAAATTGGTCTTTTCGGTGGTGCCGGTGTGGGCAAAACCGTATTAATTCAGGAGTTGATCAACAACATCGCGAAAGCCTATTCGGGCCTGTCGGTATTTGCCGGCGTGGGCGAACGTACCCGCGAAGGAAATGACCTGCTCCGCGAAATGATTGAAGCCGGTATCATCAAATACGGCGAAGGTTTTAAGCATTCGATGGAAGAAGGCGGCTGGGATTTGACCAAAGTTGATTTGGAAGAAATGAAGGCAAGCCAGGCCACATTCGTATTTGGTCAGATGAACGAGCCACCAGGAGCCCGTGCTCGGGTAGCCTTGTCGGGATTGACCATTGCTGAACACTTCCGCGATGGTGACGGCGAAGGTGCTGGCCGTGATATTCTTTTCTTCGTCGATAACATTTTCCGCTTTACGCAGGCGGGTTCGGAGGTATCGGCTCTGTTGGGTCGGATGCCATCGGCCGTGGGTTACCAGCCTACGCTGGCTACCGAAATGGGTGTGATGCAGGAACGTATCACCTCGACCAAACGTGGTTCTATTACGTCGGTACAGGCCGTTTATGTACCTGCCGATGACTTAACTGACCCTGCTCCAGCTACTACGTTTGCTCACTTAGATGCAACAACTGTATTGAGCCGGAAAATTTCGGAGTTAGGTATCTACCCCGCTGTTGACCCACTCGATTCAACGTCGCGGATTCTAAGCGCTGAAGTTCTGGGTGATGAGCACTATAACACCGCTCAGCGCGTGAAGCAAATTCTGCAACGCTATAAAGAATTGCAGGACATCATCGCCATTCTGGGTCTGGAAGAACTTTCTGAAGAAGACAAACTGGTAGTTGCCCGCGCTCGTCGTGTACAACGCTTCCTGTCGCAGCCGTTCTTCGTAGCTGAACAATTCACCGGTCTGAAAGGCGTACTGGTTCCAATTGAAGACACCATCAAAGGCTTCAACGAAATCATCGACGGCAAATACGATCACCTTCCTGAAGCGGCCTTCAACCTAGTTGGTACGATTGAAGACGCCATCGTGAAAGGTGAGAAATTGCTGAAAGAAGCAGGTCAATAACGTAGTGTGGCATTGGTTTCGGAGCATTACATTACTTTTTCTGAGACCAATGCCCCTTTCCCAAGTCTCAATCGTTTTTAAAGCATAAAAACCGATTTTATGAAAACTATTCGTTTTGACTTGGGAATGGCCTGTCTGTTATTCAGTTTAGTGGCACTACGTTCATTTGGGCAGGAAACTCAGCCAACGTCTCTATCTGTAGAGGAGCCAAAGAAAGTTTTGGGTGCTATTCAGGATACGTCAATTACTCCTGGCGTTTCTGCTACGTTGGCACAGGGCGACGCTGCCACGACTCATTTAGACAACGCAGTAGCTGCACTTAATAAGGGCGACAAAGCTACTTCTACCCAAGAACTTCAGACTGGTATTGCTGGTTTGGAAGCGCAGGCTAAAACGGATAAAACGTCCTTTAAAGACAAATTACTGGCCCAGGCAAGCAAACTAAAAGCATTGCTCCCATTAATTCCAGATGGTGCCTTAGGAAATGGTGTGCTGGGAAAAGCTGTCAGTTTAGCCAAACTAGCCTCCGGCGGCAGTAAACTTGAAGGACTTTTAGCGGCTGGCTCGTTGCTCGGTAAAGGTAGCCAGTTAACTAGTGGCTTGTCAGGCATCGGTAGTGCATTATCGGGATTAGGCGGAGGTACTCAATCGTCAGGTCAGTCGCTGATAACCAAAGCGCTGTCTACCGTTGGTAAACTTAACCAGGGTGGTTTAGTGGCGAAAGCGGCCGAACCAGTTGTCAAAACCGAAGTTAGCAGTTTGCTTAATTTGATTAAAGGAGCTTTATAAAAGTGATGAGTGATGAACGATGAGTTATAAGTGGCTGACGCGTATAAACTCATCGTTCATCACTCATCATTCATCACTGAATAATATGACATTAGATATAATCACTCCCGACCGTAAGGTCTTTTCCGGCGAAGCTAGTGCTGTTACGTTTCCGGGTAGCGAAGGTCAGTTTCAGGTATTGAACAACCACGCACCGATGGTAAGCACTCTGGATCGTGGGCCAATTATCGTTCAGACAGCGTCTGGGCAGGAAACGTTCACTGTTGACGGTGGCGTAGTGGAAATACTTCAAAACAAAGTATTAGTGCTGGCTGAAGCTATAGTAGCCTGAATAAATGTCTATTTTTGTTAAAAAGCGATTCACTTGCTGTAAGTGAGTCGCTTTTTTTGGTTATTAGATACCAAATTTTCCTGCTTTAATTTTCGCCTACTTTTTCGTTACGTTTACTTCATCATGGCTACCAAACCCTTCATCGTCGGTATTACCGGCGGCAGTGCGTCCGGCAAAACGTCATTTCTAAAGGACGTACTGAATGGATTTAGCGAAGACCAAATCTGTCTTATTTCGCAGGATAACTATTATCGAACTCTCGACCATATTCCGCAGGATCAAAACGGTATTTATAATTTCGACTTGCCCGTTACGATCAACCACGAGCTGTTCGCCCAACATTTAAGCGAGTTACATGCCGGAAGAATCGTGAAAACGCCAGAATACACATTTAATAACCCGAATGCCATCCCCCGAACGCTAACGTATCGACCTACGCCGATTATCATTGTTGAAGGTTTATTCGTTTTTCATTTTTCAGATGTAGCCAGTCAGTTGGATTTGAAGGTGTATATAACGGCCAAAAACCGCATTAAACTCGACCGACGCCTGATTCGCGATCAGGCCGAGCGGGGGCTTACAGAAGAGACGATCCATTACCAATGGAAATATCACGTTCGTCCGGCTTATCAGGAATACGTGAAACCCCATAAAGACGAAGCTGATATTGTTATCCCGAATAATAACCACTATAAAAAAGGTTTGGACGTATTAATGGCGTTTTTGAAGACGAAGGTCGAGTAACGCGCTACACGTCAATCAATACCCCCTCACTTTCAGGATAACCAGTGCAGGTTAATACCCAACCTTCGGATAGGTCGCGTTGAGTTAATACGTCGTTGATTGTCATGTGAACTTTGCCGGAGAGGCAACGGGCAGCACAGGTAGAGCACCGTCCACCCCGGCAACTATACGGCAACGGCACACCTTCGTCCAGAGCCGCTTGTAGGATTGATTTGTAAGCTGGCACCTGAATTTCGATTTCTCTTCCCCGGAAACGTAGCAAAACCGTTTGGTCTTTGGCAATGGCGGGCGGTGGTGCCAGTACAACGGTTTCGACTACAAAATTTTCTCGTCGAATCTGCTCCGGTCGGAAGCCGCTGAAAACAAGCGTAAACTGTGCCATACGCATGTAATCGCTGGGACCGCAAACGTAGAAATGAAGCGTTTCTGGTTCTGACGTACCGATTAATTGAGGAAGTAAGCGTTCGAGTAATACGTTGTTTAACCGCCCTCGCAAGCCACTCCAATCGGCAGGCGGGTTGCTCAGTAGATGGAATAGTCGAAATCTTCCCTCAAATTGTTTTTCCACAACGGCCAGGTCGTCCCTGAAAATAATGCTACGTTCGTTTGAATTACTGTACAGCAACGTAACGCGCCGGGTCGATTCAGTACGTAAAATTTGTTTTAGCAACGCGAACAAGGGAGTTATACCGCTACCTGCGCCCAGCAACACTACGTCCCCCGGCTGACTATCATCAAACGTAAACCGACCAGCGGGCAACAAACTAGTCAGTAGGTCGCCCACACGTAACGTATCGTGCAGGTAGCGTGAGATTTCACCGTTTTGAACGCGCTTAATAGTTAATTGTAATTCTTCGTCAGACGCTGAACTAAGTGAATATGATCGTCGGACTTCATGTCCATTGTGAATCAATATCAGGGTTAAGAACTGGCCTGCGCGATACGTAACGGTTTTTCCGTCCACTGTTTCCAGGAAATAGCTTCGGGTATCAGCCGTTTCGGAGATGATACGTGTGATACGTAGTTTCAGAAAATCGTCGGTCATGAACTGGCAATTACTTGCTATCAAAACACATCAATTAACAAAGGTTGTTTGAAAGCCGAAAACGTTTCCCCAAATTCGCCCCGCGCGGTCTGACGTAGTATCATCTATTTTGACGAAAAATGTTGATACTGTGACTTTCCGCCAGCTTCATTGTTATTAGATAAAGCAACTACACAACTAATGGAAGCACTCCTGGAAGAAGTTCAGCGCGTGGGATACGTAAATAAACCGGTTGACGAAGACATTGATTTGGTGGCCGAAATTAATCGGTTAAAAAAAGAAAAGAACGCGGTTATTCTAGCACATTACTACGTCGATGGGTCAATTCAGGATTTAGCCGACTACATAGGCGATAGTCTTGGTCTGAGCCAGCAAGCGGCCGCTACGCCCGCCGATATGATTGTTTTTTGTGGGGTTCATTTCATGGGCGAAACCGCTAAAATTCTGTCGCCCCAGAAGAAAGTAGTTATTCCCGACCTCAACGCCGGCTGTTCACTCGCTGACTCGGCTCCTGCTGACAAGTTTGCCGCCTTTAAGGCGCAATATCCTGATCATATTGTGCTGTCGTATATCAATTGCTCAGCCGATATAAAGGCGTTGTCCGACATTATCGTTACGTCGTCGAACGCGCTGAAAATTGTGGAAAGTCTGCCCAAAGAACAGAAAATTATCTTTGCGCCTGACGCCAATTTGGGGCGTTATATTTCGAAAAAGACGGGTCGAGATATGGTTCTCTGGGATGGCGCTTGTATTGTTCACATCGATATTTCGCTCGAAAAACTGCATAAGCTACGGATACAATATCCTGAAGCCAAGTTCATTGCTCACCCTGAATGTCAGGAGCATATTCTGAGCGAAGCTGACTACGTTGGTTCGACTACAGCCTTGTTGAAATACGTAGTCGATAGTCCGGAACAAACATTCATTGTTGGCACCGAAGCGGGTATTCTGCACAAAATGAAGCAGGCAGCTCCGCACAAGAAAATTATTCCGGCCCCCGCCAGTCAGAACAATACATGTGCTTGTTCGGAATGCCCATACATGAAAATGAACACGCTCGAAAAAGTGTACAACTGCATGCTTTATGAGCAACCCGAAATTATCGTTCCGGAAGATGTGCGTTTGAAGGCCTATGAATCAGTGGCACGCATGTTGGAGTTGAGCAAATGAAATTTTAGAAAAGTCATGCAACAAATCATATTGCAGCCCCAGACACCTGATGAACTTCGTCTGATAAAGCAGTTCGCCAAGGTGATGAAGATTAAGACTATCGCGGTAAAGGAGACATCCGCTAAGCAGAAAGAAGAAGAACTGCTTGATCGGATTGAACGGAGCGCTCGTCAGGTAAAAGCGCATCTTGACGGAAAAATTAAACTCAAATCGGCACGGCAGTTACTCGAAGAGCTTTGAGATTATTGTCACCGATGATGCCGAACGTAATGTACGGCAATTGAAAAAGAAATATCGTTCGTTTAAAACTGACTTTTCTGAATTGTTAGATTCTCTAGAAGTTTCCCCTCAACAAGGCGAACCACTTGGCAAAGATGGTTATAAAGTTCGTCTTGCTATAAAAACTAAACAGAAAGGCAAAAGTGGGGGTGCCAGAGTAATAACGTGTGTCAAGATTGTCAATGAACAGGTCTTTATAGTTGCTGTTTATGACAAGAGCGAATACGCTACGTTGACAGATAAAAAAATTGAGCAACGGCTGAAAAACGCAGGCCTGTAATTATTTCTATGCCCCATCAATTTGATTTTCTGATTATTGGCTCCGGTATCGCGGGCCTGACTTATGCCACCAAACTGGGCATGCATTTTGAAAAACTTGGTCAGAATGTACGTATTGGCGTTATCACGAAGGTGCAGGCCGACGAAACGAATACCAAGTATGCCCAGGGTGGTATTGCCGCCGTTTGGTCGGAAGATGACTCTTTTGAGAAGCATATCGAAGACACAATGGTGGCCGGCGATTTCCTGAGCGATCGGCATATCGTGGAAATCGTTGTGCGCGAAGGCCCTGGCCGTATTCGTGAATTGATCGATTATGGCACTCGCTTTGACAAAGAACACGACAGTACTGACTACGATTTAGCCAAGGAAGGTGGTCACTCCGATTTCCGGATTCTGCATTTCAAAGACATTACGGGAGCCGAAATTGAACGGGCTTTACTTGAAAAAGCCAATTCACTAAAATCCATTGAGATTTTCACTCATTTCTACGCCGTTGAACTCATTACGCGCCACCAACTCGGCGAAACCGTTCACCGGTACGATACTGATAACAAATGCTTTGGCGCCTACGTATTGAATACCAAAACGGGACAGGTTGAGCGATTTATGGCGAAGACGACCTTGTTAGCTACGGGTGGTATCGGTAATATTTACCAGAGCACAACAAACCCCAACATTGCTACCGGCGATGGCATTGCCATGGCGTATCGGGCAAAAGGGATTTGCAAGGACATGGAGTTCATCCAGTTCCACCCAACAGCCTTGTATGAACCCGGCAAGAAACCTAACTTCCTGATTTCGGAAGCAGTACGCGGTTTTGGCGGTGTGCTACGTACCAAAAAAGGTGCTACGTTCATGGAAAACTACGATCCGCGCTTATCACTAGCTCCCCGCGACGTAGTAGCCCGCGCTATCGACTCTGAAATGAAAAAGTCGGGGGATTCGCACGTGTATCTGGACGTAACGCACTGCGATTACGAGAAATTCGTCGAGCATTTTCCGACCATCACCGCTTACTGCCGCGACAAGCTGGGCCTGGATTTACGAAAAGATTACATTCCAGTGGTACCGGCGCAGCACTACCTTTGCGGAGGCATACGTGTGAATGAGTGGGGGCAAACAAACATTCAGTTTTTATATGCTGTAGGCGAATGTTCCTGTACAGGCTTACACGGTGCCAATCGACTGGCTTCCAATTCGTTGCTCGAAGCCGTTGTGTTTGGGCATCGTGCCTACGAAAAAACCGTTGAACTGCTAGATCAGGCTGTTTTATCTGACAATATTCCTGAATGGAATGACGCGGGTACTACACATCAGGAGGAATTAGTGCTGGTTACGGAGATGAAAAAGGAGCTGGAATCCATTATGTCGAACTACGTTGGTATTGTACGTACCAATAGGCGGTTAAAACGCGCCATGGACCGGCTTGAACTGATTTATCTGGAGCATGAAGAACTATATCGGCAATCGAAAGTGTCCGTTCCCATTTGCGAGCTACGTAACATGATTGAAGTGGCCTATCTCGTTATCAAAATGGCGATGGCCCGGCGCGAGAATACGGGCCTGCATTTTAATCTGGATAACGTAAAAGCGGAATAAGGCACGAACTGCATCTGGCTGTTCGGCAACGGAACGTTGCAAAAACATTGTATAGTTTACCACGCCTTTTTGCAGCCTATCGGTTGCGAAACAGCCAGAGGCAGTTTCAGCCGCTTACTTCACTGCTCTCATAATAGAAGTCAGTACCTTTGGGCGGCACGAATACGTAGCGGCAATACAAGACATAGCATGAACCACCAGGATATTATTGACTTCATCAACCAGAGCGCCAGCCCCAAAATTAAGTATGCATTTACGGACATCGACGGGGTGCTACGTGGCAAAATCATCCATCGACAGAAGTTTCTGGACGGGCTAACGGATGGTTTCGGGTTCTGCGACGTAGTGTGGGGCTGGGATTCGGCTGATATGCCTTACGATAACGGACGTACTACTGGCTGGCATTCGGGCTATCCCGACGCACCCGTGCGTATCGACGTATCGACATTCCGGCAACTTCCCTGGGAGGATAATATTCCGTTTTTCGTCGCTGATTTCAGCCCACCTGCCAATGGAACGCCAACGAATTATGCTTTAGCTTCCTGTCCACGTAGCTTGCTCAAACGAGTAGCTAGTCAATGTGAGGAAATGGGTTATCATGCTGAGTTTGCGCAGGAGTTTGAGTGGTTCAATTTTCGCGAGACGCCCCATAGTCTTCAGGAAAAGAACTTTCAGCATATGGAGCCGCTCACACCGGGGATGTTCGGCTATTCCATACTACGTCCCTCGCTCGAAAGTGCTTTCTACCACGACCTGTTCGATTTGCTGGCTCAGTTCGATATTCCGCTCGAAGGGCTTCACACTGAAACAGGACCGGGCGTATATGAGGCCGCCATCATGCACGATGAGGTTATCCGGGCCGCCGACAAAGCCGCTTTATTTAAGACAGCGGTGAAAGAAATAGCGTACCGGCACAACGTAGTGGCTACGTTCATGGCAAAATGGAATGCCGATTTACCGGGTTGCAGCGGGCATATCCACCAGAGTTTATGGAATCCAGAGAAGACAAAAAACCTGTTTTTCGACGATACACAGCCGAACCGCATGAGTGAACTGATGCGGCAATTTATGGCTGGTCAGTTGTATTGCCTTCCGCACATTACGCCCATGTTTGCGCCAACTATCAATAGCTATAAACGGCTGGTTGAAGGTGCCTGGGCGCCCACTACCATTACGTGGTCGGTAGATAATCGAACAACGGCGCTTCGGGTATTGAACCATAAGGAAGCTTATACCCGCGTTGAGCATCGGGTATCGGGAGCTGATACAAACCCATATTTAGCCATTGCGGCCTCGCTGGCGTCGGGTTTATACGGCATCCGGCACAAACTGACGCTCGATATTCCGGCTTCGGTGGGCAATGGTTACGCTGATAAACGTAACGGCATTCTACCGACCAATCTGGAAGAAGCGACCCGGGCAATGGCTAATTCACCGGTGGCGGCCGAACTGTTTGGAACCGAATTTGTTGACCACTTTACTCGCACCCGCGACTGGGAATGGCGGCAATATCTTCGCCAGGTCAGTGATTGGGAGTTGAAGCGGTATTTTGAAATTATATAATGTTTGTAGAGACACAGTATGCTGTGTCTCATATGCGTCAGCAATAGCCTAGCGTTAGCCAAAACCATCTGGCGCGGGCCATCCGGTTATGAGACAAGGCATGTCTTGTCTCTACACAAATAGAATCAAATGCGTCTCGTTGATTACCAAACGATTATAAAAAAAGCCTGGGCGGAGTTCGATAACACCATCCAGATTCACACTATTGAGGACATTAGTGCGCGGGTTTCTACCAACCACGTTTTCCGGGTTCGGTTTGAGGATGGCGACCACATCATTGCCAAACTATCGTATTTCGGTAAGCACGAGCATTTTCTGGAAGACCATCGCATTATTCACGCGCTGGCCAACAACCTGCTTTATCCGTTTGAGAACGTACTGGCCAAGTCGCTAATACGTGATGGTCAAGTGTTTACGTATCGCTACAAAGACGCTTTTATTGATGCGTGGGTTGTGTTTTATAACCCGATACGTATTCAGCAGAAATTACCCCGTCGGCTGGAGGATCATCATATTCAGATGCTGGGTCGGCAGATTGCCAAATTTCATAAAGCTTGTTCCCGTGTAAGTACCGTATTGCCGAAGTCGAGTAAAACGCTACGTTCCGATATCTGGGATTTGCTCGACATTTTAGAAACCGAAGTCGGTCAGTTTGAGCACCGTATGCACGTAGAAGAATTGAAGCACCAGTGCGAACTGTTTCTGACAAACCGGCAAAAACTGGTGGCCAAAACGGTTGAAACCATGCCCGTTTTTGTCGACTGGAACATTGGCAATTTCTCCGTTACGTCCAATTTTGAGCTATTCTCACGCTGGGATTACGACTGGTTCCGAATCAGTTACCGGGTCATGGATTTTTACTTTTTCAGCCGGGTAGTATCGAGTGTGGGTGACCGAACGGTATTCAGTTACGTCATTACTACCCTGATGGAAGACCGGTTTCTCCTCTTTTTAAAAGAATACCACACCGTTTTTCCACTGACTGAAAACGAAATTCGGTTTCTGCCCGAAGCGTACCGGTTTTTTATACTCAACTACGTCATAAAATACGGTCGTTATTTTTTCCACCGTACCTACGCTACCAAACTGCAACGGGAAGCTTATGAAATTTACTTCCCCTCGATTGAGCAGTTCGATGCAGATAAAATTCTGAAGGCGCTGGGTATTTCCTGATGTTCCGTTCAGCAATGAACGACCCAAAGAATCTGTTTCTGCTGCTTGAGCAAATCCGACAAGGCAATGAACCCGCCTTTCGGCAACTCTACGAAATCACGAAAAGTCGGGTTTTTAATACGGCGCTCAGCTACGTGCGCTCACGGGAAGATGCCGAAGAAATCACGCAGGAGGTGTTTATTGACGTATTTCGGTCGGCAGGTAGTTTTGAGGGCGATGCAAACGTAACGACCTGGATTTACCGCATTACCGTCAATAAATCGCTGGATTTTATAAAGCAGAAGAAACGTCAAAAGCGATTTGCTTTCCTGACCAGTCTATTTGACCGCGACACTGGTGAAGTTGTTCATCACCCGCCCGATTTTGTTCATCCGGGAGTCGCGCTCGAAAATCAGGAAAATGCCGCCAGACTGTTTCAGGCGATTGATACCCTTCCCGAAAAACAAAAAACGGCTTATATTCTTACCCGAATCGAAGGACTTAGCAACATCGAGGCTGCTCAGGTTATGTCGACGAGCGTTGGGGCCGTTGAGTCACTTTTGCAACGCGCCAACGAAAACCTGAAGAAACAGTTATTGGCAGTGTATAAATCATTAGTTGCGGACAGTTAAAAAGGCCCAAACCGGCTCTGGCTGTTTTAAACGAAGGTTAATTCGTTGCCGTATATCAAACAGCCAGAGCCGGTTTGGGCCTTTTTAACCATCACCCGTAGGAATCCTCTTAAATTGTCGTCTCAATCAATATGGAACCGGAAAAAGAAAAATGGATTAATGACGTACTACGTATCGCGGACGGTATCGAACGAGCCGACCCGAGTCCGTTTTTATACGCCAAAATCCGCCATCGTCTGTTTGAAGCCGCTCCGAGGGTTTACCTTCCCGCCCGAACGGTATGGCTTACTGCTACGTCGTTTGCACTCTTATTATTGCTGAACTGGCGCGTAGTGAGTCAGCAGGTAAGCCCTGCCGATGCCGATGAGGTCGAATTGAGCACTGTAGTATCTGAAATGCAGCTTTATCCGGCTACGAACCAGCCCTATAGCCTATGGAGCGAACAAAACTACTGACTATCGCCGTCGTGGGATTACTCATTTTGAACCTGTTTACGATTGGCTTTCTGGTTCTCAAATCAGAGCGGCAGCCCCTGTCTATCAGTCATGAGCACCCGCCCATGGGTGGCCCTTTCCGACTTATTGTTGAGCGGCTTCATTTCGACGAGGAGCAGCAACGGCAGTACAGAAAAATGGCTGACCGACATCACGAACAAACAGTGCAGCTCAATGACGAATCGGTTCTATTGTTTCAGACGTATTACAAACTACTGGCCGCTTTCCAGTCTGATTCCTCTAAAACGAATACCTTGGTTCGACAAATTGCCGACGTTCAACGACGTATCGCTGAATTAAATTTCGCTCACTTTCAAGAGATTAAAGCGCTATGCCGTCCTGATCAACAAGCTGATTATAACAAACTGGTAGATGATCTCGCCCGCTTATTCGGCAAACCCCAACGAGGTCGTGGACCTAGCAACGGTGGGCCGCCGGAAAGTCGTCCTGATGGGCCGCCTGAAAATTTTCCGCCCCACCCGTAGGAATCATCGAGGAGCATCGTCTAACCCGATAATTAACTAGCAAATTATCATGAATCGCTCCCACTTATTCACTACGTTAGCCGTTACGTTTGGGTTTATTACGTTTATTGCCTGTCAGCAAGGTACTGATACCGTGAAGCCTTCTAGCGGCACTACGTCAGGCACTACTACGTCTGGTACTACGTCATCGGGAACCACTACGTCTGGCTCAACCAGTTCAACAACGGCTACTTCGGTTGGCACCGGTGTCCCTGACGTTTACAAGAAAATTTATGGGGCTACTGAAATCTACGTCGAAGGCACCAACATCGTCATTAAGACTACGAGTCTGCCCGATCATAAAAGCCCTTATTATCAGGGCACAACCTGGGCCAGTGCGTTATATGAAGCTTATAATGGCACTAATACTAAGTTCAATCTGAACCCAAACCGGATTAGACAGAGCAATCTTACGTTCAAAATTCCGATGAATCCCGCAGTCGATGCGTCGCATGCGTCAACACCGGGTGGCCCCATCGGCGTTTCGTTGAACGGCGTGCCGTTTTTTAATCAGTATGCAGCGATGAGTGCCCCCTTAACTAACGAAATCGACAGTTTCGATCAGTACGGGGGGCATCCGCAGCAGCAAGGGCAATATCACTATCACATTGAGCCAACGTATCTGACCAAAGCCAAAGGGAAAGACGTATTACTAGGTTTTCTGCTGGATGGTTTTCCGGTCTATGGCCCTACCGAAAATGGCAAAACCGTTACCAACGCCAGTTTGGATAAATACCACGGCCACACGCACGCTACGACCGATTACCCCAACGGCATTTATCACTACCACATTACGTCGGAAGACCCATACCTCAATGGCAGCGGATTTTATGGCAAATCAGGAACCGTTTCACAGTAAGCTATTCTGGATGGTTGGTCTGTTGCTGATGCTTTGTCAGTGTCAGCAACAGACGACCGAACGTAGCACGATTCCTTCTGTCTTTGCCAACGCCAATCAAGCGGGCTGGCAACGTAGCGAAGGGCTTTTATGGCTGAATAATAGCCCTTTCAACGGCTGGCAATTCGCGCTTTCTACGTCTGGTGACACTACGTTCGTTGGCGCTTTCTACGAGGGTAAAGCCGAAGGTCAGCACCGTTCCTGGCACGTGAATAGAAAGCTCAAAGAAGTTAGACAATACAAAAATGGCTGGCAGGAAGGTAAGCAGCGCGGTTGGTTTGAATCAGGAAAACCGGCCTTCACGTATCATTTTCGGAGCGATATGTACGAGGGCAATCGGAAAGAATGGTTAGCGAGTGGCCAATTAGTATTCGATGGGAATTACCATTTGGGCCAGGAAGAAGGCTCACAACGGCAGTGGTTCGCCGACGGCAGCTTAAAAATGAATTATGTAGTTCGCAGTGGTCGAACATATGGATTTACAGGAGTTAAAAATTGTGTCAATGTTTGGGATTCGATCACTGTTGGGCATTAATCTATTAGCCCTGCTAATGGGCAGTCTGGCCATTTCTCAGATTACTCAGCAGCCGGAACAGGTTTCTGTAGATGAAACTGTTCCCTATTACAACACGCCCGATTTTACACCTATATGGGT
The DNA here is from genome assembly GCF_014699005.1 of Spirosoma profusum. Lineage (GTDB taxonomy): Bacteria > Bacteroidota > Bacteroidia > Cytophagales > Spirosomataceae > Spirosoma > Spirosoma profusum. The sequence goes on from NZ_JACWZY010000015.1 coordinate 75,611, forward strand.
GAATAATTCCGGCGACGTAGCGCAAAAAATTACGCACTACGTCGCCGATTTTTCATTTCGCGATCAGACTAATAACGTAGTAACTCAGAAAACGGTAACTAATAAGGTTCACGTAGCAAACTTCTTCTTTACGTCCTGTCCCAGCATCTGCCCTAAAATGACTAATCTGCTCAAAACGGTGCAGGATACGTTTAAGCATGAACCCAACGTAGTGCTGCTCTCCTACAGCGTAACGCCCTGGCTCGACTCAGTGACACGGCTACGTAGATACGCTGATACAAAAGGAGTTATGGATAATAAATGGCACTTGCTTACTGGTGAGCGGGGCAAAATTTATGATCTGGCGCGTCGATCCTATTTTGCCGAAGAGGCCATTGGTTTTACGAAAGATTCTACTGAATTTCTGCATACCGAACACCTGATTCTAGTCGACCAAAATCGCAGGATTCGAGGTGTTTATAACGGCACAATCTCGCTCGATATCGATAAACTTATTACTGATATCAGTATACTCTTGAAAGAAAACTGATTAAAGATTCGGCATGAATCGTATTTTTACGAATAATCTATTGGTGTGACCCTCCTCTGCACCTGTTTATTCGCCCATGCAACTTGCCGATTTTAAAACCATAGCCTCTGATTATAAGGTAATTTTCTTCGATGCATTTGGCGTGCTGAAAAACTCGGAGGGTATTTTGCCGGGTATCGAAAAAACCTTCAACTGGCTTCGAGAAAATGGCAAAGAATTCTACGTACTGACAAATGATGCATCGCGTGGCCCCCGCGAACTAGCCGAATCGTACTACCGACAGGGTTTCTATGCCATTACGCCCGAACGTATCATTTCGTCGGGAATGCTGGCTCGCGAATACCTCGATTTAAAAGTCCACGACGGTACGGTAGCTTATTTGGGAACGGAGAAATCAGCGCATTATCTCGAAACATCGGGACTGAAAACCTTACCCATCAGCCAGGTGGATCTTAAGGAAATTGACGATATAAACGCCCTCGTACTGCTTGATGACGAAGGTTTCGACTGGAACACTGACTTAACCAAAACCGTCAATTTGCTACGTAGACGTAACATCCCGGTGATTGTTGCCAATACCGATGCTACGTATCCCGTTTCAAAAAATCGCATTGCCATTGCCATTGGGGCCGTCGCTAAAATGATCGAAGGTATCGTTGGGAAGCAGTTTATTCGGTTTGGCAAGCCCGATGCACAGCTTTTTATGTTTGCCTACGAACGACTGGAGAACGTATCGCACGTAAGCAAACGCGACATTTTGATGGTGGGTGATACGTTGAAAACTGATATTCTGGGCGGAAATAAATTCGGCCTGGATACGGTGCTCGTTCTTACGGGTAATACGCAGCCGCAGGATGTAGAGGTACAGATACGTAGCACGGGTATTATTCCAACTTACGTTTGTAAGTCGGTCGTTATTAAATGATTGTCCCTGGACGTCCAGGCTACAACACTTTACAAAATACTTTCCCGTACCCGAACGAGTCTCTCCAGCAGACTTTCTAACTGATCCAGAGGTAACATATTCGCTCCATCAGATTTGGCCTCAGAAGGATTAGGATGCGTTTCAATAAAAAGCCCATCGGCGCCAACGGCAATGGCGGCTTTGGCGATGGTGGTAATCAGAGCAGGTTTCCCGCCCGTTACGCCTGAACTTTGATTTGGCTGTTGCAATGAGTGGGTACAATCCATTACCACAGGCACACCAAATGACTGCATAGCCGGTAAATTTCGATAATCAACCACCAAATCTCCATAGCCGAATGAATTGCCCCGATCTGTTAGGAAAACCGTAGCAGCCGGATTGGTCGTTTTTACTTTTTCGACGGCGAACCCCATACTTTCACCAGATAGAAACTGTCCTTTTTTCACATTGACCGCACGACCAGTTTTAGCAGCCGCTTCCAGCAGTTCCGTCTGCCGACATAAGAACGCTGGAATCTGTAATACGTCTACAAAAGGGGCAGCCATCGCGGCCTCTTCCGATTCGTGAATGTCGGTTACGGTTGGTACGTCGAACGTATCGCCAACTTCCTTCAGGATAGCCAGGGCTTTTTCATCGCCAATGCCTGTAAATGAGTTAAGTTTGGTTCGATTTGCTTTTCGGTAAGAGCCTTTGAAAATGTAGGGGATACCGAGTTTATTAGTAATGGTAACGATACGTTCGGCGATTTGCAGCGCCATGTCGCGGCCTTCGATTGCACAGGGGCCGGCCATCAGAAAAAACTGGTTTCCGGTAGTATGTTTCAGCTTATCGATTTGCATGAGTAATCGTCTAATTCAGGGTACAAAGGTGCGGAAAACAAGCGAACTGCTTTCAACCAATAATCAATTTATGAGCGCCCAACAAATTGCTGTTATTAGAACAAAAACCAGATTTTCAATAATTTTAAATTACCTTTAACTGGTTGCCCCAACGCCTTATACCCTAAAAAATTGTTTGATAATACAAAGGTAAATCCGTTTCTTTGCGCAGTTTTTTAACACGAACAGACTACGAAAATGTCGGACATTGCAGAAAAAGTTAAGAAAATCATTGTAGAGAAACTAGGCGTTGAGGAGTCAGAAGTAACGCCGGAAGCAAGCTTCACCAACGACCTGGGTGCTGATTCGCTGGATACGGTAGAGCTGATTATGGAATTCGAAAAAGAATTCAATCTGCCTATCCCCGACGACGAAGCTGAGAAAATCTCTACGGTTGGCTTAGCCATTGAATATCTTGAAAAACACATTGGTAAGTAAGCATTTGCCCAACGCCATTAAGTTCCTGAAAGCCAACGTTAACAAATTCATGTTCAGCGTTGTTTTTCTATTTCCATTACGCAGTACAGCTGTATGACATTCAAACGAGTAGTAGTGACCGGCCTCGGTGCATTGACACCTATTGGCAATGATGTAGCCACTTATTGGAACAACTTAGCCGCTGGTGTAAGCGGGGCCGGTCCCATTACGAAGTTTGACGCCAGCAAGTTTCGTACGCAATTCGCCTGCGAAGTGAAAGGGCTGGACGTAACGCAATACATTCCTCGTCAGGAAGCGCGCAAAATGGACGCATTTACCCATTACGCGCTGATTGCCACCGAACAGGCTGTTCAGGACGCCAACCTCAACCTCGAAACGCTCGACAGAAATAAAGTTGGTGTTATCTGGGGTTCTGGCATCGGCGGGCTCAAATCATTTGAGGACGAGATGATTGAGTACGCCAAAGGCGACGGTACGCCACGTATCAACCCCTTCTTTATTGTGCGCATGATTGCCGACAGTGCATCGGGGCAAATCTCGATGAAATACGGCTTTCGTGGAACGAACTACGTAACGGTTTCGGCCTGTGCATCTACCAATAACGCCATCATCGACGCCTTCAACTACATCCGGTTAGGTCGGTTGAATATGTGTGTTGTCGGCGGTTCCGAAGCTGCTGTTACGAAAGCTGGTATCGGTGGTTTTAACGCCAACCGGGCGTTATCGGAACGTAACGATTCGCCCGAAACTGCGTCGCGGCCTTACGATAAAGATCGTGATGGTTTTGTGATGGGTGAAGGAGCTGGTTCCATTATTCTGGAAGAATACGAACATGCCCAGGCTCGTGGCGCTAAAATTTACGCCGAATTAATTGGTGGTGGAATGTCTTCGGACGCTTACCATATTACAGCCCCCCATCCTGAAGGGCTAGGAGCTTTTTTAGCGATGCAGGACGCCCTGAACGATGCAGGCATCGCTCCAGAATCTATTGACTACATTAATACCCACGGTACGTCTACGCCCATTGGCGACCCGCAGGAACTGAAAGCTATTCATCAGTTGTTTGGTGAGCATTCTTTCAAGATGAATATCAGCTCAACGAAGTCCATGACCGGGCATTTATTGGGCGCTGCTGGCGCAGTAGAAGCAATTGCGTGCATCAAGGCCATTGAGCACCAGATTGTACCACCAACGATTAATCATTTTACCGAAGACGGCGAAATTGACTCTCGTTTCAACCTAACGTTCAATACCGCTCAGGCACGGCCCTTAACGACCGTCATGAGCAATGCGTTTGGTTTTGGAGGTCACAACGCCATCGTCATTTTCCGTAAACTTAGCTGAGTCGTGCAAATCGCTTTGCCACGTAGCTTTTTCAATCCTTTCGACTGGTTCCGGTCCGGGAATAAAGATCCGCGTAAAAATTTACGCCGGTCCATTGGCCATATCATTGGGTCAAGCCCATCAAATCTTGGCCTATATCAACTGGCGCTACGTCATACGTCAGCGTCGAAAGCTACGGCTATTGAAGGTTTTCGGGAATCGAACGAGCGGCTTGAGTATCTGGGTGATGCAGTACTTGGGATGGTCATTGCTGAGTTTCTATTTAAAAAATACCCTTACAAAGACGAAGGTTTTCTCACCGAAATTCGCTCCCGAATCGTCAACCGGGAAACGCTGAACGGCATTGCCCGCAAAATTGGCCTCGATCAACTGATTGAATTCGACGGAAGCCGGACACGTAGCATGCCCGCTCGTACATCCATGTATGGCGATGCGCTCGAAGCGCTGGTTGGTGCTATTTACCTGGACAAAGGCTTCAGCTTTACCCGTCGGTTTATCCTCAAACATCTTCTCTCACACTACGATATCGAGTCCGTGGTGCAGAATAACGGCAACTTCAAAAGCCGACTGATTGAATGGGCCCAGCGCGAAGGCAAAGAAATTCGCTTTGAGATTGTTTCTGAGAAAGGGAACAGCCACTTCCGCGAGTTCATCGCTCAGGTGCTCGTCAACGAAGAACCTTTTGCCACTGGTAGCGGCTACAGCAAGAAGAAAGCCGAACAGGCAGCCGCTGAAAAAGCGTTCGAATTATTGGCTATCAAGTAGGGCTATTTCCTCATTATTTCTGCGGTTTGCTACGTAGCAGTTGCATATTTCTGGTGCTCACTACGTAGCGCCTTCGCTATAATCACTACGTCATTTTGGCTAGAAAATGGTGATGCTACGTTGTTTCTATGCCAAAATGGCTGAAACGTATATCGCTTTTCTCATTGGTACGTTGTTTGACGTAAGATAGTACGTCTGTAAATCTATCCTTAATCAAAAAGTCAGTTAAGGAATCTTTCAGGCTTTTTATTAACTTGAAGGCCCTTTAACAATGACCTGTTAAATTTTGTTAAGGTCAGACGCGAGTCGAATTTTTCGGAATGCGCTTTCCGTTATACCAACAGACAGAAACAGCTGTTACTAACACAAAAAAGCAATTAGATTTCTCGCATTAAACCATGAAAAGCAACTGGAAATTATTAGCGCTGATGCTCTTGTCGAGCGTAATCACGCTGGCTGCTTACAACCTGTTGGGTTTCAACAACCGGGATGTAATCTTTAACGAATCGACCCCTGCTCCTGCCAGCACAAATCGGCTGGTTTCTTTACCCGGTGGCCCGACGGCTGTTCCCGGGGATTTCTCGACGGCAGCCGAAGCTGTAACGCCAACTGTTGTGCACATTCGTACAACGATGACCCGCACGGTACGTCAGCAACAGATCCCCGATATTTTCCGGGAGTTTTTTGGTGATGAGTTCGGTGGCGGTGGCAATCAGCGCCAACCCCGCCGTCAACAAGGACAAGCGTCGGGTTCGGGCGTTATCATCAGCAAAGATGGTTATATCGTAACGAACAACCACGTAGTGCAGGACGCCGACGAAGTGGAGGTAATTATGACCGATAAGCGTAGCTTCAAAGCTAAAGTTATTGGTACCGACCCTCTTACCGACCTGGCCGTTATTAAAGTAGATGCTAACAACCTACCTTTCATTACGTTGGGTGATTCGGACGGCCTCAAATTAGGCGAATGGGTGTTAGCGGTTGGCTACCCGCTGGATTTGGAATCGACCGTTACGGCTGGTATCGTTAGCGCGAAAGGTCGTCGGATTGGTATCCTCGATCAGAATATCAATCGGAATGAAGAAAAACCTGATTCACCAGTAGAATCGTTCATCCAGACGGATGCGGCCATCAACCCAGGTAACTCAGGCGGTGCCCTTGTAAACCTCCGTGGCGAACTGGTTGGCATCAATTCAGCTATTGCTTCCCAAACGGGTTATTACAGTGGTTATGGTTTCGCGGTGCCGGTTTCGCTCGTGAAAAAAGTATCGGCTGACCTACTTAAATACGGTAACGTACAGCGTGGTTATATTGGCATTCTGCCACAAGAGTTGAACAGCACGCTGGCCAAAGAAAAAGGCACCAAAGTAGGTCGCGGTATCTATGTTAACGAAGTCGTTGGTAAAGGCGCAGCCGAAGCTGCCGGTTTGAAGAAAGGTGACGTTATCGTTAAAATGGAAGGCCAAGCCCTTGATTCTGACGCTCAAATGCGTGAAATCATCGGCCGTCGTCGTCCGGGTGATATTGTAACCGTAACGGTTAATCGCGATGGCACTGAACGCGACTTCAAAGTTGAACTTCGTAACCGCAATGGTGGTCGTGATGTGATCAAGAAATCTGAGGTTACAGCTGCTGCTACGTCGCTGAATTCGCTGGGTGCCAACTTCGAAGCGCTGTCGTCTCAGGAAGCCAAACAGCTTGGTGTGAGCGGTGGTGTTCGGGTTTCGAAAATCACGGATGGCAAATTAGCCGATACCGATGTTGAAGAAGGCTTTATTATTGTGAAAGCCAACACGAAAAGCGTCAAGTCAACGAAGGATTTACAGGATATTATTGCCGCCGTTAAAGAAGGCGAAGGTCTAATGCTGATTGGCATGTACCCTAATAGTTCGCGGATGTACTACTACGCTGTACCTATGTAAGGCGTAAGCGTAAAGCATAAAAAAGGGCTGACTGGATTATTTCCAAGTCAGCCCTTTTCCATTTTGCGTGTTACGTAGTAAAAAAAGAATGCCATTACTTCGGGTTATGGCATTCGTCAATCTATTCATCAAATAATTTCTCTCTACTCAAAATAATTCAACACCTGATGCCCACTCTTGGCAAGAAACTGGTCGCGACGGAACAGTTTAACGTCCGCCGACATCATATCCTGAACCAGTGCTTTCAAATCATATTTTGGCTTCCAGTTCAATTTGGCCATGGCTTTGGCTGGATCGCCTAAGAGCAAATCAACTTCAGTAGGACGATAATAGCGTGGATCAATGCAAAGGACCGTTTGCCCAACTTCCACCTTATAATCAGAGTTCGAGGCACTTACTACTTTAGCCACTTCGTCGGAACCTTCCCCAGTGAACTCCAGCTCTACACCGATTTCAGCAAACGCCATCTTCACAAAATCGCGAACGCTGGTAGTTACGCCTGTAGCAATGACGAAATCTTCGGGAGTTTCCTGTTGCAGGATCAGGTACATGGCCTCAACGTAGTCTTTGGCATGACCCCAGTCACGTAGCGAATCCAGATTGCCCAGATAAACCTTATCCTGCAAGCCCAGGGCGATACGTGCCACAGCGCGCGTAATCTTACGGGTCACAAAAGTTTCGCCACGTAGCGGAGATTCGTGGTTAAACAAAATTCCATTGCAGGCATACATACCGTACGCTTCGCGGTAGTTGACGGTTATCCAGTAACCATACAATTTTGCGACGGCATACGGCGAACGCGGATAAAAAGGCGTTGTTTCTGATTGCGCATGGCCCTGCACACCACCGTATAGCTCCGACGTCGACGCCTGATAAATACGAGTTTTATGAGTCAAGCCGAGCAGACGAACGGCCTCCAGAATACGTAACGTACCGATTCCGTCAACCTGCGCCGTATATTCAGGCTCATCGAAGCTAACCCGCACGTGCGACATGGCCCCGAGGTTATAAATTTCATCGGGCTGCACTTCCTGAATAATGCGAATGATATTGGTCGAATCCGACAAATCGCCGTAGTGGAGCTTGAAACGAATATGTTTCTCGTGCGGATCTTCATACATATGGTCAATCCGCTGCGTATTAAAGAGGGAGCTCCGGCGCTTGATCCCGTGAACTTCATAGCCTTTGTCTAATAGTAATTCGGCTAGATAAGCTCCATCCTGTCCGGTAACCCCGGTAATAATTGCTTTTTTCATAATGTCCTACACGAGCCAACACTCACGCCTAAAATTGTACAAAACGTAGCAAAGGTAAGCTTGACCACTTGAATTTTATAACTTATTTTATTAACAGGCTCCGCCGAATGTCTACTTTATCGGCTTGCAACTGCGAAGACGTGATCAATTTACGAATAGACGTATAGTACCGTTCAGCGTCAATTCGTCGCATAAAATCCCCTACTTTCAGTTTGTACGTAGGCTGGCTGTAGCTCAGATAAGGATTCAATTCAGGGAAATTCTGCGTAATTAGCAGTTTAGCAGCTTCAGCTTCCTGTCGCTGATTACCCACGTAAACCTGAATGCGAAAGCCAGGAGCGTAACGTATCGTCCGATTTTGAGTAGCCATTGTATCGAGTACTAAATCGAGCTTCCGGTTGATGTGCATAGCTTCGGCTATAGCGGTCGGCTTCCGGGTTTCGGTCCGGCGAGGTGGCGGAGTTGTCGTTGTACTGGCCGTCGGTGACGAAGGGCGACTTGTTGTCGCGGGGTTCGCCGTGCTGTTTGTGTACACTGGACGTACCGACGATAAATCTTCGTTGTAGCTGTTGTAATCCACCGTTCGGCTCGTAGCAGCAGGTCGACTGCTGGCACAACCCGCCATCAGTAAGATACTCAATACCCAAACGTTACTGAACCTGCCTCGCATTGTTATAGTCGAATATGGTGTAAAATTAGCCATTTTGTCTGTTCAATACGTACCAATGTCGTCATTGTTATGAAAGCCTGTCGGTATTTGGTTAATTTTGAATTCCTACTACGTGCATCTTATGCTGAATATACAGAGCCACGTATCGCTCAAATCGTATAATACGTTCGGAATTGAAGCCACTGCGCGATACTGGGTTGATATCCATTCTGAGGAAGATTTACAGACTTTACTGCAACTGGACGAGTATCAGAATAAGCCGAAATTAATTCTCGGCGGTGGTAGCAACGTACTGCTCTGTCAGGATTTCGATGGATTAGTTGTTAAAATGAACATTCAGGGCATCGACGTTGTCCGCGAAGACGATGACCATATCTACCTGAAAGCCGGCGCGGGCGTAATCTGGCACGAACTGGTTCAGTATTGTGTAACCCGAAATTTCGCTGGTCTCGAAAACCTGTCGCTCATTCCCGGCACGGTCGGCGCGGCACCAATGCAAAATATTGGGGCTTACGGCGTTGAGTTGGAACAGGTTTTTGAATCGTTGACAGCCATAGACCGGCAAGCCGGCGAAAAGCGGACGTTCGCTCATGCCGATTGCGCGTTTGGTTACCGGGAAAGTATATTCAAACGGGCACTGAAAAATCAATACATCATCACCAGTGTTACGTTTCAGTTAAATAAACGTGCTACGTTCCACACGCGCTACGGTGCCATTCAGGAAACGCTGACTCAGATGGGAATTACTGACGATACGTTATCTATCAAAGCAATTAGCGAAGCCGTTATTCGTATCCGACGTAGCAAACTTCCCGACCCGGCTCAAATTGGCAATGCAGGTAGTTTCTTCAAAAATCCAGAAATCCCTAAAAATCAGTTTGATACGTTAAAAGAACAGTTTCCAGAACTACCCGGCTATCCCATAGGCGACACACTGGTGAAAGTGCCAGCCGGTTGGCTTATCGAACAGGCTGGCTGGAAAGGATATCGGTCGGGCGACGCGGGCGTACATGCCAAACAGGCCCTGGTTCTTGTTAATTATGGCCATGCTTCTGGCAACGAAATCATGGCCCTCGCTAAACGCATACAGGAATCGGTAGCTACTACATTTGGAATAGCTATTTCCCCGGAAGTGAATTTGATTTGAGTATGGGCTAAGCCCATACATCAGACATTAGTCGAAACAAAGCGAAGCTGCGCCGAGCAGCCCGGCGTCGTTACCCAACGTAGCCCGTTTGATACTCAGACCGTTTTTGTAGTATGCATTCAGCCAGTAATCGAGGGTTTCATTGACAGCAGGCATGATGTAATCGAATGACGCCGATAAACCGCCACCAATCAGTACTTGTTTGATATCGAGAATTTTAATGAGTGCAGCCAGCCCTTCTCCCAGCATTTCGCCCACTTCTTTCCAGATTTGCAGCGCCAGTTCATCACCTACGGCAGCGGCAGCTACCAATCCTGTGGTTGAGATGCTACCATCATCGAGCAAATGTGTATTGCCTTTGTAGCCTTTTCGACGTTCGTTGGCGAGTTGGAGCAATTCTACTTTACCGATGTTACGTTCAAGCACACGCCCATTTCGCGACGGGATGTGACCGGGTTCCATCGCATTGCCATCGCCACCGGTAAAGATTTTTTTGTTGATGATGGCCGCTCCGCCGACACCAGTACCTAACGTAATGAAAATATAATTCTCAGTAATTTTTTCCTCGGCAAAATAATATTCGCCCAGAGCGGCTGCGTTGGCATCATTGGCCAGGAAAAATTCTATTCCTGAAAATCGTTTGCTTAACAACGCAACCATAGGAAGATCGTTGATTTCCGGAATGGCCGTAATTTCAAGGGGTACGGTACGTTCGCGATTGAGCATCCCTGGCAAACCGATTCCCACTTTCTTAACGTCTTTGTTACTCAGCAACTGCAAGGCAACAGCGTCGCCAAAACGGTCGATAAAATGTCCCGATTCGCGCCAGCTTATGGTATCATGACTATAGAAATTGGAAATTTTACCGGTATTCGCATCAACAATGCCCATTTTGACGTTTGTTCCACCCACGTCAATACCCAAATACTCAACGGAAGCCATTCTTTGCAGTTATCAGTTTTCGATTAATTCGGTTAGGATTCAATGAAATGGAGCGCAAGATACGAAAGAGTACTAGTCAATTGCATTCATGACTAGTTGTTTATGGCGATTGCTAGATATCACCTAACTGCGGACGTATCAGAATTTCTTCAACCACAGCGCTTTTCGACAGCGAATAACTGGCCCAAATACTGTCTGCTACGTCGCCGGGTTTCATAAAACGTTCTTCGGGTAAGTCCGTTCCCTGCCAACTGGCTGTTAACGTAGCACCGGGCAAAACCGCCGTTACTTTTACGTCATACGGCTTCAATTCTTCACGTAGCACGCGACTCATACCCAGCAAGGCAAATTTTGAAATACAGTACGAACCGCCATTTGTGTAAGCCGTAATGCTGGCCGTCGAACACATCATAAAAATATGACCCTGCCGTCGCGCCATCATATCGCCCACGAGCCCGCGTGTGAGATGATAGGCACTGGCTACGTTGGTGCTCATGAGTTTTTCAAACGTACCTTCGTCTTCGTTATGAATCTGCCCTGGCAGGAAAATACCGGTGTTATTCAGCAACATTTCGATCGGCCGGCTGAGCGATTTGATGTAGCCCAGTAATTTATCTACGCCGGTTCTGGTCGATAAATCGGCGGCAAAGGGAAGCAGACCACCGCCCGTTACGTTAGCAATAGATCGAGCGCAGATAACCGCGTCGAAACCTTCCGCAACAAATCGTTCGGCCACTGCCAGACCAATACCTTTGGTGCCGCCCGTCACAACAATTAATGGATTCATACTTGAGAAAACGGCCATTTTTTGGCCCAATACGTCCTGTTTTTATAAGGTTTCGTGTTTGGCGCAAGTTACGTCAGAAACCATTCTATCTTTACGGGGGTTCTCCCGAATAAAGAAGCCGTTTAATAGTTCGGGCACAAGCTCACAAAGGAGTGTTTTTGTCATGCTGAGGAACGAAGCATCTTAAAGCATCCTAGTTCGAGGATAATGGAACGTTAAGATGCTTCGTTCCTCAGCATGACAAAAACTTCCTGATTCGTCTCGCTACACGCTTTATGTCACGATTAGGTAGTTATTTTATTTTTCTGGGTACGCTTTTCCGTAATCGGGAAAAGTTGCGCGTATACATGAGTCTTATCCTCAATGAATGTACATCAATCGGTGTCGGCTCTATTTTCATTGTCGCGTTGGTTAATACGTTTATTGGTGCGGTTACCTGCGTTCAGACGGCCTATAACCTGACCAACCCGTTTGTACCTAAAAACATCATCGCACTTATCGTCCGCGACAGCTCTATTCTGGAATTGGCTCCTACGCTGTCGTGCATTGTACTGGCGGGCAAAGTTGGCTCAAACATCGCTGGCGAATTAGGCACCATGCGAATCACCGAACAGATTGATGCACTGGAAGTTATGGGCATCAATTCGAGTTCGTATCTGGTGCTGCCGAAGGTGATTGCTTCAGTACTGATGTTTCCGTTGCTGGTAATTATGGCGGGCTTTCTGGCGATTCTGGGCGGTTATATCGCCGGTACGTTGGCCGGAGTAATTTCTTCCGAAGATTACGTAACGGGGCTGCGTGTGGATTACAAACCGTTCGGCGTTACGTTCGCACTCATCAAAACAGTCGTATTTGCCTTTCTGGTGTCAACCATTTCGGCCTATCAGGGCTACAACGTGCGCGGGGGTGCGCTGGAAGTGGGAGCCGCATCGACATCAGCCGTAACCAATAGTTGTATCGCCATCGTTGCCGCCGACTTCGTTCTGACACAGATGCTGTTAACATAAAGAGCGAAAGTGTGAAAGAGTGAAATCGGAACGCCGAAGCGGGGCGAATTTCCAGAGCCAACACTCTTTCGCTCTTTCGCTCTTTCGCTCTTTATAACATGATTGAAATCAAGAATATAGAAAAAACCTTTGGCGACCGGCATGTGCTGGCGGGCATCAGCGGTTCGTTCGAGCCGGGGAAAACAACGCTGGTCATTGGGACAAGTGGTACCGGGAAGAGCGTGCTGCTGAAATGCATGATTGGTCTCGTTAAACCCGATAAGGGCGAAGTGCTTTATGATGGTCGAAACTTTCTGACGGGTGATCTTGAAGATCAGAAAGCCATTCGGCGCGAAATGGGCGTTCTTTTTCAGGGTTCCGCTTTGTTCGACTCGAAAACCGTACTTCAGAACGTACGTTTTCCGCTCGATATGCTGACGGATTTATCGGAAAAGGAAAAAGTTGACCGTTCGCAGGAGTGTTTACAGCGCGTCGGACTAGGCGACGCGGGCGACCGAATGCCTTCTGAAATTAGTGGCGGGATGAAAAAGCGCGTTGGTATTGCCCGTGCCATAGTCCTGAATCCAAAATACTTATTCTGCGACGAACCCAACTCCGGTCTTGATCCACTGACGTCCATAAAGATTGACCAACTTATCTCCGAAATCACCGAAGAATATCAGATTACAACTGTAGTTATTACCCACGACATGAACTCAATGATGGAGATCGGCGAGAAAATCATGTTTCTCCACAAGGGCAAAAAGGTTTGGGAAGGAAATAGTAATTCGCTCATCCACTCCGACGTCAAAGAGTTGAACGAGTTCATCAACGCGAACAAGCTCATTCGCGAAATGGAAAAGTAGAGAGAAGGCATGCCTTTACAACCGCCACCGAACCTGCATTTTCACTTCTGATTTGTGCGGAGCATCAATCTGATCCAGATCGGAGCCGACAAAATCTTGGTTCGTTACGTCGGTTCTGGCCCAACGAACCCATACATCGAGGTGACGATTTAGCGTGTATTGAGCCATTACGTAATGCCGAATTCCTCGGTTGAAATAGGCCGGAAATGAAAAGGCGTAAAGCACATCGCGTTCGTAAACGTACTGCCGACTATCGTAATCATCCGTACTGAACAACGCCATCCGACCACTCAAACTCAATCGCCGATACTCGAACGTAGCGTCCTGAACCAACGTAAAGCCGCGTTTAGGCGATTGTCCAGCATATTGAAAACTTCCCCACTGCACTCGCGAACGTAGCGACAGCCCACGCCGAAGGCTATAATCAACATTCAGTACGTAGCTTTTTCGAGTAGTTTCTACTACGTTCTTCGCTTTGTCGCCGGGCAGGTTTTTCTCTTTATGTTCGTCGTGTATCACCAAGGAGAAAGCCGTTTGTCTGTTCGGTGTATAACGTAGCTGAAGCAAATAATCGAATCCTTTTGATGGTTTATCGACCAGATATCGCAGCCACGGGAAGTGAAAGAAATCCATGAATCCACCTACTGTTAGTTTCCGGTAAACGCTGTATTTCAGTCCAAAATATGCGCCCGTTTCGTTGGCGTTACGTCCTCCTTCGCTGAATGCGTTCCCGTAAAAACCGTGGAAATTACGGTCGTAATGACGTAGCACCAGGGAGGCATCCAGCTTTTTAGTTAAACTCACCAACGTACCACCCACGAATCCTAATCCACCCGAATTTGTTGTCGAACCTGCACTTCGAGCCATTTCGGTAAACAGATTCCAGTTGCGCCAGATGTAGCTGCCATGCAAACCAACCACTACGTTCTGCTTTCCGGTAAACTCGTACTGATTATACGACAAATCGCGCTTACGAACGAACGTATCGAATAGGGTACGTAGCGCGGTCAGTCCTACTTGCAGTTGATGCCGATTGTGATAAAGAAGATGCGCTCCCAGATTTGTTTCCGTCAAACTAGCCCTATCGGCAATTTCTGATGGTGTGCGATGCAGGCCAGAAGTTTGAAAAGACGTAGCAATCGAACTTTCTTCTGTATCACCTTCAGCTGTATTGGCATCCCGCCGATTACGAGCGAGCAAAAGTGTTACGTCGATGGTTGGGGTGACGGCATACGTAGCGGTGGCCCCACGAAAATAGCCCGATTCGGTGAGCGAGGTGTAGGGGCGACCACCCAACGTCGGACGACGTAGCGTTTGTACAGTTTCGGCACTTTTGCCCAGTGCAAAACCCGCAGATAGTACCAATCCCTGCCCAACCTGCACCTGATAATCGCCCAGAATGATTGAGCGCCATTTACCACGGTTTTGTAGTTGTGCGTGAAACGATACGTAATCAGCACCGTACTGATTCGCCGATGGTTGCCAAATTAGGCGTTCACCGGGATCTTTTTCCAGCGTCAGACCGAAGCTGAACGCGCGGGGTCTGCTGTATCGATACCGAACGTACCACTGATTCGGTCCACCAACGTAACGATTGGGCAGTTTACCATTTTTATCAGGCGTAGCTTCCGAAAAGCCTTTTTGCTTTTCCAAGACTCGTTCGTAGCGAAGAATCAGATAGTTATCGGTGGACGTAGCAAATTTCCCAAAAATTCCAGACGTAACACTCACAGTTATAAACGGCATTAGCCTTCGAATGGTAGCCACATCAAAATCGGGCACTGCCTGAAGCTCATAGATGGCTAATAAATCGCCGAAATCTGCGCGATACGTTATCAGGCTGTTTAGTTGTTGTTCGGTCAATAAGTATGTTGCCGCCAGCTCGTCGCGCGTGGCTTTGTTGATGTCAAGTGGCTGAGCGTAAAGTTGAGTCAGCGCGTCAAATACAGATTCATAATCGACTCCCTCTGTTTGTACTGGAAATAAATCCTGCAAATAGCGACTTAGTGCAGCATCTTGCTGAAAAATAGGTCTGTTCTGCGAAAAAGCACGCAGGCAGGCCAGCCATCCAGCCAGAATCAGGAAGCAAACGGTTCGCAATGAATCTGTTGAGATTAGGTGAAACTACCCTCACCAAAGCTTGTTCGCTTGTGGACGAAACAAACAACAAAGGCATCCCTTAGACGGATGCCTTCACCAAAAGATACATTTTGTAGTCGAACGGGTTTCAAACGACGAATGCCATTACCTGGAGTAATGGCATTCGTAACTCTCTCGAAAGGAGAATAAATCTTTAAGCAAATCGACGCTTGAGAATTTCAACCAATTCGCTCACTTCATCGCTGCTCATGTCCCAGAGATATTGCGATGCGTAACGATACGAAATCAGGTCGAGGGCCTGGCCGTAATTATTTAGTTTATCGATTTCATCAACTGCCTGATTATAAGCACCTGAATTACCGTTGAACAATTGATTGATAAACCGGAATTTCTGATTTAACGAAATACTGCGGGCCACACTTTCAATCGGTGCCCGGTTAAATTTCTCAGCAACGGTTGCCGTTTCAGTCGGAGCTGTTTCCCGCAACGTATCATTTAACGTAGCAGGTTCGCTCACCGTAGCAGACGTATCGGTCGGGAATGTTGGCTCCGACGTAGCAGATGGTGTAAGTGCTCCCGTCGGCATTTCTGACGGCTGGCTGATAGGCGCAACAGGTTTGGGACCGGCTTCGCCATTCAGGAATTTTGTGCCAATCACGCTCGAATTATAGTCGACATCCTGAAGCGGCCGCTCAATCGGTATACTACGTTCTTCCGTTACGTCTGCTTTTTCGAACTGAGTAGGCTGGGGCGGAATAGCGGGCGTAACACTCTCAGGAACAGACTCTACCGGCACTAATGGTGCAGGAGGAATAGCCGTCTCATTTGAGGTTGCGGTGTCGAAGAATGACCGGGCCGGGTTTGTTGGAATGCTATCTGGTACGTGGCTACGTAGCAGTACCGATACGTTCATTGGTAACTTCTCCGAGAACAGCGCCACAAACTTATCGTAATGTTCAAGTTCGTGCCCACGCTGCGTAAGAGCCTCATCCAGATAGGTCAATGCCTGATTTACGTACACAAATGGCCGGCCGTTCATGCGCTGCATAATGTGCTGCGGAATGAACTGATTGATTTTTGTATACCGAACAATTTGCTTCAGCGCCGACGCTGTTACCGTAAATTCAGGCTGCTCCCGGAGCACATCATCGAAGTAAGCTCTGGGATCGAAAACCATGATAATCGCCCGACGGGTAGCATCGGCCAGGAGCGGTTCGAGGTGTTCACGACGCACCGAAATGTGCTGCGACACTACGTTCATAAAATTCTGTAGCGCTTCCTGAACATCGGCATCTGTAAAATCGAAATAAGGACTACGAAATTTTTCGGCATCAGCCTGCCACTTATCCGACAAA
This sequence comes from Spirosoma profusum, assembly GCF_014699005.1. Taxonomy (GTDB): domain Bacteria; phylum Bacteroidota; class Bacteroidia; order Cytophagales; family Spirosomataceae; genus Spirosoma; species Spirosoma profusum. Next base: position 92,521 of record NZ_JACWZY010000015.1, read on the forward strand.
CTACTAATAATGAACAAGTTAATTTGACTAATTGGCGTCAGTTTGAGAATCTGCTGGCCATTAATCGTTGCATGCTGCTGGTAAAAATCAGCGGCTATCCGACGGGCGTAGGACTTGCTGTATTCGGTGAGCGCGTTTGCGTTAAACTTGTTCGACATCAGGAAAAGCCTTTGTTTTGTAAATATATAGCTTTCGGGCACAAACCGCCCTTTCTCATTGAAGAAATCAAATGCTGCGGGCTGCAAACCATGATTTAATCCTCTTACGGGCAATCCATGTGGGTAAATAAAACAATGTTCGTCTTGGTTAATCATGGTTAAGTCAGTTAGCTTAGTCGTATCGCTGGAGTTACTTATTTATCGCTATGTTTATTGAACCGACCCGACGCCGTGAACCACCCCATCTTCGCACCGGATGGATTGAAGTTATCTGTGGATCGATGTTTTCGGGGAAAACCGAAGAGTTAATCCGGCGGCTTACGCGGGCCCGAATAGCGAAGTTGAACGTCCAGATTTTCAAGCCTGGTTTAGATACCCGATATCACGCAGAAAATATCGTTTCGCACTCAGCGCATACTATTCATTCAACCCCACTGCAAACAGCGGGCCAAATTTTAACATTAGCCGGTGATTGTGATGTAGTTGGTATCGACGAGGCCCAATTTTTCGATTCAGAGATAACCGAAGTAGTCAATACGCTGGCGAATCAGGGCAAGCGCGTTATCATTGCCGGGCTTGATATGGACTTCGCAGGCAAGCCGTTTGGTTGTATGCCGCAACTGATGAGCATTGCCGAATACGTAACGAAAGTGCATGCCATCTGTGTGGTTTGTGGCGATATTGCTCAATACTCATACCGGCTTGTTCCGTCGAAAGAGCGCGTGCTTTTGGGCGAAACCGACAGCTACGAAGCCCGTTGCCGCCGTTGTTTTAACCTCGGCGCCGAAGCCGGACGCAAGGAATGGGCGTATGAAGACGTTGTGAATGATGAATGATGAATGATGAATTGTAAAACTTATAAAAGAAAGTTTCAGGGCTGGACTGAAAAATATTTTCTTCGGTTCTGGTACGTTGCCTTTCTCATCCATTCATCATTCATCATTCATCATTCATCATTCGCGCAGCTTGGTACGTGGCAAACGCATGTGAGTTATTTGTCGGGGCAGTCGGTTGCGGTGGTCGAAAACAAAATTTATGCCGCCAGTCAAAATGGATTTTTCTATTACGACAAAACCACGAACGAAACGACCGTTTTAGGTAAATCGCAGGGTTTCAGTGAGATGTCTATCAGACGATTGTTGTATCTGGCCGACCAACATCGTCTACTTATTGCTTATCAGAACGGCAATCTGGATTTTCTGACGGTTTCGGCAACGGGTGAGCCGGGCGCAATTAAAAATGTAAATACGGTTGTAACGTCGCTGGGGCCAGTCGGCATTAGCCACATCAATCGAGTTGGCAACACAGCTTATATAAGCGCCAGTTTCGGCGTCGTTGTGCTCGACCTAATTAAAGACGAGATTCGCGATACGTATTTCACCCCGCAGACTGGATCTCCCATTTATATTACCGCAGAAACGGCCGTCGCTAACGATAGCCTATATGCGTTGATTCCTCCCGCCAGCGAAATCCGTAATATGTATCAGATTCGCTCGGTACGTCTGTCACCTTCCGTGAATATCGCCGACCCGGCCAACTGGCGGTCTGTTACGTTGCCGGGTAAAGGTGCTATTTCGCTGGCCACCAGCGAAGGCAAACTACAGGCCAGTGTCAGTAGCGAAGGCGTTTACGAACGTCAGAATGGAAAATGGACGTTAATTCGGCCACTGAGTACTATAATTGTTCGACAGTTTCCTAGTCCAGGCGGGTTGATTCTGGCTACCGATAAATCTGTTACGTTGCCCGGTGCGAATCCGTTTTCGGGAGATTTATTAGCTGACCCACGCGAAGTCGTGGCGGATGGCAATACGATTTGGGTGGCTGATAACCGTAACGGGCTGCTGTTTGGCAACAATGGCACGTTCCAACGTATCGTACCAGAAGGGCCTTTAAGTGACTCTTTTTCGTCCTTGTATGCCTATCCAAATACGCTTTTAGGGCTGGGTACACAGCCATCGCTTCAGCAGTTATCCATACCAACGGGCCGATGGCAGAATTTGCCGTTATCGGCTAGTACGTTTGGGTTTTCCACAGCCACCTATCTGCCCACAGAACAAAAACTTTATCTGGCCGACACGCAAGCTGGTTTGTGGAGTTATAGCGACGGTGGAGTGCCAACCCGTGTTACGTTACCTGCCAGTATTCCGATAAACATTACCAGCTTAGGCACTGATCCTGAAGGCAATCTGTGGATAACGACATATATACCTAACTCTTCTCAGGCCACTCTCCACGTTCGGCGGCCGGATGGGCAGTTCCAGTCGTTTCCGTTTGTTAGTCAACTCTATGTAAAACAGGTTGTCGCCGACGATAACGGGTTTCTCTGGCTCAATCTATCCAGTACGGGTATTCTGGTTGTTGATCCGCAAAACAGCCGCAGCCGTTACCTGACCACAACACGTGGGCAAGGGGGATTACTGACAAACGAGGTGCAGACGTTAGTAAAAGACAAACTTGGCATTATCTGGGTAGGTACCAGCCTGGGGCCAATGGTTTTTGATAATCCGGCTGGCGCTTTCGACGCAATAGTCGATGCACAAGCACCTATTATAAACCGACGTCGGTTGCTGGCCAACGAGAATATCCTTTCAATTGCCGTCGATGGGGGTAATCGGAAATGGATGAGTACACCGAATGGGGTTTATCGGGTTGCGGCAGATGGTTCGCAACTGCTCGAAACGTTTACAACCGCTACGAGTCCTCTTCCTTACAACTACGTATCGTCAGTGACTGTTGAGCCCGTCAGCGGAATGGTGTTCATGCAGACGCCAAATGGCATTATTTCGTATCGTGGACCAGCGACTGAGCCCACCGAAATCCTCAATAAACTGACCATATTCCCCAATCCTGTTCGGCCTGATTTTACAGGTACGGTAGGTATTAACGGCCTTACGGATAATTCCACCGTAAAAATTCTGGATGCGGGCGGGCAGTTAGTGTATGAAACCCGTTCGCAGGGGGGCACCGCTACGTGGAATCTCCGTGATTACCGAAATCGACCCGCTCAGACAGGCGTTTATCTGGTTGTTACCGTTACGTCCGATGGATCAGAAAGTCTGGCCGGAAAGCTGGCGGTGGTACGGTAGTCAATTTAAAACTGCTCGTGAATTTCTTTCAGTAATGCTGCCGTTCGTTGCCGCATTTCGCTCACCGGTTGCGTAAAATTATTGTGCATAATGCTGAAATAGAGTAATTTATTCTGCTTCGTCAATACGTATCCGCTGAGATTATACACACCTGTCATGGAACCCGATTTGGCAAAAACGTAAGGTTTTCCATGCATATCCATGTTACGTAGCGTACCCGATTGACCGGCGGCTGGCAACAACGTAAACAAGCGTTGTTGAGGAACGAGGGCATAAATTTTTATTAGTAAATCAATCAATACGTTCGGCGTAAACACATTGTAGCGCGACAACCCCGACCCATCGACCCATCGAGCCGCGTTACGTCCTTCCGGCGTGGTCAATCGAAGGCTATCCGCAATGCGACGTAACTCAACGCCCGGTTCCAGCATGGACGCGCTACGTTCCGCCGAAATCATAAACAATACCTGCTCAGCAAACTGATTATCACTCACATGCAACATACGTTTGTAGAGCGAATCGGCAGAAGAACCACGTAGCAACTTTGTATTTTCAGGAACTGGCAGATTAACAAGGACCACCGACCGATGTAACGTATCACTCAGTAACTGAGCGACCAGACCCGGCGACCAGCGAAACGGTACGTCCTGCTGAGATTTTTGTACATCTGTCAACCGCGTAAATCGATTCGCAAATTCCATCCGACGGACGCCACTACCTATTTTGCTATCAGGAAGTACGCTAGTACTATCGGCAAACTGACGCGGCTTAATCTGAGTCGACAGTAATTTTCCTTTAGGGAAACGTAGCACGTTGCCGTAAATGGGCATCGACGCCAGCTCAGCCGAATAATCGTCATTATAATCATCCCAGGCCCAACCCGCTCCGAAACGAGGCCCTTTATAGTTTTCAGCGGAGAAAAATAAGCGTTCAGGGCGCTTCCGCAGAAACGCCAGTGCAGATGTATCGGGCAAATCAGGATGAAGCAGAAGCGGGTTGCCCGTTCCCCAGAAAATCAGCGAATCGCTCCGTACGGCGTAACGTAGTGCTGGCAACGAATCACGTAGTGAAACCAGACCAGCATAGAAACTGAATAGTTTAGTATTTGACGCTGGTGTAAACGGTTTATCAGCATTATACTGAATCAGATGCTTTTTACGGACGGGATCATAGAGTGCTACGCCCGTAAAATGATCGGTGTAAGTGGGTTGGATACGTAGTGTTCGGCTGATACGTTTGGCGGGGGAGCAGCCAACAAGTAGAAGTGGAATAAGTACTGAGAGTAGTGCTTTCATACATCATCAGTCAGCAACCAAAACTTTTTGGGTGATTACCAGATCATTCGCTTTCAATTGCAGAAAGTAAAGCCCTGTTGGCAACTGGCCCATGTCGAACAGATCATTGATTCGAGAACCACTTACTTTCAATGTCTGCTGCCGAATAGCTTGTCCCGACAGACCAATCAGCCTCAGATTTACTTCAGACACTACGTTCGGCAAATCGGCAACAATACGTACCGAACCCCCATTGACCGGATTGGGATACAGCGAAAACGTAGCATTACGTGTTGGTTCTTCGGCTAGCACAATAGCTGGAGGAGCCGCCTGAATGCGCAAATTGTCGATAGCCCAGCCCCACCCGTACGACAGTTGATCGGCAAACATTCTAAAGCGAATCAAAATCTGGTCGCCCGCTTTAAAGGCGCTTCCTTGTTTGAGTAAAGGAATCTCGCGCCTTCGGTACAACGCTGGAGTTCCGGCAGTGGTCGAGTTATCGGCTACGATACTAGCTTTGTAGGCATTTAACCATTCCGCTTTATCCCGCGAACTGTATGCATCAACCAACGGCCTCCAGGTCTGTCCGTTGTTGGATGAACCTTCCACAAGTACATAATCATAGAAATTAGCATCGCCTAATTTGCTACCCGGTTCGCTTGGCTCTATCAGCACAATTTCATCGAAACGTATTACAGCACTGTCAGGATTGGCTTTGATACGTATCGGCGACAACAGGACGTACTCGTAATTGCTCTGCGCCTTAAAATCGGCCCCATTTCGGTACGGATGTTCGGAATGGATGGCCGGATCGCTGAAACCAGCTGCCGTAGTGACACTGAATCCGTACCCAATAAAATCACTGGCCGACGTAGCGTCGCTGAACGTAGTAACGTACTGATCCCGAGCAGCACGGGGCGCCAGTACCGGAAGTTCGTAAAATCCATTGGCCGGGTTAAATACCTGATTTTTCGCCTTCGACATATCCACAGCTACAATCCGATACGTGATTTTATCGCCCGCTTTCAGCGAATTTGCCGGAAAATTGATTCGGTTCACATACATGCTATCGTACGTAAAGCCGTTAACGGTGATCTTGGTGAATTTGAGATTCAGATTGGGTTGCGCTACGCCATTGATTTTATACTCCACATATGCCGCGCTGATGCCCGCCCGATTGTCTTTGATACGTGCATAGATGGGTAAGCTATCAACGGCGTTGGTAGCGAACATAACGTTTTTGGTAGGAACGTACTGAATCGTCGGTGCTACGTTATCGGGGCCTGATTGCGTATGATAGAGCAGTTGCGTACCGTTAATGAGCCTGCCCGGATTAGTAAACGTTCGCCCTGCTACGTCTTTCGCCGATAAATAATACCAGATATCACCCTGTGACTGTGCAGCCGGAAGTGTAAACCGATATTCGCTGGTGGTTCCTACCTGCGTAGGCGTAACGGTGGTAAAAACCGAATCTTTGGCCGTTGGCTGCGTTTTCCGATAATACAGCCGTACTGAACCGGGTGTCAACGTAGTATCGCTGATAATCCGGGTGCTAAAAACGAGGTCGGCAGGATCTTCGCTACCAATAATTGGCTCATGCAGAACAGAGGTCGTTTTCCATTCCATATCGGCCAGAAAGTTCATCACAATTGGTCCCGGCGAATGGATAACTTCGGCCTGAGCCAATAGGGGCGTCATCAGTGAATTGATGTTTCCGGGCGGATACGTGTCTTCATTCAGATGATAAACACTGGCAGCCGGATCGAAATTATAAGGAGCATACACTTTTGCCCGGTCGCCAGTTGATTGTTTTAACGTACTGCCGTTGATAAACAGATTATGCCCGGCCAACTGAAGTTTCAATTCCTCCGAATCATTTGGAAACTCTTTCGTCGACGTAACTAATCGCTTCCCCTGCCCCGTTTCGATGAATTGATCGTATATGGACGCAAGTGCCTGCGTGTACAAACCATTGTCGCCGACTACGGTAAAGAATCCAATAAAGCCAAGTCCGTGCGCCAGTTCGTGCAATACGGCGGTTACCATATCGGTCTGACCTTTGGGCGTTTTACCGTCGGTGCCAAAATACCAGTCATTATTTCGATTGAAATCAGCAATGATGTCGGCTTCTTCGGGTGCATTGAGTTCCCGTCGGGCAATTTTCTCAGCCAGTGCAATCGGATAAAATGCATTCGCTCGCTGACCACCATCGAAATTATACCGATACGACCCTGGCCCGGCCGAACCCAGTACGTTAGGCGTCTGAAAACCCCAGTTTGCCTGAATCCGAATTGGCACGGGCGAGCTGATCAGAGTAGACCAGATATCTACTGCGTACTGAAAAGCCTGTTTTGCCTCGGTTGTAAAGTTGTTATACGTAACAATAAACTGGGCTGTGGGTGCGGCAAGTCGACCATTTGCCTCTTTATTTTTAAGAATACTTTCTGGAGCCGGAACCGTAGTGAGCGCGTTACGTTCGTCCTTGTAATACACAATTCGGGGGCCGTAGGCTGGAGTGCCAATTACAGAATACGGCACAGTTCCGCCGGATTTTTGCGCTGTTACGTTGTTTACCGCTACAATGAACCAAACAACGACCAGAATACCCCTCAACATCCAATGATTCATGCTGCAAATCTTACTACGTATTTTTATTGGGACACAGGGATGCACGGAGAAGTCACAGAGATATACAGAGAATAATCCTCAGTGAATCTCTGCGAACCGCCGTGCATCTCTGTGTCCCAGCTACGTCCTTAAACAAAGCAATATGGGGAACAATTTAATTAAATCGGCATTTCCAAGCCTGTTTTAGTCAAGAACTCATTCCGCATCAGCCGTACGCTTCAATACCAACGATACCGAATTCAGGCAGTAGCGCATTCCGGTTGGCGCTGGACCATCATTAAACACATGTCCCAGATGCGCATCGCAGACGTTACACAGCACTTCCACCCGAATCATGCCGTAAGTGAAATCTTTTTCCAACCGAATCCGCTCTTCTTCAATGGGTTCTGTAAAACTCGGCCAGCCCGTTCCTGATTCAAACTTGGTTGTCGACTCAAACAATTCGGTTCCGCAGCATACACAGGCATAGATGCCGGGGTCGTGCGCTTCGCAGTATTCGCCCGTGAAAGGCCGTTCGGTTCCTTTGGTGCGGGTTACCCGGTATTGCTCGGGCGTGAGTTGCTGCCGCCACTCTTCATCTGATTTTATAACTTTCTGAAGCATAACTTTTGGTTCGCCTGATTGAATCTGTCGATATAAACGTAAACCACTACGTTTCCGATTTGTCTTTTCTACGCCGTAAATTTGCACGATAGTCGTTAGTCAATAGTCATCAGCAGATGAAAGAAAAGAACTATTGGCCGATTGACTGACGACTGACTACTAATTAACTGATTACCTTGACTGTCCGGCAGATTTTACAGCAATTTTGGGGATACTCGACCTTTCGGCCGCAGCAGGAAGACGTAGTGAATGCTGTGCTGGCTCGTCAGGACGTACTGGTGCTGATGCCGACAGGTGGTGGTAAATCTGTTTGTTTTCAGGTACCGGCATTGGCCTTGAAGGGCGTCTGCATTGTGGTTACGCCCCTCATCGCTCTGATGAAAGACCAGGTGGAGCAGTTACGTAAGCGGGGTATTCCGGCAGCTGCAATTTACTCCGGAATGCATTACCGCGAAATTGATACGACACTCGACAATTGCATCTACGGCAATCTTAAATTTCTCTACGTATCGCCCGAACGGCTTCGTACGGAAATCGTTATCGAGCGTGTCAAACAAATGACGGTCAACCTATTGGCTGTCGACGAAGCGCACTGCATTTCGGCCTGGGGTTACGATTTTCGTCCGCCATATCTGCAAATCGCGGAGTTTCGACAGCTTATTCCTGATACGCCCGTTATTGCGCTGACGGCTTCAGCAACGCCCGACGTACAAGCCGATATTGTCGATAAACTGATTTTACGAACACCGCAGATTTTCAAACAAACTTTTGCGCGGCCGAATCTGTCCTACTCAGCGGTTTTGGAAGAGGGGAAAGAAACCCGTTTGCTACGTATCCTGCACAACGTACCGGGCTGTGCAGTAGTGTATGTGCGCAGCCGGAAGCAAACCCAGCAGATTGCGCAGTGGCTCGTTAAACAAGGCATTTCAGCCGATTATTACCACGCCGGTCTGACAACCCAACAACGAGCCGACAAACAGGACGCCTGGATTCAGGATAAAACACGGGTAATAGTAGCCACCAATGCTTTTGGGATGGGCATCGACAAACCCGATGTGCGCGCGGTTGTGCATCTGGACGTACCGGATTCGCTCGAAGCGTATTACCAGGAAGCGGGCCGTGCCGGACGCGACGGGCAGAAATCATACGCCGTGATGCTCTACACACCCAGCGATTTAGAAAATTTACGTTTCCGAACCGAACAGCTTTATCAGCCCGTCGAGATGCTACGTCGGGTTTATCAGGCGGTGGCGAATTACACGGCTGTTCCCGTCGGCGGTGGTGAGTTCAGCAGTTATGATTTTGATATTGGCGCGTTTACGGCTACGTTCAGCCTGCCTCCGCAGGAAGCTCACTACGCCCTGAAGCAGTTGCAACTGGAAGGATTTATTCAGTTGACTGAGAATTTCTTTCATCCGTCGCGGCTGGCTATCGTGCTTGATAACCGCGAATTATACGAGTTTCAGGTGATGAATTCCCGCTTCGATTCGTTTCTGAAACTGTTGTTACGTTTGTACGGGGGCGAGTTATTTACCGATTTCGTTACCATTTCAGAATCTACGCTGGCCCGAACATATCTCATGAATCAGGGCGAAATCGAGACTATGCTGGAGCAGCTTCACCAACGTAACGTAGTGATTTACGAAAAGCAGAAAGACAAGCCACAGCTTACGTATTTGACGCCCCGTTTCGATGCGAAATCGCTTCCGGTGAACGTAGCAGAATTGAACCGTCGGAAAGAGCTGGCGTTACGTAAAGTGCAGGCCGCCACCATTTACACCGAACATGCCACGCAATGCCGCACCCGACTTTTGCAGGCGTATTTCGGTGAAAAACCAGGCGAAGCCTGCGGCATCTGCGACAACTGTTTGAAGAAGAAAAAGAAGGCTGAGAACGTAACGGCGGCTTTCCGGGAGCAGGTTCGCGAATACGTAGCACTGGCCAATGGCCCCGGCGTATCGCCGAAGCAACTCGCCCATCACTTCGCCCAAATCGATGCCAACTCGCTCGCGCAAACTGTGAGGCAGATGCTGGCTGAAGAAGAAATCCGGTATACCAAAAGCGGCAATTTGACGCTGAATTTGGGATAAACCGCTTTTCTAAATAGCTCCAAACAGCCCTAAAAAGCTTGTTTATAGTCCCAAACGTACCATTTACCCCATACTCTTGCTGTTTGTCCCTTAAGGTTGCTGGCTCATTTTTGAACGCTATAAGTTTGTGCTGTCGAACCAAAAACAACGCAAACAATGAAAACGCTTATCGCCCTCGGCTTACTGGTATTTTTTTCAAATCTGACTATCGCTCAACAAACTACGCCTGCTACGTCAGCTACCGCAACTAAAGCCTATTCACTAACGATGGTTATCCACAATGTGAACAATCGGACTGGGAAATTATATATCGGTTTAGCCGTCGACCCAGCTAGCTTCCGGGGCGAATCCAAACAAACAAAAACAGTCGACGTAACACCATCAGGCGAAATCAGCGTTGTCTTCGAAGGGTTAGCTCCCGGTCGCTATGCCGTTCGATTATATCAGGATTTAAACGCAAACAACAAACTGGATTTTTCAGGACAGATCCCCGCCGAACCATTTGGTTTTTCGAACATAACGATGCTCATGGGCCCGCCTGATTTCGACCAATCGTCATTCGAGTTGAACGAGAATAAAAGCATTCGCATTGGTATGCTGGAAATGTAATTTCTATAGAAAAAATTGGCGGCTCTTGTTCGGAATAAAACAAACGCTTTATATTTGTGGCCTCAATGCGGGGTGTAGCGCAGCCTGGTAGCGTGCTACGTTCGGGACGTAGAGGTCGTGGGTTCGAATCCCGCCACCCCGACCAAAGAAGGTTTTGATACCAGATATAGCAAACGAAAGACATGAATAATACGGTAAACATGATTTGGTGGTGGCACTCTCCTACGTTGGGATGAGGGTTGCCGCTATTGTTGTTTACCAACACAATTTCCTAAGGCTCACCGTCATCCCGGTGAGCCTTATTTTTTTGGTTTGGCCCCGACAGGCTCCGGCTGTCGGAATCGCTATAGCGATTTACTCAGTAACTAAACCGACAGCCGGAGCCTGTTGGGGCCTAATTGACTATAATCTTATGACTATCGACTTAAAAACTCCCACCTACAGCGTTATCAGCCGCCACAAACGGATGCTGGCCGACATCATCACGCCCGTAAGCATCTACCTGCGCATCCGCGACCGTTTCCTGAACAGCATCCTGCTCGAAAGCTCGGATTATCACGGCAACGACAATAGTTTTTCTTACATCGCTTTCGATCCGGTAGCGCGGTTTTCTTACGATAGAGGTCAGCTAACCACTCAATTACCGGGCCAGCCTGAACAAACGCGTGAACTACCCGTACAGGCCATGCGGGAAGCGTTGCAGACGTTTAAGGATAGTTTCAAGCACGAGAAATCGCCGTTTTCGTTTATCACCAACGGCTTGTTTGGCTATTTCGGCTATCCGTCGGTGCAGGGCTTCGAGGATATTACGTTACAGGCTACCATTCCGACTGAGAACCAGATTCCGGCGGCTGTTTTTACCGTTTATCGTTACGTTCTGGCAATCAATCACTTCAAAGACGAGCTTCATCTTTTCGAGCACAGCTATCTGCCAGATAACGTAACGGAATCCGAAAATGCCGAAACGGCGGATGGACTCGATTACATCAGCGACCTGATTACGAGCCGAAACTATCCAACGTATTCGTTCAGCCCAGCCGGACCCGAACAGTCGAACTTTACCGACGATGAATTTCGGGCTATTATTCAGAAAGGAAAAGACCACTGTCAACGGGGCGATGTGTTCCAGATTGTCCTGTCGCGCCGGTTTTCGACGCCGTTTCAGGGCGACGAATTCAATGTATATCGGGCGCTACGTTCGCTGAATCCATCGCCATATCTGTTTTATTTCGATTACGGCAACTATAAATTATTCGGTTCATCACCCGAATCGCAGATTGTCATCAAAAATCGACAGGCAACTATTTACCCTATCGCTGGTACGTTCAGGCGCACGGGCGACGACGTTCACGATGCCGAGTTAGCACAAAAACTCTATGATGATCCGAAAGAATCGGCCGAGCACGTAATGCTGGTTGACCTGGCACGTAACGACCTCAGCCGCAACTGCGACGTAGTGAATGTCGAGACGTTTAAGGAAGTACAATACTATTCGCACGTCATTCACCTCGTTTCGAAAGTAGTCGGCGATTTGACAGAAAACGCTGATCCACTGCAAATTGTAGCCGAAACTTTCCCGGCCGGTACGTTATCAGGAGCACCCAAACACATGGCCATGCAGTTGATAGACCGTTATGAAAATATAAGCCGCAGTTTTTACTCGGGCAGCATTGGTTACATGGGTTTCGACGGCGAGTTTAATCACGCCATCATGATTCGGACGTTTATGAGCAAAGACAATACGTTGTATTATCAGGCTGGCGCCGGTATCGTGGCGAAGTCGGTGGTGGAAAGCGAATTACAGGAAGTGCATAATAAACTGGCCGCTCTTCGAACGGCTCTCGAACAGGCGAAATCTATTTGATGAATAATGTATAATGGTTAATGCATACTTAAGTCCATCGCTAGCCATTATTCATTTAACATTGACCATTTTACATTCAAAAAATGAAACTTTTAGTCTTAGATAATTACGATTCGTTCACATATAATCTGGTGTATATACTGCGCGAGTTGGGGCAGAAACCGGATGTGATTCGGAACAACAAAATAGCGATTGAAGATGTTGGGCAATACGACAAAATCATGCTTTCGCCGGGGCCGGGTATTCCATCCGAAGCAGGTATCATGCAGGATTTGGTACGTGAATACGGTCCTACGAAAAGTATTTTGGGAATTTGTCTCGGTCATCAGGGCATCGGTGAAGTGTACGGCGCTCGTCTGGAAAACCTCGGTGACGTATTGCATGGCGTTGCCCACAAAGCCAGTATCACCGATCGGTCTGAAAAGCTTTTTTCCGACATTCCCGACGAGCTAACCGTGGGTCGCTATCACTCCTGGACCGTCGTTCCCGACTCAATTCCCGATGAGCTACGTATCACGGCCATCGACGAACAGGGTCGAGTTATGGGTCTGGCACATACCCGTTATGATGTGCGGGGGCTACAATTCCACCCCGAATCGGTGCTGACCGAAAACGGCGTGAAAATGATTCAGAATTGGTTAGCCCTGTAGAGACAAGGCATGCCTTGTCTCTACACAATCAAACACCCATGAAAGCAATCTTAAATCATCTTTTTGAATACAAATATCTTACTAAAGATCAGGCGCGCGAAGTGCTGCTTGGCATTGGTCGTGGCGAATACAACGCGGCCCAAATCGCTTCGTTTCTAACCGTTTACATGATGCGAAGCCTGCGATTGGAAGAACTCGAAGGCTTCCGCGACGCCATGCTTGAACTCTGCCTGCCCGTCGACTTGTCTGCTTATGATCCGATGGACCTCTGTGGCACCGGGGGCGATGGGAAAGACACGTTTAACATCTCAACGCTGTCGTCTTTTGTGGTAGCCGGGGCTGGCCAACACGTTGCCAAACATGGCAATCACGGCGTATCGTCGCTGGTGGGCTCGTCGACTGTCATGGAACGGCTTGGCTACAAGTTCACTAATGATGTGGGCGAGTTACAGCGTAAAATGGAAACGGCGGGTATTTGTTTTCTCCATGCACCCCTGTTTCATCCGGCCATGAAGAACGTAGCACCGATTCGGAAGGATCTTGGCGTAAAGACATTTTTCAACGTATTAGGGCCGATGATCAATCCGGCAAAGCCTCAAAAACAGCTCGTTGGGGTGTTCAGCCTTGAATTGGCGCGATTATATGCGTACCTTTATCAGCAAACCGACAAACGTTTCATGATTCTGCATACGCTGGACGGCTACGACGAGATCTCGCTGACGGGTCCGTTTAAAGTCATCAGCAATCAGACCGAGCAGATTCTGGAACCGAGCGAATTAGGAATGACTACGCTGGAAGCAGACGCATTGGCAGGTGGTCATACACTCGATGAATCAGCCCAGATATTCATGAACGTATTGAACGACGAAGCAACCCCTGCCCAGAAACAAGCCGTTTTAGCCAACTCGGCAATGGCGTTGCTGGCAGCCGGGAAAGCCTCTACTCGGGAAGAAGCTGTACATGTAGCCCGAGAGTCGCTGGAAAGTGGCCGGGCATTGGCAAGTTTTAAGAAACTGATCGGATAATGAATAATGCAAAATGGGTAATGAATAATGCATACTGAAATTGACTTCTCTAGTAACAAGGTTTGCTGAGAATTCAATATTCATTAGACATTATTCATTATTCATTCATCTAAAAAATGACGATTCTTGATCGAATTATTGCCCAGAAACGAATCGAAGTAGCTCAGCGCAGGGAAGCCACGCCAATAACCGCCCTGGAGCAAATGCCTCACTTTATGCGGCATTGCCTATCGGCACGCGACGCCGTTCAGAGTTTTCGCTCAACGGGTATCATTGCGGAATTCAAACGCCAGTCTCCCTCAAAAGGCATTATTAACGATCGGGCCGACGTAGCGGAAACCACGCAGGGATACGTTCGTTCTGGCGCGGCCGTGTTATCAATACTTACCGATGAGCCTTTTTTTGGCGGTACACCCGCTGATTTACAGGCAGCCCGAATCGCCAATCCAGAAACGCCCATACTACGTAAGGATTTCATTATTGACCGTTACCAGCTTCTGGAAGCCAAAGCCTGGGGTGCCGACGTAGTGCTCCTCATTGCTGCCTGCCTGACGCCCGAGGAAGTAGCAGAGTTAAGCATGCAGGCGCATGATTTGAGCTTGCAGGTGCTGCTGGAGGTTCACGATGAAGAAGAACTGGAACGTAGCATTACCCCAAATATTGATTTAGTAGGTGTGAATAACCGTAACCTGAAGACATTTACTACGTCTATTGATACGTCGTTACGTCTGGTTGAGCGCATTCCCGATACGTTTGCCAAAATCAGTGAAAGCGGGTTGCACGATGCCGAAACCATGCGCACGTTGTTCCGAGCCGGTTTCGATGGTTTTCTGATTGGTGAAGCATTCATGAAAACCGACGATCCAGCTCAGGCATTGGCGAAATTGGTTTCCGAATTTAACCTAAACAATACTTTGTCAATTTAACTTGTACGAGCCATGAAAATCAAAGTGTGCGGTCTGCGTGATGCTGACAACCTGAAAGAGATTGCCGCCCTTGGTCCTGACTTTGTTGGATTTATCTTCTATGACCAGTCACCGCGCTTTGTTGGCGAGGAGTTAGACGAAGCCGTTGTTAAGGCCCTACCCCGATCGATTCGGAAAGTTGGCGTGTTTGTAAACGCTAGTCCCGACTATATTCTGCGCACCGTTAAGAAATATGATTTTCAGTACGTTCAGTTGCATGGTACCGAAACGCCGGAGTATTGCCGCAGCCTGCGCAACCGGGGCATCAATATCATCAAAGCGTTTCGGGTCGATGAATCGTTTAACTTTTCGATGCTGAACAACTTTAAAGCCCAGTGCGACTTTTTCCTGTTCGACGCTAAAGGCGACCAACCTGGCGGCAACGGCGTTACGTTTGACTGGAACATCCTGAACCGCTACGATAACGAAAAGCCGTTTTTCATCAGCGGAGGCATCGGCCTGGATAACCTAAGCCAGCTTGATACGTTGAAAGGCATGAAACTCTACGGCGTCGACGTAAACAGTCAGGTAGAAACGGCGCCAGGCGTGAAAGACGTAGCAAAAGTGAAAGAACTGATTAACCGGGTTCGTCCGATTGAGGAGGAAGAAACGGTGTAATCAACTTTTTGCCACGCTAGTCTTGTTAACCAACTAAACAACAACGCTGATGGAAACGAGAAAGAAACTTGATGAAATTCCTCCATTAAGGAGAGGGCAGAGCTATAAACCTGGAGATATCAAACGATGGGGTGTTGAGCGTTTCTTCGAAGCAGTTATACCAAAGACTCCATTTACTCGCCAATTTCCAGATTTTACAGAAGAAGAGAATCGGCGGATGGATGAACTCCTGGCTGAAAGTGACCGGGGTGCATGATTTACGAGACTAATTTATTAATACGGCACATTCGGCAAAAAACGCTACCACCAGCCAGAACAATATTGGCTATTGTTGTCATTGGTGAACTGGAAGCCTTTGCGCTCAAAGCAGACTGGGGCGCACAAAAGCTAGATTTTATGCGCGATATGGTCGAGCAATATCCACCTGTCGACATAACAAATGACTTAATAAGGTATTATGCCGAAATAGATGCGTATAGCCAAGGGAAGCTACAAGGGTATTCACTAGGAACCTCCGCCCGAAACATGGGCAAAAACGATATTTGGATACCAGCGACGGCTTTGTACCTGGATATGGAACTCCACACCACCGATAACGACTTCGATCATCTCCCAACGTTAGGATTACGCTTAGTTAAGCACTGATAATTATGCAAACCACGCTCGAACCCCAAACCTCATTTGAGGTATCTGATAAAGGATTTTACGGACATTTCGGTGGCGCGTTTATTCCCGAAATGCTGTACCCAAACGTAGAAGAATTACGGCAGAACTACCTCAACATCATCGCCGATCCCGAATTTCAGGCCGAATTTTGGCAGTTGCTGGAGGATTACGTTGGTCGGCCAACCCCTTTGTTTCTGGCCAAACGACTTTCGGAACAGGTTGGCGCGACGGTTTATCTTAAGCGCGAGGATTTGTGTCATACAGGTGCGCATAAAGTCAATAATACGATTGGACAGATTCTGGTGGCTCAACGACTCGGTAAAAAACGGATCGTGGCCGAAACCGGCGCCGGTCAGCATGGCGTGGCTACGGCAACCGTGTGTGCGCTGATGGGGCTGGAGTGCATCGTCTACATGGGTAGCATCGATATGGAACGTCAGAAACCCAATGTTGACCGGATGCGGATGCTTGGCGCTACGGTTGTTCCTGCTACCTCCGGAAGCCAGACGCTTAAAGATGCTACCAATGAAGCCATGCGCCACTGGATCAACAATCCTGTCGACACGCACTACATCATCGGTTCGGTGGTTGGGCCTCACCCCTACCCTGACATGGTTGCCCGTTTCCAGTCGGTTATCTCCGAGGAAATTAAGAAGCAACTTCTTGCCAAAACGGGTCGCGAGAATCCTGACTACGTAGTGGCCTGTGTAGGCGGGGGCAGTAATGCAGCTGGCGCTTTTTTCCATTATTTACATGAGCCCTCGGTACGTCTAGTGGCAGCGGAGGCTGCGGGTCAGGGTGTTACGTCGGGACACTCGGCGGCTACAACGGCGCTGGGTAAACCCGGTGTCCTGCACGGCAGCCGCACTATTCTGATGCAGACCGAAGACGGACAGGTTATTGAGCCCTACTCCATTTCTGCCGGCCTGGATTATCCGGGTATTGGTCCGCTACATGCGTACCTGTTCGACTCAGGCCGTGGTGATTTTTACGCCATTACCGACGACGACGCTTTACAGGCTGGTTTTCAGTTGAGCAAACTCGAAGGCATTATTCCGGCGCTGGAATCGGCCCACGCACTGGCCGCTTTATCGAAGATGAATCTCAAGCCAGAAGACGTAGTGGTGGTTTGTCTGTCAGGGCGTGGCGACAAGGATTTAGCTACATATTCAAAACATCTCTAGGGTAGCGCGGACATCTTGTCCGCACTGTAGCTACTATGACTATGCGGACAAGATGTCCGCGTTACATCATGACTCAGGAACTTACTCAAAATCGCATTACCGATTTATTCGCACAAAAAAGCGAACGGCTATTAAGCATTTACTTCACGGCCGGATTTCCCAATCTTAACGATACGTTATCCATACTACGTAGTTTACAGGCCGCCGGGGTTGATTTTGTAGAAATCGGTATGCCCTATTCCGACCCGGTTGCTGATGGCGAAATCATTCAGCAAAGCAATGGTAAAGCGCTGGAAAACGGCATGTCGCTGAAGACGCTGTTTGCGCAGTTGGAAGGCTTCCGGGAGGAACGGTCCAGCGATCCGGTTCGGATGCCGGTTCTGCTGATGGGTTATATCAATCCGGTGCTTCAGTTTGGGGTTGAAAACTTCTGCCGGAAATGTCAGGAAGTGGGCGTCGATGGTGTTATTATCCCTGATCTGCCGCTTGATTTGTATTTGTCCGACTATGCCGCTACGTTCCGGGAATATGGCATTATAAATGTGAACCTCATTACCCCCCAAACGTCCGAAAGCCGCATTCGCAAAATTGACGAAGAGTCTGATGGATTTATTTACATGGTTTCCTCGGCCAGTATTACCGGCTCGACAAAGGGAGTAAGCGATTCCATGCGCGATTATTTCGAACGTATTCAAGCCATGAACCTGCGTAACCCACACCTGATTGGCTTTGGAATTAAGGACCATCAAACATTCGATACAGCTAGCCAGTATTCAAACGGAGCCTTTATAGGAACTGCTTTCATCCGGCATTTAACGGAAAATGGTACGTCTGCCGAGAGCATTCGCGAGTTTGTGCAGTCGATTCGGGCGTAGTGGATTACCTTTGCGTCATGAATTCCGATATAAATTTCGATAAATCGCCCGATGGGCTTATTCCCGCTGTGATTCAGGATGCTCAAACGGGCAAGGTGCTGATGCTTGGGTACATGAATCGGTCGGCTTATGATAAAACGGTTGCCGAGAACGTAGTGACGTTTTTTAGCCGTAGCAAACAACGACTCTGGACCAAAGGCGAAACGTCCACTAATTTTCTGCACGTTCAGGATATCCGGGTCGATTGCGATGGTGATACGTTGCTCATCAAAGCCAATCCCGCCGGTCCGGTTTGTCACACTGGCGCTGATACGTGTTTTGATGAAGTCAATCAAAATACCGCAGGCAAAGGTCAGTTTCTGAATTACCTTCAGAGTATCATTCACGACCGAAAAGTGAACCCGTCCGAGAAATCGTATACTACTACGTTATTCAACCGGGGCGTCAACAAGATTGCGCAAAAGGTCGGTGAAGAAGCCGTCGAATTAGTTATTGAGGCTAAAGATTCGAACGACGATCTGTTCAAAGGCGAAGCAGCCGACCTGCTCTTTCACTTCCTCGTGCTGCTCGAACAGAAAAATATTGATTTAGACGACATTATCGCCGTATTAGAGCGTCGCCACGCGAAACAATAGCGGTCTTTGTTAAGTTTGTCATTTCTAGAAACGTAAGCCTTTCGCTTGACGGGCCACCTGTTTCTGGAAATGCTAACCATTTAAATCATTCACTACATGGGATTAATCATTCGAATTCTAATCAGCGCCGTGGCCGTCTGGATCGCGGCTTATTTTATTCCAGGCGTCTCCGTAACGGGGGGCATGGGTACGTATCTGATCGTGGCCATCGTACTCGGCTTTCTGAATGCTTTCATTAAGCCCGTGCTGACGGTGCTAACTATTCCGATCACCATTGTTACGTTAGGGTTATTTTTGCTGGTGCTTAACGTATTGATGGTTTATTTGACCTCCTACTTAGTCCCTAATTTTCACGTAACAGGCTTTATTGCTGCGCTATTGTTCAGTATTGTGGTATCGATAATTACAGCCCTTATCGACGCAATTGTTTAATATCTTAATCAATAGTAAACAACAAACGCCATGTCGCCGATATGGCGTTTGTTGTTTTGAACCATCCTACCTACTATGACCTTTATTGAAACACCTGACGCACCCAAACCCGGCGGTCACTATTCGCAGGCTGTCATTCATAATGGGCTGATATTCATCTCCGGTATTTTACCCATCACGCCCGACGGACGAAAGTTAAACGACGCTACTGTTGCCGAGCAAACAGAACAGATACTGGCTAATCTCGATGCAATTCTGACAGCTTCAGATAGTAAACGGGAGAACGTATTGAAAACCTCTGTGTTTATTGCTGATATTGAACACTGGAGCGAAGTGAACCGACTTTACGCACAGTTTTTTGGCGAACACCGGCCAGCCCGCTCCGTAGTTCCTTGCTCTCCTTTACATTATGGCTTTGGCATTGAACTGGAGGCCGTCGCTATCTTAATGTGAATGATAGCCATACTCAACGAAGAAAGCCGTTTGTCGACAACTCTACTTCGCACTTACCCGTACGCGCTCACCAGCCGAATGGGCCGCAAATTCGGGCGCGTAGAAACATTGTACCGTAGCAACTCCCGTTGAGAAATCGCCGGTTTGGGCTACGCGTAATTCGTACTCAAACACATGCGTACCAACGGGTAAGTAGCTCATAAAGAAATCGGTGCTGGCGTCACGGGGCGATTCGTAATAGCCTAACCCATTCTGAAATTTATAGCCCGACAATACTGCCACAGGTTCAAAACCTGACGCCCGACTGTCTTTCAGATGCACGTACTCCATCACGCGGTCGGTTTTTAAAACGAGCCGTACCTTGATGAGATCACCCGGTTTCAAGGACGTTTTTGGTGTAACCGACGTAATGACTGGCCCTTTCGGTGAATCCTTTTGCACGTAGAGTGTTTTCTGAACCGACAACCCAGCACTCCCCGGCATCACTCGATCCAACGGCTCGAAATGTTGCCAGTAAAGCGCTCCCCAAGCCGGTCCATCGTTCGTTTTTGAAAGCTGAATTACGCCCATTTCGGGTTTAATCTCGGCGGCTGCGTAGGTTACTTTCTGATAACCAGTTACGGCATCCGATTTCGTTACCCGGCTTTCAATGGATTGCCCGCCCAGACTAACCTGCGTCGTAACACCCGTATTTAGCCAATCGCTGCCACGTAGCAGAATCGCGTAAATAGCCTCGGTAGTCGCTTTGGTCGATGACCACGACTGCGTTTGTTTCTGACGTAGCAGCCAGCGTTTCATATCATCAGTAGCTTTGTGGTCGGGCCTGATTTCTTCAAAAGCCTCAATAATGTACGACTGCGTTTCGATAGGCGTCTGATACCAGTACAAGCCGCTTGTGTTATCGGGCCAGTACATACCCAATTCTTCCGATTCCCGTGCCCGCTCACGGAGCGAACGCAGGATACCCTCCGCCGTTTTGACATCGCCGAAACGATACAACGCCATAGCCGAAAGCGCCTGTCCTTGCAGACTTTGTTTCGTCCACTCGTCGGCTATACGTTGTTTCAGGTAAGCCAGCATATTTTTATCGATGAACGTATCGAGGTAGAAACTCCGGGCGTACAGAAACTGAGCGGCTGAGAAGTACCAGCTACCGATGGCCTTCGTTTTCTTTTGCTGATCTAGTCTCTTCTGTTCTTCCACCCACTGCTTCATTTCATTATCGGCGTACAGCACGCCCTTAACGCGCATTTCCTCCACTTTCGATTCCAGCGCGTCTGGAAAATCTACCTTCAATTTCTGCAAATGCCCGAGGCCACTCAGAATGTGCAACGTTATCGATAAATTGGGCTGCATACCGCCAAACCAGCGGAATCCACCGCTTTCGGTCTGCAACTGTTTCAGCTTTTCGAATGCCTGAAACTGTTCGCTTTCCATCCGATTGGCATCCAGTAATTGGCCTAATTTCGCCGTCCGTTCGGTTTCTGAACGGGCATCGGCCAGCCACGGGGAGTTTTCCAATGTAACGGCTTTTAATTCCTGATTAGCCTCTAACGGGCTTTTAGGCGGTGTTTTCTGCCACGTAGCAATTACCTCTCGAAACGCGGGTTTACGGCCTACAATATGAGCCGCCAGACTATTAGCATACAGCCGACTAAATAGCTGTTCCGCGCATTCGTAGCGATATTCCATCAAATATGGTAACGATTGCAGCGCGTACCAGGCCGGATTACTCGTCACTTCAACGGTCAGTCGTTCGTGCTTAGCGGGCAACTCCGGGCTGAGATTGGTCAGCGGTTTCAGCCGGAATTCTTTCTTTTCCTTTCCATTCACCCAGAACGGCTGCGAATCAGTTACGAGCATCCGATTGGGCAGAACAGGCACTGAGAACTCTTCGCCATCCGTAAAATTGCCCGATTGCGCCGTTAACCGACACGTAACAGCATCCAACCCAGCCGGAACAATCAACGTCCAGCCAACCGCCTGCCCCTGTCCAGCCGCAACTGTTACGTTCGTTTGAAGCACCGACAGGCCCAATTTCTGGCTGATCGGCTCGCCGGTTAAAGCGTCCAGCAACGTAAGACTTGCCGTGACCGGCAGTGTTTTTTCGCTCAAGTTATTGACGCGGGCCGTTACGCGAATAGTATCACCCTCACGTAAGAAACGGGGCGCGTTAGCGGTAATCATCAACTCTTTCTGCGTAATGATTTCGCGCTCTAACGTACCGGTTTTCAGGTCTTTCGTGTGTGCGAACGTCAGCAGACGCCAGCGAGTGAGGGCTTCGGGCATCGTGAATTTAAGTACTACATTACCCTGCGTGTCGGTCTGGAGTTGCGGGAAGAAAAACGCGGTTTCGTTGAAATTTCGGCGCGGATTTATAGCTGGCTCAGGCTTTGTCGATGAGTTGTTGTAAGGCTCCGACGTGTACGCGACACGCAATTGAGCCTCTGGAGCTGCTGCCATTGCCATCCCCGGAGCCATATCTCCATCTGCCGCATAGTTCCCCCGACCCTTTTTAGCTACACCACCGGTCACTGCTCTGGGTGCACCTCGTCCGCGAATCCTTATTCCCGAGCCATTGGCGTTTACGGCTAACTGGTCGTATTGACGTACCGGAACAGAAGGTTCCGGCTGATACCGATAAAACAAAGAATTACCCGACTGTATACCAAAACCACCCGAACGCCAGCCGTAGAAAAATGGCGAATACGTAGTATAAAATGACGTAGGCCAGTTCAGTTCCGTAAAAGCATCCAGCGACGCATCGTACATTGTAGTAACCAGTTCGGCGGACGTTTTATCCAGTCCTTTTACGGTTAACGTCCATTCTTCGCGATCACCGGGTTTAAGTTTACTGCGGAATGTTTTGGTGTCGATCGTAAGCTGCTTGTTGGTGAACGGCACCGTAATGGTTTGCGATTTCTGATAAAGTCGCCCGTTCTGAACCATCGCGAAATGAACGGCAAAGCCCCCCCGCTGTTTCTCACTGACCGGCAACGTAACGCGCCGGGGTTTCCCATCGGTTTTAAGCCACTCCTCCCGAACCAGTTTCCGATCTTCTTCCACAGTCATCAATACCCAGGCCGGTTGATTATTACCAACCCAGAAAACCGCTTCTTCACCCGGTTCAGCCGTGGCTTTGCGAACCTGTAGCCAGCCATCGGGACGTACCGAAGCCGTTGGTTGCTTGTCGTCAACAACAGAGAAGTAGGTTTTATCTTTGGTCGTCTCGCCCGTCGAATCGGTAAGCGTCAATTCTGCTACGTATTCGCCGGGAACGTAACGGCTCATATCTGGCTTGATCAGCGAATCTGCCGCATTTATAGCCTGCTGCTGCACTACGTTGCCTTTTGGCCAGGAGCGCGGGTCATTTTCATTGGCAAACAAATCGTTCGGGAATTGCTTTTCAAACTCCTCACGGCTCAACAATTGGCGGTCGGGGCGGTTCCACAGACGGGCGCGTAACACGCGCGCAGGTGGCTGCAATTGGGAAATCATCAATTGGCCTTTCGCCGAAACCTTCTCTCCCGATTGATTCGTGACACGTAGCGAAAATGGTTTAGCGTCACCAATTTCGACCTGATCGGGAATGGTTAAATCAGCTTGTAGCGCTGTGTAACCGATACGTAGTGTTTGGGTGGTACTACGTGTCTCTCCGGCCTGATCCGTTACGTCAATCGTTACGTCAAACTCAAAAACGGGATTTGATTCGCGGGATTGCTCACGATCGGGTGTGGCGACGAAGGTCAGCTTTACGTTCCCTTTTTCATCAGTTTGGGCAGTTCCGTTTGTAATTTCGGTTTGATTCGAATTACGTGGCGTATACCACCAGGACCAGCGCGGGCGAAGCTTCCGCACCACCCGATAACGTACCTCAGCCTTATCGACAACGGCCCCGGAGAAGGTTTTGGCTTCGGCCGATAACGTAACGGTCTGACCCAATTTAAAAGCCTGTTTTATTGGCTTGGTTTTAACCTCAAACGTTGGTCGTTTGTATTCTTCTACGTTAATCGATGCACTGCCATAGGGCGTTTGCAGCGTCATGGTACCTGTAACCCGGCCAACTGGCGCGGTGAAGTTTCCACTGAACGTACCGAACTCGTTGGTTTTCAGGTCTTGTTTCGCTACCGATTCGCCGTTCTGATCAAGCAGTTCAACCGTTACGTCCTGATTGGGCGTTACCGCAAACTGATTGGCTTTTCCGCTGTAAACCAGACCTTTTACATAAATCGGCTGACCCGGTCGGTAAATGGCTCGGTCCGTAAATAGTCGTGCGTGCAATTTATTTTCTGGCTCCTGCTGATCCCTGGAATAGCCGTAATTATACTGACGTTCAGAGGCTAACGTATCACTACCGGAGGTCATCAGCAAAAAAGACCCGCCATTGTATTGCTTTACATCCGCCGGTGGAATTTTCGCCCGACCATCTACATCTGTCGAGAAAACCTGACGCCCTTTCAAAAAGGCCAGCGTCGTTTCGCCCTCAATGCTTATCTGTACATTTTTAACCGGTTCGCCCGTCTGTCGATTCGTTACAAATACCTGTAAGCCTTCATTTTGGTACCGATTTGTCTGACTTATATAGCCCAGCGATGAAACGGTAAAGTCCGCGAATTGAACAGATTCGCTTTTCTCACTAAACGTAGCTTCGCTCGTAATCAGGAGAAGATAGTGCCCTATTGGTAATCCCGCCAATGGAATCTCGACAGAATGTAGATTCAGATCGCCGTCGTCGGGCAACGTAACGGTTTTTTCCGCTACGTTTGGGCGTTTCAGCCACGTACTGAATACTTTTTTTCGACGGTTATCATCCAGAAAATCAGTATTGGATTGGATATCCTTTATCGAAGTCTGAATAATCCGATACGTTATCTTATTGATATTCTGATAATTGAATAGAGCACGAAACGGCTGCTGTGGTACGTTTACGCGCTCTACCTGAACGGAATAATTCGGACGTAGCAGTCGATTCAACAACTGCCCAGCGTGCTTCCCGGCCAGCGTTTTCGGAAAACGGCTAATCAAATCCCGGCATAAATCAGCCGCCTTTTTATGATTCCAGCGTTTCGAATTAGCCGTTTCTGAGACTTGCCCTTCATCCGCGTCCAGCGGACGTACTGGCCCGCCGTAATTGCTCAGAAACTCGGCCAGTTGATAGGCGTAAACCGCTTCGGTTGGCTTATTTTTATGCTGAACTATCTGTTGTTCAAGGATTTTCTGATAGAGTGAATCCCGCTCCGGTAACACACTGTACTGATGCACAAAAGCCAGCCGCAGCGCGTCGACGTCAGCAAGAGCGTCAGGATTTGCGTCGGAGAGATGTAGCGTCAATAATTCCTGATACAGCTCTAATGCCTGATAACGACCTGATAATGAGTCGCGACTTTGAATCGGCAGTTTAACGAACGTAGCGGGTGCTGCGAAATAATCGGCCTGGTCCAGCTCGAAGCGGAAAACGGGTTTCAGCAAATCCGGTTCAGTATTCTGGAAAAAGTCGATAGCCCGATGCGCCAGCAAATCATAAAGTGTGGGACGTAGTGGCCGGACATCCGCATCGCCTTTTTCGATCAGGGCTTCGTAAGTCGAAATGGGCGTTTTCTGCAATAACTCCTTCGAACGTATTGAGCCCAGATACGCCTTAGTAATGGCCCCAACCATTTGCTGCGGGTCCCAGGTTGTAAAGTCATCGGATGATTTATCCGAGGTATTGACTGTTGTTCGGTTGTAGAACTTGTACCGATTCTGCTGAAAATACTGCCAATACGTATCGCCTAAAACCGACTGTAGAATCGACTTGGCCGGTTCGGGAATTTCGGCAATATCAGTCTGCAGCGAACGTACCAATTCCTTGAAGCCATTCTCATCCGAATACTGGCGATACGTTAGTCGGCGCATGGCCGCTTTCGTGGCCTGCGGATAATTTTTCTGAGCTTTCGCTTCCTTATAAATCCGCTCGGCGATTTCCAGCGCCGATTTTGGAAGGCCCTTTCCAGCCAACGAATCAGCTCGTTTCCAGTCGCGGTTGTAATCAGGCGGGGTGCGGTTTTGCCCTGATGCTGCCATGGCAAGCAGTATGAAGAAAATTGTTAAATGCGGTTGCATAGTTTGTAGCGATGAATGCCTGTTGGGATAGATATGAAAAGAACTGTTTTTCCACAACGTTCGCTACTATGACTCTGGTTTAAGGAGAAGGGTTTAATTGTTCCTTTTTCTCACAAGGGATTTGTCATGCTGACGAAGGAAGTATCTTAACGTATCCATATTCCTAAGTGAGGATACGTTAAGATGCTTCCTTCGTCGGCATGACAAAAATTATACTGTCCTTTTCGACTATTGCTTCAGCAAAAATGCTGTCAAATCGGCTAATTGCTGGTGGTTCAGACCTAACGAATTTGGGTCGGGCATGAGGCTGTTTTTGAATTGTTTCCGCGAAACAACCTGGTCGGTGGGAACAGTGTGTTTTACCCCTGTCACGCCTTTCACAACTACGGTCTGTTCGCCATCGCTCACCAGAAAACCGTAAAACGCCTGGCCTTTTTTCGTTGTAACCAGCCAGGGTTCGTAGCCAAACGCAAGACCAGCGCTGGGGTGTAAAATGGCATCCAGTAAACCATTTTTATCGAATTTCTGGTGAATCTCGGTCAATTCGGGGCCAATGTCATTCCCCTGTTTGCCATGACGATGGCAGGTAGAGCAACTCTTATTGAAAATTGACCGGCCCGTCTGCGGACTCCCTGTCAACATCGCAATCTCGGCAATGGCCGGGTCGCTACTGACCGATGCACTCGATTCGGTTACCCGAGCTGGTACCGATTCTGTAGCTGCGGTTTGCGGTTTGGTTTCAGTTGGCGTTGTGGATTCGATAACCACAGGCGTTTCCTGTTTTACGGAGAAATATTCTTTGGCCATCGTCCGAACGGTTTGGTCCGGGTTTTTCAAAATGACCGGAGCGATGGCTGTCATCAGGTTGTCAGGCAGTCTTTTATCAGCCGCCAGTCCGACCAGAATTTTGCCGCCTTCGGGATTACTCGCCATCTCCAGAGCCATTCTCCGCTTTTCAGACTCCGATTTATATTCGTCCAGGAGCACCTGTCGACTTGCCAGCATTTTCTGTTCTTCGGCTGACAACTTCGTGGGCATTACGTCCTCCCACTTGAGGAGTTTAGCCCAGTCGTTCCCCTTCCGGAAATTAGTCCAGTAAGCCGCCTGCTGTGCTACGTCCTTATCATCCGATTTGGTTAAATCGACCATAATTTTGGCCGCAGCCGCCGTTCGGATGAAACCTAACGTAACAATTGCCTGACGTTTGTCATCGGCACTAATTTCTGGCGATTCAATACGTTTCTTCAACTGAGTCACGGCAGTCGCCGGATGAAGTTCCCAGACCAGATTGGCCGTGCGCTTGTCCCATTTCGTGGGATCTTCAGGAAGTGTGGTCAGTAAATCGGCGAAAAGTGGCTCCGCTTTTCCATCGGCGGCTTCCCCGAGTGCATTCAGGTAATAAGGGTCCTGTCCGTCATACCCTTTCACCAGATTAAGCAGCAGCAGTCGGCAATCGTAATACGGTACATCCCGGATAGCAACTGCCACTTCGCGACGTACCGCCGGGCTACGGTCAGTCGACAGATTTCCAAGTAAAGGCATCAGGGCTTTTTGCGAAGCTGTCAGGGCGGGATTGGCTTTCGAGTTTTCGGGCGTAATGCTACGTAACGCACGCAGGGCCGTAGCACGTACCGGCGCATCGACGGCCTTCAGTAGTCGTTCTACCTCAAACTGGCCTTCAGCACCCAGTTGCGCCAACAGATAAATAGCCCGCGCCCGATGAAACGGATTCGGTGCGGTCAATAACGCCATCACAGGCTCAACCACTTTCTCGCCCTGTTCCCTCAGCGCTTCGAAACCCAGCATTCTGACGTTTATGGCCGGGTTCAGAAGGGCGGCAATTTGGCCTTTCGTGTTGCTTAAATCGATTTTCGGTACGGTGAGCTTTTTGCCTTTGGGTGTAATCCGGTAAATCCGGCCGTAACCTTTACTGTCCTTCATCTGGTGACCACCCACGACCGGATCATACCAGTCAGCAATGTACAAAGCACCATCGGGACCAACCGCTACGTCGCTGGGACGGAACCACTTACGTGAGTCGTTATCTATGTCGTTCCATTTGTAGTTTGGGTTGTCTTCGGCTACGCTACTGATGAAATTGGTACGTTGCAAACGGTAGCCAGCCCCCGACACTTCCGGTTTGTAGCCAAAAATTACGTTACGTCCGGCTTCGGCGCTGAGGAGCATGCCCCGGTATTGCGGCCCCAGTTCATCGCCTTCATAATAAACCATACCCGTTGGCGATCCTGCGCCCGTAATGTCGCCGACGGGCATTACGTTCGGGTCTTCCTGATGCCAGTGGGCGGTCGGCACTGTTTGGCCAGGCCGTTGATCGCCCTGCCAGTAGCGCGTGCCATCTGTACTGAAATAGCCAGCGTTAGCTCCTTCCATCAGCCAGCTCGTCCGGCACGCAACTACCTGATCATCATTATCGTTTTGCCACATATTTCCGTACGAATCGACCGCCGTTTCGTAGTTATTGCGAAAATTATGGCCCATTACTTTCAAGTTAGAAGCGTCTCGGTCGATACGTAGCGCCATACCTCCTGTCCAGATACGACCATCGTCGCTCACCTGATTGCCATGATTAATTTTGTTGTACGGGGTTCCGCCGGTGTATAAACTTCCGGAACGTAGCGTCCAGCCATTTTTGTCGGTTACTACGTGTGGGCCGGCATTTCCTGTGTTGAAATAATATTTTCCGTCGGGTCCGGCCACGACGGAGTGCAGCGAATGGTCGTGGTCTAAGCCACCAAAACCTGTCAGTATAATTTCTTTTTGGTCTGGCACGTCGTCACCGTTATTGTCGGTATACATCACCAGATTGGGGGCTGCCGACACAATGACTTTGTTCCCTACCACCGCAATGCCCAGTGGCGACACCAGCGACGTATCGGTAACAAAAGCTTTACTGTTATCAGCCTTTCCATCGCCATCGGTATCTTCCAAAATCATGACGCGCTCGCCCTCCGGATGGCTGAGTCGGTTCTGAGCTTTGTTGTTAAACTTGCGGTAGTTCACGGCTTCAGTCACCCAAACACGACCTCTGGCATCAATATCGATGTTAGTCGGGTTAAAAAACATCGGCGATTCGGCCCAAAGCGTAACTTCCAGGTCATCCGGCAAATACAAACGGCTCGAATCCGGATCAGCAATGACGCTACGTTGACGTACTGCATTCTGATGGGACGTAGTGAATTTATCCGATTGAATACCCGGCCCAATCAGGTATAACAAACCCGCCGTTGTCAGCGCCAGTGAGAAAGGGTTCAGGGATAAGATTTTTTTCATCAGAATTCAAGGGTTAATCTGGGTTTCACTACGTATCCAAACTTTTTTCTCAAAAGACGTTTTTGTTATGCTTCGTATCTCAGCATAACAAAAACAAAATCAACTAAATATTGCACGTACCGTTTTATTATTCTCGATATAGCTTTCCAGCATCGGCTTGCCTTTGGGAACGGCTCCTTCAATCTGCAACCAGCCGGAATAATCTATTTCGTCCAGCACCTGACGCACTTTCTTCAAATCAACTTCACCCTGACCGAGTAAATGGCCGTTTTCTTTCAGGTGAATTTCACAGATACGCCCCTTGCCAAGACTACGAATTTCATCAAAAATATTGTACCTACGTACCGTTGAGTTGCAGACATCGTAATAAACCTTCACAGCGGGCGACCCAACCGCGTCCAAAATGGCCACGAGTTCGGGAGCCGATAGCCACGATTCGATACCCAACGTAACACCCGCTTTTTCGGCTTTGGGCGCAACTGCTTTCAGACGGTCGATAACCACCTGTGTACCTTTTTTATCTTTTCGTAAGTCGTTGTTGTTGAAAAAGGCCAGCAAAATCGCCTTCACGCCCAACCCCTGTGCTACGTCGACGCTATCCTGAACCCATTGTTCGGTACGCGGATCAGATTTATAAGGAATATCGTTGAGCAGCCCAATCGCCAGTCCGCCGATAGCCACGCCCGACTGAGCGGCTGCCGCTTTAACCTGTTGCTGCATTTCGGGTTTACGTAGATGTTCGTGGTCATTTTTTGTGTTTAAACTTACCTGCACGCCGTCGAGGCCAATTTGTTTGGCTATCGCAAAGCTATTGATGTCGCCAGCGGGGGCAATTGACCAATCGCAGGCACCAATTTTGAAGCGATTTTCGGCACTCTCCCACTTCGACCAGGCAGGTTGGGTCAGCGCAGCCAATCCGGCTCCCAATGTGTAACGCAGTGCTTCACGACGATTCATAGTAATTTTGTTTTCGAATGACAGACTATTCTATAAAGCATTCAACATTAATTATCTTATAGCGTATATAACTGTAGGAGGAAATTATTTTTTCTGACCACTCTTTCCAACCCTCCCGTTTCAGCCGGGGTCATTATTAGGTCAACGTTGCTATGCAGGATGATTACGCACTAGTCGAAGGATGCCGACAACAGAACCGGGTTTCGCAGCGACTGCTCTACGAGCGGTTTGCCGGTAAGCTCTTTGTCCTTTGCAAACGGTACATCAAAGACCCCGACGAGGCCGAAGATGTGTTGCAGGATGCGTTTGTAAAGATTTACCGGCATATCGACTCATTTCGGTTTGAGTGTCCGCTGGAAGCGTGGCTGAAACGGATTGTGATTAATACGGCACTGAAGGAATTACGAAAAAATAAACCCTGGGAGAACGCAGCCGACGTACAGGAAATGGCCCCCGTGCTGCCGCAGGCCGACGAAAGCCTACCCACACTCAATTATCAATATCTGCTGCAACTGATTCAGGAGCTACCGGCGGGTTGCCGAACCATATTTAATCTCTATGCGATCGAAGGGTATACGCACCCGGAAATCGCTGAATTACTTGACATTGCCGAAGGAACTTCAAAATCGCAGTATGCCCGCGCAAGAGGGCTGTTGCAACAAAAACTATTTTCTGATGGACATCCGGCCCAGGGCCGCTCTTAATGACATGGAAAGAAATGGATGAATTAGACAAAAACATACCCGACGACCTATGGCGAAAGGTATTTAATGAAGCCAGCGAAACGCCCCCTCCTCGCGTGTGGGACGCTATCGAGCGCCGGCTAGATGAATCCAGTGGCCCGAAAATACTGCCTTTGTGGGGTAGTGGACTGGCTTCGTCGCGGTCGCTGCAGTGGGGAATGCGCGTGGCGGCTGCCGTTACGTTACTGCTCGTTGGCTGGTGGGCTTTCACTACGTTGTCGGTCGATAAACCGGAGCAACGTATCAGTCAGGCACATAAACAATCAAAAACGAACGTAGCAGATGACGTAGCGAACCCAGGTAACGTAGCAAATTCCGACAGGGTAGCCGATTCAGGCAACGTAGCATTCACGGAAGCAAACAAGCCAGCAACCAAAATACTACGTAGCTATAAAGCAAAGCATGGAAGTACGTCTGAGCAGAACACTTCGGACCTGATTGCGTCCAACGCAAAACCGCAACGTAACGCGGTTGTTTCTGCACCTGCTACGTCTGTAGTATCTCGAAAAAAACTCGCTGCCACCTTTACCAGGCCCGGCCAGATACAAAACGACCCAACCTTCGTTTCATTTCCGGATGCTACGTTCCCAAGTGTGGCCACGGATTATAAAGTGCCCGCTACGTCTGCCAGCCCTGGTGCAGAGGCAATTACCAACGTAACGTCGGATCAGAATAACTATTCGGTTGCCTCATACAGCCAGTTACGGAACAAACCGCTTCGTATAGGCGGTGCGCGTCCGATTCAGCGGATTGTCTGGTTCCGCCCGGCAGAAGCCCCGCTTGAGGCAGACGTAGCGTCGCGTAAACGCGAACGGAAGGAAATGTGGGCTTCGGTAGGAATGATGTCGGGTACCTATAATCCAATGGTTTCGGTTCATTCAGCACCTGTACTGGCTTTGGCCAATAATTCCTTTCAGAATACCCCAACCACCACATTGCAGGCCGTTCAGCCGTCGGTCAATAGCCGGGCTAACTTTTCGGTGGCGTATCAGGCTGGAGCGGGTGTTCAGGTAACCGAACACTGGTCGTTCGAATCAGGGGTTGGTTATTTGGCGGGCCGTTCAACGGTTGAGACGCCTATCCAATCGGCGGGGAGCGTTTCAGGACTGGTCAATTCCAGCAATGCGCCGGGTAACATAAGCAGTAACCTGTTTCTGGATGCCCTACGTAGCACAAGCAGTTCCAGCACTGGTTATGCGTCTGTAACTGCCGATAAGATGACCGGCGCCAGCATCAACTATGCCAATCAGGCCGTCTATAACGAACGCAACCAGCAGGTGCTGACCAATAACTATCAATACGTGCAGGTTCCGGTGCAGGTAGGCTATCAGCTACGTCCGCGCAAACGTTTGGGACTGGCCTTAGTAGGTGGTTTCCTGACCAACATTTTTGTCAGAAATACGGTTGGAAATGATGTAGTTGTAACCGCAAAAGATGGTGTTTATCGACCTGTTTCGCTGGCGGCCACCATGGGCGCCCGTTTCCGGTATCGGCCATCACGCCAGTGGTCAGCTTCGCTTGCCGGTGTCTATCAGCCTTCAATCGGAACCAGTACGTCGGCCCAATCACAGATACAAAGTCATCCGACCGTGATGGGGATGAGTTTTGGAGTAGATTATCATTTTTAAACAAACAACGATTATGAAACGTCTTGGAAATTTTGTTGCTATAGCGTTACTCTTCGTACAATGTAGTAGTAGCGTTGACCCACAGAACCCAGAAAATCTCAACAGTGAGTTAATCGTCCGCAGTGGCACATCGTTTGGCTTCTGTTTGGGCTATTGCCAGAAAAATTATGTTTTCGATAAGACCAACGTAACACTCAACGAAATTGCGAACGGGCGGCAACCAACGCAGCTTGACCCCAGAAACTGCTCATTTACCATCAGCGAAGCCGACTGGAATGCCGTAAAAGCATCGGCTAATCTGGACGCATTCAGTAAGCAGCCCGAGACTATCGGTTGCCCGGATTGCGCCGACGGTGGTGCCGAATACATCGAGCTGGAACTCAGTGGACAAAAACATCGTGTTACGTTCCCGCATGGCGGAACCATACCTGGTTTCGAAGGACTAGTCGAAAACCTACGGAAACTTCGCGAGACGAAGAAAGAGTGTCAATAACAACAAATCATAATGACCAATGAAAACGAATCTTTTTTCGACGGTAACCGTACTCACAGGCAGTCTGTTGCTGCTGGCTGTAAGCTGTAAAAACGCCGAGGTAACGCCCGGAGGCACTAGTACGGCAGATAATTTGCGTGTTTCAGCGCCATTCGCCAATCAAACTACGCAATTCGCGTTCGATCTCGCCAAGCGTGTAAGCGCTAAAGAAGGGAATGCCAAAAACGTATTTATTTCACCACTCAGCCTTCACATCGCACTGGGTATGGTACTGAACGGAGCCAATGGTCAAACGGCGCAGGAAATCCAGAAAACGCTCAAACTGGACGCGCAGACGCTGGCCGAGGCCAATCAGACGTATCAGAATCTGATGGAAAACCTGCCCGGCGTCGACCCAAAAGTGACTCTGAATCTGGCTAATTCCGTCTGGTATCGCAATACGTATCCGGTATCTACTACGTATCAGGATTTACTGAAGCAGTCGTTTAAAGCTGAGGTAGCGGCCAAGGATTTCAATAATACGTCCACAGTTGGTGACATCAACTCTTGGGCGAGCCAGAAAACGAACGGCAAAATCCCGAAAGTGATCGACAGAATCGATCCGGATAACGTACTGTTTCTCCTAAACGCCCTGTATTTCAAGGGCGATTGGAAATCGCAGTTCGATCCGGCAGCTACCGTCGATTCGCCGTTTAAACTGGCTTCGGGTGGTCAGACAACGGTGAAAATGATGCGTCAGAACATGACCATGCGCCGGGCCTTCCGCCCTACGTATGGCGCTTTCGAACTGCCTTATGGCTCTGATAAGTATGCCATGACCGTGTTACTGCCCGGTGAAAATTCATCGGCCGACGCTCTGCTGACCAGCTTCACCGAAGCCGATTGGACGCAACTGCAAAAAGATATGACTGAAGCCTCCGTCGATTTTGGCTTACCAAAGTTCACGATGGAATATGAAATCGTTCTGAACGACGTATTACAGGCAATGGGCATGCCGACTGCTTTCACCGACGGTGCTGATTTCAGTAAAATAAGCACGGCTACCGGTCTGAAACTTAGCTTCGTGAAGCAGAATACATTCGTTGCTGTCGACGAAAAAGGAACCGAAGCTGCGGCTGTTACGAGCGTGGGTGTTTCTGTTACGTCGCTGCCTATGCCTACGTTATGTAACCGCCCGTTTGTGTTTGTCATTCACGAGAAAACATCAGGTACCGTTTTGTTTGTCGGAAAAATTGCAGATCCGACGGTGGTGAAGAAGTAATTATTTTGTCATGGTGACGAAGGAAGCATGACAAAAATGGCTTGATAATTAGGGCAATAGAAATTTGGCAAGAAGGTTGTTTGCTATAAAATCAACCTTCAACCATTCAACCTTCAGAGTAGTTGTACTTTTACAACTCCAACTATTTGCCATAAACTATAAAAGTCATGAAATCTTTAAGAAACGTATTGTTAACAGCTCTTTCATTGTTTAGCCTGCTCGTGTTTACGCAGTGCAGCAAAAAGGACAATGAATTATCCCCGAAAATTGCCAGCCTGATTGGTAACTGGCAACTGGCGGAACCGAATTCGTCCTATGAAGTAAATCTGAATTTTACGCTGGACGAGAAAAATCCGCCGAACGACGTAACACCCCTGTTTGGCGGTGGCCGTTCGTCTGTCAATGAATACAATGCGCGTTTTTTCGCTACGGTCGATGGTATGATGGTCGTCGACCCTATTGGCTCTACCAAAGTAGCGGGCGAACCGGCGGCCATGCAGTTTGAGCAGACGTATTACACGAACCTGAGAGCGGTTGTCCGTTACGAACTGACTTCCGACCAGCTCAAGCTATCGTATGGTGGCGACAAACCGGGCACACTAGTTTATAAACGAGTGAAATAACCATGAAAGCGTACCGTCTGGCTTCCTGCAGTCTTTTGTTAATCCTGCTGGTTTTCGGTTGTGAGCGACCTATGTGCGGCTGCGTAAATCCCCCTCTTCCATTTGAAGGTGAGTGGAAGCTAGTTAGTATTACGTACCCCATGACGAATAAAACCGTTACAGCAGCCGAGGCCGGTTACACTGAAAAACTCACATTTACGGGTTCTGGTACGTTTCTTCAGGTACGTAACGGCGTTGCTAAACCAGGTACGCCTTATACAGTAACGCCAACAGGCACTAGCGGTACCGAAGGTATTTTTCATTACTCAAACGATTTGACGGAGCAGCCCTTCCGAATTGTGTATAATACGTTGTTGTATTTATCGGAACGTACCCCTAAAGGAGCCACGATTGCCGATGGAGCAACGTATCAATATCAACGACCATAATTGCTTAACTTTTTGTGTAAGATTAACATTACCCGGCCGTAGTCAAGACAGCCGGGTAATTTTTTTTGGGTCATTTCCAACGCTTTTGCTACGTCCAGAGTCTTGCTTTTATAACCTCACCTTTTGACGCTATGAAAGCAAATCGTTTACTTTTTCTGCTGCTTGCTCCCCTTTTCTGGCAAACTGGTTGCACTGACCGTTGCGAAGAAACACGCACATTTCGGCGGTACACGCCCGTTACGTTAACCCTGACTCAAGTTCGTGAAGGCGTTCGGGTTGAAGAGCCGCGCGAGTTGAAACAGCCCGGAAAAATTTACACCAAAAGTGGCTACCTGTTCATCAATGAACTGAAAGAGGGCATTCACCTCATTGATAACCGCGACCCATCGGCCCCCAAACAGATTGCTTTTTTGCGGATTCCGGGCAATGGCGATATGGCTGTCCGTGATAACATTTTGTATGCCGACAGCTACATGGATCTGGTGGCCTTCGACATCACTAATCCAGCTCAACCCCGCGAGGTGAACCGAGTTCAGTCGGTCTTTACAAATGGTCAGTTTGACGGTGGCTGGTGGAATGTAAACGCCCAAACACTGACCCTCAGCGACCAGCGTGTCGACTACGTAACGGAGACCCGAAAAACTGACTGCGACGCAGCGGGTTCGTCGAACTGGGCAAGTTGCCCGACCTGCATGGTCGACATAGGGTTTGCTTCAGCAGCCTTTGATTCCAAAACAGCACCGAGCAGCAATGGCACAGCCGGTTCGATGGCTCGATTTGCGCTTTATAACAACTTTCTGTACACGGTCAGTCAGTCGGATATGCAGTTGTTCAATATTCAGAATGCAGCCAATCCGAAGCAAAGCAGCCGTGTGAATTTGGGTTCGGGTATTGAAACTATTTTCCCCTACAAAGACAAGTTGTTCATCGGCTCTCAAACCGGGATGCATATTTACGACAATTCAAATCCGGCCAATCCAACCCGCCTTGCTACGTTCCAGCACGCCCGCGTCTGCGATCCGGTGGCGGTGAACGGCGATATTGCCTACGTAACGCTACGTAATGGTACGCAGTGTGGCGGCTATACCAACCAGCTCGACGTAGTGGATATCAGCAGTTTAACGGCTCCCCGGCTGATAAAAAGCTATCCGATGGCGAATCCACACGGTTTGGGCGTCGATTTCCCAACATTGTTCATCTGCGAAGGAAAGCATGGTTTGAAAACGTTTGATGCTACGTCGGCCATCGATATTAAGCAGATGGAACATTTGGCCGGACAGGACGCCTACGATGTAATCCCGCTGAATAAGACCCTGTTGATGATCGGCAAAGATGGTCTTTACCAGTTCGACTACACGAACCCTGCCCGATTACGCCAGCTT
Source organism: Spirosoma profusum (assembly GCF_014699005.1). Lineage (GTDB taxonomy): Bacteria > Bacteroidota > Bacteroidia > Cytophagales > Spirosomataceae > Spirosoma > Spirosoma profusum. The sequence goes on from NZ_JACWZY010000015.1 coordinate 129,244, forward strand.
AGTAAAATTATGGTCAGTCGGCCATATGCCTATTAAACCGCCCTACGTAATGAGAACTATACTACTCATTTTTAGCTGGCTGGTTCCTGCGCTGGCACTAGGGCAAACGGCTCCATTTAAGCCTGTATTCACCAACATGACCGAAATAGGCGCTTTGTTCGGACAAGTGAAGTTTGGCACGCAGGGCATGGAAACAGTATCGAAACGGGTTAATCTCACCGCACAGACGTTCAACGGGGTCCTGCTGAATCCACGATTGGCCGTTGGGGCTACGGTTGGTGTCGACTGGTACAATGCCGCCCTACTGACGCCTATTTGCGCCGGTGCCCGCTACGATCTGGCACGACCCAATGATAAAAATCTTCGTATTTTTGCCAGTTTGGATACGGGCTGGGGATTCAGTTGGCTCAACGAAGATGCAGCGGGTTATAAAACGTCGGGGGGCTGGGTTATTTCGCCGGGAATTGGCTTCCGGATTGGAAACGTATCGAATTCTAATTTCGTCATGGCGCTAAGTTATAAGCGACAGGAAGCCGAAGCTGATAAACCCTTGTTTTCAAACGAATTAGCCAAACACGAAACACGTGTTTACAATCGTATAGCTATTCGATTAGGGGTTAGTTTTTGATTAAAAACTTTCTAAATAGATCGGTCATGTTCTAAAACTCCTAACAATTCATATGGCGTCGGGTTATCTTATCGATTACACGCTGAAAATGCCATCGAAATGGATCATTGACCCTTCATCTGAACTAGCCAGATTATCCCTTGAAAGCATTTTTATAACAGAAGCTTCATAAAAAATTTACGCGTAACATGTCACCTTTTCTAGTGCAGTACAGTCTCAACGTGGCTGATCTGGTTTAGTCAATTCAACCGTTCAATAAGTGGACAGTAGCATATGCAGAACGTCACTATAACTTGGTGCAGATTTAATCAGAATTCTGATTCAGCACATGCATATCTACACTTTTTAGTAAGTAAAACAACCGTTATGAAAAAGATTATGATGGCCCTTATTGGTATTTCACTTTTTGTGGCATGCTATTACCACAAATGCAGGCAGGCCGAGTATATGGCCGCCCGAAATGCCGAGGTAAGTACTGTTTCCGTTGTGTCTCCCCTGAGCGTTCCCGTTAATTCGCGTCCAACATTTGCATTTAGTATAGGTAGTACTGGCTGGAGGAAGTAGTTACTGAATCTGTTGAAGCTAGGTTTCCTAATCTGATTGACTAGAACAAAAAATCCCCAGCCATGGCCGGGGATTTTTTTATGAATAGCATGGCGAATTTTTAAGCCATAGCAAATTTATTTTCATTACGTTTCCGCTCGTTCTCATCGAGGAAAATCTTCCGCATCCGGATCGACTTGGGCGTTACTTCCAGATATTCATCTTTCTGAATATACTCCATCGATTCTTCGAGTGAGAAACTGATTTTCGGCGCAATCTTCACGTTGTCATCCGAACCTGACGCACGCATGTTCGTCAGTTTTTTGGCTGTCTGAACATTCACCACGATATCGTTCTGACGATTGTGTTCGCCGATAACCATACCGGTATAAATTTCTTCGCCCGGTTCTACAAAGAACCGTCCCCGATCCTGCAATTTGTCGATCGAATAAGCTGTTGCCTGACCCGTCGTCATCGAAATCATCGAACCGTTGATACGTTCTGGAATAACTCCCTTGAACGGCTGATATTCTTTGAAGCGGTGGCTCATTACGGCTTCGCCATACGTAGCAGTCAGTACGTTCGAACGTAAACCAATCAAACCACGCGACGGAATTTCGAACTCAAGGTGCTGCAAATCGCCTTTCGGCTCCATAATCAGCAGTTCGCCTTTGCGCTGGGTAGCCAGTTCAATGACTTTACCAGCTGTTTCTTCCGGTACGTCGACAACCAGCGTTTCGATAGGTTCGAGTTTCTGACCGTCTTCGTCTTCTTTATACAAAACCTGCGGCTGACCTACCTGCAATTCGTAACCTTCACGACGCATGGTTTCAATCAGTACAGAAAGATGAAGAATACCGCGGCCATACACCAGGAAGCGGTCTTCGCTGTCGGTATTTTCGACACGTAGTGCCAGGTTTTTCTCGATCTCCTTGTACAACCGGTCGCGTAGGTGACGCGACGTAACGAATTTGCCTTCTTTACCAAAAAACGGCGAGTTGTTAATGGTAAAAAGCATATTCATTGTCGGTTCATCGACCGAGATACGTGTCAACGCTTCGGGATTGTCGTAATCGGTCAATGTATCACCGATTTCAAAATCTTCCAGACCCGTTACAGCACAGATGTCTCCGCTACCTACTTCGGTCACTTTCTGTTTGCCTAGACCTTCAAAAGTTTGCAATTCCTTGATACGTACCCGCTTCAGCGTACCGTCTGCTTTCATCAGGCCCATGCTGGCACCTTCTTTCAGGGTTCCGCGATGCACGCGCCCAATGGCGATACGTCCCACGAACGACGAATAATCGAGCGAGGTAATCTGCATTTGCGGCAAACCTTCGTTCACCGGTGCTGCCGGAATAGTTTTCACAATCGTATCGAGCAGATACGTAATGTTGTCGGTCGGATGCTGCCAGTCGGGACCCATCCAGCCTTGTTTCGACGAACCGTAAACCGTTGGGAAATCGAGTTGGTCTTCGGTAGCGCCAATGTTAAACATCAGGTCGAACACTTGCTCGTGAACCTCGTCGGGGCGGCAGTTTTCTTTGTCGACTTTGTTGATGATCACAATCGGTTTCAGGCCCAGTTGCAGGGCTTTCGTGAGCACGAAGCGGGTTTGCGGCATGGCACCTTCAAAGGCATCGACCAGCAGACAAACGCCGTCGGCCATTTTCAGTACACGCTCTACTTCTCCCCCGAAATCGCTGTGGCCCGGCGTATCGATGATATTGATTTTAACATCCTTGTATCGTACCGATACGTTCTTCGACACGATGGTGATACCCCGTTCCCGCTCCAGATCGTTGTTATCCAGAATCAGGTCGCCGAATTCCTGATTTTCCCGGAAAATTTTAGAGGCATGAATAATCTTGTCGACCAGGGTAGTTTTGCCGTGGTCGACGTGGGCGATGATTGCTATATTGCGAATTGATTGCATATAAATCTGAACCGGGATTTAGCTGATTTTGGATTTTCTGGATTTTGTTTTTTGCTTTTTATAGCGCACAGATTCAAATAAAATCAGCTTTATCCCCTAATCCCTTAAATCCAGGTCGCAAAGGTACGAAATTTTACACTGAAACACAGATTTTTACAACTAATAAAACGAAAAAAGGCCCGTATGAGGGCCTTACTCTGATATAAATACAATTTCTTAACAGTTGCTTAATGATTTGGGCAGCCGCAAGGGTTTTTCTTCCGAAAAAGACCGGTGTTGAATAGGCCTCCGCGCTTAGGTTTGTAACCCTTACGCTTGCGTTTAAAGATGGTTGTTTCAGTGGGCGCAGCCGAGGAAGATGCCATCGTTTCCAACGGAATCTCAACCAGCACCAGCGACGCAGCTAGCATCAGAATTACTTTTGTCTTTTTCATGTCATCAACCCGTTTCAAACGTAACGCTAAATTAGTGATATTAGTCCATACGCCAGACGCAATTTTTTGAGTTTCTGATGATGCAGGACGCTGATTATCTGTTTGTCTACGGTACGTTACGTGCCTCGTTCCAAAATCCGTTCGCCCAATATCTTCGGCAATACAGCCGATACGTTGGTGAAGGAATTTTTTCAGGACAACTTTTCGATATCGGTACGTATCCGGGGGCTATTTATCAACCTGATAGCAGCAGTTTTGTTCGGGGCGATGTTTATGACATTAGCCAGCATAAGTCCGAACTGTTGCTACGTCTGGATGAATATGAAGGTATTGGTGCTACGTTCGCGCAACCTCAGGAGTACGTTCGGGAAATCATAACCGCTGATTGTGTAGGCGAAACGCTACGTTGCTGGATTTACCTATATAATTTTCCTGTCGACGGAAAGCGCTTGATCGGGTCCGGTGATTATGAGAGTCGTTGATCTCTGCGCATCTCTGCGTAACAACTAAATCTTTCGATTTGCCAATTCATCAATCATAGCCGGAACCTCGGGCTCACCCTTGAAAAAAGCTCCTTTTTTGCCTTTTGTCAAAGCCCAACGGTGCAGCCACGAAATACCGCCTTTCCCGTAAAAACGATCTTCAGAACGATAAGCCGGGTCGGTCAAGGCTTCACTCAATGATACAAACGAATAACCTCGCTGTTTTAATCGTGCGAACAAAGTGCCAAGGTAATCGGAATTGATGGTATTGGCGTGAATTAGCAACGTATGCTTAATCGGCCGACCGAAAAGGGAATCACTCTGCGCTTCGTAGTAAGCTACACAATCATGCATGTAATCGACGTAGCGTTTACCAACTTGCGACGCCAGTAACGTATCACCAAGCAGTAACGCGTTGTCATAGGCCCGCGAAAATAACCAGTCGGAATTGTCGACCGTAACGGGCGCTTCCTGATAGCCACGCTTTTTCAAAAATGCTTCGAGTGAATCTTTTTTAGCCTGCGTATCCCCTTTCCGCAAAAAAGGGTGCCTGAAAAAGCGAAACGGTTTACGCTGACGTTGCACAAGATTCTTTACAATCTGCTCACCCGCCAGCACATCGTTTTTCATTTCTTCGAACGTAACGAGGTTATAATCTTTGTGCGCGAACGTATGATTGCCCAACTCTAAACTGGCACTTAACCACATGGATAACAGCTTGATTGCATCAGAATCTGGCTTCGCATTACGTTGTAATTTCCCGGCAATGACGAAGCCAATGGCAGGAACCTGAAACGTAGTACAATGCACCAGTAATTTCTGCGTCAGTTGTTTCTGTGCATCGGCGGTAACGTAGTACCTCGATACAGTTGGTAAATCGTCGATAGTGATCGCAATTTGTTTCTGGCTGTAACCCATCGTGACCATTCCGAGCCACACAACTAGAAAAATTCGCAAATTTCGTAACATAGCTATTGAACGGCTAAATGGCTCATCCACTCGTTTTCCTTGACTCGCATCTGCGCTTCCTCTTCATCAGTTTTGTCGCCATAGCCGCAGAGATGGAGAAGTCCGTGTGCCAATACGCGATGCATTTCCTGTACGGGTAAGTTTCCTAATTGAGCCGCATTATCGGCCACCCGTTCCACGCTGACAAAAATATCGCCCTCAATTTTACCTTCCTCATCGCTCTGATCGAACGTAATGATGTCAGTATAATAATCATGCTGGAGGTAATCCCGATTTACCTGAAGGACGTATTCGTCGGAGCAGAAAATGTAATTTAGTTCGCCAACCGTATAACCTTCCCGACTGGCCTGCTCTTTCAGCCATTGGCGAATAGCCTGTTTCTGAGGGAGCTTGTACGGTACATCCTCGTTGAAAAAACGAATCATAATAATGTTGTAATGTCTGGCCATACGTAGCGGCAGCAGTCCGAAAAACTTCCGTCCGGATTTTCAACAGAAACCTCTTCCTGATTGATCGCACCCAGACCTTCGTAGAATGTTCGGGCGCTGATGTTTTTCACCAACACCCACAAATAAAAGCTTGATTCTGCTTGTTCACGATACGCCCAGGTGGCAGTCTGTCGAATTAGTTCGGTACCAATACCCTGGCCTTTGTGCTGTTTGTGAACATGCAGGTTGTCGAGCAACGTTCCCCCAATGGCATCGTCATGAGAATAAGCGCAGGCAAAACCGCAAATTGTTTCGCCCGACAACGCCACAATAACGTATTGATTTTCTCCTGGTTGAATCAAACGTTCCTGCCAGACAGTCCGACGATTTTCTACTACGTAGTTATCCAGAAATCCGTCACTCCAGATACCTCGGTAGTTTTGTTGCCAGCTAAGGCTATGTAACTGAGCAATCGATTCAGCGTCCGCCGATGTTGCTTCTCGATACGTTATCATTATGTTGGCTAATTTGCGACAAATCTACAGGTCGGCGATGGCGTAACCAATTTAAACTACCGCTTACATTACTCACTATGAAAGCAATTTATCTCGAAGGCAACCACCAACCCATTCAATACACTGACCGGCCTATGCCCACGGTCGGCTCTGGCAACGTACTGATTAAGCTCCAGGCTGCCTCTCTGAATCACCGGGACGTTTATATCCAAAAAGGGCTTTATCCGGCTATCAAATTGCCTGTAATTCTAGGATCTGATGGTTCAGGTGTCGTGGAGGCCGTTGGCGAAGATGTCGATACGTCGTGGCAGGGTAAAGAAGTGGTTATCAATCCGGCACTGCATTGGGGCAATAATCCAGCATTTTACGGGGCTGATTTTCGGATTCTTGGAATGCCTGAAAATGGTACGTTTGCTGAATATGTTGCCGTCGATGCCCGCTACGTTCATCCGAAACCCGAGCATCTTTCTTTCGAGCAGGCAGCCGCATTTCCACTGGCAGGATTGACCGCCTGGCGCGCCCTCATGACGCGGGCCGGTTTGAAAACCGATACTGCTACGTCGCCGGAGAAGGTGTTAATTACGGGCGTTGGTGGGGGCGCTGCGTTGTTTGCGTTACAGTTTGCCGTAGCGTCAGGCGCCGAAGTGTGGGTAACGTCTGGCTCGGATGAAAAGCTGGCGAAAGCCAAAACGTTGGGCGCTGTTGGCGGTATTAACTACCGCGAACCAGACTGGCACAAAACGTTACTGGCGCAAACCGGTGGTGGACGTAGTGGTTACTTCAACGTTATTATCGACAGCGCAGGTGGGCCGAGTTTTGCTAAACTGATCGACGTAGCAGCGCCGGGCGGACGTATCGCTTTTTTCGGGGGCACTACCGGAAACATTACCGACGTAGTGCCGCCCAAAGTGTTTTTCAAGCAACTTTCTATCTTCGGCACAACCATGGGCACCCAATCCGAATTTGTAGATATGCTGGCTTTACTTTCGGCCAAAAAAATTGTTCCTGTAGTTGATACTATACTACCTCTGGCCGAAACAGAACTGGCCATGCAGAAAATGGATTCGGGAAGTCAGCTTGGGAAAATCGTTCTAAAAACCGCTTAGTAACGCATTAGATAAGTATTTGTTTACGAATATTTTAAACCGTTGCCTAATTTTTTATTGCGTAATCCACAATTGACCATAGTTATCCACAGTCAAAATGTGGATAACTCTAGAGTTACGCACATTTTTCCATTTCATGGGTCAATTTTCCAGTCATTCGAACTGGCCATCTTACCTTTGCGACATGGCTCTTTCTACAGATTCAATTAGTAACGTACTGTCAGACCGACTAGCGAGCTATGAGCAGGCAGGTTTGCTACGTCGGCTCCGCACATCGGATGGGTTGGTAGATTTCTGTTCAAATGATTACCTGGGATTTGCCCGTTCTGCCGAACTCAAAGCCGCCATTCAACGAGCCGACGTAACAGCAACAAACAATCGGACGGGTGCCACCGGAAGTCGATTACTGGCCGGTCAGACAGTTTTGGCCGATGAAGTTGAGCAGGAACTAGCCCTATTTTACCAGACCGAATCTGCCCTTATTTTCAATTCGGGATATGACGCCAATCTTGGTTTACTGGCGTGTCTGCCCAAAGCTGGCGATACGTTACTGACTGATTCGCTGGTACACGCCAGCATGATCGATGGAGCACGGTTGAATTATGCTACCCGTCACCGTTTTCGCCACAACGACCTTGAGGATTTAGAAACCAGGCTTCAGGAAGCAACCCAAAATCGACCGGATGGGCAACTATTCGTTGGAGTAGAATCGGTTTATTCGATGGATGGGGACGTAGCACCGTTACGTCAGCTAGCCGACCTCTGCGAGCAATATGGGGCCAATTTGGTTGTCGACGAAGCCCATGCGACGGGCGTTTATGGCCCCACAGGCGAAGGGTTAGTGGTTGCACTTGGTTTGCAGGAACGTGTGCTGGCCCGCGTGCATACGTTTGGGAAAGGGTTAGGCGTACATGGCGCGGCAGTGGTCGGCCCGGTTGCGCTACGTAATTACCTGATCAATTTCGCCCGTTCGTTCATCTACACAACGGCCCTTCCCCCGCATAGCCTGCTGGCGATACGTTGCGCTCACCAATACGTAGCAACTAGTGTTAACACACGGCAGCAATTGCAAGACCGACTCGCTTATTTCCAGAAAAGTGCGCAGGTGCTACTACCCGACAGTATCTGGACAGTGAGCCAGTCACCCATTCAATGTATGATTATTCCAGGTAATGAGTCGGCGCGTTACGTTTCCAGTGAAGCGCAGAAAAAAGGACTGGATGTACGAGCCATTCTCAGTCCGACGGTTGCGGCTGGCCAGGAGCGGCTACGTATCTGTATTCACGCGTTCAATACAAATGAGGAGATAGATCAGTTATTGACGGTCTTACAAACTGCGCTACGTTATCAGTCCCATGAATCTTACTAGTGAACCCCTTAAATTGATCGTTGCGGGTATTGGCACCGAGATTGGGAAAACAGTCGTGTCGGCGATTCTGGTAGAAGCCCTTCAGGCCGATTACTGGAAACCAGTTCAATCGGGCGCGTTGACGGATTCGGATACAACTACGGTACGTCGATTAATAAGTAATTCTATTTCGCAAGTTCATCCTGAAACGTATCGGTTGGCCCAACCCTTATCGCCCCACGCGGCTGCCGAATTGGATGGTATAACGATTGAACCGAATTCCATTACGTTACCCCAAACTGATAACGCGCTGGTTATTGAGCTGGCTGGGGGATTGATGGTGCCACTCAATGATACGTATCTAAATATCGACCTTGTACAGAAATTTGATTTGCCAGTTGTATTGGTGTCGAGAAATTATCTGGGAAGTATCAATCACACGCTGCTTTCGGTGGAAGCCTGCCGGAACCGCCAGATTCCACTTTTGGGAATCGTTTTTAATGGAACTACTAACCCAGCTACGGAAGAGTTTATTCTTTCCTATACGAAACTGCCCTGCCTGGCACGTATTAAAGAGGAAGCGGAAATTACGGCTGAGGTCATTAAACGATATGCGGCTGACATTCAGCCTATTTTTGTCATGCTGAGGAACGAAGCATCTTAATGCATCCTAGCACACAAATAAGGAAACCTTAAGATGCTTCGTTCCTCAGCATGACAAAAACGGCTGATTGTAGGGTGGAATTACCAGTTTCTCGTCAGTTCATCAAACTGCTGCAACAGGAATTTTGAGGTTGGCCCTACGTGACCGTCAGCAATAGTCAGGTCGCCGATTTGCACGATTGGCAGTACTTTTTTAGTGGAGCTGGTTGTGAAAGCTTCGTCGGCGTCATAGAGTTCGGAGAGCAGAACTGACCGTTCTATTACCTCAAAATCGGTCTGGGCCAGTTGCATTACTGTGCGACGGGTTATACCGTGGAGAATATGTCGGTCGGGCGTAATGATCTGATTTCCTTTGACGATAAAGAAATTACTACGACTCAATTCGCTGATTTCGCCCCCTTTCTGATACAATAAATCGGAAGCTCTGGCAGCCCGAATGGCTTCTGCCATCAGAATAACCCGTTTGTAATCTGTACTTTTCACCTCCGCCATTTCGCGAACGTATTCGTCCAGAATCACCTTAATTCCCTGTTCGTATTGAATAGCAGGAACCGGGTGAATCGATTCAGTCAGAATCAGCAGGTTCGGTTGTTCAATGCTTATGCTATCGGCAGAATAACCGCCCGTCATCACAAACCGAAACGCCATATCGGCCGAAGTACCCGCATCGACGCTACGTTCGATAAGGTCCGTGATAATTCCGAAGGTTTCGTTTTTGGTAACGGGCAGCGGCAAATGCATACGCATGGCCGAATTCTGAAAACGCTCCCAGTACCAGTCCCACTGAAATGGTTTGCCGTTGTACGTCAGGAAGTAATCGAACAGACCATACCCCCGAAGCAGGCCAAGGTCTGTGATGCCCACCGCGAGCTGGTCAGTTGGGGCAATGGTACCGTTGAAATAGCCGTAATGCATAATACGTCTCTATTTATACTGGCGGCAAAGGTACGCCAAATGGCTCTTTTTGTTATTCCGCTGGTGGAGGAATCTTATTAACGAATATATAGGGCGATGCCCCATATATTCATTAGTAAGATCTAAAATCGTAAACGCAAACCCACCAGAACGTTACGTCCGGCCTGAGGATAGTAATAATTATCGTTGACTATTTTCCCTTCAGAAATGTAAGGCACCGAAAAGCCATTGGACTCATATAATGTATTGAATACGTTGTTACAAAGGAACGTAACAGCGATTTCCTGCGCGAAGGCTGGTTTCAATGTAAAAATCGCGCGAATATCATTTGTAAAATACGGATTCAATATCCGGCCCTCATTCGACGTATTATCCAGATATTGTTTCCCAACGTATTTCGATAATAAACTCAGCTCTAATCGATTGACAGGCGAATACAGTAGTTGCGACCCGACAATCAGATTGGGCGAAAACGAAATATCTGTCTGGCTGTACTGTCGCGCTACCTGATTTCCATTGTCATAATCGTCGAGATATTCGGTGAAATTCTGAACCCGGTTGCGACTGAACGTAGCATTCACATTCCAGCGGAGTTGTTTAGCCAGCCGAATACCCGCTTCCAGTTCCAGTCCGGCCCGGTAGCTCACCGGAATATTGATTCGGTTATACGCGCCCACGTCGTTCAACTGACCGGATAATACCAGTTGATTCATATAACCCATGTAATACAGATTAGCCGTGAACGCCAATTTTTCCGTCTGAAGTTTATAACCAGCTTCGTAATCAATGAGTTGCTCCGCTTTTGGTCGGCTCTGGGGTGTCGATTGAGTGTAATCGTCGCGATTGGGTTCGCGATGGCCTACGCCAACGGACGCATAAATTGTTGCCCTGTCGTTTAGCGTATACGTAATACCCGCTTTGGGGTTGAAAAACGTCAGGTTAGCTTCCTGCTGCACATTCTGCAACTGGCTATTAAATCCCAGAAACGAATACCCGACGGTACGTACCTGAACATCCAGAAAACTATTGAGCCGATTACTGAACTGGTAGAAGGCTTTCGCATAGAGGTTAAAATCCGTTTTGAGCGCATCGTCGTCGTAATAATGCTGACGAATGTTCGTATTTCCGGCCACCCGCGCCCAGATAATTTCGCCAAAATGTTTTCCGCTATACTGATTCCATCCACCGCCGATGTTGGCTGTTAGTTTACCAAAACTGTTGTAATCGAGCGAAAAAACAGTTCCGTAATAATCATTTTCGAGCCAGCGACGGCGGATGATGTCGGTTCTGGTGATGGTTGAATCGCCAATCACTACGTTCGGCAATCCGTATTTGCTGTAGCTATCGTTAGGCTTGAATTGCTCGTAGTAGCCACGACCTTTGGTATAAAAAAGCGATACGTTCAACCGCCATTTCCGGCTCAGTTCGTGCGACGTAATGAGTTGATAGTTATCCTGTTGATAGTTGTCCGTCTCATTGTCGTAGGTGTAGCCATTATATGTCCGATTCGTTTTCAGCAGGCTTTCCGGCACCCCGCCCCACGACTGATACGTTTGTTCCTGACCCGAAAATACGTTCAGCCGAAAAAAGCTTTTTTTCGTATAGTAACCACCTGAGATATAGAATGAACGAAGATCAGAGAAGGCACGGTCAACGTAACCATCGGAGTTAATTTTCGACAGGCGGGCATCCAGCACGAAATGGTTGTTCAGTAGCCCCGTTCCTGCCAATACGTTCACTTTTCGCGTACCGAACGAGCCAACTGATACGTTGGTTTCGGCGTATGGTTTTTCCTCTAGCTTGCTGGTCTGAATATTCACCGAAGCGCCAAACGCCCCTGCCCCGTTCGTCGACGTACCGACGCCCCGCTGAATCTGCACCGTACTGACCGACGATGCAAAATCGGGCATATTCACGAAAAACGTCCCTTGTGACTCGGCATCATTATACGGAATCCCGTTGAGCGTTACGTTCACCCGCGTCGCATCGGACCCACGTATTCGGATACCTGTATATCCCACGCCCGCACCCGCATCGGACGTAGTGACAATGGACGGCGTAAAATTGAGCAGTTGCGGAATATCCTGACCCAAATTCAGTTTGTTCAACTCCTGCCGCGTTACGTCGGTATACGCAATTGCCGACTTCTGATTGGCACGCGTGGCACTTACTACCACTTCGTCTACGGCCACGGCGGTTTTGGCCAGTTTAATAGACAACGTAGCGTTTTGAGTTAAGTCTACGACCTGCACCTGCGGTTCATACCCCAAGAGAGATATACGTAGTGATACGTTCCCCGGCTTCATATTGGTGAGTTGGAACGTGCCGCTAGCATCCGTGAATGTGCCTTTGTACGTCCCTTCGAGCACAATAGCAGCACCGGGCAACGTACCGCCGTCGGCATCGTTCACCGTACCCGAAATAGTCAGTTGAGCCCAGGCGGGCAGCGTCGACAGGCTGAATAGCTCTGTCAGCAATAAATAAGCGAAAAATCGCGCAATCGTACTTTTTTTCATCATTGAAAAAGAGTTACGATAGGCAAGGGGCCAAACCTACCTTTAGTTGGTATAGTTTTTGCAAAAACTCACAAGTATTACCTGTGAGCACATTTCCCTTCGCAGCATTACCCGCGCAGGTTCAATGGGTATAATCTCAGCCCGTTGTATTAGGGCACCCCTAAGAAGATTAGCTGCGGCAAAGGTAAATCATTTTTAACAAAACAAGTCCAGACATCGGCCGTTACTTTATTAAACCCATATCACTACGTATGAGCGAATTTGATTTGGTTGTCTTACAGGAAGATATCGCCAACGGTCGACTGAAGGTCGGCGATGTAGGCACTATTCTGACCGTCTATAATAATGGTCAGGCATTTGAGGTTGAGTTCGTGACGTTAACCGGCGAAGCTATTGCTATTGAAACATTACTGGCTGGTCAAATCAGGCCAGTACGTCCGTCGGAAGTGTTGGCAGTACGTGATATGGCGGTATGTACCGATTAATATTCGTAAACTTTTCAGACTTAGGCTTTTTCACAAGAGTAAATATTCCTAATTTTGCAGTCCAAATTGCAAAAGCATGAGCAAAAAGAACAGCGGATTGGAGTTTTTGGAAGATCCGGACGCGTTAGCCGGCCAGTTTGAGCGGGCCGAAGATTTTTTTGACCAGAACCGAAATATCGTTTTAGGCGTATTGGGTGGGATTGTGTTGTTGGTTGCTGGCTTCTTTGGCTATCGCTACTATGTCAGCACGCAGGACGAAACTGCGCAGACAGAGATGTTCTCAGCGGTTTATCAACTCGAAGCCGATTCGCTCAAAAAAGCGTTGAATGGTGATGGTAAAACGGCAGGATTGCTTTCGGTAGCCGAAAATTATGGTTCTACCCCCGGCGGTAATCTGGCCGAGTTTTATGCTGGCCTTGCCTTGCTTAAACAAGGTAAATACGATGAAGCTATTACGCATCTGAATGACTTCAGTTCGTCGGATCTGCTGGTGCAGGCGCGTGCGTATGCCCTCATTGGCGATGCCAACATGGAGAAGAAGAGCTATGAAGAAGCTGCCAGCTACTATCGCAAAGCGGCTGATTATAAGCCTAATAAATATTTTACGCCCGGCTATCTGCTGAAGTTGGCTGTTGCGTATGAGCAAGCCAAGCAAAACGATAAAGCTATTGAGGCTTATGACGAAATTATTGAAAAGTACGGCCAGTCGTCCGAAGTATCCAATGCCAAGAAGTATAAATCCATGCTCGAAGCAACGGTCGGCGAGTCGTAAGCGTACTTGATTTTTCAATACAGCCAAAGGACAAAGCCGACCCCGGTTTTGTCCTTTTTCATTTCTGAACCGGGATTTAACAGATTTAAGGATTTACACGATTTTGTTTCTACTCTACTTTCTGCAACGTAAGCAATCCTGTAAATCCCTAAATCTGTTAAATCCCGGTTCAGAACCAAAAACACAATTCCAATGGCCTCTGCCCAAAAAAACCTGAGTGTCTTTTCAACGGACGAATTGCCGGATATCAGTGAGCGCCGGTTTGCGATACTGGTTTCGGAATGGAATAGTGAAGTTACCGAAGCATTGTTCGACGGAGCGTATCAGACTTTGCTTCAACATGGAGCCAAACCTGAGAACGTAATACGCGGCAACGTACCGGGCAGTTATGAGTTAAGCCTTGGTTCTCAATGGTTTGCTCAACGCGATGACATTGATGCCGTCATTGCCATTGGCTGCGTGATTCAGGGCGAAACTAAGCACAATGATTACATTAATCACGCTGTGGCACAAGGGCTTACCAATGTTGGGATGAAAACAGGTAAGCCGGTCATTTTCGGCGTTTTAACGCCAAACGACCAGCAGCAGGCTCTTGACCGGGCGGGTGGTATACATGGTAACAAAGGCGATGAAGCAGCTATCACGGCCATCAAAATGATTGGATTACAACAACAGGTTTATAGTAAGTTTTAAAGAGTGAATTAGCGGATGAGTGAACGTGTGAATACAACAACGCTCGCTTATTCGCTCTTTCACTCATTCACTCTTTCACTTTTTAAAAATGCAAGTCTGGAAATTTGGTGGTACGTCGGTCGGAAAACCCGAACGTATGCAGTCGATACGTAAATTGATTACAGAAGACAGCACACCTAAGATTGTCGTTTTGTCGGCACTGTCAGGTTCAACGAATGCGTTGCTAGCCATTGGCGAATCGTTGAAAGCGAACAATGATGCCGACGCTCTGGCTAAAATCGATACGTTGAAAGCCCACTACGATAGCTTTGTCGGTGAGTTATATAAGACTGAAGTCGGTAAGACTTCCGGGCAGAAAATTATTGAGAATGAATTTTCCTTCATTCGCTCGCTGGCAACGATCAAACCATTTGCGCTGAAGCAGGAGAAAGAACTTGTGGCCGAAGGTGAACTGCTGAGTACGCAGATTTTCCAGGCGTATCTAGTCGAAGAAGGGGTTTCGTCGGCGCTACTGCCCGCTTTGGAATTCATACGTATCGACGCTGATAATGAACCAGAAATTCAGTATACGAAGAACAAACTGACTGAATTGTTACCGCAGCATGCTGATAAACAAATTATTGTTACGCAGGGCTTCATTTGCCGGAATCCGCGTGGCGAAGTTGATAACTTGAAACGAGGTGGTTCAGACTATACGGCTTCGCTGATTGGGGGTGCCATCAAAGCCGAAGAAATCCAGATTTGGACCGACATCGACGGCATGCACAACAACGACCCACGTATCGTAAAAAACACGTTCCCGGTTCGTGAGTTGACCTTCGATGAAGCGGCTGAATTGGCTTACTTCGGCGCAAAAATTCTGCATCCGTCTACGATTACGCCCGCGCGGATGTTCGGCGTACCGGTACGTCTAAAAAATACGATGCAACCAAGTGCATACGGTACGTTGATTGCTGACCGCCCCGAAGCGTCGGCCACATCAAGCGCAGTATTTAAAGCAATTGCCGCCAAAGATGGCATCACGGCTCTGTACATTCACTCGACTCGTATGCTGAATGCGTATGGTTTTCTACGTCGGATTTTCGAGATTTTCGAGAAGTATAAAACGCCCGTCGATATGATCACTACGTCGGAAGTGTCGGTATCGGTAACGATTGACAACACCGAACGGATCCAGGAGATAACGAATGAACTCAAGAAATTCTGTACACTCGAAGAGCCCGATTTCGACCAGACAATTATCTGCATTGTTGGCAATTTTAGCGCTGATAATAAAGGTGTTGCCGTGCGAGTTTTTAACGCGATGGAAAATATTCCGATCCGGATGATTTCCTATGGCGGCACTGAAAGCAATCTGTCGTTACTGATACACGGTACATACAAAGCCGATGCACTGAATGCTTTGAATAAAGGGCTGTTTTCGGTGTAATACGTAAGTATAAGCCCTCAGAACGTACCAAAACATAGAAGTAAAACGCCTTATCATTACAACCTGATGCTTCAACTTGCTTTCATTCGCGAGAATAAAGAAACCGTACTGGCCGGCCTCCAGAAACGAAACTTTGCCAATGCGCCCGATGTCGTTGAGCAGCTACTAACGCTCGACCAGCAACGACGCGATACTCAACGTGAACTTGACGACGTATTATCTCAGTCGAACGCGAAAGCGAGCCAGATTGGGGCGTTGATGAAAAGTGGCGATAAGACGGCTGCCGAAGCCGCAAAAGCCGAAACAGCGGAATTGAAAGTACGTTCGAAAGATCTGGCTGAATCACTACGTCAGATAGAAGTTGAGCTACAGAACGTATTAGTTACGGTTCCGAATATTCCGCACAGTAGCGTACCACCGGGACGTAGCGCTGATGACAACGAGGTTGTGCTTGAAAACGGTGCGAAACCGACGTTATATGATGGCGCTCAACCCCACTGGGAACTCATCAAAAAATATGGTCCCGATGGTGGACCGCTGATTGATTTTGAACTAGGTGTCAAAATTTCGGGAGCGGGTTTTCCGGTATATCGGGGGAAAGGGGCGCGTTTGCAGCGAGCCATGATTAACTTTTTTCTGGACGAAGCGTTGAAAGCTGGTTACGCCGAAGTTCAGCCGCCTATTGTTGTCAACGAAGATTCTGGTTTTGGTACGGGACAATTACCAGACAAGGAAGGGCAGATGTACTACGTTACTGAAGACAAATTGTATATGATTCCCACGGCTGAGGTTCCGATTACCAATCTGTATCGTGACGTCATTTTACCAGAAGGGCAGTTGCCGGTCAAAAACGTGGGTTATACGCCTTGTTTCCGGCGCGAAGCGGGTTCGTGGGGTGCGCACGTACGTGGACTGAACCGGCTGCATCAGTTCGATAAAGTGGAAATTGTCCGGATCGAGAAGCCTGAAAACTCGTATGCTGCGCTGGAAGAAATGAGTCAATACGTTCAGGGACTGCTCCAAAAACTGGAATTGCCCTATCGCGTACTACGTCTCTGCGGGGGCGACATGGGCTTTACGTCGGCGCTAACGTATGATATGGAAGTTTGGTCGGCCGCGCAGCAACGGTGGCTGGAAGTAAGCTCTGTCTCTAACTTTGAAACGTATCAGGCTAACCGGCTCAAACTACGTTCCAAAATAGACCGTGGCGACGGACCGGGGAAAATGCAGCTTCTGCACACGCTGAATGGATCAGCACTGGCCCTGCCACGGATTCTGGCGTCGATTCTGGAAAACAATCAAACGCCAGACGGCATTCGTATTCCGAAGGTGCTGGTGCCTTATTGCGGATTCGACGTTATCAACTAACAATCGCAGGAGTAGCTTTCGTAGCCTGGGTAGCGGGGCGATAATTTACCCGACACATAAACTACCCGGTCGAGTGGAATGGTTTCACCCGTTGCCAGTTCGAGCCATTCAGCACCGTCGGCCCAAGTAAGTTGTTTGATCAGTACGTCAGTTTTAATGTACTCGTTTAAGTCGGTCAGGTATTCGAGTCGAACAAATTTACCGGGAATAATGGCCGACCGAAAGTCGGCGTCTGAGGGCAACGTAGCGGTGATATTCAGGTTAGTTTCCATACCCCAATAACAAGTTCATAAAACGAAACGTGCCACGTAGTACTACGTGGCACGTTTCGTTTTTATTGGTACGTTATCCTAATAACCAGCCGAATCCAGCTGTTTCTGTAATTCGCGAAGAATGGTTTCTTTCATCGCGATTTTACGTTTCTGCGTGTTGATCTTGTTTAATACCTGCTTGTCAGCGTCGTTGTTCGGATCAAGTCCATCGGCATCCTGAAGGGCAAACTGCAAATCGCTTTTCTCCCGTCTGACGAGGTATTCCATCTCGCGAATTTTGGTGCGAATCTGCTCGCTCTGGCTTTTCAGTTCAAAAGCCGGGTATTTCCGGGTGATAACCCGTCCCAGATAACTAAGCTCAAAAATCTTATCGCAGGCCGCCCTGAATCGCTCGTTTATTACTTTATCCTGCATTTTGAAGGGCACCCGAATCTCTTTCCAGCTATTGAGCAGCACTTTGGCCCGTTCGGCAGCCGCAAAAATATCGGACTGTTTCGATAGCTTTTCAGCTTCGTCGGCCATTTTCATCTGGGCTTCAATACGTGGATCGACCTTTTTCTCGATAACAATGCCCTTCGCGTCGTTGTACTTGGCGTAGAACATCGTCGTGGCTTTCTTGAACTGCTTATACAGCTTGCCACTTTTCTTGATCGGTACTTCGCCCACCGCTTTCCACGCGTTGTTCAACCGGCGCACTTCCTGAAAAGCAGCATCCAGATCGCCCAGGCGATTCGCCCGAAACGCCAGCCGAATCAGTTCATCATACTTATCCAGTCTTTCCTGAATAATTTTGTTCTGCTCGTTGAAAAACTCACGCCGACGCTGGAAAAAGCTATCCAGCAGTTGCTGAAAACGCCCTTCGATTTCGGCATCCGACGCTTTTTCAACGGGGCCCGTCTTGATCCATTTCGTCTTGATTTCCTGCAGGGCATCGGCCGTGGGGCGCCAGTCATTACTATCGACAATGGCTTCAGCTTCGGCAATCAGCGCCTGCTTAATCTCAAGATTCTTGCGTTGATTAACTGTTATTAAATCAGCTAACAACTTCTCTTGCTCATCTAATCGATCGAGCAAGGGCAAAAAGTCACCGAGTGCATCGAAGCCAATGAGTTTCTTGCGGAGTTGAACCAGTTTTGTCAGGTAAGAGCCTTTGTTCTGGGCTTCTTCGATGTCTTTTTCGAGCTGACCAACTTTGTTCTCGGCAATAATGAAGCGATTCTTAAAATAGTCGAGCGCTTCCTGCTCCGTGCGTTTTACTTCGCCAATCTGGCGGTCTTCATATTCCAGGTAGCCTTTTAAAAATACCTTTCCGTCTTTGACGTAACCGTATTCATCTACCAGTGAAGCGTTTTCCATTAATGTACTTGGTTAAGGCTGCGCTGTCGGTTAATTTTGAGGATTGTTACCAACCACAAATCTATTAGAAATTAATGAGTCAGGAAACCATAATTTTCTCGATGGCAGGCGTGAGTAAAAATATTCCGCCAAACCGACAAATCCTAAAGAATATATACCTTTCCTTTTTTTATGGTGCCAAAATCGGCGTATTAGGATTAAATGGCTCGGGAAAATCAACATTGCTCCGCATCATTGCAGGTATAGACAAAAATTATACCGGAGAAGTTGTTTTCTCTCCAGGATATTCTGTTGGTATGCTTGAACAGGAGCCAAAATTTGAATTAGGTAAGACAGTTCGGGAGGTTGTTGAGGAGGGTGTTCAGGAAGTTGTTAACTTGCTGAAAGAGTTCGACGAGATTAACGAAGCCTTCGGCGATCCCGATGCTGACTTTGACAAATTGATTGAGCGTCAGGGTGAAGTACAGGAAAAACTCGATCACTACAACGCCTGGGAACTCGACCAGAAACTCGAACGGGCGATGGACGCGCTACGTTGCCCACCTCAGGAAGCTATTATCGACAACCTATCCGGAGGAGAAAAACGGCGAGTGGCTCTTTGCCGATTATTACTTCAACAACCCGACGTACTACTACTCGATGAGCCGACCAACCACCTCGATGCTGAATCAGTACTCTGGCTGGAAGAACATTTGCGGCAATATCCCGGCACGGTTATCGCTGTTACGCACGACCGGTATTTTCTGGATAACGTAGCAGGCTGGATTCTCGAACTCGACCGGGGAGAAGGTATTCCCTGGAAAGGAAATTACTCATCGTGGCTCGACCAAAAACAGCAACGATTAGCCAAAGAAGAAAAGAGCGAATCGAAGCGTCAAAAAACGTTACAGCGCGAACTAGAGTGGGTACGTATGGCTCCTAAAGCGCGTCAGGCGAAGTCGAAAGCCCGTTTGGGTGCCTACGAACGACTGCTCGACGAAGACAATCGCCAGAAAGATGAACGGCTGGAAATTTTTATTCCGTCAGGTCCACGGCTGGGCGCGAAGGTGATAGAAGCTGAGGACGTATCAAAAGCATTCGGAGACCGACTATTATTTGAGCATCTGGGTTTCCGGTTACCACAGGGTGGTATTGTTGGCATTATTGGCCCCAACGGAGCCGGTAAAACGACGCTTTTCAAATTGATCACGGGTCGTGACAAACCAAATACTGGTACGTTCGATGTGGGCGAAACTGTGAAAGTGGCCTACGTAGATCAGGAACACGACGGACTAGATGCCAACAAGACCGTTTTCGAGACAATTTCGGGCGGCAACGAATGGATTATGCTGGGTGGAAAACAATCGAATGCGCGTGCATACGTGAGCCGATTCAACTTTGCCGGCGCCGACCAGGAAAAGAAAATCGGTACGTTATCGGGTGGAGAACGTAACAGGGTTCACCTGGCCATGATACTCAAGGAAGGTGCCAATCTGCTTTTACTCGATGAGCCTACCAATGACCTTGACGTCAATACGTTACGTGCCTTGGAAGAAGGTTTGGAAAACTTTGCCGGATGCGCCGTTGTCATCAGCCACGATCGATGGTTCCTCGACCGGATTGCGACCCATATTTTAGCCTTTGAGGGCGATTCGCAAGTGTACTGGTTCGAAGGCAATTTCTCAGAATACGAAGAAAATCGACGCAAACGCCTGGGCACCGACGCGACGCCAACGCGGATTAAGTATAAGAAGCTTGTCTGAACCGGGATTTTTAGGATTAAAAGGATTTACTGGATTTTGTTTCGATGGGTTCGGGTGTTCATAACTAACTTCATCGAAAGGCCGAACACTGAGTTCGGCCTTTTCTATTCTACGGGATTACTGAATAAACTGATAATGTTTGTTACTTCACAAACAGCAACCTTTTTTGACCCTTCCATAAAATAGCCTCTTGTTCCGACTTTGATACGTTGCTGATGAAGCGAGCGAAGCTTAGAACTCAATATCCACATGGTAGCTATTCCATTCTCTGGGATTGGCATACCCCGCTCGAATGGCTCTCTCGTCGTCAAATTCAGTATTTCTGGATATATCATGTACATTCCATTCCGATCCACATCATCCATAAAATCCCAAAGAGTACCTTGAAAACCAGGCAATGTTCGTCCTCCTTCTTCAGGAGAATAAATATGATATGTCACTTCAAAGTCAGGTTGGCGGCCAAATAACTCTTGATAAGGTATGTGCATGATAATATTACGTTCTTTAACACTATCAATAAATTCACCTTAAAATTATAGTCTAATGTAAACTTCAACGTATCAACACCCGCCGATACAAAGCTGGCTGGTCGGCGGATTTCAGGTTTATTTGATACAAACCCGCTGGCCAGTTACTGCTTTCAATTTTGTATTCGTTTTGGCCGATTGTAAACCGGACCGGACGTTCGTAAATCAGTCGGCCCAGCAAATCGGTGATCTCGAGTTGGGCGTTTCCGGTAGCTATTGCAACGTAGCGAACCGCTAGCTGGTCATGAGCAGGAATTGGGAATACCGCCAAACTACGTTCTGTTTCGGGTTGAGTGGACGTAATGACTTTGTCGTTCAGTAATTGAGTTTTACTAATAATAGCCCGCTCAAACTGGGGCGAACTCCATAACAGATGGGCATTGGCATACCCTTCATTTTCGAAGTATTCCATCCGAATATCGTACAATTGGCCTTCTACTAAATCAATCTGCCCAAGCCATTCTCTGGAGGGTTGATACGTCCAATGGTCGATTAATAATTTATTGTTTACCCAAAGTCGCGCTCCATCATCGGTTTCGGTAAAAAAGCTGTACGTATCCGTAATAGGGGCCACTACTTTGCCCGTCCATCGCACAGTGAATTTATCCGATCCGATCTCAGGAGCCGGTTCGCTTTGCGCCCAGTCGAAATCAATGGTTTCGTCAGCACGGCTGAGCGTAGGGATCCCACTTAATTCGTCGGTATTTTTATAATACTCACCCCATAGGCCATTGCCAGAAGAGGAGGGCTGCGGCTCATATTGCATCTCCAGTTTGCCGCCACCTGCCGGAACTTCGTACGTAATGAGTGGGGCGTTCTGTCCATTTCCCCATCCCAGAAACTTACGAAAACCGTCGGAAGAAGCCAGATATGGCTTGGTTTCGAGTCGACGTAGCATGCCAACCACTGCGTTGAATGTTACGTTAGCATCTTTGGGTTCGCCATCCAGATAGACACGCACACCGGTTAAACTGCTGCCGATCGTAACGCTGGCCAACTCCGGTTTTACGTCCACATACGTTTCGCTCGTCAGCCCCGATACATCCGTAACCAGCAAATGCACCCGATACCAGACCGACGTAGCAGTTTCGCCTACACGTGGTACACGATAACTCCCCGCATTCACTCCTGTTACAGGGTCAAGCGCCGGGTGTATGTGCCCATCGTGATGAAAATCGATCCACCAGGTCATTTTCGCATTGGTAAGAGGCTGCTGATTAACGGTGAGCGCGTCACCAACAAATAGTATCAAATCGCCCCCTCGATACGTAGTGTTGGTGGCTGGCTGGCGAACTCGAGCTACGGGTCGTTGAGCCTGTACCACCTGTAACGGTATGTTCGTCGACGTAGTAGTGCCCAATCCGTTACTCACGACGCACGAAAACGTAGCACCGTTATCGCTTAAAGTTGGAATGCTAAGCGTATAATTTCGCTGATTGGCTCCATTGATCGGGGTACCATTCCGACACCATTGATACGTTAGCGGCTTTTGCCCTATGGCCTCTACATCGAACGTAACAGATTCACTTACGGGCACTAATTTTCCAGACGACTGGCTACTGATATAAGGCCGTCCTGAATCAAAAAACGACACTTTATGTAGAGAACCGTTCCAGGTTGACGTATTATCCTGTTGACTGCCACTGCCCAATCCTCCTCGGGCGATGTAGTACAAATATCCGTCAGGACTAGTGGCAATGGATAGTGCCCGGTCAATCTTCGTCAGGAATGTACTGGTTAGTTTACCGGTTGTAGGGTTCAGAATTGAAATCGTACCACTGCAATAATCGGAGAAGAAGATACTACCCTTGTATTCATCCGGAAATCGGATTGTAGCTGGGTTATAAAAAGCGACACCCGTTACAGCACAACCGGGGTCGTGGCGGTAGGAATAAATTGGGTCGGCGTAACGTTCAGGTGCTACCTGATTCGTCTGAGGTCCTTCAATAAGTGGCCAGCCGTAATTTTGGCCGGCTTTTATCTCATTAATTTCTTCAAAATTACTGCCTCCTACGTCACCTACCAGGATACGGCCTGTTACTGGATCAATGTCCATTGCAAAGGGATTACGCAAGCCCAGCGCATAAATGGCGCTGTAGGGGGGCGCTAACTGATTTACAAAGGGATTATCGGTCGGAATGCTGCCGTCTTCATTCAAACGTAGTATTTTCCCTAATAAACTTGTCAATTGCTGAGCGGCTGGGGCATTGGTTCCATCGCCGGTCGCTACGTATAGTTTTCGATCAGGGCCAAATTTTAGTCCACCCGCATTGTGAATGGTGCCCGGCAGCGGGTCAAACTCCATCAGGATCGTTTCACTTTGCGGATCAGCGACTCCATTGGAAACACGAAAACGGCTCAGCCGATTACGATTCTGATTTTTTACGGTGTAATAGACGTAGCCGTAGGGCGTTTGTGGAAAATCGGGATGAAAACAGAGGCCCGACAAGCCTCGTTCGTTGTTGGTATCAATAGTTGAAAGGGTCAGAAAGGGATCGGGAGCCAATACGTCGTTAATGATTTCCCGAATTCTCCCGTCTTTCTCTACCACAAACAGGCGACCGTTGGGCGAAAACGTCAGTGTAGTAGGATTCAGCTTACCAGTTACCTGTCGCTGCACAAAACCCGTCGGCAGCTGTGCCAGCACCGAATGGAAGCAGAAAAGAAGCAGTAGCGAGTAGAAAAAGCGCATTAACAGTTAGAACGAGCCTGTAAGTTAACACTTTAGACCCGTCTATGCACTACTGGTCAATTTGTTTGCTTTTTGTCATGCTGACGAAGCTTGACAAAAATTGATCACCCAATCGCCTGCTCCAAATCCTGAATCAAATCCTCAACGTCTTCGATACCCACACTCAGGCGAATCAAGGTATCTTTTAGACCGTTACGTTGCCGTTCTTCTTTCGGAATGCTGGCGTGCGTCATGCTGGCCGGGTGCGTACACAATGATTCGACCCCACCTAATGATTCGCCTAACGAAAACACTTCGAAACTTTCCATAACGCGCACGGCATCCGTCATCAAATCACCTTTGAGTTCAAACGAAAGCATGCCACCGAAACCCCGCATTTGCCGTTTCGCCAACTCATGACCCATATGCGACTCAAGACCAGGATAATACACCTGACTAATCTTTGGATGTTGTTGCAGGAAGTTTGCTACGTTGAGTGCATTCTCGCAATGGCGCTGCATACGAATGTGTAACGTTTTGATACCACGTAACACCAGAAAACAGTCTTGCGGGCCAGGAACGGCACCACAGGCATTTTGAATGAATGCAAGCCGTTGTGCTACGTCGTCATCATTCAGGATGATTGCTCCCATCACCGTATCGGAATGTCCACCCAGGTATTTAGTGACAGAATGCATAACCATATCGGCTCCTAAATCAAGCGGATTTTGTAGATAAGGCGACGCGAACGTATTATCGACAACGAGTTGAATATTACGTTGTTTCGTAATAGCAGCCAGCGCTGAAATGTCTACCAGACGTAGTAGTGGATTGGTAGGCGTTTCAATCCAGACCATTTTTGTAGCCGAGGTAATGGCTGTATCCAGATTAGCTGGATTTGATAAATCAACGAATTTGAATTTTAAGCCAAACTCCTGGAACACACGTACCATAATTCGATACGTACCACCGTACAAATCGTTGCTGGCAATGATTTCATCACCAGGTTTAAAGAGCTTTAAAATAGCATCCGTAGCACCCAAACCGGATGAATAACAAATGCCATGTTTTCCGTTTTCGAGGGCAGCCAAATTATTTTGCAGGACGGTTCGGGTGGGGTTCTGCGTACGGGCATACTCGTATCCTTTATGTTTACCCGGCGATTCCTGTACGTAGGTCGACGTTTGGTAAATTGGCGTCATAATGGCGCCGGTGGTGGGGTCCGGTTCGATGCCGGCATGGATGGCTTTGGTTGCAAATTTCATAGTCAAAAGTAGCGAAAATAGGCATCGACGTTACTTCTGAAAACCACAACCGCTGTCTCGAAGTTTGATAGAGTGTGAAAAGTCCTGTTACTAAAACCTTTACCGGCCCTGCCGTTGCGGGCATCGTACTTTCTGTAACGCCAATTGTCTTTACGTCCGTATTGACCTATTACGCTATAGTCTACGAACACGTCATTGCACAATTTACGATCTGGCAGTGGATGGGTATCACGCTGTTATGCGCTATTACGTCGGCTGGATTAACACCACCAACCATGCTTGCCCTTATTTTCGGTTATTTTCTGGGATGGAATGCCATTTTACCAATGTTCGTGATCAATTTCGGGGGGATTCTGTTCATTAATGGCCTGGTTCGCTGGCTCGACCATGAATCGGTACTGGCGTTCATTCAGCGAAATCCCAAAGCGCAGTCGGTGCTGGATCGTATTTTGAACAACGAACTGGAAGTCATTTTTTTCGCCAAACTATCACCCATTCTCCCATTCGGACTGACCAATTTGTTATTTGCCTTATCGGGAGCGAAACTGAAGAATATTTTGCTTGGTGGTTTTTTAGGAATGACTCCTCGGACCATTCTGGCCGTCTGGTCGGGGCATGAAGCGCGGGAAATTCGTACGTTGTTGGAAAATCCGAATCAGGGTTCGTCTACGCAGATTATTGTTATTGTGTTGGTTGTCGTTTCCATCGCTGGGCTTTGGCACGCTGTAAATAAGTCGCTGAAATAGTTTTACTTATAGCCGCTCACCCGCCAGTTCAATCAGATGATTGTGGCCCGTCTCTAAAACCGCTAATTCATAATGCTGAAGCCTTTTGGTCAAAGGAAGTATATACGAACCTGGCACAATCCGATCATAAGCCCCCGTAAAGAATCGGACACGTATCGCCCTGTCGTTTAAATTCTTGCTAATCAACTTCAGGTCGGGTTGGATGAGCCTGAATTGTGTCCAGCTTTTGTAGACCAGTTCACGCCGGGCCGACGTAGCCAGTGAAATTTCGGCGAAACGCATCGCGGTACGATTTAGTAATCCCAACCGCGTTAAGGTATGGCCAAACGTAGTGAGTAAAGGCAAGTGTGCCAATACGTAGTGAAACGTACTACGTCCCAGGGCAGAGCCAGTAGCAAGCCGATACCAGATGCTACGTGTAATACCGTCGGGGGCTATTAGCATAAGTTGGTCTAAGCAATCAGCAAATACCTCGACCATCGTCAACGCAAACCGGCCACCCAAACTAAATCCCATCAACGAAAACCGCTCGATTCGCTGTTCTTTTAAAAAAGAACGTAGCAGATCATTCCAGTTTTGATTGGTAAGCAATTGATCATCCGCGTATCGGCTATCACCATGAAAAAACAAATCAATCGCAAAAACGGTGAACTCTCGACTAAGTTGCTTCTGTACAGGTAAGTAAACCTGACTTGTTTGCCCAAATCCATGAAAAGCCAGCAAGATTGATCGACCACAACCAAATTTGCGGTAAGCAATCTGGTTGCCCTCAGCCTGAAAATAGGAAATTGGGATAGAATTCATTCGATAAAATTGCCTAAACCAACATAGCATACAGTATGCGTGCATACTATTAACGTAGCATTTTTTATATTTACCACACATCACAAACGTAACGTAAAGTACCCAAACAAGACAATTGATATGGCATCGGCAACAATTGAATTACAGGGATTGAATTTTAATTTATCGGAAGAACACCTCGCCGTTCAGGAGGCCGCCCGCGATTTTGCCCGAAACGAGCTACTGCCGGGTATCATTGAACGCGATAATGAAGCCCGATTTCCAGCCGAGCAGGTTAAACGCATGGCCGAATTAGGCTTTTTAGGGATGATGGTGCCGCCCGAATACGGTGGAGGAGGTATGGATACCGTTTCCTACGTACTGGCGATGGAGGAACTCTCTAAAATCGACGCGTCGGCCTCGGTGATTATGTCGGTTAATAATTCGCTCGTATGCTACGGGCTGGAGGCTTTTGGTACAGAAGCGCAGAAACAGAAGTACTTAACCCGGCTGGCAGCTGGCGAAACCATTGGTGCCTTTTGCCTGTCGGAGCCAGAAGCGGGTTCAGATGCTACGTCACAGGCAACCACGGCTGAAGATAAAGGCGACTATTATTTAGTGAACGGTACTAAAAACTGGATTACCAACGGAAACTCGTCGGGTATTTGCCTGGTAATTGCACAAACCGATCGCGAAAAAAAACACCGGGGTATCAATTGCCTGATTATCGAGAAAGGAACTCCCGGTTTTGTTGTTGGCAAGAAAGAAGATAAGATGGGCATTCGAGCGTCCGATACGCATTCGCTGCTGTTTACAGACGTAAAAGTACCTAAAGAGAATCGTATTGGCGAGGATGGATTCGGGTTCAAATTTGCCATGTCGACGCTGAATGGGGGGCGGATTGGTATTGCAGCCCAGGCCTTAGGGATTGCAGCCGGTGCTTATGAACTGTCCCTAAAATATAGTCAGGAACGGAAAGCGTTTGGCAAACAGATCTTTGACCACCAGGCTATTCAGTTCAAATTGGCCGAAATGGCTACTAAAATCGAAGCGGCCCGTTTACTTGTTTACAAAGCCGCTCGCCTTAAAGACGAGCATAAAGACTACGTACGGGCCGCTGCTATGGCTAAATTGTTCGCTTCTGACGTAGCGATGTGGGCCACCACCGAAGCTGTGCAAATTCATGGTGGTTATGGGTATGTAAAAGAATTCCACGTGGAGCGCTTGATGCGCGATGCAAAAATTACTCAGATTTATGAGGGTACGTCTGAAATCCAAAAATTAGTGATCGCCCGTGAGCTCATTCGATAAGGCAATTCTTAGTAAAATAGAATTTTTCAATATAAATAGTGCGCGTTCAGCTTGAATACGCACTATTTTTTTTATTTTTTGGAAATTTTTATACTTGTATTAGTTTTGTACAAATTATTAGTTTTGTGCAACTTTGTGCAAATCGTATATTTTAGCGATACAACCTTTCAGCTATGGAAGATTACAATAAAATAATCGAATCGCTGGGCGTGAAATTTATCAAAGCCCGCAACATTCGGATTCTACAACCTATTACGATAAAGAACTTCTATGACGTAGAAAATACGTTACTGATTTTATTTAATGGTGAAGTATCTATTGGTGATGAAAAGATAAAAGTTGACGTTGGTGACATGTTGTTCATTCCGGGTGGAAAACATGTAACAGTTACCTACGGCGACCCCTCGAATGCCAAAACGGTCTCGAACGAAGAGTTCATGACGCACCGTGAATCGTATTGGGAGGGGAATCACGACCCCAAATTGATTGGGCACCTGCCTAATTCATTCGGCTACGTATCGTTCGAAGCAAAAGTTTTCGATTCAGTCAACTTTTTTAATTCGCTCGACGTACCACCGTTCATCATCAAACGCGAAGAGCATCTGGCTACTACCATCGACCAGATTCTGGCCGAAGACATGACCGATCTGGCAGGCAAAGGCCGGATTATTAAGATCAAAACCGAAGAGATCGTTATCGAGGTTGTTCGGTACATTCTTAAGAATCACCTGTTTGTTGAGCAGTTAGTCACCAACAGTACGTATTTTAAAGACCCGCGCTTAATCGATATTTTCGCTTATATCAAAGAAAATCTGGGCGGAGATCTGTCGAATAAGGTTCTGGCTAACGTAGCAAACGTATCGGAAGATTACGTAGGACAGTACTTCAAAATGCTGACGGGTATTAATCCGCAGGATTACATTGAGTATCAGCGTATGGAAGCTGCTGTTGGTTTGCTACGTACCAGCAAGAAGAGCATTCGTGCCATTGGCTCCGAAGTGGGTTATAAGGATACGGCCTATTTCTGCCGTCGCTTTAAAATGATGTTCGGAATTCCGGCCGGTAAAATGCGCCGTCGTGAATCGCTCATGAACGTATAGAATCTCTAAAAGCAGAAACGGGGAAAGGATTTGACGTATCAAAATTCTTTCCCCGTTTCTGCTTTTTTAACGTAATACGGATGGTCGACCGTGTTACGTTACTGCATATTTACTTCGATCGGTAGCGTATAAAATACTGCTACGTGCTTTCCATCAACTTCGCCGGGTTCCCAGCGGGGCATTTGTTCGACGGCGGCAATAATATTTGCCATGAAGGCTTGCATTCCTTTCTTCGCTTTTTTGTCGAGCGGCTTTGTTGTCACCCGAACATCACGGACATAGCCGAGCTCGTCGATTATAAATTTAGCCGCTACCGGTCCTGTATTGTAGTTTTTTCGTACCAGTGCATTCGGCACCTTGATTGTAGCTGCCAGATACCGGCTTAAAGCGACACTTCCGCCCGGAAATTCCGGCTGTCGCTCCACAACCGTATACACCAGGCGCTTCTCAGTTTGAGTGTAAGCAGCTTGCCCATAAATCGACGTAGCAACTGTAATAAGAACCAGGACAAGCCCGGAAGAAAGACAATTTTTCATAGATCAGGCCTGCACGACCGATTGGTTAAATTCCTGCACCACAGCCGACAATTGCGGCAGTAAGTCAGGATTTTGCTCAATACCGTTCCCCACAACAATCATATCAGCACCTGCTTTGAGGGCTTCGTAGGCACGTTCTCCAGAATTCAGACCGCCACCCACGATCAACGGTACGTCGACTACGGCGCGAACGGCAGCAATCATCTCCGGCGATACGGGCCAGCGCGCACCACTGCCAGCGTCCAGATACATTAACTGAAGCCCCAGCATTTCGCCCGCCATGGCTGTACAGGCAGCCACCGCTGGTTTATCGTGGGGGAGGGGCATCGTACCACTAACGTATGAAACCGTGGTTTGCGTACCACTGTCCACAACCATATATCCTGTAGACAGGATCTCCAGACCACTTTTTTTCAGAAGTGGGGCGGCAATAACATGCTGACCAATTAAAAATTCCGGATTTCGCCCTGAAATAAGCGACAGGAGCAGTATAGCATCGGCCGACGACACAATGTGAAGCGGATTACCCGGAAACAGAATGATGGGTATCTGACTATGTTTCCGAATGGTTGCGATTACCTCTTTGTGAACGTAATCGGTAACCAGGCTCCCGCCAACCAGAAAGAGATCGACAGGATGCACATTTATACGTGCTAATAAACTAAAAAGGCCGTTCTCATCGGTTTTATCGGGGTCGATGAGAACGGCAAAGGCTTTCCGGCCAGTGCGTCTGAAATCACGGAGTATAGTTAACAGGCTCGACTGGAGCTTGTTGGTGGAATTCTGTGGGTTCAGCGGTTGGATTGATGGCATTATTTGTACGGATGCGGGCTAAAAATCCAGTTAGCTGCTCTCGGGCAATATTAGTGAGAACCGATGTAAGGATACCACTAATTAAACCCGCGGCTGCCGACGTTTTTGCTGTTTCCTTCTGTATCTTTTCTGAATGATCCTTCAAAGAGACTGGTTCTTGATACGAAGACGTTTCTTCATCGTATATCTCATTCCAGTCGTCTGGCTCGCCGTATTTTTCGGCATACCGATACTCATCAGACTTTGGCAGAATGGCATTAACTACCAAATATACGGCTAAAGCAGCACCCGCTACAAATGCAGCTGTTTTCCCGACATCGACGGCATCGTCTTTCAAGTTATCGACACTGTCACTAATTGTTGTCTTAAATCGCTCTGTAGCAGCCATTAATTGGGCGCGCCGAGCGGTTGTATCAGCAAATGGTACTTTGGGATCTTCCATTTTTTATCAGGCTAAAAAGTGGGTAAATAAATCGTCAATATAAGATACTAACAGGTTTTAACTCGGTTTGGCAAATTTATGAAACGTCTCGACCAGCATTACTCATCGACGAGCGGGTTTGCGCCATCAATTCCTCAACGGCTTCCGACTTTTCATGAATTTTCTTCTCCTGACTTTTCTTGATCGCACTATAAGCCATTACACGAATCTTATCTTTAAAAAAGCCTTTTGCAGCTATCCAGATTATCGTTAACAAAAGAAAAAAACCGGTCATAATCAAAAAACCTAGGTAACGGCTTTCGGTAACCTCGTTAATATAAGCGGCAAGCAAGATAAATATAAATAACGTTGTCATGGTAGCCAGCAAAGCCAGCACAATTCCGTGGATTCCAATAACAACACCTTCCTCAATTTTTCCCCGGCTTTCCAGCGTAAATAATTCAATCCGGGCTTCCAGATAACGGAATATATTTTCCCGAATTTCTTCCAAACGTTCCAGCATAGTTTTAATCTTTAGTTTTCACGCTACGTTATCTACCAAAAAACGCCTGATTTGTTTTAAAAACAGGCTAAAATAAAACAGCTCCGTCAGGAAGCGGAGCTGTTTAAGTAAAGCCGAAGCAACATAGTGTTTTTACTGGTTTAGCAAAGCCACAGCGTTACGTTTGTTTGATGCGTGTTATCAAACGTAGTATTTGGTACTCACGCGAATAACTATCCGGTAAAGAGTTTATCCATTCAGTAAACTTTGTATCGGAATTTAACTTTACGTCAACAGCCTTACTTAGCGCGACTGCCGCAATTTTGCTTCAATGGTCTGCTGGGTGTGAGGCACAGCCCGCAGACGTTCTTTTGGGATCAGCTTGCCGGTATCTTTGCAGACGCCGTAGGTACCGTTTTTGATACGTACCATAGCCGCATCCAACTGTTGAATGAATTTTTGCAAACGGGCTGCTAATTGACTTAGGTTTTCGCGTTCGCTGGTGTCGGCTCCATCCTCAAGTAATTTGGAGTTACCCGACGTATTATCGGTACCACTGTCGTTGCGCTTGCTCAGCGATTCTTTGATATAGTTTAACTCGCTACGTGTGTCGTCGAGTTTCTTACTAATCAGTTCCTCAAACTCTTTCAAATCCTCTTCTGAATAGCGCTTTTTTTCTTCCTGAACCATAGCTAGTACTATGTTAAGATGGGGTGCTTTATTTTGGGCACAAAATTAATGCTTTAAAAGCGGTAATTCAACCCCTGATTAAAATATAAATGTGATTTTCTGAAATTTTGACTATCTGGCGTTTTATCATTTTACCAATGAATCTTTGGTAATGGGTTCTTATCAACAAAAACTCTTCGGTACGTAGTAATTATTATAGATGATTATACGGATTATTAATATTATATTAATCTTAGAAAAAATATACCTTTCGCAATATCTTCTATGATTTATTAAGTTTGCAGCACACTTTGTCAGTAAAATTGTTTTTATAAAGAAGTACACGGTAAAATCATGGGATATATTGAGCCTGCTCCGATAAAAGATAAAGAGAATCCGCTCGAATCAATGATGTCGCGTTTTGACGCGGCTGCTAAACTGGTTGGCATCTCTGATGAGATGTACGACATTCTCAAAGTACCTGCCCGTCAGGTCATTGTCGGATTGCCCGTTACCATGGATAACGGTGCCATTAAGGTGTTTGAAGGGTATCGGGTTATTCACTCCAATATTCTTGGTCCAGCGAAAGGTGGTATCCGGCTCGACCCGGCCGTTCACCTCGACGAGGTACGTGCTCTGGCGGCCTGGATGACCTGGAAATGCGCTGTTGTCGACATTCCATACGGTGGTGCTAAAGGAGGAATTGCCTGTAACCCGCGCGAAATGTCAGCTGGTGAAATCGAACGACTCATCCGGCAATACACGGTAGCCATGCTCGACGTAATTGGCCCAGATCGTGATATTCCGGCCCCCGACATGGGAACCGGCCCACGTGAAATGGCTTGGATTGTAGATGAATACTCGAAGGCGAAAGGGATGACCGTGAACAACGTAGTAACCGGAAAACCGCTTGTACTGGGTGGTTCATTAGGGCGTACTGAAGCCACTGGGCGGGGCGTTACGGTAGCTGCGCTGGCAGCTATGGACAAACTTCGCATGAATCCCTATCGTGCAACGGCTGCTGTTCAGGGCTTCGGAAACGTAGGCTCATTCGCAGCCGAACTATTGCACGAGCGGGGTGTTACGGTTGTTGCCGTCAGCGATATTTCAGGCGGGTACTACAACAAAAAAGGTATCGACATTACCGCTGCGGTTAATTACCGTAATGGCAACAAAGGTACTTTGGAAGGTTTTGACGGAGCCGAAAAAATCTCGAACGAAGAACTGCTTTCGTTGGCTGTAGACGTACTTGTACCCGCTGCCAAGGAAGACGTAATAACCGACGATAACGCGGGTTCTATCCAGGCCAAAATGATTGTAGAAGGTGCCAACGGACCAACTTCTGCCAGCGCCGACGAAATCATCAATAGCAAAGGAATTCTGGTAGTCCCCGATATTCTGGCTAACGCAGGTGGTGTAACCGTATCATATTTTGAGTGGGTCCAAAACCGCATCGGCTACAAATGGACGCTTGACCGTATCAACCGCCGGGCCGACCGTGTGATGAAAGACGCGTTCGACCGTGTGTTCGAAACCTCACAGCGTTATCAGGTACCAATGCGTCTGGCGGCTTACATCGTAGCTATCGATAAAGTTGCCAGTACCTATAAATTCCGGGGAGGATATTAGACTGTGTGTATGATGTATGGTGTATGAGGTATAATTTTGTTCATCCTTGATGCATCTAGAATACATCATACTTCATATATCATACATCAACTTATGCGCTTTCACCGCGAAGGGAATACCATCATGCTGACAACGGGGCTAGTTCTGCTGGCCCTTAACTTGCTGGCTTACTTTTATTTATTCTCCGACAATCCAGTTGCCATCGGCCTATTGCTTGTCGTAAGCCTGATTCTTTTTGGGCTGGTTGTACAGTTTTTCCGCGTACCGACCCGCCAGTTAACGCAGGGAGAGCTACAGGTAATCGCGCCAGCCGACGGTAAGGTTGTGGTTATTGAAGAAACGACCGAGCACGAATATTTTAAAGATCGGCGTCGGCAGGTTTCTATTTTTATGTCGCCCCTGAACGTACACGTCAACCGGAATCCGATTTCGGGCATTGTTCGGTATTTCAAGTATTTTCCGGGTAAATATCTGGTTGCCTGGCATCCAAAGTCAAGTACCGAAAACGAACGTACTACGGTTGTTATTCAGACCAAAAATGGGGTAGAGGTGTTGCTACGTCAGATTGCCGGTGCTGTTGCCCGACGTATCATCTGGTACGTTAAGGAAGGCCAGCCCGTCAATCAGGGCGAAGAGTTTGGTTTCATCAAATTTGGCTCCCGCGTCGACGTATTTCTTCCCCTGGACGCCAAAATCAACGTGAATATTGGCGACGTAACACGAGGTGGCGTGACGGTCATTGCTGAACTACCAGAAGCGTAATGAACTAACGTAGCAAATGCTACTTTAACAGCATTTTTGTCATGCTGAGGCACGAAACATCTTAAAGTATCCAAACTTGAGAGTAATGAATCTTTAAGATGCTTCGTGCCTCAGCATGACAAAAAAGAACTCAAAAAGTAACACTCAGCAACTCCCCGCGCTCCGTCTCTGTTACGATCAGCCCAAGCTTACCAGAAGGATCGAATGTGCAGTTTGAGGGGTTTTGACCGGGCAATTTTATATCGCGAATAAAACTGCCTTCGTTCGAAAAAACCCGGATGATTCCTGCACCATATACAGCAACGTACAGGTTTCCGTCGTTTCCCAGAGTCATACCATCGGGGCCGGGGGTTGTGGCTTTATCGGGCGCTTCTATTACGTCTGTCCAAACTCTGATGGTTTCCCAGCTCAGACCTTCGGCATCCCAGAAACCACCCCAGATACGTTGCTCGTGCGTTTCAGCGATCAAAAGCGTTTGACTATCGCGTAGCAAAGCGAGACCGTTTGGATACGATAATCCATCTGCAATGATGTTAATCGAAGCGTCTGGGGAATAAACTACTACGTATCCCTGCAGTCCATCGTCCGGGGAGCCTGGACACGTAACGATTAGATTATTTTGCGCATCGAAAAGTAGGTCGTTCGGTTTATTGAGGGGTTGGCCGCTAACGTGGCTAATGATGATTTCAATTTCTTCTGTAGTCGGATTTAGACGCCGGATGTTATTGTTGCCTGAATCACAAAACCAGATGTGTTCCTGATAGTAAACTGCTCCGTTTGGACGTCCGCCCGTGTGAATTCGTTTGATTGTTCCGTCGGCCATCCGACAAAATAATCCTTCTCCTTCCTGCTCTACGCACCATAGATTCCCTGATGCGTCGAATGTTGGTCCCTCTGGGAACTTCAATCCTTCTGCCAGTACATGTATAGTATCCATAACGTTTTCCGTTGAGTTGCGGGAAATAGGTCAAAAATATGACCTATCAGACACACTTACTTTTTAAAGAATCGAACTTGAGATTTTGTTCATGCTTTTTTACGGAACGGTTGGCCATTGCCTCACAAAACAATGCCGCTCAACGGAAACCATCACTGGCTTCCATTGAGCGGCATCAAGACGTAACGCGGCTGGAAAAGCAATTATTTTAACTTTCTATAAACATCATTGCTAATCGTAATAACATCATGGGTCGGTAAAGACATAAGATTATGATCAAGCTCATTAACATTTTTGCGCAAGTCAACAATGAAACGTTTATAATTCCAGCTAATAATTTTAAAATCATTACTTTCTTCCGTTCCCCAGTTAGCAGTCATATCATAATTTCCTAGATCAGCTTCCACAAGGGCAACTAAATTGGCAGTGGGCTTAATAAAAAGATGTATGGCTATAACATTATTATCCTGTGAGCGAAAGAAAGTAAATTTCTCAAGAGGAATATCATAGACTCGTAAGTCAAGTTCCTTAATTTCGTTTGTCGCTTTGAATCGCGAAATCCAATTCTCCCAACTATCGATAGAGGTTACTTGCACTTCGCTACTCTGGTCGTTAGCGCTGTTAACGAAGTTTATAACTCCGTCGATGAATTGAAAATTTTTCACTTGGTTATTGTTTCATATAGTGGCTACATCCTGAAGCCGTTCAACGGAAACCAGCGCTGGTTTCCGTTGAACGGCTTCAGGATGTAGGGCGAATGAAAACAGTATTTTTGCTACTATGGTGGGAAATTTCCACCATAGTAGCAAAACTTAATATTTCAACTGACAAGTAACACACTCACCAGCTTCACAATATATTGCTTTCCCGATTAATGCATTTCTCTCCACCAGTTTGCACCCTTTTGAGCCTGAGGTACATCTACAACTCGCAGTGGCCATTCTCGGGTTCGCATTAGGCCCGGTTAATATAAGTTCATTAAGAAGAGGATTTGTAGAATTTTCAGCCAAAGACCGCTGTACGGGCATCAGGAACACTCTACCATAAACACTTACGTGAATTAGGGAATACTCGACAGGAATGTCTGCAATCGTTTTGGCGCTCCTTACCTGCTCCAGTTTGTCTTTCTGAAATCCATCCATGAAATCAAACACTTCTTTCTGAATTTCCCCAGCTCCAATAATAAAAGAAAATGGACATTTTAATGAGTCGAGTTCCTTTCTATCAATTACGAAATGAATGCCTTCTTTTATATTGATGATATCTAAGCCGGATGCTTCAACCCAAGTTTCATCTTTACCTTCAATGATAATACCCTGTCTTGCACTACGAGTAGTTTTACAGGACGAACAGTACTTACCTAATGCACATCCTTCAACCAAGTTTTTCCCTGACATAGCAACAAAAGGAGTACAGCCATTTCCTTGCGTACATGAGCAGGTAATTGTTCCTGCTGAGCTGGCTAATTGTCTTCCGCCTGCCGAGACTCCGGTAACAAGGTAACTCTCAGGTAGTCTATACCTTAAACTAGAAGGGTCATTCTCAATTCTGCTAATGACAGTCCCAATAGGAAGTATTAGACCATTGTCCAAGGTTAACTCCTGAGTAAGGGTAATTTCCTGATTTGGTGTATCAGGGCCTATGAGAATTTTATCTACTTTTTTTCCACCTATTGTTACAGTCTGTTCTTCCGTAATAACCTTCTCTTCTTTGCGACAACTGCTAAACCAGCAGATAGATACAAGCGTTAGTATAGAAACGACAATTAATTTGAACTTGTTAAAATTAATTGTCATAATTTTGAATTGTTTAATGGTGCAACATTAGACTTTTTAAAGCCCCGCGTCTGGTCGTCAAACTGTCGTGGGGCTTTTGCATCCTTTGACGTAGATGTTATAAAAAGCACCGTTCTTTTAACAGTTTTTTTTACGATTATTATATTTATGTATAAAACTATCTTACCACTTTATAGAAAATACCATACAAAATAAAGCCGCTCAACGAAAACCATTGCTGGAATCCATTGAGCGGCATCACGACGTAACGCGGCTGGAAAGCCGCAGTTTTGAGCTTAAGACTGCGGCTTTCCAGCCGCGTTACTACACTTTGTTTGGGTCCGGGTGTTTCCAGGGATCGCGGTAGGCGCGGGTGAGCAGTTTTGTGGCTTCTTTATCGCCAACAATCTCCCGTTTCTTCGGATCGTAAACCATTGGGCGGCCCGTTTCCATCGACATATTGGCCAGAATGCAACTAGCCGTCGAAATATGTCCCTGTTCAATGTCGGCTATAGGACGTCCGCTTTTTTCGATGGCGTCGAGGAAATTGAGCATGTGCAGACGGGTTGCTGGGGCCGCATTCAGCTCAATTTTTGGCTCGGTAGGCTCAGTTACGTCCTCAGGATATTTTTCCTTTTCGTAAAGAACATCAAAGTGCATTTTCTTGCCGTCTTTGCCATCTGGGATGAAATCGGCCTGCATTGT
Source organism: Spirosoma profusum (assembly GCF_014699005.1). GTDB lineage: Bacteria > Bacteroidota > Bacteroidia > Cytophagales > Spirosomataceae > Spirosoma > Spirosoma profusum. The sequence continues at coordinate 166,996 of NZ_JACWZY010000015.1, forward strand.
GCTACCCCACAACGTACCTTTTTCGCCATAGAGCGTGAATGACCAGGGATAATCCGGGTTGTTAGGCGTACCCCAGGTGCGGTGTGTCCAGACCGCATTTAGTTCGTCAAATTCAAATACGGCCGATTGCGTATCCGAAATGTTCGATTTACCGTTCTTCTGGACATAAATACCACCTTCCGACGTAATGCGCTTCGGCCAGCCGAGATTTAACATCCAGCGAACCGTATCGAGCATGTGTACGCACATATCGCCTGTAATGCCGTTTCCATACTCTTTGAATGTACGCCACCAGCGAACGTGCGGCAAACCGTCATAGGGACGTAGCGGAGCGGGACCAGTCCACATATTATAATCCAGGAAGTCAGGAACAGCTTGCACGGGTGGATTGCCGTTGTTTCGCATGTGCAGATAACAGCACATCTCTACGTGTGAGACTTTACCCAGAAGCCCTGCATCTACTACGTTCTTTTTTACATCAATTAGGTGGGGAGTGCTTTTACGCTGCGTTCCTACCTGCACGACTTTGTTGTATTTCCGGGCAGCGGCTACCATCGCTTCACCTTCCATTACGTCGACGCTGATCGGTTTCTGGACGTAGACGTTTGCACCAGCCTTTACCGCATCAATCATTTGCAGCGCGTGCCAGTGGTCGGGAGTGCCGATGAGCACAATATCCAGCTCATTTTCAGCGAGCATTTTCTGATAATCGCCGTATAGTTTGGGCGTCTTTCCTGACTTCTGGCGTTGACTCACGAGTTTAGCAGCGGCCTCCATCATACGCTTATCTACGTCGCAAAGGGCTATAACCTCAACGGGAGCTACCTGAATCAGGCGGAATAAATCGCTTTTGCCATACCAGCCTGTACCAATCAGGGCTACTCGATAGGCTTTCGGCGGATTGATAAGATCCATACCTCTAGCCCCAAACGTAGAAAGCGCTAATGAAGCCGTGGTACCTTGTAAGAAACGTCGTCGGTTAATATTGAAATTGTGCATAAGGTAAAGTTGAGAGTTCAGGTTTAAACGTTTTATCTATTTAAGCAGTAGCATGACGGCTCCGTCGCCCATAACAGCTTTTGCGGGACGCGGGTGTTCAGCACTGAAGACCTGTAACATAGCTGGCTCAAGGATTTTATTCGGTGTTTCATCGATTTGATCATTTTTGAGCACTTTGTTTATGTCCAGATTCAGTTTATTAGCTAAAAAGGCATAAGCAGCTATCCGTTTACTTGGGCCATAATCGTGGCCTTCGTCGGGTAGATGGACGTTTTCAAGCTGGTCTTTAGCACCGTAGTAGTTGTAAATATTCTGTATGTAAGGAAACTCAACATCGGGCGTGTGCTTTGTCCAGTCCTTCCCATCCGAAACCAGCAGCATAGGGCGGGGAGCGGCTAACGCGGCAATCTCAACGTTGCTGGTCTGGTGCGTTGCTCGTTGGTGAATGGGCATTCCACTTTCGCAGGTGCATCCACCAAAAAAGTAGGAGGAAACCATAACAACCGGAACAGAAACTTTAATCCGTGGATCAAGAGCGGTCAGGAGAAACGTCTGCGTACCGCCACCCGATTCACCCGTCATACCGATTCGGGACGTATCAACTTCGGCCAAACTAGTCAGAAAATCCAGCGCGCGAAGGCTATTCAGTGTTTGCAGTTTCAGCGCCGATGGCAGTTTATGGCTGCACTGTTTCGAGTCGCCGTAATCGAGCATATCGTATGTAAATACAACTGCGCCCATACGGGCCAACGTAGCACAACGTTGTTGAGTGTACTCTTTCAAGCGAGCATCCAGAGAAGCCATATGGCCGTGCGGACAAAGAATTCCCGGAGATTTTGAGGTTACGTTAAGCGGCTTATACAGATTGCCTGTTACGTAAATGCCAGGTAAACTCTCAAACGCTACGTTCTCAACTGTATATCCGTTTAATTCGCGAACACTGTGTCGGATTGGTTCAAGTGGGGCAAAATCCGGTTTTTCAGGAAGTGTCATGCCGTCGCGAATGCCCTGCCGAATTAGCGCAGCCCGAGTTTCCCAGGAAGCTTTATCCTGATACGTCTTCGCAAACGCTTTGAGTGATTTGTATCCTTTTTTTTCCGTAAAATAAGCGCCCTGACGTAAACCAGATGCCGAATGATTGGGCTGCCCCAGCAACGTAGCAGAAACCCCCGTTACAAAACTGATGACTAAGAAAACCCGACTGACATTCAACTTTCTCATACTACTACGTTAAGCGTAAATCCAAAAGATAGCTTCTTAAAACTCTTACTGTTATATCAATTAAATATCGCCCCGTTTGAGCGCCTTCATAGCAAAATCAGCTGCTCGCGCTGATAAAGCCATATACGTTAGCGATGGATTCTGGCAGGGCGATGAAGTCATGCAGGCGCCATCTGTGCAGAACACGTTTTTTACGACCTGATGCTGATTGAACTTGTTGAAAACCGAATTTTTCGGACTTGTGCCCATGCGCGCCGTACCCATTTCGTGAATACTCAGACCCGGATGTGCCTGTGCATCGAAACCCTCAATGTCCGAGAAACCCGCTTTTTCGAGCATCTGAACGGCCTGGTCGTGGGCGTCCTTCCGCATCAGGGCTTCGTTTTCCCGATAATGAACGTCCATTTTTAGCACCGGTTGGCCCCATTTATCGGTCAATTCGTCGGTCAGATAAACCCGGTTATCTTCATAAGGCATACACTCGCCAAACGCGTCCAGTGTAATTTTCCACTTACCGAATTGGGTTGCTTTCTCCTTAAAATCCGCACCGAAACCTTCTTCTCCGAATGCATGCTCCCAATTCTCGCGATTGGTGTATACTTCAAAACCATAACCGCGTTTAAAATCCTGTTTAGGCTGACCCGGCAGGTTCCGAAAGCGTGGAACGTATAGCCCGGCCGGATGCCGACCGTAGTAATAGTTGTCGAGATCATGCTCATACTCAGCCGTAGCACCCACGTGAAAATGGTGGTCCATGAGGTTGCGACCCAGTTGCCCACTATCGTCCATTCCATTCGGGAAACGACCTGATTTTGAGTTCATCAGAATATACGTAGAACCCAGCGCCGACGCGTTCAGAAAGATGATATTTGCCCGAAACTCGTGCCATTGGTGTGTTTGTTCGTCAATAACCCGAACGCCTGTAGCGCGTCCTTTCTGCTCATCGTAAATAATCGAATTGACAATCGAATGCGGACGTACCGTCAGCCGTTTGGTACGTCGGGCGGCCGGCAACGTAGCAGACTGCGTACTGAAATACGCGCCGTAAGGGCAACCCCGCATGCACAGGTTTCGAAACTGACACTTAGCTCGTCCCAAATTTATTTGCTGCTGCGTAGGAGCCGTTAAATGAGCCGCCCGCGCCGAAATCACTTTTCGATCAGGAAACAACGTATTGACGCTTTTACGAAAATGCTTTTCTACACAATTGTCTGGAAGAGCGGGCTGAAACTGCCCATCAGGCAAATGCGGCAATCGATCGCGGTCGCCAGCGATCCCCGCAAATCTTTCAACGTAATCATACCAGGGAGCGAGGTCTTTGTAACGTATCGGCCAATCAGTTCCGATACCCTCTTTGGCATTTGCTTCAAAATCAAGGTCAGAAAAACGAAATGAGTAACGCCCCCACATCAATGATTTTCCACCCACATGATAGCCGCGAATCCAGTCGAAAGGCTTTTCTTCTACGTATGGGTTCTCCAGATCATTCACAAAATGATGATGTGTAGCCTCCGTAATAGAAAAACCCGTGCGATTCTGAACTGGGTATTTTTTGAGCAGCTCGAGCGGCATTTGCTGGTTATGATGCGGAAACTCCCAGGGCGCTTTGGTAGCTGTATGATAATCCGTTACGTGCTCAATCATGCGGCCCCGTTCCAGAAGCAATACGTTCAATCCTTTCTCGCTCAGTTCTTTGGCCGACCACCCTCCGCTAATACCCGAACCAACGACGATGGCATCGAATTTTTTTCCTGGTGGAATAGGTGGTTCTGGGTGTTTGTGATGGTTCATAGTGATAAATTAGGCAGTGATTTTGTCCTGCTTCCTTCGTCAGCAGGACAAAAAATTAGAACGTAGCACTACGTTCGCAGCGTATCATTTTTGCAGAAAGGCGGCTATTTCCATTCCCCAGGCGATACCAATGTGAATAAGCAATCCACCCCAGATGCTACGTGTCGTCAGCGCTAGTACGCCCAGTAGATAACCGCCAAAAATAGATGAAACTGCCTCGCCAAGCGGTCGGCCAAAATGGATGGAACAGTACCAGACCACCATTGGCAACACAGCACCTGGCCCTAGTACGCGACTCATACCAATCACTAGAAATCCCCGAAAAAGCAGCTCAGTCGGAACGAAATCCCAGCCATAACAGAGTTCATATATCAGCACAGTAACCCATTCCGGCACACCAAAAAATTCGTTAGCGTTGGTTGCGCGATACGTTGGATACGATTGCAGAAAATCCGGCTGAAACGACGCTAACGTAATGAGCGGAATCATCAAAGTCAGTAACGTAACGTAAAGCGTCAATCCTTTCCGTTTAGGAGCCATCCCGTAAAAGTTACTACGTTGCCGGTCTATTAATCTATAAAACAGATACAACGGCAATACAATGGTCAGGATGGATTGGAGATTGTGCAGGCAGTAATAAGCAAATACAAAAATTTGCCCATCGAATAGCTGCCGAGCCCAGTCACTATCGGCGTAGAAACCGGCGTAGGTTGAGTAGCAAATCAGTGCGATACCGCTACGTTGCCAGAATTCACGGCTGCGCCAGATGTCGGAACGACGCTTGAAGTAAGTCCAGATGGCAATGCTAACGTAGTAGGCGGTGGCATACAAGCCGAAATATAGAACGCCCCAAAGCGGTTTTCCCTGGTATATATCGATGTACGAATCTTCGAGATCGACGGTGTAGTTGAAAACGAGCAGAAGGGCAGCCCAAAGCGCTGTTGCTACGTAAAGGTCGAGTTGAAAATCAGTGCGGAGGTGGTCGCGCAATTCACGCCAGAAGGCTTTCATACTGTGTTACGTTGTTGTCCGATGAATCCTAACAACACATTCACCGGACAACAAAAAACGTCATTAAAACCCTTCTTTCTCGGCTTCCTTGTCTTTTTTCTTCTCGTCTTTCTTTTTCTCTTCCTTCACAATCTTCTGACCCGGCTGCGGTTTGGGCTTGGGAACTGGTTTAGCCTTCGTTTTATACTGGTCGAGATAGCGGTCAACAAACAGCGTTTTTTCGTCGATGGTAGCCGCAAAAACTTCCAGTGTTGCTTTGCCAGAATTCTTTGAACTGGCCAGCAATCTATCATTGATTTCCTGCTCCGACGTAATGATGGCTAACTGACCAAGAGCAGTCGGTGTATTACCTGGCTTGTAATCGTAGAAAACCCAGACATCAGGTGACGATTCGAGGTAAATACTAGCCTCATCGCCGTTCACAGTTTTCCGAATTTCGACAAAACCGTCCATCTGTGCGTTGATATCGGTTGCCATCATGTTCGACACGCCCAGTTGTCCTGTGCTGTAGAATGCGTTGTATTTGGGCGACCAGCGCAGATTGGCATTTGCCAGCACCAGCATCGCGTTCAGTTTCGGCGAAGCCAGATTAAGTGCCACGTGCGAATTTTGCGCTTTCGTTCGGTACGCATCTACCGCCTGTTGCCCAATCAGCGGTACCAGTTTGTCCGAAAGGCGATTCAAGTCATCGTCGGCGGCTTCATCATTTTTCTCCTCAAGATTCGTTTTAACGATTTTATCAGAGATGAGGCCAGAAATCTGGTCAGGCACGGGGAAGGCAAAAGCCAGCAATGTATTGAATCGATATTGGGCACTGTCGATGTTTACCCGCGCTGAGCCCGCTGACATCAGGTATTCGTTCGCACCCGCGTGTAGTAGATTCATTTTGCCTTTAAACGTCATCAGGCCACGAGCATCGTTGAACGTAAAGGCATTTTCAACATCGGCGTCGGCATCGCTGCTATCGACTTTTGCTGTGCTATCAGTCGAAGCGGTCGCAGCAGTGGTAAGGTCGCTGGCTTTCGAAGCGATCCGATATACTTTGTCTTTTTCATCATAACGCATAACGCCCGTTGCCGAAAACAAATCCTGATCCCGCGAATCCTCTTTAGGTGACAGGAACGTTGGGTAAAGTCCCGAGCCATCAGACCGTAAATGAATACCAGCTACCAATTGCTGGCCACCTTCATTTTTGAGATTCTTATCGACTTTGATTTCAAGTCGTTCCTCAACTTTTTCCTTAAACGGAATCCAACCCCCAACCAAATCTTTACGTTTCTTCAGAGCGGGTTTAATAAATCCATCCAGCGCTAAATCGGGTTGTGGCGCCTGCATCGAAATAGAGCCCTTGTAGAGCATTTTGGGAGCCAGTTGCAGGTTATCTGCTTCATCGACTTCAGCCCGTGCTACGGTAAAATACGTGGCCGTAGCGGCTGACGTAGCACCACGTTTACCCTTGGCTGGTTTTTTGGTGTCGGCAGTCAGCGCCGGCGAGGCCGAAGCAGGGGCTTCTTTCAGCTCGAAACTACCCATTTTGATGCTGGCCGTGTCTCCTTTTGCGGTAGCAAATTGATACGTAGCATCACCCGTAAATCGGGTACGTGACAACACCTGAATGTTTCCGTTTTTCAATCGGTGAAACAAGCTGATCGTATCCAGTTCCAGACGGGCATTTTTCAGGGCCAGCATTTCGCCGTTACGTTTAATGGTCACCACGCCTTTATCGGGATAAATCCGCGCATCGGCCGACGTAACGTAGGGAACGCCACTAATGTTGAGAATCATTTTCTCTACGTCGTAAAGAGCAGCACCACCGTTAAACGTCAGGCCTTCCTGCTCCAGTGCCGTTGCCGTAAACGTCGATGTTTTCACGTCGCCTTTCATGGCAATCGTTTTAGCGTTCAGATTCCACTGGGCGCGGTTGATACTGGTTTTATAAGCCGCAAACGGGAATTCCATGCTCGAACTGACCGTATCATCCAAACTTTCCTTTTTGTTGATCGCCAGTCCGACAATACCCTTAACCTGATTGAAATCAACATTCACATCATTACCAAGCAAGATAGGCCGGGCGTCCTGTTTATCAGAAATAACCTTAAACTGCGCCTTGCTGGCAATAAATCCATCTTTGTTGAACTTAATGTTGCTGGAAATGGCCTCCGAATCTTTCCGACGTAGCGTTCCATTCCCAAACAGGCCCGACGAACGTAGCACCAGACCGCCTTCGAGGTTAGTGGTAGCGTTATAAAAATTGAAGTTATTCTTCTGTGTCGAAATGACCATGCTGTCGGATTTCGGCCACCATTTCAACGCATAATTGTTCAGCTGAACTGCCGGAAAATATACTTGCGAGGCACCCGGTTTACCCGTCAATCCTTCTTTAATTTCACCTTTCTCGCCCGATGCCAGTAACGAGTCGGTCATGAACAGCATTTCTTTTGTATTCAGGCTGGCAGTCAGATGGTTCAGGATACCGTCGGCTTTTAAGCCGCCTTTGTCCATCGTCAATTCACCCGTAAATTTCACGTTGGATGAGCCACCGCCTTTTTTCCCACTATAAACGGGATAACCCGTCGCTGGTGCTTTATGGACGAATCCCAACGTATTATCGGGCATGGTTTTCAATTCGGCCTTAAACGGCGGAAAAATACCGTCAGAAAAGAACGTACCCATGAATGAGATGTCGCCTTTACCGAGGCTGTCGTTGTCAATCGCCGGAATCTTGAAGTAAACTTTCTCATTGTACTTGATATCGCCACGGACCGGCTGATTGAAATAAACCGTCATACCTTCAGGCATTACCAGCCGCTGAGTTGTTTTCTTTCCGGCGACACGTCCTGACTTATTATCTGCACCAGCTAGATAAACCATCCCCGGATTTTCGTACTTAATGTCGCCCCCGATTTCACCATCTTTTCCCTGAGCCGCCAGTTTTTGCGACGAGAACGTAATAGAGTCGATCTTATTCAGACTCATCGCGAACTTGTCGTAATTGAACTTGAGATCGCGACCAGCGTAACGTAGCGTTCCGGCTTTCAATTGGCCATTTAGGGTGAAATCGCGGCCTTTGCCCACACGTAACACTTTGTCGGAAGGAAAGCCAAAGATTTTTAACGAATCGGAAATCGTGAACCGCTCAACGCCCCGAATAGTCAGCATTTTATCGTCCAGATTAATGCTGGCATTTTTGATGCTGTCGTTTGACGCAAATAGCGATTGCACCTGAAAATTGTCGTAATCACTCTTATCAGCGTAAGCCAATACGTAGAGAATGCCTTTACGAGTTAGCCGCATAACTTGCGTATTAGGGTCGCGGGTCATGTAACCCTCTAACACCATCCGACTGAGCGCTCCACGTAGGGCCACCGGATTAACTTTGTTGGGGCTGGCAAACTGGACAATATCTTCGTCCAGAAACGTTTGCTGCTTTTTGGTCGATACGTAGTTTGCAACGATTTGCAGCGGGTGGAAGCCGTAATCAAGTGTTAAATCAGCATAGCGTTGCGGCTGAAAATAATCGTATGATTCAAAGCGAACGGGCACTTCGCGTTTGGCACCCACCTGGTAGAAATCAACTTTCCGACGTGGCAAATCCCAACGTACCACTTCGGGCATGATGTAAAATTTGTGGTACGAATCAGCGTAGGGCACACGCGCGTAATCGGTACGTTGTTCGCGGTCGAGCCAGGCAATTTTCTGGCTCTTATCATAACGAAATTTTACGGATGGATGGCTTACCGAATCGGTATCGACATACCCAACAAAAGCGGCCGAATTCGCCGAAATCATCGGACTAGCTGACGTAGCGCGGCCTCCCGCTGGCTTTACAGGCTCGGTCGTATTGAATCCAGATTGCGCCAGTCCCGCCTGCGTTGAATCGAGTGAAGCAGACGTAGCATCGTTACTAAAATCAAAACGTCGGCTGCTGACTTTAAACGCTGGTTTGCCATTGTGTTTGACAGTAATCTGCGCTGACTGACCACTTGCCGATGCGCCCACCATTTGCGTTCCTGACAAAGCCAAACCTCCACGGTAATCAATATCAGCCCCTAAATCAGGCAGTTTAACGTCGTTTTGCCAGGACATGAATCGTGGATACGTAACAGGGCCACCTTTTTTCTTGCTGACGTATTCGAAAACGCCTTTTGTTGGTTTCGTAGGAGTTCCAGGGCGGCTTTCATAAGTAAGTGTTACGTCGTCAGCCTGTAAACGCGGATTCATCGTTGTAAGCGCGTATTCGCTCAACGTAACAAAAATATCAGGACGGCCAGCCGTAGCCCAGGTGAATTTGCCGCCCTGACCTACCAGAATCGCATCTTTCAGCATTACGTCGCCCGATGTATTTGACAAAACAGCCGAATCGCCATTGGCAACGATGGCCAGTGATACGTCCTTTAACGTAATGACAGGGCCAAAAACCGAAGGAATTGGCCGCCTTTGCGGAATGTATTGAGGTCCATATTGACGAGGCTGAGTTGAATCGGTCGTTGCGGGCGTATCCCAACCATCGAAACGAGAGCGGTCGGCCGATGCTTTTACCGAAGCCAGTGAATCAGCGGTAGTTTGCGGTTGACCGGGTTTGCTCACCGGTTGTCCTCCTTCAACGTAACGGAATTGATACGTACCGCCATGCGCCAGCAACTTGTTATGCTTGCTCGCATATAATTCCCGACGTTCCAGAAACAGACGTATCGTTTCAAGACTTTTCGAGAATGTTTTGGGATCATTTGCGTCGAATAACTTTTCAGCAATCGTCAAAATTTCATCGACACTGGTTGGTGAAGCGGGTGATTGCTGAGAATTTAATGCCTGATAAATCGATTCGTAGAGCGGAGCAAATTGCGTAGCTGGCTGCCACCGTTTCTGATTCATTTTACGGCTCAACGCCATCACCCGTTCCTGTTGGGCAGCCGACAGCTTATTCTCCGACCACAATGACTGCAAATTTGTGCCCGCACGCGCAGCGCCCACTCCACCCGATGCCATTAATTTCTGAACATCGGTCATGAATTGGTCTGGCTTATCGGAGATGCGAACAGCCTGTCCGAACGTAGCAGTAAGTCCGAGTAAACTAATGAAGACAATGGTGTAAATGCGATTCATTACGTATCTGTTGTGAAAATGTTAACGTAACAGCCGTTGCTGCTCAATTATAGTTTCTGAAATGCCAGCGATGTCCACTCTCGATTTGACATTTTCCTAGTCATATTAAGACCGCTTTCAGTAGCTTTTTGCTCAATATCTGGCGCGTCGTGCTCATAAAAGCCACTCACGATCAGATAACCCTCAGGTGCCAGCAAATCCGTATAAATCGGGATTTCACGTAGCAGCACATTCCGGTTGATATTAGCGAGTACTATATCAAACGTCGTGGGCGTCGAGTCCAGTAAATGGGTTGGTGGGTTTATATCGTCAATCGTGCCCTGAAAAACCGTAATCTGTGGGCAATCATTTAGCTCAGCGTTTTCGCGGGCATTTTCCACGGCCCACTCTTCAATGTCGAAAGCCAGTACGTCCTGTGCTCCCATTTTCGCTGCCAGAATCGCCAGAATTCCGGTGCCACTGCCAACATCAAGTACTTTTTTTCCGGCAAAATTGAGGCCAAGCTGTTGTTCGAGCATCATGGCCGTGGTTTCGTGGTGTCCCGTTCCAAACGACATCTTCGGATTAATGATGATATCGTAACGAAACCGGGCGTCCAACGCATGGAAGGACGCCCGGACCTGGACCTGGCCCGCCACTTCAATCGGCTCATATTCACGCTCCCACTCGGCGTTCCAGTTACGCTTTTCTAACGAAATGACCTCATAAGCTATTGCCGTCTGATCGCTGTATTTAGCAATTAACTCTTGCAGAGCTGTTTCATCGAAATCTGATTCAGGAATATAGGCCGTAAGCCCTTCGTCCGTCTCGACAAATGAGTCAAAGCCAATCTCAGCTAGTTCGGCCATTAGGATTTCCGTATAATCGGGCGATAATCGCAGTGTTAGCTCACTATAATTCATAGTGTCAATGTAACAAAAAACAAAGGTACTGGGCGCGCACTTTATTTACAGGGGTTCTTTTTTCGCGTCAAGTTCGTTTATTTGCCTTTCCCAGGTAGTAAAATGCTACGTAGGTTCTATTCATGAAAAATGCTTTTTTAATTATCGATGCACAATTCGATTTCTGTCATCCCGAAGGAACCTTGTTTGTGCCGGGGGCCGATCAGGACGTAGCACGTATCGCTACCCTAATTCGGGAACATGCTTTTGATATCGACTACATTGTTGCTACGTTAGATACCCATCACATAATGGATATCGCCCACCCGTTGTTCTGGCAAAATTCATCTGGCGAACATCCTAATCCCTTTACACAGATTACCAGCGCAGAAGTCGAAGCAGGTGAGTGGATACCCCGTTTTTCAGTCGAAAAAGCGAAAAAATACATAGCTGATCTGGAGGCAGACGGGCAATTTGCACATTTCATCTGGCCCGAACATTGTTTGATTGGCTCTAGAGGTGCGGCTTTGCATGATACGTTGTTAGTCGCGTTGAAAGATTGGACAAAGCAACGTAGCATCGATTACGTAGCAGTGCAAAAGGGATTGTATCCATTATCCGAGCATTTCGGGATTTTTCGGGCGCAGGTACCAGATGATAACATACCAGAAACTCAGTTTAATACGTCCCTGATTTACGATTTAAATCGTTTTGATACGATTTACCTGATGGGTGAAGCAAAATCGCATTGCGTAGCGAATAGTCTGAAACAGATCTTAGATTTTGCTCCAGCGCTGGTTCCGAAAACGGTTGTTGTTACAGATTGTATGTCTGATGTAACAGGTTTGGGTCATTTAGGACAACCCATTTACGCTGAAGCACAATCCAGAAAGGTTCGTTTTATGGAGTCAGATGCACTTTTTAAGTAGAAATAGATATCAGCGCTATGGAGAAAAAATTATCCTTGTTTCCGCTCAATTTAATTGTCTATCCGGGTGAAGATTTAAACCTGCATATTTTTGAGCCTCGCTACCGGCAGCTTATCAATGAATGTTTAGAAGAAGAAAAAACCTTCGGAATTCCAACGTTCATCAATAATAAGATGCCTGGTTATGGAACAGAAATGCACGTAACCACGCTTCATAAACGCTACCCTGATGGTCGGATGGATATTAAAACGAAGGGGATCGCCATTTTTCGTCTGATCAATTTTGAAAACCCTGTCACTGACAAATTATATGCCGGTGGCGATGTGGAATTAATAGAATCTGGCGATGGATTCAGTGCTCATTCCGTTGCGTTACTTGAGCGCCTTAAAAGACTCTATAACTTACTTCAGCTAGAAAATAATTATTCTATATCGACAGAAAACCTTTCTTACAAAGTCGCGCATAAAGTAGGCTTATCAATCGAGCAGGAGTATGAATTATTGACGGTAAGTAGTGAAGCTGAACGCCAATTGTTTTTAATTCAGCATATTGATAACGTAATGCCTGTAGTTTCGGATATGGAACGTACCAAGCAACGAATCCGCATGAACGGCCACTTTAAAAATCTTGATCCACTGAATTTTTAAATTTTACTACGTAGTAAACCCCCGTTTGCTCTAAAACAAAAGAGTCGTCAACACATGGTTAACGACTCTTTGTTAGATCAACGGTGGCACCTACCTACTCTCCCACCTTTGACAGCAGTACCATCGGCAGTACGGGGCTTAACGGCTCTGT
>NZ_JACWZY010000016.1 GCF_014699005.1 Spirosoma profusum
GGGCCACTTCAAAAAGGCCGGTACTACGCCTAAACGCAAACTGGTTGAATTCAAAGAATTCGAGCAAGAGCTGAATCTGGGCGAAACCCTCACGGTAGCCGACATATTTGTTGAAGCTGACTTCGTTGACGTAGTTGGAACAGCAAAAGGTCGTGGTTTCCAAGGCGTTGTGAAACGTCACGGATTCGGTGGTGTAGGCGGTCAAACGCACGGTCAGCATAACCGGGGTCGTCACCCAGGTTCGATCGGCGCGTGTTCGTTCCCCTCACGCGTGTTCAAAGGTCTTCGTATGGCCGGTCGGATGGGTGGCAATCGCGTAAAGGTTCAAAACCTTCGTGTGCTACGTATTCTGCCCGAGCAAAACCTGCTCGTTGTTAGCGGTTCAGTTCCGGGTGCCAAAAATTCATACGTTATTATCGAGAAGTAGGTCATGGAAGTAATCGTATATAACAGCAAGGGCGAAGACACAGGCAAAAAGGTCTCCCTTTCGGATGAGGTTTTCGGCATCACGCCAAACCAGCACGCGATTTACCTCGACGTGAAACAGTACTTAGCCAACCAACGGCAAGGAACCCACAAAGCGAAAGAGCGTGCTGAAAATGCTCACTCGACTCGCAAACTGAAGAAACAAAAAGGTACAGGCGGTGCTCGTGCTGGTAGTGCTAAGTCGCCCGTATTTGTTGGTGGTGGTACCATCTTCGGACCTCGCCCCCGCGACTATAGTTTCAAGCTGAACAAAAAAGTGAAATCGCTGGCTCGCCAATCGGCTTATGCCGTAAAAGCGCAGTCGAACAGCATTTCGGTTATTGACAGCATCGCGCTGGAAGCTCCCCGTACAAAAGATTACATTCAGTTTCTGAATGATCTGAACGTAACGGGTCGCAAAACGCTGCTGATTCTGCCCGACGTAAATACGAACGTAGTATTGTCGAGCCGGAACGTACAGAAAGCGAAAGTAACGACAGCTGCGCAGGTTAATACCTACGATCTGATGAATGCTGACCAACTGCTCATCAGCGAGGAAGCACTGTCAACCATTCAAACATTGTTTCAACAATAATCATGAGCGTACTGAAACGACCAATCGTCACCGAAAAAATGACGGGCCTTAACAAGCAAGGGAAGTATGCTTTTGAGGTTGAATTAAAGGCGAACAAACTCGAAATCGGCAAAGCCGTCGAGAAAATGTACGGCGTTAACGTAGAAGCTGTGAATACGTTCCGGGTATACGGAAAGAAACGTAGCAAAAACATTAACGGACGTGTTGTATCGGGCAAGACCCCAACCACGAAAAAAGCAATCGTAACGGTGGCAGAGGGCGAGGTAATTGATATTTACGCAGACCTGTAAACCGAGCATTGCTCTACAATAATCAGTCATGGGAGTTAAAAAACTAAGACCAGTAACGCCGAGTACACGTTTTCGCGTGGCACCCGATTTCGCGGAACTGACAGCCTCCAAGCCGGAAAAAAGCCTGCTGGAGCCCATTAAGAGAACCGGTGGCCGTAACAACGAAGGCCACCGCACTATGCGCTACATTGGAGGAGGTCATAAGCGGCACTACCGTATTATTGACTTTAAGCGCGACAAAGTCGGCCAACCTGCCGAAGTTTTGACTGTAGAATACGATCCAAACCGTTCAGCCCGCATCGCGTTGGTGCAATACGCTGATGGTGAAAAACGCTACATCATTGCCCCACAAGGTATCGTAATTGGTCAGAAGATTCAGTCGGGCACCGGCTCTACTCCTGACGTAGGTAACGCGCTACCACTGGCAGATATGCCGATTGGTACTATCGTTCACAACATTGAGCTGACGCCTGGTAAAGGTGGCTCGATGGCCCGTTCGGCTGGTACGTATGCACAGTTGGTTGGTCGTGAAGACAAATACGCAATCCTGCGTCTGCCTTCCGGCGAAACCCGTCGTGTATTGAGTGCTGGTATGGCAACGGTTGGTTCGGTATCGAACCCCGACCATATGAACGTAGTAATTGGTAAGGCTGGTCGGAGCCGCTGGCTGGGTATTCGCCCACGCGTTCGTGGTGTTGTGATGAACCCAGTCGATCACCCGATGGGTGGTGGTGAAGGCCGGGCGTCGGGTGGTCACCCACGTTCGCGCAATGGTCAGTACGCGAAAGGTCAGAAGACCCGTAACCGGAATAAGCCATCTGAAAAAATGATTATTAGCCGACGCAAAAAGTAACAGATAAAAATGGCACGTTCACTTAAAAAAGGCCCATATATCGATTTTCGTCTGGACAACAAAGTTCAGTTGCAAAATGACTCGGGCAAGAAATCGGTCATCAAAACCTGGTCGCGTCGTTCGATGATTTCGCCGGATTTCGTAGGCCACACCTTCGCCGTTCACAACGGAAACAAGTTCATCCCAGTATACGTAACGGAGAACATGGTAGGTCATAAGCTTGGTGAGTTCTCACCAACGCGCAACTTCCGTGGGCACACCGCAAAGAAAGACAAGGGCAAACGATAAACGAAAGTTGTATAGTTGTAAGGTTGAAAAGTTATAAAGTTATAAAGTTTATGAACTGCAAACCCTACAACCTAATAACTATATAACCTTACAACTCAAATTCCAAATGGAAGCAGTAGCAAGACTTAGAGATGTGCCCACGTCGCCCCGTAAGATGCGGTTAATCGCCGACCTGATTCGTGGTCAGCGCGTTAGCCGGGCGTTGGGTCTGTTGAAATACCAGCCACAGGCAGGTGCCGACATATTGCAGAAAGTTCTGCTCTCGGCAGTTGCTAACTGGCAGCAGAAAAATGAGGATGAGCGTATTGAAGACGCTGACCTCTACGTAAAAACGATTTTTGTCGATGGCGGTCCGATGCTGAAACGCCTGCGCCCTGCTCCTCAGGGACGTGGTCACCGGATTCGGAAGCGCTCGAACCACATTACCATCGTGGTCGACAGTGCAGCACAACCTGTACTGGATGCGGCAGAATCAGAAACCCCTGAAAACGAACAATAAAAGGAAATGGGACAAAAAATAAATCCAATTGGCCTGCGACTTGGTATTGTTCGGGGCTGGGAGTCGAGCTGGTACGGCGGTAAAGAATTTGCAGATAAGCTTGTTGAAGACGAGAAAATCCGCAAATACGTAGCAGCCCGTATTCCGAAAGGAGCCATCGCTCGGGTAGTTATTGAACGGACGCTGAAACGCGTTACGTTGACGATTCACACAGCTCGCCCCGGTATTGTTATCGGTAAAGGCGGTGGCGAAGTCGATAAGATTAAAGAAGAGTTGAAAAAAGTAACGGGCAAAGACGTTCAGATCAATATCTTCGAAATCAAACGGCCTGAAGTTGACGCTAAACTGGTTGGCGAAGCTATCGCTCAGCAGTTGCAGGCGCGGATTTCGTTTCGTCGGGCTATGAAGCAAGCCATTCAGTCGGCGCTTCGCGTTGGTGCTCAAGGTATCAAAGTGAAAGTATCGGGTCGTTTAGGTGGTGCTGAAATTGCCCGTTCGGAGCAATATAAAGAAGGCCGTGTACCTCTGCATACGCTACGTGCCGACATCGATTACGCTATCTCGGAAGCACAAACCGTATATGGTAAAATCGGCATCAAGGTGTGGATTTTCAAAGGTGAAGTGTACGGCAAACGTGATCTGTCTCCGGCAGCCATGATGAGCCAGGCACAAGCCGGCGAACGTAGCGCTTCTTCAAATGACCGTGGTGACCGTCGTGGACCTCGTGGTGATCGTGAAGGTAACGACCGTGGTGGTCGTGGCCGTGGTGATCGTAACGACCGTGGTGGTAATAACCGTGGTGGCGGTGGTCAAGGTGGTAATCGCGGTGGCGGTGGCCAAGGTGGCAATCGTGGAGGTGGCGGTGGCCAGGGTGGTAATCGCGGTGGAGGACCAAGACGATAAATTTAGTCAACAGTCGTCAGTTACCGGTCTTTAGCAATTCTATCGACTATCGACTAACCACTATCGACTACAACTTTTAGAGCTATGTTACAGCCAAAAAGAACAAGATTCCGCAAACAACATAAAGGAAGGATTCCAGGTATCGCGTCGCGCGGCCATGAAATCGCTTTCGGTACGTTCGGTATCAAATCGCTGGAGCCAGGACGTATCACTGCCCGTCAGATTGAAGCCGCTCGTATTTCCGTAACCCGTGCCATGAAACGGGAAGGTCAGGTTTGGATTCGTATTTTCCCTGACAAGCCGATTACGAAAAAGCCAGCCGAAGTACGGATGGGTAAAGGTAAAGGTGCTCCCGAATATTGGGTTGCCGTAGTGAAACCCGGCACGATTATGTTCGAAGCAACGGGTGTTGATTTAGCCACCGGCATGGAAGCACTCCGTCTGGCTGCTCAAAAACTACCTGTTCGGACCAAATTTGTGGTTCGACGTGATTATCAGGAGCAAGTCGAGGAATAATACCCTAAGCGACGAACAAGATGAAAAAAGAAGATTTAAAAGGATTGTCGGCCGACCAACTACGTACTGAAATTGGTGCTGAGCAGGACCGACTGCAGAAACTGAATTTTGCGCATGCTGTGTCTCCAATCGAGAACCCGATGCGCATCCGCGAGAGCCGTAAACGGATTGCTCGCTTACACACAGAACTGACAGCGAAATCGCGGCAAGCCTAATTAGAACGACGATGGAAGAGCAACAAGCACCAGCACCGCAGGAGGAAACAACTCCGGCGGCAGCAGCAGAAACGACTCCACAGGAAGAAGTACAAGCTCCCGTGGCCGCAGCAAAGGAAGAGCCGAAGGCAACCGCTCCCGCAACGAGCGAAGCCAAATCGGCGTCGGAACGTAACGCTCGGAAAGAGCGTATCGGACGGGTAACCAGCAATAAAATGCAGAAAACTATTACGGTATCTATCGATCGTAAAGTGAAACACCCGTTGTACCACAAGTTTCAGACGAAAACGAAGAAACTGACGGTTCATGATGAAAATAATGAGTGTGGTATCGGCGACACGGTTCGCGTGATGGAAACCCGCCCATTAAGCAAAAATAAGCGTTGGCGGTTAGTCGAAATCATCGAAAAAGCGAAGTAAGCCATGGTACAGCAAGAATCAAGATTAGGTGTAGCAGATAACAGTGGTGCTAAAGAAGTACTCGTTATCCGCGTTCTGGGCGGTACAGGCAAGCGGTATGCATCGGTCGGTGATAAAATCGTCGTAACGGTGAAACAGGCGTTGTCGTCCAGCAGCATGAAGAAAGGAACGGTATCGAAAGCCGTTGTTGTTCGGACAAAGAAAGAGGTACGTCGGAAAGATGGGTCGTACATTCGCTTTGAAGACAATGCCGCCGTGTTGCTCAATAATAACGATGAGCCACGTGGTACCCGGATTTTTGGGCCTGTAGCCCGCGAATTGCGCGAAAAGCAATTCATGAAAATTGTATCGTTAGCCCCGGAGGTGCTTTAAGCAATGGAAAAGAAAATAACGCTACCGAAACATAAATTCCACATCAAAACGGGTGATACTGTTCTGGTGATTGGCGGTAACTCGAAAGGCCAGCGTGGCGTGGTAAAAGAAATAATCGTTGAAAAAGACCGCGCTCGTGTAGAAGGTGTTGCAATGATTACGAAACACCTCAAACCAACGGCCTCTAGTCCGCAGGGGAGCCTGGAAAAAACGGAAGGTTCAGTCCATATCAGTAATCTGAAACTGGTTGATCCAGCTACCGGCGAACCAACCCGCACGGGTCGTAAGTTGAATGATAAGGGTAAACTACAACGGTTCTCGAAAAAGACCGGCAATTTCATCCCTGACGTCCGTAAATAATAAAGGTCTAAGAAAATGGCAACGCCAAGACTGAAAGAAAAATATTTGAGCGAGGTAGTTCCTCAACTGAAAGACAAGTTTCAGTATAAGTCGGTCATGCAAGTGCCGCGTCTGAGCAAAATTGTCATTAACAAAGGGATCGGAGCTGCTGTCGCTGACAAGAAACTGGTTGACGTAGGCGTCGAAGAACTGACGATGATCACGGGCCAGAAAGCCGTTCCGACCTTGTCGAAGAAGGCTGTTTCGAACTTCAAACTGCGGGAGAAAATGCCCATCGGTGCGAAGGTGACACTACGTGGCGTACGTATGTATGAATTCCTGGATCGTCTGACATCGGTATCGCTTCCACGGGTTCGTGACTTTAAAGGCATCAGCGATAAAGGATTCGATGGCCGTGGTAACTATACGTTCGGCGTGCAGGAGCAGATTATCTTCCCAGAAATCAGCATCGACAAAGTAGCTCGCATTTCAGGTATGGACATTACGTTCGTAACGACCGCGAATACCGACAACGAAAGCTACGAGTTGCTGAAAGCAATGGGAATGCCGTTTGCTAAAAGTGGTAAATAATAACCGACACAAAGGCTAAGACAATGGCAAAAGAATCAATCAAAGCACGGGAACGGAAGCGTGAAGCGCTAGTTGCCAAATACGCTGCGAAACGTAAGGCTTTAAAAGAAGCCGGTGACTATATCGGTCTGGACAAGCTGCCTAAAAATGCATCGCCAGTACGTCTGCACAATCGTTGCAAACTTACAGGACGTCCCCGGGGCTACATGCGCAAGTTTGGTATTTCGCGGGTAACATTCCGTGAGATGGCATCGGCAGGTAAAATCCCAGGTGTAACCAAGGCAAGCTGGTAATTCCAGATTCCATTTCTATTTGTAATTCAGTTTCCGTAATTTTGCGAACTCTTTTGAAAAACAGGGATTTGCAAGTAACGCAACGCTAAGAATGAATACAGATCCAATAGCAGATTACCTGACTCGTGTCAGAAACGCTATCCGTGCTCGGCACCGGGTTGTGGAAATCCCTGCTTCTAATATAAAGAAAGAAATTACCAAGGTTTTGTACGATAAAGGGTACATCCAGAACTACAAGTTCGACGATAGTACTCCACAGGGCTCTATCAAAATTGCTCTGAAGTACAACCCAACAACGAAGCAATCGGCTATCGTTGATCTGCAACGCATCAGCCGCCCAGGTCTGCGACAGTATCGGGGTGCTGACAACCTGCCACGTATCCTGAACGGATTAGGCGTTGCTATCCTTTCGACTTCGAAAGGTGTGATGACCGATAAGGAAGCGAAGACGCTGAACGTGGGCGGAGAGGTATTGTGTTACGTCTATTAATCCGAATTGAACGATGTCACGTATAGGTAAGAAACCCATCGCCCTGCCCAGCAACGTAACGTTGTCTGTCGACAATCAAAATGTCGTGACGGTAAAAGGGCCTAAAGGCACCCTAACCCAATCGGTTGACCCGGACATTTCGGTTGCAATCGAGGAAGGACACATTCAGGTAGCACGCCCCACCGACCAGAAGCGTCACAAAGCAATGCACGGTCTGTACCGTTCATTGGTGAACAACATGGTAACCGGTGTTAGCGAAGGCTACAAACTAAACCTTGAAATTATTGGGGTTGGTTACAAAGCAGCTGTTAACAATAACGTTCTTGAGTTACAATTAGGCTACTCGCACAATGTGTACGTAGCAGTTCCTCAAGAGATCAAAGTAACGGCTGTTACCGAGAAAGGACAGAACCCTAAAGTATATCTGGAAGGTATCGATAAACAACTTCTTGGCGACGTAGCGGCTAAAATCCGTTCGTTGCGTAAAGTTGAGCCTTACAAAGGCAAAGGTATCCGCTTCGTTGGTGAGCAAGTTCGCCGGAAAGCTGGTAAGACTTCGTCTAAGAAATAATTTGTTTCAGGTTCAACGTAGCACTACGTGAAATGTTGAACCCGAAACCTGACATAATAAACGCCTATTTGGTCGGAATCAAATAAGATGGCAACGAATAAACAAGAAAGAAGACAGCGGATTAAGTTCGGTATCCGAGCTAAAGTTTCGGGTACGGCCGAGCGTCCGCGCCTGTCGGTTTTCCGTTCGAACAAAGCAATCTACGCACAACTTATCGACGACGTAGCAGGCCGCACGCTGGCAGCTGCTTCATCGGTTGAGTTGAAAAGCGAAGCTGAAGGGAATACCCTGGACACGGCGAAAAAAGTGGGCCAGCGCCTGGCCGAGAAAGCAGTTGCTCAGAACATCAGCGCAGCTGTGTTCGACCGTAACGGCTACTTATATCACGGTAAAGTAAAAGCACTGGCCGATGCAGCCCGCGAGGGAGGCCTTAAGTTCTAAGCGATGAATATTAATTCAGCAAGACCGACAAAATTCAACGAAGCCGACCTGAAAGAAAAGGTGGTAGCCATCAATCGCGTAGCGAAGGTGGTAAAAGGTGGTCGCCGGTTCAGTTTTTCGGCGATCGTGGTCGTCGGCGATGGTAACGGCGTAGTTGGGTACGGATTGGGTAAAGCCAATGAAGTAACCGACGCCATTGCAAAAGGTGTGGAAGATGCTAAGAAAAATCTGGTACAAGTTCCCCTCCTGAAACGCACGGTTCCTCACGAAATGGAAGGTAAATTCAGTGGTGGTTTTGTACTGCTGAAACCAGCTGCTCCCGGTACGGGTGTAATTGCTGGTGGTGCTATGCGGGCCGTTCTTGAATCGGCTGGTATACATGACATCCTGGCTAAATCGAAAGGTTCGTCGAACCCACACAACGTAGTAAAAGCTACGTTAGACGCTCTGCTCAAAATGCGCTTGCCGCATCAGGTGGCTTTCCAGCGTCAGGTAAGCTTGGCTAAAGTATTTAACGGTTAATAAAAAGGAGCAACTGACATGGCACGAGTACGTATCACGCAAGTCCGCAGCACCATCAAGCGGCCGTTATCGCAAAAAAACGCTATCAAGTCGTTAGGCTTGGGCAAAATTAACCGCAGCGTTGAGCTCGAATACAACGACGCGCTGAAAGGTGCAATCAATAAGGTGCAGCACCTGGTGAAAGTTGAAGAAATTTAAGTACCTTTGCGATTCTTTTGGTTTTCGGGTCGTTTTGACGCTACGTTAAAGCCGCCAGGAGGAGCCAAAAGAATCACTTTTTACAAATAGACCAATGAATTTAAGCAACCTTAGACCGGCAAAAGGTTCCGTCAGTGAGCGCAAGCGAGTCGGACGCGGGCAAGGATCAGGCATGGGCGGTACGTCCACGCGTGGTCACAAAGGAGCGCAATCGCGTTCAGGGTACAGTCGTAAAACACACTTCGAAGGTGGTCAGATGCCACTTCAACGTCGTGTGCCAAAATTCGGCTTCAAAAATATTAACCGCGTCGAGTATAAACCTCTCAATCTGGATAGCATCCAGGCTCTGGTTGACGAAACCAAAGCAACCGTTGTTGACCTGGATTTCCTCCGTCAACATGGTTTGGTAAGTAAAAAAGACCTGGTGAAAGTATTGAGCCGGGGCGAATTGACGTCTGCTATTGAAATTCATGCGCATGCTTTTTCGACGAGTGCGAAAGATGCTATTGAAAAAGCAGGTGGTAAGGCCGTAGTGCCAACGAAAGAAGCGAACGAGGAAGCAGCGAACTAAGTTGTGAGTAAGGCAGTAGCCGACCTATTTTTATGAACCGACTCATCACCACGTTTAAGAATATTTTTGCAATTGACGAGTTGCGGAGTCGAATCCTCAACACGTTGTTGTTCATAACTGCGTTTCGGTTAGGTTCGGCAATTGTATTGCCAGGCGTTGACCCAAGCAAGTTGAACATCAATACAGGAGGATTACTTGGCTTGCTCGATACCTTTTTAGGGGGAGCGTTCAGTAAAGCGTCAATCTTTGCGTTGGGTATCATGCCGTATATCTCGGCATCGATTGCTATCCAGCTTCTTACATTAGCGTTGCCTTACTTCCAGAAAATGCAGAAGGAAGGTGAATCGGGACGTAAGCGACTGAACCAGATTACGCGCGTGCTAACTATTGGTGTTACGGCTGTACAAGCCATTACGTATGTAAATACGACGATTCCTGCGGAAGCGCTCTTTATCGACCGTGGTTTATTCACAATAGCTTCTGTATTTATCCTGACGTCGGGTACCATCTTCTGTATGTGGCTGGGCGAACGTATCACGGATAAAGGAATCGGAAATGGTATTTCCATGATCATCATGATTGGTATCGTTTCCCGGCTTCCAGGTGCTATCATCGGTGAGCAACAGTCACGCGGTTCAAGCGGTATTCTGCTTTTTGTGCTGGAATTAGTGGCTCTGTACTTCGTAGTAATGGGAGCTGTTGTGCTGACTCAAGCTGTTCGTCGGATTCCGATTCAGTACGCCAAGCAAGTGATTGGTAACAAAGTTGTAGGCGGTCAGCGGCAGTATTTGCCTCTGAAACTGAATGCGGCTGGCGTAATGCCTATCATCTTTGCGCAGGCTCTGATGTTTATTCCAACCTACGTAGCAGGTTTGTTTTCTGAGAAAAGCGATTTTGCTGCTAGTATTCAGAACGCTTTCCAGAGTTATACGACCTGGCAGTACAATGTATTGTTTGGCCTGTTGATCATCATCTTTACGTTCTTCTACACTGCTATTTCTGTTAACCCAGTACAAATAGCAGATGATATGAAACGTAGTGGTGGATTCATTCCCGGCGTAAAACCTGGCATTCAGACATCAGAATACATCGGTACAGTACTTGACCGTATTACGTTGCCTGGTGCTATTATGCTGGCTATCGTTGCTATCCTGCCTGCCATTGCGAATCTATTAGGTATGACCAGTGGATTTGCTCAGTTCTTCGGCGGTACGTCGTTGCTGATCATGGTCGGTGTTGTACTTGATACGCTACAACAGGTTGAAAGCTATCTGTTAATGCGTCGCTACGAAGGGTTGATGAAATCGGGTAGAGTACAGGGGCGGACCAACGAAACGGTAGCAGCTTAAGTGAAATGAGTGGTTCTGACAAAAAGGATAAGATGATTTATTTCAGAAGCGACGAAGAAATCGCTCTGATTAAAGCCAGTGCGCAGGTGCTTGGAAAGGCCCATGCTGAAGTGGCTAAACTTATTCGACCAGGCGTTACCACCAAGGAACTAGATACCGTTGCTGAAACGTTTATTAAGGATAATGGTGGCTCTCCTTCTTTCTTAGGCTATAATAAGTTTCCTGCCTCACTCTGTATTTCCATCAATGATGTGGTAGTACATGGCATTCCTAGCCGCTATGAACTTCGCGACGGGGATATTGTCTCGATTGACTGCGGTGTTAAACTGAACGGGTATCATAGCGACAGTGCTTATACGTATCCAATTGGCGACGTAGCACCAGCAGTACGTCGGCTCTTAGCCCGCACGAAGGAGTCTCTCTACATTGGCGTTGAAAAAGCTATTGAGGGAAATCGAGTCGGTGATATCGGTTATGCCATTCAGACATTCACTGAGAAGTTCGGTTATTCGGTTGTGCGGGAATTAGTAGGTCATGGCGTAGGTCAGAACTTACACGAAGCCCCTGAAGTACCAAACTACGGCAAGCGAGGTCAAGGGCCGAAGTTGCAGGAAGGAATGATTTTGGCGATTGAGCCTATGATTAACTTCGGCAAGAAAGGAGTAGTACAGGAACGTGACGGCTGGACAATTCGGACTGTCGATAGAAAACCATCGGCTCACTTTGAGCATACGGTGGCTGTTCGGAAAGGGAAGCCCGAGATTCTAACAACCTTCGAATACATTGAAGCAGTTACCGCAAATACGAGCCTGATGGTTGAATCTCAGGAACTGGTGGTGGCTTAAAGCGAATATGGCAAAGCAGAATTCTATAGAACAAGACGGTATTATTTTGGAAGCATTATCGAATGCTATGTTTCGGGTCGAACTGGCCAACAAGCATGAGGTAATTGCTCACATCTCCGGCAAAATGCGCATGAATTACATTAAGATTTTGCCGGGAGATCGTGTGAAGCTGGAAATGTCGCCTTATGATTTAAGTAAGGCAAGAATCGTGTATCGGTATAAATAAGTTTTCAGTTTTCGATTTGCTTTCTAGTCATGATTAAGTCGACTGAAAGGTAAACTGGAGATTGAAAACAGTAAACGGAAACTTTTACCATGAAAGTTAAAGCGTCAATCAAGAAGCGCAGCGAAGACTGCAAAGTGATCCGGCGGAAAGGGAAGCTGTACGTGATCAACAAAAAGAATCCCCGTTATAAACAAAGACAAGGCTAAGCATGGCACGTATTGCAGGTGTTGATATTCCAGACAAAAAGCGTGGTGAAATTGCGCTGACCTACATCTTTGGCATTGGCCGGAGCCGGGCGAAAAAAATTCTGACCGACGCAGGTATTAGTGTCGACAAAAAAGCCAGCGAATGGTCGGACGAAGAAGCTAGTGCTGTTCGTAACGCAATTTCTAACGAGTACAAAGTCGAAGGTCAGTTACGCTCTGAGGTTCAGTTGAGCATCAAACGACTGATGGACATCGGTTGCTACCGTGGTCTGCGTCACCGGAAAGGGTTACCCGTTCGTGGTCAGCATACGAAAAATAACTCACGTACTCGGAAAGGGAAACGTAAGACTGTTGCTAACAAGAAAAAAGTAACGAAATAATTAATCGGTCGCTCATCGTCATACGGAGCATTTGGGGCCATTTTATCTGTAAATGGCAAGTAATGATAACCGGTGACACATTGACGATTACCTAAAAACAATGGCTCAAGCAAAACGCAAAGACAAAGCGAAAAAGCGGGTGGTAATTGTTGAACCCGTTGGTCAGGTACATATCCGGGCTACGTTCAACAACATCATCATTTCAATTACCAACATGAATGGCCAAGTAATTTCCTGGGCTTCAGCTGGTAAAATGGGCTTCCGTGGCTCGAAGAAAAATACACCGTATGCTGCTCAAACGGCTGCTCAGAACTGTGCTGCTGTTGCTCATGACCTGGGTATGCGCAAAGCTGAGGTGTTTGTGAAAGGTCCAGGATCTGGTCGTGAATCAGCTATCCGCACCATTCAGAATTCGGGTATCGAAGTAACGACTATCCGTGATATTACCCCGCTGCCGCACAATGGATGCCGGCCGCCAAAACGTCGTCGCGTATAATACGGATGGCATGAATAGGGGCAGGCGACATTCGGTTGTGTCTGTCCAATGTTTCACAATTATTCATTCATTAAAGAATGGCACGTTACACAGGGCCAAAAGCCAAAATTTCGCGGAAGTTCGGCGAACCCGTGATGGGACCGAGCAAAGCGCTCCAGAAAAAAAATTACGGACCGGGTATGCACGGTCGGGGCCGCAAACGGAAACAATCCGAATATGCGCTCCAATTAACAGAAAAGCAGAAAGTAAAATACACCTACGGTATTCTGGAACGTCAGTTCCGTGCCTTATTCCACCGGGCTCAGGTTCGTGAGGGAATCACGGGTGAAAACCTGCTTAAATTATGCGAAGCCCGTTTAGATAATACGGTCTATCGTCTAGGTATCGCTTCATCGCGTCGGTCAGCTCGCCAGTTAGTAGCTCACAAACACATTGTTGTTGATGGCGAGGTAGTTAACATTCCTTCATACTCTCTGAAACCAGGTCAACTGATCAGCGTTCGGGAGAAATCGAAATCGCTGGAAGCAATCACAACCAGCGTAGCGGCTCGCAATACGAAACGGTATAACTGGGTTGAGTGGGATGCGCAACAATTGACGGGTAAGTTTATTAGCTACCCTGAGCGCGATCAAATCCCGGAGAACTTCAACGAGCAGGCCATCGTCGAATTGTATTCGAAGTAATAGATAGTTTATTGATTACCGTTTTCTGTTGGCAGTTGTGTGTTAATACTCGCTATACCTAACAGAAAACGGTAAACAGTAAGCGGAAAACTTGTTTTAGAGTCTTCACGCCAAGGCAGAGAACTGCTGTAAAAATACGAAACGTATGTCAATATTAGCGTTCCAGATGCCCGACAAAGTCGTAGTGGAGAAAGCTGACGACTTTCACGGGGTGTTTGAATTTAAACCCCTTGAAAAAGGATACGGTGTAACCATTGGGAATGCGCTACGTCGCATTTTGCTTTCCTCGTTGGAAGGCTACGCCATTACAAGCGTAAAATTTCCCGGTGTGTTACATGAATTCTCTTCCATCGAGGGTGTTGTTGAAGATGTGACAGAAATTATTCTGAACCTGAAAATGATCCGGTTCAAGAAAATTTCGGACATGGTTGACAACAAGATTACCGTCAACATCAAAAAGCAATCAGTTTTAAAAGCTGGTGATATATCTAAATTCTCGCCCTCGTTTGAGGTGTTGAACCCCGAACTGGAAATCTGTCACATCGACGATACGCGGGATTTAGAGATGGAAATTTTTGTGGAAAAAGGCCGCGGCTACGTTCCCGCCGACGAGCCTCGTGCCAACGAACTTCCGTTTGGACATATCCCGATCGATGCTATTTACACGCCGATTAAAAACGTGAAATATAGCGTTGAAAATACGCGGGTTGAACAGAAAACGGACTTTGAACGGCTGTTGCTGGATATTGAAACGGATGGTTCAATCCACCCGGAAGATGCGCTGAAAGGTGCTGCTTATATCCTGATTCAGCATTTCATGCTGTTCTCTGATCAAACGATGACATTCGAAACGACCAAGCCGGAAGAAGAGAATGTTGTTGATGAAGAAGTACTGCATATGCGCAAACTGCTGAAAACGTCGTTGGCCGACCTCGACCTTTCAGTACGTGCCTACAACTGTCTTAAGTCGGCTGATGTTCGGACATTGGGTGACCTGGTTCGGTTAGAAATTTCGGATATGATGAAATTCCGCAACTTCGGAAAGAAATCATTAACCGAATTAGAGCAACTGGTGGCAGAGAAAAACCTGACGTTCGGTATGGACGTCTCGAAGTACAGATTAGACGAAGACTAAAAGCTGCGATGGGCATAGGGATTAGGGCGTAGGGACAGACAACCCCGAGCCCCATGCCCCGAGCCCCATGCCAAAATAACAATGAGACACGGTAAAAAAGATAATCACTTAGGTCGGACACATTCGCACCGCGAAGCGATGCTCCAGAACCTGGCTACGTCGCTGATTATGCACAAGCGTATCGAGACGACGGTGGCTAAAGCGAAGGAACTCCGCAAGTTCGTAGAGCCTATTCTGACAAAGGCGAAAGATGATACGTTCCAGAATCGTCGGGTTGTATTCCAGTCGCTGCATAACAAAGAAACCATCAAGGAATTATTCGGTGCGGTAGCTGATAAAATTGCCAGCCGTCCAGGTGGTTATACACGTATCATCAAATTAGGTAATCGGCTTGGCGACAACGCCGATACGTGCCTGATTGAATTGGTCGATTTCAACGAATTGCTAGTTGCTGCCGTTGCTGAAAAAGCAGCTGCTGCAACCAAAACACGTCGGAGCCGTCGCGGAGCTGGTGCTGGAACGCGTCAGGCTGCTGCGTCAACTGAAGTTCCATCTGCTGAAGTTGTTGAAGAGGCTGCTCCAGCCGTAGAAGCTACTGAAGTTGAAGAAGCACCAGCGGCTAGCACGACCTCTAGCGATGACTTGACTAAAATTGAAGGTATTGGTCCGAAGATCGCAGAGTTGCTCAACAACGCAGGTATTACTACCTTTGCACAGTTGGCCGATGCTCAGGACGAAACTGTTCAGCAAGTCTTGACGGAAGCTGGCCCCCGTTTCAACGTACACGATGCTACAACCTGGAATGAACAGGCTGCTCTGGCACGTGACGGTAAATGGGATGAGCTTGCAGAATTGCAGGATCGTTTAAAAGGTGGTAAAGAAGCCGAAGAATAGTGACCTACGAACACGTCATATAGAAATGGGTTAACCGCACCGGTTAGCCCTTTTTTTTAGTCTTTCAAGCCAAAACGAATAGATGAAACACACGAAGCAACCTGAAGCATTGTTGGTTTTACAGGATGGAACAGTTTACAAAGGGCTAGCGCTCGGTAAAATTGGTACAGCCGGAGGAGAGATTTGCTTTAATACCGGTATGACCGGCTATCAGGAAATTTATACCGATCCGTCTTACTACGGTCAGGTGATTATCAATACGACCTCGCACATTGGTAATTATGGTGTGCTGAATAATGGTGAGCAGGAATCGAATGGCGTTAAAATTCGGGCCATGGTTTGCAATTTCTTCTCGAATATTCACTCTCGCTACACCGCTGATGGTTCGCTACAGGATTATTTCGAGAAGGCAAACATAGTTGGTATTCACGGGGTCGATACGCGACAGTTGGTACGTTATATTCGTTCGAAAGGTGTAATGAACTGCATTATTTCGTCCGAAATTCTTGACCCGGCCGTCTTACTTGCCGAACTGAATAAAGTGCCGGATATGGCGGGTCTGGAGCTTTCGTCGGAGGTTTGTACCAAAGAATCTTATGAGCAGGGCGACCCTGAAGCTAGTTTGCGCGTGGCTGTTCTGGACTTGGGTGTGAAACGTAGCATCCTGACTAACTTCAATCAGCGAGGTGTTTTCTGCAAAGTGTTCCCGGCACGGACGCCACATGATGAATTAGCTGCCTGGAAACCGAACGGTTATTTCATAGCAAATGGCCCTGGTGACCCGGCTGCTATGCCCTATGCTGTCGAAACCGTTACGCAGGCTCTGGATACCGATAAGCCTTTATTCGGTATTTGCCTCGGGCATCAGATTCTGTCGCTGGCGAGCGGTATTTCGACCTATAAAATGCACAACGGCCACCGTGGGTTGAATCATCCAGTAAAAAACCTGATTACGGGCCACTGTGAAGTAACGTCGCAAAATCACGGTTTTGCAGTGAAAGCCGATGAGGTAATGGACCAT
Source organism: Spirosoma profusum (assembly GCF_014699005.1). Classification (GTDB taxonomy): domain Bacteria; phylum Bacteroidota; class Bacteroidia; order Cytophagales; family Spirosomataceae; genus Spirosoma; species Spirosoma profusum. The sequence continues at coordinate 16,667 of NZ_JACWZY010000016.1, forward strand.
CCCAACGTTGAACTCACTCACATCAACCTCAACGACAAGACAATTGAGGGAATTCGACGGAAAGATAAACCCGCGTTTTCGGTGCAATACCACCCGGAATCGTCGCCCGGCCCGCACGATTCGCACTACCTGTTCGATCAGTTTGTGCAAATGATGAAAGAATAACAGAAAGCCTGGGGAAACTCAGGCTTTTTTGTTGAGTAATGTGGGCGGAAATCCGTGTTACTCAACTCCTCGCCAGAATTCCCGACTCCACTTCCGTTGGAATGCCCAATGACGCGATTGCAAGGCGATGGGCAAATAAGCGTGGGCCTGTTTTGGGGTTTGCTGGTAATAAGCATCGTCATCCGTCAGAACGAGCGATTCATACGTAGCATTGGATTTGACGGTTAAATCAGCGAAGGGTAATTCGGGACGCCAATTCGAGTGTTGAGCTGCTAGTTTGTTTTTTAACAACGCGCCTGATGGTAGAACCTGTTGGGAGTTGGGCGAGGGCTGGAACTGCTGCTGTGCTACGTTAAGCGCATAACTCAAATACGATTTTAACAGTTTGGGGCCAGGATTAGCAGTTTCTGCTACGTTCAATTGTTCAGGCCATAGGCTCGTTACTACGTAGACCCGTTCGCGAGCGCGCGTAACTGCTACGTTCAATCGATTCTCGCCACCACGTGCGTTTAGGCTGCCAAATTGTGCAGATAGTCGACCACGCTCGTCAGGTGCGTACCCTACAGAGAAAATGATAACGTCGCGCTCGTCGCCCTGGACGTTTTCTATATTTTTGACGAATAACTGTAACGCGGAGATACGGCTTTCCAGTACCTGATCCGCAATGTTATCTGTGGGCAGCGTTTCTGCGTTACTTTCCAGCATATCCTGAATGAGTTGCTGCTGCGGATAGTTGAACGTAACGATGCCTACCGATCGGCCCGGCATTTCGGTCGCCAGCTGGTCGAGAAGTTGGATAACGGCTTCTGCTTCGACGGGGTTTGTATTTTGTTGCCAGACTCCCTTTACGTTCATATAACGAATTGAGGGTTCGCGACGATTGATGTCGTCGAAATGGGGGAGCAAAGAAAGTTTACTCTCGTAAAAATGCTCGTTTGAGAACGTAATGAGGTCGAGCGAGTGGCTGCGGTAGTGTTCAGTTAACGACACCTGGGGCAATTGCTGGGCGGCTAATTCCAGAAGCGATTCAACTTCAAGCGCGACAGGAATCTCTTCTTCCTGATCGGTATCATCCAGACGGGTTCGGTATAGATCACTCGGACGTAGTTGTTGATTATCCCCCGTTACGACTACCTGCTTCCCGCGAGCCATCGCTGGAACACCGTTTTCGGCAAAACACTGTGACGCTTCATCAAAAATGACCAAATCGAATAAATCATCACGTAACGGAAACATGGCCGATACCGATTCGGGCGAAGCCAGCCAACACGGAACTAGTTTAAATACCTCATCAGCGAACGACTCCATTAACTTACGTACCGGCCAGATATTACGTTTCTTGGTAGTTTGGTGAAGCAAATCCCGGTACGTTACTACGTTGTTCAGGCGATTGAACGTCAGGTTTCGGTACGTCTGTTCGCGGAGTTTTACCAGAAGAATGTCCCGACTAAGTGTTTGTTTACGACCAACGCTTTCCTGTAAGGCTTGTTCCCATTGACCCATTTTCAGCGACGATACGCTACGTAGTATCGGGTAAATATTCTCGATGTGATCGAGCCAGGCCTGCCGAAGACTCGTTTGAAATGCGGCAAGCCAATCTGGAGATGCCTGTTGTTTTAGTCGGTCGACAACGGTTTTCTCTACGTCCGAAAAGCCTTCCTGCAGGTGGTCTGCTTCGACAATCAAATCAAAATCGCGCCGGAGAATTCGGCGAAAGTCACCCGTAAATACGTCATCTACCCAAATTTTACTCAATTGGTTAAGCGTCAGATACGTCTGTGTGGCACTTTGCATTTGTGCTACGTTCGCTGCCAGCGCGAGTATTGCCCGAACAGATTCGACAAATTGCTCATGTGTTTGCCAGCGCGATTCGGGAATCTGCCGTAAAGGAGTTATATCCCTTAAACGCTCGGTTAGGTGTTGTGCACGACGTAGTAGACGCAAGCTGTCAGGCGTTTCTGGGATTGAGAGGCCCGTGAGCAACGTAGTGGTCTCATGGCGAATAGCCTCCAGACGAATACGTTTGTCAATACGTTGCTCTAGTATTTGTAAATCACTCTGTGATAGTGTCAAACCATTCGCCGAAACCACGGTTTGTAACTGCGATTTTCCTGGATTGGTCAATTGCCACCAATTCCAGGTTATCCACGATGAACGAGCCTTTAACGCATCGGCCAGCAATGTTCGGAAGCTGCGTAAATCAGTTGTGGATAACGATGACTCAGTGCCGGGAGGAGTTAACGTATCATCCCAGGCATCAGCGAGTTGTTCTAGTTTAGCTTCATCCGTTGTCATAGCCGGATGCGTTGGGGAGTCACGTAACACCCGTATGACGGCCCAAAGGGTAGGGGTGTCCGCTGCTTCGAGCAACGTAAGTAGAGCTGTTAAATCCCAGTCATGTGACTGCCAATCAGCTAGTTGGTTAAGTGATAAAGGCTGTCCTAACAGTTTATTCGTTTCTTCGTTCGTTCGGTTGCGAAGCTGTTGCCACTGCACGATTGCCTGTTCTGCTTTGGGTAAGTCGGCGTTCGTAAAAGACGCAAAACTCACTCGCTCTGACCATACATGGTCAGCTCCTAATCGATTTTGGTAAGCAGCATAATCGGTAAGTCGCCGAGTAAAGTTATCCACATTGATTAAATGGAATTGTGGATAACTATCTTCTAATGGAATTACCTCAATGACTGAGTCGATCGTCAGGTATAACTCTTTCGCCGAAACTCCGCAAATACTTGTATCAAAAAGGGCGTCTTTAAACGCTTGTAATTCACTGACCGTTTCGTCAATTCGTCGGCTCTCTACGTCGAAATCTCGTTCGAGCAGTACTGCATTCAGACTGTTATTCTGTTGACGATACGTATCGATCTGGTTAATCTGACCTGCAATCTGAGCGTACAAAGCGCGCCGGTCATCCTGAAAATCGTGAATCAGCGCAAGAAAGGAACCCATGCCAACTTGCTGAAGTCGCTCCTGTACTACGTCGAGGGCGGCCCGTTTCTGGCACACCAGCAGCACACGTTTTCCCGACGCAGCCGCATCGGCCATGAGGTTCGCGATCAATTGCGATTTTCCCGTTCCCGGCGGCCCCTGCACCACCAGCGATTGCCCTGACTTCACCGCACGCACAGCCGCTTCCTGCGACGCATCCATCAGCAAAGGCGTGTGGATGGATTTTTCAGGCAAAGGGGCAGAGGGCATGGGGGGGAAGGCATGGGGAGAAGGGCTTAGTGGAGAGATGGTATCAGAAAAATCTTCCTCTTCAATCCTAAGCTCTTCCCCCTCCGCAATTAACTTGTCATAGTCCGGGACGAGAAACGAACCTGCTTGGGGGAAAATGCCTAGTACGGCTTCTGGATATAGTTTCAGTTCGCCGGTACGTTCGAGTTGGGCGAGGTCTTTGGTGGTTTGTTTGTTGAAAAACAGGAGTTTATCTATAAATAAGTCCTGATTGAAATTGATTTCGAGCGGGGTTGTTTTCAGCCATTCATAGAGTTGGGTACGGAAGGCCAGTGGATCGCGGTCGAAGTCGTCCAGCGTTTTCTCAATAATCTCGTCGGGCAACTTTACCTGATTAAATTGACCGTATGCCAGCGCCAGCGTCGGATTCAAAAACGCTAGTTCGTCTCCCCGGCGGGTGAGTTTCCAGAATTTACCCTGCTGCTGAATCTGTATCGGAAAAAATAACAGAGGCCCGTGAATTACCGTATCGTCCAGAAATTTGCCTTTCACAAAGGGCCAGCCAACGTACAAATCTTCCGTACCGCGCTCTTCCTCAATGAATCGAGCCGTTCGGTCGATACGTCGAAGTTTCCGACTCACTTCGTTGCTACGTTCCTGTCGAGGGTCAATAACTTCGCAAAGCGACATCGAAGGTTTACGGGCAATCAGGTCGGCAATGAGGCTGAATGATGGCTTGTTAAGGAGAAAATCGGTTTCGTGCAGGTCCAGAAACTGACCAGCGGGTAAACTAGTGAGCAACAGTGAGCGATTTCGGCTACTGAGATTGGTTGATCGACGGCGAAACGTGCGTAATACGTTAGCAGATAACATGGGTGGAATCTACGATTCTATCCTATCTAAACGAAATCGCACCAGCTAATCTTACTTGTCAACGTAGCAGTTGCTACGTTAGGGAAGTATCATCAATACGTCGACCAATAACGAACGTATTGATGATACGTTGATAAGTTGGAATCAGGCATCCATTTTCAAAGGCTCGATATCAACGTAGCACACCACGTTGGTACTGCTCTTTTCGATGTTTATTGCATTTCTTCTTTCTTTTCAGGAATGAGCAAGGAGGCTAAAACGCTGATGCCCAGAATGCCGACAATGATATAAAGCGAATAGACAGGTTTGAAGCCATATTCGGCCAGCCAATGTTCGGTCAGCATTTTCGTACCTATAAACGTCAGTAACACCGCCAAACCCACTTTCAGGAAGCGGAATTTTCCCATTATGCTCGACAGGAAGAAGAACATTGAACGAAGTCCCATGATGGCAAATACGTTCGAGAAAAAGACGATATAGGGATCTTTGGTGATCGAAAAAATGGCCGGTATGGAATCAACCGCGAAAACAAGGTCTGTGAACGACACCACAATCACAATGATAAACAGGGGTGTTACGAACAACTTATTGTCGGTTTTCCGTCGGACAAAGAAATTATCGGTTACATTACGTCGGTAAATATTGAGGTATTTGCTGGCAAACCGCACTACCGGATGCTTGGCTGGTTCGATCTTTTCGTCTTCTCCTTTCTGGAAAAAAAGCTGAAAGCCAGTGTACATCAGGAATGCGCCGAATAAATACAGAATCCACTCGAAGCGCTGAATTAGAGCGGAACCAACGAAAATAAAAATAAATCTGAGTACAATAGCTCCCAAAATCCCCCAGACTAATACCTTCTTATAATACCGTTGTTGTAAACCGAACGAGTTGAAAATCAGGATGAATACGAAGATGTTGTCGGCAGAAAGCGAGTATTCGACCAGATAACCGGTAATGTATTCCAGCGACATATTATTCTGGAATCGAGCTAAACTGGCCGCAAAATTGCCGGGTATTAATTCGACATGTTCAGCGTATTGATTACGGACTTCCTGTAAGTGAGCAAAGTTTTCGATACCGTGAACGAGGTAACCGAAATTCTTGAGGAAGAAATAAAAAGCAACTGACAGAGCTACCCAAATGGCACTCCATATGGCTGCTTCTTTAAACTCAACAACGTGACTTTGGTTCTTTCTCGAAAAAGCACCAAGGTCTAACGCCATGATGAAGAGGACAAACGTAGCAAATGCAAGAAAAAAAACTGTTTCGCTGGACAGCATGATGGTATATACGAACTACGGGCAAGAGCATACGTATCAGTAACGTAGTGATATGAATGCTTACCTGATATTACGTTAGTTGAAGTTTGATAAAGTACAGATACAATTGCCTGGAAAACAATGATTCACCAGGCATTGGTTTGGTTAACTGACAAATCTACGTCCAATCGTCGGAAGGAACTGACTCAAAGGGCTAAAATTATTGGCTCAATGCTATCGACTCCTTACTTTTGAACTATGTTTAACAACAAAAAAGTCGTTGTAGTGATGCCCGCTTACCGGGCGGCCCTAACCCTGGAGCGGACGTATCGTGAAATTCCGCTCGACCTGGTGGATGAAGTTATTTTGGTCGATGACGCCAGCCCTGACAATACCGTTGAAATTGCGCGCCAATTAGGTATCCGGCACGTTATCCGACATGATAAAAATCGGGGCTATGGTGGAAATCAGAAAACATGCTACGCAAAAGCCCTCGAACTCGGTGCCGACATTGTGGTGATGCTTCATCCTGATTATCAGTACACTCCTTTGCTATTGCCGGCTATGATTTCAATCATCGGAAACGGATTATATCCGGTCGTATTTGCGTCTCGAATATTAGGTAAAGGGGCGCTGAAAGGAGGGATGCCAATGTATAAGTACATTGCCAACCGGTTTCTGACCTTAACGCAGAATTTGCTGATGAATCAGAAACTTTCAGAGTACCACACGGGCTACCGGGCGTTTTCGGGCGAAGTGTTACGTAGTTTAGATTTCACGCACAACTCCGATGATTTCATTTTCGATAATGAAATGATTGCTCAGATATTTTTTAAACGCTTCGAAATTGCTGAAGTAACCTGTCCTACAAAATACTTTGAAGAAGCTTCCTCTATAAACTTCCGCCGTAGTTCGATTTATGGATTAGGTGTGCTACGTACCTCGCTCTTTTATTTCCTCACAAAAGTTGGACTGATGCACTGGAATATTCTGAAATAGGTTTGGCTTGAACAGATTCTGCCATTACCGCTTCCAGAATCATGGATTCGAGCGTTAGTCCGGGGCCAAACGCACAACTCAGAATGTTTGGTTGATTAGATTTAAAATCGGTTAGACCGGAGGATAATTCATTCCAAATTTCTTTCAGGACGAAAAGAACCGTAGCCGACGACATATTGCCGTTCTGACGTAGCACGTCATACGCGAAACGGTTATCATACGAATTGAGGCCTAACTGCTCCTCAATTACTTCCAGAATACGTCGGCCACCGGGATGTAGGGCATAATAGCCAACATCGTCTGATGTGAGACAGCACTGGGCCAGCAACCGATTCATTAACTGCTTGATGCCTTGCTGGATAAATATAGGTACTTGGGCTGTCAGCGTCATTTCAAAGCCAAAATCGCTCACGTGCCAGGCCATAGCGTCTTTGCCTTCAGGCAACAAATCACAATAGAACGAACGTAGCAAAAACGACTGGTCAGGCCGCGGCCGACTTTCAACCAGCACAGCAGCTGATCCATCGGCAAATAAAGCGTTCGAGAGGAGGTAATCGGTATCGGTTTTCTTCTGGAAATGGATGCTACACAGTTCTATGCAGACAACCAGTACTTTGGCATCAGGATCGGCTCGAACGATAGCATCGGCTGTTTTTAATCCATTAAAGGCACCGTAGCACCCCATGAAGTTAATGGCCAACCTCTGGGTCGAAGTAGGTAATCTTAATGCTTCAATCAATTCAATATCCGGCCCTGGCGCGTATAGGCCTGTACAACTGACTGTAATGAGATGCGTGATGGTTTGCGGGTCGAAATCAGGATAACGGCTAAAGCAGTCGTGAATGGAACGTAGCGCCAATGGAACGGCTTCTCGTCGGTAAACCTCCATCCGTTGTCGAACTGTAGGAAAAGGCTCTAGACCCGGTGTGTTAGGATAAAACGTAAATTCTTCTTTAGGATGCGTATAATCGGCCAATACCGTATGCCGTTTATCAATTCGCGTATGCCGGTAAAGCGCCCGAACCCGACGGCTATCCTGTTCATCTAGCTGAAGCACGTCGACCATAAATTCGGCTGCCTGACTTTGCGTACAGACATAATCAGGTACGGCAGTTCCGATACTGTTGATAAAACTACGCGAAGGATGATGCATTTCGTAAGTTTTCGAGGCAATAAGGTTATTGTTGCCGAATACGGAAGACCGGCAACTATGTATAACAACGGCGTATTCCGAAAGTTATGTAATTTGCTCACTACTCAGCTATATACGTCATGACTGCACGCACGGTTTGGTTGCATCTTCGGGTGCCTTTCTCTTTTTTTCTGCTTCCCATTTTCTGGTTCGCAGTCAGTCAGTCGCCCTCGCCTGATATTGGACGTACTATTGCGGTATTGCTCATCGTGCATTTATTACTGTATCCGGCCAGTAACGCCTACAACAGCTATTACGACAAAGATGAGGGGAGTATTGGGGGACTGGAGACTCCGCCACCCGTTACCAAAACGCTGTACTGGGTTTCCTGGGCGTTCGATATTGTGGCATTGATACTAGGGGCATTTGTTGGCTGGCCTTTTGTAGTTTATCTGCTTATTTACGGTTTCACTACGAAAGCATATAGTTATGACGGCATTCGCCTGAAAAAATACCCGATTCTTAGTTGGGTGCTTATCAGTGCCCTGCAGGGGGGCACTACGTATATCATGAGCTATATCGCCATCAATGATTTATCACTATCTGCATTCACTCAGCCGAATTTACTGTTTGGTGGTTTGCTGGGTACGTTAAACCTGATGGCTCTTTATCCGGTTACACAGGTTTACCAGCACGAGGAAGACGCTCGCCGTGGCGATCAGACATTCAGCTTATTATTGGGTATACGAGGAACCTTCGTCTGCGCCATAGTTACGTATCTGCTATCATTAATTGCCTTCTATTTTTATTTTGAAGGAAGCTTATACTTTTACCTCTATCTGCTATTTCTGTCGCCTGCTGTTATTTATTTTCTACACTGGCTCTGGAAAGTTTATCAGGATGCAGATCAGGCGAACTATCGTTCAACTATGACGATGATGTGGTTATCAGGTATTTGCCTGAACAGTTATTTTATATTGCTGATTTTCCTGACACATTCATAAGCTAACAACGTATGGTAAGGGTGCACATCAATAAATTTTTTAGTCGTAAGGCTTGACAAACCATAAAAACACCCTAAATTTGCATCCACAATTCGCTGAAGCAGGCAGAATTGGTATCGCGAAAGTAGCTCAGCTGGTAGAGCGCGACCTTGCCAAGGTCGAGGTCGCGGGTTCGAACCCCGTCTTTCGCTCCACGAAAAGGCACCGTCCCCGGTGCTTTTTTTGTAAATGTCCAGCTTGGCTGGACATGGATTGCCGGGATGGCGGAACAGGTAGACGCGCCGGACTTAAAATCCTGTGGTCCTTACGGGCCGTGCGGGTTCGATTCCCGCTCCTGGTACTGTTGTTGGGTTGCAAGTATCTTATTTACAGGTACTTGCAACCCTTTTTTATGATTTGACTGTAACCATACTGTAACAATTATAAAAGAGGCTCGCAGTAGGTGGCGAATGGTGGTTTAGTCACTTCAGCTTACTGTACTTCTTTCCGTTGCGCACTTCTTCTAATTGAGCTTTAGCTTTTTCTAGATCAAACTGAGCATTTAGAAGCTCCGTACTATCTTTGGTTTGCTTTATCAGAGCTTCGATGTCTACAGGGCCGATTTTGCCCTCTATTGTATAAATATAGTTACTGCCTTCATTGACGATGTTGTAAACGTTGATTTGAGTTTTAGGGGTCGTATGCTACTAGAATAGGTTTACAAAGAAGAACAAAACTGATTATCAGTCTGATATTGTACATTTCCAAACCGCACTTTTTTATAAGGATACCATTTTAACGGTTGATAGCCCTTTCCTTGATGAGCCTGATTAGGCGTTTTATAGCCCAAAGACGCATGCGGCCGTAACGAATTATAGGCAACAATAGCCTGCTCGATAGCCGTTTCAGCCATGCTAAAAGTAGGGAACCCCCAGAGATGAAACTCTTCTTTTAAAGTTCGAAAAACTCGCTCCGCTAACGCATTCTCATTTGGATCACCTAACTCGGTCATACTAATGGTAATCTTGGCTTGGTGCAGCCGATCCACATAAACTCCAGAACAATATTGAACACCCCGATCCGAGTGGTGAATAAGCGGTTGATCGGTTTGCCTACGCGTTTTTAACGCCATCTCTAGAGCCGCTACGGGCCCTTTGGCTTCTAACGTTTTATGGAATGACCAGCCCACAATTTTACGCGAATATGCATCCATAATCACCGACAAATAAGCAAAGCCGATCCCCACCCGAATATAGCTCAGGTCGCTCACCCAGAGTTGACCAACTCGATCTGGTTTGAGCTCTTTAACTTGGTTAGGGTGCTTCTCTAAGTCATGATCAGAGTCGGTCGTCTTGATTCGATACCGTTTTTTTGTTAGTAGTAAACCATTGCCTTTTAAGAGGTTATGTAATCTATCTCGCCCTAACTTGATTTGATGAGATGTCAAAAAATCCTGCATCAATTCATACAGTTTAGTAGTTCCTAGACCCGCAACCTGTTTTCGTAATCGTCTGACTTCAGCCAGGACAATGCTGGCCTGAAAGCCCAATTTTTCCTGACGCCGGGTAGCCGCATACCAAGCTTGTCGTGTCAAGCCCGCGCGGCGTCCGCAAACAATCCACATAACTGATCCATGCCCACCAGGGGATAGCGACGAGTCAGTTGGTTGATTGTTTGGTTCGGACCGCCGATGCGGCCAGACTTTTTTAAGATCGGAATTTGGAACTGTTTTTCGGCAATTTGGATGGCTGTTTCAAAGGCTTCGGCTTTGAGTTTAAGCAATTTATTTTCGTCTTCAGTGGCTGCCAGACGTCGTTCGAGGACTTTGACGTAGGCATCTTGGTTGTGCTTTTTCATAGCTTTATAACAGCGATAGGGGTATAAATAAGGGGCTAATCGGTGCTTGAAATACCGCAACGGCGGACCGTCATCGGTTCAACTGCCGTAATTGGGTCAGTGAGACGTGTAGGTACTGTTGGATGTCGGCAGGCTGAGCGATTTCCGCTCGATAGACTTCAACGACCCTTCGCTTAAAATGAAGGGATTTTCTACTTTTCTTATTTCGTTGTAATACGCTAATATACATAAGCTTACCGATTTACTGTACACAGAAATCAGTAGCATACGATATCGCCTTTTCTGAATTTCGACTTGTGACTCTATATGACAAATATAATCAAAATGTAAAACAATGCAAAGCAACGTACTACATTTAGTTTATAAACTACCTCTCCGATGAATTGTCAAAACAAAAAAACCTAATTTACCTTGTTGCGTTTTGTGTTCGCTAGCCTTTGCTCCATATCGGCTTTTGCTATACGCTCTCGGTCTTCGTAAAGTAGCTTCACAGCCCTTTCTATTATTTCGGTCTGACTCTCTTTAAATAAATCAGCAAGAGCATCTAAAAGCTCTTTTGTTGTATCCGACAGGCGAAACGAGGTAGTTGCCTTTGCCATTGCAATGTATTGTTGTGTACTACAAATATAATACTTTGTCTTACATTACAATCCCCTTTCCCTTCGGCATAGAAAAAGCCACACCTAGCGAGGTATGGCTTTTCAACAGGTACGAATAACCTCATTAGGCTGCGCCACCCAACTGCTGATCCAAAATCTGTTTCGTCAGGGCAACGTGTTCCTTAAAGACGGCCAGCGCTAAGGTCGCCAGGTGTCGCGTATGGCTTTCGGCTGGACTGGTTTTACCCACCGAGTTTTTGAGATAATTCTGAGCTAAATCCCGCAAAAACTCGTGATTTTCGAGCTGGGCCTGGATATAGGCTTTATCAAAAGCCGCGCCCGTGGCGGTTTTAATTTTGGTTAGTGTAGCCTGGGCTTTGGCGTTCATGGCTGGTACGGGCGTGCCTAAGTCCTTGAGTACACTGGTTACTGCTTTTGCCTCTTCCAATTCAAAGCCCGCGAATTCTTTGGCATATTTATTAGTTGCCTTACTAACGGCAATCTGGCTGGTGACCAGCGAAAGTTGTGCGGGTCCAATAACCCCCTGACGAAATTCCTTTTCCGTGGCAGCTTGTGTGGAATCGGCTAGGGGACTTGCTTCGGCGCTCAAAGCGGTTAACAGAGAAGACATTAAAGGCATGCCTACCCCCAGCGCTAATGTGCCGGATGCGGATTTTTTGAAGAAATCTCTTCGTGCTGTACTGTCAGAATTTTGCATAACATTGATTTAGATGAGTATATGGCTTTTAACTGCCAAGCACTCATTAACTGTTTCCAGTTGATTGTGTTCCTATTCCATTTCTTTTGTTAGCCTAGAAACCTTCACCTACCGGCGAACTGCAACAGCAAAGTGGGTGAGAAGCCCCCTGATTTATGCACTTGCCTTCAATAGTCTATCCGGCAATTAAAGGGTACCTTTGGCTAATGAACGAACCAACTTATACGGCCATTCCCGACACATCTGACAGTAACTACTGGGAATTCTGTTCCAGTGATCGCAGCACGACCTTTGTTCCCAAAGACAAAGAACTGCACCAGGAGCTAAAGCGTAAAGCCTGGGCACTTATTCAGGCATCACAGAACAAGAAGAATAGGAAAGGCCACTACTAGCAGATGGTTATACATGCATGAGTCTTTACGGTGTATCTTACAACATACCACATTGGCATATTACAGATCCATAGTGCTACGATCTGCTAAAATCAATAGTTGATAGATCACGGCAGACCATGCCTTAAATCGCGTTTACAAAGCCTATTTGAGCTAATCAAGTGTATCCTTTATACATGGTAGTAGTAAGGCAAAAGCGTTGTGACATCAGACCTGAAGCTGGCGTAAGAGCTGCCGCACCTCCCTGATGCGCCGACGAGGGACCGCCACCCGCTCTGGACTACCACAGCCACCTAACTCCACCACCAGCTGTTTAACCCCAGGCCGGTGCCAGCCCACAATCAGACCAGGATCAACCGCCACCTGCTGGCTCAGCCGCACCAGGTAGGGATAGCGTTGGCAGACTTTACATAGTGTGATGGCCGACAGAGACCGACTGCCATTGTGAAAATACACATGGGTATAGTTGCCTTCGGCCTTCAGCCAGCTTACCTGGGGTACACTATCGGGGAGCTGGGACTTTAAATGGGGTGTTGATTTCATAACAAAAGCAGGCACTGGTATCGGTATTTAACTAAGGTTTCATGAGCCAGTATAGGCTGGTAATGGAGGGTAGTCTTGAAAAGACGATGGTTCACTTTGCGAGACTACCCATACTTCGTTCAGCAGTTAATTCCCGACCAGCCTTAACCGACTAGTCGAGCCAAAGATTAACCGTCCTGTTGGCGAATAGATCACTCGCAACGCCTGTGCCTGATAAGTAGGGGGTAAACTCACTACATGGTTAAGCGTTACGGCGTCAGTTAGCACCGGAATACGCCCACAGGACCAAACCGCAGGGTCATTCCAGTCGCCCGCTTTCAGGGTGAACATACTCCCACAGCCGCCAGGATTCACTACACTAAAGGGAAGAATCGTCGAGACAGACCCACCCGCCGGATCAGTGGCCGTCACCGTCACACTGTAGAACGCACTGGCTGAAGCCGAAGCGGTGCCTGTGATTCGGTTCGGAACTACAAAACTTAAGCCCGCTGGTAGACCCACCACCGAGAGGGTAAGACTGTTTGGTGTTTCCGCATCGGTGAAGGTGTTGGCTGGGATGGTATAACTAAACGGCTGGCCCACCGTCGCTGACTGAGCAGGGATCGAATTCTCCACTCTGGGGTTGCCGTTGGCACAGAATGCCAGCCAGTTGTAGGCAAAGCTAGCCTCACTCGATGTACCCTGCTGACGGGCTTTAAAGACGATCACCGGATTATCGGTAAACAGATTCAGCTGATAGGGCTCATTGATAGTAATCGTCTTAGTCTCATTGACCACTGAGAGGCTGATGGGCTGTCCATTGATCCCTTCAAAACTAACCGTGAAGTTGATGCGCCGTTCGAAGTAGCTGATGTGATTGCAGTCCAGCATGGTTACACCCGTGATGGCGAAACCGCGCGATTGCACATTCAATAAGAAGCTGGTGCTGGCGGTAAGTCCACCCGGATCGGTAGCCGTCACCGTCACGCTGAAAGGGGTGCCAATCGTCGTGGAGGGTACACCGGTAATGGTGTTGGGAGCCACAAAACTCAGTCCGGCGGGCAAGCCACTCATCGACAGGGTTAGCGCATTGGGCGTTTCGGGATCCGTGAAGGTACTAGCCGGAATGGTATAGCTGAAGGCGTCGCCAATCGTGGCCGATTTCGGCGGGATGAGGTTGGCTACTGTCGGTGCACAGTTCTGGTAGATTACGCTGGCACTCGCTGTACTGGAACAGCCATTGGCCCCCGTCAATGTAACGGAATACGTATTCGCCACACTCACCGATATGCTAGGCGTTATTTCTCCCGTGCTCCAGCGATAGGTGCCAACTCCTACTGCCGACAGACTTACCACTGGATTGCTACAGGTGATGGTAGCCGAAGCGGGGCTGATGCTCACCGAGGCAGGCGTGGTATTCTGCTCCACCGTCAGGCTGGTGGTGCTGGAGCAGCCACTAGATGTAGTGACACTGACCGAGTAGGGGCCTGGTGCATTGACCATCGCCGTACCCGACGTAGCATTCTGGCTCACAATGCCCGAGCCAGCAAAAGTGTAACTACTCCCTCCAGTCGCCGTCAACGTAACGCTGGTCTGGGCGCAGGTAATGGTGCCACTACTCACCAGAGTGGGGGTAGGCAGCGCATTAACGGTTAAGCTGAATGCGGTAGCGGTGACACTGTTGCAGGCATTGGTGATTACTACCGAGTAGCTTCCTGTCTGAGCGGTTGTTACGTTGGGCAACGTTAAGGTGGCACTCTGCTGAGCGCTCAGAGAGACTCCATCCTTGTACCACTGGTAGGTGGGGTTACTGCCTGTAACGGAAACAGTGGCAGTGAGGGTAGCTCCTGCACAGACGGCAGTACCGCTAGGTGGCTGTTGGGTGATACCTAGGGGCTGGCTTGGGGTTCCCTGAAATTCATAGGCACCCATATCGATGGGTCCATTCTGATAAAAGCGAGCATTCCCAGCCAGATCAATGGGTGGCCCACTAAAGGTGGTGTAAGCACTGTTGCTACCCGTATTAATGGCCGGTGAGCAGGCGTTGAGTTGCAGTTTCGTCTCGCTGGCAAAAGGCGACGTGGTAGTCGTCAGATTTGAGGGATCACTTGCATAGCTAGTCACGCTAGGTTCCAATAGTGATGAGGTAATGGTTAGGCTTGATACTATGTTATTAAAAGTATTGGCTCCACCATTACCAAAGAAAATCCCATTAGCTACCCTGACATCGGCGTTGTTATTAAACATTGCGCCACCAAGTATGGTAGCTGAGTTGTTCCTAAAACTTACATTGACCAATACGGGTTTATTAACCCCTAGACCACTGAAATTAAATATAGCGCCACCCCTTGTAGCCGAGTTATTCTCAAAACCCACATTGATCAACTTTGGACTTGTGGTACCAGTGGATGCCCAATTGTATAGCCCGCCACCATTAGTAGCTGTATTGTTTATCAGCCATAAATTGACTAGGGTGGGGCTACTCCGATTACCTTCTCCACTGCCATCATTAAAGATGCCCCCCCCTCTAGCTACGTATAAAACACTGTCAAATCGTAGGGTGGCATTTCCGCCAGTAAGCACAACACCATCCAGGCGGGTGGTTTCGCTAGCATTCCGAAATCTCACTACATTAAAGGAGTTATCGGAGTTATCATTCAGCGTGCCAATATCAGCCGACAGGGTGGTGCTAATGGGGAACGTAGTGCGGGTATCCGGCGAAGGTCCATTACCCACATAACCGCCATACACCTGTACCCCTGATGGTATTGAAAAGCAAACGGATCGGTCAGTGCCAGTAGTAGGTTTATAGAGTCCTGCTCCCACCAGAAAGGTAGAGGATGTGGCATTGGCCAGCACCGGTTGAAATGCCTGACCCTGTAAGGCATTGACCCAACTGCTGCCATCGAGTTGACCCGCTCCACTGGGAGTGACATACACCACCGAGTTAGCCGGAAAAGCCAGGTATTCATAAGCCCCCATATCGATAGTTCCTAACCGGCGCGGGTTACCACCCAGGTCAGTTAGTGGGCCTCCAGCGGTCGTGTAAGCCGTGTTATCGCCGGTGTTGATGGCTTCGGCACCGGGCCGGAGTCGTAGATCGGTGGTGGAGACAAAGGGGAACGTAGTGGTGGTCAGGTTGGATGGATCAGTCGTATAATTCGTCACGGTGGGCTCCAGTAGGGAGGAGTGAAGAGTAACACTGCCATTCAAACCCGCAAACGTATTGGCGCCACCACTATTAAAGAAAACCCCATTATTCACGCTAACACTAGCATTATAGCTAAACAAAGCCCCACCAGAACTAATAGCTGAATTGCTACTAAAACTGACATTGGTTAACTGGGGATGACTATTCCCTGAAAGCCCTTCGCTATATATCGCTCCGCCAAGGCCCGCTACGTTATTATTAAAACTGACATTAATTAGCACAGGACTGGCGTTACCGTTGCCCCCATTGTTCATGATAGCTCCCCCACGCTGGGATGCCGAGTTTGTGTTAAACTCAACATTAATAAGTCGGGGACTGGCTTCACCAATAACCCCAGTATTATAGAGCGCACCACCAGCAAAACTGGACGAATTACTTATCAGCGACAGATTGACTAAAGTAGGCTTGCTGCTATTACCACTGCCATCTCCATCATTATAGATCCCACCTCCAAAAAGTCGGGAACCTTCATTCGCATTGCCACCTGTAATCACCAGTCCATCCAGGCGGGTATCAGCGGTGGCATTTCGGAAACGTACCACATTGTAGGTGTTATCTGAGCTATTTCCCATGGTGCCAATATCGCCTGAGAAGGTAGTGCTGGACGGAAAAGCGGTACGTGTATTCGACTCAGAGCCACTCCCTGCATAACCCCCATAGACGTGCACCCCTGATGGAATTGAAAAACTAACGCTTCGATCAGTGCCTGTAGTAGGCTTATACATACCCGTTCCGATCAGGAACGTAGTGCCACTAGGAGCCGAAGCCAGCGCTCCCTGTAGAGCGGTGCCGGAGAGGGCGTTGCTCCAGGAAGTGCCACTCTGGTTACCCGCTCCCGTGGGGGTAACATAAACAGTTTGAGCTAAAACACTTCGGCTCATCAAGAGTAGACAAATTGTCAGAAAACGTAAAGTCAATTGCATGGGTTTGTTGGTTTAACGGAGCGAATTGATTTGAACATGAATTTCATAGTGCTGGTAGCGTGGTGGGGCTGCGTAGTACTGAGCCAAATGAGCCAGCAGGGTTCGGAGAAAACCATCCGCTTCGGCCCGCTGTCGGTCAGCCTCCGAGTCCCAGATTAGCACCAGCTGGCTCTGTCCGCTGGCAGGGTTATGCCAGAAGCAGGCAGACACAAAGCCTGCCTGCCTTCGCAGGGCGGGGCCGATGGATTGGCGGATGTAGTCGATGGCCAGTTGCTGTTCAGAGTCAGCCAGTAGTCCATCCAGGGTACGCACATACATAGGGTAGAAGAAGCGAAAAGTCCTGCGCAAAGGTGGAGAGGAGGGACAGTATGAAGTGAGCTCAAATGTCTCCAATGTGGTAACTCATGTCGCATTTTGAAGAATTGAGCCGCAAAAACGCAGTTTTTTTAGATGCCTTTCGCTTTGACAGTGGGTTGCTAGACAAAACAAAAAGCCCACTCGGTACGAGCAGGCTTTCATGTCATGAAGACCGGGTTTCTTACTTCTTCTCCATAAACCGTTTTAACATTTCTTCCAGTTGGGTGACTTTGGCCTGCTGTTTCTCTAGTTCCGTCACTCGCTCTTTCAAGGCCTGATTCTCTTTCTGCTGTTGAATGCTATACAGCGTCAGTTCCTCAATCTTTTCCAGCAGCTTGGCATCCATCCTAGCTACGTCAACTCCCTTCTCAACTACCTCCTTTGCCGAGGGTATACCTGGCAAGTGTTTGTTAGTTTTGATGTAACGCTCTACCTCCGCCAGCCCTTTCAGTGTATACCCTTCATCAAATACCTTATCACTCCAATCGCTGGTGTTCTTTACCGCTACTTTAACTTTCTCGGTTAGAATCCCCTTACTTACAAACAGGTTGTAGTCTGACGGCGTTTTGCTCACCCCCTCCCCGATAATGACCGCATCATTCTGTGTACTTTGCAAAAACGAACCTTTTCGCTGCCAGAATGACTCTGCTACCCCTTCCCGAGTCGACCCGTTATTACTGGCTAATATCACATCACCATTACTATTGACGGTGAGAAACTTGTACTGATTGGTTATTGAGGCAGGGGAGTTACTGGTTAGGTTGGTAAACCGCAGTCCCGACTGGCCAGAAGTCCCATGGGTAATCTCCAATTTGTTGTTGGGCGCCGTGTTACCAATGCCTACTTTCCAGAGCGGATTGGGAGCCCCTAACACAATCGAATTGTCGGCCGACACCTGAGCCGCCACCCCAATAGCCGTTGAGTTATTGACCACGGCACCTGGTGAGACTGCCGCATTCTGGCCAATGAAGGTGTTGCTCTGACCCGCCCCATTGCCGGTGAAGCCAGCCCCATTGCCGATATAGGTATTATTCTGACCTGTGGTATTGCCATAGCCCGAGCCATTGCCAATGAAGGTGTTGCCTGCCCCCGAGGTCGTTTGCTGACCGGAGGAGTTGCCGATGAACAGGTTGTAGGAGCCGTTGCTGCTGGCGCCCGCGAAGGAGCCCATGAATAAATTGGCGATGCCGGTCGTGTTGCTGTAGCCCGTCTTGAAGCCGACAAACACGTTGTTGCTGGCGGTGGTGTTATTATACCCTGCCTGATAACCCGAAAAAACGTTATTGGAGCCGGTAGTGTTGCTCAGGCCCGCATAAGTGCCCACAAAGCTGTCGTAATTGCCGGTGGTATTGCTGAAGCCCGTATCATATCCCAAGAACACATTATCGGAGCCGGTGGTGTTGAAGAGGCCCGCAGCAGTACCCACAAAGCTGTTGTAGTTGCCGGTGGTGTTTTTGAGGCCCGCTCCAGTGCCCACAAAGCTGTTATTTCTACCCGTGGTATTGGCATCGCCCGCCTGAAGGCCCACAAAGCTGTTATTGTAGCCAGTGGTGTTGGCTCGACCCGCCATCTTCCCCACAAACACATTGCCGCCACCCGATGTATTGTTCAGGCCCGCTTCATAGCCTGCAAACACATTGCCGCTGCCACTGGTAGTCTGCTGACCAGCATCCACCCCGAAAAAACTGTTGTCATTCCCTGTGGTCAGGGCGCGGCCTGCCCCATAGCCCACTAGCGCATTGCGGATACCGGACAGACTGCCACTACTGCCCGCCGTTGGCCCTACTATGGTATTAAAGCTACCATAGACTGGTGGGTTGTTGGTGTTGGGCGAGTTCACCACATAAGTGCTCTGGGCGAGCAGGAGACCAGAAAGCAGCAGGAGCGGAATAAAGAGAAGTACGTGCTTAGCCATAAACGGTTTGCTTAAGGGGAGAAGGATTCATTTGACCAATTGACTCAATACCAGGTAGTCAAGTTAATAAATGGGCTAGATTAACATGAATCTTTTGATCAACCGGTCAGCCAAATTTAAAATTCGTCCTCTTTACTTAAGGGGTTGCCTGTTTATATTTTACAGTTGCTAACAAGAAAGGGCCATGTTTCAAACGCGACACTTTGCCCTCATGAACCCGTTACTTGTAGGTACGATGTACGTACAACGCCCGGACTTCACACTGTTTTATCACTGTTACCGGGCTATTCCTACCGACTCTATTACTGCTTTTGGCTTCCCGGCGCTTCGTTTCAATGGGTCAGGCTCGGCTAACTTTATCCCGTATTCTAGCTGCACCCAGGCCCGCACTTTCTCGTAAAAGTTCGAATCCATCGAGCGAGGCCGTAGAACCAACTACAGCCAGTGGCTTGCCGGCCACCTCCACGTAACTACTCAGGAACAGACTGCATAGCACCTTGTCTGCTTTCTCCCGATCAACACCGAGTAGCCTTGCAACCTCTACCAGCAAATAACCCCAATAGTACCCGCGCTGGAGCGTTGAGGTAGTGGCTCGCTTGCGGCTTATTTCGACTGACCACAGGCCAGCAGGCAGGGCGCGAATGGCTTTATATAACCGCCTGCGCGTTTTTAGCTGCGAGGTGTCCAGTAATATCCCTTTGTCCGTTGCCATTAATATAAGTAATGAACTATATAATTATATAAATATAACCGTTTATCCTCCTTTTGCAAAATCCCTGCGTAGTGTTTTGAGTATACTTGCCATTTAAGCCACTTTTTAAGTCCGTAGACGAACGATCTATACAAACCTTATGAGAACATACCTTTTGTTAATCGTGGGCTCTATGGTCGTTTTTGCATGTAACAGCGAAAAGCAGGGTGAAGAGTATAGACCTTTGGGGTATTACATGGACCAATTGCCCACTATCAAATTATCTGAGTCAGGTAAAGCCAGGGCGAGGGCTGTTTGGGATTCAATTAGGCCCCTGCTCCCGGTGATACCATATGAAGGGAAGGTTATGTATGTCGGTGTAGATACCACCGAATTAAAGAGAGTGATTAGCCCTAGCCTGCGATTTAATTATGATTCATTAACTGGACCGTCAGCACTTACCCTAAACATTACCTTTCAGAGAGAAGCAAAGGGTCCTGTTGGGGCCTTCTGGATAGGCGAAGAAACAATGGTGCCATGCTCCGGCAAGATTGAAAACATTAGTATTGCTAGTTTCTATAGTCAAATTGTTGGGCCTGTTGAGGAACAGGCTATACTCGGATTAATTAACAGTAAGTTTGTTCGAGTTGACCGCAAACCAGAAAAATACACCATTACACCCGGACAGGCTCAGGCAATTGAAAAAGCAAGGCTAGGCTATGAAGCACTAACCCTGCTGAACAACCACCTCAATAAACCCTAACTATTCACCTATGCCGTAAACCCGGTTAGAGTTTTGCGTACGACGAAGTGAGCCAACCAGGTCATTGCCCTCTAATCGCATTTTGCCACCGACCTCAATATACATCCCGCCATTTGGTCCACTGAATGGCGTTAACTGAGTCAATGGCTGTGCGCCACGTAGCGAACCAAACGCCCCCATTTTATTCATTTCCTGCGCTATCAATCTGGCTCCCAAACCCACCGGCGCAATAAACTCTCCACCACCGCTTAGGGCTTTTTGGGACTCACCCACTTCAACAATAGCCCGCCCTGTAGCAAGTCCGCCACCTTCCAGACTTCCGGCTAATCCCTTCACGGCTCCACCGCCAACAATCAGCGCACCACCGGCAATAATACCGGCAGGCCCATCAAGTTTTAGTACGGCTGCCATAAACGGGAAGGCGGCTATAGCTGCGGTCAGGAGTGTACCCCCGACAATCATCGCCGTACCGATTCGTATCATAAAGTCTCCGAGTAAGTTCATAACCGACTGAAGGGCAATTTTTAAGGGGTTCTCTCCTCTGCCCAATCCCTCACCAATACCCTCCAGCATTCGGGCAGCTTCACCCGCCAAGGCATCATGAGCGGCCTTCATGTCGCTCGCCATTTCTTCGGCGGTCTGCTTGACCTGCTTACCCTGGGCTTTCATCTGGTCGATACGTCGCTGAGCTTTTGCCATCCATTTAGCATCATCCTCTCCAGAGGCTCCCGGATTCGTCTGAGCATCAGCCGCGCCAGCCGCACCTTCTGCCTGGGCTAGTAATTCTTTTAGCTTTTTCAGATCAGCCAGCAGTCCAGGAGGCAAAGCAAGCTTCGCGAGTGACATCGTGGCTATTGTCAGCTTAATCTCTTCAATCTTGGCCCGGTAATAATCTAACCCCGGCGAGATTCGCTCAATGCCTGTTATAAAGCTGTTGATACCCGTTTTTGAGAATAACTCCGGTGTCGTATCAGCAAGTTCAAGAAAGTTGCGAAGTATATTATCAACAGCCTCCTGAGTACCCTTCCCGGTAATTTCCTTAATGCCGGTAATATTTAGCCGAGGGGTAACGTTCGTCATGCCCTGTAGTGTTTCCAGTTCCCCTCGTACCGCCCGGAGTTTGACATACAGGCTGTTTTCGTCGTTGTTCTCCAGGCCCTGCATTTGAGCCGCTGCCTCTTTCTGAGAAAGCCCCTGAATCTTCTTTTCCAGTTCAGCCTCGGTGCGACGCAAGAAAGCCTCTACCGAATCATCAACCTTAAGTTTCGGTTTGGTCTTTGTATCGGTAACGGGAGGCTTTTCTGTTTTAAGGGGCTTGCCTTCGGCAATTCGTATCTGATCCTGTAGGCGTTTAATCTCGGCTTCGCCTACTGTTTTATCCATCGCCTTCGCCTTGATCTTCTCACGAATGGCAGCTATTTCTTTCTGATAGCCTTCAACGGTTAATCGGGTAAGTTCGGCTTGCTGAGCAGCCCCCTCATCATTAAGTGCATCTAATTCCGCCTTCTGTTTCTTCAACTTCTCCCCACTCGTTTCAAGGAAATTAGCCGCGGCAGTCATGCCATTGTCTACATATACGCCCTGCCCTATGTGAACTTTCCCTTGTTTTGCTCCTAGTTCACGAGCCAGCGCAATCTTTTGGGCTTCAGTGAGCCTAGAGAGTTCGGCGGTGGACATTCCGGCGGCTTTAGCCAACTGCTCATAAACTTGAGCCTGAGCGCGAATGGTCTGGGTATATTCCTCCTGCTTACTGGTTAGCCGCTCCTGACTTACTGCCAGCCGTATCTTACGTTCGTATTGATCGTTGACAGCAGCCAAACGTCGGGCTAACAAATCAGAATCAACCGACTCAGCATTGATTTGTCCTAGAAACTCAGGGTATTTCTGATTAAGCTGCGTTATCAGGTTGAGCCGAACGGTTTCATTATCATTAGCCAGGGCGATAGCGCCAACAAGTCCATTGATTTCGGTTTGCTCTTTACGTAGTTCCTCGGCAGGTGAAGCGGCTATTAGATCCGTTACAACACTCAAGAAGCTCGATGCTGCACCAACGGCAACTTTAAACGCACTCGCTACGCCAGCATTACCTAACACAACCAGCAGACGGTCGTAGCTATCGCTGAGGTTACTCACCATACCCTCCTGCGTCTGAGCAACAGCGGACATACTTCCGGCGACACCGGACATTTGGCCGAACTTCTCAATAGCTTTTGTTACGCCCTCGGTTGTTATATCAACCGTCTGATTCATCCCCTTGAAGGCTAGCCTCACCTGATCGCCAGACTTACTGGCACGAATACCGAACTCCTTTAGTCGCTCAAATTCGCCCGTTTGTGCATCTAGAATGGCCTCGGTTAGCTGATCGAATCCCTTGCCCTGTGAAGCGGCCAGATCGCCAAAGTTGGTAAGCTGTGCTTTTGAGGGGATAAGACCCCGGTTGACGAACTTAATAAACGAGCCCGTCAGTTCGTCTAGCTGGTTAGGGGTTTCAGCGGCAAAGTTGGTGAGCATGTTTAAGTTGGCTCTTGCTCCCGCCTGACTGCCTAGCCCGTTCTTAAGTATCGCGTTGTACTTCTCGAACTTGCCGCTGGTGGTAAGAATGGCATTGCCGAACTCCAGAACCTTATCGACCGTGAAGGCTTGCGCGGCCATTTTGAGGAGTTCCCCGCGAAGGCTAATCGCTTGCCCACTAAACCGGGTTGCAGATGCGCCCGCCCGATCAAAGCCCCCGGCTATTCTCCCCCCTGCTTGTACGGCTTGGTTGGCAATATCGCCAAAGAGTTGAGCCGAGCGGCGGGTACCAGCCTCTAACCTGGTTAAATCGGCTCCTATTTCTACACTAAAATTGCGATACATGGCTTTACTGTGTCGATTTCTCTGAATACTCCTCTCGTACTATCTCAGCACCCATTGCGGCCGCTAGGCTCATAAATGCCGCTTGTGCGTCCATCCCCTGTTGTCGGCTTCGCTGCTCATCATCCCAGGGTAGCGGCATAAAATCGTATTCCGAAACCGAGTCTTTAAAGTGGGCGTTTCGGATTAGGGTTGCTATTCGTCGGCAAAGCCACATCAACAGTGTTTCCCTATCATTCTCACCCTCCCACATAGCAAAGGTTTCGGCTTGCGTCAGGTCAAAATATTGATCGGGCGAAATCTTGAGTTTTGCCAGTGAGCGAAACCGAAACGCCTTTACGGTTAAGGGTTCGCTGTCGCTACTTCCGGCGCTTCGTTTTTTTTTGTTGAGTCCGGCTCCGGTATATCCATAGCCGCCCGGAATACCTCAGCACCTGCCTGCTCAATCCACTCAGCCGCGTCCCACTCGGTGAAATCAATAGGCTTGCGCTGAGCAAGTGCTGCGTATTTAGCCGCCGAATAGTCCCACAGCCGCCATGCCTTCAAATAGCGGGGGGTGAAGGTGGGCACCTTAATCGGGTTCTTATTTTCGTCTACCCCATCAATCAGATCGGGCATTAGTGACTCGTCGATTTCGGCGAAGGTCTTAATGCCGGTTAATTCAGAGTATAGCTCAAGGGCACCGTTCGCGAACTTGAACTCTAACGTTTTACCATTCTCTAGGGTAATTTCTTTGTAGCCTGATAGCTTATTCATTGGTTGTAGTGCTGTTTGTTTGGTGGTTCTGTTTTATCAGGTCAAGCAAGCCAGCCTCGCTAACCTTCAGAGCTTCGGGTAGCTGCACAAAGTGCGGACCCGATTCGCGTAGGTTTTTAATACCCCGAACCTGGAAAGCGTAAGCCTGCAATGCCTTTTCAGGGAATAGCACCTGTCCGCCATTTTTGATAGAGGGGATTTTACCCGAGTTGGCCAGGTTGTAGAGGGTTGACTTCGCTTTGCCGGTTATCGTCTGGGCTATATCGATATTAACAATTCGATCTTTTTGCAGGAGTTGCTGAGCCGCGATTAAAGCCAGCCCGCTAATCTGCGAGGGCAATAGATCGATCGGGATTGATCTTAATTGCCTCAGCCATTTTAGTGATTTGCCCGATTTGCTCCGATATGATTTCAGAGAAGGCAATAAGGCTTTGGAGGGATTGCTGTTGCTGCTCCCGAAATCCTTCAAGTGCAGTAGCGAGTTGCTCAAATGTTTCAGCTATGTGTTGATTCTCCATTGTCAATCTGTTTAAATGCCCGGAATATCATTTACACCCTGACCAATTGGGGCGGCCCGAAACTTGCGGGTAGCTGTTCTGGGGTAAGGATCGCCAGCAATCTCATCGGTACGACCGCAACGGGTGCAGGTGTGCGGAGTCTTACCCGCTACCGTTGGGCCTGATACGGCCATCTTGCCCGCTGTTTTACAGTTGCCGCAAAAGAGATCTATTGAGTAGGTTCTTACCTCAAATACCGATTCGAGGTTAGGGTGCTTAGTAGGTCTTAATTTACACATATTGGGATGGGTGAAATCCCACGCCTTCAGGCGGCAACTTTAGTAGCTTTATGGGATGGATTATCGTACGGGCTCCCATAGTCGCTATGAGTTAAAAATTCACTTGGTCTGGATTACCAAGTATCGTAAACGTATATTGAAAGGAGACGTGTCCATTCGGCTACGGGAACTGATTCGAGAGATCTGCAAGGCCAACGAGGTGGTGATCGTAAAGGGTCATATTTCCTCGGATCATGTGCATTTGTTGTTGAGCTATCCGCCCACGATCTCGGTGAGTAAACTAGTTCAGTATCTAAAGGGGAAGAGTTCCCGCAAGCTATTGGGTGAATATGATGCGCTGCGTAAGGCGTTTTGGGGTCAGCATTTGTGGGCACGAGGCTACTTTGCGGCCAGCGTTGGTACAGTGACAGATGAAGTCGTAAAGGAATATATCGAAAAGCAAGACGTCTCCCCATCGGATGATGACTTCAAAATTAGTGACTGACTTTAGCGGGCTTCAGCCCTACTTTAAATCTATCGGCTTGAGCCGATAGTTGTTTAATTCTGGCATAAAATCGGCTTCTTATTTCGTCCCTAAAATACCGATTTTACTTTGCAATTCAAAGTACTATTTCATTTTCGTACTTTAATTTTTGAGGAGGGTAGCAGCGGGGTTCTATTCCGTTTTTATTCCGTTAAACTGGCTAACTCATGCCGTTTCTATGCCGTTAGATTGGCAGCGGCTATGTCGTTTTCATGTTGTTAGATCGACATACCCATGTCGTTTTTATGTTGTTTTTTGAGGAGCCTGAGCATATTGGATTTGTCCCATACAGCGAGGGGAGCGCTCACTGTTTTCTCACTGTTATTGCCTGGGGTCAACTTGATTTTGTCCCATTGAGAAGAGCGTTTTATTACTGCTCTATTTCTGCTCTTGGGTTTGGTCTACTTGGATTTGTGCTACTCTGGAGGGGCGCGTGTTATGGACTCCAAAAACTCTATTCTGTCGGTGTATCCTCGGTGTATTTATGAGCGTTACCTGTGTGCGTTGTGATGTCAAAAAATCTTCTGTTCACTGAGGGTGCCCTTTTTACCGAGTACAAAAACTCTTCAGCTATCTCTATACGTGTAATGACCGCCGAAAAATCTTCTAGTCATAGCTATGGCCTTTTTATCGTGGTAAAGAAACCTCGCTCGGGTGCGCGTAAGTGATCGTGAAAAAATCTTCTACGTGCGACAATGGCTCTTTTATCGGGCGGGGAAACTCTTGCCTGATCGGTGGAAAAGTAACGCAAAAGTAACGCTACCCTCGCGCGCGTTTTACCGTGTAAGAAAACTCTTCAGGAGGCAGGGAGTGGCGTTTTATGTAACGTATTGTAACGTCAGTATCGCAAGGGCAAGTGCCTGAACTTTACATAAATCGTTACATCTCGCGTATTGCGGACTTCGAAAGCTCCGGAAAACCTAATAGTCAGGTGTTTAGTGACCTCAACGCTGAAAAATCGTTTTTAAAAATGTGAGGTTTTGTGAGGTTTTGCTCAGGCGCGCATGATCGGGAATAAAAACACTTCAAGGCTCCGAAACGGGCGGTTTACCTTTTGTTTTGAGGTAGTGCCGGTACTACTGCCTAAAAACGTGCCTACAGGCTCAGTATTGAGGCTTTTGGGCATAAATCCACTACAGGGATCCGCTACGAAAAGTAAGGGTAAAGTAGGGATAAAAGTAACCCAAAAGTAAACCAATGTAAACCGGCGAATAAAAGCCTCGAAATGTTAGGTTTTGTTAGGTTCCAGGAGGGCAAAATGACAAGTTTTGACAAGTTTTTACCCCTGAAATGTCATCATTCTACCCCTCGAAACCATAACAAAGCATAACATTTGCCCTCGAAAGGTAAAGTATAGTAAAGTCACCAATTGGTAAGCAGCACTTCGGCTTGCCAAAAACTCAGGTTTTCTCAGGCTCTGTACATCGACCGAGCGCGGATGCTACTACAGAAAAGCCAATAAAATGTAAGGTTTTGTAAGGTTTTCACTCTCTCTAGTGCAACTATCCTTTCGCTGCTAAATCACAGTAGATACACAGTAGATTTGAAAAAGCGGGGTATCTGGAGGGCTTGCGCGTTGTGGAGTCCGAAACTCCGGAAACTACCCCCGAAATGTTAACTATTGTAAACGCACCAAGAGGTAAGCGAGGGATTACATCCGGCGTATCGGTCTACCTTGCCCCTTTGTAATCTGCTCATTGAGCAGGTCTAATACGGCGTCATTACTAAACATCTCCTCGGCTGAGGCAAAGCCCAGAATAGGCGCTACACTTTCGGCATCAAAGAGAAGCTCTCCGGTTTTTCTGTCCCGCATCATCTTGACGGGCTTGCCCTGGAAGAAATCAACAAAGTATTCGTACTGACTATCGAAGTGAGTGCGTACCATTGGATTAGATGTTAAAGGTTTTCTGTATGCGTTTACGGGCAATGTTGTAGGGCTTCATCAATTCATACCACTCATTTTGTAGCATCGTATCGGCTACCGCATTGAGCACAAAAAGAATCATGTGGCGGGCGGCTGTTTCGTCATGGGCCAGAAAAGCGCGAATCTCCCGAAATACGTTGTGCAGGGTAGCAGGCTTACCGGCCAGATAGCGCCGAAGCCAGAACTCCACGCCATCCGCATAAGCCAGATAGTGACAGGCTTTCTCACTGACGCCCTGATAGACGCCTGCCTCCAGGTAGCGGGGAATGCCAATCAGGTAAGCGGTGATCTGAGCCGTGTTGAGTGTGGTATGCTCAAATTGCTGAGTGAGTCGGGGTAATGTGCGGGTGTTCATGATTGCTGTTTGGTTGGTAAGGATGCAAGCCCGAGTTTATAAAACGGGCTTTCGGGGCTACGCTGCCAGACGGAATAATCACCGTTTTTAGGTTTGATTTCTTTGATTTGGGGCACCGCTCCGGGTGGGCTGGGCTCGTCTATTTCGGGCGGGTAATCTTCGGTGAAAGGTATATCGGCACCTACAGGAAACTCCCGCTCAAGTTGCGACTCATCCGGCCGAAGGATAGAACCGGGATTGTCTAGCTGCTCAGCAATGGTTTTTACAATCAGCGGCTCTGGGCTGTCTGAGACTTTTCTTACCACACTAAGAAAAGTCGGCTCCTCAGCGATAACCTCAGCCTCTATACGTCTGGTTGTATACTGAAATGGTTTCCACTCCGAAGCAGACTCATCGTTGAAGGGCTGTGCGGATACACTAACAGGCTGAGGTCGTCCTTTTCTAACTTCCCTTTTCCACGCCTGGGGTGGGTTTGGATTAACTTCAGGATGCACGGGCGAAGTCAAACCGTAGCGGATACCATCACGGATGGTTTTCTGAGATTTGGAAAACTGTGGCCATTCGCTGGCGGCTGTCTCTAAAGCAAGTACAGCAGTATCTTCGTCCATTCGGTCAGCAGCAATATACCCCCCGGCCAGCTTTGCCGCTTTGAGCAATGTTTCGTGGCGCTGCCCCTCGCCCGCCCGATCAACAAACCGAATAAGCCGTTTTAGTAGGTTTTGCTGGTTGTCGTCTGAACTCCCACCGTAGTGAATTGGTCCACGTTTAGGTGCTGGTGGCGTATAGGTACCCTTCATCACCGATGCCTCATCATTAAGGTAAGGTGCCTCGTCGAAGGAAGCAAAGCGTAAATCGGTTGCATTACAACCCTTTGTGCTGTCAAGGGTTATGCCAAATCGCTCAGTGAATAGCTTCTGCAAATAGCGAAAATGAGCCTTCAGGGTTTCGGGTGTTTGATGGTCAGGCAGGCGGACAACGAACCAAAGTCCCCGACGTACCGAATAGGCACAAAGCAATACATAGGGTAAATTGGCAATGAGTTTTTTTAACTCAGCCATATCAACGCCCGGGTTGTCTTTGATATCGACATCTCCCATCAGCATCGACCATTGGTGAATAATCTTTTCCTCAATGGTGGAGCTGGCTTTGCGGTCTCTTAACAGAGCTACAGGCGTAAAAGCAGAGAGGTATTTTTTTAGCTCATCCTGTTTTGCTTTCTCTACCTCAGCACATATTGCCTCAACTTGTGGCTGATAGTAGCGGGTGGTTGCCATTCGGCGCAAAGTGGTCTTTTGGGTTGGTACGTTGCCGAAGGAGTGGCGTTTGTGGTCGAACTCAAAGAAGCTGATAGGCAAGTCAAGCAGTGAGGGTGCCATACAGGTAAAGTGTTGTTTACTGCATTTAGCATTTAAGCTTCCTACTGTTTAGGGGTATGTATGTACTCGCGCACATATACACCCCCCAACAGGTGAAATGTTAAATGCTAAATGCACGATTATTGAGGTTTCAGCGTAAAGGTGATATTGCGGGTATTGGCTCCGCGTTCGTATTTCCAGCCCTTTGGCGTACTGGGTGATGTTATTGGTAAAAGCCCGAGTAACAGTCTGATTGTCCGGCAAACCAGCAAACGCCTTATATTCCCGAAACAACTCATCTCGATTATACTCCTGATCCGGTACCAAACCTGTATTCTGATAGGTCGTCACCCATTCGTAGAACTCTTCACCCGCAACCTGCCGCAATCTGTTCTGATCGGCGCTACGAAGCGTGTAGGGTTGTAGCCCATCGCGCAGGTACTCCTCAACGCAACCAATCATGTATTGGTCGAAGCGTTGCCATTCTTCAGCATCCCAATCATCCGAGAAGAAAATACATCCGTGTTCAGCCTGAATGGGCTTCTCATTTCCTCGTTTTATCTGGCGTTTGTAGTGATTACCAAACTCAATAATGAATTGCCGACGAATATTGCTCGACCCCTCATTAGGCATCACCACGTTTGAGGAAATGAGCAATTTCGGCCCCTCCTTCGCGGGAATCCGGAAAGCCTTTTCGTGCTTGCGCTCGATGCTCCAGCCTTCAGTTAGTAGACTAAAAAAGCGTTCCAGGGTAAATCTCCGTTCGGCCTTAGGGTGGTTTACTACCGGATCATCAATCCACACAATAGCCGTATCTTCATTGACCTGCTGAAAGCAAAAGCGGTCGTTCTGATCGAATTTCTTTCCATCGATTACAGCAACCGGACGTATCTGCCGAATGGCATTACCAAACAACCCTTTGCCCGTACCGCCTTCAGGCTTTCGTGCATCGGTTATTTCCTCATCATAGCAGATGACCGCCTGTCCTTCGGCTGGGTTGCCGTAGTGGTGAATGAGGTAGCCGATGGCTGTTCGAAAGGATCTCAATCGGTCAGGTTCTCTATTGGTAATGTTGAGCAGGAAGAGGGCAAAATGACACTCCTCTCCGTTAGCACTGGGGTCGAATACTCGGTTAATGACTTGCGATTTCCAAACACAACGATCCTGCAGAAAGTCATAAGGAAGTATCTTGACACTTCCGGCCTTAACTGCTATAATGCCATTTTTGTAAGGAATGTAGCAGGCTGTCTCAGTATCGCGAAGCAACGGCCTGGCGTGGGTATGAAGCCCCTCCAGGTTTTTGGGGTTAACGGTTAGGTGTTGCTGGCGGTTGTATATCTCCAGTCTGCCCTCATAGGTTGCTGTGATGTAGTCAACGCTCAGCGGGTAGGGTTTTGACTCAATATAGGCTTTGAGACAGTCCCGCATGTTGGTGTCAATAACCGGCTCAATAATTGAATCACCCCGGATTAAAGACGTAGAGAAGTTATCCGGTCGGTACCGTTTGGCGAAAAGTAGCCCTTGTAGATATTCCAGTATACCGGTTCGGTAAAGTCCCGAAAGCACCCACTCCTGGGTTTTTGAATCTTTCTCGAACGTCCAAAGATCAATAGTTACTTCATCCTTTCGGATGAAAATAATAGAAGCATCTCCATGCTCCGTTTCGTCAAAAACGAAATCACCCGACGATGCCAACTCCTTATCTGTCATATTGGAAATTGGCGGAATAGATGTACCTTTAGCCTGCGCAGTCGTCATAGTATCAGTGCTTTAGCCGCCTTTGGTTTTGGGGACCGAGGGCGGTTTTGTTTTGTGTGAAGTGGGATAAGGGAGAGGCTAGTTAAGGGTTGCCTTAACGCCGAATTTTTCACACAAAGCCGCTATGTGTTCCTTGCGGTAGCGCAACACTGAGCCGATCTGAACGTAGCCAACAACGCCCTTCGCCCGCCAGATTTGGGCGGTCTTTTTGCTGACTTTCATAATCTGACAGAACTCCTCGTCGGTGTAGAGATACTCCCGATTTGAATCTGCAGTCAGCTTAGCTTGAGCAGATTCAATGTTAGAAATTGAGGATTGAATGTTGCGGTAATCGCTCTCTGGTAGAATGCAAACTGCTTCCATTTTCTTCGACGTGCTTTGTTTGTTGAGTCGAAGTTGGGTAGGTGGGAGTTTTAAGAGTAGTATAGAAAAAAGATACTTTTTTGGCGAGCCTATACTAATTGTTTATCAAGGTATTAGGTTGTGTTTTTCTAAAAACTTTTTGTATTCGGTTCTCCACGAACGAAAGGTCATTTTGCGTTCATGAAGAACTGAGGACATATCTGATGTATCGCAGATAAATTCAAATCCAGCAATCTTCATGAGTTCAGCCCCGAATTCATCGATTCGTTCTTTATTAACATACTTTTTATTTAGCCTTTGGTTATCGAGCTGATCCCGAAAAAACCAAGCTATGTAATAAGCAAAGTGCTTTTCACCTCGCTTAGTCTCTTGTGGTTTGAGATGATCTTTTGCTTGCCATACTACCCTATGGGTATCTAACCGAAGTTTATTTAAGTATTCTTTTTCTCTCTCCGCTTTCTCTAGAACCGCCTGCCGAATGAAGTCCAGCAATACACCTTCATATTTTATGAGAACCTGACTGTCTTTTTGTTTGACCTTAAAGTAGTCTAGATTGCTATCACTAAATATTTTTTCAAATTGGGCTGACTCTAGCCATCTTTCCAGATTATTTATAGATTCTCCCAAGCCCGACTCCCATGCGCTTTTTGATATACGAATTTTGTTTTTTGCTATATCTTCTTGCATATGGCGGACGATACAGAAAGCCTCTCTCATAAAGCGATCCGTATGGTAATCCTGACATAGGTCAACAATCTGCCTAACGATAGAATCATCAAGCTCAAACTCCCAACCGGCTTCTCTTTCTTTATTAGTTCTGTCCGGATTATAAGTTTCAATGAAAAGAGGGTAGTAATTTTCCTCATAATGAATATCCTCGGCTTGGAAGATGATAGTCGCCATACTCAAATAGTAGATTTACCCAAAGATTGATTCGAGTGCTTTGTCTGTTGTGTCAGTATCGAACTCAGATAAATACTTTTCGGTGATGTTAATTTTTGAGTGCCTGAGGAGCTTAGAAATTGCGTAAACGTCATTAATCTTTTTACGGCCTAAATCGGCAAAGGTGTGCCTAGCTGAGTGAAAAGAGAGTTCTCTAGGGATACCAGCCAAAAAACATATTTTCTTGAGATACCTATTGATGAGCGCATTTTTCCGGCTGACTTCCTTTAGTATATCAACGTCTGCGTCATAAGTCCGTTTGGCGCTCATAATTGGGAACACAAAGCCCTCCGGGTCGATCTTCTCTGGTTGGTAGTGCCTTATGATTTCCTCGGCCTGCTTGGGTAGCTGTATAGAGTGACTCTTTGTGACGGTGGCCTTTGTTTTCCACATGACGTAAGAGAGCCGATTGTCGTTAATGTTTTTCCATTGCAAACAGCATATATCACTAAATCGCATTCCGGCCATATAG
This sequence comes from Spirosoma profusum, assembly GCF_014699005.1. Taxonomy (GTDB): domain Bacteria; phylum Bacteroidota; class Bacteroidia; order Cytophagales; family Spirosomataceae; genus Spirosoma; species Spirosoma profusum. The sequence continues at coordinate 49,300 of NZ_JACWZY010000016.1, forward strand.
AATGCACATAGCCAGTAGTTGCGGGTATGCCACAGCAAAGATCCCTCGGGTAAGGATACATTACGAAAGGTTTCTAGTTCTCCCTCTGTTAATCGTACTCGGTCCGGCTTGCCCTCTTTTAATTTGATTAATAGAAACGGATTGTCCTGGATTGGTACTAATCCCTCTTTCACGGCCTGATTGAATACGGCCCTGATTTTAGAGAAGCCTGTCCCTATAGTATTGGTTGTGTTCCCCTTTTTGGTACGCAACCATTGCTCGTAATCGGTTAGCAGCTTAACCGTAATATCTGAGAAGAAAAGTTCTTTGTTGTCGACGTATTCTAGAAGCTTATTAATTTCGGATCGGACGTTGCGCTGAGTATTGTAAGGCTTATTGGATAGATACTCGTATGCGTACTGAAAAAAGTAGGCAGAGGAGCGACCTTTAAGGTTTTCGGCGATTACCAGTGAGGTAACATTTTTAGTATCAGCTTTCAGGCGAATCGCGTCCGATTTGATAGCATCTATCTTTTTATTGATTACCTCGTGCAGTACATAGGAACGTCTTACTTCTTTCTTATTAGGGTTCCAATCCTTCAGGGGGATATCAAAACCGATGTAAACTCGGCGGTGTTGACGGTTCTCGGTTATACGCAGATACAAGGCATATCGCCCATCTTTTTTAGGCTTGTTGCCCAGCTCAACAGTAAAGGATATGGTGTTGGTCTTAGCGCGTCCACTGGCAGGCGCGTTATCAGGTTTGGGCTGGCTCATGGCGTTCTCTTGTCTGCATTAAATATAGTCAAGAGAAGCCTTTTACTGTAACATTACTGTAACAATTTTTACTTTTATTTACCTTCTACTACTTCTATATTCCAGAGAAAAGACCATTTAAGTATAGATGAGGGTACTTTTTCGGTTTATATTGGACTTGAAAAGTAGAAGTTCGATTCCCGCTCCTGGTACAATACAAACTGCAGGTGTCTTTAAAATTAGGCGCTTGCAGTTTTTTTTGTTTCACTGTAACATTAAGGAAACTTATTGGGAAAGCTCTAATATGGATTGTAATGACCTGTTAGTTAGCTATACTAAAAGCGATTGTGAAAAACTCTCTAAAAAATTCCAAAGCTTCAAACACTTTCACAATCAAATCAAAGAATTTCTGGTCACATAATATTCAAAAGCCACGACTTCACAGCCGTGGCTTTTCCCGTTGAAAGTCGCTATTGTTTAGTTCAACGTAATGGTGCGGGCTGATATCTGGGTCGGCTTGGTCGATAACGTAACTGGATGCACCGATACGTCATTGCCTGAAACGATTTCAACTTGGTAGGCACCATCTTCCAGCTCAGCCATATCGAATTTGAAATGGAAGTTGCCTTGTTTTTTGCTGATCGATTGTTTCGCCAGCAGATCGCCACTTTTGCTTTTCAGCAGAACAACCAGTGCTTTACCGGGTTCCCGCTCCACAAATACGTTCAGTTTGGAAGGAGTTGCCGATGGAAAAACGGCCGCTTTGTACGAACTAGTCGTAGCGGTCGGATTTACGGTTGGGTTAGCCGGAGCGGCAAACGTAGTAGTGCTTAACAGTAAGGCAGCGATGAGGGATTGGGCAAACGTTTTCATGAGTGTTATGTATTTGTTGTTGGTAGTTGTTTGTTTGAACGTGTCAAAGGTATGGCGGTAAAAATCGGTTGTGAATTGAGATTGGTACAGACTGTCAGAAAACCTTTATGAATGGTGTAAATTCGGTACTAAAGTGTTTTAGGCTCTATTGCTACGTTGCCCCAAAACAGCTGTTGTTTGCCTAAAAGGCTACTGGTAAGCTGGTTATTAGCTAACGTATTGTCTAAAACCTTTCTCTTTTGGGCGAAACGTAGTAGTGAATCAAACGAAGCCACTGATTCAGACGTTAATTCTGGTACAGAACCATAGGTGAACCCTAACCAACGTAGCAATTATGAATGTCTACAATTCCATCATCGACACAATAGGCAATACCCCCCTTGTTAAATTAAATAAAGTAGCGAAGGGCGTCCCCGGAACGATTCTGGCAAAAGTTGAATACTTCAACCCAGGTAATTCTGTGAAAGATCGAATCGCGATTCGGATGATTGAAGACGCCGAAGCGAAGGGCATTATCAAACCTGGTGGTACAATTATCGAAGGCACAAGTGGGAATACTGGAATGGGGCTGGCATTGGCAGCCGTCGGGAAAGGCTATAAATGCATTTTCACAATGGCCGACAAGCAGTCGAAAGAAAAGATTGACATTCTGCGGGCAGTTGGAGCTGAAGTGGTTGTGTGCCCAACCAACGTAGCGCCCGACGATCCTCGTTCGTACTATTCTGTCGCTAAAAAACTCAACCGCGATATTCCAAATTCGCTGTATCCAAATCAGTACGATAACCTGTCCAATACAGCCGCCCACTACGAGACCACCGGTCCCGAAATCTGGCGCGATACCGACGGCAAAATCACGCACTTCGCGGCTGGGGTAGGTACGGGTGGAACCATCTGCGGTACGTCGAAATTCCTGAAAGAACAGAATCCGAACGTAGTGTCAATCGGACTCGATACGTATGGGTCGGTGTTCAAGAAATACAAGGAAACGGGCATTTTCGATGAAGGCGAAATTTACCCATACATGACCGAGGGCATCGGCGAAGACATTCTGCCACAGAACGTCGATTTCAGTTTAATTGATCACTTTGTGAAAGTGACCGATAAAGATGCCGCCATTATGGCTCGTCGGTTGTCGCGCGAGGAGGGTTTATTTGTGGGTTGGTCGTGTGGTACGGCGGTTCATGGTGCGCTGGAGTGGGCACGTGAGCACCTGACAGACAGCGACGTAATGGTAATCTTACTACCCGACCACGGCACGCGTTACCTCGCCAAAATCTACAACGATACGTGGATGAAAGACCACGGCTTTCTGGAAGATCGCGCCTTTAAAACGGCTCGCGACATCATTCATCATAAAGACAGCAATGGCAATAGTCGACATTCATCGCTAACAACGGTGGGTTCTGACGTATCAGTCAGTCAGGCGATTCATATTCTGAATAGATACGGCATTTCGCAGATTCCGGTTACCGACGCAGGAGGGCACATTGTCGGCAGCCTGACCGATTCAACTATTCTAAATAAACTGATTGAAGACCCTACCATAAAAGAACATTCCGTCAGTGACGTAATGGATAAACCCTTCAAGTTTGTTGGCTTGGATAATACTATCGACGCCCTCTCATCGCTCATCGACCGCGACAACAAAGCCCTGCTCGTCCGCGACGAGAAAGAACAGGTACACATTATCACTCAGGCTGATTTGCTGGCAGCTATGACGAGTTGAGAAATATTTTTTTAGTAAACAAATCATAGAAATTCGTAGTATTGCAGAAACCATAAAGCTATGGAATCAGAAGCAGCAACCCCGGAACTTGCAGCCTCGCAGCAAATACCTTCCTACTTAATTTACAAAACGCTCAATGGATGCTCTCTCTACAGAAAGGGCTATAAGGAGGTAGTAGCGAAACGAAAAACTCCCGGCGAAATCATGGGTTGCAGTGACCTACAGGCCATTATTGTATCAGCATTACACGGTTATCTCTATAATCAGATCAACCGAAAAGTTTATTGGGTAGTAACCAACGAACCATCTTTACACCTACAATTAGGCGGTAATTTATCAAATGATATCGCCAGCTATGCAAAAGAGGACGTAACAGTTAAGGGAAATTCTTCGACGTAGCGCCAAAGGTCGTTGCGGAGGTTGATATTAAAATAGACCTTGAAGCATTCCCTGCCTGGGAGCAGGATTACATCCATCAGAAAACGCAGGCCATGCTCGATTTCGGCATGGAGCGCGTCATCTGGATCACTACCCAATCCCGAAAAGTAATTGTCGCTACAAAAGGCGAAGACTGGCTTACTTTAAACTGGGATGCTACCGTTCCTGTGCTCGACAATGTAACGTTGAACGTAGCAAACATCCTGATCGAAGAAGGAGCGATTTAGAAGTATGATATGGGATGTATAATGTATGTAGTGCCCAAATACATCATACATCCTATATCATACTTCACCTACGGTTGTCGCTGCCGTCCATCATACTCAGGTAACTCATATACCGGCTTTCGGCAATGTCACCTTCGGCAACGGCGTCTTTAATGGCGCAGCCAGGCTCGTTGATATGCAGGCAGTTGTGAAAACGGCATTCGTTCAGCCGGTCGCGCATTTCGGGGAAGTAATGACTAATTTCTTCTCTCTCCGTATCAATTAATCCCAACTCTTTTATCCCTGGCGTATCGATAATGAACGTATTGGGAGCTAACTCAAACATCTCGGCGAACGTAGTGGTATGAACGCCTTTGTTGGCGAAGGTCGATACCTCATTGGTACGTAGGTTAAGATTCGGTGAGATTGCATTCACCAAAGACGATTTTCCTACGCCCGAATGCCCCGACAACAACGTGACTTTATGGTCAAGCAGTTGCCGGAACGTATCGACGCCTTCACCTTCGGTAGCCGACGTAGCCAGGCACGTATAACCGATACGTTCGTACATGTCCATGATTTCCTGCTGAAAGGCCAGCCCTTCCTCGTTCAGGATGTCGGTCTTATTGAAGACAACCGCCGTTGGAATCCGGAATGACTCTGCCGATACCAGAAACCGGTCGATAAAACCCAGGGAAGTACGGGGGAGTGTCAACGTAGCGAGTAGCACAGCCTGGTCGAGGTTAGCCGCCAGAATATGACCGTGCGCCGTTTTATGCACCGACTGCCGAATAATGTAATTCTCGCGCGGGGCAATATCGTTGATGACCGCTGTATTTTCGGCTTCATCTTCGACCTCGAAAGCCACCTTATCCCCAACAGCAATCGGGTTGGTAACTTTCATACCTTTCATTTTGAATTTGCCCGGCAACCGAGCCTGATACACATGACCGTCCGTGTCACGAACATCGTACCAGGAACCCGTAGAGCGTATAACTAAACCAGTGTAATCCAAAGAGTGAAAGAATGAAAGAGTGAAAGAGCGAAGAAAAATAGCTAGTGCGTGGTTTATTCGCTCTTTCGCTCTTTCATTCTTTCGCTCATTATTTTTTTTACCACATCCATAACCTTCTCCGTCGCGCCAATGTTCCGCAGGACGTAGTGTCGACTGATAAGAGTGGCTTCTGACGGGTTTTCGTACTGCTTTACAAAAGCGGTCTGGAATTCTGACGTATCACGAACTGGAAACGCAGCTCCTTCCTTGATCAAATCCACAGCTTCCTGAAATTTGGTGTAATTCGGGCCGAAAAACAGCGGCATACCGAACGTAGCGGCTTCCAGAATGTTATGCAGCCCTTTGCCGAAAGCACCGCCAATATGGGCAAATTCGCCGTACTGATAAAGCGACGAAAGCATGCCAATATTATCAATAAATAGTACGTCGGCGGTTTGAGCGTCTGCTACGTTGGTCTGCGAAAAACGAATCGATGTTTTTGTCAGTTGCGACCGCCAGCGTTCAATTTCATCGTCGTGGATTTCGTGGGGAGCGATGATAACTTTTAGCGGTTTATCGAACTGATTGATGAAAGGCAGTAAAATTGCCATGTCGGCCTGCCATGCGCTGCCGACGACCAGTAGTGGTGTTTCACTTTTGAACGCCTGCGCAATCGGAATATCTTTTTTGGTCGACGCTACGTGCGCGACCCGGTCGAAGCGGGTATCGCCAGCTAGTGTTACGTTGGTCATGCCAATAGAAGCCAGTAAATCGACCGATTCCTGATTCTGCACCAGAATGTGATCGAAATAACCCAGCAGGCTTTTGTAGAATTGAGAAATCGGGCCTAGCTCCCGAAAAAAAAGCTGATTTGGCCGAAAGATAGTAGAGAACGAAATGATAGGAATGTTACGTTTGCGCAGTTCGTGAAGGTAATTGTACCAGAATTCGTACTTGATGAAAAAAACCATTTCGGGCTTTACCAACCGGACGAACTCCCGAGCGTTGGCCGGCGTATCGGCTGGCAAATACAGAACGTAATCGGCTCCAGCGTAGTTTTTTCGTACTTCATAACCGGAAGGGGAGAAAAACGTGAGCAGAATTTTATAGTTGGGATATTGTTCTCGAAATGCTTCCATCACCGGTCGTCCCTGCTCAAATTCGCCCAATGAAGCAGCATGAAACCAAACAATTGGAAACGCATTTCCGGCCAGGAAGGAGTTCAACGTTGACTGCCAGTTACGTCGACCAGTTACCCACTGCTGCGCTTTTTGGTTGAAGGGAGCCGCCAGTCGCAACAACCCCTGATACACTGCAATACCGGCATTATAGAATCCTGAAACCAAGCGAATACGTGATTAGTTATAGTGACAAAGCTACGAACTCACCCGCAAATCCTCCATTCATGCAAACTTACGACACACTAACCGAAGCCCTCGAAGGACTCCGCCAACAAGGCTTTACACGAGATTACAATCTGAAAGAAACTTGTCTGAAATGCCAGCAGGATGATATTGAATTGAATCCCAGTGATTTTGATATTGTGGATGTGTACCGTTTCGAAGGTATGACCGACCCCGGCGACGAGACTGTTCTTTACGCTATTGAAGCTAAAGATGGCCAACGTGGTACGTTAGTGGACGCTTACGGGCCTTATTCGGAAGCCATCTCGCCTGAAATGGCTGGGAAGCTGCGGGTTCGACAGGACGAATGACGAACTTTTCAAGCAAAAAAACTGCTTTACTATCAACAGAATAGTTGTTAAGGCAATGAATTGGAATAAATTAACAAACGATACTCAACTCGACGTTATCAAAGAAGAATCGGCGGAACAGCCCATCCTGATTTTCAAGCACAGTACCAGTTGCTCGATCAGCGCTATGGCACTTAGCCGGATGGAACGTAACTGGAGCGATCAGCTTGGTGTAAAGCCGTATTATCTCGATTTATTAGCCAATCGGCGAGCTTCGAATAACGTAGCAAACGAGTTTGGCGTTCATCATGAATCTCCTCAGGTGCTTCTAATACGTAACGGCGAGTGCGTATACGATGCCTCGCACATGGCGATTTCATTTGCCGGTTTGCAGCAGGCGGTATAGAAAAATAGTTGCTAGTGGTTAGTCAATAGTCGTCAGAAATTGACGTTGGCGACTGACAACTATTTTTACTCCTTCAGCGTAATTCTGGCGCGGTGACAGACGCCACCGATGGGTGGGTTGAATTTTGATACGCTAACTTCAACGCTCTGAAGGTCAGCGTATTTTGTGCGAATTTCCTGAATAATCTGGTGTGCTACGTGTTCGAGTAAGCGGGCGGGTTTCTTCATGACAGTCGCCGTAATGCGATACAAATCTTCATAATTGACCGTAGCACTGAGCCGGTCGCGTCGGGCGGCTTCTGAAAAGTCGGCCGTGACAATGATATCTACGGAATATTTGTTGCCGATTTTCTGCTCCTCATCATAAAAACCATGATAGGAGAAAAATTCAAGTCCTTCTAACGCAATTGTTCCCATACGAGGCAACTGCTACGTCGGGCCGATACGTTTTACTGGCTGACGTAGCAACGGTGAGTTAAATCTGATCGAAAAACGAACCGCCTTTTTTAGGTTGTTCTTCGGGTTCGGGAGTGTTGGCTTCGGCTAGTTCAGATTCAGGCGTGTGTTGTTCAACAGACGTCTCGGTTTCGGCGATTGGTTCCTGTATAGCTTGCTGCTGAGGTTGTTCCTCCTGCGAGTGCTCAATAGCTTCATCGAGTTTGTCGACAACGGCTTCATCCACTGGAATCGCTTCGGGTATAGAATCTTCGCGTTCGGTCAGCGGGGGCAGATCAGCAACGGGTTCGGCCTGAGCCTCCGCTGTCTCGGGCTCTGTTGGAGTTTCAACAGGTTTCGCTTTAGCCGTTTTTGCTGCTTTTTCGTTTTCAGCCTTAATTTCCTCGTGAATCTGGCCTGTCACTTCCTCGATTTTCCCTTTTAAATTTTGCCGTGCAAATTTCTTCTCGAATCGTTCCACACTGTCGACTGCATTGTTGGCCAGTGTACGAATCTGAAGGGCTAGATTGTCTTTATAACCCTCCAGCGCTTTGAAATCGTGCTCCAGCGATTTAAGGTCGTTAATGATATTATCTTTCAGGTAACGGGCCTGATTTTCGGCATCCTGAACGAGCAGGGCGGCTTTTTTTCGGGCTTCTGCCGTGATTTCGTCAGCTTTCTGCTGGGCTTCTGCTATTTTCTGTTCACCAGCTCTATTCGCCTGTTCAGCGATCTGGGCGCTTGTATCTTCAGCTGATTTGAGCGTACGGAACAGGGTCATTTCTACTTCTTTCAGCTTGTTTAGCTCTTTCTCCGCCAGTTCAAGCTGCATTTTTAACATCTTTTGTTCACCGGTTACGCGTTCCCATTCCTGCGATAATGAAATCAGGAAAGCGTCAACGTCATCTGGTTTATACCCGCGCAACGCCTTCTCAAATGTGTGCTGCCGGATTTCGATGGGCGTAATTTTCATTGGTGCGCTCCAGGGTTTGGTTTTAGAGCTAATTTGCTCGTACAAGGTGAAATAACGTCCATATTACGGATTTTACAACAAATAGCCAGAAAATTGAGCGATTGTCGTATGAATCAAAATTAGTTTATCAATTTCCATACCGAAATTGTCCGGTCGTCGCTGGCCGACAGAAGCAGCTCCGGTTGCCCGGTCCACAGTATTTTGTTGACCGACGTACCATGACCGGCGTGGCGTGCCTTGTCGACAACCTTGACCAAACGATACGTTTCAGCATCCCATATCTTAACGGATTTGTCCATGCTGGCCGTAGCAAATAGGCGACCGTCGCTGCTGAAAGCCAGATGGTTAATGGCAAACATGTGGGCCACTACGTCCTGTTGTAATACGTAATTGTTCTCTACATCCCAAACCTTCATATGTGCATCGCGACCGGCTGTAAGAAGGTAGCGAAAATCAGGCGAATAGGATACTGTGAATACGGAATTGGTATGCGCTGTTAACGTACGTTTCAGGGTATACGTTTCCAGATCGAAGATACGTACCATATTATCGCTGTAGCCCACGGCAAACTCACGCTCGACTGGATTGATGGTAATGCAACGCGCTGATTGACTCGACGCTTTTATGTGTTTACGAACTACTAACTGGTTCACATCAAGGATGGCAAGAACACCATCGGCCAGCGCTACAAAGGCATCGTCTTTATAGAGTTTTATGTCGAAAATAGCGGCTGTCGTTAGCTTTACTGAGTTTATCTCTCGTTTCTGAATCGGGTCTACAATGTGAAGGCCTTCATAATTCTGACCAATCCACAACAGGCCTGCATCGGGCTGAAACGCGAGGGCATATACGGACGCAGGTATACTGGCTACTAAATCGCCCAGGTCGGGTCGGTTTAAATTCCAACGTACCACTTGACCGTCTCCTCCCGCTGAGAAGAATTGATCCGGTGAAGGGCCTCGTTCCAGGCTGTACACACAATCACGGTGGCCACCGAACGTATCGATTTTTTCTACTATCACTCGATAAATTGGAGTAAGTTGCCACCAAAGGTCGCGAAACCTTTCATTTTGTCCAGCTACTTCCGACTTTTGATTTGTGACTTTTCAATTAGACATTCATTCAGACTGCATAGCTACACTTCGATCCATTACCGAAGATGAACCGACGCTACGTTCACATCTGCCGCTTACGGTTGCGGAAGAGGAGGAATTGGCATTAATCACTCATCCTGCGCAACGTATCGAGTGGTTGGCATGCCGGGTAGCCATTCAGCAACTGGTGCAGGCGCAGGGGCTAAACTATTCAGGATTGCAGAAAGACGAGTTCGGTAAACCGTATCTGATTGACTCGCCCTGGCATATTTCGCTGTCGCATACGGGTGGCTGGGCTGCTGCTGTATTGCATCGATCGCGGCCGGTGGGTATTGACATTGAGCCTATTCGCGAGCAGTTCAAACGAGTTGTACCGCGTGTTTTGTCGGAAAGTGAAATCGTAGATGCCCAGGGCGATCCCAATCGCCTGGCTGTGTATTGGTGTGCTAAGGAAGCGCTGTATAAATTGTACGGAAAACGTCAGCTCACGTTTCGCGAGCATTTGCACGTAGAACCTTTTGCTGACGGAGCCGAAAAACTTGTCGGTCATGTGCGTTTGCCAGACCACGCCGAACGGCTACAAATCAATTGTTTTCGTATTGGGCCGGGCTTGCTGGCGGTAGCGTATTAGTGGAAGGCCCCGACAGCCGGGAGGCTATCGGGGCCTTCCGTAGCTTCTAATCTACCTTACTCAATTTCACCGTGTTTGTCCGGCGCGACTGTGTTAGCGGCATACTGAGCGTATTGATAAAAATATCACCGGATTGTAGTTTTCCCTGACTAACCAACGTTTGTTTAATTCCGTCTACGGTTTGATCGACTGTTAGGCTAAGGTCGGGTTCGTAGGGCATCACCTGCACTCCCCAGTATAATCCCAGCGTGTTACGTAGCTGCGCATCGTTGGAGAATACGAACAAATCGGCCTTCGGACGATGGTGCGAAATACGTACCGCCGTATAACCTGAATTTGTGATACCAATAATTGCCTTCGCTTTGGTGTCACGCGCCAATCGGCAGGCACTCATTACTACGTTGTCATTCAGTACGTTCTGAGACGGCTCTTCGTTTACGTGAGCATGATAGCGATAATATATTTTATCGGTGGTTGCTTCTACCTGTAGAATAGTATTGGCCATGCTTTCAACCGCCAGAATGGGGTATTTCCCCGAGGCAGTTTCGGCGCTAAGCATCACCGCGTCGGCGCCATCCATTACTGAATTGGCGATGTCGTTGACTTCGGCGCGGGTTGGGCGAGGGGCATCAATCATGCTTTCGAGCATTTGCGTGGCCACAATAACTGGCTTGGCAGCCCTGTTGCATTTCTCGACCAGCATTTTCTGAATCATCGGCACTTCTTCGGCGGGCAATTCCACACCGAGGTCACCACGGGCAACCATCAGGCCATCAGTGGCTGCAATGATCGAATCAATATTCTGAATAGCTTCGGGCTTTTCGATTTTAGCTACTACGCGGCTTTTCTTACCCTGCGCTTTGATATATTCCTTGATTTCAATGATTTCAGACGCTTCCCGCACAAACGACAGGGCAATCCATTCAACATCGTACGTAAGACCAAATTCGAGATCGGCCCAGTCTTTCTCGGTAACCGCCGGCATCGAAACTTTCGTGTTTGGCAGATTTACTCCCTTTTTCGATTTCATCGGCCCTCCATAAACAACTTCGGTCACTACGTCGGTGCCCTCGGTACGTAGCACCCGCACTTCCAGTTTGCCGTCGTCCATCAGGATACGTTCGCCGGGATGTACGTCTTTGTACATGTCTTTATACGGCGTACTCACACGTTCGGCGGTACCCAGTACGTCGTCATTGGTAAAGACCAGTTCCTGACCGGGAACAATCATAACACCATCTTTATTTTCGACGTTGCCAATGCGGATTTTAGGGCCTTGTAAATCCTGTAATATGCAAAGGTTCAGGTTATATTCCTCATTGATTTCGCGAATACGCGTAAGCCGCATGAGGTGGTCTTCGTGAGTACCGTGAGAAAAGTTGAGCCGGAATACGTTCACACCAGCTTTGGCGAGCGCCAGCAACTGTTCTTTAGTTTCGGAAGCCGGTCCAATAGTGGCAACAATCTTGGTTTTCTTAGACATGAGGGGCAGAAAAATTGGGCAAATCGGGCACAAAGCCGGTGCAAAAATAACCGGATGGGCTTATAAACAGTGGAGTTTACGGAAATTTTACGGTTATAGTTCTATAAACCCGTTTGCCAAATCGTTGAGATATCATACGACGATTGGTTTGTTGACAGGTGCAATTGACAAAAGCTTATCAGAGCTTTAATGCTTTTTTAACCATCCCAATGAGTTAATACTATCTTTTTTTAGGGAGAATAAGTCTTTGTTTCGCTTTTATGTATGACTTTGTCATCATCCTTCCTGTCTATCTCAACTACTTATGGTCCACACATTTCTACCTGTTCAGTTTCTGAGTTATGCCAAGCCTGTAAAACAATACGTATCAATTGCCATTCGAATTGCCTTTTTTGTATTGCTGAGTCTGTCTGGCAGGGCGCAGAATTACACTGTCACTACAACGATGGATGGTACGTCTGCCAGCGGTACGGTGAATTTAAGAGGAGCAATACTAGCCGCTGATGCAGCAGGCGGCTCGCATACGATTACTGTGCCCGCCGGAACTTACAACCTTACTTTAGGGGCCATTGTATTTGGCAATAAGGCACAGAATATAATCATCAATGGTGCCGGCCCCAACAGTACCATTATTAATATGGCTGGTACAGGTAACAATCAGGATCGCATTTTTATGATTAATCCACCTGGTACAATCTCGAATATTCAAACCAGTATCACAGGTATCAAATTTACCAATGGTCGCCTGAAATCAGATACGTTCGGCGGTGGCGCCATCGTTGCAGGTGGTCCAACCAATACGTTGACCCTGACGAACTGTGTGTTTCAAAATAATATGATTGACCCTACTGTAGCGGGTTCGACAGGCGGTGGGGCTATCGCTTTTACGTTCGGTGGCACTTTGTCCATTGATCAATGTACGTTTACCGGTAACTCGGTTTCTACGAATGCGAACGCGGGTGGTGCTATTAACTTTTTTGCCTACAGCTCCAGTATTAATAATGTATACACATATCCGAATGGCACCTTATCGATCACGAATAGTACATTTAGTAATAACTCAGTAGGGACAAATGGTCAGGGTGGAGCGATTATCGTTGCGGCACAAGGATACTCAGCGAGTAATCCACCTATCCCGACTTTATCCATTTCGATTACTAAAAATAACTTTATCAGTAACAGTGCTCCAGGCGCAAACGGGTGGGGTGGTGCTATTTTAGCGACGAACTCATTCAGCCCTACTAATACATTCGCTATCAACTATAACCGCTTTGTGGGTAATACGTCCGGAAGTGGTAATGGCAGCGCGTTGTTTATGACAGATACGCAGGGCAGTGTCAATGCGGCCAACAACTGGTGGGGTTGTAACGGGGGACCTGCCAGTTGCAACGATAAAGCTTATCGCATTACGGGTAGCAGTTCGGGCGTATTAACCACAACACCTTATCTGCAACTACGTACTACGGCCGCCAATAATTCTGCCTGTACGGGCAATGGCGTCGGCATCAGCGCGGGTTTTACGACGAATTCAGCAGGGACAGTTATTGCCGCCAGCAACCTATCTGCCTTTACGGGGGTGTCTATTAGTTTCACACCTAGCTTGGGCAGCATTTCCAATGCACAGTCTACAATTCAGAGCAATGGATTAGCTACTGCTACGTTTACAGGCAATAGCGCAGGAAATGCTACAGTAAACGCTGCGACCGATAACGTACCATCAAATGATGCAACGGCCAGAGCTTCGATTATCCTTAATGCCGGACCAACCTTTAGCGCACAGCCAGCTACGGTGGCTACCTGTGTAGGTGGTACGGCTTCCTTCTCTACGACAGCCAGTGGAAGCGGTAATCTAACTTTTCAATGGTATAAAGGCGCTACGTTACTCAGCAACGGGAATACGGGCAACGGCTCAACCATCGCTATTACGTCCACTGCCACTACGTCCAAATTGACTTTTACCAACGTCGGTGCGGGTGACGCTGCAACGAATTATTCGGTAAAGGTAACGTCAGGTAATTCCTGTACGGCTAGCTCATCAAACGCTACACTCACGGTCAATTCTCCACCCAATGCTACGTTGGTGAACAACGGCCCTTTGTCGTGCTCTATGACCAGCGTAACGCTAACTGCTTCGGGTGGTATAAATTACGCTTTCTCGGGGCCTGGACTTAACCAAAACGGTGCTACGTCTACAGCCGTAGTCAGCCAGACGGGTACGTATTTGGTGGTTGTGACAAACGCCAGCGGTTGTAGTGCTACGTCTCAGACCAGCGTCACTCGTCTCAATCAGCCATTGGCGGGAATCACACAGCAGCCGGCCGCCAGTTCCGTCGTTTGTGAAGGTAGTGCGGTTACGGTGTCGGTCAGCGCGTCAGGAACGGTGAGCACGTATCAATGGTACAAAGATGGTGCTGCCATTACCAACGTAGCGTCAGCCACTACTGCTACGTTGACCCTGCCTGCGGTAACTACTGCGAATAGTGGGTCTTACTCGGTAGTCGTGACAGGTGCCTGTAATTCAGTTACCTCAGCCGTGTTTAGTCTGACGGTCAATGCCAGTACGGGTGGGATGTATACGCTTAAAACGGGCAATTGGAATGATGTTAGTGTCTGGTCCTGTAATCGATTGCCCTTAAGTACTGATCTGCTACAGATAAAGCATGTGATTACTATTCCAGCCAGCTACGTTGCCAATGCGAAGAAGATTAGTTTCGATCTGAACCAGCGCTTGATCTATGGTTTGGGTGGGAAGCTTACGCTCACGCCATAATCGAAATGATACGTTGTCATTATGGCGGCTTAGCCACAATCCAGTTATTTGCCCTTTACAAACAATCTACATCGGCTATGATGCTGACCTGGCGTAAGCCTTTGTCGGTCAGGATGTCGTTGATACGTTCCTGAATATAACTCTTAACGGCTTTGACATTTACTTTATCGCGTTCAATCTTGACTAGAATATCGAACAGAAACTGATTTCGGATGCGCTCGACCAATGGTTCTTCCGGTCCCAGAACACGGCTGCTGCCAAGGGCGTCGGTCAGTTCATCGGCCAGGCGTTGGGCTGCTTTACTGCTGGTGATTTTGTCAGTATGACGTACCGTTAGTTTAATTAGTCGCGAAAAAGGCGGGTAGTTAAAATCCTGACGTTCCTGAATCTCTTCTTCGAATAACCCTTTGTAATCATTCGTGATAATTTTTTGCAGAATGGGCTGCTGTGGATTAGCAGTCTGAATGAGCACTGTTCCCTGCCGACCGGCGCGACGGCCCGCACGACCGCTCACCTGCGTCAACATCTGAAACGCCCGTTCGGTAGCGCGAAAATCCGGGAAATGGATGAGTCGGTCCGCATCGAAAATACCGACCAGACTTACATTGTCAAAGTCTAATCCTTTGGTAATCATCTGTGTACCGACTAGAATATCGACCTGCCCGCTTTCAAACTCCTGAATAATCTGTTGGTAAGCGTTTTTGGCGCGGGTTGTGTCCAGGTCCATACGTAGCACCCGCGATCCCGGAAAGAAAATCTGCAACTGATCTTCCAGTTTCTCCGTGCCGAAGCCGATGGTACGTACTTTGGTGGAGCCACAGGCCGGGCAGGTACGTGGTACGGGATCTTTGTGGCCGCAGTAGTGGCAACGTAGTTCGGCATCGCGCTGGTGATACGTCAGACTGACGGCGCAGTTGTTGCATTCGGCGGTCCAGTCACAGTCTTCGCATTGCATGTAGGGCGAATAGCCGCGTCGGTTCTGGAACAGGATGCTTTGCTCTTTACGCTCCATATTCATTTCCAGCGCTGTGTACAGAACCGACGAAAACTCGTGCTTCATAAGCTTCTGCCGTTTTTCCTGCTGCGTATTGACCAGCAGGATGTTGGGTAACGTAGCATCGCCAAATCGCTGGAACAATTCGACTAATCCGTAGCGACCCAGTTTGGCCTGGTAATACGTTTCCAGAGAGGGCGTGGCCGATCCAAGCAGCACTTTGGCCTGCTGCCAGTGAGCCAGCATCATCGCTACGTCGCGGGCGTGGTAGCGGGGGGCGGGGTCGTGCTGTTTGTAGCTGGTTTCGTGTTCTTCATCAACGATAATCAGCCCCAGATTGTCGAAAGGCAGAAACACCGACGACCGGACGCCAACCACAAACTGATACTGACCAGATACAACGCCTTTCCAGACTTCAACTCGTTCGTTGTCCGAAAATTTGGAGTGATAAATCCCCATTTTATCCCCAAAGACGCGTTGCAGACGTACTACAATCTGTGCCGTCAGCGCGATTTCGGGAAGCAGATAAAGCACCTGCGTACCACTGGCCAGCGCCTGCTGAATCAGGTCGATATAGACTTCGGTTTTACCACTTCCGGTGATACCGTGCAGCAAAACGATATTCTGCTGCTCGAACTGCTTCATGATATTCTCCGAAGCACTACGTTGGTAATCAGTAAGTTTGATCTCAACCTGTGGCGACAACGTATCGGAGAAGCGTGGCTGTATGATCTCGAACGTCTCAAATACGCCGTTTTTGACGAGGGTCGTTAGCGACGACTGCGAAATCTCATCGTCCTGATTCAGAATGGTTTTGTCGAGCCCTTTTTGGTTGAGCGACGGATTCATCTGGACTGGTACGTGCCGCAGGTAGCGCATCACCACTTCCTGCTGTTTCGGCAGTTTTTCGAGCCGATTTAGTAGTACCAGAAGTTGCTCTCGTTCCTCGTAATTGGTGTGGAGCCGCACCTTACGTATCATTTTCGGGATGTACTTTTCGCGCACTTCCTCAAAAACAATAACGGCCTTCTTGCCCACCAGCGATTTGATCAGGGCCGGTACGTTGCTGCCTTCGCCAGCCAGTCGGCCCAATTCTTCGTACGACAGAGCCGGGTGTTTTTTCAATTCCGTCAGAAGGACTTCTTCGAACTCGGTCAGCAGTTCAGGATAATCGAAATCGGGGTTGTACTGTACTTTCGACTGGCTCGAAATTTTAAGTCCCGACGGTAAGGCTACGTTCATGACTTCTCCCACGCAGCACATGTAGTATTCGGCCATCCAGCGGAACAACTCGAGCTGATAACCAGTCACTAAAGGATACTCGTCGAGCACTTCACTGATGTAACGCGCCTGATAAGCAGTAGGTGGAGAATTATGCAGTCGGGCCACAATGGCGGTCATAACACGACTATTGTTTTTTCCGAATGGAACGATGACCCGGGCACCAATTTTAACCAAATCGGCCATTCCTCTCGGAACCCGGTACGTGAATAATCGAGGCACTGGAATCGGAAGAATCAAGTCGGCGAAGAACGTAACTTCCTCGCTATCAAATGTTGCAAACAACGTATTGAGTTGATCTTCCACGATTTATCCAGAGTGTTTACTACGTATTGTTTGCCGGAAACAAGGCTGAGCGATACGATTTGTGTGAATGCAAATTGGCCAGTCAGACGTACTATCAGGAGCGCCGTATCTACAAAGCTACACATTGAAGGGCACTCTGAAAAAGGCAATCCATCATCTATTTCGCATTCGTTACGTATGAGGAACAATAGACCGAAATTTCAATCAGGAAGCGTTCTGGCATCAATTTTGACGATACGGAGCCTCTTTTCGATACGAAAAATGAAGCAGTAGTCATGAATTCGTGACGCGCCACATTCGCAAATGGAGTAACTTATAAACGCCAAATAAGTGAACGTAACAGGGAATAAGTATACTGATAGTGACCAAAGAAAGGGTTGGAAAGTTACGATATCATCTTGTTCGATCTGGCAGAGATTTTGTTAAACAAAACACCGTTTAGTGCTCAGTCGATGTATTTAACAGGCACTTATAGGTAAGTATTAGAGGCTATTTGTAAATGATAAATGCATTACGTTAATAAAGTCTTACCTCGAAACTCCTGAATAGAAAACGGGCATTTTACCTATACAACCTATTGATTGATGAAGCACCATTACGTATCATTAAAAATTTACAGGAAGGCATTAGCTCTCTTTTTCATATTGACTTTATGTACGGCACTCGCTGTACAAGCGCAGGTCAGCGGACATGTGTTCAGGGATTTCGATATGAACGGGGTGCGCTCCGATACGCTCCCCATTGAGCCAGGTATTTCGGGCGTTACAGTCCGGGCGTTTGTTGACTTGAGCAAAACGCCAATTCTAACTACGACTAGCAACGCGGGGGTTTATTCATTTTCCAGTGCCGATGTGCCCGCAGGTAAATCTGTACGTATCGAATTTACTAATCTGCCAACAGGAAATTACAATGGCCCTTATGGAAACAGTAGCGGTACAAGCGTTCAGTTTACAAAAGCGCCTGCCAGTGCTATTAACGTAGGAATTAATTACCCGTCTGATTATTGTCAACCTTCTGGGGTTGAAATAGCTGTACCAATTTACGTTAATGGTAATACTCAGGTAACGACCGATGAAAACGGAAATCCAGTGCCAGAGGATAAGCAAGCGGCCAGGAGCAGTGCGCTTATTCGAGTGTCCTACAATGCATTTGGCGTTGCCGGGCCGTCTAATTTCCCGGTAAATAGTCTGGCAACAGGCCAGCAGGTAGGAGCTACCTGGGGAGTAGCATATCAGCGTCGGTCAAAAAAGTTATATACTAGCGCGGTCATAAAACGGCACATGAGTTTTGGGCCATTAGGTTCGGGTGGAATATATGTTACTGATCTTGCTAGTGGTACAACTAGTAATTTTGTCGATTTAAAAACGATTGGCATCGATACCGGTGACGACCCGCATAGTGGATTGTTTGGCGATAAAACGCAAGCCAGCGTCGATGCGGGGCCTATGGTCGCTATGGGGCGTACGAGTATTGGTGGAATGGACGTCTCTGAAGATGATAAGACGTTGTATCTTGTCAATTTAAAAGATCGAAAACTATACGGAATTTTTATTGATTCGCCCGGCCGGACACCAACTGCGGCTGATGTTAAATCCTGGGCTATCCCAGACCCGGGTTGCTCGAATGGCGATTTTCGACCCTGGGCCGTAAAATTTCACCATGGTAAAGTATATGTTGGTGTTGTCTGCTCAGCCGAAACTTCACAGCAACAGGCTGATTTAAAGGCGACTGTCTACCGTTTTGACCCAGCAGCAACTCCGGCTTTCGAAGAGATTTTATCCTTTCCACTCGATTTTCGGCGTGGGCCAGCCGACGGGACCTTTGATCCACTTGATCCCAGCCGGTCCTGCACAAAATATGACCATTGGCTCCCCTGGACAAATGCGTGGCCGGAAACCTGCGGATTAGGTCAGAATCCTACGTTCGTGATGTTTCCGCAGCCTATTCTAAGTAGTTTTTCGTTTGATGACGATGGGTCTATGTTGATCGGGCTTCTGGATCGCTTTGGACATCTGGCTGGCTTAGTAAATCACGATCCACAAGGCCAGGGATTTTACAACGGTTTTACAGGGGGGGATTTGTTACGTGCCTACATTCACAATGGGGAATATGTGCTGGAAAGCAATGGAATAGCCGGAGATCGGACAGGAAGTGGGGTTGCAAATAACGAAGGCCCGGGTGGGGGGGAGTTCTACGGACACGACGATTGGTATTTTATCCGACGTGTTGCTCACTCCGAAGTTACAAATGGCGCATCCGTAGTTATTCCGGGTTATAATGAAGTTGTTACGTCGGCTTATGATCCACTCGACAATGTTTATCAATCGGCTGGCCTGAAGGTCTTTAGCAATACAGATGGCGGTGAAAATCGGAATTACGTGATCTATACACAGCAGCCGGGTTCGTTTGGAAAAGCCTCTGGTTTGGGCGATACAAAAGCGTTGTGCGACGTAGCACCCGTCCAGATTGGTAACCGGGTCTGGTTCGACGATAACCGCGATGGGATTCAGGACGCGTATGAACCCGGTGTCGATGGTATTGTCCTGACGCTGCACGATATGGAAAGTGGGGGCGCACAGGTGGGTACGCAAACTACTCACGACGGAGGGCAATATTATTTTAACAACACGACGGTTCCGGCGGGCATCAAGTTTGGGCATAAATACGAAGTCCGCATGGATACCACTCAGTTACCACGATTGGACATTACGCTTAGAGGTGCCAAACCCATCGCACAGGCTGGTGGTCGGCAGGGGGCTATCCCACAGCGGCATTATACGATTTCGCCGAAAGACCGGTCTGATTTTAGCGAAGCTGACTTACGCGATTCTGACGCTAGGGTAGTGGGCAATTCAGCCGTAATTCCGCTAACAACCATGGATGCTGGTCAGAATGATTTTACATACGATTTGTCGATGTACTCCTGCCCTGAGTTAACGACCGAGAAAGATACCATCATCGTTTGTCCGGGGGGACGTATCGACTCGATTGCCGCCACGGGAAATCACCTGAGTCGGGTCGATTCGGTTCGGTTTGTGGTGTTCAGCGGTCCGCAATCGGGAACGGCTATGTATGGTAGCGGAGGAACTGTGCTAGGTATGGTGAAGCCCGATTCGAGTAACCGGGCTGTGCTGTACAATCCAGCCATTACTATGTCGGCTGGAGGTAATCAATACGTTTACGCCATCATTTATCCGACACCCGAGAATCCCTCCTGCCGCCAGACTGATGAAACGGTTATTGAGCCTACTCCTGCCGTAACGTTGACAGCCATAGGCGGAAAACTCGACTGCTCGGTATTGTACACAACGCTGCAAAGTCAGTTTCGCTACGTAAACGGATCAGGCGTGCCTTCTGCAAGCTTCAACTGGACGGGGCCTGGAAGTTTTAACAGCGCTCAGCAGTTGGCGGTGGCAACGGTAGCAGGAACGTATAGCGTCACGGCTACGAATCTCGACTGTCCAGGCCAAACAGCAACTGCTCAGGTGGAAGTAGTGGCCGATACGGCAAAACCAGCCCTGATTGCAAATGGTGCTTATAGACTTTGTAGAACCTGTAGTGGTCGTTTGCATGCCGAAGCACCCGGTGCTACGTTTTTCTGGCGAGGGCCTAACGGATTCACCAGCACAGAAGCTGAACCATTGGTAAGTGTTGTAGGCTTCTATACCGTTACGGCTACGTTACCTGGCGGATGTTCTACATTTGCAGTTGTCGAATTCTCTCTCCCCATTACGGCTCCTCCCGATCCCTGCCTACCTCAGTGCTTACCGATAACCATATCCAGACTCAGGCGATAAGCCGAAACTAGTTTATAGTGAACTCGGGATTCGTTTTACCCCATAGGGTTCTAATGTTTGTAGTAAAAGTGCCCCACGATCACCCTCCGTGCCGTAGGCACCTAACAGTAGCTCTTGGTTAGGTGCCTACGGCACGGAGGGTGAGGGCAGAGACTATAACCATTTGGTGCTTACGGCACGTAACGTATTGAAGGAACCTAAAATAGTCCCGAGTTCACGTTAGTTTATAGTGAATACTGGCTAAGTCAACGTATTGCTGACGCGTAGAGCTTCGACAGGCTCAGCCTGACAAACTAGCTTGAGTGAAAAATAAATGGACTATCAGACTGAGCCAGTCGAAGCCCTAAGCGCCAGCAATACGTTATAAATGAATTAGTTAACTTGCCAATTGATACGTTGTTCACGTTAGCTTATTGTAGAAGCCGCTACGTCCTATCATGGAGCCTTTATCAGTAAAATTGGTCGGAATCTTTGTCGATACGTATTCGTTGTCTTTGAAATGATTTCCCTCAATTTGTGGATATCATAAAAGAGAAGTCGTTTTGGGTGAAACGACTGTATTTGTTGACGTGAATCGATGCAGGTATTTGATGTAATTATTGTAGGTGGAGGCCCCTGTGGATTAGCAGCGGGTATTGAAGCCACTAAAGCCGGACTGAGCCATTTGATTCTGGAAAAGGGTAGCCTGACTGAATCCATTCGGGAATACCCTCGTCGGATGCGCTTCTTCTCGACCGCCGAGAACATTGAAATCGGTGGATTGCCGTTTCCGATATCGGGCGTAAAAGCCAGTCGCGACGAAGCGCTTCAGTATTACCGGAAAGCAGCGGCTTATTACAAGCTGAATTTTAAACTGTTTCAGGAGGTTTGGGAGGTAAAAAAGGAAAAAGACCTGTTCACTGTTTCCACTACGTCGGGTGATACGTATCAGGCCCGGAAAGTGATTATGGCCACGGGCTATTTTACCCATCCTCGCTGGCTCAATATTCCGGGCGAAAACCTGCCGCACGTATCACATTATTATGATGAGCCGTTCAAATATTCCTTTACCAACGTAGTACTTATCGGTGCATCGAATTCGGCGGTTGAAGCGGCTCTGGAACTATATCGACACGACGTAACTATTACGGTTGTACACCGGGGCGAGGATTTTCGGAATACCGTTAAATACTGGCTGGTACCCGACGTGAAAAATCGTGTGAAAGAGGGGAAAATCAAAACGATGTTCGATTCATGCGTAACGCAGATTGACGAACGTAACGTAACGGTTTCCAATTTGAAAACCGGCGACGAAACCCAACTCCCTGCCGATTTCGTCTTTATTCTGACGGGATACATTCCCGACGCCGATTTGCTACGTCGTTGCGGTATTGTGTTGGATTCCGAATCGCAGGTACCGGTTTTCGACAAGGAAACCTTCGAGACGAATATTCCCGGTCTCTACGTCTGCGGAACGGTGCTGGCGGGTATTCACACCGAAAAAGTATTCATTGAAAACGGTCGTGAACACGCTCAGTCGATAATCGACCACATCATGGGTCGCGAAGTACACAAAGTAGCGGAGTTGATTGACCGGATTTAATGTACGGGCCAAGCTGGAGCTTGGTCCGTACAAATCTTACCACGTCCGCTTACTCATTACTTTATCCAACTCTGCCCGCGTCATGGTGCCTAATTCGGGGTGCTGAGTGAGCCATTTCAGGAATTCGGTTTTGATTTCATCGGTCCACTGGCTGTCGATTTGGCCGGTGGTGTAACGGCCTGATTTCACCGCTTCAAAACCAAATTGATCTTTTCGGGTGACGAATTCGCAGGTGGTGATGACCTGTTCGGCCATGTGCGCAGGCACGAATAACACGCCCTCCCGCTGCGCAATCACCAGATCGCCGGGTAATACAATGGCGCCACCGATGCGAATGGGGGAGTTGAGCCCCATCAATACCATCTCTTCGATAAAGGACGGGTGAAAATCGCGCACGAAAGCGTTGAAACCTTTGATATTCTGTAGTTCCTGCAAATCTCTGGCGGCTCCGTTAAACACGACGCCATTGCCGCTCTTGCTGAAAATGGCGTTGCCTAACGTAGCGCCCATCAACGTACCACCCCCAATTTTTCCGTAAGCGTCTGCTACGTATACATCGCCCCTGGTCAACGTTTCAATGGGCCAGGCGTTGGTGTTTCCTTTACGTCCCTGTTTGGTAGTGCCACGTTCCTTGATGGCTTTTTCAACATCAGGGCGACTTGGCATAAACATCGCCGTAACGGCCCGGCCAACCACTGCTACGTCGTTCTGAATCAGCTTCCAGCCTCCTTCAAACTGGTTGGTATACCCTTCGTTTTTCAGTACCGTCCAGGCATCGTCCAAACCAATGTTTTTGGCTCGTTCGAGTAACCCATCGGGAATTTTGGGGCGACCATCCGGGAAACGTTCGCCTTTCCATTCGGCTGTCAGAAAGGTTAATTCTTCTTTTGGTAGGGTTTGGGCGGATGAAGTGGTAATTCCACAGAGAGTAGTAAGAAACGCTACGTAGGCAATTCGAAATTTCATCAATTCGGTTGTTTATGGTCGGAAATGGTCATTTGTAGTTATTGATGGTCAGGAGTAGTCATTTGTTGACTTTTGACCCTTTTGTCGGAACACGTTTTTGTCATGCTGAGGAACGAAGCACCTTAAGGTTTCCAAACAAGTCGGTAAGAAAATCTTAAGATGCTTCGTTCCTCAGCATGACAAAAAAGCTCCGATAAATGACTACAAACGGCAAGATACTCAATGCCCTTCCTTCGCCAGATAAGCGTCTATATCTTTTTGGGTGATGGCCAGCTTTTTCGGGTATTTGCTTACCCAGGTGCGGAATTCGCCTTTGATATTAGCCGACCAGTCGCCGTGGATTTCGCCCGATGGATATTTGCCCTGCTGTAGTAACACCCGTTCAAACTCATCACGTAACGCCGTCATTTCCGAAGCCGACACCAACCCTTCAACTAGATGCGCTGGAATGAACACGACGCCATACTCATTGGCAAACACTACGTCGCCGGGAAATACCGTCACTTCGCCAATTCGGATGGGCGCGTTGATGGACGTGGGCGTCATGTCTTTGATATACGAGGGATCATGTCCTTTCACCCAGGCGTTGAATCCTTTAGTATCTTTCAACTCCTGCATGTCGCGTACGGAGCCATAGAAAATGACACCTTTGCCGGTTTTACCATAGATGGCGTTGCCCAGACTGGAGCCAATCAACGTACCGTCTTTGATTTTTCCATAACCATCTGCTACGTAGATGTCGCCTTTGGTCAGAATATCGATGGGCCAGATGTTGATCCCGCCTTTCTGGGCTCGCCCTTCGGCTTTTCCCTGCTTCCGAACTAACGTATCGAGGTCGGGGCGGGTGGGCATGAATTGCGCTGTTACTACCCGACCGGTCATCGTTTCGCCGGGTTTTAGGATAACCCAGTTCTTTTCGACCTGATTTCGATACCCTTTATTGCCCAGATACCCCCAGATTTGCTCCAGTGTACAGTTTTGTAACCGTTCCAGCACAATCTCCGGTACGTTTGGGCGGCCATCCGGTAGGCGGTCCCCTTTCCAGTTTGAGGTTAAGGCCGTAACGTATTCAACCGAGGAACCGATACGTTGTGCCTGGGTAGTTGTTACTACGGAAAATGTAGCAATTGTTCCAATTAAAAGATTATTTATGAGAGCTTTAAATGATAGTATTTTTTTCATATTACAACGGAGAAAAGGAGCTTGCTGTGGAGATAAAAGGCGAATTGATAAGTAAAATACTGCCATTGATTCATTTTATAGCTGAATACCCGAAAACCAAGACTAACTGTTTCAATATGAAAAATATCTTCGCCCGTTTAGCCGCTTCCGGTAATGGATCGGATCGCCGTGATTTCCTGCGGAATGCCGGTTTAGGCGGCTTATCGCTGGGATTTGCGTTCGAGAAAAAGCCATTTGCCACTGAGCAGGAGCTTGAGTTCATCACGCAGAAAGTAAGCCGTGACTCAAAACCGAATGAACTGAAAATCACCGATATGCGGATAGCCGTTCTGCAAGGTGTGCCATTCAGCAGCCCAATTATCCGGATCGATACAAACCAGGGCCTTATCGGCTGGGGCGAAGTGCGCGACGGGGCCAGCGCCAATTACGCGCTGATGCTCAAGAGCCGGATTCTGGGTAAAAACCCCTGTAACGTAGAGCAGATTTTCAAGCAGATCAAGCAATTTGGTAACCATAGCCGGGCGGCTGGTGGCGTATGTGGCGTTGAGATGGCACTCTGGGATTTGGCTGGAAAGGCCTACAACGTACCTGCTTATCAGATGCTGGGTGGAAAATACCGCGATTACGTTCGGTTATATGCCGATACGCCCGAGGCCGATTCGTATGAAGGATTTGCCAAAAACATGCAAAAGCGCCGGGATCAGGGTTATTCGTTCCTGAAAATGGACTTTGGTATCGGTATGCTGGCCGACCAGCCGGGTATGCTGGTGAATGGCAGCAACTGGAGCGTAAGACGGCAGTGGAACGATAGTGAACCGGGTAAACTGGGAAATTACGCCAATACGAAACACCCTTTTACGCGCATTCAGGTGACGAAGAAAGGATTGGATAGGTTGGTGGAACACGTTGGCAAAGTGCGCGACATTGTCGGTTATGATACACCCCTGGCGGCCGACCACTTTGGCCATTTCGACGTAAATACCGCTATTCAGATTGGTCGGGCGATGGAGCCTTTCCGTTTGGCCTGGCTCGAAGATCTTGTGCCCTGGTTCTACACCGATCAATGGAAACAGATTACCGATGCCATCGATACACCAACGCTGACAGGTGAAGATATCTTCCTGAAAGAAGAATTCATTAAACTCATCGACGCCAAAGCCATCGACATGATTCACCCGGATCTGGCATCGTCGGGAGGCTTGCTGGAAACCAAAAAAATCGGTGATTACGCCGAAGAAAAAGGTATTCCGATGGCAATGCACTTTGCAGGTTCGCCCATTTGCATGATGGCGAACGTACACTGCGCAGCTGCAACCGAGAATTTTGTGGCTCTCGAACACCACGGCGTAGATGTTGCCGGTTGGGAGGACATTGTAACGGGCATGAAACCCATTGTGGATAAAGGCTTCGTAAAAGTACCCGATAAACCCGGTCTGGGCGTCGAACTGAACGAGGAAGCGGCCAAAAAATTCCTCAGAAAAGGCGCTACGTGGTTCGCACCGACCGATACCTGGAATACTAGAGATTCGAGTGACCGCGAGTGGAGTTAATCAGGAATAAATAATGTAATATGAATAATGACCAGCAGAACCATTATTCATTCAATAGATTTTTCAACGCATTTTCTAAATCGCCGAAGAGATACCGAAAGGATGTCTCTTCGGCGATACGTTTATTTAGTACGTAGTTTCCGCCGAGGACTGTAATTGCCAGTTCGCCGAACATGAGTTTGATGACGAAGGCCGGAATATTTGGTAGCAACATCGGCCGGTGTATTACGTTGGCTATCGACCGAGTTAGCCCTTCGTTCGTGACGGGCGTAGGCGCAACGGCATTATAAACGCCCTGCCACGACGTATCAGTCAACGCGTTGATAATGAGTCGGCATAAATCGTCGAGGTGAATCCAGGAAATGTACTGATGACCGGAGCCAATCGGCGCACCGGCACCCAGTCGAATGGGTTGTGTTAGTTTGGGGAGCGCCCCGCCCTCCTTCATCAATACTACGCCGATACGTAGTTTAACGGTACGTATGCCAAGCGTTGCCAGCTGGTCTTCCGAACGCTCCCAGGCACGTACCACCTGCGCCAGAAAATCAGTTCCGCCCTGCGTAGTTTCGGTTAAGGGACGGTCGCCGGTATCGCCACCGTAGTAACCAATGGCCGAAGCGCCGATAAACGATTTAACGTGGTGTGGGTGCTGGGCCAGTGACTGAACAAGTAAGTCGGTCGATTGGGTGCGGCTTTCCAGGATGTCTGCTTTACGTTCGTCGGTCCAGCGTTTATCCGCGATTCCTTCGCCCGCCAGATGAATGATATGGTCGGCATTCTGAATCGCTTTCAAGTCAATTTCCCCTTTTTTTACGTCCCATTTATAGACTGTTACGTTGGGCTGAGATGGCTGAGCGGACGTAGCACGACTGAGTAACGAAACCTGAAAGCCTTGTTGCTGGAGCAGTTGGGTAAGCCGACGGCCAATGGAACCGGTGCCGCCTGTAATAAGAACATTTTGACTCATGCGAATGACTCATTCCGACCCAGTTGGACGTAACAGTATTACGTAGCAGGAACCGGAACTTGTTTATGTATTGGGCCTGAAAAACTTGCTATAATTCATTATACAACTCCGCATCCGCTCTCTTGTTTTAGCGCAAATACTAATTTATGACAAGCGGTTTGTCCTAAAATTGAAAGAAACTGACCCAAATTTGATAATGGATATTGCTATATTTACAATACAATAAATTCTTGTTATATTAATATATTTTCGTTTTTGAAACTATGCGCTCAACGTTTATTAATTTGCTTATTGGGGTGATATGGATGGCATTTTGTCTGTCAACAAACGCTCAGAATCAAGCCGTGTGCGGAACGGAAATAAGCGCTGCCGATGCCAAAGAGCTTCGGCAGAAGATGCTGGCTCTCAAGCAGAAGATGGCTAGAAAGAGCGCTTTCACTACGTTGACTTACGTACCGATTCGTCCGCATATCATTCGGAAGAGCGACGGCTCCGGGGGCTTCGAATTGTCGAACATGAACGAGGTGATGGCCATGACCAATCGGCAATACATGATGAATGGCGTGGGCATTCAGTTCTATTTTGCTGGTACAACCCCGGATTATATCGATAACGACGATGTATGGGCAAGTTTCGCCGGTCCTCCCGGCCCATTTGATGTGCCGAATGCCCTGAATCAATATTATGTACATTTTATACAGGGTAACTATGCCGGACTTGGTAATTATCCCGGTAACTACGTGGGTTCTACTCAGTCTATTATAAACGTGAGTAAGATTGCCACTTCCAAACGAGCCATTGGTGAACATCTGATTCCGCATGAACTGGGCCATAATTTTGGCTTAGATCACACCTTTGGTAGCGGTAACGGCACAAATGTATCTAACGAGTTAGTGACCCGTGGCCCGGGGGCAAACTGCTCTACCGAAGGCGATTTTGTCTGCGACACTCCCGCCGACCCATCAAACAGGCCCGGCGTAGTTGTCAACTACATCAACGGTTGCTACGTCTATGACCCTGCCAGCACTGCCCGCGACGCCAATGGTGAGCCGTATAATCCGTCGATGACCAACATTATGTCGTCCTGGGGTAGTAATAGTTGTCTCAACGATTTCACGGCGGGGCAGCACGACCGTATCCAGCAGGGCCTCGCACTACGTCAGTCGCACACTGCCTACACGCTCGATGCGCCAGCAACCGATTTAGCCCCCCCCACAAATCTTAGTTTAACGTTTACGCTTGCCCAAAAAACAGTAACTGCTACGTGGCAGGATAATACCACCAGTGAAATGGGCTATTTCATCGAACGCGCTACGTCGGCATCGGGGCCTTTTGTGCCGATAGGTGGCGTGGCTCCTAACGTAACGACATTTACAGACACGCTCGCGCAGACCGATGTAATCTATTACTACCGCATTCGGCCGTCCAACACGACTATCAATCATCTTAGCCCGACGGTATCTGTCAGTACCAATTCCTGTTTACCCATTCAGGCTACTTCTCCAAACCCGGCCCGCACGTCGGCTGTTTTAAACTGGTATGGAAATTTTGGCCCATCGTATAACCTGAACTGGCGATTATCGGGGGCTACCGAGTGGAATGCCGTCGATGGAATCCCGTCGGCTGGGTACTCACTTACCGGCCTGACGGCTGGTACTACGTATGAATGGCGGGTCCAGGCTGTCTGTTCGGCCACATCGGTATCCGCTTTTGTGCAGGGGCAAACGTTTACTACGTTCACCTGCGTGGCTCCATACACGTTAGGCAATACCGGCGCTACGTCATCGTCGGTCGGACTTTTTTGGTACGTTAGCTATAATGAATCAGGCCGGACGTACGAACTACGGTATCGACCCATCGGAACACCCAACTGGAACACCGTCAGCGGCATTACCAGCCAGTCGTATTCGCTGACGGGGCTTACCAACAACACGGCCTACGAATGGCAGGTGAAGAGTGTATGTTCACCGACCGAGAGTTCAACGTTTACAGCGAGTAGTACATTCGCCACCGTCTGCCGGGTACCGACTACGACGAACAGCCTGGCGTCGCAAACCCGGGCTCAACTGCAATGGACGCAGCAGGCTTCTACCAATGCTCAGGCGTTTCAGCTGCGCTACCGTCCCGTCGGAAATCCGACCTGGACAACCGTTACTACGTCCATCCAGCCAACATACAGCCTCAGCGCTCTATCGCCTGATGTTACGTATGAATGGGAAGTAGCCTCGGTCTGTTCGGCCAGTGCCGTTTCCGATTTCTCCAGTTCAGCTACATTTACCACGGGCTGTTTTCCACCCAAATCTCAGGATCTGAATACATCCAGCATTATGCCCGGATCGGTTGAGTTTTACTGGTTTGTTGGGGCAGATCCCGGTACGTTGTTCACGCTACGTTACCGCCCGACAGGTACACCCACCTGGACAACGGTGAGTAATCTGACGGCAACGACTACCAACAGCCTTTATACGTCAAGGACCTATTTGCAAACGGGTCTACTACCCGGCACCAATTATGAATGGGAAGTGGCAACTGCCTGTTCGCCAACACAAAGTTCGACGTTTACAGCAGGGCCTACTTTCTCAACGCAGTGCGCAACTCCGTTCAACTTATACCCGACTGTTTTTGTCACATCGGCCTATTTATACTGGGATGCGGTAAGTCCTGCGGCTACCTATGAAGTGCAGTATCGGCAAGCCGGTACGTCAAATGACTGGACAACCATTACCAACATTAATAGCACGACCGTAACGGTGACGGGGCTAAGCAGCAATTCGTCATACGACTGGCAGGTGAGAACCAAATGTGGCAACGGAAGCTTTTCGCCTTATTCGTCGGTACGTACCTTTTACACCCCTGGCTGCACCGTTCCCACCAATTTACTGACCACCAACCTGACCACTACCTCGGCCCAGCTCAACTGGAGCTTTGCGGCTGCCAACGCCGATACCCGCTACCAGGCTCGCTACCGGGCCCTGGGCGCTACGGACTGGATCGTTCTCGATAATCTGACCAGCAGCAATGGGGCGGGCTACACCGTCCTCAACGGGCTGATGAGTGGAACGGCTTACGAGTGGCAGATTCGCACGCTGTGTTCGGTGGGGGAGAGTTCCTCATTCAGCGGTTCGGTTACGTTTTCCACGCCGGTTCCCTGTAGCGGGATGTACACTCTGAAATCGGGTTCGTGGAGTGATGTGACGGTTTGGTCGTGCAACCGGTTGCCGGTTGGCTCGGACGTGGTAGAGCTCAAGCACGTCGTGAATCTACCGGCGGGCTACGTAGGGACAGCGCAACGATTGCAATTTTTTCCGGGTATCACACTTACCTATGGAGCCGATGCCCGATTAAGACTAGGTTTCTAACAGAGATATCTATTTCTCACAGCATCTATGAATATACAACTATTGGTTAACAGGCTGTTTGCTGGCTTTCTGCTGTGCAGTAGTGTTCAGTACGTATCAGTTGCGCAGAAACAGCAGCCGCAATCACAATCCGTTTGTGGTACTGAACTAAGTGCTACTACTGCTAAAGAGCTGAAGCAGAAGATGCTGACTTTCAAAAAGAAAGTAGGTGCCAACAGCGCCTTCACTACGTTGACTTACATTCCGGTTCGTCCGCATATTATTCGAAAAAGCGACGGCTCTGGTGGCTTCGAATTATCGGGCATGAACGAGGTGATGGCTATGGCTAACAAGTATTACATGGTAAATGGGTTAGGTATTCAGTTTTACTTCGCCGGTGAATCCGTCGATTATATCGATAACGACGATGTGTGGGCAAATTTCGCCGGTCCTCCCGGCCCATTTGATGTGCCAAATGCCCTGAATCAGTACTACGTTCATAAAATACAGGGCGACTATGGGGGACTTGCCTCTTTTCCTTCGAATAATGTGTATTCGACCGAGTCGTTTATTGCGGTCGATAATACGCCTAATGTCAAACAAGTTTTGGGCAATTATATAATTCCGCACGAATTCGGTCACAATTTTGGGTTATACCATACATTTGGCGGGGGGAGCGGGGAATCACTAACTACGGAATTGGTTACGCGAGGACCTGGGGCAAACTGCGAAACCGCTGGCGATTTCATCTGTGATACCCCCGCCGATCCGTTTACAAATCAAGATAGGCCCACCTACAATTTCGACCCCAATGGTTGCTTCGTATATGACCCCGCCAATACCGTCCGCGACGCTAATGGGGAACCGTATAACCCGTCGTTAACCAACATCATGTCGTACTGGGCCGGTACTAACTGTACGCACGATTTCACAGCGGGGCAGTACGACCACATCCAGCAGGCCCTCGCGCTACGCCAGTCGCACACGGCTTATACGCTTGATTATGGGCCAACGCCCATGACGCCCCCCAGTAACCTTAGTTTGACGTTTGCACTTTCGCAGCGAACGGTTACGGCGACCTGGCAGGATAATTCCAGCACGGAATTAGGCTATTTCATCGAACGCGCTACGTCGCCGTCGGGGCCTTTCATACCGGTGGGTGGGGTTGCCCCCAACGTAACGACGTTTACGGATACGCAGGTGCCGCTCGACGTAACGTTTTACTACCGTATTCGCCCGTCTAATACCATCACCGCCCACCTCAGCCCGACGGTGACCATCAATACGACTTCCTGTGCACCTGTTCAGTCTACTTCCCCAAGTCCGGCCCGAACGTCGGCCGTTTTAAACTGGTATGGAAATTTTGTGTCTACGTATAACATCCGGTGGCGCGTAGCCGGAGCTACCGAGTGGACCACTGTGAATGGTATCGCTTCCGGTAGTTATTCGCTTACCGGCCTGACGGCTGGTACTACGTATGAATGGGGCGTACAATCGGTCTGTTCGGCCACGTCGGTATCTGCTTTTGTGCAGGGACAAACCTTTACTACGTTCACCTGTCTGGCTCCCTATTTTTTAGGCACTACGGGCGCTACGTCATCCTCGGCGGGGCTTTACTGGTACCTTACTTATGGTGAATCAGGCCGGACGTACGAACTACGGTATCGACCTACCGGAGCGCCGAACTGGAACACCATCAGCGGCATTAGCAGTCAATCGTATTCACTAACGGGGCTTACCAACAATACCGCTTATGAGTGGCAGGTGAAGAGCGTATGTTCACCAACTGAGAGTTCAACGTTTACGGCGAGCAGCACATTTACGACTACCTGCCGGGTGCCTAATGTAACGAGCAGCGTGGCATCACAGACAAGGGCCAGGCTGCAATGGTCGGCACCTTTTCCCAGCGATGCCCAATCGTTTCAACTTCGCTATCGGCCCATTGGCAATCCGAACTGGATAACCGTTACTACGTCCATCCAGCCAGTTTATGATCTCAGCGGACTTACCTCTGGTACTACGTATGAATGGGAGGTAGCGTCGGTCTGTTCGGCCAGTGCGGTTTCCGATTTTTCTACTCTTACTACGTTTACGACGGGCTGTTCCCCGATCAAACCCCAGGATTTAAACGCAACCAACAGTATGTCCTCATCGGTTCGGTTAAACTGGTTTGCAACTGCGGACCCCGGTACGTTGTTCACGCTACGTTACCGACCGATAAGCACACCTACCTGGACTACCGTATCGAATCTGACCGCAATTACCAACAACGGTGTCTATACGTTTGGAAATTATGACTTGACTGGCTTAACGCCGGGTACCAGTTACGAATGGGAAATGGCAACCGCCTGCTCACCAACACAAAGTTCGACGTTTACGCCAGGCCCCCCCTTTCCCACCCTGTGCTCGACTCCGGTTAATTTATACCCCACCGTTTTTGTTACGTCGGCTTACTTATACTGGGATGCGGTCGGACCAGGTGCTACGTATGAGGCTCGCTACCGGTTAGCCGGTACGCCAAATAACTGGACAACCATTACCAACATTAACAGCACGACTGTTACGTTGACGGGATTAAGCAGTAATTCGGCCTATGACTGGGAAGTACGAACGATTTGTGGGAATACTAGCTCATCTAATTTCTCTTCAACACGAACCTTTTACACCCCTGGCTGCACCGTTCCCACCAATTTACTGACCACCAACCTGACCACTACCTCGGCCCAGCTCAACTGGAGCTTTGCGGCTGCCAACGCCGATACCCGCTACCAGGCTCGCTACCGGGCCCTGGGCGCTACGGACTGGATTAGTCTCGATAATCTGACCAGCAGCAATGGGGCGGGCTACACCGTCCTCAACGGGTTGAGCAGTGGAACGGCTTACGAGTGGCAGATTCGCACGCTGTGTTCGGTGGGGGAGAGTTCCTCATTCAGCGGTTCGGTTACGTTTTCCACGCCGGTTCCCTGTAGCGGGATGTACACCCTGAAATCGGGTTCGTGGAGTGATGTGACGGTTTGGTCGTGCAACCGGTTGCCGGTTGGCTCGGACGTGGTAGAGCTCAAGCACGTCGTGAATCTACCGGCGGGCTACGTAGGGACGGCGCAGCGATTGCAATTTTTTCCGGGTATCACACTTACCTATGGAGCCGATGCCCGATTAAGACTAGGTTTCTGAAGAAGAGCTATCTTGGCTATCTCTTTTTTACAGCGTTTATGAAACTACATTTATTTGCCATCAAACTCCTTGCTGGCTTTCTGTTGTGCAGTAGTGTTCAGTACGTATCAGTTGCGCAGAAACAGCCGGAACCGAATTGTGGTACGGAAATAAGTCCGGAACAGGCCAAAGCGTTGCAGCAGCAAGCGATACTGGCCTTCAAGCGGAAGATGGCCACCAACGGAGTCTTCACTACGGTAACCTACGTACCGATTCGCCCGCACATCATCCGCCGGAGCGATGGAACCGGCGGATTCGATCTGGCGAGTTTAAATACTGTCATGGCGGCTACAAATCGCTATTACATGACTAATGGCCTGGGTATTCAGTTCTATTTCGCTGGGGAGATGCCCCATTACATCAACAGTGATAGTTGGTATTACAATTTTCCCTATTACAATCTCCTGCCGCTGGATCCGCATGACGTAACAAACGCCATGAACCAGTATTATCCGTATTCTATAGAGAGTTCAGCGGCTGCGGGTTACGCCTTCTATCCTGACAACAGCATCGTATCAACCCGATCAGTGATCAGTACGAACCAGTCAAACGATTATATAGGTAATCACCTTATACCCCATGAGCTAGGGCATAATTTCAGTTTATTGCATACGCATGGGGCATCAAATGGCACCGTGCGTACTGATGAGCTGGTTACGCGTGGAGCTGGGGCCAACTGCACAGCCGCTGGTGACTTTATCTGCGATACGCCCGCCGATCCATATCTGATTGGTAATCAGTACGAATACGTTACTGTAGATGGCTGCCTCCAATATTCCCCCAATAATGTCTACCGCGACGCGAATGGTGACCCTTATACGCCATCGATAACAAATATCATGTCGTATTATCATTATTATGAGACAGACTGCCCGTCGCATTTTACGCCGGGGCAATACGAACGAATACAGGGGGGATTAGCTGTCCGGCAGGGTCACACGGCTTATACGCTTGATTATCCCGCGGTCAACGTAGCACCCGTCACCAATCTGAATGCAACGCCAAATAGCTTATGGGTACAACTTTCCTGGCAGGACAACGCGAACAACGAAATGGGCTATTTTATTGAACGTTCTACGTCGCCTTCTGCGGGTTTTGTATCGGTTGGTGGCGTGGAACCCAACGCTACGTCGTTCACAGATCGGACTATCAGCCCGAACACGACGTATTATTACCGGATTCGACCGTCTAACACCACCACAGGTAACCTGAGCCCGAATGCCACGATCACTACGTCCGCCATTCCGCCTATTACAGGTTTAACCACCACCAACATTACCGGAACCAGTGCACAGCTAATCTGGAATAGTCTGGGTGACGGGGTTGAATATGATGTTCAATGGCGTCAGATAGGGAATGCTACGTGGAATGTAGTACGACGCATTTCCGCTCCCACTACCCAAATCGGACCTCTGCTGACTATTACCGATTACGAATGGCAAGTCAAACCCTCTATTGGCAGTACCTATTCCGGGACTGTTACGTTCTCAACGGTCTGCCCAATTCCTAACAATCTATTCAGTGCATCCGAGCGGATTCGGGCTGTACTTTCCTGGGGTGGCGTCAGCAATCAAACCTATACGCTTCAGTGGCGGCAGGCTGGTACGTCAGACTGGACAACAGTTAATAATCTGACTACCAATACGTATACACTTAAAGAGCTTGCATCGACCACGGTTTATGAATGGCGGGTTCAGGATGTTTGCTCGCCAACAGTCCAGTCGGAGTTTAGCGCTCCTCAATCGTTTACTACCCGCTCGTGCCAACTTCCTTACTCAACGTCGCTGAATTCGGTGAGTGGAGACTTTGCCAGTCTATCCTGGTTTTTTAGTACGCCAGACCCACCACGGACTGTCGATCTGCGGTATCGCCCGGTTGGAACGCCCACCTGGACGACCATTAGCAGCCTTACTACTACGTATACAACGGGCACGTATCAGCTAACAGGGCTTGCAAACAATACGGTTTATGAATGGCAGCTACGTAGCGTCTGCTCATCTACCGACCAAACAGACTATACGGCCCCTAATTCGTTTACAACCATCTGCCGAACCCCAGGCAGTCTATTGGCTAAAACTTCGGCAACGCAGGCCCAGTTAAGCTGGCGGATTACGCCTTTTACCCAAAGTGGTAATACGTTTATCGTACAGTACCGGCCCGTTGGTTCGTCAAACTGGACCACCACTACGAGTACAGTTACCTCGTTCACTGGCGGCTCCGCCAATCTGAGCGGACTGACAACCGGTACTACGTATGAATGGCGCGTCCAGACGACCTGCTCACTAACGGCGCTGTCTGATTTCTCCAATATTGCCCAGTTTACCACCAATTGTTCGGTACCGCTGGCCAATGGTTTTTCGGTGGCATTCGTTACGTCGAACTCGGCACAATTGAACTGGACTATTATGGATGACCCGGCGAATCATTACGATGTTCGGTATCGTGTCGTCGGTTCGTCAAGCTGGACCACGATCAGCACACTTGGCACAAACGTTACGTTGACGGGGCTTACGAATTACACATCCTATGAATGGCAGGTGCGAACGGTATGCTACGAAAACGAATCCGCCGGTTTTACGGCTGGCCCGAATTTTACGACGCTTTGTCGGGCCCCCATATTCCGGGTTGCTAGTCCACAGGTCACGGCTGCTACGTTGAACTGGGAGCTAATTGGGGGGAATGTTACCTATAACATTCAGTACAGAAAATCGGGTACGACAAACTGGACAACTATCAATAACGTGACTAGTGCGAGTTATATCGTTACGAATCTTACAGCAAACACTACGTATGAGTGGCAATTGGCAACAATATGTTCTGACGGTATCACTATTGGGTACTCTCAGGGTGCGAATTTCACTACGTATGCCTGTGATAAACCAAGTGTCAATGCGGCAACGAACATAACGACCAACTCGGCTCAATTGAACTGGTATTTTAGTTATCCATCCGCCGATACACGTTTCCAGGCCCGCTATCGGGCGGTTGGCGCCACCGACTGGATTACACTGGATAATTTGATGAGTACGAGCAGTCTTGGCTACACGATTATAAACGGTTTGGCGAGCGGCACTACGTATGAATGGCAAATCCGAACGATCTGCTCAGCGTCCGAAAGCTCGGATTTCACGACCATTTCTACTAGCTATTCCAGGTTCCAGACCCTGACACCCTGCCCGATTATGTACACGATCCAGACGGGCTTGTGGAATGATCCGAGTACCTGGTCCTGCAATCGAATTCCCACTTCCGACGATGCCGTGCAGATCAAACACGCCGTAATTATTCCTGCCAGCTACATTGCCAACGCCCGACGTATCAACTACGATGCCGGGAAAGCCGTGAAATATGGAACGGATGCGCGACTGAAAACGGGGTTTTGAAGGAGTTTTAACGTTGAACCTGTTTAAACTTTTGTTTAGAGGAGACTTTTGTCATTCTGACGCAGGAAGAATCTTAACGATTCCTAGCACTCCAGTAAGGAATCGTTAAGATTCTTCCTGCGTCAGAATGACAAAAACGCCCATTTTTGACCTATGCTCGAAAGTTTAAACAGCTTCGTTATATGGTTGGCTTCGCTCTGCCGTGAAATTCTACAACTTTATAACACTATAATTTCTCAAACCTTGATAATCACCCTCTTCCGGTACATCCACCACAGGATGCCGAACCAGATGAGCACGAACGTAACGGCTCCCGCCAGCGAAGCGTTACGTGGGTCGGTGAAAGGCGGAGCGATGAAAGAGCGGTACAGATAATCTCTTAAACCAACTTCTTTACCATCGGGCAACGTAACGTGGATGAGACCCATAATACGTGGAATCAGCCCCGATAAAAAAAACACGGTAATAGCATTCACGCCAAACGCCACAAACGGCATCACACCAAAACGGTACTGCTGCACGTCGATGAGCCAGTAACAGATGGCTAAGCCCAGCATGGCCAATCCGCCTGCCAGTAATACGTAGGAACTGGTCCAGAGCGCTTTATTGATGGGAAAGAAGCCATTCCAGCATAGTCCTCCCAGCAACGTCAGACAGCCCACGGTAAACAACCAGGCTATTTTTTCAGGGGCAGATCGGCTGCTACGTAGCCACGTACCGGTCAGAATACCCAGCAAACCCGTGCCGATGGCTGGTAACGTACTGAGCAAGCCTTCCGGGTCCCAGACTTTTGCGGGTTTGTACACGTGCGCGGGTGTCAAAATTGTCCGGTCGAACCAGGCTGCCAGATTGGATTCGGGTTCGAGATTCGGGAAGCCAACGCCCGGTACCGGCACCAGCGTCATCAACAACCAGTATACGACCAAAATAATACCAACCAGCGAAAATTGTTGCCGGTACGTTGTTTTTAGAAACAACATCGAGCAACACAGATAGACCAGCGCGATACGTTGCAACACGCCCGGTAATCGAACCGTAGTGATGTCGAATTTTGGGAAGAAATTCAGAAATAGGCCAAGCAAAAACAACGTAGCACTACGTTTGACAATTTTGAGCATAACGCTCCTGCCCGCCTGAGCGCTACCCGTAACGTATTGGCCCAGCGCGAACGTAATGGACACACCCACGATGAAAAGGAAGAATGGGAAAATCAGGTCAGTAGGTGTCCAGCCATGCCAGGAAGCATGTTCGAGGGGCGCGTAAATGTGGTTCCAATCGCCCGGATTGTTGACCAGAATCATGGCGGCTACTGTCAGCCCCCGAAAAAAATCGAGCGAAAGCAGCCGGGACGAAGCGGGTAGGCTGGTAGGCGTTGAAGTTACTTTCATTTCAGGAACGGTCATTGTCTTGACGTGTAACGCTACGTTTATGCTGTAAAGAAATAAGTAAACTTTGTCAGTTGCTTAGAAAATTAGTACTCGGTTAACATTCAAACCGTTTATTCCTTAAGTTCACTAATTCCCTATAGAAAACCGTTATTTTTATCAGTTTCTATCTCCCTTTTCCTTAGGTCTTATGGCAACTTTCAACAATCAGGTCGCTTTTATTACGGGCGCAGGCTCAGGTATTGGCCGGGCAACAGCCTTAGCTTTTGCCAAAGCCGGCGCCAAAGTCGTTGTGGCCGAAATCAATGAAACGAGCGGCCGTGCTACTATCGATATGATTGTTGAATCAGGTGGCGACGCCCTGTTTATAGCCTGCAACGTAGCAGAACCAACCCAGATTGAGTCGGCCATTCGCCAGACAATCGATCAGTTCAGGCGACTGGATATTGGTATCAACAACGCTGGTATAGGCGGACGATATGGATCGTTCATTGACCAGACTCAGGATGATTTTGAGCAAATGATGGCCGTGAATGTTGGGGGCGTTTTTCATGGGATGAAAGCCCAGATTCGGCAGATGCTGACCCAATCCGAAGGCGGTCGAATTGTGAACGTATCAAGTATTGCGGGTGTCCGGGGAATGCCGATGGGCGCACCTTACAGCGCGTCGAAACACGCCGTAATTGGCTTGACCAAAACGGCCGCACTTGAATACGTTCGCCAGAAAATACGTATCAATGCCGTTTGTCCGGTCTACACACACTCGACTATGGTTGACGAGCTGGTGCAGGCGGCCCCTGCTTTGGGCGAACGAATGCGCCGGTTGATTCCGATTGGTAGGCTAGGTGAACCTGAAGAGATAGCTCAGGCCATTTTGTGGCTTTGCTCCGACGAAAATGCGTTCTTCACGGGTCAGGCTATTCATTTGGATGGCGGCATGACGGCGGGCTAAGCGCCAAAAAAGTTGTGTCAAAAACCCTGATACGTATCAACAAAAAAGTACCGGCTCATTCGGAGACCGATACTTTCATTTCTACATAAATCCAAAAAATTACCTTGGTCCACGACCTCGCGAACGGTTGCTTCCGTAGCCGCTGCGGGCTCCGGGGTTATTATAGTACCGATAACGGGGCGCTGGTGCGTAATAGCGTGGCCGAACAACGACTGGCGGTGCTGGTCGGTAGTAGCCATATGGGCGAGCATAGCCATAAGGGCGATACCCATAATTATATCCGTATGGACGAGGGCCGTAGCCAACGCCAGTATTCACATACGCTGGTCCGCAACTGGTCATTAACATAACGAGCAGCCCCGCAATTACCAGATGCATTCGTTTTATCGTTTTCATGACTATAGCTGTTTAGTAGTCAACCTATTTATCACTTAGACAAATCATGACGTTTTACGTTTAATCAAAACGATAAAAAAACCAATAAAGTTTTTAAGAAAAACCTTATTGATTAAAAATCAGGCTTTTAGCTTTTCTTTTAGATAGGCTAACGACAGTTTATAGGCATCTGTCGCGGCTTCTTTATCATAAATCGGGTTGCTTGGATTGGCGAAACCGTGGTCGGCGTCATACATTTTCACCGTCACTTTTTTGCCTGCCTTCTGCATATTTTCCTCGAACTGCTTCACCGATTCTGGTGTAATACCTTTGTCTTTGCTTCCGAAAATGCCTAATACGTCCGTTTGTAGCGTTTTGAGTTTCTCTACGTCCTGTTCCGGCCGGCCATAATACATCACGCAACCCTTGGCCTGCTGACCTTCCTGAAGCGCCGACTGAAGCGATAACATACCACCAAAACACCAGCCTACGCTGCCAAATTCTGCTTTAGGGCCGGCATAGGCAATGGCTCCCTTCACAATACTGGTAAGGCGATCTTTGCTGGCCCCACTCATGAGTTTCCCCGCTTCGGCCCGGTCGGTGGCTACCTTGCCATCGTACATATCTACGGCCAGTACGTTCACATCCTTCAAATCGTTGTAAAACGCTTCCGATTGCTGTTTGATGTTGTCGTTCAGGCCCCACCATTCCTGATAAACCAGCAGCCATTTGTTCGATGGATTTTTTGATTTCAACAGAAAGCCGTTCGCTGACTGACCATCTGGTGTCGAAAACTTAATCATATCGCCCGCGCCGACATACGTAAACAGAAGCGGATTTTCGTGCAATTTTTGGAAAGCTGGATCTGCGGCCATCTGTGCCATGTCGTGTGATACGTTTGGACCAGCGGGCGCGTGACAAAGAACGATTTCAGTTTGCTGCGATTTCTGTACGGGATACAGGTATGTCAGCAACGATAGCAAGAAGGAAAGTCCTGAGATAAAGATGATTTTCATGGGGCTTTGATAGTTAGTTGAACGTAGTAACCTGTTGAATAGCCGTTTGGTTAAACAGCCGATACCAAATATAACAGGGAATAATCGGGAATGATACGTTTGCTGTTCCAGGCGAAATGCTGGATGGTAAACGCTCGAAAAGAGCGTTGATCGGATTTTGAAATCAGACCAGTCGATAGGCCAACTCTGAAAATTTCCGTAAATCCTGCTCAGTTGGCTATATGCTCCAAAATCAACGGTTTAACTCTTCTAACTTCTTCGCCAACTAACTCCTTCTATTTACCGATAAGTCGCTTTCTATTGCTTCTTTGTCAATTTAAAGGCAATTTTGAGTGAGTACCATCAACAATTCTTAACTAAACTATGCAGGTATTTCTACAAAAAGCCTTCCTATTGTTACTTGGTATGGCCCTGATGACGGCGGCCTATGCCCAGGATCGCCAGATAACGGGTAAAGTTACCTCGGCAGAAGACAACACGCCAATTCCTGGGGCCAGCGTTGTGATACGTGGCTCAACGCGCGGCACGACTACGGATGCAACCGGAACGTATCAGATTCAGGCCAGCTCGGGTCAGGTGCTTCGGGTGAGTTTTATCGGAGCGACTACGCAAGACATTACCATCGGTAACGACAACGTTATCAACGTAACACTGAGGTCAGAAGCCAATGCGCTGAATGAAGTAGTGGTTACGGCACTCGGTGTGAAGCAGGAGCGACGGGCGTTAGGGTATGCTATCAGTGAGGTAAAAGGATCTCAACTTGCTGAAACCCAACGCGAAAATTTTCTTACCTCGCTACAGGGACGTGTACCCGGTTTGCAAATGTCGACCACTAGTGGACTGCCGGGTGCATCGGTTCAGGTTCAGCTTCGGGGCGTAAATTCGATTGGTGGCGACAATTCTCCTCTTTTCGTTGTCGATGGCTTGCCCATTAACAACAGTACGTTCAACCAAAATTCGCTGGTATCGGAAGGGCCGAACCGCAACAATGATTACCTGAACCGTGGGGCTGATATCAATCCCAATGATATTGAGAGTATTAGCGTGCTGAAAGGGCCCGAAGCAGCCGCTCTGTATGGCATCAATGCTGCTGCGGGAGCTATCATCATTACCACCAAAAAAGGCAGAGCAGGACGTAGCAACGTGAGTTATGACAACGTATTTCGGGTCGATCACGTCTATCGCTATCCGAAAGTGCAGTCAACCTACGGGCGTGGTGCTGTAGGAACGCCGAGCCCAACGGCTTTAACGTTTTTTGGCCCGAAGTATCCGGAGGGAACACCCGTTTTTGACAACGCAAGAGCTTTTTTCCGTGACGCTTTGACGAATCGGCACAACCTGACGTTTGATGGCGGCAGCGAAAAATTAACGTATCGGGCGTCGAGCAGCT
Organism: Spirosoma profusum; assembly: GCF_014699005.1. Taxonomy (GTDB): domain Bacteria; phylum Bacteroidota; class Bacteroidia; order Cytophagales; family Spirosomataceae; genus Spirosoma; species Spirosoma profusum. Next base: position 91,432 of record NZ_JACWZY010000016.1, read on the forward strand.
ATACCAATTCGCAGGGAACGGTGCCGACTACGGGTTCGCAGATTCTGAATCTGTCCCTGAATCTGGTTTCTACCATCAGCTCGAAACTCGAAATCTCGCCTTCCATTCAGTATACGAACACCAAGGTTCAGAAGCAGGCGGCTGGGAATTTGGGCTATCTGATTAACCTGCTGACCTGGCCCACCAACGATGATATTACCAATTACCTGAATGCAGATGGTTCACGCCGACGTATTGTTACCGAAGCGGGTGGCGAGTTAGATAATCCGCTGTTCAACGTGAACAAGAATCAGTCCAGCGATCAGACCAACCGGACCATCGGGCGATTGGCCGTAAAGTATGATCCAACGTCCTGGCTGAATATTACGGGACGTATCGGAACTGATCTGGCTGCTACGTCGGGGAACAATTTCATCCACCCTGAAACCAACGACGGTATTGCCCGGAGAGGTGCCATTGAAAACTACAACCAGAACAGCCGGATTCTGACCAGCAACGTATTGGCGACCGTTCGTAAATCGTTCGGCGACAAGATTAAAACTTCATTGTTGGTAGGTGGTGACCTTTATGACTCCCGCGAACAAACGACGGCTACCTACGGCGAGAACCTGTACATTCCCGATTACAACTCATCAAACAATACTGACCCGATTTCGCGGAACCACAAATACACGTTCCTGCAACGGCGCGTGGTGAGTGCGCTGGGCCAGTTTACCTTCGGTTATGGCGATATTCTGTATTTGAGCGTAACGGGACGTAATGACTGGACATCGACCATGCCAATCCAGTCGCGGTCGTTCTTCTACCCGTCAGTTAGCGGCAGTTTTGTATTGTCTGAACTGCCTGGATTACAGGGAAATAAAACGGTTTCGTTCGCTAAGATCAGAGCTTCTTTTGCCGAAGTGGGTAAAGATGCGCGTCCGTATCGGGTGCTGTCGAGCCTAACTACGCAGCTCACGACGGGCGGTGGTTTTGGGTATAATTTCTACGCTGGAAACCCGAATCTGAAGCCTGAATTTGGCAAGAGTATGGAAATTGGCGGAGAGATTCAACTCTACAGCGGACGACTCGGTCTTGACGTGGCTTACTACGATACGCGCCGGATCGATCAGATTGTGGAACAGCGCCTTAGCTACGGAACCGGTTTCGTTTTTGGCTTACTCAACGGTGGTTCTTTTTCTACCAAAGGGGTTGAATTTGCGTTGACTGGAAAACCCGTTAAAACCGCAGATTTCAGTTGGGATGTGATCGTCAATTTCTCGAAATATAAAACCGCCGTGCTGACTCTGCCAGCCGCCAACGTACCGGAATATTACAATTCTGATACGTGGTTATATGGTAACATCCGGGCTTCTGCCTTTGTCCCGAACGTAACAGATTACTTCCCCGAGCAGTCGCTACGTCCTCAGGATTTGCGGGGTTCGGGTTCGGCGCTGGCGTTCGGTGGTTACGACTACATTCGGAACAAGAATGGCCAGATTCTGATCAATCCCGCTTCGGGGCTGCCGGTCATAAACACTAACTTCCTGCCCATCGGCGATCGGACGCCTGATTTCACCATCGGCCTGACGAATTCGTTCCGTTACAAAAATATAAGTCTATCCTTCCTGCTCGACATTCGCAAAGGGGGCGACGTGTTCAATGGCAACGAAATGTATATGTTCCGAACGGGGTTGAGTACCAATACGCTAAATCGGGAACAACCCATTGTCTTTAACGGCGTGCTACGTGACGGGAAGGAAAATACCGAAAACCCGACTGTAAATACTGTTCAGATTACGCCCTTATATCGTAGCGCCGACTATTTTAGTTCTATACCGGAGTCAGCTTTTGTTGAACGGGATATTAACTGGATGCGGTTGCGCGACCTGACACTGAACTATACGTTCCCGACGGATTGGCTCAGCAAGACAAAAGTGATACGTCAGGCGGGGGTGTTTGTGACGGGTACTGATCTGTTTTTGTTGACGAACTACACGGGTGCTGACCCGAACGTAAATGGTACTACTGCTACGTCGCAGGGGGCCGGAGCGGCTGGTTTTGATTTCGGTAAACTGGCTGTGCCACGTGGTATTTCATTTGGTATCCGGGCTGGTTTCTAATCTGACAACGTAACGCGGGTTTCCACCCGCAGTTTGACATAAAATCGCGGGTGGAAACCCGCGTTACTTCTATGAAAAAAAGACTCATTCTGCTACTGACCTTCTTCGCATTTGGGTTGGGCAGTTGCAAAGAATATTTAGATATAAATGCCGATCCCAGTTTTCCGCAGGTATCAGACGGCAATGCGTTGTTACCGCCAATCATTGCCAACATGGTACGTGGTGAGGCCTGGGATACTCGCTACGTAGGCAAATACGACCAGTATTTTGCCAGTTCTACCTCGCAGGATTCCTGGGACCGACAAGGGTACATTTTCGGGTCCGGCGATTTGGGGGGCGAAAAATGGAGTACGCACTACTGGCGGATTGGCAAAAACATCGATTTAATGATCGAGGATGGTAACAAAACCCAGCGGTACGACCTGGTTGGCATTGCGAAAGCCATTCGTGCCTGGAGCTGGCAATCATCGACAGATTTATACGGCGAGATGATTCTGAAGCAGGCCTGGGACAGTGATCGTTATCAGTTCGACTTTGATCCACAGCCCGATATTTATGCGGAAGTGATACGTCTCAATCAGGAAGCGCTGACCGATTTGGCACGTACCGATGGCAAAGAACCGACGGCAGCTACCCGCCCCGGCGACATAGTGTACAAAGGCGATAAAGCGAAATGGGTCAAATTTATTTATGCTACGTTGGCACGTAACATGTTGCATATCAGTAATAAAGCTACGTTCAGCGCAGATAAGGTAATTGAGTACTGTGATAAATCATTGGCGAGCAATGCCGATAATTTTAACGTAACGCACCGGGCCAGCTCATCGAACGATGCCAATTTCTTTGGGCCGCGCCGGGGGAATGTCAATACGTTCCGGGTGACAGATTTTATGATTTCGCTGCTGGACGGGCGCGTTTTGGGGGGCGTTGTTGACCCACGTTTGCCGCTTATGTTTTCGCCGGCTCCCGATGGTGTTTATCGCGGGGTTGTTCCTATCTCAGGCGATCCTAACAACGTAACGGGTAACGTCAGACGGCTTCCGTTCCTGTTTGGTTACTCGCCGGCCATTACGCCTACGCCCGGAACTGGTAAGTTTTTATTTAAGGACGATGCTGATCACCCGATCATTACGTATTCTGAAGTACAGTTTATGAAAGCCGAAGCTGCTTTCCGGAAAGGCGATAAAACGCTGGCGCTCGATGCGTATAGGAAAGGTGTGCAGGCCAACGTAGAATGGGTTAGCACTGTCGACCGGACCGCTACGCCGATTCCGACGGCTGAAGTTACCAAATACATGGCAAGTAAAGCTGTGGCTCAGACTGCCGATGCGCTAACGATGAAGGATATCATGCTGCAAAAGTATATTTCGCTGTTCATGCACGGCTCGCTCGAAACCTGGGTTGATTTGCGTCGGTTTCAGTATGATACGAATATCTATACTGGCTTCCTCATTCCGACCGGTACGAGTCTGTTCCCTGATAATCTGGGTAAGACTGTGCAACGGATGCGCCCTCGCTACAATTCGGAATTCATCTGGAATCGCGGTTCACTGGCAAATATCGGTGCTACGTTGCCCGAGTACCACACGAAAGAACTCTGGTTTTCAACCAAATAATGTATCAACAAGCCATGAAACAAACAATAGCTATCTGTTGCGTAGCGCTGAGCGGCTTGCTGGCTGGAAGCTGCGGTAATAAATTCGATTTTCTGCAGGATTTACAGATGCCTGCGGGTGCGCAGTTGCGCTTCATACACGCGGCTCCTGATGTGCCGGCCTTTGATGTGTACGTGAATGAGCGGCAAATTTCTGGGGCTGCTGTTACTACCACCAACCCAACCGGTAGTGTCCTCTATTCAAATACTACGTTGTCCGTTTTCCCGGCTTCTGAGTACTCAGCTATTCCGGCTGGTACGGCCAAGTTGAAAGCGGTCAATGCTTCGGGCGGTACGGTTGCCAGCCCGTTGATTACGAGCGATCTGGCAGTTGAAGCGGGCAAGCGTTATTCAGTTTTTGCAACGGGGCTGGCACCAAGCTACAGCCTTTTGGTGGTGCCAGACGAACTGCCAGCTTTGTCGGGAAACAACCTTTTTGCGCGTATTGTGAACCTGGTTCCCAACTCGACGGATGTTACGTTGACATACGATGGTAAGGAGGTAATAACTGGCGTTGCTCCCGGAAAGGCCAGTGCTTTTGTTCCGATTGCCCCGCCCGCCGATTATAAATCAGGGCTAATTCGTACGCTGAATTTTCAGGCGAAAGTGAACGGAACGATTCCGGTGACAACGGCAACGTTTGCTAACGCTGCTCCTGGAGCTCAGCCTGGGGGTACTTTCACCTTTTACGTAAGAGGTGTTATGACGACAGACCCCAAGTCGCCAACAAAATATGCTATAAGTTTCGGTAATTACCTGAACCGGTAGGTTGAATAATCTCGACAAAAAATGGCGTCACTACGTAGTGACGCCATTTTTTGTATTTGTCATTCTGAGGAACGAAGAACCTTACAGTTTCTTAACCCTCAAGTTTGGATACATTAAGATTCTTCGTCCCTCAGAATGACAAATGCATACTCGATGTTTAGGCAGTTTACGCTTTCACCAACTCAAAAATGGTGATCTCTGGCAGAATACCGACACGGCCCGGATAGCCGATATAACCGTAGCCGCGATTCACGTAAAGCCGTTGATTGCCTTCCTGATACAGGCCAGCCCATTGCCGATAAAAATATTGCGTCGGACTCCAGCGAATACTACCGATTTCGACACCAAACTGTGCTCCGTGTGTATGGCCGCTGAACTGAACATCAATGTCCGGATATTTAGGCCGAACTTCAGCGTCCCAGTGCGTGGGGTCGTGGGAAAGGAGGAGTTTTACGGGGTACTCTTCGGTGCCTTTATAAGCTTTAGCGAGGTTTCCGGCACGTAGCGCGGCTGGACCAAAACCCAGATTCTGTACGCCGATGAGAGCAATTTTATCACCGTTCTGCTCCAGAATTTTATTTTCGTCGAGCATGATGTTCCAGCCCATCTGCTTGTGAGCCGCCACTACGTTCAGAACGTTCTGCCGTTCGGCCTGCTCACTGGGCCAACGCACGTATTTACCGTAATCGTGATTGCCCAACGTTGAATAAACACCTAAAGGCGCTTTCACTTTATCAAATACGTCGATGTAATTATTGGCTTCTTCGGCGTGGCTATTCACTAAATCGCCCGTAAAAAAGACCAGGTCGGGCTTTTGGCCCATCAGCATCTCAACACCGCCTTTTACTGCCGTTTTATTGAAGAAACTACCGGTATGAATGTCCGAAATTTGAGCGATGGTCATCCCGTGAAAACCCGAAGGCAGGTTTTTCATAGGCAATTTGATACGTCGGATTCGGTAATCGTGCGCGCCCGAGATGATGCCCCACGAAAAAGCTGCCAATGGAATGGTACCAACCACCAGCGCCGTTTTCATCAGGAAATCAGATCGCGTAATGGTATCGTTTGGTAACGTAGTAGTTACGGGCGACGTCTGGCTCGACGCATCCTGAACGGCTTCAATCACAGCAGGTTTGTAGAACAGCGATACAACCCAGCGGAAAAACCGGCCGATGTCGTCGATCAACAAAATCAGGATAGTAAAGACTTTCGAGAAGTATGGAATCGCAATACTCGCCCACAGGAACGTGCGTACCTGACGACTCAGGGAATCGGGCGGTAATAACTGCATCACCACAAATAGCAGCAACGAAAGTACTGTGAACCCCCAGTAAATAAGGGTAATAACTCGTTGCGTGCTTTCGCTGGCCGACCGGCTAACCGTTTTTACGGCCTGCCAGACGTACCAATCAATCAGCAACATGATGACGGGCAGAACAAAGACAAGTGACGCGCGATTCATAGTTTTAAAAAGTAAAAGAATGAAAGAGCAAATGAGCGAAATCGGACCGCCGAAGCGGAGCGAAAACCATCCGGTCACCTTTGCTCCGCTTCGGCGGTCCGATTTCACTCATCACTCTTTCACTCATTAATTATACCAGTTCTTCTTCCGGCTCTTCCTGTGGCTCCAGCGCGGGATCTTTCTTGCCGAACCACTTCATCCGAATCCGTTCGTTGATCCAGTACATACAGGGCACAATGACGAGCGTAAGAATGGTTGAGAACGTTAGCCCGAAAATGATAGTCCAGGCAAGGATGTTCCAGAACACCGAACTATCTCCGCCTATAACCAGGTTCGGATCGAAGTCGCGGAAAAGCGTCACGAAATTGACCGTAAGGCCAAATGCCAGCGGAATCAAACCCAGTACAGCAGCCGACGCCGTCAGCAATACCGGTGTCAGACGAATGCCGCCCGCTTCAATAATGGCCTCACGTAGCGGTACGCCCCGACCACGTAATTCCTCGATAAATTCAATCAGCAGAATCCCGTTTTTCACCACAATACCGGCCAGGGCGATGATACCCACGCCCGACATGATAATTGAGAAATCTTTATTGAAGACGACAAACCCGAGCAGTACGCCAATCAATGAGAACAGGATAGTGACGAAGATAATCAGCGGTTTCACCACCGAGTTGAACTGCGTCGACATGATTAAGTAGATGAGCATCAGGGCAATACCGAAAGCAGCACCCAGGAAACTCATCGATTCCTGTTGGTCTTCCTGCTCACCACCGATACGTACCGTATAGCCGTTTGGTACTTCCATTTCATCGATAACGGGCTGAATCTGAGCGACAATCTGATTGGCGTTGTAGCCTGGTACTACGTCGGAGCTGAGCGTTACGAGTCGTTCCTGATTCTTGCGGTTAATCTGGCTGAACGTAGTGGAATAGCTGATATTCGCTACCGACGTAATGGGTACCTGACGTAGCTGACCACCTAATACCATATCGCGGTAAACGATATTCAGGCTCAGCAATCGGTCAATCTGGCTGCGGTCATCCTGCTTCAGACGTACCATAATTGGGTATTCGTCTTTCGCATCGCGGAATTTCGATACCTCTAAACCAAACAAAGCCGTTCGAATTGCCATTGCAATCTGACCCGACGAAATACCTTCACGTTCCGCTTTTTCGCGGTCGATGTCGATTACAATTTCGGGCTTGTTGGTAATCAGGTCCGATTTCAACTGGTCGATACCCTGAATTCCCGCTTTCGCAATCTTCTGCCGAACCTGCGTTTCCAGCTTTTTCAGTTGATCAAACTCTTCACCCGCAATTTCGATAGCAATCGGCTTACCGGTTGGCGGACCATTCGATTCGCGTTCTACCGAAATCTCGCTGCCCGGCAGTCCGACCATGGCCGTCCGAACTTTCGACAATAACGAATCAGTCGAAATGCCGTTACGTTCCACACCCGGTACAAACGCCACCGTCACTTTCGATTTGTGTGGCGTGTTCGACCGGTCAGGGTTCATGGGGTCGCCCGCGTTTTTACCAACGTTCGAAATAACTGAGTTCACAATGCCCATGGCTTTGTTGTCATTCATGACTTTGAAAACCCGCTTTTCGATTTCCTTCGTCGTTGCGTTCGTTACGCGGGCGTCCGTACCGATGGGCATTACGTTGTACACGTAGATGTAATCCGGCTCACCGCTGGGGAAGAAGAGCACTTTGGGTTGGGCAATGCCGACGATAAAGAACGTCAGGATCAGTAATCCAAACGCGGCAACAATACCCCAGACTGGACGCCAGCCGTGTAATATCCACGAAATCAATTTACGGTAACCGTTTTTCAGGCCCGGCAATAGTGTTTCCTGGAACGGGATAATCAGTTTCGGCGTCAGGACGTAGTGATTAAATACGTACAGAATCAGGAACAGGACGAATAGGTTGCCGATACCCCGGTCAATGACGTAGCCAACGCCAGCCAGCACGGTCAGAATCAATACCGGCCGTTTGATTTCCTGGAAAGTAGGTTTTTTATGATTAGCCTCTTCGTCGTGCCGTTTCATGAACGTAACAGCGAAAACAGGATTGATCACGTAAGCCACGAACAGCGACGCAAAAAGAGTCAGAATCAGCGTCAGTGGCAGAAACTTCATGAACTCGCCCACAATACCCGGCCAGAACAACAGCGGGAAGAACGGCGCGATAGTCGTCAACGTACCTGACAGTACCGGAGCAAATACCTCACCCGCAGCCGCTTTCACCGCCTGTCTGATGTTCCAGTCTTTATGCTGATTGAAGAGTCGGTGCGCGTTTTCGATAACCACAATAGCATCATCGACCACCAATCCTAAACCGAGCAGGAAGGCGAATAACACCATGATATTCAGTGTAAATGCCGTACCGACTACTGGGCCTACCACGGGCATCAAGACAAACGCTACCAGCGCCGACAAAGGCACCGACAGACCTACGAAAATAGCGTCGCGTACACCCATGAAGAACATCAGTACGAGAACCACGAAAATGAAGCCCAGTACAACCGTGTTCACGAGGTCGTTCACACTTTCGCGCGTCCGCTCCGATTGATCGGCGGTGATTTTCACATCTAGACCCGGCGGGAAATGCGACGTTTTGTATTCCTCGATGGTTTCTTCAATCCGGTCGGCAGCCGAAATCAGGTTGGCTCCCGCCCGTTTGATGACATTCAACGTAACAACTGATTTATTATTCAGACGGGCAAAATCCTGCTGCTCCTCAAAATTATCGGTCACTTCGGCAAGATCGCCCAGCCGAACGGTAGCACCCGTTGCTGTACGAATGTTCAGGTTCTGAAGCTGTGCTACGTCGGTAAACTCACCTTTTACACGTACCGTCCGCCGAACACCGTCGATAGGAAGCTCACCACCCGATACGTTGATGTTCTCACCCTGAATCGCCTGTTGAATATCACTGAACGCCAAACCAGCAGACTGCATCCGGGCCAGATCAAGGTTGATCTGAATCTCCCGTGTCAACGCACCCACGATATCGACACGACGGATTTCGGGCATTCCTTCAATCACGTCCTGCAAATCTTCGGCGTATTCTTTCAGTTGTTTCAGCGAGAAATTACCGGCCATGTTGATGTTCATAATCGGCATTTCCGAGAAATCGACATCCTGCGCCGTCGGACCCGCGTCTAGCTTTTGCGGCAGATCTGGCTTGGCTTTGTCGATGGCGTCGCGTACCCGTTGCAGCGCTTCCGCCGATTGAACGTCCGGGTTAAATTCAACCAGAATAACCGATACGTCCTGCAACGCATTCGATTTGATCCGTTTTACGCCCGAGATCGATTTTAACTGCTTCTCAATCTGTTTGTTAATCGTATTCTCGATATCCGCCGGGGCCGTTCCTACGTACACGGTGTTGATGTACACCTGCGGTACTTTGATGTCGGGGAATTGCTCCTTCGGCAGATTATTATACACGAACAGCCCACCAATCGTAATCAGGAAGGTGAAAATGTAAATCGCCGTCCGGTTTTCAACGCACCAGTTGGTAAATCCGAGGGTTTTATATTGTTCAAATTTCATAATGAAATAGTTTTTCGATTCGATTTGTAGAGACAACACATGTGTTGTCTAAAGACCGGATGGTTATTGACCCGGATGGTTTTGCTGACGCATATGAGACAAGGCATGCCTTGTCTCTACAAATTCAAATCAGAAATTTATCGGTTGTCCATCGACCAAATCCTGATAACCAGCCGTAACGATCTGATCGCCCGACTGTAACCCTTGCGTCACTTCAATCTGCCCACCGTACGACTGACCCGTTTTAATGGTTTTGGCTTTCGCTACTTTCTTGCCGCCTTCGTTCACCGCTACGTAAACCAGTTGGCCGTTTTCAGTGCTCTGAATCAGGTTCTGGTTGATCACAATGGCGTTCGACTGAGTCTGGTCATTGATTTTAACGCGTGCCAACATATTTGGTTTCAGTGCGTTATCCGACGGTAGCGGAGCTTCAATCGTGAATGTCCGGGTGGCAGGATCAACGGTTGTAGCCACGAACGTGATTTTAGAACTCAGTTTCCGGTTCAAATCCGGGAATTCAATCTGGATGGCATCCCCCTTCCGAACACTACCCGAATACGTATCCGCAACCTTCGCAACCACTTTCAGTTGCGACAGATTAACCACCTGAACCAGACCCATTCCGGGCATCGCAGATTGACCGATTTTCACCATTACGTGGTCGACAACACCCGAAATTGGGGCCGTTACGGTCGACTGACCGATTTGGGCGTTCAACGTAGAGAGCCGACGTTCGAGCGATTCTTTGTTGTTTTTAGTTTGCAGGTACTGAATTTCCGTACCGATCTGCTGTTTCCACAAAGACGCCTGTTTTTCGAAAACCGTGTTGGCCAGCGAAAGCTGCGTTTTCACTTCTTCCACCGATTCACGTAGCAGTTGATCATCCACTTTAGCAATGGCCTGACCTGCCCGTACGTGGTCACCTTCTTTCACGTAAACCGCCGTAACGACACCACCCGATTTGGGCGAAACCTGTACGTTGTTTTTAGCGTCAATCGTTCCCTGCAATTCCACGAAATGCTTGAACGTACCGGACGTCAATGGCGCGACTGTTACGTCCTTAACGCGGGCTTCTTCCTGTTTTTTCGGGTCGAGTTTGGCGACTTCCGCTTCCAGTGCTTTAATCTTGATATTCAGGTCGGCCTGTTGCGATTTCAACGTAGCAAGTTCTTCCCGTTTAGCGGCCACGTCTGCCTGACCTCCGTTTTGTTTTTTCTCCCCTGAGCAGGCTGCAAGTAAGCTCACAAGGGCAATCGCGTAGTATGCTTTCATAATTAGTGGTGAATGAAAAATGGTGAATGAAAAATGGATAATGTCGTTTCGCCGTCAGAATCCATGAGATCACACCTATTAATCATTGTTCATTTTACATTATTCATTAAAGAAATTACTGTCCTGTGTAGAGTTTCCCACTGGCTTTATCGGCATCAACCTTAGCCAGCATGAAATCAAGCAACGATGCGAAATAGTTGGTCTGGGCTTCGCGCGATGAACTTTCGGCGTTGAGCACTTCGATGTTTGAGCCAACCCCTTCTTTGTACTTGATACGTGTTACGCGCAGAATTTCCTGCGCTAAATCGAGGTTGCGCTTCTGCGTACGTAGCGTTTGCAGACTATTCTGCGTCGTAATCTGCGCCTGTCTGATTTGCAGGTCAATCGAGTTTTTCAGCAGATTGCTTCCCAGCTTGGCTTTTTCGAGCGCAAATTTCTTTTGCTGAGCCAGATAGCGTTTCTGAAAACCATCGAAAACGGGAACCTGAATCTGTAAGTTGATAGCCGCCGAATTGAACCACTGTGTCGTAAAAAATTCACCCAGATTGTTACGTCCGTTGTTATGACCGTAGGTCGCCGATGCAAACACTCGTGGCAGATATTGCTTGCCAATGCTTTGAAAATCAAGATCGGCGAGTTGAATCTGGTTTTGCAACGTAGCAAATTCGATACGTTGGTTGTAATCAAATTCCGGCGAAATCGCTATCGTCCGCTCCAGCTCTTCCAGATTCAAATCCTGAATTTTGTCGGTCAACGTAATGGCATCGTTGATTCCCAGTCCCATCTGGAATTTCAGCAGATAATAGCTCAGACCCACCAGATTTTGCACGTTTTGGCGCTCAGCTTTCAGATTATTCGATTGAACTTCCAGCCGGTTTACGTCGATTTTCTCAACAAATCCCTGCTTATTCAGGGCTGTTGTTTCGTTCAGAAGCGTATCGATCCGGGCGATGTTATAGTCGAGCAGTTTGATACGTTCTTCGCTGACCAGCACATTATAATACGCCTTGGCGACCTGTTCCGCTACGCTAATTTTCGAAGCCGTTATGTTTTTCTGGCTTAGTTCACGCAACGTAGCGGCTGCTTTCAGGCCAATTTTGTAACTGGCGTCATACAGCAACTGATTTAACGTAGCAGATACGTTTCCCTGGAAATTTACCCCAAACGGGATGGCCGTTACGCCCGCGTTTTCTGGCTGATTACCGCTTGTAGCTGTTGTCGAACTTCCTCCGCCAAAACCACCGGCTGGCAGGATAAACTTCTGAATTATAGCATTGTAGGTCAGTAGGCTTGCGATACTCACCTGAGGCAGCGCATTCGACTTGACCTCCCGAATCCGGGCTTCGGCACTCAGGGCATCCAACCCCGAATTTTTCACGTTGATGTTGTTGTCTACGGCGAACTTTATCGCGTCGTTCAGCGAAAAGTCCTGCTTGTTCTGAGCCAGCAATGGACCGCTGCTCACCAGAGCAAGTGCGCCGACCATTATGGCTAGTTTCGTATTAATGAACTTCATGGTTGTACTGATTAACATACTGGTTGTAGATGGTGAATCCTTTCTCGGTCAGCATTCCGCGCACGAAATGGTGAATTAGTTCATATTGAATTTGTTGCATAGTGAATTGGTCAGTTGAAAATAGTTCGGGATTAAAGGCAAGCTCGATTTGTTCGACCCGAAGACGGGCTAAAATGGTCGGATTTATATCAGGACGATATAGGCCTTGAGTAATACCTTTTTGGATATTTTCAAGAATAGAGCGCATAATCTGACCTTCTTTATATTGGCGGAACAAGGCAAACGCCTGGGGGTAGTAGCGTTTTACATCGACCATTAGATTAGGACTGACCTGATCAGCATGTTTCTGCATCATGTTCAGCACGTACAACATCTCTTCTACCGGATTGAGGCCCTCTATGGCCATGCAATCCATTTCTGAGAGATTTCTGACCGTTTTATCCTGAATAACCTGGTATAGAATCTCTTCTTTATCGTTGAAATGCTGGTAAATCGTCTTTTTTGAAATACCAAGCTGTTTAGCAATATCCTCCATTGTTACGGAGCGTACACCATACTTCCAGAACAACCGTTCAGCCTCTGCCAAAATCCTCTGTTTCATCAAAAAATAGAACTTTTACAGGATGAACTTCGGAAACTCAAATATAGTTCTGAGTTTCCGGGATAATTTGGAGAAAGTGATGAACGGCCCGAAAAGTGGAGTGAACCCGCCCAAATCACCGATGAAATTTGCGGTATTTTGCCAGCGAATCTGTAATGCGTAGAGACAAGGCATGCCTTGTCTCTACGTTTCCCCAAAAAGAAGCCCTACTTTTGTTCTCTGATATTTGTTACTGTTTATCTGATGCCTCAGGCTATCCATTTTATTTCCATTGGCGGTAGCGCCATGCATAACCTCGCCCGCTCGTTGCAACAACAAGGTTACGTTATTACCGGCTCCGACGACGAAATCAACGAACCTTCGCGTACTCGGCTGCAAGCGCAAGGCTTACTACCTGTTAGTCCGGGCTGGTTTCCTGAAAAAATTCATGCTGAACTCGACGGCGTTATTGTCGGAATGCATGCCAAATCGGATAACCCTGAGTTGGTTCGGGCACAGGAACTGGGCTTGCCTATCTACTCCTATCCTGAGTTTGTCGACCAATTGAGCCGAAATAAACAGCGCATAGTGATTGCCGGTAGCCACGGCAAAACGACTATTACGGCGATGATTCTTCACGCACTCACGCACTACCAACGTAACGCCGATTATGTAATTGGGGCCGTGATAAATGGCTTCGATTCTACCGTGCGTCTAACAAACGATAAAGACGAAACGGCTGCGCCGATTATCATTCTGGAAGCCGACGAATTTCCTTCTTCGCCTATTGATACGCGGCCGAAGTTTCTGCAATACCAGCCCCACATTGCCCTTATCAGCGGAATATCATGGGACCACGTGGCTTACTATCCAACCTGGGAAACATATGTCGACCCGTTCGAGTCGCTGGCTGAAGCCATGCCGAAAGCAGGTATTTTGATTTTCGATGAGTCGGACGATATGCTCGATGTAATTGGTCAGAAAGAGCGCGAGGATATTACCAAAATTCCGTATCAGGCTCACCCCAGCGAAGTTATCAACGGGCAAACGTATCTGATTACGAGACAGAAACAGAAGGTACCGGTACAGATTTTTGGCGAGCACAATATGAAAAATATTGCCGGAGCCATGATAGTCTGCGACCGAATCGGCATCACGGAAGATCAATTTTACGAAGCCATTCCGAGTTTTGGTGGTGTGAGCAATCGGCTCGAAAAAATTGCTGGAACCACCGACAAACGTATCGTTTTCCGCGACATTGCTCATGCACCTGCACAGGTAGAAGCAGCTACGCAGGCTGTTAAAGCTCAATATCCGGCTCAGAAATTGTTTGCTGTGCTGGAATTATCAGCTTCCGATGTAGCGAACAGCGATTTCCTGGAAGAGTATAAAGACAGCCTGAAAGCTGCTGATGCTGTGACCATTTATGCGAATGCTACGTCTGATAGCTTCAATCCTGAACATATGGCTGCTACGTTCGGCCGGTCTGATTTACGTGTGTTTACTGATACGTCAGCGCTACAGGCGTATTTGCTGGAGCAACGCGAGAAGGCCGATAGTTTCCTGTTTATGAGTTCTGCTACGTTCGGAGGACTCGATTTGGCGGCCGTCGGTCGTCAATTGGTATAAAACATGTCAATGAGCATTTTTGTCCTGCTGAGGCACGAAGCATCTTAACATATCCTTACCTGTGAGTGATGATACGTTAAGATGCTTCGTGCCTCAGCAGGACAAAACCCTTATAAAAAGGATAATTACATTCGCTAAAAAATCATGCAAAGTATAGTTGTTTATTGCGGTTCCAGCCCCGGAACGAACCCCCTTTATAATGAAGTCGCGCTGGAGCTTGGCAAAAAGATGGCGGCTCAGGGTATCCGTCTGATTTACGGTGGTGGCGGCTTCGGCCTTATGGGCGACGTAGCAGATGCCGTGCTGCAATACGGTGGCGAAGTAACGGGTGTCATCCCCAATTTTCTGGCCGATCTCGAAGTGGCCCACAAAACACTGTCCGAGCTGCATTTTGTGGAAACCATGCACGAGCGGAAATACAAGATGGTACAGTTGGCTAAAGGAGTGATTGCCCTGCCCGGCGGCTACGGCACACTCGATGAATTGTTTGAAATTCTGGCCTGGCGGCAACTAAAAATTTACGAAGGCCCAATCGCCATCATCAATATCAACGGCTTCTACGACCTGATGATTCAGCAACTCGACCGGATGGTGGACGATGGATTTCTTAAACCCCAAAACCGTGAATTGCTTATCGTAGCCGAATCGGTTGATGAAGCGCTGGAACAAATAAGTGCTTTCTGGAATGGTGGTGAAATGGAGTCGTTGGAATGAAAATGAAATGATACGGCCGGCTGCCGTATTGATTCATGAAACAACGTAGTGACCTGACCTAGACCTGTTTGTTTTCACGTATCACTAATAATTGCGTGTGCGGATTGAGAATTAATGTTCCATCAACTCCTTTCCACATACCCTGTAGCGCCACCAAAGCTGCCTGTGCCTGCTCCAGTTGTTCAAATTCAAGATCGATGATCACGAATTGGGAATCATTTACCGGCTGGTAAATCCGATACTTTTTAACGCCCATCTTCTTTCTACCAATAGGATCACTATCAAAAGCCTTTTTCCAGCCGTCACAATGGGCAATTTTGTGTTCAATTCGTAAGATAATCATACAAATCAAGTTGGTTCAGTGAAGCTGAAAATACATTTTTTTACGCATCGCAGGTAACTATAAATCCAACCTAATCAGGTGAACGGCAGCAAAATGTCAACAGGTTTCTACCCGCGTTGTCTAATGGTCAAATAAATCGGGTAGCTAATCGCGATGAACGCAATGGCGTATAGACTACTGGAAAAATCGCCGATGACAACGCCGATCAAAAACGCCAGCGACATAATAAGCAGTGTCCAGGTCGAGAATGGGTAGCCCCAGGCACGTACCGGTCGCGGAAGTTCGGGCTCGGATTTACGCAGACGTATTAGGGAAGCAAACCCCGATGCGTAACAAAGCACGAAAAAGAACGTAGCAATATCGGAGAGTTTGCCATACGTATTGGTCAGAATCATCAGCACCGACGCGATGGCTGTCAGCGCAGTAGCGTAGGTAGGCGTACCACCCGCGTTTACGTGCGTGACGAAGGGAAAAAACAGACCATCGCGCCCCATCGCAAAAATGACGCGCGGATTGAACATAATCTGGGCATTGATGATACCCATAATCGAAATCATCAGCAGGAACGTAACAACCTGCGCACTGCCCGGCCCAAACAGGTATTGAATGGCATCGGCAGCCGCCAGCTTCGAACCCGCCAGCGTCGAAACCGGCAGTACGTAGAGCAGGGCCAGATTCACTAGTACGTAGATACCAATAATCAGTAGGACACCGGTTATCATCGAGCGGGGCAGATTTCGGCTGGGATTTACGTCTTCTTCGGTAAAATAAGCGGCTGTGTGCCAGCCATCATAGGTGTAAAAGATAGATTGTAAAGCTGCCAGAATACCTAGCCAGACACCACCTTCTGCCAACGGACGAATGTCGCTGACTGAGGGAGAAGCCGATTTCTCTGGACTTACTGTAAAACAAACGATGACAAATGCCAACAGTCCCACCGCTTTCAGTAAACTCATCACTTCCTGCGCCCGGCTGGCCAGCATAACTCCCACCGAGTGAAACGCCACAAAAGCCGCGAGAATACCAATAGCCACAAATTTCTGGTACGTTTCCAGCGAAGGGAAAAGCAAACTGGTGTATTCGCTCATGACAGCGGCCCCAAACGCCATCGCCGATACGCTCCCCAGCCAGCTACTGATGCCGATTACGAAGCCCGCATAATCGCCAAACGCCCGGCGCGTATACACGTACCAGGCCCCCGCCTTAGGCAGCATGGTTCCCAACTCCATCACCGACAGCGACCCGGCCAGCGCGTAAAGACCAACTGCCAGCCAGACAGCAATAATCAGTGTCGGGTCGCCGATGTCCTGCGTTATTGGGCCAGGTTTTCGCAGAATACCGGTGCCAATAGTGCCGCCAATCGTAACCGCTATGCCGAAACCAACACCTAATAGTTTTTTTAGCTGATTTTGAGCCATAGTAGAGAAAAAGTGAACGGAGGGGAATCCTACAATGATAGCGAAAAGTTGTCTGTTCAACGTAGCACAGGACGCTAAAACGACCTTCGTGACTGATTTTTTGTAAGTTTGTCGGCATGAGACTGTTGCTGACACACCCATACGTATTGATTTTTATGGGCGGAGGAGTTGGGAGCCTGCTGCGCTACGTTGCGGGTCGCTACGTACCGGCTACGCTAACGGGGTCGCCTTTTCCGAATGCCATTCTTTTCGTGAACGTAGTAGCCAGCTTTATCCTTGGTGCGGTGGTCAGTTGGGCAACGTATCGACAGGATGAGGCCGCTCGTTTATTGATAGGCGTTGGTTTCTGCGGAGGGCTCAGTACGTTTTCGAGTTTCAGTTACGATACCGTAGCTCTATTGCAAAATGGACGTACCGGAGCCGCTTTGCTCAACATTGGTTTAAACGTAGTGCTGTGTCTGCTGGCTTCGGTGGCGGGACTTTGGCTGGGTCAAAAACTATAAAAACAAATAACTATGCAGATTGAACCGCTCGCTGGTCTGACTCAGCAATTGGCTGAACGTAAGCCAATACGTCTGTTTCTATCGGTTTATACGACCCGGCAATCTGCGCTTCTGACTTTATTTTTTCTGTTACGAATGGCTGTTACGAACTTACAAGCCCAGGATTTAGAACTATCTCGTCGATTACATGATGCCCACGATACGTTCAAGGAAAAGACGCTGAATCACCGTCGGTTCAAGCATAACGATATTGTCCCGCTGATCCACCGTTTGAGTGGGCCATTATCAGTTAGTCAGGCAGGTGAATCGCTGGAAAAACGGGCTATTTATCAGGTGAAAGCCGGAACCGGCGCTACGAACGTATTGCTCTGGAGCCAGATGCACGGCGATGAGGCCACGGCAACGATGGCGATGTTCGATATTTTCAATTTCCTGCAAGCTAAAAACGACGGTTTCGATGCGCTGCGGCAAACCATCCTGACCAATACGTCCATCTATTTTGTGCCGATGCTCAATCCCGACGGAGCCGAGCGTTTCCAGCGACGTACCGCTACCGACATCGACATGAATCGCGATGCGTTACGTTTGCAAACGCCTGAAGGAGCCTTGCTGAAACACCTGCAACAAACCCTGAAACCGCTGGTTGGTTTCAATCTGCACGACCAGAATCCGCGGTATAGCGTGGCAAAAACCGGTAAACAAGCCGTAGTCTCATTTCTGGCTACGGCCTACGATGAAGAACGTAACGTGAACGATGTTCGGCAGCGGTCGATGCAGTTGATTGTGGGAATGAACCGCGTTTTGCAACAGTTTATACCCGGTCAGGTCGCTCGCTACGATGATGAATTTGAACCCCGTGCGTTCGGCGATAACATTCAGAAGTGGGGTACTACGTTGATTCTGATCGAATCGGGCGGATTCAAAGGCGACTCTGAAAAAATGACGATTCGTCGGTTAAATTTCGTCGCTATTCTGACAGCCCTGAAATCCATAGCCGATGGTTCGTATAAACAGGAGAACATGGCTGATTATCCGACGATTCCAGAAAATGGACGCGCTTTATTCGACGTATTAATTCGAAATGCTACCACCATGCGTGATGGTCATCCGGTTCGAGTCGACATAGGTATAAATCACCATGAAGTGAGTGACAAATCGGCCCGCTCATTTCATTATAGAAGTGCCATTGAAGACATTGGCGATCTGTCCACTTTTTTTGGGATAGACGAAATCGATGCTACAGGACTGACACTCATACCGGCTACCATCCATCCCGATACGCTTGATTCGGTAGCGGAGTTGTCTAAACTGGATTTGCCAAATCTTCGCCAAAACGGAGTGCTTGCCTTTAAGGTCAAAAAAGCTCAGCAAGGCGTTTTCCCTTCTCAGTCAATACACGTATTGCACGAAGGTAACTTACCGGCACAACCTCTCGAACTAGAGCAAATTCCTACGTTTTTACTTAAAAATGGAAATCAGGTTCAGTATCGGTTTGTCAATGGTTTTTGGGAAGAGAAGCCTGAACGAGTTCAGAACGGAATTATTGATTAAGGCTAACAACGGATTCGTATAACGTGGCAGGAACTCCAAATGTATTGGCTCAGAATTATGGTTTTCCTCAGGCATTAGGTGAATTCCTTCGTTATTCTTACTACTCGACTAAATCCATGAACTTTTAGGGAATAAATAGATGTTCGGCAGTAAATTTGCGCTAGCCACTACTTAACCAGTAAGATCGTTTCTAAATTGTACACATTTTTTTTCAAGGAGTTTAGATTCTTGATTGAGTGCTAAGGACTTATTAACTTGGCAATTCTAGGGATTTATACTCAAATATGTGCGAGTTTTCATTCTCCCTAATAATCCTTTCAGTTCCCGTAACTATGATTTCCAAGAAAGCAAAATATGCTATTAAAGCCCTCAAGGTATTGACCGAAGAATACGGAAAAGGTCCTGTTCTGATTTCGTACATATCTGCCAAAGAACACATTCCCAAAAAATTCCTGGAAGCCATTCTTCTGGAACTTCGTAACCATGGCATTTTACAAAGCCAGAAAGGGAAGGGTGGCGGTTATCTGCTACGTGTCGATCCTGCAAGGGTGAACCTGGCGCAGGTATTGCGGGTCATTGATGGGCCTATTGCGCCAACTCCTTGTGTATCTTTTAATTTCTACGTCAAATGCGACGATTGCGACGATGAAGTAACCTGCGCGCTACGTCCGATCATGGAGCGAGTTCGTGATGCAAACCTGAGCGTATATGAGAATACGTCACTGGTAACATTCCAAAATTCCGAATCTATGCAGACCAAAGAGATTCCTCTCGCGAACGTAGCGGATTCTTCAAGGCTGACGGCTTAGTGGAACTTATAAACCGGTCCGCCGTAGCGGATTCTTCAACCGCTACGGCGGACCGGTTTATAAGTTCCTTTATTCTTCCCCCGGTTGGTGCTCTTTACGTAGCAGATCGTTGACGGTTTTCACCGGGTTGAACGTAATGAGCGGTACTTCCACAAACATGGTGTTCCAGTCGGCCATAGCACCGTTCCAGAGACCGGGTAACTCCTGCGCTTTCAACTCTTTTCCGTCTTTCGATTTTGCCGTGATGAAGCCCGTTTGCGGATCGCGGTAAGCGGGCAGGTCGTATTTCTGTCCATCTCGATCTCTCAGACCACAGACCAGATCAACAGGATTGAAGTGCGTAGCTTCGTCAAAAATCGCTTTCTGGCTTGCATCGTTCATGTCAATCTGCGCCGATTCCACCACTTGCAGCGACACTGATCCATCCTGATTTTGAGCCCAGAACGGTCCACCACCGGGTTCGCCAACGTTTTTCACCATACCGCAGACACGTACTGGCCGGTTTAATTTTCTGCGGAAATAGTCCAGTTTTTCGGTTTTCGAGAGCGCATCAAAACCGTCGGGCGGTAAAGTGAACAGTTTCGTTCGTAAGAGTTCGTCGGCTTCGGCAAGATAGCCGTCGCTCACATCGTCGCCTGCCAACAAATCCTGCAAGCGGGAAATCTGCTTCTGTGCATCGAGCAGGACAGCTGCCAACACTTTTTTATACGTAACAGTCTGCTCTTTAATTTCGTCAGGTACTACGTTGTCGATATTCTTGATGAACACAATATCCGCGTCGATGTCGTTCAGATTTTCAATCAGTGCGCCGTGTCCTGCGGGTCTGAATAGCAGTGAGTTATCCGAATTTCGAAATGGCGAATTGTCCAGATTTACCGAAATGGTATCCGTCGATTTCTTCTGTTCCGAAAAGCTAATATCGAACGTAACACCGAGCCAGGCTTCGTAATCGGCTTTCTGTTCGTCGATGAGTTGTTCAAAACGGCTGCGGTGTTCGGGCGAAACCGTAAAATGAATTTTCACCAGGCCATCCGAGTTGGCGTAGGCCGCTCCTTCTACCAGATGCTCTTCTACCGGCGTGCGTGGCCCATCGGCGTAATTGTGAAATTTGAGCAAACCTTTGGGCAAACTGCCGTAGTCCAGTCCTTCGTCGGTCAATAGGAAGCGTAGCACGGTTTGTCGATCGTTGTCTTTAACGGCTTTGTCTAAATCCTGACCGTTTGCCGCCATGGCTGCTTTCAAATCTTCGTAAAACGCAAAGTCCTCGATTCGCGCAAATACCTCATCGACTGATTTATCCGACTTACCATCCAGTGCCGAAAACAACGATTTGAACATGCGCGTAGCGGCTCCCGATGCGGGTACGAACTTCACCAGATCGCGCTCGTGAGCGGCATGGTCAAAGCGGTGGATATAATCCGATAACTGGCTTTCTTCCACGCGAATAATGCCATCGACAATGGTAGCCGCTTTAATAACATGGAGGTAGGGAAATCCCTGAATGAAATGCTGTATCTGTTGGTCAATCTGGTCGAGCGATACGCCCTGTTTCAGAATCTGATCCTGGTCTAGTTCCGTGAACTGCATATGGATAAAATGGAAATACGTGACGAACGGGCGGCAAATTGCGGATTTCGAGAATAGGACGCAAATCAAATTATTGCAAAATGAACTTCTTAAATGTCTATTTTTCTGCGCGTCTCTTTACGAATACGCCCCTTACCTTTGCCGTTTCATACTTGCCTGTTTTGTTGTTATGAAATTGATAGCTTTCGATGCCGATGATACGCTCTGGGTAAACGAGCCAAACTACGTAGATGTTAAGGAAAAACTGTGTGAATTACTGGCGCACTACGTTGGTCAGGACGTACTGAGCGAGCGATTTTACGACGCCCAGATGCGAAATCTGCATCTGTTCGGTTACGGTGCCAAGAGTTTTATGCTGTCGATGATCGAGACGGCCATTGAATTGACGAACGGTGCCATTACTGGCGCTGAAATTCAGCAGATTATTAATGTAAGCCGACGCCTGCTCGATTTCCCGATCGACGTACTGGACGGCATTCCGGAAGTGCTGGAAACGCTTTCAAAGGATTTCGATTTAATGGTGCTCACTAAAGGCGATCTGTTCGATCAGGAAAGCAAAATCGCCCGTTCGGGACTGGGGCGTTATTTCAAGCACGTTGAAATTGTGAGCGAAAAAAATGAGCAAGCGTACCAGCGGGTTTTGGAAAGATATCGCGTGCAGCCTGCCGATTTCATCATGATTGGCAACTCGCTCAAATCCGATATATTACCTGTTGTCCACATTGGCGGGCGAGCTATCCACATTCCGTATGACGTTACGTGGATTCACGAGCGCGTAGCCGATGAGCAGCTGGTTGGTAAGTCGTTCACTACGTTGGCGAGTGCGCGCGAATTGCTGGGGTTATTTGGGAAGATTACAGAGCAAGCGTAAACGTATCGGCATCCAGATTAGCCGGAAATTTCTCCCGGAACGAACGTAGCTCATCCAGCGAGAGCGTCTGCTGATGAATGATTTCGGTATCGGAATGCCGAAATACTACGTCGCCTTTGTAGTCGATAATAGCTGAATCACCGGAATATGGATGCCCGTTCCCGTCGGTACCAACGCGATTGACGCCCACTACGTAGCTGAGATTTTCGATGGCGCGTGCTTGCAATAAGGTGTTCCAGGCGTTACGTCGGGCGGCAGGCCAGTTGGCTACGTAGAGCAGCAGATCATAGGCAAAATCGGTCGATTCTGGCATTCGGTTACGGCTCCAGATCGGAAAGCGGAGGTCATAACAAATGAGTGGGCAAATGCGCCAGCCTTTCCATTCCTTAATAATTCGACGTGTACCGGCCGTATAAATTCCATCTTCGCCCGCCATGCGAAACAGATGGCGTTTATCGTACGTATCGAATTGCCCGTCGGGCTGCATCCAGATGAGCCGGTTAAAGTATTTGCCGCCTTCCTTTGCTACGTAGCTTCCAGTGATCACAGCTCCCGTTTGGGCTGCCATCTGTTTCAACCACCGGAACGTAGTGAGATTCATGGGTTCTGCTACGTTGCTGGCTTCCATCGTGAAACCCGTCGTAAACATTTCGGGAAGCACAATCAGATCGGTTGGCTCGGGCAAATTAAAGATACGCTCCTCCAGCATCGCCCGATTCGCGACCGGGTCGTGCCAATATAAGTTTGCCTGGAGGAGGGTAATACGCATGGGGGTTGGAACATAGGGTGCTGGGCATGGGGCCAAGGCTAAATAACCCTATGCCCAACGCCCTATGCTATTTACTTGGAAACTTCATTTTGTACTCGGCGTCGGTTTTGCCTTTTGAAATTTCGGACAGCTTTTTCTTGATGAGCGTTCGACGTAGCGGGGGCAGGTAATCGGTAAAGAGTTTACCGTCGAGGTGGTCGTATTCATGCTGGATGATACGTGCCGCCATCCCTTCGTATTCCTCTTCGTGTTCATTCCAGTCGGTGTCGAAATAACGTATCACGACAATTTCTGGCCGAAACACTTCGCCCCGGATGCCCGGAATGCTCAGACAACCTTCTTCGAATCCCCAGTCGTCGCCCGCTTCTTCAATGATTTCGGGGTTGATGAACACTTTTTTGAAGCCAATCAAACTTTTATCAATTTCCTCTTCCGGCTCATCGTCGTTCAGCGGCTCACCATCGACCACAAAAATGCGAATACTTTGCCCGATCTGTGGACCAGCCAGGCCCACACCCGATGCCGCATACATCGTTTCGAACATATTGTCGCTCAACGCTTTCACGTCGATGCTGCCGGGTTCAATGTCTTTGGCGCGCTTTCGCAGCACCGGGTCGCCGTAGGCTATTATTGGGAGAATCATAAGTAGTATGTCTGAACCGGGATTTAACGGATTTAAGGATTTACACGATTTTGTTAATTGATTGAGCGCTTCAAAGAAGCGAAAACAAAATCCTGAAAATCCATCAATCTGCTCAATCCCGGTTCAGAAATTTGCTTTCCATATACGATTGAAGGATGATGGCGGCACTGACTTTGTCGATGTTACCTTTTTCGCGTCGGTCTTTTTTGGTGCTTCCACCGGCAATCATGGCTTGTAATGCCATAACCGATGTGAACCGTTCGTCGTGCCAGTGAACCGGAATGTCGGGAAACGCCTGTTCCAGGTGCGTCACAAACTTCCGAACGCGGGCCGTATTATCGGTGTCATTACCATCCAGTCCTTTCGGCAAGCCAACCACAAACTTTTCTACAGGTTCGCGCTGCACGTAGGCCTTGAGAAATTTCAGTACCTCGTGCGAAGTTACCGTTTCCAACGCCGACGCAATGAGTTGCAAAGGGTCAGTAACGGCAATTCCAGTACGTTTGGCGCCGTAGTCGATTGCTAAAAGTCTTGCCATTTCGGTAACAAAGGTACGAAGGCATAGGGCATGGGGCAAGGGGCATAGGGTCGTGGAAAGCTATTATGGCGCAAATACACCGCTACGTTGACGCAAAGCGAACTCTTTTGTTCGGAAGCGACGTCGTAAATTTGGTTACACTAACTCGCTAATTTGATGAAAAAAGAACACCCATTCGATGTATTATCGCAGCCAGCGCAGAGAGCGTTGGCACATACTGGCATTCAGACGCTGGAACAAGTGGCCGAACTCAGCGAGTCAGAATTTCTGAAACTTCATGGTGTTGGCCCCAAATCGATACATATCCTTAAGCCGATTTTGATTGAAAATGGGCTGGATTTCGCTCAGAAGTAAGCCACATTATCGTCCCTGCCATTTTGCTACGTCCTCCCAAGTATCTAAATCAACGGAGGCCAGCGGAAATGCTACGTCCGCACAATCGTCAACGTAGTGCTGAATGAGTTTCCGCGCTCCGATATCGCCCGATAAATTTATAAAATCAGCTTTGTATTTTAGGCTAAACAGGGCAGGAACACCCAGATGATTCGCTTCTCCGTAACGACAGGCCACAATGCCTTTGCCGGATTGTTGATACGTAGTGATTAACTGGCGTAGCAAGTCGGTCGTAATGTAGGGTTGGTCGGTTAGCACGACCAGAAATCCGTCGAGAGATTCTGTCGCTATTAGTCCTAAGCCACTACGTAGCGAAGATGCGATGCCTTCCTGCCAATCCTCATTAACCGATGTAAGCACCAGCAAATCAGAAAGTTCTGACTGGAGCTGTTCGCGGTTGGCACCCAATACAATAACGACCGGGCCGATTTCTAGCGAAAGGGCAGCCTCAGTGATACGTCGGAGTAAAGTTTTGCCTTCTGATTGGAGTAACTGCTTGGGTGTACCACCCAACCGGCTCGAGCTCCCGGCGGCTAATATGAGGGTAGCAATGCGCATGGGTTCAATTGGCCGCTCCGGCGTCAATCGTTTCAGAAGCGCGGCTGTGATTTGGTACGTTGCCGGAAAGACGCTCGTGGATTGGCCCCGGTTTGTGCTTCAGAAAACCGCCCCTGCCTTTGGCAAAAAAAGCTTTTATCTCCGCCACAATCGACAACGCAATTTCATCGGGCGTTTCGGCACCTAAATCCAGACCGATAGGAGCGTGAACCCGTGCCAATTGCACTTCCGAGAACGTAAGGCCATCTTTTTCGAATTCAGCCTGCATTTTTTCGAAACGCTTTCCAGGGCCAAGCATCCCGATATAGGGCGTTTCAGTCGCCAGCAACGCCTGCAAGACGGCCCGGTCGTAATTGAAATTATGCGACATCAATACGGCAGCCGTTCGGTTGGTAATGGTCAATTTGTCGATCACTACGTCACGATCAGAATAGAGTACGCAGGTGGCAACTGGAAAACGTTTGGGCGATAAATGGGCAATGCAGTCGTCGGTGACGGTCACCTGCCAGCCCAGTTCACGAGCGAGTTTAGCAACGGGTATTACGTCGTAGCCTGCGCCAAAAATAATCAGTTCAATGCCCGGGTCGATACGTTCGATAAAGATTTCAACGGTTCCCGAATTCACCCAATACGTTTTTGTCAGCGGTTTCCCAACCTGAAAAACGTCCTGCATATCGTCGGCCAGCCAGTCGGGTAGGGGTTCGGCGGCTTCCGTTAGTAGAAATCGATTTCCTGGCGTTAAGCCTTCATTATCACTTTTGAGCACCGTTGCCAGCGCCCGAACGTCGCGCTTGCTGGTGAACTCTTTCAGCAACGTAACGGGGTTTTCTGAACTTGTGGGATCAATGGGTTCGATTAATACGTCAATGATGCCGTTGCAGCCTAGCCCAACACCGAAACTGTTGGCACCATCGTCCATCGTGTCATACGTAACGACAATCGGCTGGCCGTCAAGCATGACCTGACGAGCTTTTCGCAACGCATCGCCTTCCAGACAGCCGCCACTGATAGCTCCTTCCCAGCGACCGTCGTCGGTGATGAGCATACGGGCACCCGGCCGCCGGTACGACGACCCTTCGACCCATACAACGGTTGCCAGTGCAGCTTTCCGTTGCGTAAAGTCAATCTGCTCAAAAACGTCGACAATGCGGCTAATTTCTTTCATAATTCATGAATTTACGGGTTTGTAACGCGAACATCTTGTCCGCGTTACAAACCCGTAAATTATACAGTTACACTTTTTCTAAATCAAACGGTAGTCGACGGATGCGTTTGCCGGTGGCGGCAAAAACGGCATTGGCTAAAGCAGGAGCCAACGGCGGAAGTCCCGGCTCACCGACACCTTTGATCGTTGGTCCACCTTCGGCCAGAATGTGGACCTCGACCTTTGGCATTTCGTTGATACGTAGCATTCGGTTCGCGTCGAAGTTGGCTTGCTTGGCCTGCCCCTGCTCGAACGTAATACCATCTTTCGTTGCTGCCGTCAATGCCATCGCAATAGCCCCTTCGACCTGTGCTTTTACCGTGTCCGGATTGACTACCGTACCGAGGTCAATCACACAGTAGACCTTATCAACCGTAATACCTCCGGCGTTGTTTTTCGACACTTCGACTACCTGACCGGCCAGTCCCGCAAAAAACTCCCACTGAGCCACCCCCCGACCTTTTCCAGCGGGCAGCGGTTTATCCCAGTCCGAGACTTCTTTTAGCTTGGCGAGAACCCGTTTGGCATCAGTTTCTTTCGTGAGCATGCTTAACCGGAACGCCATCGAGTCTTGCCCGGCTTTGTGCGCCATTTCGTCCAGAAAACACTCGTGCGCAAACGCTACCGTCGAACTAGTTACTGATCGCCAGTATGTTAGCGGAATGTGCATATCCGCGTGAACGTAGCGCGTGTTGAGGTTCGGAATTTCGTATTTCTGTTCGCCAGTGCCTTCCAGCATGGTACCGTCGGGCTTAGTTTTGTCGTATTTCTCCTCCATCGTCGCATCGATAGAAGGCGAAATAACTTTGTGCTGAAACGCAACAGCTTTTCCGTCGGCGGCAAGTGCCCCGCGCATGGCTGAGAACGTCATCGGGCGGAAGGGCCCAAGACGTGTATCGTCTTCGCGCGTCCAGACGACTTTGACGGGTTTGCCAATGGTTTTCGAGAGCAACGTAGCTTCCGTCGCAAAATCCTGCGCGAGCCGCCGACCGAATCCACCGCCGTTAAATAGTACGTGTACCGTTACGTTGTCGGCTGGAATTTTCAGTGCTTTAGCTACCGCATCTTTCGTTAAATCGCCCCCTTGTGTTGATAGCCAGAGTTCGACTTTGCCATCGGGTTTGTAATAAGCCGTAGCGTTCATCGGCTCCATAGTCGAATGGCTGACGATAGGCGTTTCGTAAAAGGCTTCGAGTTTGGTTGGTGCATCGGCAAACGTTTTATCGAAATCACCAGCGTTATGGCCAACTACGCCCTCGTTTTTCGCTAGCTCGCGGAGTTGTTTTTCGTATTCGGCGGTGTTGAACGTATCGTGTTTCTGATGGTCCCACTTAACGGTCAGCGCTTTACGGCCTTTGTTGGCTGCCCAGTAATTGTCGGCAATTACGGCGACGCCTTCGTAGTGATTTTTCCCAACGATACGTTCCACTTTAACGACTTTCTGCACGCCTTTTACCTTCATGGCCGACGTAGCATCGAAACTGGCCAGCTTACTACCAATAACCGGGCAACGCTCGATGGATGCATACACCATACCGGGAACCTTGGCGTCGATACCAAACTGCGCCTGACCCGTTACCTTGGGCGGTACGTCGGGACGGGGTATCGATTTGCCCAGAATCTTAAATTGAGTCGGATCTTTCAGTTTCGGCTCTTTTGGAACCGGGAGTTTGGCTGCCGTTTCAGCCAGTTGGCCATAGTTTAGTTTCCTGCCGCTCGGTTTATGGACAACGGTCGCATTTTCGGCGAAACATTCCTCAACCGGTACGTTCCATTGATCGCTGGCGGCTTTGATGAGCATTTCGCGAGCCGATGCACCGACTTTGCGCATTTGCTTGTAGCCGCCCCGGATCGAACCGCTTCCACCCACCGCCTGCGACCACATTTCGCCAAACTTTTTTTCACCGCCGGTTTGTTTGATAATGACTTTGTCAAGGGAGACTTCCAGTTCTTCGGCAATGAGTGCCGGAACCGACTGATACGTTCCCTGCCCAATTTCAGGACGAGGGTTCATCAACGTAATACGTCCCGTTTTCTCGATCAGTACGTAAGGTGTTAGTTCAACCGTTTCGGGAAGAGCGCTGAGATTCAGAACGGGACTGGCCAGAATCTCGGTCGATGGAAAACCCAGCGCCAACGTAGTACTGGTCAGGCCGATTGTTTTCAGGAAATCCCGACGCGTCGTTTTTTCGGTATTCTGAGTAGGTTTTTGGCTCATCGCTTACCGATTTTAGGTGTGGTTTTAGGCACTTTAGGCGCGGTTGACATCTCGGAAGCGGCCGTATGGATGGCCTGACGGATTCGATTGTACGTGCCACAGCGGCAAATATTTCCCTGCATGGCGGTATCAATATCTTCGTCAGTCGGTTTTGGTGTTTGCTTTAGCAACGCTACTGCTGACATAATCTGGCCGGACTGGCAATACCCACATTGCGGAACCTGGTGCTCAATCCAGGCTTTCTGAATGGGGTGATCGCCGTTTTTCGAAATGCCTTCGATGGTCGTAATCTTCTGACCAGCCACTGCCGATACCGGAATGCTGCAAGAGCGCGTGGGCGTACCCGCCAGATGAACTGTACAGGCTCCGCATTGTGCGATACCACAGCCGAATTTGGTGCCGGTCAGGCCCACTACGTCGCGAATGGCCCAAAGCAAGGGCATGTCAGGATCAACGTCCAGGGCGTGTGACTGGTTGTTGATGGTCAATTTTATAGCTGCCATAGGTTTAAAGAAGAATAGCCAAGTTACGAAATTTAGTATGTACCTGTTTATCTTTTACATGGACGGCTTTGGGGTTTGTTTCGTTTTTTGTCATGCTGAGGAATGAAGCATCTTAAGGCTTCATAACAAATGGGTATGGAAACTTCAAAATGCTTCGTTCCTCAGCATGACAAAAAAAGTATGACAAAAATTACCTATTTGAACAGCATCGGTACGTATTCATTCAGGTACTGCCGCCAGTTGATCCAGGTGTGGCCGCCGGACGTTTCTTTGTACTGGTATTTAATCTGATGCTTGTCGAGCAGGGCCAGCGTTTTTTTGTTGGCATCCATGACAAAATCGTCTTTGCCGATACCAACCCAGAATACCTTCTTGCCTTTGTTGAAATTGGGATCGTTGAGGGCCTTGGCGTATTTGGTTTCGGCTTCATCGATTGTGTTACCGAAAAATCCCGAACTGAAAACGCCAACGTAATTGAATAATTCGGGCCGGGACAACGTAACGTCCAGTGTCTGAAATCCGCCCATGCTGAGGCCGGCCAGCGCCCGATTTTCAGGGGCCGTATTCACCCGATACGTTTTTTCGACCAGCGGCATAATGTCTTTCAGCAGCTCGTCAGCAAACAGCGCCCGCATGCTGCTCATTCGTTGCATCATATCGGGGCTATCTGTAGGGCGGGCAGGCATACTTCCATTCGGCATCACCACAATCATGGGTTTGGCTTTTCCGGCAGCCAGCAAATTATCAACGATGAAACCAGCCCGACCGATGGAATTCCAGCCTGTATCGTCATCGCCACCACCGTGCAGCAGATAAAAAACAGGATATTTTCCTTTTCCAGCTTCATAGCCAGGGGGCGTGTAGACGTGCATTCGGCGCATCATGCCCAACGTATTGGACGAATACCAAACCTCGCGCACTTCACCATGCGGCACGGCTTTATTGTCCTGAAAAGCCGTTTCGGAACCTGGCACTACCAGTACATTCTCTAAACTTGCAATACCCTGTTTAATGACCGCATTTTTAGGGTCTATCGTTCGTACACCATCAACTATCAACGTATAGGTGTAATAATCAGGCGTTAACGGGCCGATAGCCGCCGACCAGACACCTTGCTCGTTTTTGTTCAGATTGACGGGTTTTGCACCGTTCAGAAAATCGCCCGCAACGATTACTTCGCTGGCTTTTGGGGCGTAAATCTGAATAAGAACACGTTTGTCGGCCAGTACGTTAGGCGATTTCAACGTATCGTTTGGCGTTGGTGTCCGCTGTGGTGCCTGCGCCAGGACGGAGGGCGCATACAGGCACGTACCAGCGAATAAAGTAAGTCCAGTTATTCCTGCGATCAGGTTTTGCTTAGAAAGATGCATGCTACGTAGTTAGTTAACCGTTAGTAAATAATTCTAGTCGAACGTATCACTTTTTCTGCCACAGACCAGGCAGAAGTTTATAGTAAAGTAAGTGTCGCCAGGTACCCCAGTCGTGAGCACCATCGCCACCGACGTAGTACTCGTGCCTGATGTTGTGTTTCTGTAAGGCTTCGTGCAGCGCAATGACTCGTTTGCCGATGGGTGCGTCAGCTTCGTGTGTGCCCTGTCCCACCAGTAAATAATCGACTTTTTGATTGGCTTGCGGGTCGTTCAGGAACGTAGCGCTGACCGTTTCGGTGTTTGGATCGCCCGCGCTCAGGACGCCGAACGAAGTGAACAAATCCAGGTTTTTCAGTCCAACAAACTGAGTGTGACGTCCGCCCATACTCAGGCCAGCCAGCGCGCGTCCTTTCCGGTCGGCGCGTGTGCTGTATGTTTTATCGACGAAGGGAATAATTTGTTTCTTCAATTCCTCTTCAAAAAGCGGAAACGTTTTTTCGGTATGATTTGGATCGCTGCGGTGAACAACCTGATTATTAGGCATGGCAATCAGCATTGGCACCATTTTTCCTTCGGCGATAAGGTTGTCGGCGATGAAATTAGCGCGCCCATCGAGTGCCCAGCCCGAAGCCAGTTCGCCACTACCACCGACCAGATAAAGCACTGGATATTTCTGTCTCGGCGAATAGCCGGGTGGTGTGTACACGTACATTTCCCGCTCACCTTTCAGTACGTCGGAGTGATAAATGTGGCGGGTCACGGCACCATGCGGCACTGGTTTGGCATCATAATAAGCAGGCCCATCGCCCGAAATCACCAGATTGCTATAGCCCGGCTGGTCGTTAAAACCCGTCAACGTATTATTCGGGTCGGGAACCATGACGCCGTCGACGATGAATTTATAGACGTAAATATCCGGTTTGATCGGGCCAACTGTTAGCGACCATAGGCTGTCGTTATCTTTCTGGAAAGGAATCGGACTTTTAGCCGACAATGCCAGCAACATGGGACTACCTGCCAGCATTACCTGTTTGGCATCGCGGGATTTCAAACGAAAAGTTACTGTGTGATCATCACGAACTTCGGGTGAGATGAGGTTGGCACCGTAAGGTACTAGATTCTGGGTATTTTTCTGCGGGTTCCAGTCCAGATTTACGTGCGCCTGTTGCGCCTGTACCCACTGATTGCCAGCTAATAAACACAGGGTTAAGAGGCTATTTATACGGCTAAAAGTCATTACGTTAACAAGTAAATTCTATGAACGTAAAGACGTATTTTCAGCAAATGTACTCGCCAACGTAGCGTATTTTTTTGTCGGAATAATCACACCAGAAACCTACCCGATACCATATTTCCGGCGACGTAGTACCTGCCAAATTAGTCCCGTTATGCCGACCAGCAGTAGTGGCCCAAGCAGATTGAGTAGTTGCCAGCCAGTTCTGTTGGCGTCGACGCGAATTTTGTCGAGCGGACGTAACGTAACGGTACGTGAACGAGCGGCAATCACGCCTTTTGGATCGACCAGATAATCGATGGCATTCAGCACAAAATCTTTGTTGGCGAAGGTGTTACGTGTATAACGGTCGAAGCCTAGCGGGTAAGGTGTGTTACGTTTATAATCGACATCGTTAATCACCAGATCACCGTCGGAGCAGACGAGTACCCGCGAGAAATCGCCACTTGCTTTGAAGCCAGCGGCTCGTGTATCGCCAGGCAGAATGCGGTTTGCGTAGATCGACTGAAATTTTCCTTCGAGCAAACAGCTCACGATATGTACTCCACCATCGTAGGTTTTAGGATCGGGCTGTTGCCGGGCTTCGTTGTAGGAAATCAGGGCGGGTGTTTTTAGGATTTTGGTATACTGCGACGTAAGAAGTATGGGTATTTTCGCAATACCCGAAGCCCGAACTGTATCCAACGTACTGACAAATCGGCCCAGCACCATATCGAGGTTGCGAACGATGGGATTACCGCTGGTGCCGAAATTATTCAGCAACGGATAAAATCGCCACGGAACCAGTTGGATGTTAGGCTTATCACCCATATTACCAACATTCATCGGAATCTGGGCGCAATACAAATCTTTCACTACGTCGCGATTGATACGTATGCCCCAATGGAAAAATAAATCGTCAAGATTCAGGTTTAGTGGCTGTGCATACGTCCCTGCTGTACTGACCGAATCGACGCGCTGTCCATCGGTGAAAAACAGGGCTCGTCCTCCGTTCACTACATATTGGTCTAGCTTAAACAGGTCATCGTCGGAGAATGGCGTGTCGGGTTTCAGCACAAGAAGTGCGTCGATCCCAGCGATGGGGCCGGGTTTGGTCATATCGACAAAAAACAGGTCGTAATTCTGCTGCACTGACGCCAGCAAATCGGCAAATCGTGATGGAGGCACCTGTGTGTGTCCGTAAAGAAGCCCGACGCGTCGTCGGTTTTCTTTTGTCTGCGTTAGTTGTCGAATGGTCGATGCCAATTCAAACTCAACACCTTCATAGGACTGGTTTAACTGCTCTTCTTTCGTGTCTGTCTTGTTTCCTTTCAACAGCAAAACCGCCGATTCTTTTCCCTGATACGATACGATGGCACCCGGAAATACCAGCTTTTCAGTACGTTTACCGCCTTCGTTGGCAACGAGATTGGTGGGCAATAAGCCACGTTGCTGCAACTTATCAATCAACTTCGCTTTGGCGTCGGGATTGGTAATTACGTCGGGATTAATGAAACGATACGTAATGGTTTGGTCGGCGCGGGCCTGAAATTCGTCTAGTGTTTCGCGGACGGCGTTTTCCAGTCGTTTGAAAGCGGGAGGAAGATCGCCCGTCAGATAGATGTCTATGTGGATATCGTCCGGCAAATTCGTTAGAAGTGTCTGTGTTGCTTCGGAGAGCGTATAGCGTTTTTCCTGCGTCAGATCGAGACGGAAAAACACAAAAGCCGATAAAACGTTGACTGCGATTAAGGCGGCAATCACAATGAACGTAGAGAGAAACGCGGATTTCATACCGAACTATAACGAATAACGGTGCCGCAAATGTCTGGTAATTTTTTCGTTATGCAGATTTGATTGCGAAAACAGCCTTTTTTGCTACGTAACGTACTGATTTCGTTATACCTATTGCGTATACCTGCTACTACAAAATCACTACGTTACCTTAACCCACTACATATCAATAATTGCCTTTGTAACGATGGTCGTTACGTTTCTGCCGGATGGGGTGTAGTGGGATCTGCAAGCCGTTTGTCGATTCGAGCCAGTCGAAAACCTGGTTGCGGAGGTCTTTAGCGATTTCCTGATGCTCTTTGCTACGTATCAGATTGTTCACTTCCTGCGGGTCGTTCTGTAAGTCGTAAAGCTCGTTGGCATCCCAAACGCCGTGATTGAAAATGTATTTGTAACGACTCGTTCGGACACCAAACATAGTAGGCGTTTGCGGAAAATCGGCTTCCCAATAATACTCGTAAAAGGCCCGGTCGCGCCAGGTGCGGTACGGCGTCCCGTTTTTTTCGCCTTTCAGGATGGGCAAAAATGAATTTCCCTGCATTTGAGTCGGCTTGGGCAGACCAGCATACGCCAGAAAAGTCGGTGCCAGATCGACGTTTTGGATAACCTGCTGAACTTTAGTGCCTCCTTTCACTACCGCCGGGCAACGTACCAGCAACGGCACCCGCATCGATTCTTCGTACATGTGTCGTTTATCAATCAGGCCACGTTCCCCAAAACTGAAGCCGTTATCGCCCATGTACACGACCATTGTGTTTTCTAATTGCCCATTTTCTTCCAGCCACTTCAATACGCGTCCTACACTATCATCGACGCCGAGCAGGGTTTCGCAGTACTGCCGGTAGAAATCGTTGAAGTTGATGGTTCCATGATACAGATAATCGACGCCGTGCCAGCTATATCGTTGCTGTTTTACCCAGTTGGGCATATCGGCCATGTTGACTTTCAGGTTCGGGCCGGGAGTGGATTTGGATTCGCCCGGCGTGGATTCGCCCCAGACTTTACTTGTATCGCTGGCTGTCAGGTACATCGTTTCCGGGTATTGGATCGGCATGTTTTTGTAGACGTTCCGGTGGCGACGAGCCGGTTGAAAATCGGCGTGGACAGCTTTGTGTGATAGATACAGGCAGAAAGGCTTGGTTTTGTCTAACGTACCGAGCCATTTCAGGGCATAATCGGTCAGCAGATCGCTGGTGTAGCTGCTGTCTTTATGAATTACCTGCTTGCCGTTGATATTGAATGTCGGGTTATAATAAACGCCTTGCCCTTTGAAACTCAGCCAATAATCGAAACCGGGCTGTGGATCATCGTCCGTATTTCCCATATGCCATTTACCCAGAAAAGCCGTTTTGTAACCGGCCTTTTGCAGATACTGCGGAAAAAATTTGAGTCCGGGTGTCAATGGCGCAAAATTATCGACAACCTTATGCGTGTGAGCGTACTGGCCCGTCAGAATGCTGGCGCGGCTGGGCGAACAAAGTGCGGTGCTGACAAACGCATTGGGAATATGAGCCCCTTCGCTGGCTAGGCGATCGAGATTCGGGGTTTTCAGGCCGGGCACCTTACCGGTGAAGCCCATAAAATCATAGCGGTGGTCGTCGGCAAGAATGTAAATAATGTTTTTTGGTGACGTAGCATGTCGACTAGCCGTTGATTGAATAGGAGGTACTATCAATTGAGGGCGGAACGCTGCAAGTCCGCCAACTAATACTAGCGCAATGCCACTTAAAAAGCTTTTTTTCATAAAGGAAATGGGTAATAACGTAGTGGGATTTTCAGGTTGATAACGTAACGCTCGACTGACTGCTATGAACCAAGTTGATACGTTAGCCGCGAATGTATTAAGTTGTAAGCGCGTTCTGCCAGGAATCTCATCAGTTCCGATGACGTCGGGCATTGTTTCGATTGATACGTTCAATAGAAATACTGTTAAAAATTTATTAATATTGGTATAAAAAATCGTACGAATTCTTAACCCATCGGGAAACGATTAACAATAAAGCCGATCGATCTTTGTAGAAAAATTATACGGACTTAGGAAATTCTGGCTATGAGCTCAATTTTTAGGCCTTATTCCGATGAAAGTACTGATAAAAAGGAGTTCGCCGACCTTTACGATAGCTATTTTCGCCCGCTATTCAATTATACCTTCAGTAAAGTAAACGACCAGTTTGTTGCTCAGGAAATAGTGCAGGAAGCCTTCATCAGCATCTGGAAGCAACGTAGTAGCCAGCCAATTCAATCGAGCCGTGCTTACCTGTTTGCGACTGCCAAGAATCTGATTATATCACACTACCGAAAAGAATATACCCGTCAATACTATTACACGCAGTTAGAAACGCAACACGAAGAGTACTCCGAATCGACAGATCAGCAACTACTTGCTTCCGATTTGCAGGAGCATTACGAAAAAGGGCTACAGTTGTTACCTCCCAAATGCAAGGAGGTATTTTTAAGTAGCCGGAAAGGCCACTCGAATCGGGAAATTGCCCAGCAGCTCGCTATTTCCGAGAAAACCGTCGAGCAGCACATCTCTAAAGCGCTACGTGTGCTAAAAACCTATCTGAAAGAGTATTACGCTTATTTACTTCTTTGCTTTCTTTCCTAAAAGCCACTACGCTGGGTTGGGGGTGGTAAAAGCACATCTAAAAACAATTCCACCCAGCCCATAAATCACGCGAGTGAATTACGTACTGGGTGGAAGGAAATGAGACGTATGAGGCCAGTTAATGTTGGCTCACGTCACTACGGTTGCTTAATTAAACGTATCGACTTCTGCTCAGTGCCGGTTTGAAGCTGATAGATATACGTACCAGCAGGCAAATCGCTTCCCGACAAATCCAGCTGGTGTGCGCCGGCTTCCTGCCATTCTACGTTGGCCGGCTGCTTAACCACCTGACCCTGTAAATTGGTCAGTACACCCCGAACCTGACTATTCCGTGGCAGTACGTATTCGACTCGGGTATCCTGACGGAACGGATTAGGATAAGCCGTCATTGTCAGGTTCTTCGAGATCGTCTGTTCCGTAGGCAATGTGCGGATACTCGCCGTAAAGATCGACCCTGCTTTCGCCTGGAAACCAGGCTGTAGCACAACCGATTGACCGGCCGTATAAATCACACTAGCCCGTTGCGAAATCTGGTTGCGTGCTATCAACTGCGTAGCAGAGTGTTGAGATTCGGGAGCACTCGACTCTACTGAAGCGGTTATTACGTCCTGTGCCTGGCAGTAAGTACCTACTGCTACCAGTGCCATTATTTTGATAAGGTGCTGTTTCATAGCTGTGTATCGTTTACGTAACAAGCCTTACCGAACAGCCTTCAATTTCTGGTTGATGGCTTTGTTTTGACGCTTCAGGTTGCTAACAGCCCGTTGGAGCTGCTGATTATCCTTCTTCATCTCAATCATGTACAGCGTCAGCTCTTCAATTTTAGCCAGCAGTTTAGCGTCGGTTTTGTGAAGATCGTTGCCTTGCTCAACCATTTCCTGAGCCGATGGAATACCAGGCAGGTGCTTGTTGGCTTTAATGTAGCTTTCTACAGCCGACAGATTTTTCAGTTTGTAAGACTTATCAAAAACATAGTCGCTCCATTCCGACGTACCGTTCACCGCAACTTTTACTTTTTCGGTCAGAATACCTTTGCTCACGAACAGATTATAATCTTTTGGCGTATTGGTGATGCCATTGCCAATGATAACCCCTTCCTGATTCGTATTCTGCGCAAAACCTGCTTTGCTTTCCCATAGACCAGCGCTAGTAACGCCTTCGCGTCCTAATCCTAGTGGGCTTAGCAAGCTCAGAGAAAGCCCTACCAGCTTCACATCGCCGTTAGCGTCCACGGTCAACACTTTAACAAGTGGGTTCAGCAGGTCTAAAGTTATACCCAGATCGACCAGGGTAGAAGCAGGTGTGGCCTGTTTCAAGTTTGTGAAACGTAGACCTGAACGGTTGCTTTGTGACGAAGTAATCTCCAGTGTATTTTTAGGGGCCGTGTTGCCAATACCCACACTGACAGAATAAACGCCTGTTCCACCCAGAACAATTGAGTTGTTGGTACTTGTAAGCGCATATGTACCAATTGCCGTTGAGTTTTCAACTACTGTAGAGGTTGACGTAACCCCGGAACGATAGCCAATGAACGTGTTTTTGTTTCCTGAAGCGTTACCAAAAAAGCCGGCATGTTCTCCGATATACGTATTGTTAGAGCCAGATACATTGCCGTAACCTGAACCGTCACCAATGAACGAATTACCGTTACCAGATAACATAGCTTGCCCGGCAGAGTTACCGATACACATGTTGTAATTACCGGTTGTGTTTCTCTCACCAGCGTAGGACCCCAAGAAGAGGTTGCTTTGTCCCGTTGTGTTAAAACTACCCGCCTGGTTACCAATAAACACGTTGGTAAAACCTGATGTGTTATCTTTCCCTGCCAGCCAACCGACAAATGTGTTAAAATAACCACTTGTAGTGGATTTTCCTGTCTGGAGGCCCATATACACATTGTTTGGTCCCGTCATTGTTGCGTTGCCAGCCTGAGGCCCAATTAACACGTTGTTAAGTCCTGGGCCGACCGCATTTGGGGTGTTTGCCACGTAGTTGGTTTGGGCATTTACCAGTAAAGGACTGGCCAAAAGTAAAACGTGTAGAAAGTTTACGTTTTTCATCTGTTGTAAATTTAAGATGGAACATTTGTTACTGTTATGCGTAAAATAATTTACGATAAATTACTGTATATATAAATTTAGAGTCAAACAAAATTGATTGAACGGTCCTTTTGAGTGCTACAAGTTACCGATTAAATTTAAAGGTTAATAAAAGGCGTACGTATAGATGATTTTCTGGCGATCAGTGCGCCATTTCAGGTAGTAGGATGTTTGATTGGCTTAATTCAAGTTCGATTCTCTGAGCTCATTTGATAGTATGTCCATTTTTCGATGGAAGCACTGCGAAAAATCGTTCACATGACTGAAATGGGGTTGTATTTAGAGCAGCTTAAGGATGTTTGTCGGCAGGCGGGCCTTGATCGGCAGCTCAATTTCGTTTAATACGTTCCTTACTTTTTTATCCTGAAAAGTATAGTTCGACCAGGAAGGTGAACTACGTTTATTCCGGCTTTCCTGGCTCTGTGGCAAGAGTTCCAATGGCTTTCAAAAGCATTGCCAAAGCCGATCTCTCATTTACAATCTCTTAAAACGTTTTATCTAACCAGGCGACTACTTGATTCCAACTCTCCACTGGAATCTTCGCATGCGTCGTATTCTCCATGACTAAAAACTCCTTTTTGTTACCCGGAACGAGATCATAAAACTCTTTCGCTTTCTCGAGAGAAAATAATTCGTCTTTATCGCCCATGCCTACCAATACCGGAATAGTCAACGTTTTAGGGAGTCGGAGTTCTTTGACATTGAGCATAGTCAAAAACCGAAGTGTATACCTGAAATTGAACAGGGGGTCTTTAGTAACCGTCATGCCTTCCCGATAATATTCAGCAGCCTGATAGGATGGCCGGAAAATAGAACTGGCAAAAATTTTTGCTTTTTCATAAAAGGTAGGCTGTGCAGATACGCCTTTTCTGCCTTCATAAGCTCCTGATAGTAAGACTAATCCAGCAATCTCATCTGGAATGGCGTCTGCTGCACAGATCGCTGAAGCTACGCCCAGGCTATGTCCCAGAATAATCACTCTGGAAAAACCAAGGCTTTTAACGTATCGCACCGATTCCACTAAATCAGCGATCCATCTTTCTTTACCTGGGCTATCTCCCCGGTTACCGCCCGATAAGCCATGACCTCTATAATCCAGTCCGAATGTTGTGTAGCCGCCTGCTGATATTGGTTTACCTGCCATATTGTATGGGCCACTATAGGCAGTTATGCCATGAAAAATCAAAACGGCAATATCTTTCTTTGATTGATCAATACTGTCTGGATTCCACCTTCTTAAGAAAAGTGTTTCTCCATCTGACGTAGTAAACAAATGATGCGCCCCTGCAAAATTTTCTCGTAAACTGGCGGCTTTTTCAGGCGAAATTCCAATATGATTTGTCTTTGATTTAGTTGGGAAAAACGCCAGGACTAATCCAATTATGAATATTGACACCAGTAAGGCGATGATACCAAATAAGATTCTTTTGCCTGTTTTTTTCATAATTGTAATTTTTTGTATAAATAAATGTATAATCTTTTTCGCCTTGAACAAGGGTAAAGTCCTGGGATGGGAAGCGTCGTGTATTTAGAGAGCCTACAAATCCAAAGAGGCTCGCGAACGATTAGCCAAGGTAGAGTCCTCCATCAATTTCCAGCGTCTGGCCGGTGATGAAAGAGGCTTCGTCGGAAGCTAGAAACAGGGCAGCATGAGCAATATCTTCGGGCTGGCCCAGCCGGCCCACGGCTATGCGAGACTGAATCATTTGCCTCAACGTATCGGGTACTGCCTCGAACATGGCCGTCTGGATGGCCCCTGGCGCGATGGCGTTAACTGTTATTCCGTATTTACCCAGTTCGCGGCCCCACACTTTTGTCATACCAATCAACCCGGCTTTGGCTGCTACGTAGTTGGTCTGGCCAAAATTGCCGTGAATACCCACCGACGAAGCCATATTGACAATTCGCCCATAGTGCTGACCAATCATGGTTTCCAGCACTGCCTGTGTACAGTTGAGAGCACCCGTCAAGTTTACATCAAGGACCCGTTGCCATTTCTCGGGTTCCAGTTTGCGCAGGGTTGAATCCTGAGTGATACCGGCATTGTTAACCAGTACATGAATTGTCCCAAAGCGGCTAAGAACTGTCTCGACGGCCTGCTGAACGATACCGACCTGCGTGATGTCGATACCAGGCATCGTCGTTACGGAGAGTCCTTGTCGGTTCAACTCGCTGGCAGTACGTTGAGTTGCTTCAGATTCAACATCCCAAATAACGACCTGCGCCCCTTCCTCGGCAAACCGCTCAGCAATAGCCCGTCCAATGCCGCCCGCTCCACCCGTCACGATGGCTACCTTTTGGTGTAATTTAGTCATGTTCAGGAACTGGTTTTTAAGTTTTATTACTAGCCGTTAAGTCACTTTGCAACGAACCCGAACGTAACGCTCTTATTCGTCAAAACGAGTGAATAGTAACGTAGCAGGGCCGGTAACCGTTTAAAATTAGGTATAACTGATATCAGTTGCCACCCGCTTGAGTCGATCTGGAAACTGTTTTCATTATCGAGTACCCGATTCCCGCTAAATGATCCAGTTGATTATTGACGGAAATAGTCACTCGATCAATTCGACAATCAGTTTGGTTTCGGAGCCTGTTACGGCCATTTCAAACGCTTCCCGAAGTTGGTCGAGTGGGTAATAACCGGAGATGATGGTTGACGGGACAATCAGCTTTCGTCGGGTGAGTTCGATGGCGCGACGGAAGTCGGTTGGGTGTTGGTAAATGATCCAGAGGACGATGGTGATCCCTCCACGGGCAATTTTGAGTGGGGTAAACTAAGCGGACTTTTCTGAAAGGCCCACCAGCACAATTTCCGACCCACGCGGTGCCCAGCGGCTACCAACGTAGCGGCACCTGCCGAGCCCGCACACTCGAAAACAGCCGCTACGTCGTTGGCTTCCCAAATTGCGTTTAGCGTCGGAGCGTCGCCCTGGGGGGAATGGCACCCTCGCGTACGGCCCTCTGTAGCTTTAACTCATTAACTTCACTAACGATCACACGATAACCTAAACGTAACGCTACGTGCGGGGGAATTTCTATTGTGGACGAAGCCATTTATCGAAAAACCAGATTGATAACGATTTTACTGTAAATATCTGGCTTTTGGATTTCACTCGCTATTTTCTGAATAATCACGTGAATAATGGATAAATCAACGTATTACTGACGCCAGTGGCTTCATTAACGCTTTTTACCCGGGCAACGTAACACCTGCTACTCACTGGAGGCCCGAAACAAATTCCGAACCTGCAATTGATCAACAACCTGCGCTTTGTAGTATCGACCAATGGGCAACGTTTGGCCTGCTACGTTGATGGAGGTTTCGGTCATAGACAGAATTTTGGATTTCGCTACGATAAACGACCGGTGAATGCGCAGGAATTGCTCACTGGGCAGAAGTTCCTCATAATACCCCAACGTTTGCCGGGTAGTGACCTGCCGGTTCAGTGTCGTGATTTTAACGTAGTCCCGTAAACTTTCCAGTGAGATAATTTCACCAAGATTAATCCGAATTAGCTGCCGTTCTTCTTTTACGAACAGAAAGGGTTCGTCAGTGGCTACAGCTGTGGTTTGTGGTGTTAATCGTTTCTGTGTGAAAGCTTTACCAATGGCTTTGATAAAGCGCTCGAACGGAATAGGTTTGATCAGGTAATCCAGTACGTCCAGTTCGTAACCATCCAGTGCATATTCCCGATACGCCGACGTAATGATCGTTTTAGGCGGATTTTGCAACGCCCACTGAGGCAAGGTACGTAGCAGTTCCAGCCCCGAAAGCTGCGGCATCTGAATATCTAGAAACAACAGATCGACCGATTTGCTTTGCAGGAACGTAAAGGCTTCTACCGCCGACCGGCATTTGCCAGCCAGTTCCAGTCCGTCAACCTGATTGACATAAGCGGCCAGTACGTCCAGCGCGATGGGTTCGTCATCAACCAGCAAACATTTGATCTTCATACGTTTTTTCTGATCTAAAATCACTACTGGTTAACGCAAGCGTCAACGTAGCGAGATACGTGCCGGTGCCATTTAGCTGCCGAAGCTGGTGCCGATTCGGATAAATCAATTGTAATCGTTTCGCGATATTGGATAAACCGATTCCGGTTGCGGGAGCCTCATTGGTTAGTTCAGGTTTGCTGTTTTCCACTTTGAAAACTAATTCGGTCGAACTCACCGTAAGCTGAATCTGAAGCCAGGCATCATCCAATTGGCGACTTATACCGTGCTTAAACGCATTTTCGACGAAGGGCAACAACAGGAGCGGGGCAATAAAGAGTCGATCGGTAGCACCGCTAACCTGTATAGACAAGTGCAGTCGATCTCCATAGCGAATTCGTTCCAGCGCTAAATAATTCTGCAAATAAGAAACCTCTTTGGGAAGTGG
The DNA here is from genome assembly GCF_014699005.1 of Spirosoma profusum. Classification (GTDB taxonomy): domain Bacteria; phylum Bacteroidota; class Bacteroidia; order Cytophagales; family Spirosomataceae; genus Spirosoma; species Spirosoma profusum. Next base: position 134,067 of record NZ_JACWZY010000016.1, read on the forward strand.
TACCTGCGCCAGATTGCCTTCGTAGAGCATATACTGCATCAATTGAGCCAGACGTAGCACTACTTCGCCCGCTTTTTGTGGATTCTGACTGGTTAAGCCGTAGAGGTTATTGAGTGTATTGAACAAAAAATGCGGATTGATCTGATCCTTAAGTGATTTTAACTCAATACGTTGATTAGCAATGACTAATTGTTGATTGAGCTGCTGCTGCCGAAACCCGAAACGTATCATGTGGAAGCCAATCAGCAACCCAGAGGTACAAAGTAGATAAAAAGCGCAGAGCATAAACCAGCCTAAATCCCAGGGCTTTTCCGTTTTCAATCGGGCGGGCTCAAACGGAACTAAGTACAGGTAATATGTCCCTTCCCAGTACAGCATTCCGCAAATCAAGAGTGCCAGTAATGTTAGCAGTCCAAATTGAACGTAGCGTTGGGTTAACAGATACCCTGGAATCAGGACATACAACGTAACGTAAGTGAAAATCAGTTGCGCAGGTAATTGCGCCAGCGCCGAAAGCAGATTTGCGACGTAGCGGTGTTCGAATTTGTCAATAGCCACTACCTGCAACCCGATATAGCACAGCCAGGCCACGAGATGAATGAGAATTTCCCGATAAACGGATGGCTGAAGTCGTGGCATGAGACAAAAACGAATAACCCCCAAATTAGTGAATTCAATGCTACGTTCGTTCGCAAAAAAATGTAATCGCTTTTTGCCGATGATAAACAACAACGAGCAAGCGACAGAAAACAGGTTAGAAGTGCGGAATGGTGTTGGCGTACTCTATACTACGTTCTGTCTCAGATAGATTGCTTTTTGTCTTATGGATTTGGCGGGTCTACAGCGCTACGTAATATTTACGACTACCAACCTATGATGAAAAGGCCGGCTGACTTCCTCGCTGGGTCGGTCGGCTTTATCAGGGTTGGTAAGGATCAGTCTCGTAAACTACTGCCCTGACATGAATATATGCCGTCTTTGTATGCTGTTCTTTGCTGTTTTGGGCCTGCCGCAAATGGCTATAGGTCAGAATAGCAAGTACGGATTTTACGTTGCCAGCCGCCAGAATCGAGTACAGATTCCCTTCGAGTACCGGTCGAATTTGATCATCATCCCCGTTTGCATTAATGAGCAGTATCCGATGCATTTCATCGTTGATACGGGTGTTAGTCATACCATTATTACGGATGCTAATGTCTTTCAAAATAGTACGTTCGCTACTAGCCGGACTATCAAATTGGCTGGCGTAGGTGGGTCAAACGCGCTCGTAGCTTCGGTTTCTACGGGCAATTCACTACGCATAGGTAAGCTTCGGAGCGATCTGCATACGTTGGTTATTCTGAGCGAAGATATCATGCATTTGTCGGAGTACGCCGGTATGCCTATTCAGGGAATCATTGGCTATGAACTCTTTGCTGATCTGGTTGTTACGTTGGATTTTGAACATCAGGTTATCACGTTGGTCAAGCCTGATAAATACAAGTATCGCCCCGCTGACGGCGAAAAACATCCAATTTCTATTCAGGAAAAGAAAGTTTACACGGATCTGTTGTCCGTATCAAACGGGCGCGCGTGGTCACCGCTACGTGCCATTATCGATACGGGTGCCGGACAGGCCTTGTTACTGGATCGATTTCAACGCTGTCAGGTGCCGGTACCTGATAAAGTCATTCCGGTATCGCTGGGAAAGGGGTTAACGGGTGAGGTTCGTGGTGAGTTGGGGCGATTATCCACAATCCGCGTGGGGCGTTATGTGCTGTCGGACGTGTTGGTGGCTTATCCAGATAGCCTGGATTTTGGCCTGAAACTAGCTCAACTGCCACCGCGTCAGGGAAATATAGGCTGTGAATTGCTACGTCGATTTCGTGTTACGTTTAATTACCCGGCGGGCTATCTGGTTATCAAACCTGTGAAACGATCAATCGATGAACCCTTCGTTTATGATATGAGCGGGCTGGAATTACGCGCTCGCGGAACGGAGTTTGACCAATACGTTATTACGCAGGTCGTTAAAGATTCGCCCGCCGAAAAAGCAGGTATACAAGTGGGCGATGAGTTGATCTGGGTTAATAATAATCCGGCGACCCAGCTCACGATGGGTGAAATATACAGGATGTTACTGGCTGGCGAAGGCAAGCAGGTTTCGGTGATTGTCCGTCGCCAAAGCCAGGTAAGCAGGCATCAGATTTTGCTCAAAAGGCTCATTTAGAGAGGATTGTGAGTGGCACTATTCACTAAACAACTCTTAAAACTTGACTATTAACTAAACCCGTTTTAAAATATGAACAGACTGTTTATAATTGGTCGGCTTTTGTTTGCCAGCGCGATGATCGCATTTGGCGTAATACATCTTGTCACGGGCAACTTTCCCACCAGTTTATTGCCAATTGCGGCTGATTTTCCGGTCAGGTTCACGCTTGTATTGCTTATGGGCCTGATCCTGATTGTTAGTGGCTTATGCATTGGTCTGTCGTGGAAAGCGGATAAAGCGGCTTTGAGTTTGGGTGCTCTTTTTCTGCTGTGCGCCTTTTATCCTCATCTGGTAAAATTAGTCTCGAACTGGTTTGCAGGTGGTACGTGGACGGTATTCGGTGAATTACTGGCGCTCAGTGCTGCTTCATTCTACATAGCAGGCCAACTAGAATCGCCAGTAGATACCGTTTTTGAGAACCGGTTTAACGTAGCAAAGTGGAGCAAATGGTTATTCACCGTTTCGCTGGTGATTTTTGGGATTCTCCATTTTCAATATGGAGCTTTCGTTGCTACGTTGATTCCAGCCTGGATTCCGGCTCGGCTGTTCTGGGCCTATTTTGTAGGAATAGCCTTTATCGCAACCGCTGTGAGTCTGATCAGCAACAAAAAGACCGTGCTTTCATCGGGCCTGCTTGGTGTTATGTTTTTGCTCTGGGTAGTGTTGCTACACGTACCACGCGCGCTCACCAAGATGCAATCCGAACCCGAATGGACCAGTTTATCCACCGCTCTAGCCATGAGCGGAATCGCCTTCTTCATGGCAGGTGCCGAACGGCAAAAAACGGGGTTGGGACGTTCTGCTACGTTGCCCGGAAGGGTTATCGTGGATCAGTAAGTTAACTGTCTTAAAATCTCTGGAGCAATGCCCTGATCGGCTATTGGAAAACTACAACTACGGCAGGTCGCCAAATCCTGATTTCTTACGATTCGCACAGCATTGGTTGTAGCTGATTTAGCGCGTTATTTTACATCAGCTTGCGGAATTTGACGGCCAGTAGAGCGAAATAGGCCAACTAGTTAATAGAGCATCCATTATTGTAATAACTTAAGGGCGTAGTTCCGTACTGGACGGGGCTCTTTGTTTCTAAACTCAAAGAACCTAAATGCTCATGTCAGAGAAAAAGATTATTGCCGTATTCGGTGCTACTGGTGCCCAGGGGGGTGGAGTTGCCAGAGCCATTCTTAATGATAAAAATAGTGAATTTGCCGTTCGCGCTATTACGCGGGACATCAGTTCAGATAAGGCTAAGGAGCTGGCGCAATTGGGAGCTGAAGTCGTAGCGGCTGATATTGATGATGAGCAAAGCCTGCGCACTGCTCTGGAGGGAGCCTTCGGAGCCTTCTTCGTAACCTTTTTCTGGTCGCATTTTTCCCCTCAGCGGGAGTATAACGAGGCACGTAGTATGGCCCAGGCAGCTAAACAGGCTGGGCTGAAGCACGTGATCTGGTCGACGCTGGAAGATACCCGCCAGTGGATTCCCCTGGACGATGATCGTATGCCTACCCTGCAGGGCAACTACAAAGTGCCGCATTTCGATGCTAAGGGCGAAGCCGATAAATTCTTTACCGATTTAGGCGTACCCACTACTTTCCTGAGAGCTTCTTTTTATTGGGAAAACTTTATCTATTTCGGAGCCGGACCCAAAAAGGGGCCGGATGATAAGCTGTATCTGACCTTACCAATGGCTGACAAGAAGATGGCCGGTGTGGCTTCGGAAGATATCGGCAAATGCGCTTACGCTATCTTCAGGGGAGGTACGGAATTTATTGGGAGAACTATCGGCGTGGCGGGTGATCAGCTAACCGGTCAGGAAATGGCTTCGAAACTTTCCAAAGCGATAGGGCAGGAGGTAAACTACAATTATGTTACGCCGGAGGTATACCGGGGCTTTGGCTTTCCAGGAGCCGATGACATGGGCAATATGTTCCAGTTCTACCGCGATTTCGACGAGGTGTGCAACAGTGTTCGGGATGTAGCCTTCTCTCGAAAGCTAAATCCCGAATTACAGTCGTTCGATACCTGGCTGGAGAAAAACGCAGCGAGTATTCCTTTGGAATAGAGGTCGGTAGAGCAGGTAGACCCTGGCGTAATAGCAGGATTGACAGTCTTTACGAATCTCAATCGCTCTTACTAAGTTAGCCGTAACGTGAATGCTCCAGTAATTCCGATAAGTTCTCAACCAATACCGATGCTATCCATAATCCTGGTCAGGTAATTTTGAAACAGACAATCTGTTCATAATCAATCGACTAGCATCATGGCTAAACACCAGGAATTAATCACTCAAGCCTACCACGCCTTTAATTCACGCGATATCGACGCTGTTCTGAACCTATTGCATCCCGACGTAGACTGGCCGAACGGTTGGGAAGGCGGCTACGTAAAAGGACATGACGAAGTACGCAATTATTGGCTTCGGCAATGGCAGGAACTGAATCCGAACGTAACGCCGGTTTCCTTTAGCGAAATGCCTGATGGACGTATCAACGTAACGGTTCATCAATTCATTAAAGATCTACAGGACAACGTATTAGCCGACAGTTCGGTAAGGCATATCTATACGATAGACCACGAAAAAATTAAACGAATGGATATTCTCCCCGCTTGACAGTAACAAAAACTACTTATTAACCCGCTGCACCAGCCCGAACAAAATGTGTTTTGGGCTGGTGTTTTATTTTATTTCAGCCTTATTCGTATGACTCATCAACTGATCTTTACTACGTACATTTCAGGTGTTAAGGAACTTGTTGTAGGCTTGGTTTACTACGTCAACTCCAGATTCAAATTGGCCTTTCTCAGTAAACTAGCCTTCCTGCACACTTTGTGTGGTGCTGCTCTGAATTAATTTTCAGTTCTTTCACGTAACGAAGGACGTAGCATCCCCTTTTATTCCTTAACCTGAAATCGTACGTAACAATGCTGGACCCGATACTTATTTTACTCATTGGGGTTGTCGTGGTAGTTGGCGGCATCATTGGCCTCAAATTGCATCCGTTTTTGGCCCTACTCTTAGCCGCGTTAACAGTTGCCTTGCTCACGCCTACCGAATTGGTCCAGCAGTATTTCATTTCCAAAGGCTTGTCAGAAGCCGAAGCGCTGAAGCAAGCCCACAAAAGCATTGGCGAACGTATCGCCACCGAATTTGGGAACACCTGTACCAAAATTGGTATTCTGATCGCGATGGCGGCCATTATTGGCAAAGCCATGCTCGATAGTGGAGCTGCCGAAAAAGTCATCCGCGCCATGCTCAAAGTGACGGGCGTTCAACATGCGCCAATCGGCTTCATTTTAAGCAGTTTCTTTCTGACGATCCCTGTTTTTGTGGATACCGTTATCTTCCTGATGATGCCGCTGGCAAAGGCGATGGGCATGCGATTGGGCAAAAATTACCTGTTACTGGCTTTATCGGTGATTGCTGGAGCTGTTATGGCAAACTCCTACGTACCACCCTCGCCCGGCCCCTTATTTCTGGTCGGTGCCCTGAACGTACCGATTGGTTTGATGATGGTTTGTGGCGTATTGCTCGGACTGTGCACCATCTCCGTGGGCTACCTGATAGCGGTTTTCCTGAATAAAAAATTCGATATTCCGCTCCGAGATTCACCCGATGCGCGTTTGGCAGACATCAAAGCCATTGCCGAAAAAGACGATAAAGAACTGCCTTCGTTGGGTTGGGCTTTGCTTCCGGCGGTTTTTCCGTTGGCCACCATTTGCATACGCTCGGCTGTAGAAGCGTTTCATAAACCAGGAACGCCTTTAACCGACAGTCCAATTCTCAATTCTGTTTTAGAGGTAATTCTTTTCTTTGGGGATAAAAATATCGCGCTGCTCATGGGTGGAATTTTCGCCCTTTTCGTGCTGGCAAGGCAGAAAAAAACGACTAAAGAAAAGATGACGGCTTTTGTTCAGACCGCGTTGATGAGTGGTGGTGGCATCATCCTGATTACCGCAGCGGGCGGTGCTTTTGGTGGTATGCTACAGCAATCGGGAATCAGCGACCGAATTGCCGACCTCACCAAAGGCTACCAGATGGCCCTGATTCCGCTGGCCTTTTTCATTGCGATGGTGGTACGTACGGCACAAGGTTCGGCTACTGTGGCACTAATTACGGCGTCAGGAATTTTGGCTGGAATGGCTCAAAATGCTAATCTAGGTTTTCATCCCGTTTACCTGTGTCTGGCTATCGGCAGTGGAGCGAAACTAATTCCGTGGATGAATGACGCTGGTTTCTGGATCATGTGTAAAACCAGTAACCTGACCGAGCGGGAAGCGCTCAAAACCATTGCGCCCATGCAAAGCATCATGGGTCTGACTGGCGTTATTCTGACCATGATAGCTGCCTGGCTTTTTCCATTGGTTTAAGTATATAAATTGTATAGGAAGGCCCCGGCAGCCGTAGCCAATGTGAGTATGGAGGCAATCACAATGCAAACTATCGTCATAAAAACAACGCCTGAAGACAACGTAGCAATTGTTGCCAACCCATCGGGATTAGACCGGGGTGCCGTTGTATTAAATGGAATTGTGCTCCAAGAGCCAATTCCGATGGGGCATAAAGTAGCCCTCAAAGCGTTTCAGGAAGGTGATGAAGTGATACGTTATGGGCAGGTAATCGGGTTTGCCAATCAGCTCATCAGGGAAGGAAGTTGGATTAACGAACGTATCATTAGCCTCCCGCAACCACCCAATCTGGAAGATATTCCGTATGTCCAGAGAAGCCTTCCTGAGATTGAACCGCTGGAAGGCTACACATTTCAGGGATACAAAAATCAGGATGGCAGTGCTGGCACCAAGAATGTGCTGGGAATCACAACCAGTGTGCAGTGCGTAGCGGGCATCACGGATTTTATTTGTCAGAAGATCAAGCGTGAATTGCTGCCATTGTACCCGAATGTGGATGACGTAGTGGCCTTTAATCACAGTTACGGCTGTGGTATCGCGATTGATGCTCCAGCCGCTATTGTGCCCATTCGTACCATCCAGCACATTGCGCAAAACCCAAATTTTGGGGGTGAAATCATGATTATCGGGCTGGGCTGCGAGAAACTACGCCCTGAGCGATTGTTGCCTGCTGATCAAAATTCGGCAGACAGTTCGATTCTCTATTTGCAGGACGAAGCTTTCGAGGGGTTTGGCGACATGGTTGACGGGATTATGCAACTGGCCGAAAAACATCTGCAAAAACTAAATCAGCGTAAACGTACTACCTGTCCAGCCTCCGATCTGGTCGTGGGGATGCAATGTGGTGGAAGTGACGCTTTCTCTGGACTAACAGGTAATCCGGTTTCCGGTTTCGCTGCCGATTTGATTGTGCGAACGGGCGGAACGGTGTTTTTCTCTGAAGTGACCGAAGTGCGGGACGCCATTCATTTGCTGGTGCCAAGAGCCGTTGATGCAAACGTAGCGCAGGCGCTTAAGGACGAAATGGCCTGGTATGATGCTTATTTACAGCAAGGTAGAGCTGATCGTAGCGCCAACACAACACCCGGTAATAAAGGGGGAGGCTTGAGCAACATTGTCGAAAAAGCCCTGGGATCGGTGGTCAAATCTGGAACGAGTCCGATTGTAGATGTGATATCGCCTGGTGAAAAGATTCGAAAGAAGGGATTGAATTTTGTGGCTACTCCAGCCAGCGATTTTGTTTGTGGTACGTTGCAATTAGCGGCTGGAATGAACATGCACGTATTCATCACCGGCCGAGGCACACCTTATGGATTGGCGATGGTGCCCGTGTTGAAAGTAAGTTCAAACTCGAAACTAGCCAATCGTTGGCATGATCTGATCGATTTTGACGCTGGTCCAGTAGCATTTGGTACGAAAACCATTGAAGAAATGGGTTGGGAATTATTTCACCTGATTCTCGACGTAGCAAGCGGAACCAAAAAAGTAGCAACCGACAAACTGGGTATTCATAACGATTTAGTTTTGTTCAACCCCGGCCCGTTGACGTAGCGTAATCTGAACCGGAATTTTCAGGATTGGAAAGATTTACAGGTTTGTCTGAACCGGGATTTTCAGGATTGGAAGGATTTACAGGATTTTGTTTTCGCTTCTTTGAAGCGCTTATCTACAAAATCTTGTAAATCCTTCCAATCCTGAAAATCCCGGTTCAGATTACGCTACGTTACACCAACGCTTTCCGGGCTTCCCGGTCGGGGTCATTGACCAGCAGCGGTGTATCATCCAGTACCATAGTTTCGCCATTCTGGGTTGTGTAAGGTTTCCAGGTTGGCAAACCACCGCCGTTTGGATTGCCGGTTTTTACGAAATTCAGGAACGAGCCCGCCATCTTCTCCGACAAGACTCTGGGGCGTTTCCCTCCGCCCGTATGCGTCAGCATCAAATCCGTGTTGTAGAACCAGAAACAGATATCGTCGCAGTGGAAGGCCCGCATTCGACCATCAAACAGGGGCGGTTGCCAACCAAACCACGCTACGTATACAGGCGCTTTTTGCTGCGAAACTTTAGCATCGGCGGCCGCTACGGCATTCTTACGGTTCGATACAACCAATGCCCAAATTTCAATGGGACGCGCTTTCGGGAAATTCTTCGCGTAGGCATCCACAATCTCGCCAGACTTCTCACCGAAACGAGGTTTGATTTTTTCTTTCACTTCGGCCAGCGAAATTTTCTCTAAAGATGAGTCGGTCCGACTAGGATTTTGCTCGTGGAACGTAGAGCAAATCATCAGCGGAATGTTGGCCGAGAAATGATTGGGGTCTTTGAAGAATGTATCGCCGTTCAGGTACGTACCATCGCCAACGGGCGAGTAACCTCCACGCTGCATATTCATCCGTTTCGCTTCATCGGCCATTTTTTCGACGGCACGGTTGGCAATGTCGATGTATTGCCGCCACGGAATCTGCTGGAGTTTATCGATTTCGCCGGGTTTCAGGCCCGCTTCCTCCATTACTTTCAAACCGAGCTTTTCGGCGTATTCTTTATTTACGCCAGTCAATGAGTTACCGCTCAGGCAAACGGCTTTGTGAAACAACCCTTTGGCCGACGGCATATTCATCAACGTAGTGACTTTAGCGCCCCCGCCTGATTGCCCGATGATCGTTACGTTGTTGGGGTCTCCCCCAAAATTGGCGATGTTGTTTTTCACCCATTCGAGGGCCGCCACCATGTCCAGATTTCCTACGTTGCCGGAAGCCTCATGGCCGCCAGCCGCTTTCAGGTGCGTGTAGCCCAGCGCACCCAGCCGGTGATTGAGCGAACAAAACACTACGTTGCCCAATCGAGAGAGGTTTTCACCGTGGTAGCCATCCTGCTCAATACCATTTCCGTTAACAAAACCACCACCGTGCAACCAGATCACAACCGGACGTTTCTGCGAATCCAGAGCGGGTGTCCAGACGTTCAGTTTCAGGCAGTCTTCCGATACGTCGTCGTAGTTCCAGTGATCTACGAATGAGGAATACGGATTCGCATATCGTTTCTCCATAATCTGCGGAGCCGAATTGCCCCACCACAGCGCCGGACGGATATCAGTCCATGACGCGGGTTTCTGGGGCGGCATAAACCGATTTTTCCCGGACGTATCAGCGCCGTACGGAATACCCAGAAACTGATGAATGCCCCGGAGAATAAACCCACGTACTTTACCGTATTCGGTGTTGGCAATGGCGATGTTATCGCCCACAAACAGAATCTGCTCGTCAGAAGATGGCTTGGCGAGCTTGGGCGGGTGCGACGTAGCAGCAATGGTTTCGTGGGATACACCCAGACCAGCCACGCCAACGCCGAGCGATTGGAGGAAGTTACGTCTTGTCGCTTTCATGAGAACGTTTCGTTAAGAATCAGACACATACTAAAGCACAGACAGTATCCAATCTAAGCATGGTCATTGGTTATATTCGAATGCGAGCTAACTATGAACAATACATAACGTAATAATCACTCTGGCAACCCACAGGACGTAGTGGAATGTGTCGCTGTTACGTGTATCGATAATGGTATGCCGGGGAGGGGAGACGTATTGGTACTAATTTTGTAGAAATTCATGATCTGAAGCAACCAGATGTAGCTGTTACTACGTATAAATAGTAATGTCGAATTGACGTAGTAGAAATAACCTGCTTTACCGAAAACGCTACGTTACTACGTATCATTTGCCAGTTACCACAAACAGTTAAAAATCTGCCTGTTAACAATTAAACACCATAATTGGCAGTTAAAGACAAGTAATGACTTTCTTCTAATAACCGTTTAACAAATCAAACAACCATGCAAAACAACCTGATCGTTAATGCCACGTTGGCAGCTATGCTTCTCACCAGCACTACGTTTGCCACGATTGTTGTTAAGGAATCTCCGGTAAAATCCGCTGTTCGAAAGGGCACTGCCAAAGCCGTTACGTATACGGTCGACCCGGCGCAGAGCGCGATTAACTGGAACGCTAAAAAAGTGACCGGCAAACATGACGGCACCGTGAAAATGGCAAAGGGCCAACTCACCGTCGATGGCAACAAACTCACAGGTGGAACCTTCGTGGCTGATATGACGACGATGCGGGATATCGACAAAGGCGAATCGAATCCGTTTAATGAACGACTGGTCAATCACTTACGGAGCGAGGATTTTTTTGGCGTGGAAAAATATCCAACCGCTACGTTTAAAATTACGGATGTGAAACCCATTGCGAATGCCAAAGCAGGCGAACCCAACTATACTGTTAGTGGCGACTTAACCATTAAAGACATCACCAAACCCCAGACGTTTCCGGCTACGGTGAACATCAATGGCAACGTAGCGCAGGCGACTGCCAAAATGGTTGTTAACCGCCTGGAATACGACATTAAATATCGGGCGGCCATCATCGGTACGGCTGCTGACAAAATCATCGATGACACTTTCTCGCTGGATTTAAAAATCGTGGCTAACAAAGCGTCGATGTAAGCTATTTTTTGTCATTCTGAACGGGCCGCTCCGGCGGCCCGTTCAGAATGACAAAAAACAGTTCCTGCCCTTTTTAACCTGCTTCAATTCCTCAAGTATCCCCTCTTTTTCTGCTACGTTACGTAGTACTACCTTCTTCGATTATTTTCCAGAATAGTGAACATCCTGTAGATGGATTCGTGTAGATTATATTGTTCTTGTAATCACATTTACGAATCAGCTTTGGTCTTTTTTAATAGGAACGTAGCAGTAAACAGATGCTGATAATGCCTTATTTATCAATAGAGTTATCGCGTTAATTTTACGTTCTTCCTATGAAAACCTTTGTCTTTCTCCTTTTGGCGGTTAGCCAGTCAGTTTCCCTTGCTACCGCTCAGTCTGGGAACGCTCCCCGCGTGAAAACATCGCAGGGCACAATTGAAGGCGTCATCGAAAAAAATGGTGTCCGTTCGTTTAAAGGGATTCCGTTTGCGGCCCCGCCCGTGGGTGACTTACGCTGGCAGCCACCTCAACCCGCCAAAGCCTGGAGTGGCGTCCGGAAAGCCGACAAATTCGGCGCTATGGCAATGCAGCGGGCCGTTTTCGGCGACATGAATTTCCGTTCGAACGGCATGAGTGAAGATTGTCTTTACCTGAATGTCTGGACGCCCGCTAAAACCGGCAATGAGAAACTGCCTGTGTTAGTCTACTTTTATGGGGGCGGTTATATCGCCGGTGACGGTTCGGAGCCGCGCTACGATGGAGAAAGCATGGCGCAAAAAGGGATTGTTACCCTTACCGTGAATTATCGGCTCGGGCCATTTGGATTCATGGCTCATCCCGAATTAACTAAAGAGTCTCCCAATAAAGCGTCAGGTAACTACGGGTTAATGGACCAAAGTTTCGCGCTTAAGTGGGTTCAGCAGAACATTGCCGCTTTTGGTGGAGACCCGCAAAAAGTGACTATTGCTGGCGAATCGGCGGGTTCTTCGTCAGTAAGCGCTCAAATGGCCTCTCCATTATCGAAAAATATGATTCATGCGGCAATTGGTGAAAGCGGTTCTGTACTCGCTCTTCAGCCGTTAAGCACGCTCTCGCAGGCAGAGGAAATGGGCGTAAACTTCGCGAAGATGGTGGGCGCAACTTCGCTGGCTACTTTACGGGCCATGCCTCCCGATCAACTGCTTGAGGCCACGGCAAAACCGGAAACTCCCCGATTCCGACCCATCGTGGATGGCTATTTCCTGCCTAAATCACCGGTCGAAATCTTCCGGGCGGGCGAACAGGCCCACGTACCGTTGCTCGCCGGGTGGAACTCGGAAGAAGCGAACGCCAAGGCTATTCTGGGCAATGATGAACCCACGCCGGAGAATTACCGGAAAGGTGTACAGAAGCTTTTTGGGGAGAAGGCCGAGGGCGTATTGACCTTGTATCCCGCCACCAATCCGGAGGATGTTTGGCCAGCCGCCACCGCCCTCGCCGGCGACCGAATGGCTGGTTTCAGTACCTGGAAGTGGATCGATGCCCATAGCAAAACAGGCGGTAAACCCGTCTACCGCTATTACTATACTCGTCCACGCCCGTCCATGACACCCGAAATGGGTAATGCTGTGGCTGGAACCGCTGGTGGTGTTATTCGCGGAGCGGAAGCTGCGGCCGTTAAAGCTCCGCCCGCCCGCGGGGCCGTTCACTCAGCGGAAATTGAATATGCAATGGGCAATCTGGCTACGAACAAGGTTTTTGCCTGGAGCCCCGACGACTATAAGGTATCACAACAAATGCAGGAATATTTTGCCAACTTCATTAAAACGGCCAATCCTAACGGCGGAAATTTACCAAAGTGGCCAACCGTCAATGGCGACAAAGGCGTTCAGGTAATGCACATCGACGTAACGTCGGGAGCCCGCCCGGAACAGAATCGCGAGCGATACCTGCTGTTGGATCAGTCGAATACCAAATGAGTAAATAGATAATGTAAAATGAATAATGGGCAATGATAAGAGCTTGATAATCAGCAAGAATTATTCGTTTTACATTGTCCATTTAATAAGCTTCACCCAAACAATACGTAGCAGACCAACATGAGCGAAATTAAAAAAGAAGATATCAAACAGGAAGTGTTTGACCTTTATGATGACTATGCCCACAATCGGCTCGACCGACGTGACTTTGTGCAAAAACTTTCGGCCTATGCCGTTGGCGGAATTACGGTAGCCTCGTTGATGAGTTTTCTAATGCCTGATTATTACGGGGCTATTCAGGTAAAGGCTGATGATCCGCGCTTAAAATCAGACTACGTTACGTACCCATCGCCGAAGGGTGGAAAAAGCATCAAAGCCCTGTTGTCGATGCCTGCCGATGCGAAAAAGCCTCTCGGCGGAATTGTCGTCGTTCATGAAAACCGGGGGCTAAATCCGCACATCGCCGACGTAGCTCGACGAGCCGCTTTGGCCGGATTTATCTCAATTGCTCCTGACGCGCTGACCCCGTTGGGTGGCTATCCGGGTAATGACGACGCTGGTCGTGAGTTGCAGGCCAAACGTAACCGAGACGAAATGCTGGAAGATTTCATCGCGGCTTATGACTACCTGAAAAGTGATAAAAATTGCAACGGCAAAATAGGTGTTGTTGGCTTCTGCTTTGGCGGTTGGATTGCCAACATGATGGCGGTACGTGTTCCCGGTTTAGCAGCAGCCGTTCCGTTCTATGGCGGTCAGCCAGCCGCTGAAGATGTGCCCAAAATAAAAGCGCCTTTGCTGATACATTACGGCGCGTTGGATACCCGGGTCAATGAAGGCTGGCCTGCCTACGAAGCTGCCTTAAAGCAAAACAACAAAGAGTATACAGAATACATGTATCCGAATGCTAACCACGGATTTCATAACGACACAACCCCTCGTTACGACAAAGCCGCAGCTGAACTCGCCTGGCAACGTACCATCGACTTTTTTAAAGCGAAATTGACGTAGTAGTTCATAAACTTTTAAGAACAAGTTAGCAAAGGAGTATTTTTGTCATCCTGACGCAGGAAGGATCTTAAGGTTTCCTGGCACTCTAGTAAGGAAATCTTAAGATCCTTCGTGCCTCAGCATGACAAAAATTAACTGCCTATAATTCGCGTTATTTTATATATCGATACAAATACGGCGCTTTATTAGCGGCACCCGTAAACTTCTTCTCAAGTCGCTCCAATACGTTCATATCCAGAATTTTCTTCTGAAAATTATTTCGGGCAAAAGGCTTATCGTAAATCGCTTCGTACACTTCCTGTACGTCTTTCATGGTGAAACTTTCGGGCAGTAAGCTGAATGCACTCAATCGCTGATCGAGGGTTAAACGTAACGTATCGATGGCCTTTTGCACGATCTCGTTATGATCCATAGCAAGTATAGGCAGTTGCCTGACATCATACCACGTAATGGACTGGTCGATCTCGTGTTTTTGGGGAATCACTTTGGCCATGTCCACCAGCGCGTAATAACCAATCGAAACAAACCGTCGAGTAAACCATTCATATTGTTGACGTTGCTGTTGGTGTAAGATCACCAGGTCTGGGTTAAGCTCAATCAGACGATCCAAAAATGCCCGATTGCTTCGGTCGGCCTTACCAAATACGTGAAATTGCTCCAGGTAAGTATCTTTAATACTGGTTCGATCTTCCAGAATGCGTCGGGCTGCTTCGTCCACATCTTCGCCCTGATAGATAAATCCGCTGGGCAGAACCTGAAAATCACCCTTAAATTTTAGTGTTGAGATCAGCACTTTAAGCTGTTGATTTTCATATCCAAAAATGACGCAGTCAATAGAAAGCTGCTGAATATAGTTCTGTTCAGTGAGTGAATGCATGGTAGTCGTTAGTCGTCAGTTAAGTATCAGTAATTGTTGAAAACTAACGGCTATTTAAATGTAGAAAACAGGTTAAAAGCAGTATCCAACGCAAATGTAGAAAATGAAAAATATTTATTGTCTATTTTTTAGACAATAATAAAAAGATTTTTACCTTTGCTTGTGATTTAACTGTAAACAGACGAATAACCAGTTCACAACTAATCAATTCTTATCATGAAGAAGGCAAGTATATTCTTTTTACTTCTATTTCTGAGTGTTGCTTACACAGGCTTTTCGCAGGCTACTCCGCCTACCGATTTTTTTGCCGGAAAATGGGAAATCGCTGTGACAGGGACGCCTATGGGCGATGTGAAATTTCTAACGGATCTGGTTCGTAAAGACGGCAAACTGACGGGTGAACTGGCTAATCCGGCCGAGCCGAACGCTGAGAAGCGAAAAATCACGAAAGTGGAAGAGAACGGCGATAAGGTTGCTATCTTCTTTGAATCATCGCAGGCGGGAGAAATCTCAATTGACCTGACGAAAGTTGATAACGGTAACCTTAAAGGCACGCTGTATAACTTCGATGCAGTCGCCAAACGAGTGAAATAAACAGCTTCACCTATAATTTTCAGAAAATTAACCAATCAAAACCATGAAAAAAATAAGCACGTTTCTCCTCTTTTTATTGCTGAGCGTAACCGTTTCAACCTATGCCCAGACTGCCACACCATCGGCTGATTTCTATGCCGGGAAATGGGAAATTCTCGTAATCGGTACGCCCCAGGGCGATTCTAAAATGATCGCTGAATTAGTTCGAAAAGATGGTAAACTGACTGGCAATCTGACGAACACTGCCGAACCGAACGCTGAGAAAATCCCAATTACGGGCGTTGAGGAAAATGGCGACAAACTAGCATTGGCGTTCACAGCTCAAGGCTACGACGTTACCATCGACCTGGCCAAAGTAGACGAAGATAACCTCAAAGGCTCTCTGCTGAATATGTTTGAAGCGAAAGCCAAACGAGTGAAATAGAAAATTTATCTCATTTAACTACAAATAAAGAGTAAGCCAGTCACAGCACGAACTTCCACCGACGCTGCGACTGGCTTACTCGCTTTCCGTTTTTTACCCCTTGATAACTACGTAGTTCATTCAAAAGAAAATGAAGGAATTGCGCAAAAATTAGTTGTTTTAGTGCTATTTAGCAGAAAACCCTTTCCTAAACATAAATAGGTTGGCTATGAAGCAAACCCTCTCCCTCTTTCTGATCCTATCACTTGTCTCCCAATTCGGCTTTGGGCAGGTACAAAAACAGCCTTCTTCAAATTCGTCAGCACAATTGCAGGAATTTACCACGCCACCAAACTCAGCCAAACCTCGTGTGTGGTGGCACTGGATGAACGGTAACATCACCAAAGACGGTATCCAGAAAGATCTTGAGTGGATGAATCGAGTGGGTATCGGCGGTTTTCAAAATTTCGATGCCAACTTGTTTACGCCGGTGGTCGTACCTAAGAAACTCGTGTTTATGACGCCCGAATGGAAGGACGCTTTTCGGTTTACGACCGAACAGGCCAGCCAGAAAGGGCTTGAAATGGCAATTGCCGGTTCGCCGGGTTGGAGCGTAACGGGCGGTCCCTGGGTAGAGCCGAAAGACGCCATGAAAAAATACGTCTGGACCCAAACCAACGTAGCAGGTGGAAAAGCGTTTACTGGAAAACTACCACAGCCAGCGCCTATAACTGGACCATTTCAGAATATAAAATTGGAGAGTGGTGGTTTAACAGGTGGATTTGTGGGTACCGTACCATCATTCTATCAGGATGCTATCGTAATTGCCTATAAAGTACCTGCCTCCGAGAAGAATCTGACCGAACTCAACCCAAAAGTTTCGTCGAGTGGTGGCAGTTTCACCCTCACTGAGCTTACTGACGGCGATTTGGGCAAAACTACTTTCTTACCGCCGTTAGCCGTAGGGGAGGATATGTACATTCAATACGCGTTCGATACGCCCCAGACGTTCAAAGCGTTGTCGATTGTCGGTGCCATCAAAGGCCCATTAGCCGAATTTCGGGGAGGGAACGAAAACCGAACGTTACAGGTGAGCGACGATGGCATGAGCTTTCGGGACGTAGCGAAAGTGCCGGGTAGTATCGCAGCTCAAAACACCGTGTCTTTTCCGGCAACAACAGCCAAATTCTGGCGGATGGCAATTAAAACGTTACCTCCGCCTACTAATCCGTTCGGGGGCCTGATGGGCCAAAGGGGCGGAGAAGCTAAATCGGAAGGCGTGAACGTAGCAGAATTTGTGCTCTACAACACCGACCGGATTGATCAGTATGAAGATAAAGCAGGTTTCACGCCTTACAAAGAAGATACGAAAACGGCCATTACGTCAAGGGCCGACGCGATTCCGACTGAAGACGTAGTGGATCTGACCTCGAAGATGCAGCCCGACGGTACGTTAAATTGGACGGCTCCAGCCGGAAACTGGGTTGTCATGCGGTTCGGCTATTCACTAACTGGTCGCCAGAACCACCCCGCATCTCCCGAAGCTACTGGTTTAGAGGTAGATAAGCTGGATAAAGAAGCCGTTCGGAAATACATCAATACGTATCTGGATATGTATAAAGATGCCACGGGCGGCATGATGGGCAGCAAAGGACTTCAATATATGGTGCTCGACAGCTACGAAGCAGGTCACATGAATTGGACGAAATCGTTTCCCGAAGAATTCCAGAAACGACGGGGTTACACCATTCAGCCGTGGTTGCCCGTGCTGGCAGGTCGTGTAATTAAAAGCACCGACGCGAGCGAGAAATTCCTCTGGGATTTCCGCAAAACGATTGGCGAACTAATTACCGAAAGCCATTACGAAGTAATTGGCGATGAACTTCACAAGCGCGGAATGAAACGTTACACCGAGTCGCACGAAGGTGGTCGGATTTATCTGGCTGATGGTATGGATGTAAAACGCTACGCCGACGTACCGATGTCGGCCATGTGGACGCCCGGTAGTCTGGCGGGTGGTAGCGACGAAGAAGTACGTAGCGAAGGCGACATTCGGGAATCGGCTTCGGTAGCTAACATCTACGGCCAGAACATTTTAGCCGCCGAATCGATGACGGCCGCCGGAAATGCGTTTTCGTCTTACCCCGAAAAACTCAAACGTACCGCCGATCTCGAAATGGCGTCTGGTTTGAACAGATTCGTGATTCACACATCCGTTCACCAGCCTCTCGATGATAAACTGCCCGGTTTTTCGCTGGGACCTTTCGGGCAATGGTACACCCGTCAGGAAACGTGGGCCGAGCCGGGAAAAGCCTGGATTGCGTATCTGGGACGTAGCTGCTATTTGCTACAACAGGGCCGGAACGTAGCAGATGTTCTGTATTACTACGGTCAGAACTACAATATTACCTGGATAACAAGGGAAAAACTGCCTGCTATTCCAACTGGCTATGAGTTTGATTTTGTGAACGCATCGGCTTTACTGAATGCTGTCAGTGTAAAAAATGGTCAGTTAGTAGCGAAAAGCGGCAATACGTATCGTTTGTTGGTGCTGGACGAAAGCGCCAAAAACATGACATTACCCGTACTGAAAAAACTGCGTGAATTGGTCAAAGCGGGGGCTAAAGTAGTAGGAACTAAGCCCGAACAGTCACCAAGTTTGTCGGATAATCCGGCCGAGTTTCAGACGATCGTTAATGAAATTTGGGCCAGTCCGAACGTAGTAAAAGGCTCGATAGCCGATGCGTTGAAGGCGCAGAGCGTAGCAGAAGACGTTATTGTCAAAAACGCTACGTCGAAAATTCTCTACCGCCATCGCCAGACCGCCGACCAAGATATCTACTGGCTCGACAACCGAAGCGACAATCCGACACCAGCGGAAGTGAGTTTCCGCGTAACGGGAAAAGTGCCAATGTTGTGGAATCCGCAAACTGGAAAAACGGAAACTGTTACATACAAAATCAAAGACGGTCGCACCATCGTTCCGCTGCAATTCGAGTCGTGGGATGCGTATTTCATCGTCTTTAGTGGCAAGGCAAGTACGATGGCCTACACCAAACCTGCTGAGAAAACGGGTGAGCTGCTGACCATTTCCACTCCCTGGACAGTACGTTTTCAGGAAAACCGAAGCGCCCCGCCACAAGCTACGTTTGCCAGTCTGGCTTCCTGGACCAACAATAGTGATCCTGGCATCAAGTATTTCTCAGGTACTGCTACGTACGACAACTCATTCAACGTAGCATTGGTGGATAAATCAGCTCACTACGTTCTTGATCTTGGCGATGTGAAAAACATAGCTGAAGTAACGGTTAATGGGCAGAATATGGGCATTATCTGGAAAAAGCCGTTCCGTGTGGACGTAACGTCGGCTCTCAAAACCGGCGCAAACAACGTATCGATAAAAGTGACCAATACGTGGGTTAACCGACTGGTCGGCGACCAACAACCGGACGTAAAGCAGAAAATCACTTTCGCGACGATGCCCTTCTACAAAGCTGATTCTCCTCTCCTGCCCTCCGGTTTGTTAGGACCCGTTCGGGTATTGACTACTACGTCAGCTTCAACTGCTGGTGAGGCAAAACGATAGTGTTTTTATCATCCTGGTTTTTTGTCATCCTGACGCAGGAAGGATCTTAAAATTTCCTTACTAGAGTGCCAGGAAATCTTAAGATCCTTCCTGCGTCAGGATGACAAAAAACGCTACACCCACCCAAAACGCTCCAGAAGCCGGTCTTTCTGCTGACGCGATACGGGAATGTTACTGCCATCGCTTAGGACTAGATACGTCCCTTCGCCTTTAACCAGACGTTTGATGTGGTTGAGGTTAACAATGTATTGCCGGTGAACCCGCAGAAAATTGCGGCTTTCGAGCAGTTCCTGCACATCGCCCAAGGTTTTGGAAACCAGATATTTCTCACCAGTATTCAGTACAAAATGGGTATAGTTACTGTCCGATTCGGCGTATAGAATCTGGGACGTATCGACAAAGGCAATGCCATTCGCGTGTGGAAGGGCGAGCCTGGAGGGCGTGCCAGAGCGAGGAACTTCCGATCCACCAGTTGATGGGTAATACGTTCGCAACAATTCCAATTGCTCCGTTAAAATATGAGCGGGGATAGGCCAGGCCGACGTACTACGTTGGACGACCTGTTCAGCCCGGCCAACGGACTGAACCAAATCGACGGTATCGACAGGTTTCAATAGATAATCTAAGGCCGCAAATCGAAATGCCTGAACCGCGTACTGATTGTAGGCTGTTACGAAAATGACCTGAAACGTGACCTCGCCCAACTGTTCCAGCAATTGAAAACCGTTCAGCATGGGCATTTCGATGTCCAGAAACACCAGCGCAGGCTGAAGCGAACGTAGCGCCAGTAGTGCTTTAGGGCTTTCAGTAAATTGCCCAACGAGTTCAATTTGTGGACAATGACGCGCCAGTTGCATAGCCAGCAACTCAACATTGTCGGGTTCATCATCGATGATAATGGTGCGAAGCATAAAATCGAATTAATGCGAATATTAGTGCAGGGTATAAATGTTTACTATTCTATGTATCATTCTGAGCATTTTTTGTCATCCTGACGAAAGGAAGGATCTTGAGGTTCCCTGACGCTCTAGTAAGGATACTTTAAGATCCTTCCTTTCGTCAGGATGACAAAAAGAGTGACGAAAGCCGCCTTTAAATCGGTATATCCAGCACAACCTTCGTGCCCAGCGGTTCGCCATCGGGAGCCACTAAGTCAAACACCTGCGCCTGAGTCTGAATATTGTACAGTTGATTAATCATCCGAATGCGATCGGCCGTTACCTGCATCCCAAACGACTTATGCATCCCCGCTGACTTGCTTTTCAACGTCCTGGCCCGTTCACGACCAATCCCATCGTCGGTGATTTCGATATGTAATAAACGGTCTGTCGATTGGCGAACATCTACCTGTACTGAGCCTCCCTCGGGCTTGTGCATCAACCCATGCCAGATGGCATTTTCTACGTAAGGCTGCAAGAGTAAGGGCGGAATCTGTACGTATTGCTGATCAATTTCGGGCGATACCCGAATATCGAACTGCACTTTCTGCTTGAAGCGCATGGCTTCCAGTTCGATATACAGTTGCAAGGCTTCCAGCTCATTTTGTAACGTTACCCGCTCAGAACGAGAATTTTCCAGCACCAATCGAATCAGCCGGGCGAACTTGGTGAGGTAGTCGGAAGCTTTGTCGGCTTTGTTCTGGAGCGTGTACAGTTTGATCGAATTGAGGCAGTTGAAGATGAAGTGCGGATTCATTTGTGCCCGTAGGGTCGTCATCTCGGTATCGGCCAGTTTTTGCTCGAACTCGCTTTCGAGTTGGCGTATATTCTGCGCTTCGAGTTGGCGACTCTGCCGATTGTTGCGGTATAGAAAGAAAGTCACCAGCAAGACAACCGCCAATGCGCCCAGTAAGGCATAAAGTCGGAGTTGATTCTGATAGGCCAGTGCAGCCGCTTCCAATCGTCGTTGGGTAGCTGCTTCCCGCTCGCGATCCTCATAAGCCGCTTTTTCCACGGCTCTTACCCGTTGCTGATTATTCAGGCTGTCTTTAGCGGCCGATAACAGCAAATGGTAGTGGAGCGCTTCAGCGGGATTTGACGCCTTATAGAGGTCAAAAAGCAAGCTGGCCGTTTTAATGATGTAAATGGTCTCTTCTCGTTCCAGTTGAATGGCCAGTGATTTTTTGGCGTAAAACCGGGCCGAATCCAGTTGATTTCGATCCCGAAAAATCCTGGCAATACCCTCGTATGTTTGCCCATTGGGTTTGCCCCTTGATACCGCAACTGCTCGACGGAAATAGCGCATGGCCAGATCCGGCTGCTTTTTTTCATAGTAGAGCCTCCCAAATCGCAAATCCAAATTAAGAATTACGCGTTTTTCTTTTAGCGCAATCTGTTCGTTTTTTTGCATATAAAATAAGGCGGAGTCCAATACACCCCATTCAAGGTAAAAATCGCCCAAAATCTCTTCGATTGGTTTGGGCCCTTTGGGCAAGTTTTCTCTAGCTTGTAATTCCCTTCCCAACATGTAATAGTATTGGGCTTTTTTAAAATCAAACTTGCTATAAGCGTAGCCCAAAAAACTTATGGAGATCAACCGCCCAAGGTGGTCATTTCGCTTTTCACAAAGCTGTTTTGTTTCCATCAGTATCGGAATGGCCTTGTAGTAATCCCATTCGACCAGACAGAATCCAAGTCTATGCCCGCAAAGGATCGTTCCTCTATCGAAATGAATCCGTTTTGCCAGAGCAAATCCCCGCTGCCCATAGTCGATTGCCGCCTTCTTATGCAGCCAAGTATATACCTCCGTTAATTGCGCATAAATCAGCACACGGTCTGTATCGCTTTTGGCTTTGGCCAATTCGCGTATCAGGCTATCATGCTTTATAACTCTATCATCCGTTTGCGCCAGGAGTAGGTGGGTATGAATAAAGAGAAGTAAACAAATCAGAACGTTTTTCATGTGGAATAACCCAGCATAGAGGGGTATAATTACTATGCAAAGTACTGATAAACAGCATTACTATTTGTCTCATACAGGACGAATTGCCTTCTCTTTCGCGTAAGTGGTAATTATTTCGAGTAAACCGATTCGTAGATCGCTTAAAGGCTTCGTTCAGGAATTTCGGCGACTTACGCGAAATCCGTTACCGCTAATCCTATCCTTTTTTCTGGGTGCATTTGGGTCTGCTACGTTTGGTCAGTCAAACGGCGGCACAAGCTCGCTACTCACGAAAACTATCTACTGTACCATGAAAAAGCTACTCCTTTCGCTGATCACACTTGGTTTCACACTAACGGTGTCCATTGCCAAAATAGCCAGTCCGTCTTCCGACCACGTCGGCCAGCCCAACCCCTACTACCAACGTACTCGCTCCGATTCAAGCCAGGGTTACTGGAAACTCTACACGGATTATAACAGCCGGACGACCCGCGTTAGCTTCTATTCGGGTCAGGATGAGCTGCTTTACCAGGAAAAGATTAAAGACAGGTATATCAAATTATCGAAACGTAACATTCGTCAGTTCGACAATCTGTTGAGCCGCTTGGTGGATCGTAACCTGGTTAGTAGTCGGGTGAAATCGTACGATATTCTCAACAGCAACCAGTGGAATGCAACTCCACAACGAATCCCATCACCCTTCAATGAAGAAACCGTTCTTCCGGCGCCAGTCGCTCCAACGACACCAAACATTAATCTGGAGGTCGTCAGCAGTAGCCAGGTAAAACTCTCTTATCTAAATCCTGCCAGTGAACGACTACTTATAACCCTGGCCAACGATAATTTCGAGTTTTTTTATAAAAGATATAGTACGCTGAAAGAATACGCCGGGCTACTAAATGTAAGCCATCTTCCTAGTGGAACGTATCGTCTTGAAGTCGACGGCGCGAAGAAGATCGTAAAATACAAAGTCATCATCGACCAGGATAAACGGAGTATTAAGCTGAATACGGTCTTGAATCAGTTCAACCCATAAGTCGCTAAACGATAAAGCAACTTCTCAATACATTTTTTAAACCAATCTTTATTACTCATGAATACGCTAATACTATCCCTCCTTTTCGTTGGGGCTTCCTTGACAACCGCAGTTGCTCAATCAGACGAAGCTCCTATTAAAAACGTCATTGACGCCCAAAAGAAAGCCGCCGACGCGGCTGATTACAAAACGTATAAGAGTTGCTGGGCCAATGTTCCCTATGCGTCTTTTTTGATTTATGGCGGGCAGATCTATGGCGATTCGCTCTGGCAGGTAATTGATAGGGTTTGGGCCACTCGAAAGCCAATCAAAATGACGAATACACGCACGAATTGGAACATCTGCACGAAAGGAGAAACCGCCTATGTCACCTTCACTCAGCGTAGTGAAAACCATGAAACCAAGACTATTTTAGAAAGCGCCGAAGCTCGCTACCTGGAAAAAGTAAATGGCCAATGGAAGATTGTCAGCGTGGTCGCCATGTTTAAACCGTGATGGTCTATTTTTTAAAGTAAGGTTAGATATAATGCATTTAAGGCATACTAAGATTATATACAGAGCCCGTTTAAACTTTTGATACGTAGCAATTTTTGTCATGCTGACGCAGCCGGGCGGCCGGTGCCGAAGCATCTTAACATATCCAGATTAGAGGGGAAAGATGTCTTAAGATGCTTCGGCACCGGCCGCCCGGCTGCGTCAGCATGACAAAAAAACGGAACTGTACCTGAGTTCTTATCAAAATTTATTTAACTATTCATACGTCACTTTTGCATAGATTCTGAGTCCTATTGGCCTTATGGCCATCAAATTTCTACTGCTTTGTTGTTCACTCACGCATTTCACTACTTCCTATTCATCCTCAATTTACCCTGATTCACTCCCTGAAAAATCCGTTGTACAAACGGATTCGCTACGTCGGGAACGGCTTTGGGCGGTGGGTGCTACGTCGCTGCTGACGTTGGGGTCAACGTATGTCTATCTGGAACGTACCTGGTGGAATGGTAAAGGCGTTCCGTTCCATTTTGACGAAGGACGCGATTTAACCTACGCCAGCGGCCTCGATAAAGTGGCGCATCTGGCCGGAGGGACTTTTGTGGCCGAAGCCTACTACAACGCCTTCCGCTGGGCTGGAGTTTCAACTCGAAAGGCGGAATGGTTAGCTTTTGGTTCTGCTACGTTCGTTGAATTGGGAATTGAATTAAAAGACGCTTATTCCCCAACCTATGGCTTCAGTTGGCGCGACGTAGCGTTTGGTACGTTAGGTGGTTTCTGGCCGATGGCTCAAAATCGGTCTGGTTTCGTGCGAGATGCGCATTGGAAAGTCAGCTATTGGCAACAGACACCCAAATACTTTAAAGCGCGGGGCATCCCAATACAGCGTTTTTCCATCGACGATTACATCAACCAGACGTACTGGTTTTCCTTTTCGCCGAGACATTTAGCAGGAAAAAAGACCTTTCCTGACTGGTTCCAACTATCTGTCGGGATGGGTTTGGAAGCCGAAACCTGGAGCCTTAACAACGATGGCTTGGGCGGGCGGCATGAATGGTACGTAGCACCAGACATTAACGTAGTGAAACTCTTCAAACCACGTAGCACAACGGCAAAAATGCTTGTGGGTCTGTTGAAATACATCAAGATTCCCATGCCGACGTTGCAGGTAGCCCCAACACTACGTTGGTACTGGCTTTACTTTTGAGCGCCTGCCATATCGATGCCGATTGCCTGCATCAACTGACTGGCATTGAAACTCTTACAAATTCCGTCGCGGAGTTTATAATCGAACACCAATTGTCCGTCTTCTAGATCAGACTGAAAATGGTAGTTGCGGACAAACGTATCGGCATCGGTAAGCTGGCCTAGTTCGAGGTCATGGGTAGAGACAAAACCAGATGCCGTTGTGTGGTGCAATTGACGTATCAACGCTTCGGCTCCCCGATGCCGGTCGGCAGAATTAGTACCTTTCAGAATTTCGTCCAGAAAATACAGAACGGGTAACTGTTCGTCGGGTGATTGTTGGGTAAGTTTGATGAGCGTCTGAAGCCGTTTCAGTTCGGCGTAGAAAGACGACGTACTTTCTTCGAGCGAATCCTGCGTACGCATACTTGTAAACACGCGCATCGGCGAACATTTGAATTTCTCCGAACTGACCACTGCGCCCGCCAGCGCCAACACTACGTTGGTTCCAACCGTCCGCAGAAACGTACTTTTTCCAGACATATTAGAACCAGTAATCAGGATAGTTTTTCCAGCGCCCTGGAGACGTAGTGAATTAGCGATGCTACGTTCGGGAGGAAGCAGCGGGTGTGCCGCCGACGTAAAATCGAGTGTCAGAGGGACATCTACAATGTCGGGCGTTACGTAGCTGGGGTGTGCATACGCAAAACCGGCCAGACTGTTCAGAGCTTCCAGCTCACCCAACGCGCTGAACCAGTGCGACAGAGCGGGGCCATAGGTTTTCCGCCAGCCTTCGAGCCGGAACAGATAATGAATATCCCAAAGGCTGGCAATCCCGAAAAAAAGATAGAAATATGGATTTCGCCGGAAGTTTAAGCCTTCGGTCAGATTCGCCAATTGTCGAATTGCCGCCGATGCTGGCAATTCGTTGTCCGCTAATACGTTCCGAATGGCCGTCAATCGGAGCGCATCGCCTTTCACTAGCTCCGCCTGTTTAACCAGATTCCAGAAAGCGCCCAGCGCCGTTGCCATATCGAACGTTTGTTCGCTCACTTCCTTTACCCGAGCCGAAACCTGACTGAGAACCAGCCCATGTATAGCCAGCGCTGCCAGGACCGCAAGCCCAGGAACAAGACCCATCAACCATGCCGAAAACAGCCCCAGCGTAACAGCCGGAAAAACAAACCGAACGATATTCAGATAGGCGGATAGTGGAGCTACGTCGGCTGTAGCCCACTGCACCAACTTCTCCGGCGATTGACCAACGGTCGGTTCAAGATTGGCCAGTGCTTCGAACTGCTGTCGCCAGTCAAGTTGGGGTTTTAAATCAGTTACCGCTAGTTGACGCAAGTGAATGGCATCGGGCGATGCGGTAGCTTTCAGCCATTTTGCCAGACGGTTCTGACCTTCGTGCGTGTGAGTTCGGTTAAGCAGTCGGAACAGCGAATGTTTTCCGAATACGTCCAAATCGCCTGTGTAATAATGCGTTGGACTGGCAAACTGCTCACCTGTTTCAGAACGTAGATACTGGCGTTTCAACCGAGAGGCTTCATCCTGATTAATAAAAACCAGTTGGTGGTTTAAATCACGTTCCCGACGAACGGCCTGGTGTTTTTTGAGCAAAACCAGAAAACCTATGATCCCCACCAGTGCAGCTCCCAACCCCAAAGCGTCTTTATCCGCTCGGAAGAGCAGCCAGACAGCGAGGGCGCTGACGGCAAACAAAATCAATCGCCAGAAGGCTAATTGATTGTAACGGCGTTGAGCGTCCTGTTCGGCACGAGTAAATTCTTGTTGGCGCTGATGGAAGGTTTCGGAAGGCATAGGAAAGCAGAAAATCTGCCGTTGCGGTAAAAGTTGGTTTAGTTAACCAACATTGAGCTGTCTCAACCATTTAGTGGCTTTTTTGTCATGCTGAGGCACGAAGCATCTTAAAGTCTCCTGACTAGAAAATTTGGATGCATTAAGATGCTTCGTGCCTCAGCATGACAAAAAAGCCACTGATGAAATGTATATAATCACGAACCAATAACACTATTTATTGCAATCCTGACAAACGCCCTGGATGAGCAGGTTCATTTCCTTGCGGTTATAGCCATTGGGCAACGTAACAGTAGGGATACTCACCTCGTCCAAACACGTTGTCTGGCCGCAGGATTCGCACTTGAAATGCACGTGATCGTGGTGATGGTGCCCATCGGAGCAGGTTTCTCGGCATAAGGCGTATTTTGTACCACCCTCATCGTCAAGTACTTTGTGAAGTAAACCTTTATCCAGAAATGTACGTAGCGTTCGGTATATCGTTACACGGTCGTGATCAGGGCCGAGGCCATTCTCTACGTCGTGGTGAGCCAGCGCATGACCCGCGTTCAGAAACAAATCAAGCACTTCCTCCCGGCCAGCGGTGTGCCGTAGGTTAAAGTCTTTCAGGGTTTTAGCAGACAAGGTCATCATCTTTAAGTCATTAGTCGAGTTGTATCCTGGACGTCCACGTCCGGGTGAGATGAAGCTACTTTCACCCGGACGTGGACGTTCAGGATACAACTTTTATTCGATCGGTTCAAATTGCAATTTAACCAGATTTGCGTAGATGCCGTCTTCCTGTAGGGCCAGTTCGTCATGCGTACCGGTTTCGACAATCTGGCCTTCGCGCAGTACGTAAATCGTGTCCACCTTCCGAATCGTTGCCAGTCGATGGGCAATGATAATCGTAGTGCGGTTCTGCATCAACTCATCCAAAGCGTCCTGAACCAGCTTTTCGGATTCGGCGTCGAGCGAACTGGTCGCTTCATCCAGAATCAGGATAGCCGGGTCTTTCAGGATAGCCCGCGCAATGGCGATACGTTGCCGTTGACCACCTGATAGCTTGATACCTCGCTCACCCACAATCGTTTGCAGCCCTTCCGGGAACGAGTCGATGAATTGTAAGGCATTGGCCTTACGAGCGGCTTCACGTACTTCGGCTTCGGTCGCGCCGGGCTTGCCATACTGGATATTCTCGAAAATTGTGCCTCCGAAAAGGATAACTTCCTGCGGCACCACCGCTACGTTTCTGCGTAGTTCCGTTACGTTAAAATTGGTCAAATCGCGTCCATCAACCGTAATCTGACCGCCCGTAATGGGATAATATTTCATCAACAATTGCACAATAGTCGATTTACCAGCCCCACTCTGACCAACCAACGCAATCTTACGTCCGGCTGCTACATTAATCGAAACCCCTTTCAGCACTTCCATTTCTGGACGCGACGGATACGTAAATCGAACGTTGTTGAATGCTACGTCGCCATGCACCGGAACAAACAACGGAAGTTCGTTATCCGCATCTACTTCGGAAGGCTCTTCCAGAATTTCCAGAATCCGCTCCGAAGCACCGACGGTTTTTTGCACCTGCGCGTACATATCGCCAATACCCGCCACCGAACCACCGATGAAAGCCGTGTAGAAAATAAACGTCAGCAGGTCAGCAAATGGAATTTCGCCCGATTGAACCAGACTGCCGCCGTACCACACAATGCCCATGATGCCGCCAAACATCGCAAAAATGATGAACGACACAAACACACCCCGAAACCGCGCAGTACGTAGCGCGATGTTCACCATTCGATTCAGCGAATTACCGTAGCGACCAATTTCGAGTCGTTCGTTGGTGAACGCTTTCACTACGTTGATGGATTGCAACGTTTCTTCCACAATCACACTGGCGGCAGCTAGTTGGTCCTGCGCCTGCTTCGACAGTCGGCGGATGTAACGCCCAAAAATGATGGCCGCCACGATAATCACCGGGAATGTAGCGAGCATGAACAGCGTCAGTTTCCAGGAAACGTAGAGGATGAACAACGTACCGCCCAGCAACGTAGCAACTTGCCGAAACAGCTCCGCCAACGTAATGGACAGTACGTCCTGCAACTGCGATACGTCGGCAGAAAGGCGGCTGGTGAGTTCGCCAACACGCCGTTTCTCGAAAAATGGAATCGGCAACGTAATGATTTTGCCGTACACTTCCCGCCTGACATCGGCCATCGAGCGCTCGCTTACCTGTGCGAAAAAGTAGATTCGGAAGAACGAAAAAACGGCCTGTAAGACCAGAATTCCGCCAAAAATCAAAATTACCTGATTCAGCGTAAACGGCGATTTCCCCTGAATAACGCTCGTTACCTGCCCGATCAGCGCCGGGAAACTAAGCGTGGTTGCCGTCGACAGAATCAAAAAAATAAAGCCAGCTATAAAGTGCATCCGATACGGTCGAACGTAGCGAAATACACGTAGCGCTTTCTTAAAATCCTCGCGACTAATTTTCTTTTTATCGGCTTCGCTCGCTTCCTCGCCAAACCCTCGTCTTCCTTTTGCCATTGGTTAGTAGTCCATGTAGGCCCCGACAGGCTCTGGCTGTCGGCGTCGCGCCAGCGACTAACAAAGTATCTATAACTACTCCGACAGCCAGGGCCTGTCAGGGTCTATCATCTCACTCCTTCTGTCCTTTATAACCCGACTGGTCAAAAAGCTGTCGGGCATTGGCGTTTCGCATCAGATCGGCAATGTTCACGCTCTTGTGTTCGTCGTGGTACAAACCCACAATTCGCCAGCCAACCCAACGCCCAATAGCTCCGGGACAGTCTCTCCCGATTTCGGCGGTGAAGGGCCGTTCATTCAAATATCGCTGTTTTATGGCTGGACTCGTTTGAAACAACAGTTGGTTATCAATAAAATGTCCCCAAATCAAGTCCTGGGCATTAAACGTTTCGGTCAACTGTTTGTCTGAATAACCGATGATCAGGCTGTCGGCCAGTTCGGGAAGCACGGATTTGGTAAATACATATCCCTTGCCATAATACACCATATCAGCCAGCATGGTCTGGTCCTGGCGGTTTGTGGCATTGTATTTGTCAGACAATGCAAAGACAATGGCCGGAACAATGTGGTCTTTGTCGTAACGACGCAGGATGTATTCTGGAAATTCGTTGGCTGGTGGACGATATTTCGCTTTAGGACCGCCAAAGTAGTCGAGTCCGATTACAATCAGACTATCGGACACGGCTATATCAGGGCCAATAAAACCCGTCGTGACAGTTGCAATTTTGGGAGATTTGAAGTCCGGGAAGTCTTTTTTGATGTTCGTAAAGGCTTCGGACAACTGGTTTCGGAGGTCGGCAAGATCGCCAAATTGGGTCTGAAGCTGAGTCTGAAAGTCGTTCAGCGCTGGATTATTGACCCGATTACTCAATTCACGAACGAGGGCTGTATCATTTCCGGCTCCGTTCGCGTTAAAGTACAATTGAGCGACAGCCGAATTTCGATTCAGAAAAGCCTGGATGCTGTCGGGCGATTTACCGGAGAAGAGTTGCTGGTCGAGCCGAATAACCGTAACGTCTTCTTTTTTTTGACACGACGCCAGCAGAAATAAACAAAAAAGGCCCGCAATGGCCGCTTGTATTCGCATGAAACTCGGGAGTTTTCAATATAGAAAACGTACAAAATTATGAAAAAAGTTGCAGGGTTCGGATTGATTTTGGTCTTGCTGACGGTTGGCTGCGTTTGGGCGCAATCGACCTCGCCTGCACTTTATCGACTACGTACTAAAGAATCGAACGTAACGGAAAGACGATTTCGTAAAATTCTGGGCGACAATTACGACGGTCAGGATCAAAATCGTCGCACTTATGACGACGACCGCAAAAAGCGTAAAAGAAAGCAGAAGCAAGCCGAAACAGAATCAACCGAAAATAACGGCTACGGTTCCGGTCCGGATTACGCCTGGCCTACCCGCCTGATCGAGATGAGCATCCGGTTTGCGCCGTCGCTCAACATCAATGCCGTTGAAGGAACTGGTACGTATGCCGGTTTCCGCGATAATGGTGTTGGCGTTCGGATGAGCCTCGGCCCATCGCTCGATTATTTCTTTTTCAAAGACCGCTACGCTTTCGGAACCGGGCTTTGGTATACGGTGAAACGGTCTGGTTTTCAGATGCCGGGTTCATTCGGGGGCGGGCGCTGGAATCCGAGTTTGCCCCAAAAAGAGTCGGTTTATAATTTACAGTATATACAAATACCGACAACAGTGAAGTTGTTTGCCAACAACATTGGTCCCAACCTGCGGCTGTACATTCAAACGGGTGGTATCTTCAGTATAAAACTGGCCGAAAAACCACTTGATCAATCGACAAACGGTTTATACAACGCCGAAAACGGCGGCAATGAGCGCCATTATGGTTTCGGGGACGTAGAGCTGATGTTGGGAACAGGCGTTCAGTATAAAATCAACCAGCACAACGCGTTTAACCTGGGCATGAGCTACCAACGTGGCCTGATTAACGTAGCACGCGGCAGTGAATTAATCTCAAAAAGCCGGATTGTTGCGCTAGAGTTAGGATTTAAGTTTTAGTAATTCTGTTGGACTGGTATACTTGTATTTTGTCATGCTGACCGGGCCGCCGGAGCGGGCACGAAGCATCTTAAAGCATCCTGACGTGAGAGTAATGATACGTTAAGATGCTTCGTGCCCGCTCCGGCGGCCCGATCAGCATGACGAAAACACTCGATTTAACTTACATAAGTAAACTTCAGCGATCTCAGTGGCTTAAAATTTTGATCTGCTACGTTACAGTCGCATCTCTATCCCCTTCTCTCGCAAATACCCTTTCAGCGCCGGTATTTCAATTTCTTTGAAGTGGAAAATACTGGCGGCCAGCCCGGCGTCGGCTTTCCCCGTCGTGAATACGTCCACGAAATGATCCATCGTACCGGCACCGCCCGATGCGATAACCGGAATGTTGGCATCTCCTGAGATTTTAGCCGTCAGTTCAAGCGCAAAACCAGCTTTCGTGCCATCGGTATCCATCGACGTCAGCAGAATTTCGCCCGCCCCCCGTTCTTCAACTTCCTTTGCCCAGGCGATGGTACGTAGTGGCGTTGGTTTTCGCCCGCCATGCGTATGCACGATGTGCTCGCCGTCAACGTAGCGCGTATCGATGGCAACCACAATGCACTGACTTCCGAATTCAAGTGCTAACTCATTTACCAAATCGGGATTTCGAACGGCTGACGAATTTATCGAAATCTTATCAGCACCCGCGTTTAAGAGCGCTGATACGTCTGCTATGGACGAAATTCCGCCACCAACCGTAAAAGGAATATTGATGGTATGCGCTACGTTCCGAACCAGTTCAATCAGAGTTTTACGTTCATCGACAGTGGCGGTGATATCCAGGAAAACCAGTTCATCGGCACCTTGTTCAGCGTAGATGGCAGCTAAAGCAACCGGATCGCCAGCGTCGCGCAGGTTCACGAAATTAGTGCCTTTTACGGTACGTCCATCTTTGATATCGAGGCAGGGAATGATACGTTTGGTCAGCATTTAATAGTTGGTAAAAGCTTTAATAGACATGGTATTTTGGGGTTCGTCAACTGGCTTGAACCCAAACTGAGTATAAAGACCGTGCGCGTCTTTTGTAACAAGCATAATCCGGCGTAATCCCTGCAAAGGTGGGTAAGTCATAATGAACGCCATGAGTTGTTTGGATAGACCTTTCCCGCGATGTTCAGGCAAAATGAACACGTCGGCAAGATACCCGAACGTAGCGAAATCAGTGACGACGCGGGCAAAACCAACCTGCTCGTCGCCCTTATAGACGCCGAAACAAACCGCATTTTCGATAGCGCGCTTCACTATGTCAATTGGAATATTCAGGCTCCAGTATGCTTCCTGGCTCAAAAATCGGTGGATAACGTCCAGATTTAGTTTGGCTTTGTCGGTGCTAATAGAATAGTCGTTTGTCATGGTGGTCGAAATATCAATTGGCAGGTTGAAAAAGGTCATTTAGCTTATCCAGAATAGCGACGAATTTCTGCAATTCCCGAACCTTGGGTTTCACCCGTAAATAATCCGCCGGGTTATGGTACTCACACCGCTTGTATGTTCCCTGCTCAAATACATCGACGTGATAACTTTCTCCATCCGATATCCATACCGAAACCTCTTGCCTTTTAGCATGTATGCTCACACTGCCATCTGGCTCAATTGAGGTATAGGTAGAATCTTTAGGTGAAAGAGGATGTAACTGACGGTCAATAGTTGCATGATCAGGCGGAGTCAGCATATCCTGCTGTATCAATTCTGTCCAGAGCGAATCAGGAATAGGTTTTAGTGGTTTGATCTGAGTGAAACTGCGAAATCCCCGTTTGTTGGATCGAATATTGAATTTTGTTACGGTGAATTTGTTCGTGTGTTTCTCAAGGAGATAGAGTTCATGTGCTTCCCCAAAACAGAGCTGGCATTTTTTCCAGATACGTACCTCGTATTCGCCCACTCCCAATTCTGGCGTTTTTAATCGCATTTTCTCCGCCAGCCTTGGAAACCAACTAGTTACTATGGAATCCGTTTCGATTATAGCCAAAGAACGTAGTGGCAGCGAAAAAACAAAAACCAGAATAGAAAGAGAACGTAGCATAAGATCACATACTTATTCCATAAATTTTCTCAGTTCTTTCAACGTAACACGCCCTTCATAAATCGCCTTTCCGACAATAACGCCGAAAAGATTCATATCGGCCAGCGTTTCCAGATCGGCCATACTGCTGACGCCACCACTTGCGATGATGTTCAGCTTCGGAAATTGATCCTGTAGATTCCGATACAATTCAAACGAGGGTCCTTCCAGCAGGCCGTCTTTCGCTACGTCGGTGCTGATGACGTAACGAATGCCGTTTTCCGTCCAGCGTTCCACAAAATCGTAAACCCAAACTTCGGTGGCTTCTTCCCAGCCGCTGACCGCGATTTTCTCATTTTTAGCGTCGGCGCCCAGAATGATTTTTTCCGCTCCCTGTTGCGAAAGCCAGCGCTCCATTACGTCGGGTTGTTTCACGGCGATGCTGCCACCCGTAACTTGTTTAGCACCACATTCGAACACGATACGTAAATCCTCGTCCGACTGAACACCTCCCCCAAAATCAACGTGCAAGCTGGTTTTGGACGTAATGAGTTCGAGTACTTTCCAGTTGATAACCCGCTTTTCTTTCGCCCCGTCGAGGTCTACGAGATGAAGGCGTGTTAATCCGGCGTCTTCAAATTGCTGCGCTACTTCGAGCGGGCGGGCATTGTATTCTTTTTTCTGGCTATAATCGCCCTGGGTTAGGCGAACAGCTTTTCCTTCAATGAGATCGATTGCGGGGATAATATGCATACGTAACGTGGACATCCTGTCCGCTGGTAAAGACATTGCGACCTAGAAGCTGGAGTGCCAGCCCGGCCGCGTTACAAATTCAAAAAATTCTCCAAAATCTGCTGTCCTTCGTTTCCACTGATTTCAGCGTGAAATTGGGCAGCGTAAAAATTATCGCGGTGCAGCATGGCACTGAATGGACGAACGTAATCACAAACGGCCGTGGTTTCGGGGCAGACATCAGCCGCGTAACTGTGCACGAAATACATATACGCATTTTCTGCCAAACCTTCTGTCAATGATCCTTTTAAAGTGTGAATGTTATTCCAGCCTGTGTGCGGCACTTTGTAGCCCGGTGTCTGTGGAAACCTTCGCACATCAATATCGAAAATGCCCATGCAAGTCGTGTTGTTTTCTTCCGAATAGCGGCACATGAGTTGCATCCCGACGCAGGTTCCCAGCACAGGTTGTTTCAAGGAAGGAATTAGCTTATCCAGGCCATGTTCGCGCAGGTAGGCCATAGCAGTGCTGGCTTCGCCAACACCCGGAAAAATCACCTTATCCGCCGAACGAATTTCCGTTTCGTCATCCGTAAGCAAATAACTGGCACCCAGCCGTTCCAGCGCGTACATGACCGACTGAACATTACCCGCGTTGTATTTGATAATTACTGTTTTCATAGAACTAGTAGAACTAGGCCCCGACAGGCTCTGGCTGTCGGTTATTTGGCAGGTACATAGTTAGTCGCTATCGCGACTCGACATCGGACCGCCGAAGCGGCCAGAGCCTGTCGGGGCCTACCATTAAAAAAAGCCCGGCTCATTTGCAGAACCGGGCTTTGTATGTTGAGAAAATCAGAATTAGCTGACCAAACTCACAAACACGCATCTCGTTCTGCTGCGTTACCGCTCAGAATGGTGATGCCGGTGATGTGTAGCGATTAAAATCATAGGGCAAAAGTAAAGGCTTCGGGCTGCAAATCAAAACAAACTTCCCTGCACCACCTGCGGTTGAAGAACCGGTTCGCGCAGATTCAGTCCGCAATGTTTATTCAATTCGCGAATCCAGTACAGAATCAGCTCGGGAGCCGTGTCGTTATCGCCCCCGCCGTGAACGAATAAATAAGCCGTTTGCAATCCTTTTTCAAACCAGGTTTTTAGGCGTTGTACCCAGGCATCGGCCCGACTGTAGTCGGTTGGATGGCCTTCGTTAGCAATGAAACGTAGCGTCAGGATGGGGCTGCTGAGGCCCATATGCAATACGTCGCGACGGCCTGCTACGTCAGTAATTACTACGTGCCGACGTAGCAAATACAGTCGTTCCAGCGTTTGCTGCCAGACTGTTGCTTTGCTGAACCAATCGGGGTGGCGAAACTCCACTGCTACGTCCAGTTCGTCGGGGAGGCTTTTCAGAAACGTTTCCAGAACCGGCCATTTGTCGGGGCCGAAGTTTGGCGGCAACTGCAGAAATGACATCCCCAGAAATTCTTCCAGACTAAGTACGGCGTTCACAAATTCTTCGGTCAGGGCTTCAGTCGCAACTAGCTGACGTTCATGACTGATTATCTGCGGAAATTTAGGGCAATACGTAAAACCGGTGCGATCTGGTGAACCAGCGGCTTCCGTTTTCCATTTCTCAATCATACCCGGTGTCGGAATCTGATAATGCGTCAGATTTAGCTCGATGGTGTTGAATTGATGGGTATAATAATGCAGAAAATCGCGCTCTTTGGCGTTCGATGGATACAGCTTGCCCACGTAATCTTTGTTGGCCCAGATAGGCCCGCCGATGAATACAGTAGGTCGCGTTGTGGGCTCAACACCCGCCCAGATACGTGCGTTAAAAGCCGGGCCGGGCGGAAGGCTCAGATTGACAGCGTCAAGGTTCTGTATTTTTCCAAATTCCATAGACTATAGGATGAAGTGTTGCAGTAAAACGGACAAAGAGTCGCTTTCGTTTTTTCGCCCTATCCAATTTAGCTAATTTTGTCTTTTATCCGTAATTCCGGTGGCGGGTTTTACCGTAATGTTACATTGCGGTACGTTCAGAACCGGTTCCATTGCCTTATGATTTCAAAGACATACGCCCCCCAGGAAATAGAAGAAAAATGGTATCAATATTGGCTTGATAACCAGTTTTTTAAATCGACACCAGATGACCGCGAGCCTTATACGGTCGTGATTCCGCCCCCGAACGTAACGGGTGTGCTGCACATGGGCCATATGCTCAACAATACCATTCAGGACGTATTGGTACGTAAGGCGCGTATGGAAGGGAAAAATGCCTGCTGGGTACCCGGCACCGACCACGCCAGTATTGCTACTGAAGCGAAAGTGGTGGCGATGCTAAAAGAAAAAGGCATCCGTAAAAAAGATCTCACTCGCGAAAAATTTACGGACTATGCCTGGGAATGGACGCATAAGTACGGTGGTATTATTCTTAAGCAACTCCGCAAACTCGGCGCTTCCTGCGACTGGGACCGTACGCGTTTCACGATGGAACCGGCGCTGCATGATTCCGTCATCGACGTATTTGTTGACCTATATAACAAGGGCTACATCTACCGGGGCGTCCGCATGGTAAACTGGGACCCGCAGGGCCAGACCGCCGTTTCTGACGAGGAAGTTATTACGAAGGAAATCCAGCAGAAACTGGTGTATATCCGGTATGAGATTGCGGGAAGCAAGGTACAGGGGGCAGCCGGTGAAGCCGACTACATCACCATTGCTACAGTTCGACCGGAGACGATTATGGCGGACGTAGCGATTGCTGTTAATCCCGATGACGAGCGGTATAAGCATCTGCATGGCAAAAAAGCGCTGATTCCGCTCATTAACCGCGAAATCCCCATCATCACCGACGACTACGTAACAGTGGATTTCGGAACGGGTGGTCTGAAAGTGACGCCCGCCCATGACCCGAACGACTATTCGCTGGGAATCAAGCACAATCTGCCGGTTATCGATATCCTGAACGACGACGGTACGTTGAATGAGAAAGCGCAGATTCTGGTTGGGCAGGACCGGTTTGCCGCTCGGAAAGCGATTATCAAACTGCTGGAAGAGTCGGGGAATCTGGTTAAAACTGAAGAGTATAAATCGAACGTTGGTACGTCGGAACGTACCGGTGCGGTGATTGAGCCACGTCTTTCGTTGCAGTGGTTCCTGAAAATGGACGAGTTATCGAAACCGGCATTAAAGAACGTAATGGACGATACCATCCAGCTGGTTCCGCCGAAATTCAAGAATATGTACCGGTCCTGGATGGAGAACGTGCATGACTGGTGCATCAGCCGCCAATTGTGGTGGGGACAGCGAATTCCGGCGTTTTATCTACAGGATGGAACCTTTGTCGTAGCGAAAAACAAACACGAAGCACTGGAGAAAGTGCAGCACGAACGGTTGCTCTTTGCCATGACTGAAGCCGACCTGACGCAGGACGAAGACGTACTGGATACGTGGTTTTCGTCGTGGCTTTGGCCTATTTCAGTGTTTGATGGTTTGCAGAAACCCGGCAATCCCGACATCAATTATTATTACCCAACGAATGATCTTGTTACAGCTCCCGAAATCCTGTTTTTCTGGGTTGCCCGGATGATTATTGCCGGTTATGAGTACAAAGGCGAAGCTCCCTTCAAAAACGTTTACCTGACCGGTATTGTACGGGATAAACTGGGCCGGAAAATGTCTAAACAACTCGGCAACTCGCCCGATCCGCTCGATCTGATCGAGAAATACGGTGCTGATGGCGTACGTACCGGCATGCTATTCAGTTCGTCGGCGGGTAATGATTTGATGTTCGACGAAAAACTGGTTGAGCAGGGACGTAATTTCAGCAACAAAATCTGGAATGCGTTCCGGCTGGTGAAGGGCTGGACGATAGAAAATGGGGAAAACCAATCTGTTTTACCCATTCAATGGTTTGAATCGAAACTGAATGCTACGTTGCTTCAGGTGGAGGATGATTTCAGCAAATTCCGGATTTCGGATGCGCTGCAGACCATTTACAAGCTGATTTGGGATGATTTCTGCTCGCAATATCTGGAATTGATCAAACCGGGTTTCGAGCAGCCAATCGACCGTGCTACGTATGACTCTACAATTAATTTCTTCGAAAAACTGATGTGTCTGGCGCATCCGTTCATGCCGTTTATTACGGAGGAAATCTGGCAGGATATTCGCGAACGTAGCACTGGGGATAGTATCTGTGTTACGTCTTTCCCGAAAGCAGAATCGGTTGATAATCAATTGCTGACGGATTTCGATACGTTGTTTGAGATCATTACGAATAGCCGCAACCTACGTAACGCCAAACAGATTTCGCCCAAAATAGCTTTGCCATTGGCGATTAAAACCACGACCGTTGAACGTTTTCAGCCACTTGAACTACTGATCCGTAAAATGGCGAACGTATCGGAGATTACGTATACGCAGGAGAAAGCTCAGGGCGTAGCATTTCTGATTAAGAGCGACGAATTTTTTGTCAACATTCTGGGCGAAATCGATGTTGAACAGGAAATTGCCAACACACGTAAGGAACTGGAATATAGTATTGGCTTCCGGGAATCGACGCTGAAAAAGCTCTCCAATGAGAAATTTGTAGCCAATGCCAAACCCGAACTTGTGGAGCGAGAGCGACAGAAACTGGCTGACGCCGAAGCTAAAATTGGTGCTTTAGAGCAGCGGTTAAGTGACTTAAGTATATAAATAACTAACCGGTTTCATCATACGTAGTGCCTGATTATGAGCACTCTGTCGCCCGTTTACGAAGTTTAATAATAAATTTTAATGCAATAGTACAATTAATAGCCTTATTAATTGTACTATTGCAGCGTAAACAGACAGCATTATCATTCATGAATAAATGCATCTTCTTAGACCGCGACGGGGTTTTGAACGAGGACAGGCCCGACTATGTCTACAAAGTAGAAGATTTTATTATTCCTGACGGCGTGCCTGAAGCGTTACGTCTGCTGAAGCAGGCGGGTTATATGCTCATTGTCATTACCAATCAGGCAGGCATCGCCAAAGGCCTCTACTCGCGAGATGACGTAATGACCTGCTACAATTACTTACAGGAGCAGTGCGGGCAGCTTATCGACGCTATTTATTATTGCCCGCATCACCCGAAATACGATACCGAGTCGCTCACCCGGAAACCTGGTTCGTTGCTACTCGAAAAAGCGATGGCGAAATACAACATCGAACCCGACGTATCATGGATGATCGGCGATGCGCTACGCGATATGCAGGCTGGTCGGCGGGTGGGCGTCCGTACGATACGTATCACGCATGATGCTGCTACGTCGGATGAATATGATGGGCACGCGGCTAACCTGCTGGAAGCATCGCGATTTGTGCTCGACTACGCTGCCTGAACTGTGCTATAAAATCATTGCCCTAAGCAGCTAGCCAACAGGCGTTTTCACATTTCATAGTTTTCCTTTCTGTTCAGGGCCTCACTAATTAGTGAGGCCAATACCTGTTTGTCTATATCCAAGCAACGAAGTACTGGATGGGTGAAACTCTTCTTATTTTTTTCTTCTATACGCCTGATTGTCAGTTGCGAATAGCTCTAATTGACACCTGCTTCGCAAACGTATTGACGGGAGAAGTAAGGATATCTACTTAGTCCGGACATCGACAAAGCCTCTGATTCGTCCGGTTTCATGCCTGTTTTTCCTAAGTCCAGACACAACAAACAGCGATTTCTGACCGTATTGATTTAGAAAATTATTGTTTTTTGCTAGCCTAACAACTGAATTAACTTATCGGTTAACAACCTATTACGCATCAAATGAGGCCTCTAATGCCGACTTGCGTATTAATACGCTGGTCGAATTTTATTATTCAACTATAAATTAACCAACTATTATGAAGACAATTAGTACGAACACTGTAGCCTATGTATTAATGGTATTACTACTAGGTCTGGAGAGTGCCTATGGGCAAATCAGGCTGGGGCCGCCAGCATCAGGAGGAGCGCTGGATGGGTCCTCTTCTTTAGAGGTAAAATCAGGCCCTTATCCGAGCGGCAGTCCGTATAGAGGTTTGTTATCGCCAGTCGTATCAACTACCCAGCGCGACCAGATTCAGAGTCCAGCGAAAGGCTTGCTCATTTTCAACACATCAACCAATCAGATCGAGGTAAATACAGGATCACCCACTGCACCTGTCTGGTCGGCGGGTGGATCGGCCAATAGTGGCGCTAATGCTTGGAATCTCAATGGTAATCCTAACCTGACAAGTTCAAGTTATCTGGGTACACCTACTACACCTGGTCAGGTAATACCCATTAATTTCAAAATTAATAATGGAAGAGCGGGGTATATTGACGCGGTTAAGTTCAATCTTGCTTTTGGCGCTCTTACACTAAATGAAGCGTCTACTGGACAAGGTAATACGGCTCTTGGAGGGTTTACGTTACAGGCAATGAATACAAATGCCAGTTTTAACACGGCAGTAGGCTATAGGGCAATGTTTGCTAACCTTACGGGCTTTGCCAATGTCGCTTCCGGATCATTTACGCTGGAACATAATACGACTGGGCATGATAACACAGCCATGGGTAATGGCGCTCTACGGGAAAATACGGGTGGAAATTATAATACGGCGATAGGTACGGGTGCCTTAGTAGATAATACAACAGGTTTTGAAAATGTCTCGATCGGTGGTGCTTCGTTGCGTTATAATAATACAGGTTATTCAAACGTAGCAGTTGGCCAGGATGCACTGACGTATAATACGAATGGAGCCAATAATGTGGCTGTCGGATCTTCTGCACTTTATAATAGTGCGTCCAATGATAACGTAGCAGTCGGTACGCTGGTTATGTTTAATAACACAACAGGCAGGTCTAATACAGCCCTAGGTGTATTAGCTGGTCAGAACAACACTGTTGGTGGTTATAATGTGTTTCTGGGCATAAATGCAGGTGTCAATAATGCAGGTTTAAGTAGTAACAATACGTATGTAGGGGTGAATGCTGGTGTCTCTAGTTCCGCAGTAACCACAAATAATTCAAGTTCTCTGGGCTATGAAGCTCGGGTTAATGCCGATAATCAGATTCAATTGGGTAATATCAATATTACCTCACTACGTTGCAAAGTACAACTGACTGTTACGTCGGATAAGCGGATTAAGGAAAACGTACAATCGAATGTGCCGGGACTAAATTTTATTACAAAACTTAATCCGGTTACGTATAACATTAACAAGTTGAAAGAAGCTCAGTTAATTGGTTATACATCCGACGATATTCAGGAAGATA
Organism: Spirosoma profusum; assembly: GCF_014699005.1. GTDB lineage: Bacteria > Bacteroidota > Bacteroidia > Cytophagales > Spirosomataceae > Spirosoma > Spirosoma profusum. Next base: position 175,653 of record NZ_JACWZY010000016.1, read on the forward strand.
GGTCGCTTCATACAGGATTTCTGGCGCAGGATGTTGAAACAGCTGCCAAATCAGTAGGGTACGATTTCGAAGGCATTCACACAGAAAAAGGCGGGACAGCCGCAGAAGGTGGGAAATATTATACCCTGGGGTATTCGCTTTTTGTAGTACCTCTGGTTCAGGCCGTAAAAGATCTGAACTCAGAAGTAGAAACCCTCAAAGCCAAACTGCAAAAGCAGGAATCTGACTACAACCAGTTAGCGGCCCAGGTTAAGCAGATGCAGGCGCTCTTGGGTGTCAAAACGGAATCGACTTCTAAAGCAGGGAATTGATACTTGCTGATTGAACAGCTTTGTTACGTTACAGTTCAACGTAGTGGTCCTGTTAGCTCGAATCCTAAAGTCGTTTAGGATTGATTCGAGTTAACAGGACCACTACGTTATTGGGTACACTAATTTCAAATCAGCAGTCTAACAACTGGTCCATTCCAGGTTCCCTGCTTAATCACTTGGTAGTGGCTTAATTGCGTTTATCGGCAAAGAAAATTTGATTGATGAACAGACCGATTACTGCGTCGTGAATGAGGATTGACTTTGAGAAGCAAATGCTTCGGCGGGGTAGTCGTTTTAAGC